>CP030868.2:0-1200000 GCA_004010835.2 Oenococcus sp. UCMA 16435
ATATGGGAAAAGCAATTCTATTAATATTGATGATCAATACAAAACTGATGATTTTTTTAAGGGGTTTACTTTTGTACTTGGTGTAAATAACCAGCTTCGATTTAATAAAACAATTAATACTGATTTAGATTATGTGCCAGTACTTTTTAGTGACTGTCATGCTTGTTACGATGATGGAGATAAGTGTAGATGCTATATTCCAAGGCTTGCACTTAAAGGAACTTATATTTCTGTTGAAAAAGTAGATTTTTCGGAAATCAAGGAAGTTTTAAAGGAAAAAAATTGCGTTTCTGTTAATCCTGATCAATTGGACAAAATTTTTCAAATTTCTGTTGATAACTTACCGGTTAATGTTTCTAGTAGGCTTAATTTAGTGGTAGGCAGAAGGGGCACTGGTAAGAGCACATTTCTTGAAAGTATAAAAAAGCAATTTCAAAATGAAGAAAATGTTTTTATGATTAAACAGTTCCAGTCGGCTAGTGAAACTGATGATTATTTGAGTGAACAACAAAATAGAATTGGAAATTTATGTATTGAAAATTGGGTTAATAAATACGAAGTTGAATTATATCAAATTAAAAATCATTATCAAAAAACCTTCATAAGGAAGAGCTGAACAATTATATAGAACAGTTAAAAGAATATGGAAATCAAACTGTTACAAATGGCGAAGCCAGCAAAGTTAAAATTTTCAAAGAAAATGTATATGAAATATTTGAACATCAACAATTAAAAAAAGGTGAAAATGAATTATTAGATGTAATTAATAATCGAAATTTTTGGGATGAGTTGAATAATCCTGTTATTAGAAAAAAATTTATCGATGCATACAACACAATTAGAAATAAACTAATAAATTACGATAAAGAAAATAAATTAAAAAAACATGTAAATGATCTTCTTAAGGATATCAAACAAATTGTTAAGGAAAATACAGGTGTTAATCCACCACCTGAAATCAATTTATCCAAAATATTTATTTATCAAAAAGAGAAAGATATGATTTCGACTTTTTGTAATATGGTTGTGAATAAAGAAGAATTAAGAAAAGAAAACAAGGGCCTTTTTTCGCTTAAGGTTGAAAAAAGGCCATGGAAGAATGCTTCTGAGTTTAAAGATGCTCATCATATATCAAGGAGTTTTCCGATTAAGGAAGATTTAATTGATTAGTATCTTGCTGCTACCAATTGTAAAGAAAAGTATGACGCTTTTTTTAAAAAAATATTTAGTTCACCTTATTCTGAGAAATTAAAAATTTTGAACGAGACTGATGTTGCGAAGTATTTGTTAAATTTCGTGACTGTATTAACCACTGCTGCAGGTAAAAGCCCTTCAGGAGGACAAAAGGTAGCTTTTGGATTAATGCTGAAATTGGAAGAGGCGAAAAAATCAACCATAGCGTTAATTGATGAGCCTGAGGCCTCCTTGGATAATCATTTCATTAATTGTGAGCTCATTGATGAACTCAGAGAGATTTCACAAAATATTCCTATTTTTGTTGTTACGCATAATTCAACACTTGGGACACTATTAAAACCAGACAGACTAATAGTAACTAAATATGATGAATCAAATGATAAATATCGAATCTTATCTGGTGATTTTAAATCAAAGAAAATAATAGATGCGGAAAATAATGGACAGATTCCTAGTTTTGAAGATTTTCTTGATTCTATGGAAGCTGGTTTTGACACTTACAAGGAAAAAGGCGACAATTATGAGTTTCTTAAAAATTGAAGAAAACATTTTGAAGATTTCTATAGATAAAAAAATTACATCAATATTGACAATATTTCAAAAAACGATTTGTTAAAGATTATGAATAATATCTATAGTGATCAGAATTTTTATGGAAATTTAAATGATCTTGATTCTATCCTTGACGATACTAATAATCCAGTTCAAAAAGAGATTGGAAAGCAAGTAATTAATAAAATTAAAGATTTTAAGGAAATTATACCAACGATTAAATCGGAAATCTCCGATGAATTTCCAACTGTTAAAGAGGACGATTAAGCAAATTGTTTTTGGTATTTTTCTGTTGGAAATATATTTTAAATATTTGATTTAAATTATCTCAGGTATCTGTTAAATTAATGATTTTTTTATTTTATTAGGGAAACAAGTTATTCAAATCGGGATATTTGGTTATTTTAAATTGCAATATCAAGATATCATATGCCTTACGGATTTAGATTCATTGATTAAAAATTCGTTTCTTAAAAATAAGCTGTTAATATTTACTTAGATGAGGATTAAATGATGAGTATATTTTGAAGATTTTTTGTCTACTAATTTAAATAGAAATAGGGTTTTATGTCGGAGATTCCAGTGACTTTTAAAGATTTAATGTGTGAAGTTTCAGAATCTACAAAAAATTTTTTCTGGGGTTAGCCGTATTGAACAGAAAAAATTGGCCAATATACAACGCCTCTGTTGGTAGTAGATTATATATAGCGGAAAGGCTATTGGATAATGCGATCATTACTAAAGATACTATCAATATACTTTATCCGGGAACCATTACTGGAACTCTCGGATTGTCAGTTGTGCAGCATTTATTAAAGATATGTAAATCACCCAACAGGCTTATCATTGTGCTTCGAAACAGTTATGCATTTCGGTCCTTATTGAGATATGAGCTAGAAAGAGATTCGGATGTCTTTTCTTCAGTTGCACTCTTAATGTCTGCATTCACCTTTTTGGTTGCATCCGGATCGCGGTATCTATTTAGTTTATAGTCGATTTCACTCAAATTTTCAGCAATTTTCTTTTGCTCCTCTAGCACTGCTGCACGATGTTCCCCAAGAAGCTCAACACGGTCAGGAATCGTATCAGGACCGGCCATTATCTGATTGACGTATCGACGGATATTTCTGATTTTCATTCCGGTATTTTTTAAACAGCAAATTGTGTGTATTATTTTTAGATCGCTATCTGTAAAATCACGATATCCAATTCTGTTTCTTGAGACGAAAGGCAAAAGTCCTTTTTTATCATAGTAACGAAGGCTGGAAGCAGAAAGACCCGATTTCTTAGCAGCCCGCTTAATCGTATATGTCATTTTTTCTCCTTTGTCCTTGCATTAAACCATGGTTGAACGTTTATGCTATTGATTGTAGCGAGTGAGTCGCTTCTAATCAACGATTTTTGAAAAGGAGTTTTCATATGTCGACTATTTTAATCACTGGTGCGAATAAAGGCATTGGATTTGCGCTAGCAAAAGTTCTAGCCCAACATGGTAATCAGGTCTTAATTGGTGCGCGAAATGAACAACGCGGTAATGATGCGGTCCAGCAATTAGCAAAAGAAAATGTGAAATCTGTATATATTCATATTGACTTGGATGATATTAATTCATTAGAGAATGCTATTGAGTCAGTAGAAAAGAATTATGGTGACTTATCTATACTTGTCAACAATGCAGGGATTTCTGGAGATATGAGTCAAAGACCAGACAATACTGATCTTTCACAGCTTCGGGAAACAATGCAGTCAAATTTTTTTGGCCCGTATGCATTAACAAAAGCATTAATTCCAACACTCAAAAAGAACAATGGTAGAATCGTTAATATTACAATCCCTGCTGGTGGTAACGAATTCTTTAATCCTTTAGCGTATAAAACTAGTAAGGCAGCATTAAACTCAATGACTGAGTCTTTGGCAGCGTATTTTAAAAAGAATAACTTGCCTGTTCGAATTATGAGTATTCATCCAGGCCCGACTACAACTGATTTGAATGGAAATGCTGCTACTAAAGGTTTTAGTTCACCCGGCGATGTCGCTGGCAAAATTGTAAAAATTCTTACTGATGGAAAAGAACATCAAGGTGATTTTATTGAAGTTAACAAAGAATTGTTTAAAAAACCTTCTGTTTAAAAAGCAACCGGTTTTTATCAAATGATGGGTCTGAATTTATCGGTTTGATGCTGTTAAAAAAATAAAATAGGGATTGGTTAATTTGTCTAAGACATGTTTAGAAGAATTACACTGATTTGGCTAAGATTTAAATGGTTCTACAGGGATCACAGACCAGGTAGGCAGATGATTGCGGGATCATAATCTTCAACGCGAATCCATGACTATTTTCGTTGCTGAGGTTGTAGTTTACCAATATTTCCCAAATGCCTTCAAGTTGTAGATTTCTAGACATTTTTTGTTTTTCTAGATGTTGAGTGAGAATAACTTATTTTATATTTAATCAACTTGATATTCAAAAAACTTGAGCTTTATCTGAATGAAGAAAGCTCAAGTTTTTTTGCAGTTTATCAACTTCACCTATTTAATTTAATTAATGCACATTGTCTTCAATAGGATTCGTGGAGTCAATACGAGCAGATAAATTGATCCTTTGATTTACAAGTCGATGGCGGATTAATGACTGTTTCACCCATAGGTGATTTCCCCAATGAGTAATACTTGCCGCTATCTTATCATTGTTAAAGTCTTGGTGTTTGAACATTCGCATCCCTTGTTAAACTGGATAAGAGGAACTAATCAAAATTAAAAAAATATTTTTCTATGGGGCAATAATCGTTTGCCGAGTTTTCAAGTTAACAACATGGAATTATTGCTGAAACGGATTAATGAGTTGAACGCTCTTATCGGATTTCCCTTGACAAAAATAGGGTAAAGCCTGGTCTTAGAGTTTAAAGATAGTGAAGGAAATTACATCGAAGCGTATTGCAAACAGAAGAATTAGTTTTCTACTGGTCTTTTTTAGAATGATAAAATTTTTTTACGATAAATGGTTAATCGTTTAACACTTTTAACTTAAAATCGGGTAAAATAATTCTTGTTATTTTTTTGTCCTTGGGGGAAGTATGATTGCAAAAAGCAAATTACTAGGATCTATAGAGGCTGGTGGAACAAAGTTTATTTGTGCTGTTGCTGATACCAATTTCAATATTGTTGATCAAATCAAATTTAAGACATCTAATCCGCATGAAACCTTACTGCAGACAATTAATTTTTTTCAAAAATTTAAGGTGTCTGCAGTTGGCGTTGGATCTTTTGGTCCAATCGGAATCAAAGAGGGTTACGACGACTATGGATTTATTACAAAAACACCAAAAGTCGGCTGGTCCGATTTTGATTTTATTGGAACTTTAAAAGCTGCAATTAATGTTCCAATATTTTTTACGACAGACGTTAATTCTTCAGTCTATGGAGAATATCAATTCGGTACTGTTAAAAAGGATCGGGCGCTGGTTTATTTTACCCTTGGGACAGGTGTTGGTGTCGGTGTTATTCAAAGCGGCCTATTTGTTGGTGGACGCTCACATCCGGAAATGGGACATATTATTTTGCGCAAACACCCTGACGACGCTAATTTTGCCGGAGTTTGTCGTTTCCACGGAGACTGTCTTGAAGGCCTCGCCTCTGGTCCTTCATTAGAAGCACGAACGGGAATTCGGGGAGAAAATATTTCCGATGATGATCCGGTTTGGGATATTATTGCTTATTATATTGCTCAAGCTGCTTGGTCGGTGACGTTGTCATTTCGGCCCGATAAAATCATTTTTGGTGGTTCTGTTTCCGGTCGACCAGGTTTATTGTATAAAGCTCGTCAACAGTTTGAACAAATGAATAACGATTATTTGCCACTTCCATCGTTGGATGAATATATTGTTCGTCCAACGATTGAAAACAACGGTTCGGCAACTTACGGAAATTTTGCTTTGGCTCTTTTTGCTTTGCAAAAAGAAGAAAATAAAAGTTGTTGATTAAACTATTTTTTTATTTTTTTAATTGAATTGATATTAAAATATCTTAAATTGGATCTTTTAAAGGTGAAATATTTATAAATGTTCGAGTTTTGCTGCTTTTATCTTTAAAAAATTGTATTCTAGTTTGTATGAAGCGAATTTTTATCGTTAGACACGGGCGAACTGAATGGAATTTAGAAGAAAGATTTCAGGGAGCTAATGGAGATTCGCCACTTCTGGAATCAAGTAAAGACGACTGTAGGAACTTGGCTAATTTTCTTGACAAGTTTGCATTTGCGGCTGTTTATACCAGCCCAATCAAGCGTGCTAGAAGAACAGCTGAAATAACCTTGGCTGATTCCAAGAAACATTCTAAAGAAAAAATTATTATTGATGAAAGTTTTCGGGAACTTGCTTTTGGTGATTGGGAAGGTCTTACAAAAGCACAAGTCGTTGCTAAGCATCCTGAACTTTTTGCCAAATTAATTGCTAGAGAAGATGATCCGCGATTTTTGAATTTTGGCGTTGAGAATTTTGTCAAAGCGAGGGACCGTTTTAAAGCGGGAATTATCAGACGCAGTAAAGAAATTCACGATGATGAAAATCTTTTAATTTTTTCTCATGGATCAATTATTCAACTCGGGATTAAAGCTTTAACTGGAAATGAAAATATTTCTTCGTTAAAAAATACTTCGACTTCGATTCTGCAAACAGCAGATGACGAGCATTTTACAATTGAAAGTTATAACGAAGTCGCTTATTTAAATGAAATTAATACTAAGGGAAGTACAACACTTATTTGAGGAGGAATATGTTTCAGTTAGAAAAGTATCACACGAATGTTAAAAGAGAAGTAATTGCCGGTTTTACGACTTTTTTGTCAATGGTTTATATTTTCTTTTTAAACCCGCAGATTTTGGGGCAAACAGGCATGCCGAAAAAAGGTGTCTTTTTGGCCTCGATTATTGTTTCAACAATCGGAACTTTATTTATGGGATTGTTCGCCAACGTTCCTTTTGCTTTGGCTCCTGGAATTGGTATGCAGGCCTATTTCACCTATACAATCGTTTTCGGTTTTCATTTCAAATGGCAACAGGCTTTAGCGATTGTTTTTTTGGTTGGAACTTTTGATTTAATTATTACTTTGACTCATGGAAGGCGGGCAATTGTAAAAGCTATACCCGAGGAATTAAAAGCAGCAATCGCCGGTGGAATTGGCTTGTTTGTTACTTATATTGGTTTGAAAAACGCTGGTTTTATTAATTTTATTATCGATAAAGCAGATGTTATTTCCGGCTGGGGAACTTCTTCGATGATTGGTAATGGTAGCGTTACACCTGAGATGGCTAATTTTAACCAGGCACCGGTAATTTTAGCTTTGATCGGTTTATTGATTTTGATTGTTTTGCTTTTGCGGAAAATTCCCGGTGCTTTTTTGATTTCAATGATCTTGACAACGTTGATTGGTATTCCAATGGGCGTTACTAGTACAGATATCTCTTGGGGCCAATCGCTTTCAGAAACTTTTTCTGATTTTTCAAAAGTCTTTTTGGCTTCTTTTTCAAATCAAGGAATGCCAACACTTTTTACTAGTTGGCACGCTTTCCTATTAACACTTGCAACTGTTTTCGCTATGGGCTTGACAGGATTGTTTGATGCGATCGGAACCCTACTTGGAATCGGTGAACAAACTCAAATCTTTACAAAAGAAGATCAGCGTGAGTTTGCTGAAAATCGTGCTGGATTTAAAACTCGAATGGATCGCGCTCTTTTAGCTGATACCGTGACGACAACCAGTGCCGGTCTACTTGGCACCTCTAACACAACAACTTTTATCGAATCTGCTTCTGGAATTGCGGCTGGTGGAAGAACCGGTTTATCCAATCTTGTTACGGCAGCGGCTTTTTTGCTGACAATTTTCTTTGCTCCTTTTGTTTCTGTAATTCCGAATGCGGCTACTGCACCAATTTTGATTCTGGTTGGTATTTCAATGATGGGAGAATTTAAAAAAATCGAATGGGGCGATCTTGAAATTGCTATTCCGTCATTCTTTACTTCTGTATTTATGGCCCTGTCTTATTCTATTTCTTACGGAATTGCGGCCGGATTCATCTTTTATATTTTTGTAAAAGTAATCAAAGGAAAATTCAAACAGATTAATCCGGTTGTTTTGATTATTAGTTTGATGTTTTTGGTCAACTTCATTCTGATTGCCTTTAGATTTGCTGATTAAAGTTTTATTTTGTTAATAAATATGACAGAATATCTGTAAGTGTTACCTTTATGATGTTTAATCAATTACAAAAGATTTGATTAAAGTAGGAGCAAAAATGCTGACAGAAAAAAGACCAATCCACGTAAATTCAGAAATTGGCAGATTGAAAACGGTTATACTTCATCGACCTGGAAAAGAAATCGAGAATTTGACGCCTGATACAATGGGATCTTTGCTGTTTGATGATATTCCTTATTTATTGATTGCCCAAAAGGAGCATGACGATTTCGCTGATACGCTTCGAAAAAAAGGCGTCGAAGTCTTATATCTTGAGAAATTAGTTGTTCAGGCTTTGGATACAAGCAAACAAGTCAAATCTTTTTTTATTGATAAAATGATTGCTGAATCAGGATTTAAAAACGGGACCATACACAGAGAATTGAGAAATTTTTTAGCCAGTTTATCGACTAGAGAGATGGTTGATAAAATCATGGCTGGTGTTCGTTTTGATGAAATTGATCTTACGCCAAAAGATTTACAATTTTTTGCCTTTGACCAAACAAAGCCTTTTTTAATGGCACCAATGCCCAATCTTTATTTCACTCGTGACCCATCGGCTTCAATCGGCGATGGTTTAACGATCAACCGGATGACTTTCAAAGCTCGGCGGCGGGAGTCGATGTTTACTGAATTAGTTATTAATTATCATCCGCGTTTTGCAAATAAAAATATTAACGTTTGGCGCGACCGAAATCAGACTAGCAGACTGGAAGGCGGCGATGAGCTGGTTCTTTCCGACCATGTACTGGCGATCGGTCTTTCACAAAGAACCAGTTCTGAAGCGATCAAGGACGTTGCTGAAAATTTATTTGCTGGATCGAATTATGATACGGTGATTGCGATTCAGATTCCCCAAACACATGCGACAATGCATTTGGATACAGTTTTTACAATGGTTAATTTTGATCAGTTCACTGTTCATCCGATGATTCTCAACAGCAATGGAGAATTGCCGATTCTTGTAATGCATAAAGACAAAGACAACCAGATTAAAATCGAGTCCTCAAACAACCTTAAATCAGTTCTAAAAGAACAACTCGGTTTAAGCGAACTCGATCTGATTTCAACCGGTGATGGCGATCCGATAATTTCAGCCCGCGAGCAGTGGAATGATGGATCGAATACTTTGGCAATTGCACCTGGATCAGTGGTTACCTATGATCGAAATTATGTTTCAAATGAAGCTTTGCGTAAACACGGAATTCAGGTTTCTGAGGTTCCTTCAAGCGAGATTTCCCGTGGACGCGGGGGCCCACGTTGCATGAGCATGCCGATTTATCGCGAAGATATCGAAAAATGAAATATTTAAAAAAGGTTGCATCAAATAGTCAATGCAGCCTTTTTTAAATTAATTGTTAATTCGTTGTTTTCAAGAAATTCCCAAAGAGATTCGGGCGATTCGAGAAATTCGATTTGGATCCCAAACGATTGTTGGATCGATTTGTACCAGGACATTTGTAAAGTCACTGTATGTCATAATCGCGTCTTCGATAATTGTCTGTAGTTCGGCAGTTAAAGGGCATCCGAGGATTGTTAAAGCCATTAAAACGCGTAATTGCCGTTTCTTGTCTTTTTCAACAACTTGCAAACTGTAAATCAAACCGAGGTCCTGGACACTAACTCCCATTTCCGGGTCAATCGCCTGTTTTAAAGCTTCTATGACTGCAGAAAACTCTGCTTCCGTCAAAGATTTTTCAACATTTTCAACTTGTGTATTTTTATTCAAAGCTTGTCACCAACCTCCCGATAAGTTTAATAAAAGTTTAATAAATTCTCACTTAAAATTAATTTTTTTCAACGGCTCCAGATTAGCATGATTCAAGCAAAACATCTATATTTTCGCCTCAAAAAAACTAACTCTAAGACACTTTTTTAGATTGAACCTTGTTGGAGAATCCGTTATTATTGGCGTTAATCAAAAAGATAAAGGAGTTGAATAAAATGATAAACCAAGATAATGATTCACCAGCAACATTAACCGCCATTAAAATCAAGGAAGACGATGGAAGTATCTCTGAATTGAAGGACGACCAAATAGAAAAAGTGCTTTTACACGCCAATGACAAAGTTGATCAACCGCTTGACAGCCAATTAATCAAAAATATTGTTGATCAAGTCATGACAAAAATGCCGCTTTCAGATGATTCTGTAGTAACCCGTCAGGGCTTGAACACAGCTATTTTGCGTTCTTTAAAAGAGCAAGGCAATCCACAATTAGCACAGGTCGCAAATAACCAATTATTGTCGGCAGAAATTAATTCTAGCAAAGCAACAGATATCAATTTTACGATTCAAAAACTGCTCAATAAAGACAAAACGGTTGTCAATGAGAATGCGAATAAAGATAGCCATGTTTTCAATACTCAACGAGATTTAACCGCGGGAACCGTTGCGAGGTCGATTGGACTAAAAATGCTTCCGCCAAGGGTTGCCAAAGCACATATGAGTGGTGATATTCATTGGCACGATTTGGATTACCAACCATACAGTCCGATGACCAATTGCTGTTTGATCGATTTTAAAGAAATGTTGACTAATGGATTTAAAATCGGCAATGCTGAGCTTGAATCACCAAATTCAATCCAGACTGCCACGGCTCAAATGGCACAAATTATTGCCAATGTTGCTTCCAGCCAATACGGAGGTTGTTCAGCAGACCGGACCGATGAATTTTTAGCGCCCTTTGCTGAAAAAAATTATCATAAGAATTTAGCTGAAGCAAAGGAATGGATCGAAGACGAAGACAAGCAAGAAGCTTTTGCTCGCCAAAAGACCGAAAAAGACATTTATGATGCTATGCAGGCTTTGGAATATGAAATTAATACTCTGTATTCTTCTCAAGGACAAACACCTTTTACAACTGTTGGTTTTGGATTAGGGACAAGCTGGATCGAACGGTCAATTCAAAAGGCGATTTTGCAAGTCAGAATTAAAGGACTGGGTAAGGAAAGGCGGACAGCAATTTTTCCAAAACTAGTCTTTACTATCAAACGCGGTTTGAATCAAAAACCCGAGGATCCTAACTATGATATTAAAGAGTTGGCAATCGAATGTGCTACTAAGCGTATGTATCCAGATGTTTTAATGTATGACAAAATTGTTGAACTGACTGGTAGTTTCAAGGCTCCAATGGGTTGTCGTTCATTTTTGCAAGGATGGTGGGACGAAAACGGTCGCGAGGTTAATGCCGGCCGAATGAACTTAGGCGTTGTTACAGTTAATCTGCCTAGAATAGCTATGGAATCAAAAGGCGATCAGGCAATGTTTTGGAAGATATTCGAGGAACGTTTGGATGTTTGCAAAGAGGCACTTGTTTTTAAGATAAACAGGGCCAAAGAGGCTAATCCGGAAAATGCTCCAATTCTTTATGAATACGGGGCCTTTGGAAAACGCTTGAAGCCAAATGATTCAATCGACCAACTCTTCAATAAATCTCGCGCAACTATTTCTCTGGGATATATTGGTATCTATGAGGTTGGAACTGTCTTTTTCGGTCACGCTTGGGAACATAATCCTGAAGCTAAAGCATTTTCTGTTAAGATTGTAAAAACCTTATGGGAACATTGCAAAGCTTGGGAAAAGGAATATGGCTATCATTTCAGTGTATACAGTACCCCGAGTGAAAGCTTAACTGACACATTCTGTCGGCTTGATACAAAGAAGTTCGGTATTGTTAAGGATATTACTGATAAGGAATACTACACAAATAGTTTCCATTATGATGTTCGAAAGAAAGTTACTCCTTTTGAAAAGATTGATTTTGAAAAGGATTATCCAAAATACTGTTCCGGTGGTTTTATTCATTATTGTGAATATCCAAATTTGAAACAAAATCCGAAAGCCTTGGAAGCGGTTTGGGACTATGCTTATGACAAAATTGGATATTTAGGGACTAATACCCCAATCGACCAATGTTTTAAATGCGGTTTTAAGGGCGAGTTTGAAGCCACAGCGCGTGGTTTTAAGTGCCCGAAGTGTGGTAATACCGATCCTGCAACTTGTGATGTTGTCAAGCGGACTTGTGGATATCTTGGCAACCCATTGCAGCGGCCAATGATTCATGGACGTCATCAGGAAATTATTTCTCGTGTTAAGCACATGTCGTTAGGAAACGATAATACGACTAGTGCCCGCCAAGGATAAGGGAGATTTTAATGAGTGAAAAAGAAACGAAAACTGTGGCGAAAAGACAGCATCAACATCGGCAACGTTTACCAAAAAATCCAAAACCTAAAGAATGGTTAGCCAAGGATTTAAGCTTAAATTATGTAGCTAGTTATAAGCCGTTTAATTTTGTTGACGGCGAAGGGGTTCGTTGCAGCTTATATGTTAGTGGGTGCAAGTTTGATTGTCCTGGTTGCTATAACAAAGTCGCTCAGAGTTTTCATTATGGTCAACCATACACAAAAGATTTAGAAGATCAGATCATTGCTGATCTTGGCCAGTCCTATGTTCAAGGCTTGACTTTATTGGGTGGCGAACCCTTTTTAAACACTCATGTATGTTTGCAATTAATTGATCGAATTCATAAAGAATATGGGCATAGCAAAGACATTTGGTCTTGGACCGGCTATACCTGGGACGAACTGCAGCTAGAATCGGATGATAAAAAAGAAATGTTGAGCAAGTTAGACATTTTAATTGATGGCCGTTTTTTGGAAGCACAAAAAGATTTGACGCTGCAATTTAGAGGCAGTTCGAATCAGAGAATCATTGATGTTCAAAAATCCTTGCAGCAATCCAAGGTGGTTATTTGGGACCGTTTAGTTCGATAGGAAGGTGAGACTGATTAGTGACAACTTTAGAGATCAAAAATTTACATGTCCAAGCAGAGGGACAACACATTTTAAAGGACGTTGCTGAAAATTTATTTGCTGGATCGAATTATGATACGGTGATTGCGATTCAGATTCCCCAAACACATGCGACAATGCATTTGGATACAGTTTTTACAATGGTTAATTTTGATCAGTTCACTGTTCATCCGATGATTCTCAACAGCAATGGAGAATTGCCGATTCTTGTAATGCATAAAGACAAAGACAACCAGATTAAAATCGAGTCCTCAAACAACCTTAAATCAGTTCTAAAAGAACAACTCGGTTTAAGCGAACTCGATCTGATTTCAACCGGTGATGGCGATCCGATAATTTCAGCCCGCGAGCAGTGGAATGATGGATCGAATACTTTGGCAATTGCACCTGGATCAGTGGTTACCTATGATCGAAATTATGTTTCAAATGAAGCTTTGCGTAAACACGGAATTCAGGTTTCTGAGGTTCCTTCAAGCGAGATTTCCCGTGGACGCGGGGGCCCACGTTGCATGAGCATGCCGATTTATCGCGAAGATATCGAAAAATGAAATATTTAAAAAAGGTTGCATCAAATAGTCAATGCAGCCTTTTTTAAATTAATTGTTAATTCGTTGTTTTCAAGAAATTCCCAAAGAGATTCGGGCGATTCGAGAAATTCGATTTGGATCCCAAACGATTGTTGGATCGATTTGTACCAGGACATTTGTAAAGTCACTGTATGTCATAATCGCGTCTTCGATAATTGTCTGTAGTTCGGCAGTTAAAGGGCATCCGAGGATTGTTAAAGCCATTAAAACGCGTAATTGCCGTTTCTTGTCTTTTTCAACAACTTGCAAACTGTAAATCAAACCGAGGTCCTGGACACTAACTCCCATTTCCGGGTCAATCGCCTGTTTTAAAGCTTCTATGACTGCAGAAAACTCTGCTTCCGTCAAAGATTTTTCAACATTTTCAACTTGTGTATTTTTATTCAAAGCTTGTCACCAACCTCCCGATAAGTTTAATAAAAGTTTAATAAATTCTCACTTAAAATTAATTTTTTTCAACGGCTCCAGATTAGCATGATTCAAGCAAAACATCTATATTTTCGCCTCAAAAAAACTAACTCTAAGACACTTTTTTAGATTGAACCTTGTTGGAGAATCCGTTATTATTGGCGTTAATCAAAAAGATAAAGGAGTTGAATAAAATGATAAACCAAGATAATGATTCACCAGCAACATTAACCGCCATTAAAATCAAGGAAGACGATGGAAGTATCTCTGAATTGAAGGACGACCAAATAGAAAAAGTGCTTTTACACGCCAATGACAAAGTTGATCAACCGCTTGACAGCCAATTAATCAAAAATATTGTTGATCAAGTCATGACAAAAATGCCGCTTTCAGATGATTCTGTAGTAACCCGTCAGGGCTTGAACACAGCTATTTTGCGTTCTTTAAAAGAGCAAGGCAATCCACAATTAGCACAGGTCGCAAATAACCAATTATTGTCGGCAGAAATTAATTCTAGCAAAGCAACAGATATCAATTTTACGATTCAAAAACTGCTCAATAAAGACAAAACGGTTGTCAATGAGAATGCGAATAAAGATAGCCATGTTTTCAATACTCAACGAGATTTAACCGCGGGAACCGTTGCGAGGTCGATTGGACTAAAAATGCTTCCGCCAAGGGTTGCCAAAGCACATATGAGTGGTGATATTCATTGGCACGATTTGGATTACCAACCATACAGTCCGATGACCAATTGCTGTTTGATCGATTTTAAAGAAATGTTGACTAATGGATTTAAAATCGGCAATGCTGAGCTTGAATCACCAAATTCAATCCAGACTGCCACGGCTCAAATGGCACAAATTATTGCCAATGTTGCTTCCAGCCAATACGGAGGTTGTTCAGCAGACCGGACCGATGAATTTTTAGCGCCCTTTGCTGAAAAAAATTATCATAAGAATTTAGCTGAAGCAAAGGAATGGATCGAAGACGAAGACAAGCAAGAAGCTTTTGCTCGCCAAAAGACCGAAAAAGACATTTATGATGCTATGCAGGCTTTGGAATATGAAATTAATACTCTGTATTCTTCTCAAGGACAAACACCTTTTACAACTGTTGGTTTTGGATTAGGGACAAGCTGGATCGAACGGTCAATTCAAAAGGCGATTTTGCAAGTCAGAATTAAAGGACTGGGTAAGGAAAGGCGGACAGCAATTTTTCCAAAACTAGTCTTTACTATCAAACGCGGTTTGAATCAAAAACCCGAGGATCCTAACTATGATATTAAAGAGTTGGCAATCGAATGTGCTACTAAGCGTATGTATCCAGATGTTTTAATGTATGACAAAATTGTTGAACTGACTGGTAGTTTCAAGGCTCCAATGGGTTGTCGTTCATTTTTGCAAGGATGGTGGGACGAAAACGGTCGCGAGGTTAATGCCGGCCGAATGAACTTAGGCGTTGTTACAGTTAATCTGCCTAGAATAGCTATGGAATCAAAAGGCGATCAGGCAATGTTTTGGAAGATATTCGAGGAACGTTTGGATGTTTGCAAAGAGGCACTTGTTTTTAAGATAAACAGGGCCAAAGAGGCTAATCCGGAAAATGCTCCAATTCTTTATGAATACGGGGCCTTTGGAAAACGCTTGAAGCCAAATGATTCAATCGACCAACTCTTCAATAAATCTCGCGCAACTATTTCTCTGGGATATATTGGTATCTATGAGGTTGGAACTGTCTTTTTCGGTCACGCTTGGGAACATAATCCTGAAGCTAAAGCATTTTCTGTTAAGATTGTAAAAACCTTATGGGAACATTGCAAAGCTTGGGAAAAGGAATATGGCTATCATTTCAGTGTATACAGTACCCCGAGTGAAAGCTTAACTGACACATTCTGTCGGCTTGATACAAAGAAGTTCGGTATTGTTAAGGATATTACTGATAAGGAATACTACACAAATAGTTTCCATTATGATGTTCGAAAGAAAGTTACTCCTTTTGAAAAGATTGATTTTGAAAAGGATTATCCAAAATACTGTTCCGGTGGTTTTATTCATTATTGTGAATATCCAAATTTGAAACAAAATCCGAAAGCCTTGGAAGCGGTTTGGGACTATGCTTATGACAAAATTGGATATTTAGGGACTAATACCCCAATCGACCAATGTTTTAAATGCGGTTTTAAGGGCGAGTTTGAAGCCACAGCGCGTGGTTTTAAGTGCCCGAAGTGTGGTAATACCGATCCTGCAACTTGTGATGTTGTCAAGCGGACTTGTGGATATCTTGGCAACCCATTGCAGCGGCCAATGATTCATGGACGTCATCAGGAAATTATTTCTCGTGTTAAGCACATGTCGTTAGGAAACGATAATACGACTAGTGCCCGCCAAGGATAAGGGAGATTTTAATGAGTGAAAAAGAAACGAAAACTGTGGCGAAAAGACAGCATCAACATCGGCAACGTTTACCAAAAAATCCAAAACCTAAAGAATGGTTAGCCAAGGATTTAAGCTTAAATTATGTAGCTAGTTATAAGCCGTTTAATTTTGTTGACGGCGAAGGGGTTCGTTGCAGCTTATATGTTAGTGGGTGCAAGTTTGATTGTCCTGGTTGCTATAACAAAGTCGCTCAGAGTTTTCATTATGGTCAACCATACACAAAAGATTTAGAAGATCAGATCATTGCTGATCTTGGCCAGTCCTATGTTCAAGGCTTGACTTTATTGGGTGGCGAACCCTTTTTAAACACTCATGTATGTTTGCAATTAATTGATCGAATTCATAAAGAATATGGGCATAGCAAAGACATTTGGTCTTGGACCGGCTATACCTGGGACGAACTGCAGCTAGAATCGGATGATAAAAAAGAAATGTTGAGCAAGTTAGACATTTTAATTGATGGCCGTTTTTTGGAAGCACAAAAAGATTTGACGCTGCAATTTAGAGGCAGTTCGAATCAGAGAATCATTGATGTTCAAAAATCCTTGCAGCAATCCAAGGTGGTTATTTGGGACCGTTTAGTTCGATAGGAAGGTGAGACTGATTAGTGACAACTTTAGAGATCAAAAATTTACATGTCCAAGCAGAGGGACAACACATTTTAAAGGGCGTTGATTTAACTATATCTACCGGTGAAATTCATGCTATTATGGGTCCGAACGGCACCGGAAAATCGACTTTGTCCGAAACGATTATGGGCAGAAGCGGATATCAAGTGACCGAAGGCGACATTTTATTGGATGGCGAAAGTATTTTAGACTGGACAGTCGATAAACGTGCTCGGCACGGTCTGTTCCTCGCGATGCAGTATCCTCAAGAAATACCCGGAATTACGAATATGGAATTTATTCGAGCAGCGGTTAATGCTGGTCGGCCAAAAGAACAGGCAATTAAGGTTCGTGATTTTCTTCAACAGCTGGATGAGAAAATGGCTTTGTTAAAAATACCGGAAGAAATGGCTGAGAGGTATTTAAACGAAGGTTTTTCCGGTGGCGAGAAAAAACGTAACGAAATATTGCAACTTTTGATGCTGAAACCTCATTTTGCAATTCTTGATGAGATTGATTCCGGTCTTGATATCGATGCGTTAACGATTGTCGCTAATGGGGTCAACTCTTTGCGCGGATCTACTTTTGGTTCTTTGATTATCACTCACTATCAGCGACTTTTAAAATACATTGTTCCTGATGTTGTCCATATTATGATGGGTGGACGTATTGTAAAAACGGGTGGTCCTGAGTTGGCAGCCGAACTAGAAAAAACCGGATATGAGGGTCTCGCAAAGACTCTTGGCTTAGAGACTGCTGCCGATGATTAAAACGAGACATTCTGAATTTTTTAAACGCCAATTGGATAATTTATCAGATCTTCACGAAGTTGAATGGTTGACCGAGAATCGTAAAAAAGCTTTTTCTCTGAGCCGAGACTTGAATTGGCCGGATTATCCACGAGTTTTAAAGACGACTTTTCAAGCAATTTCAGCGCCATCAAGATGGTCAATCGAAGAAGAAAAATATTTTTTTACTGAAAAATCACAAATTAGGATCGAACAGCTTAATTTATCCAGTTTAAAGATTTATCTTTCTTCAAAGCTTCAAAAACTTGGCGTCATTGTGATGGATCTTTTCGAAGCGGCAGAAAAGAAACCTGACTTGGTCCAGAAGTATTTGCAAAATGATCCGGATAATCGTTTGCTGGCCATGCACCAAGCTTATTGGAATTGTGGATTATTGATTTATTTGCCAAACGATCTTCATTTAAAACAGCCAATTGAAATTTCTTTAATTGTAGATGATTATGCTTCGGCGATTGAACAGCATATTTTATTTATTGCTGGAAGCAACGTAAAGGCAACAGTTGTCCAAACGACAAAGTCTTCAGCTGATTTGAACAAAGTTCAGCTTAATTCTGTTTTTGATTTGATTGCCGGTCCGGGAAGCCATCTTGATTGTTTTGCGGTCGACCAATTGAATCATTCCCGGATTAGCTATTTTAATCGTTTTAGTCGTCTTGGAACAGATGCACAAGTCAATTGGCTTTTGGCCGAAATGAATTTGAATAATTTAGTCGGTGAATGTTCAGCAATTTTAAACGGCAATGGTTCACAAGCAAATTTAAGAGTTGTTAGTTTAGCCGATCGAGAACAAAAACAGGCTTTAATGACAAAATTAACTCACATCGGTCAACATACAACTGGGAATATTAATCAACGCGGGGTAATTCTTCAAAGGGGCCGTTTGATTTATAACGCTGTCGGCAAAATTGTTAAGGGTGCCCATGGTGCAAATTCGGAACAGACCAGTCGAATTTTATTATTGTCTCCCACTGCGACAGGTGATGCCAATCCAATTCTTTTAATTGATGAAAATGATGTCGAGGCCGGCCACGCTGCAAGTATTGGTCGAGTTAGTCCCGAGCAGCTTTATTATTTAATGAGCCGAGGCTTGACAGTTGATAGGGCTCGCCAACTACTTGTTAAAGGCTTTTTCGATGATCTGTTGGATCGTTTGCCGATTAATGATTTAAGAGTTGAATTGGATCAGGCATTAGAAAGGAGATTGTTAACGAATGCCAAAAAATCAATTTCGTGATGACTTTCCTATTTTGAATAACATAAAAATGAATGATGAACCTTTGACCTATCTGGACAATGCTGCAACGAGCCAAAAACCTCAACTTGTGATTGATAGAATTAGCAAATATTATGCCTATGAAAATGCTAATATTCACCGGGCAACACATACTTTGGCTTTAAAAGCAACTGACGATTACGAACAGGTCCGTGATCAGGTTCAACATTTTATTAATGCAGAATCCCGTGATGAGATAATTTTTACCCGCAGCACGACTGAAGGCCTAAACTGGTTGGCTCAACGGTGGGGCGAGGCAAAACTGAAACCGGGAGATGAAATTGTTCTTTCAATTTTAGAACATCATAGTAATCTTGTCCCCTGGCAGCAGGTAGCCAAAAAAACGGGTGCCCGCTTACATTTTTTAGATTTTAATCGAGAAGGTGTTATCGATTTAAATTCTGCTAAAGAGATAATTAATTCAAAAACAAAAATTGTTAGTATTACCCAGGTTTCCAATGTGCTTGGCAGCATTCAGCCGATTAAAGAGTTGGCAATCATGGCGCACAGCGTTGGTGCAGTTATGATTGTCGATGCTGCTCAGAGTGTTCCCCATTTTGCGATTGATGTCCAAAATCTGGATTGTGATTTTTTGGCTTTTTCTGCCCATAAAATGTTGGGACCAACAGGAGTTGGCGTTTTATACGGAAAAAACGAACTATTAAATCAAATGGACCCTGAGTTTTTTGGTGGCGAGATGATTGAAGAGGTTAGCAAAACTAAAGCAAGCTTCAAAACCGGAGCTTTGCGTTTTGAAGCTGGCACGCAAAATATTGCCGGCGTAATTGGCTTTGGCGCAGCTCTAACATATTTACAGAAAGTTGGTTTTGATAAAATTACCGCACAGGATAAATCTTTGATGGAAGCTGCCATGTCCGGCTTGCAAAATAGCCGGAAGGTAAAGATTTATGGATCTGTTGATCCGGCCAATCACACTGGAATCATCTCTTTTAACGTTGATAAGATTCATCCTCATGATGTTTCGACAGTCTTTGATCTAGACGGTGTTGCGATTCGAGCGGGCCATCATTGTGCCGAACCTTTAATGGATCGTTTGGGCGTTTCGGCGACCTGTCGGGCAAGCTTTTATTTTTATAACAATTTAGATGATGTTGAAAGATTTTTAATTGCTTTAAAAGACACCGAAGATTTTTTTAATCGTCATCCTTCAAAGGAGTCTTCAAATGGCTAATACAGTACAAAGATCCGGCACAGAATTTCATGATCAGTTCAAACCGATATACTCTACTGGAATCGGTCTTAATGAAAAGGTTGTTCGCGAAATTTCGGCTGCCAAACACGAACCGGATTGGATGCTTGATTATCGTTTAAAATCATTAGCAATTTATAATAAAATGCCGATGCCTGATTTTGGACCTGACTTAAGCAGCCTGCAACTTGATCGTTTACATTATTTCCAACGTGCGACTGACAAAAAGTATCGTAATTGGGACGATGTGCCCAAGACTATTAAAAACACTTTTGATCGTTTGGGCGTTCCCGAGGCAGAAAGACAGTACCTGGCAGGCTCGAGTGCCCAATATGAGTCGGAAGTCGTTTATCACAATATTAAAGATCAATTTGCCAAACAGGGAATTATTTTTACCGATACAGATACGGCCTTACAGAAATATCCGGAATTATTTAAAAAATGGTTTGGTAAATTAGTTAGCCCGGCAACAAATAAATTTTCGGCATTGAATGGAGCCGTTTGGTCTGGTGGAGCTTTTATTTATGTTCCAAAGGGTGTTCGCGTTAAAACACCAATGCAGTCTTATTTTCGAATTAATGAAATTAATACTGGACAATTCGAACGAACTTTAATTATTGTTGACGAAGGCGCCAGCGTGAACTATGTGGAGGGTTGCACAGCTCCACGCTATGATTCCGATAGTCTTCATGCGGCAGTCGTGGAAGTAAACGTCCAGAGGGATGCTTATTGCCGCTATACAACGATTCAAAACTGGTCGACTAATGTTTACAGTATGGAAACAAAAAAGGCTTCAGCAGCTGAAAATGCGACGATGGAGTGGGTTGACGGTAACCTAGGCTCAAAAATTACGATGAAATATCCGTCTGTTTATTTAAACGGCCCGGGAGCAAGAGGAACGATGCTGTCAATTGCAGTTGCTGGCGCAAACATGGATCAGGATACTGGAGCCCGAATGATTCACAATGCTCCGAATACTTCTTCAAGTATTGTTTCAAAATCAATTTCCAAAGATGGCGGAGCAGTCGACTATCGTGGCACGGTCCGTTTTGGCGAACACTCCCAGGGCTCAAAAGCTCATGTCGAATGTGACACAATTATTATGGATGATAAGTCATCTTCCGATACGATTCCGATTAACGAAATTCATAATGGCCAAATCAGCATGGAACATGAAGCCCGTGTTTCAAAAATATCGGAGGAACAGCTCTATTATTTAATGAGTCGCGGAATTTCTGAAGCAACAGCTACTCAAATGATTATTATGGGTTTTATTGAACCCTTTACCAAACAACTGCCAATGGAGTATGCGGTTGAGCTTAATCGTCTGATAGAATTTCAGATGGCAGGTTCAATCGGTTAGGAGACTTTCGTGGGATTAGAAGGATTAAATCAGTTATACCGCCAAGTTATTTTAGACGCTGCGGTTAATCAAAGATATCACGGGAAGTTATTAAACCCAACGGCGGTGCAGCTTGCTCATAATCCGAATTGTGGCGATGTTATAGAGCTCCAGATTAAAGTTTCTGATAAGCGAATTACCGAAATCGCTTTTCAAGGACAAGGCTGTACAATTAGTCAGGCTTCAGCGAGCATTCTCGCTGATTTGGCGCTCCATCATTCACTTGAAAACGTTAAAACAAAAATTTCCCAATTTCAAAGCATGATTACTGGAAAAGAAATCGGGGAAATCGATCAGCTTGGTGATGCTTCGGTTTTTTCTAAAATAAGTCAATTTCCAACTCGTGTGAAATGCGCCGGTTTGGCTTGGGATGCCTTAGAACAAATACTAAAAAATAATCAATTTGATCAGTAGAAAAAAAGGAGGAATAATTAACCTCCTTTTTGTATTATTAAGCTATGTCTTTAAAAGACAAGATCAACAATTGGGTCGAAAAAAGAAATGCTGAGGATGAACTTGAGGATCGTTTAAAAAAACGAAAGGCGGTTGAAAGACAGTATGCCAAGGACCATCCGACGCAAATAACTCCGGTACAACCAGAATATAAACAAGAATTTAAATTAACTCATAATGGTAAGTTCGAACTTGGTTCAGACGGAAAACTAACAAGTAAAGGAAGAACCAAAAGACTAAAATTTCGCTTAAACATCGCTATTTTAGTATTTGCAATTTTGATTGTCCTTTTGTATCTATATTTTATTTTTTTATAAGGAGCTCTATAAATGAAGATTGGAATAATTACGCCAATGGAACAGGAAAAGCGCCAATTATTGGCTGCTTTGGATAATATTCAAACAAAAAAAATTGCCGGACAGAATTTTTCCGAAGGACAAATTTATGGCAAAGATGTTATTTTGACGGAGTCCGGGATTGGCAAAGTTCAAGCTGCGATGGCAACTGGTGTTCTTTTGGACCGCTATAAACCTGATTTTGTTGTGAATACCGGGTCTGCCGGTGCTTTAGCTGGTGGATTGCATATTGGGGATCAAGTAATCGCTAGTAAATTGGCTCACCATGATGTTTACAATACTAAATTCGAGGGTTCTGTTGGTTATGTACCTGAAAAACCACGTTTTTTTGAATCTAATCTTCAGTTGGTAAAGGATTTTCAGAAGGTTAATCCGGATGCTAAGACTGGCTTGATTGTTACAGGTGATTCTTTTGTTATGGGTAGTATGAAGAATACAATTATGAAAAATTTTCCTGATGCCCTGGCTGTTGAAATGGAGGGTGCGGCCGTTGCCCAAGTAGCTTATGATTTTGAAATACCTTTTGTTATTCTAAGAGCGATTTCTGATGCTGCCGATGACCAGGCGGCCATTAGTTTTGATGAATTTCTTATTCAAGCTGGTGAAAAGTCGGCCAAGTTGCTTTTAAACTTTATTCAGTCGATTTAATTTTGATAGCCAAGTACTTTGCTTGATATAATTTAAACATGGCGTTTGAAAATACAATTTTAGTAAAAGGTGATCAGGAATATCGAATAAGCCCTGAAATAAAAGCTTTTACTCTTCGGGATCTTGGTTTTGTTTTAAATAATGCTGGAGCTTTTGTCCAAACAGACATGCTAGAACCGGAAAAAGGTTACTCTGCTTCGAGAAAATTAAAAATAACTTTTGCTAAGGACTTGACTGCTTTTAAGGTTTCTTTGCTCAGTGGAAACGAGGCAATTAATATTGACATATTTGCAAATCCTAAAGACAAAGCCTTAGTGGAACAATATCGTTTTTTTATGCAACAATTAATTGACCGAAAGGTTCTCCAAACAATTAGCTAATTGTTTTTTAATATTCAAATCTTAATTAAGCGCCGTATGACGCTATTTATTTTGAGTTAAACTGATTGAGGTGGCGCAATTAGTAGCAAGCATAAAAAGATCTTTTTTTAAAAACAGTGGTAATAATTACGCCGTTTTTTTGGCGAAAGTATCTAATGACGATTTTGATTGGGAAGAAACAGAAATTACTCTTACAGGTGAAATTGCCGATTTAAAGGTTGGCGAGTCTTATGAATTTTCGGGACAACTGACTGTACATCCGAAATATGGAAAACAGTTTAATGTTTCTGATTATCAAACCGTTCTGCCGGACGATAATGACGGATTAATAGATTTTTTAAGTTCTGATCTTTTTGAGGGAGTAGGGAGAAAAACAGCTGAAAAAATCGTTGATAATTTCGGCGGCGAATCTCTTGATACTATTGTTAATGCTCCTGACCAAGTAAAATCTCTCGGTTTGAAGAAAAAACAAATTGAAAATATACGAACCGTTCTTTTAAGCAATAAAGAGAAAACCAAAGCGATTGCACAAAGCAGTCAATATGGTCTTAATCAATCTTTAATCGAGCGTTTGTTTGATCAATTTGGTTCCGATTTTACAAATCTTTTGTCAGAAAATCCATATCAGTTGATCGGGCAGGTTGATGGATTTACTTTTCAAGATGCTCAGCAGATTGCCAGATTCAATAATTTGAACAATCAAAAAGATCAGATTGACGGAGCGATTATTTTTAGTTTGCTGACAGCAGCTCAAGAAAGTGGTGATACTTATTTAAGCAAAGATCAAATTATTATTGCTGTTTCAAAGCTTTTGGAAAGTGGACCCGGCTTCTTTGACCAGGAAATTTTTACTGAAATTGAAAGTTTGCAGAGTGGCAGCAAATTGATTATTTCCGAAAATCGTATTTCTCTATCTGAATATTATCGTTTGGAAGAATCGGTTATTGATGATTTAAAACGTATTTCAAAAAACACCCAGCGTTCCTTCACTGGAAAGCTAAAACTTTCCAGCAAATCTTTACTTGATGATAAACAGAAAAAGGCTGTGGAATCGGTTTTCAAAAATCAGATAACAATTCTGACTGGAGGACCGGGAACCGGCAAAACTACTGTTATCAAAACTGTCATTCAGCAATGGGAAAGATCGGCTGATAATGCTAATTCGGAAAAAAATTTCAATCAGACAAAAAAATTGGTTTTATTGGCTGCTCCCACTGGTCGCGCTGCGGCCCGTATTACAGAAGTGACTGGCCGGCAGGCCGTTACGATTCATCACTTGCTTGGAGCAACTTCCGATGGATACTTTGATTTTGATGAAAATAATCAATTACAGGCCGGACTGATTGTAATCGATGAAATGTCGATGGTTGATTTACAACTTTTTCAACATTTTTTAAGAGCACTACCCAACGGTTGTCGTTTATTGCTGGTTGGTGATAAAGATCAGCTTCCATCTGTTGGCGCCGGGCAAATTTTGACCGATTTAATTCTTAGCGATCAATTTAAAACAATTGAGTTGCAGATTAATCATCGACAGACAAAAGGATCTGGGATTGATCTTTTATCGCAAGATTTAAAACGGGGAATTGTCGATCAAAAAATGTTTGAAAATGGTAATGACATCTCTTTCTTTTCACTTGAAGAATATCAATTGGAAAAAGGAATCAGTCGAATTTTGGCTGCAGCAATGCGTTTTGGAATTAAAAAGGAGGATTTACAAATCATCACTCCGACTAATCGGCTTGTTGAACTGTTGAACCAACTGGCGCGGCCATATTTAATTGATCGGGATATTCAAATTGATGATTTGTCGACTGCTTTTTTGGCTGGGGATCGGGTTATGCAACAAGAGAACAATCCAGAGAAAAGTGTTAACAATGGCGATATTGGCTATGTGCTTGCGGCTCATTTGACCGGGCCACTCCGTTCACGTTTTCTATCGGTCGATTTTTTTGGCAATACGGTCATGTACAAAGAAAACGAAATTAATCAGTTGCGGCTTAGTTATGCATCAACGGTCCATAAGGCTCAAGGCAGTGAATTTAGAAACGTTATTTTTGTTTTAACGAGTACTTTCAATAATTTTGTGACGAGAAATCTGGTTTACACCGGTGTTACGCGTGCTGAGAAATCGTTGATTTTAATCGGCAGCCAAAAAGCTTTTACCGATGCAATCAATAATCCGACCCCTTTACGACAAACGAATCTAGTAAAATTACTAAACGGTGTCGATAATCCTGTAACACTAACGACCAAAAAAGAGACAGATAAGTCTCCCGATTATGTTTTGAGCAAAGAATTGATTGAAAATAATCAGATCGATCCAATGATTGGGATGAGTGGAATCAAACCAAGCGACTTTATTAAATAATTATGAATACTTTTCCTTTAACAATTAAATCAAATGCCTTTTTTGGCAGCTGGATCGAGAATTCGGCAAATAAACAAATTTTTTCAACAAATCTTGGTGCTGAAATTTGGTTAAAAAGTAACCACTGTTCAAAAATTATCTTTGATTGGCCGAATAAGACTTTAGGCAAAGATCGATCAAGAATTCTTATTTCAATTGATGGAGACGATTTTTACTCGCAGACTTTGTCTGATCATAGTATTCAAATTGATTTAAATCCTAATTCAGATCATTTAATTAGAATTATGACTCAAGCGATCACTTTTGTGAGAGCACAAAGTTGGAATCTTTCTGAATTTTTCCTTTTAAAAAAAATCAGTTTTGATGGTGAATTGTTTGGGGCGGTTCCCACTAGAAAAAGCTTGGTTTTTATTGGCGATTCGATTATTAATGGCCAAAAAGTTTTACCGGATAGTTTTGATACTTCTGCTCACCGACCTGATAAAAGCTGGGCTTACTTGATTTCAGAAGAACTTGATTTTAACAATCTTAGAATTGCCTACGGTGGCACTGGAATAACCCAACGGGCTAATATTTATCCGCCGACTGCAATTGATTTTATTTGGAACTCAGCTTTAAATGTTTCCCGACCAATTGATTATTCGCAATCCTTAGCCGGAGTAATTGTTAATTTAGGGACAAACGATTGTTCTGCAAGCTCTGAAGAATTTTCTTTTTCTCTGAAAGCTTTGTTGCGTGAATTAAAAAAACGTTTTCATGAAACAAAAATTATTGTTATTGAACCTTTTAACGGCTGCTTTAAGGATGTTTTTCGTAGAGTCTTTAAGACTGAAAAACATATTTCTTTAATTGAAAATAATCATTGGGATTTTGAAATAAGCGATCATGGCGTTCATTTGAGTGCTACTGGGCATCAACAAGCCGCCAAAACTCTTCTGCCACTTATTAAGGAAAGATTGAATGCTTGAACTGCCAAGGGGATTCATAGAAAAATATCAACGTTTACTTGGAAACGAAGCTGATAGTTTCTTAGCTAGTTTTCAATTAGAATCCAATAACGGCTTTCGTTTAAATCCTTTAAAGGATCTTCATAAATATGATTCTTTAAAAAAGAAACCTTCAATTGCTTGGAACCAGAAAAATGGGCGTTATGGCAAAATTTTTGGTGAGTCAACGGCTTTTTTGAGTGGAATTGCTTATTCGCAGGAACCGAGCGCACAATTCGTTGCCCAAGTAGTTGATGCACAGCCTGGTGAAAGGATTCTTGATCTAGCAGCTGCCCCTGGAGGAAAAAGTACGCAGATTGCCGCTGATATGAATAATCAGGGGCTGCTGATAGCTAACGAAATTAGTTTTTCCAGAGCGAAAATTCTTAGTGAAAATATCGAAAGATCGGGAATTACTAATTGCATCGTTACTAGCCATCGTCCTGATGAATTGGCTGAGCACTTTGAAAATTATTTCGATAAGATCCTTTTAGATGCTCCCTGCAGCGGCGAGGGGATGTTTCGAAAAGACCCTCAGGCAATCAAATATTGGCATTCTGATTATAGTTTGGAATGTGCCAAACGGCAAAAAGAAATTCTCAAATCGGCTTTGTCGATGCTTCGTCCGAATGGTCAACTGATTTATTCGACCTGCACCTTCGCTCCGGAAGAAGATGAACAGATTATAGCTTGGCTTTTGGATAATTATTCAGAATTATCTCTTTTAAAAATTAAGAAAATTGATGGAATTGAAGATGGCCGTCCAAAATGGGCCGATGGCAATCGTGAATTAATAAATACAGCCCGCCTCTGGCCGAATAAAATTAAGGGTGAAGGACATTTTGTCGCTCGATTAATTAAATCGGACAGTCAGGATCAAAGAAGCAAAGTTAATGAATTAAATAGTAACTTAAGCGGAAACGATTCCCAAAATATTAAAAATGCTTTTGAAAAAAATCAACTTGATTTTCCAATTAAACAAATTTATAAATTTGGCGATTATCTTTATTTATTTCCTGAAAAGTGTCCCGAAATTTCTGGTTTGAGGGTACTCCGTTTGGGCCTTCAAATCGGCCAACTAAAAAATAAACGTTTTCTTCCAGCTCATTCACTTGCTTTAAGTAATCTAGGCAAGGAAATCTCCCAAACTTATGAACTTTCGGATTACGAATTCAAACAATTTATTCATGGTGATGTAATTACTGACTCGGAAAAAGATTTTGTCAAGGGCTGGATCCTTATGACAAAACAATCTAATGGCATTGGTGTTGGCCGCTATTCTGACAAAGTAATTAAAAATTTTTACCCAAAGGGTTTAAGAAAGACAATCCATGATCAACCAAGGTCATAAGGATCGATTTCTTTTAGTTGACTGATTTGTTCGCTCTTGGTGACCCCGTATGCTGCATATAGCAAAGGCAGCTGTTTTTGCCAGCTCTCAATTGTTTTTTCGAGTTTGTTTTGACTTAGTTGAAATAAGAAATAACCGGCAATACCGGCCATTTTTGCGCCAAGAGCCAGTGCATTAAAAACTTCTAAAGAATTTGTAATTCCACCGTTTGCAATAATTGGCAGACCGGTATTGGCTTGTTTTGCAAAACGAAGAGAATCGCTTGTGATGATACCAAGATTTGTATTACTGGTTAAAATGCTTTGAAATTCAGGGTCATCAATTTCTTCTTCTTGGTCCTGCTCGTTTTGATCTTCTTGATCAATTGTTTCCCAAAAGGATTGACGATTTCTCGTTTCTTCGATTCTGCCAAAATCTGTTCCGCCAGCACCTGCTACATTTATAGCGGCAGGATGCAGACCGGCTAAGTCGGCGACTGATTTTTTCGACATACCGAAACCGACTTCTTTAAGAATGACAGGGACATTGACCTGCTCAATGATATTACTTATATTTTTCTTCCAAGAGGTGAAGTCACGATCTCCTTCACTCATTGATAATTCTTGAACTGCATTTAGATGAATCTCCAACGCATTTGCATCGACAATTCTGATAGCTTCTTTAGCGTCTTCTACGGAATGTCCTGCTCCAATATTGGCAAAAATGAAACCATCGGGATTTTCTTCGCGAACAATTGAAAAACTTTTGACTGTTTTTTTTTTCGCTAATAGATATAGATTCTGACCCAACCGCCATTGCAAGATTGTATTTTTTAGCAATACCGGCCAACTTTTGGTTAATTACACCGGTTCTAAAGCTTCCACCGGTCATTGCTTCGATATAAAACGGCCATTGAAAATGATTTCCAAAAAGATTAACCGAATGGTTAACATCGTCAGCATTAACATTTGGTAAAACAGGACGATCTAAGCGAACAAATTGTAGTCCGCTTAAAGGCAACTTATGACGCCATTGCCAAATAACCAGACTTAAATGTTCGTCTTTACGATGCGCATGAGCCGATTCAATTTTTTTAGAGTTTTCTGTCACTTTTTATAGTATACGTGCAAATCAAGTGGAATAATTCCGGCCGCCTGCCAATTATTTTTAATTTGTTGACTAATTTTCGGGTCTTTTGTAAAAGCGATCACGTTATCACCGCCACCTGCACCGGAAATTTTGGCTTCAATACCGAACTTTTTTGCAATCGCAATTGCTTTAATCAGCTTGTCTGTTAAAACGCCACTCAACTTTTCAAGATTTTTTTCAGCCAAAAAAATTTGTTGACTAAATTTTTCAAAATTCTTTTCTTTAATCAAGTCAGCCATTTTTCTAACAATTATATCGGATTCCTTAACAAAGGAGGGAGATAATTGATTTTTTTCGACTAGTTCGCTGGTGATAGCCGGTTTTCCAGTCCAACCTACAATTAAGTTCCAATTTTCAGGGAAAATAATTCTCTCTGGAAAACTGCCGTTTTTATAGAGCAATAAACCGGAATAGGTTGAAGCTGCTATGTCGGCACCAGAATTTTGCGGCTGCGTTTGTCGCGATAAAATTAGTGCCTGCTGGAAAATATCTTGATTCGAAAGCGATGGATTTTTCAGCTTAGTCATTAAAACGGCGTAAGCGCCTGATGATCCTAGGCCGTATTTAACTCCCTTTTTGTTTACAAGCTCCGAATAATTCTCTGAAATAAATCGGTCAACCGAAAAAACAAGTGCTAAATGATTTGCGAGCGTTACGGCATATTCTCCCGCTAGCATCAATTTTCCCGGTATTTTTAATTCAGACATTTGATATGCCCCGACCGGGTCTTTGAATCAATATTTCGCCATAGTCTTTTAGTGAATTTATAATCTTTTCTTGATATTCCGAGTTGGTAATGACTTTAACGTTTGGACCGGCATCAACAGTTGCAAAGGCTAATGTTCCTTTTCTATAAAGTTCGTTAACTTTTGCGATAATTTGTCGAGTATTATCTGTGAAATAATCAAACGGTATTTTTGCGGTTCTGTTCAGTTCGTGCATTGATAAAGAATTATCTTCGGCAATTAAACCGATTTTTTCTAGATCATGATCTGAAATTGCTCTTAGCATTTCACTGATTTGGTTATCATTTTTTTTAAGCCAGTCGCTGTAATTCAAGGAAGTTTGGGCGAGCTGCATTCCTTCACTTGAAGATATTTTTTTAATCCTTTTGTCGGCCAAAATATCGATAACTCGAATATCGAAATCTACCGGGTTCAAAATTGATTCGGCAAAAGAGTCGTTGTTGTTTTGGCCTTTGTGCCAAATGGAAAAACCACCGAAAATTGATCTGCTGGCCGATCCAGATCCGATCCTGGCAATTTTTGAAAGTTCTCGATCATCTAATTCGAGGTCAAAAGCTTGACTGGCAGCTTTTGCCAAAGCTGCAAAAGCTGAAGCCGAAGAAGCCAATCCAGCTGATGTTGGCACATGATTTTCACTGATAACTTTTACAAAATTTTCATTGCCGCTCAAATTTCGAATAAAATTGATAATTTTGCTAATTCTTGGCCCTTCAATTTGTTTGCCATTAAGCTGGAAATAATCTTTTTTTAAAAATTGATCAATTTCGACGGCGGTTTCAGTATAAAAACGGTCTAGAGTAAGCCCAATTGAACTACTGGTCGGCAAATTCCAATTTAGGTCGCTTTTCCCCCAATACTTTATTAAAGCAATATTTGTATACGCACGAACTTTGCTCATTATATTTTCGAAATCCAACTCTCTGATGCTCCCGACTTGTTTAGGGCGTTTTTTATCTCTCTCGCTGTTTCTAATTTGTCGCTCAAAGCAACAATACTTCCGCCTAAACCGCCACCGGTTAATTTTGCCCCTAGTGCTCCATGTTTTAGTGCAATCTTTATTAAGCGTTCCAAATAAGGTGTCGAAACTCCTAATTTTGACAGTAAAAGCTGATTTTCATTCATTAACTGCCCAAAATCTTTTAAGTCGTCTGCGATAATTTCTTCTCTTCCTTTATCAGCAATTTCTCCCATTTTTTTCAAATAGCCGCCGTAGACAGCTGGATTTTTTTCATAATTGTCAGCAACCAATTGAACTGCTTGGGAGGTCAACCCGGCTGTCCCGGAATCAGCAATTACGATATATGCCTGGGTATCTAGTTTTAGGATGGTTGCATCTTTATTACTGTCGAAAAAAATCGGTCCTTCCGCCATGACGGCATAGGTGTCTCCTCCTGAAGACTTCCCATGATTTTTATTTTCGGCTATCTGAGCAAATTTAAAAACCTCTTCATCACTATACTGATAATCGAAATAATCGCAAAAAGCCTTTACAATTGAGACAGCATATGCTGCTGACGATCCAAGTCCTTTTTTAGAGGGTATATTTGATTTAACATGCAGTTTGAAAGTTAGATCGGGGCTTTCAAAGAAATTAAGCAATTCGACCAAGAGATTATAGATTCCGCTGAAACGGTAATTTAATTGGTACATTGAACCGGAAAAATTATCCGTTTCGATAACCGTTGTGTCAGAATCAATAATTTCCGCTTTATTCGTAAGACTTAATAAAGGTGCGATGATTGCCGGATATCCGTAGACAACCGAATGTTCTCCAAGAAGATGTGCTTTAGCGTGTGCTTGTCCAAAACCGAAATTCATAATATTAATTGTAGTAAAAAAGGTAAAATTTTGTAGATGGATGAAAATTCAACTTTTGCAATTGTGGATTTAGAAACGACTGCTCCATTCAAAGAGGGTGGCCATATTATTCAAATTGGTATTAGTTTTGTTAAAAATTGGAAAATAATCAATAATTTCCAGACAATGGTCAATCCCGGCGTTAAAATTCCTGAGCAAATCGTAGATTTAACCGGAATTAAAAACGAAGATGTTGAGAATGCGCCATATTTTGAAGATTTGGCCCAAATGATTCATGACCAATTGTCGGGAACTGTTTTTGTTGCGCACAACGTTCGTTATGATTTTCCTTATTTGAATGGCGAGTTTGCCCGAATAAAAATGCGCCGTTTGCGTTTGGAATACGTCGACACTGTTCAATTGGCGCAAATTGTTTTTCCAACGATGAACAGCTATAAATTGGATGAACTTGTTCAAAAACTGGGTATCAACTTGCCTAGACATCATCGAGCGGATCAGGATGCATCGGCCACAGCACAACTTTTTTTGAAAATTCACGAGCGTTTGCAGGAATTTCCACAAAATACTTTGGATAATTTAGTTCATAATTCGAAAAGCTTGCTTGGAAATACGGAAGCGATTTTCCATTTGTCTAAAGGAAAAAAGACTTTCGCCGGTGATCGATACGGTCCCTTTGATATTGCTCGATTAAGTGCAATAGAGAATGAACAACTTGCTGAATGGATCGAAGAAAAAAAACAGTCTTCAATTTCCAAAACTGTCCCGGCAACGATTTTAAGACCACGTCAAGAATCTTTTGCCAATGTTTTTCAATCAAAAATTCATAATAAAAATAACAAGATTTTTTCCGTTTTTTCTCGGCCACGTTTTGGAAAAACAAATGCATATTTAGATTTGGCTGTGAAAATGGCTGCTAAAGAATATAAAATTTTAATCGTTGAGGAAAATTATTTAAGAAGGCGATCGGCTTTTCAAAAGTCTCAATCCTTATTTCCCGAGAATAGGGACTTGTTTCAAATTCCGATTACGAGAAAGGATTTTATTAGTTTGGATAAATTGGCGAGTGTTCTTTCAATCGAAGATAATCCGAGCCGCCAGTTAGCAAAACTAAGGGTAATTAGTTGGCTGCTTGAAACCAGGACAGGAAATTTAAACGAATTCGTTAATGGCTTTCCAGAACCACTTTTTAATTTTTTTAGTGATCAGAAATCACCAAGTCAATTTGACTATTTCAAACGATCAATAGATAATTACGTTTTTCCTTCAATTGGTGTCACCGATCTTGATAGTTTTTTACGAACGGAAAATGAATTTTCTCAAGATTACGATTTGTTTATCTTCGATGTCGATAAAGAAATATCAAACTTAACTGATATGTTGATGCTTTTCCCAAAAAAGGTTATTCTGTTTACTCAAGCTCAAAGCTACATAAAAAATTGGTATTCAATCAGGGATTTTTCTGATATGAATTCTGTAATTTTGTCTTTAGATAGTGAATTAAAATAGCCGTTTTTATATAATTTATAATCGTAGTAAGTGAGGATATTTGGACAACTATTCAAGAATACAATATCAAGAGAAATCAAATAAGGCTCATCGACGTTTGATTTATGTCGGTTTGATGATTTTTGTACTACTTTCGGTTACGCTTTATCTTTTTGTTGTTTTACTGCCAATTAACAGTACTGCTAGTAAATTTTCAAGTTTAGCGGAAACGAAAGCCGGGATTAAGAAAGTTAAGACTTTTAAAGAGAGCGATCGCAATGGCAGCTACTATTCGGTCTATGGCACTAACAGCAAAGGAAAAGAATATGTGGTCATTTTCAATGCTAAAGAAAAGATCGTTGATAAGGTTCCGACTTCCAAACAGGTTTCGGACAGCAAACTCGATAAAATTTATGAAAAGTACAAGGTCAAAAATGTTTATTCCTTTGCTCCATCGATTTATAAGGGTCGTGCTGTTTTTGAATTGAGTTATGAAGGAAAAAAGAATTCGGTGAATTTTCTGACAGTTGATTTAAAAAGTGGCAAAATTTATCGATTAATTGAAGGATTATAGTAATTTCAAGGAGTTTTAAGTAAATGGGAGAAGTTAAAGTAATTAGAATCGAAGACGTTTCTAAATTTGTCGGCCAAACGGTCAAGATTGGTGTTTGGCTTAGACAAAAAAGAGGCAGCGGAAAAATTGCGTTTTTACAGCTTCGTGATGGAACCGGCTTTATGCAGGGAGTTGTTTCGGCCGGTGATGTTGACGAAGCCATTTTTAAGTTAGCTGAACATTTAAAGCAGGAAAGCAGTTTTTATGTAACTGGAGAAATTAACAAAGATACAAGAAGCGAATTTGGTTTTGAAATGGCTGTTTCCAATATTGAGCTTGTTGGCGAGTCGGAAGATTATCCGATAACGCCAAAGGAACATGGCACGGATTTTCTGTTTGACGAAAGACATTTATACTTGCGCCATCAAAAACCATACGCAACAATGAAAATTCGCGATGAAATTATTCGTTCGATTTATGACTTTTTTTATAAAGACGGTTTTTTGAAGTTGGATTCGCCAATTATTACCGATTCGGCACCGGAAGGAACGACCGAGCTGTTTCCGGTTAAATATTTTGACAAAAACGCTTATTTATCTCAAACCGGTCAGCTTTATGCTGAAGCAGGAGCGATGGCTTTTGGAAAGGTTTATGATTTTGGCCCTACATTCCGTGCAGAGAAGTCATCGACTCGCCGACATCTCACTGAATTTTGGATGATTGATGCTGAAATGGCTTGGATGCATCAAGAAGATTCGCTAGATATTCAGGAACGTTTTATAGCTTATTTGATTCAAAGAGTTCTTGATAATTGTCAAATAGAATTAAAAATGCTTGGTCGGGATATCGAAAAATTGCGCTCGTATACGAAGCTCCCATATCCCAGAATCGGTTACGATGATGCAGTGAAAGTATTACAGGATAACGATTTTCAAATTGAATGGGGTGTCGATTTTGGTTCACCTGAGGAAACTTTTTTGGCAAATCGTTTTAATTCTCCGTTTTTCATTGTCAATTTTCCTAAAGCGATTAAAGCGTTTTATATGAAACGTCATCCAAGTCGCGATGATGTTGTGATTTCAGCGGATATGTTGGCTCCAGAGGGCTACGGAGAAATAATAGGTGGTTCCGAACGTGATACCGATTATGATTATTTGAAAGAGCGTATTATTGCTCAGCATCTTGATCTTTCTGAATACAGTTGGTACTTGGATCTTCGTAAATATGGGGCCGTGCCGCACTCTGGCTTTGGTCTTGGTTTAGAGCGTTTGATTCGTTTTATAGCAGGCGAAGACCATATTCGCGAGACAATTCCGTTTCCAAGGACCTTGAATCGATTGCATCCCTAATGGACGAAGATGAGAAACAATTTTTTGCCGAAGGGAATGTTGATATTCCAATTCGACTTTTAAGGAATTATCATCAAATTGGGTTGAGCAACGAAGACTTAATTGTTGTTATCCAACTTTTCACTTTCTCAAGAGAAGGGATTAAGTTGCCAAGTGCCGAGTTGATTTCTGCACGAACTAATTTTTCTCAGAATTCAATCCAAAGAATTCTTGAAAAATTGCTTAATCTTAAATTTATTTCCTTTTCAACAAATAATGATGCATATGAGTTAAGTGGTTTAATCGAAAAACTCGTTGCTGGCGGTCAGGTTGATTCACATTCTTTATCTGCCGATAAAAGTCTTAATCAGGTTGGTACGCAAAAGCGTCTTTATCAGACCTTCCAAAGAGAATTCGGTCGAATGTTAACACCGATGGAATTGCAGACAATCTCTGAATGGCTGAAAAAGGACCAATTTAGCCCTGAGCTGGTTGTTACTGCACTTAGCCAGGCTGTTAATGCCCAAATCTTAAATCTGCGTTACATCGAAAGAATACTGCTTAATTGGAAACATAATAATGTTCATACGAAAGAACAGGCTGAAGCCGATAATTTGCAACATCGACAGAAATACTCCATCGATTCTCCTGATAGGGACCAAGAATTCAAAAAAAATCCTTCTGCTTCTTCCGGAGCAGAAAAAATTAAGATACCTTTAAAAAAAATCGGCGAAAAAAAGAAATCTTAGTTTTTCTAAATAAAAAAAGCGGATATTGAAAATCCGCTTTTTTTCTGTTTTATTTAAGAACTTAATTAGGGACTGCTGGATGAAGAACTGGATGACTCTGTTGCAGTCGAACTGGAACTTGCAACCGAAGAGCTTGAGGATGAACTGCTGCTTTGAACAACAACACTGCTGGATGAACTCGATGTACTAGCAGTAGAAGCCGAAGCTGGTGGATCCACAACGGTTGTTTGCGAGCTGGAAGACGATGATGAATAAACGCTTGGTAGACCGCCGTTACTCCATTTTGCCCCCTTGACCTCATATTCGGTAACGCCATCTTTATCGACTTTTTCAACTGTATCCGGTGCGGTCCAATTAGTGTTTTCATAACCCTGAATCGCAGTCAACATGAAGTCGCGATAAGCACGTTCAGGCATTGAAGATTCCGAAGAATACGGAATATAATTTCCGGTTTTATTCGGTTCATCATATCCAACCCAGAAAGAAGCAGCTAAATATTTTGTATAGCCCGTAAACCAAACATCGGATTCTGCTCCATCGGGTTGGCCAACTGATGATGCATAACCAACAATCCCGGCTTTTCCTGCTTGGTAGAGACCGGAAATTTTCGCTCCAGGGGCAGATCCGTTTGATTGAGGGACGCCTTCAAGCATATTTGTCATCATAAAGGCGGTTGATTTCTTCATAGCTCGTGTACCACTTGGCTCATAGCTGTGGGTAACACCGTCTGAAGTGACGATTTTTTCGACGTACTCTGGTTTGTAATAAGTACCGCCGTTAGAGAAAGCGGAAAATGCTGTTGCTTCTTCTTCGGTGGAGACATTAATACCAATCGCTGAAGAGGCGGTTAATTGACTTGCTTTGATTGCTATACCGAGTTTATTTAAGAACTCGGAAGACCTTGTTGTACCAACATCCATTAACGTTCTAACTGCTGGGATATTTCTGGAAACAACAATTGCTTTACGCATCGTCATATTGCCTTGGTATTCGTCATCGAAATCGTGGACACTTATATTGGTCCCCGGATACTTATAGGCAGTGTCTTGTACCGTTCGGTATGTCGGCCAGTTCAAATATTCGATTGCCGGTCCATAGTCGACTAAAGGTTTTGCTGTTGAGCCTGATGAACGATTAGTTTGTACCGCTCGATTAAGGCCAAACATCGTCGTTACGTTTCGGCCGCCGACTTGCGCCAATATGCGTCCGTTTTTTGGATTAGCAACCGTTGCTGCTGCTTGGATACCTTTTTGCCATGGGACGCCGGTTCCGCCATTCAAAACTTTATAAAGACGTTTTTGCATCTTCATATTCATGGCGGTATATATTTTCAAACCATCTTTGCTGGGATTGTAACCAAGCTTTTTAACTTCGTTTAGAGTGGATTGGACATAAGCGTTGACCGTAAGGTTTGAACTGACAGAATTCTCAGTATGCTTGCTTTTTGCAACAAGCCCCTTTGTAACTGACTCAGCCTTGGCCTTGTCGGCTTGCGCTTGCGTAATATAACCCATTTTAACTTCGCCAGCAAGGACTTCGTCTCGACGAATTTTTAGATTTTTTGGATAAACATATGGATCGTAATAAACCGGAGATTGGGGAATTCCCGCCAAAATGGCGGTTTGAGAAACGTCAAGCTGCTTTAGATTTTTTCCAAAATAATATTTGGCAGCAGTTTCCATTCCATAAACACCATTGCCCATATTAACTTTGTTTATATAAAAAGTAAGAATTTGATTTTTACTGAAATTTCTCTCAACTTTTAAAGCCAACCAGGCCTCTTGGGCCTTTACTTTTAAGGTCTGATCTGAAGTTTTGGTTGAAAATACCGAAAGCTTAACTAATTGTTGTGTCAGAGTCGAACCACCTTGGAGACCAGCCGAATTACCAGTAATTTTTCCTTTAATATCTGAAAAAAGTGCTCCAAGAGTTCGATAAATATCAACACCATGGTGCTTATAAAAACGGCGATCTTCAATTGCGACAACCGCATGCATCATACTTTTAGGTATTTCCGATTGATCCGCATAGTCTCTTTGCTGTTGAGAAACCGAGTAAATTAAATTTCCTTGTGAATCGAAAATTTGTGTAGAATTTTCAGAAGCCAATTCTGATTCGGTAATTTTTGGTGAGCTGGCTGCGTACGTAAAAAAAACTGCCATTCCGGCTAGAAGAGCAAGAGCAAAAATTGTTGTAAGCCAGGCAATAATTTTGCCGAAAAGTCTTAGTTTGCTTTTTTTCTTATTTTTAGGCCGATTTGAACCATTATTAGATTTTTTTCGACCATTTTTCAAATTAGAAGAATCCCTTCGATTTTCTTTAGGAGCTTTATTTACATTATTTTCATGAGAAAAATTTTCTGTACGAAAATCATTTTGTCCGTATGAATTTTGATTATTGCTTATTTTTTTATTTCTATTCCTGCCAAAATGGATCGGACGCCGTCCATTGGTTTCTGGAAACATTTTATTTGGATCTCCAGAATTCGACGGGGCAGCATCAAAATTTGAATCAGCTTGATTATTGGAATCATTATTATGACCGTCATAATTACTTCTGAAATTATTTGGATTGTAAGAATTGTCAGACATTTAAATATTAAAAAGTTTTTTCAAAGCTGGTAAATAATCCAGACTAGGTATTATTTTACTGTTTATTTTAATTCCTTGCTGAGAGACGATTTCATAAGACAAGGATTTTTCTCCACCAAGCCTTGCTTTGTCCCAAATTTTGATTAAAAGTGAGGCTGGAAAGATATAATACTCCGATAAAGTTGTAAAGCCAAGAACAAAAAAACCGAATCCTCCATTTTCAAGAACGTTTTTCAAATGGACAATCTGATGCTGATGAAAGTTTTTTAAGGGCATGTTCGTCTTATTTTTCGTTTCTTTTGCATCAAAATCAATGTATTTTCCATTTACAACACCGTTGTAATCGGTTGTCGAGGGTTGAACATAATATGCTTCGGTAATCTTTGCCATACTGCGATCAGGATAATCGACATGAACAACCGTAATCGGAGTTGGTTTTTTATGAATCACCGCCTGATGATTCATTAGGTAGTAATCATTCGCTTGATTAATCATTTCTTCAAGACCCATGCCGCGCTTACCATAACGAACGTTGTGATTTTTCTTTTTTTTGGAATAGTCGTTTGCGCCTGTTCCGCTTGGATAATTTACCATAACAACAATTGTAGAATAAAGATATGCAAACACGTCTTTGGGTTACAGGATACCGAAGTTTTGAATTAGGCACTTTCAGTGACAAAGATCCAAAAATTGAAGTTATTAAAAGAGCTTTAAAGGATAACATTATCGATCAGCTGGAAAATAACGAACTCGAATGGATAATTACCGGTGGGCAGATGGGTACTGAACAGTGGAGCTGTGAAACCGCGATTGAACTTAAAAAAGATTTTCCACAGTTAAAAATAGCAATTATGCTTCCTTTTTCAAATTTTGCTTCAAACTGGAACCAAGAACATCAAATGAAATTAATTGATTTGAGAAGTCGAGTTGATTTTTCCGAGCCTCTTTCAAAAGAAAACTATAAAAGTCCAATCCAATTGCGCAATTTTCAAAGTTTTATGCTCCGACACACGGATGGGGCTTTAATGGTCTATGACTCCGATAATCCTGGGAAAGCAGATTTTGAATACAAAGCGATCAAAGAATATCAACATGAACATTCGGATTACTTTTTAAAAACAATTGATTTCGATATGCTGACAGATATTTCTAATGAGATTGAAGAAGAAAAGAGACCATGGTAGAGCTGGGATTTGCTTTTAATAAAATGATCTTGAAATCGAATCTTCAATTGTTAAAGTACTGGTCTGGATTCATTCATTTATTTGATTTGTATATTCAATTATTTTATCGACTGTATCAGATAAAAATTGAATTGTGTTTTTCAATGGTTGGCCAGTTGTCACATCGACACCGGCGGTTTTAGCAGCTGCAATCGGTGCTTTTGACCCACCTAGTTTCAGGAAATCCAACCAGGCCTTACGGCCTTTTTTAGGATTATTTTTTAAATTAATGAAACCTTGAGTTGAAATTGTTAGCCCGGCTGAATAAGTATAAGAGTAAAGGCCCATATAATAATGAGCTTGACGCATCCAGGTTAGGGCAGCATCGTTATCTATTTCAACTGCATCGCCCCAAAAATTCGAAAGAACATTTTTCATAATTTGGTTTAATTTGTCTGCGTTGAAAGATCCTCCCAGATCGATAATTGTGTAAACTTGGCGTTGGAAGGCTGCTTCAGTCAAATGAGTAATAAAATTGTGAAAATAAGTATCGCTAAGACGATGGGAAAGAGCAAACCGTTTTGTTCTTGGATCCTCTGACTGGTTTTCCAAAAAGTCCGATAGCAGTAGCTCGTTAAAAGTCGAGGCAGCTTCAACATAATAGGTTGAAGGTTCGTAGTTATAAAAACTTTGATTTTTAGCCGACAGTGCTCCCTGACCAGCATGACCAATTTCATGGATCAGAGTGTAAACATCTGATAAGCGTCCGGTCCAACTCATTAGAATAAATGGGTGAACTCCATATGGAAATGTTGTATATCCGCCAGAATCTTTACCGATATTTGCCGGGAAATCAACCCAACGGTCCTTTAAGAAGGGCTTAATTGTTTTTGTATATTCATCGCCGAGTTTTGCAGTGGCCTTCATCACATAGTCGTAGCCATCTTCAATTGAAGCTTCTGGATTTAACTCTGAATCCAAATCGAGTTTCCAATCGGCAAAAGTCATTTTGGATAATCCGTTAATTTTGGCGACATGCTTTAAATATTTTTGTGCTACTGGGGCAAAATCGTTCATGATTAAATCAATTTGTCGGTCAAACATTGTCCGATCAACCTCTTGAGGGGCTAATAAATAATCAAAGACTGAATCATAACCATGCATTGTTGCTAGTGTTTTTTCGTTCGTGACCTGATTAAGATAGGCTGCTGCGGCAACATTTTCATTTGCCTTTAAACCGGCCGAAAAAGAACGGAAAGATTTTTCACGAATTTCGGTATTTTCGTCATTTTGATAGAAATTTTCATATGCAACAAATGAATTTTTATACGTTTTTCCAGCTACTTGAAAATCCTGCATATGATAGTCACCGGCACGAAGCTTTGTGTAAACATCGTAGGGCGTATTTAGGGCATTTTGTAAATTTGCAATTGTTTTTTCAACCGTATTTCCTAAATAACTTTTTTTGTCGAGTTTTGTTTTACGAATTAATTCTGCGTATTTAGGATCTTTATTTATTTCATCTAGAATTTTAATATCCGCATTAATTAACGCGTCATTCCAAAAACTTAAAGCAACATCGCTTTTAGTTACGAAATCCTGCGCAGCATGGGCAATTTCACCAAATTTTTCATCGGAAAAATCTGATGTTTGAGGCATAAAGCCATAATTAGCGATTTGATCAATTTCTATTCCGAGTTGCTCGTAAACCTTTAGGGCATTTTGAAAATCTTCCAATTTTTTTAAATGTCCTTCGAAATTCTTTTGAAAAGTTTTAATTTGGTCCAAAGTATCGCTTATTGCTCTCAGAAAAGCATTTTCATCAGCAAAAAGAGGACTAAGATCCCATTTATATTTTTTCTCAAATTCCAAACGTGCTTTTAACTCCGTCATGTTCCCTCCTAAGATTCCCAAGTTATAAGTTAATAAAAAGTCTAGCACGGGAAAACTATTCATAAAAAAGTTTTTTTCTTTTTATTTTTTTGGAAAAAATTTGCCATGTGTATAATAGTTAAGGGCAAATCGGATAATCGCGCGATGAGAGACTCGTGAGGAAGGTCCATGCCCGCCCAATCTGAGATGACTGGAGTGTTTGTACTGAGCCTAATAAGCGAAGGCAGTTATTTTAACTGACGGCTAGTAAAAGGACTAAAGCTTAGCCATGTCCAATTAGCTTATAAAAGTGCTATAGCGACGAATAACCGGAAAACCGGCGAAGTGAGACGACGTAAACCCTGCAAGCGGGCAACCCAAACTTTTTGGTAGGGGCGGTCAATTTAGCTAATTGAAGTAAAAATTGACACCGGTTTTATCCGGTAGATAGATGATTGTCGAAGAACTTGATTGCCAATCTCGTTTGGAACATAACATGGCCTATAGATTTGCCAAGGCAACCGCAGAAATGCGGTTTTTTTGTTCCACTGTGAAATTTTTTTAAAGCGTTTCTAAGTGAACTGCAGTGTTGACAAAGATTAAAGACAGTAAAAATGATTAGCATTAAAAAACATTCAAAACCGATGATATGTTGTTTGTAATGCGATGAAAAGGGTTAATGAAATTGGATTTAAAGGACATGCTTAAAGTTAAATCAATCAAGTTGTATAGTTATAAAGAATTTTTGGTATCAGTCAATGGTATTTACGTGGAAACCAAAGTTGCAAAATGTTTTCTTTATCCAATAATCGTCATCCTGGCCGGGCTCAGACTTGCGAAAGTATGATTGTTAAAGTTTGCTGTATTTATTTTTATTCAGATTGAATAATATAAATTTGCCTGAATATGATAAAAAATAAAAATACTTATAACTTGCTTATAGACAACGAGTGTTTTGATTACTCTGAATATCAATGAGATAAGATTGAAAGGAGAGGTTCTAAAATGATAGAAAAAAATTACGCTCGATTGACTTGGCCAATTTTTTTTCAGGTGATCAGTCTTCCACAGAAACTTACTGGCTTAATGCCTCTTTTATTCGGTTTCGTCTATGCGCAATATGCCTTTGGGAGAATTGACTGGATTAATACATCACTCTATTTTATTGCCCAGTTTTGTGTCGCTTTTTTTGTTTCTGGTTTTAATCATGTTCAGGATTTTAAAAAAGCCAAAGATTTAAATTACTTAAAAACTACGAATGTTGTAAGCTATCAGCGCCTTAATCCAAAACACGTTCTTTATTTAATGTTTTTCTTTTTACTAACTGCTTGCTTGATAGGGATTGTGCTGATTTTACGGACGAATTTAGTTCTTATTTTCATTGGCGGAGCAGCAATTTTGGTTGCAATTTGTTATACAGCCGGTCCAATTCCTTTGTCGAGGCTTCCCCTGGGTGAGGCTTTGTCTGGTCCTGTTGAGGGGTTTGGAACAATTTTTATTGCCTCATTTATTAACATGCCGCATCTACCAATTATTTTATCTTTTCATTCCGGCTGGATTGTTAATTTATCTGTCGATCTTGCTGTTTTATTTCAGCTTTTGCTTGTTGGTCTACCGTTTGCGATTCTCGATAGTACAGTTATGTACGCTGATAACATCTGTGATTTGGAACAGGACGTTAAAAACGAACGCTATACACTGCCTTTTTATCTGGGCAAAAAAAAAGCCGTCCAACTTTATCCTCTTTGGCCGACTGCTGCTCTTTTATTTATCTTAATCTCGGTACTTGCCGGTTATTTACCAATATTGAGTTTGCTGGTCTTTCTTTTATTGCCTTGGATAATCAAGAATGTTCGTGTTTTTATGCGGTTTCAGGATAAGACAACGACTTTTCAAACTGTTATAAATAATTTGCTGATGATTGGTACGGCGCAAGTATTAATTATCGCGGTTGCTATTTTTCTATTTTAAAAAATAAATAGCGTAAGCCAGAAAAATAGAAATTAAAAGTGCAAACCAGTCGTTTTTTCGTAATTTTAATTGATAAAGTTGCGTTCGTTTTGCAGCTCCACGATAGCCGCGTGACTCCATGGCTGTTGCCAATTCATCGGCACGATTAAAACTGGCAATAAATTGAGGAATAAAAATTGGTACCACTGCCTTCATTTGCTGAAAAATGTTTCCTTCGCCGAAATCAACTCCTCGGGCACGCTGGGCATTCATGATCTTGCTTGTTTCGTCCATGAGGGTTGGTACGAACCTTAGAGAAAGAGAAAGCATTAATGATATTTCGTTAATTGGAATATGGAAAAACTTCAATGGCTTCAAGAGACTGGAAAGTCCGTTTGCAAGATTTGTAGGTGAAGTTGTTAGAGTTAATAAAGTTGAAATAAATATAATCAAAACAAAACGCAAAAAAACGATCATTCCATAATCTATGCCATATTGCGATATCGTTAGCCATCCCCAATGCCAGTAAAGATGTCCGCCGCTTGAAAACAAAATTTGCATCATAACTGTAAAAATAATCAGCCAAAGCATTGGCTTTAAGCCGTTTAAAAAAAAACTGAAATTAATTTTCGTAACTGCTACACATAGAAAAACGAAGGTGAACAACAGCAAGTTGGATTGCCAATTGTCGGCGAAAAAAGTTAGAAAAATGAAAACTACTGTAATCACCAATTTCATCCGCGGGTCAAGTCGATGGATAAATGTTTTGCCGGGCAGGTATCGACCGATTAATAAGCGATCTATATTCATTTTTCAGCTTTCTTTATTTTAAATTGTTTTTTAATTTCTTTTAACAATTGTTGCTTATTTTTAATTGAATTTACAATAGGGAAACCGGTTTTTTGTAGTTGATTCGCAAATTCGATTGCTGATGGTAAACGTAATCCTTCTTTGCGAATATAATTTTCATCGGAAAATATTTCTTTTGGACTACCGATTTTTGAGACTCTGCCAGCATTTAAGACAATTATCTGATCGGAATAATCGGCAACGTCATCCATTTCATGACTAATCATGACAATTGTTTTGCCTTGTTGATTTAGTCTTTTAAAAAGAGCCATCAGTTTATCCCTGCCACTGGGGTCCAACCCAATTACGGGTTCGTCGAGCAAAAGCAGTTGAGGATCGGAAATTAAGGTTGCGGCGATTGCCACTCTTCGTCTTTGACCGCCAGAGAGATCAAGTTGTGATTTTTGCAAAATTGTTTCTGGCAAATCAACGATTTTAAGAATTCGTCTTGCATTTTCCTTAGCGGTTTTTTCGTCAACGCCAAAATTTTTTGGTCCGAAAATCAAATCTTTTTCAACCGTTTCTTCAAATAATTGGTTTTCAGAAAATTGAAAAATAAAGCCGATGTTTTTTCGAAAATTTTTTAAGTGTTTTTGACTACTTTGAGAATTTAGCTGAAAATCTCCGACTTTTATGTCGCCACTTGCAGGTGTCAAAAGTCCATCAATTAACTGTAGGACTGTTGATTTGCCGCTACCAGTATGGCCAATGATCGAAGTAAAGGAACCACTAGGAATGTTAAAACTAACGTCTTCTAAAGCAACAGTCGAGAAAGGTGTATTCAATTGATAATTGAAATTTACGTTCTTGAAATTGATTTCCATAGAAAATTAACCAGTTCCTTTTGTTGATTGTATTCTTGTGGTGGGTTAATTCCATTATCACGCAAATCTTTTTGCATTTGTTGCAAAAATGGGAGCTTAAGGTCGTTTTCTTCTAGAAGCTTATCATTTAAAAAAAGCCGGTTGATTTTTGTATCAGCGGCGATTTTTCCGTTATTTATCAGAATTACTCGATCTGATAGATCTAATTCGTTTAAATCATGATTAACTGATATGACGGTCAATTTTTTTTGATCCTTCAATTTTTTAATTATCTGCCAAACTTCGTCACGTCCGTCAGGGTCAAGCATACTGGTTGCTTCATCCAGAATCAAAATCTTTGGTTCAATTGCCAAGACTCCGGCAAGAGCCACTCGTTGTTTTTGTCCACCGGATAGACGGGCTGGCTGCTTATCGGAAAAACCGTCCATTCCGACCATTTTTAAAGCCTGGTAAGCACGTTCTAGCATTTGTTTGTGTGGAATCTGATAATTTTCCATTCCGAAAGCAACATCCTCAATTACGCTTCCCGATACGAATTGATTATCAGGATTTTGAAAAACAATCCCAATTTTTTTTCGGATTTGCCAAAGATTTTTTTCTGAAAGTGCCTGACCATCAATAATAATTTGTCCGGATTTTGCCATAAGGAGCCCGTCCAAAAGACGAATTAAAGTACTTTTACCAGATCCATTTTTACCGATTATCGTAAGCCACTCACCGGCAGGAACATTGAAACTAATGTTTTCAATGCTGCTTTTTAAGGATTGAGGGTAACTGTAACTTATTTTTTCTGTTTCAATTATTTTCATTTTAGGATTGGCGATCCATTATTTCGTTTGTTATATCAACTAAAGCTTCCTTTGCCGGCTTATCAGGGAGATTGTTGATTTGCAGGAGTGCTTGTTTAGTATATTTTTTGGCATATTCTTTTGCCATCTTTACTCCGCCAAATTCAATTACCAACTGGGATACTCTTTTTGTATCTTGATCGGTCATTTGATCCTTCTTTTTTAAAAAGGGCAAAAAAGAATCCTTATGCTGGACCATCGACAAGATTAAAGGAGCTGAATAAACTCCTTCACGCATATCGTTATGAACTGGTTTGCCAATTTGCTCGCTGGTATCGGTATAATCCAAAATATCGTCCATTAATTGAAAAGAAATGCCAATGTTCAAACCGATTTTTTCGGCATTTTTTGCAAATTGAACTTTATTACCGCTCTCGTAAGCACCAAGAAAAGTTGCAAGTGAAAATAATTGTCCAGTTTTTCCGGAAATTTGTTTGAAATATTGATCAATTGAAATATTGAAATTGTAGCGTTCGACCATCTGTGTCATTTCGCCATTTAAAATTGCGTTCATGTGATGACCATATTGTTGAATTCCGCGAAAGTCGCTGGCATATTCAGCGAGCAAATTAAAACATACAACGAACAAATAATCGCCTGAATAGACAGCGGTGCTTTGCCCGAACTGTTGCTGAATTGATGACATTCCTCGACGAGTCGGCGATTGATCAACAACGTCATCATGAATTAAAGTCGCCATATGGAGAATTTCGATAGCGGCCGCCAAAGCGATAATCTTATTACGATCAGTTTTTTGGAACATAGAAAATAACAACAAATAAGCCGGTCGAAGCAATTTTCCACCAGAGTTAATCATCTCTAAAATTGCTTTTGAAACCGGCTTATTGTCAGTTCTAATATTTTTTTTCATCAAAGCTAAAGTTAATTCTAATTCCTGTTTGACAAGTGGATACTTATCCCACATTGGATTTATTTTCATATCTTCACTCGTTAAGTCCTTTCTTTAACATTTGAATATTCAAAGCGCAAACGGGATAGAGTACGCACGTGTTCAAAAAGAAAATTAGCTGCGATTCCAACGGCGATTCCAGCTAAAATTCCAATAAATGAAAGAATTGGCATATATAACATGACTGTCCAAGACCCAGCGATCCAACTTGCAACACTTAATTGGCCAACATTAAACAATATCCCACCAGCGGCTGAAATTCCGATCATAGAAATGTGCTTTTCGCCCAACTGCTTAATTAGCAGCATTCCAATCCAAGAAAGAAAAGAACCAGCAGCGGAATACATAAAGGTCGACATTGTTCCACCAAGCAATGTTGTTAGGACTAAACGCATTGCCATCAATAGAAAACTTTCTGAAACCGGTAGGGTATAGATAGATACAATAGTGATAATATTTGCTAATCCTAATTTAGCTCCCGGCGCAAAAGCGAAAGGAAATGGAATCATTCGTTCAATTAAACCGATAATAACTCCCTGAGCGCAAAGCAAAGAAATATAGACATATTGCCGCGTCTTTTCCGAAGAGTAGTTCAATTAACGATTCCCCCAAAGGTACGACCACTGCTGGATCTTATTTCAACGATTAATTTATGCGGTAGACAAACGATTGATTGTCCTGCTTTATTAATTGCTGCATGGTGGACACAAATTTGGTCCGGGCAGTTTGCTTCGACTATTCTAACTTTATTTCCGGTCGCGACTACCACGTTATACGCCTTTCCGTTTGTAAAACGATATTTCGTTGTACCGGTATGTCCTGTCAGCTTAATTTTATGAACAACTTTCCTTTTGTGGGTGATAACAGCAGTCAATACCTCTTGGGCACCGGCTGATTGTTCTTTTTGTTCCTTAAGCGAGAAAATTCCTAAAGGTGTAAACGAAAGTAAAACCAAAAAGACCACGATTATCAGATCAAGAGGTTTGATCATCTTTAAATATTTTTTTACGCCAGCAGAAATTTTCATTGATTCAGGTTCTTAACTATTTATTTATAAATTGCTCTTTCTTTTCCATACCACCAATTTACGAAATGCTTTCTTATCCAAGGAATTACATATTTATCAAGTCCGAAGATTCTTCCAGAACCATTCATGGCTGCAATCGCCATTGGAATCATCCAGATATTCGTCCAATAAAACATTGAACTTAAGGAAAAGATGACAACGAATCCAACTGATGCAGCCGATGCCAGCCAGGTAAATAAACCAAAAATAAGCGCTAAGCCGATCAGCAATTCAAAAATAGTCATCGTCTTTTGCATAATGAAAGCAATATTTGTATTAGGAATCATAAACTTTGTTATATCGTAGTACCATTTCGGCATATGCTTGAATATCAACATTGGTTGATTTCCGTATTCATACGACAGAGAGAAAGTTGTTTTAGCTGTTGTAGCAGTCGAAGTTGTTGCATCGCTTCCAGCTGCTGAAGCTCCGGAAGTCGTGTTGACAATTAGCCAGTCAAAACTTGTAAGCCGCAATTTGTTTATAAACCAAGAATCTTTGCCGCCGATCTTTTGGGAAACATCGACGAGCCAAGTAGCACCAAGAAACAGTCGAGCCGGAAGGGACCAAAGGACATTGCCTTGTCGGCTCAAGTAGCCGTGAAACATGTTTCGTTCGTTACGGGTATTAAAGAATTCGTGCCGCAGGTACCTAAAGAAATAATAAGCGTTTGTAATCTGCAAAAAATATATGAAATTGATCATATGCTTAACTGCTTGAGCAAAGAAGCCACTCAAGTGCGTATTTTTTCCGATATGAGCAACTGCATATTTCGAACCAATTGATACGACGAAACCAGAATATTTACCTTCAAATTCAGCCGTTGTTTTTTGTCCGGCAATTGCAAGAGAGATATTTTTTGCGGCGACTTTAGCTCCAGCTTCGGCTCCTTGAACCGTTTGTGGCTGGCCTTTTCCCGAACCGTCTTGATCGGTTAGCGAAACATCACCAAGAACGTAAATTTTTGAATCATCCAGTGATTGACCCTGCTTGTTAACTAGAATTCTTCCACCGCGGCCTTGCTGCAATCCGAATTCACTTACTTTAGTTGGAGCTTTAACTCCGGCCGTCCAAATTAGAGTCGAGGTAGAGAATTTATTTCCGCCTTTAAAATCGATCAATCCGTCACCAACACTTACGACATCGGTATTTTTGAGGACTTCAACACCGTGTTTGATTAAGTATCTTTCACCTTTATCAGCATCTTTTCGATCAAGCATGTTCATTAAGGTCGGAGCCATTTCAATCAATGTTAATTTAATTTCTGATGGATCAATCTTGTTTTCTTTTGCAAGAACTTTTTTCCAATCGACTAATTCGCCAATCATTTCGATTCCTGTAAAACCAGATCCAACGACTGCAATTGTCAACAGACTTTTACGTTTATTCAAATCTGTTTCAACTGCTCCAAGACGAACATGCTCTTCAATTGCATGTTTTAATTCAATTGCTTGTTCCATTGAACCAAGAGTGTAGCCGAACTTTTCAACTCCCGGTGTTGAAAAAGTATTCGGTTCCGATCCGGCACTTAAAACTAAATAGTCATAAGGGTACTGACCGTTTTTTGTAATAACCTGCTTCTTTTTGCGATCAATTCCGCTTACTTCGTCAGTAACGATATTGACATTTTTTCTATGACAAAACAGTTTTTGTAAATCATATTGAATGGCCTCAGCTTCAACACGATCAGCAGCAACTTCATATAATTCCGTCATGTAAGTCATGTAAGAATTCTTATCGATTAAAGTAATTTTTACGCCGGAATTCTTTTTGAATTTCTTTGCGAGGTTCTTGACAGTATAAATTCCGCCAAATCCACCACCAACAACGACAATGTTGTTATTCGACATTTTGACAACTCCTCCAATTGTTATAAAGTTAACTAACTTCCTAATTGTAACCCTTTTCATACAGGCTTGTCTAGCTGATTTTTTTAAGAAACCAAATTACTTTAAACGAGTTCAATTGTATGTTTTGGTCACTTTATTTAAAAATAAAAAAGTTTTGTTTTTGTATAATTTGCATCGATTTATTCATATAAAAATTGAACAAGTAGAATGAAGTAATGAATCAATTTAATTTAATCGCAACTTCCGGGCAGGGAATCGAAGCACTCGTTGCCAAAGAACTGAATAAGTTAGGCTATCAAACGCGAACCGAGAATGGCTATGTTCGTTTTTCCGGTAATCAAAGGGACATTTTAAAAACGAATATTTGGTTGAGAACAGCTGATCGTGTCAAAATTCTTGTTGGCGAATTTCACACTTTGCGTTTTGATGATCTTTTTGAGTCAGTTAAAGCACTTCCGTGGAGTGAATTCATTAATTGGGATGACCAATTTCCGGTAATGGAAGCTCACAGTCATGATTCACAACTATTCAGTGTTCCAGATATTCAACGAATTACTAAAAAAGCGATTGTTGAAGCTTTGAGATCGCAAACCGGTCATGAAGATCTTCCAGAAACTGGTCAACACATCGGAATTGATATACGAATTGATAAAAACAATGTTCGAATTATGATTGATACAAGCGGCGAATCGCTTTTTAAACGTGGTTATCGTACGGAACACGGTGGAGCTCCATTGAAGGAAAATTTTGCTGCTGCTCTAGTTCTTCTAACGAATTGGTTTACAGATAATCCTTTTGTTGATCCGGTCTGTGGATCGGGAACAATTCCGATCGAAGCTGCTCTGATCGGAAAAAATATTGCGCCGGGAATTAATCGGACCTTTGAAATTGAGTCTTGGGGTTGGTTTGATCAAAAACTTAGTCAGGATGTTAGAGAAGAAGCAGACAGCCTGGCAAAATATGATCAGATCCTGGATATTAGCGGTTATGACATTGATGGAAATATGATCAGAATTTCCAAAGAGAATGCAAAAAAAGCCGGTCTATATAACGACATTACTTTTAAACAATTAGCGGTTAAAGATTGGCAAACAGACAAAACTAATGGAATTTTAGTAGCAAATCCCCCATATGGCCAAAGGCTTGGTGAAATTGAAGATGCACGGCAAATTTATCAGCAAATGGGATATATATATAATCAGATGCCAACATGGAGCAAGTATATTTTGACTAGCGACGAAGAATTTGAACAATTTTATGCAAAAAAAGCGACGAAAAAAAGGAAATTGTATAATGGACCAATTCGAACAGATCTATATCAATATTGGGGCAAAAAGGTTCGCTGATTTATAATGAATAAAATGAAAAGCAAGCGCTTAATAACTTATTATCAAGATTTAACTTTTAAAGGACAGATAGCATTGATTTGGTTAGCAATTTTTGGCTTTTTTGCTTTAATTGTTCAACTAGAATTCTCGCGTTTGGCTCTTGGCGCCTTTATTGTCTGGGGTTTATTTTTATTTACGGTTATTTTTTATGTTTTTCGTTTGCGTCTGCTGTTGGATGACGATCATATTCTTTTTCAGGGGATTTTTTTTGGCAGCGATCTTGATATTGAAATAAAAGATATTCGGATCGTTAAAATATTTCCAAAGAAGCGTTTTATCGAGTTTAGTTTTGATAACCGGAATTATCGAATTATTACAAGTAAAAAGGCAATTAAATATTTCCAGAAAATAAATGACAGTTCGAACAGTTTAAATGGAAAATAAGCAGATTTTAGAAAGTACAATCATTGATCAAACCGGAAGACTGGATAAAGTTTTAGCAATCAATTTTTCCAATTTTTCCCGAAATCAGATAAAAAAATTAATCGATCAAGGTAGAGTGATTGTTGACGGAGACCCCGCGCTTGCGAAGTATCGTGTTCAGGCTGGAGACCATATTATTATCGAAGTTCCGCCCGTTAAAAAAACAAAGTTATTGCCTGAAAAAATTACTCTGGATATTCTTTACGAAGATAATGATTTAATCGTTGTGAATAAACCTCAGGGCATGGTTGTCCATCCAAGCGCCGGCCACTGGGAACATACGCTTGTTAATGCTTTGCTTAATCATGCTCCTTTATCAACAATTAACGGAGAATTTCGACCTGGGATTGTCCATCGGATTGACAAGGATACCAGCGGATTATTGATGGTTGCCAAAAATAATTTTGCTCATGAACATTTGTCCGCCGATTTGAAATCGCATAAAACAGGACGCAAGTATTTAGCGATTGTTCATGGGAATTTTTCTGAGAAAAAAGGCACGATTAAGGCACCAATTGGCCGTGACCCCAAAAATCGTCAAAAACAAGCAGTTGTTGCTAATGGCCGAGAAGCAGTAACTTATTTTCGAGTTTTAGAGAGCTTTTCGAACTATTCTTTAATTGAAGCTGTCTTGGAAACTGGTCGTACTCATCAAATTCGTGTACATATGGCTTATATTGGCCATCCGGTTGCTGGCGATCCATTATATGGGCCTCGAAAAACTTTGTCGGGAAAAGGGCAGTATCTATTTGCGAGCAGTTTATCTCTGACACAGCCACATACAGGAGAGGAACTAAATTTTAGTGCGCCTTTACCTGATTATTTTCAAAAAATGCTTTCAAAATTGAGAAGTGAAAAATGAAGAAAAACTATGAAAAATTGAGTCAAAAATATTATGACAAAATTGCTGGTCATTTTGATTTTTCAATCTCGGGATTTTTTTCCTATCCTTTTAAACGTTTAATAAATCATAATTTAAAATTGAAAAATAGCGATTGTTTGCTGGATGTTGGCTGTGCTAATGGCCGTTTACTCGGATTGCTCGGAAAACAGGCCGAAATAATTGGAACAGGTATCGATATATCAGGAGAAATGATTTCTATCGCAAAACAAAAATACCCTGAATATCGCTTTGCCTGTGCTTCTTCAGAAAAAATTCCATTCAAAAATGAGCAGTTTGATTATATTATCTGTTCGGCATCTTTCCACCACTTTCCAGATCCAGTTTATTTTTTAAATTCGATTAAAAGATTTTTAAAAGCGGATGGCCGTTTAATAATAGCTGAAATTAATATTCCGATTTTCCACAGTCTCTATAATGATATGATCGTATCTCACTCTAAAGAGGGGGACGTCAAGGCTTATAAAACAAGTGAATTAATCAATTTGTTTCAAGAAAACTCTTTTAAAATTTTGAAAAAAGAAATTCTTTTTCAAATCCAATATTACGAACTAAGCCTTTAATTCTTCAACTAATTTTCGATTCGGAGTTACATAAATTGTTTGCTGCCCTTCGAAAACCACAAAGCCAGGTTTGGAACCATTTGGCTTTCGTAGTCTTCCAACTGGCAAGTAATCAACAGCGACATTGGCCGAATTTTTTGCTTTGCTGAAATAGGCTGCCAATTTAGCTGCTTCTACCAATGTTTCATCACTTGGATGATTGGAATGGATAATAACATGGGAACCTGGTATTTTCTGTACATGAAGCCAAATATCGTCTTTTTGCGCACTTTTCATACTTAGCTGATCATTTTGAAAATTATTTTTGCCGACTTCGATCGCGGTTCCGTCATTAGCAGTAAAACGATCTGGTTTAGCTATTTTAGATCTTTTTTTGACAGGCTTTTTTTCATTTTTTTTATCTTTTAAATATCCTTCTCTTACCAGTTCGATCTTTATTTGACCAAGATCTTTTGGAGAAGCATCCTTTAATTGTTCCTCTATATTTTCAAAGTAATTTAATTCTTCGGTTGCCAGTTTGATTTGTTTATCAAGATATTTTACAGATTTTTTTAGTTTTTGATATTTTGTGAAATATTTTTGAGCATTTGCGTTTGCCGATATTTTGGGATCCAGAGAAATATCAATTTCTTTTCCATCATAATAATTATTTAAGGCGACTGAATTGTCACCACGAGTTATTTTATTTTGAAAGCTTGTGAGCAACTCGCCTTTAATTCGATAATCATTCGCTTGCTCTGTCTTCGCTAAATCATTATTCAAGTTTCGTAATTTTCGTCGGTTTCTATGCAGTTCGTTTTTTACGATTTGATCGATTTGTGACGAAAGCGCATGAACCCTTGATTGATTAGCCGACTGGGCATAATACGTGTCTAAAAGATCGGATAGCAAAGGAAAGAAAGATTTTTCACCAGTAATAGTTTTATAAGGAAAAACCGTGAATTCAGATTTTTTTTCATTGATTTTTGTCAGTGTTGCCTGCGACTTGTCGAATTTTTTAAACCAATCTGTTAGATATTCAGCGTTAGCAGCTTCTTTAGCAGATATCATTGACATTCCTTGGTAATGTTCTGCCAGCACATGTTGATCATTTGAAGTAAATTCGCTTGATTCAAAAGGATTGATTAAATTCTGTTTTGGTGGCCTTTGGTATTGGGCACCGGGCAGGAGAATGCGAACTCGGTTTTCAAAAGCCGGTACATGTTTTATCAATTCGATGATTTTATTTTCTGAATCAAGAAAAAATATATTTGAATGACGTCCCATGATTTCGAGCACTAACTTATAAGAAACGGCGTCACCAATTTCATTTGCATTGGCAACTAAAATCTCGAGAATTCGGTCATTTTCAATTTGCTTAAATGCCAATATTTTTCCGCCCTGGAGGTAACGCCTGAGTACCATGACGAAATTTGGTGCTGTAAGTGGATTTTCGAAATCAACTTTTGTAATCTGCGCACGGGCCATGACTGGATGAGCCGAAAGCAGAAGTTTTCTGTTTTTTCTAAAAGACCGCACCGTCAAAATAATTTCATGCGGAAAAGGGAAGGCAATTTTTGTGATTCTGCCTCCAGCTAGTTCTTTGTTTAATTCTTTTGTCATTGCGTGAAGAAAAAGTCCGTCGAAAGCCATGAATCCAGTCTAGAACAAATTTCGAAGATTTTCTTAAAACGAATTTTTGTTCTCTTGTATAGTACAATTACTTTGTTTATAATTTATTGCAGTATACAAGGGTCCATTATGAAGACAGAATTGGAAAGTTTAAGAAACGCAAGCGCGTTATATAACGAGAAACTCAGCAAATTGATGAAGTCTTTTGGCTTAACAATTGCCGAACATCGTCTTCTTTTATTGATCGAATCAGGTCTTGATACTCAAGAAAAAATATCATTGGCAACAAAACTTGATACCTCAACTCTTAGTCGACAGCTTAAATCTGCCGCAAAAAAAGGACTTTTAGATAAAGTTGCAACTGGTCGCGACAAACGCCAGCTCATTTATTCGGTTACAGAAAAAGGCCAAACCGACTTAAAAGAAATCGCGGCTGAATTAGCTAGGATTGATGCAGCGGTCTTTTCAGGTTGGAATCAAAACGATCGAGCTCTTTTGGACCAATTGCTCGATAAATTAGAAAAATCGGTCTAATTACTTCTTTTCTTTGTTAGTAACGGTTTTGTTTTTATTTTCGGGATCTTTTTGACCAAGGGCCTTTTTTCTTGAACTTTTCTGCTTTTCGTCTTCGGGCATGATAAAGAGATCTTCTAATTTTTTATATGGATCATTTTCCATTTTTTGAATTTTTGCCATTTTTTCCTCGTTAGTTAAAGTTTATCGGATTTTGTCGAAACATCAAAGATTAGATAAAAGAGCCAGTATAAAGCAAAAGTCATCGTTGAAAAAAGGATTACAAATCCTAAGGTATGAGAATTAATTTGGTCCAGTGCGATTTTAAATAAATAGCTTGGCCGTTTAATAACGTCCCAAGAATTGAATCTTGGAAAACGTCCAAGGAAAACACCGAATCCAGCAAGGAGACTGACGATTATCGAGAATCCCCAAGCTGTTAAGCTACTGAATTTTTCTCTAATTATTTTGAAAACCGTGTAAAAAGAAAGCATTCCCATCAAAACTCCGGTAATAATCGCAAAAGTTGCAAAAAGAACTCCGAACCAGGCTGAATGCAAAGTCGAGATATCTAATCCATAAGAAACGTGATATAAATTCAAATGGGCCAAATCAGTCACCATATAGGGAGAGTTTGGAAAAAGAATCAACCAAATTATTCCGACTAAAAGCGAAAGAATAGGACTATTTTTTTCATAGAACAGAAAATCAATTAGAAGGGCGCATAATAGGGGCAGTAAAGCAAGAAAAATATTCCAGATATAGCCATTGGCTAGTGGTATATATTTATGGAAAATTATTGAAACGACAGCCAAAACGGCATAAGTAAAAATTAGACCGATTGTCAGGCGATATGTTCGATTGTTATTCATGGAGTCAAGCACTAAAATTCATTTTAACTTAGATTCGTTTATAATTTTAACGTGGCATCAGAGTTAATTGAACAAAAGTTAGCCTTATTGCCGGCCCAACCTGGTTCTTATCAAATGAAGGACAAAAATGGCAAGATAATCTATGTTGGCAAGGCGAAAAATCTAAAAAATCGCGTGCGTTCGTATTTTAAGGCTGAACATACTGGCAAAACAGCTGAGCTGGTTGCTAATATTCATGATTTTGAATTCATTGTGACCAATTCGGACAAAGAAGCTTTCCTTTTGGAAAACACTTTGATTAAGCGCTATCGGCCTTATTTCAATATTCGTTTAAAATTCTCCGGCTCTTATCCATATATCGAGATTACCAATGAACGTGATCCTCGTTTAATTTTGGCAAATACTTTAAAACACGATCATGGAACTTATTTTGGACCATATCCGAATGTTTATGCGGCTTCAGAAACTTTGCATTTTTTGGAAATGACCTATCCTTTACGGCGCTGTAACGGTTACCAAGGCCGTCCTTGTTTGTATTATTCGATGGGTCAGTGTTTGGGGGCTTGTTGGCGGACAGTTCCTCAGGAAGAATATCAAAAAAATATCGATGCAATTACTCGTTTCTTAAACGGTGAAACCAGAAAAGCGATTTCTGACATTAAAAAGAAAATGAAACACGCTTCTGATTCAACTGAATATGAACTAGCGGCCGATTTTCGTGATCGCTTAAAATTCATTGATCAAACGGTAGAAAATCAACGTGTTTTGCAAAATGACCATACTCCAAGAGATTTATTTAATTTTTACATGGACAAGGGTTGGATGACTGTTGAAATATTTTTCCTGCGTCAGGGCCGTCTATTGCGTCAACAAAAAGAGACTTTCGCTTTAGCGGATTCCGTTAAAGAAGAATTGGAATCATATATTCAACAGTTCTATAGTCAGAAAAATGCTCAAAAACCCAAAGAAATACTTGTGCCCAAAAATATCGATACAAAGTTACTTTCAGAGACACTTGAAATTCCGGTTAGAACTCCGGTTCGTGGCGAAAAACGAGATTTGTTGAAACTGGCAGCTAAAAATGCTCAGATTACATTGGAAGATAAATTCCGTTTGATGGAACTGAATGAAGAAAAAACCACCGGGGCCATGAAAGAAATAACCGATGCTTTAAAAATTCCTCATGGACATCGCTTTGAAGCTTTTGACCATTCCAATACCCAAGGCAGCAATTATGTTTCTGCCTTGGTTGTTTTTGAAGACGGTCTGCCAAACAAAAATCTCTACAGGAGATATAAATTAAGGACACCGACAGGGCAAGATGAAGCAAAGGCTACTTTTGAAGTTATCACTCGACGTTATACCCGGTTAAGAGATGAAGGACAAATGTACCCGGATTTGGTTTTGATGGATGGTGGCGAAATTCAGTTGCATTCTGCTGAAGAGGCATTAAAACAATTGGGTATTAATATTCCGGTAGCGGCAATGGTAAAAAACGATAAACACCAGACGGCCGATTTGCTTAATTCAAGAGGTGAGAATCTTTTCCTGGATCCTCATTCTCAAGGATTTTATTTATTGCAAAGAATTCAGGATGAAGTGCATCGATTTGTGATTACCTTTCATCGCCAACTGAGAACAAAAACTAATTTATCATCAAGATTGGATGAAATTGCTGGGATTGGGCCAAAGTCGAGAGTTAAACTGATGCGTCGTTTCGGCTCGTTACCAAAAATTGCCGATGCTTCGATTGAAGATATTGAGGCTTTAGGAATCGGCGAAAAGGTTGCAACTCTTGTTAAAGTATCGGTTTCGGCAATGGTAAGATCCGAGAATAAAAAAATAATTGCCAAGCGAAAATTCGAAAAAGAATAGACCTGTATAATAGATTGGATGGCATTTGTAGATCAAGCGACAATTGAAGTAAAAGCCGGTAATGGCGGCGATGGAATTATTTCCTTTCGTCACGAAAAGTTTGTTCCATTGGGTGGACCCTTTGGTGGCGATGGCGGAAAAGGTGGCAATATTTACTTTATTGTCGACGAAGGTTTGAGGACCTTAATGGATTTTCGTTATAATCGTCATTTTCGTGCCAAACATGGTGAAAAGGGCGGTACAAAGGGGATGACTGGTGCTTCTGCCAAGGATCTTTATGTAAAAGTTCCGGCTGGAACGATTATTTCAAACGCAGAAACCAACCAACAGATTGTTGACCTTACTGAAAATGGTAAAAAGTTTTTAATTGCTCATGGTGGTCGCGGTGGTCGCGGTAATATGCGTTTTGCAACACCGTCTAATCCAGCTCCGGAAATATCGGAAAATGGCGAACCCGGAGAGATTTTGAAAGTTAAATTAGAGTTAAGGGTTTTGGCAGATGTTGGATTAGTTGGTTTTCCGTCTGCTGGAAAATCTACCTTTTTGTCCGTAGTTACAGGGGCTCGTCCGAAAATCGCTGCTTATCACTTCACAACGATTGACCCAAACTTGGGTATGGTTCAGTTATCAGATGGTCGCGACTTTACAATTGCTGATTTGCCTGGTTTGATTAAAGGCGCATCGAAAGGCATTGGGCTCGGTTTCGAGTTTTTGCGTCATGTTGAAAGAACACGGGTTTTGCTCCATATGATTGACATGAGTGAAGAATCCGGTTTGGGAATTACGCCGTTTGAAGCCTATTTGCAAATTAATCAAGAACTGAAAACTTATGATCCTCGTTTGCTTGATCGACCGATGATTGTTGTCGCAACAAAGATGGATTTGTCAAGTTCAAAGGAAAATCTTCAAGACTTTAAACGAGAACTTGCTAGTCATCAAATCGATATGCCAATTGCGGAAATTTCGTCAGTAACTCAGACCGGTACGAAACAATTGCTACTAAAGGTCGCTGATTTGCTGGATAAGACTCCACAAATGATTAAAGGAAAAGAAGAACAATCCGCCGATAATCGACTTTATGAATTTAAAGATGACAAATCAGCAGACTTTCAAATTGAACACGAAGGTGATGATTGGATCATTATTAGTGATCGCATTTCCAAATTGGCAAAAATGACAAATAAGACAACCGATGAATCTTTACGTCGTTTTGCTCGCCAACTTCGTTCTTTTGGTGTCGATGACAAGCTAAGAGAAGCTGGTGCCAAGGACGGTGATATGGTTTATATCGATGATGCTGATTTTGCTTTTGAGTTTGAAGAATAAATAATTATGGAATTAGAATTTTTAGGAACCGGTGCAGGTCAGCCAAGCAAACAGCGTAATGTTACTTCGATTGCTTTACGTCTTTTAGACGAAAGAAACGAAGTATGGCTGTTTGATGTTGGCGAGGCCACTCAACATCAATTATTAAAATCGAATACAAGGTCCAGAAAAGTTACAAAAATCTTTATTACGCACATGCACGGAGACCATATTTTTGGTTTGCCCGGTTTTCTGACTTCTCGAAATTTTCAAGGATCTGAATTAATTGACGGTGGTAAACCGACCGATATAACGATTTATGGGCCTGCCGGCCTGCAACAGTATGTTTTTTCTGTTTTACGGGCAGCTCAAGTTCGTTTGCAATATCGAATTAATTTTATTCAGGTTCGACCTGGGATTATTTTTGATGATCAGCAATTTACTGTTTCAGCATTTCCTATGAATCATGGCATTGAAGATTATGCTTATCGAATAGTCGAAAAAGACACCGTAGGGGAACTGCAGGTTGAAAAACTGCTTAAGCTTGGTTTGAAATCCGGACCGCTGTTTGGGAAAATAAAGGCTGGTGAAATCGTCAGACTTGAAAATGGTTTAACAATTGACGGAAAGGATTTTCTTGGTCCGGATCGTCCGGGACGAATCATTTCGATTGTTTTGGATACTAAGGGAACTCCGGAAATTGTAAAAGCTGCCGATCATGCCGATGTTCTTGTTCATGAAGCAACTTATGGTGCAGAAAATTCCATTATGGCAAAAAGACATGGCCATTCGACTTCGTTGCAAGCGGCTGAACATGCTAAAGAGGCTCATGCTCGTCAATTGATTTTAACCCACATTTCTGCTCGTTATCTCGGAAAAATGGCTGATCAGTTGGTTAAGCAAGCAAAGAGTGTTTTTCAGAATTCGTATATTGCACATGATTTGGAGATTTTCGATATTCCTGCAAAGAAAATTGAAAGGAAAGACAAAATCAATGTTGGATAACCAATTTTCTTGGTTTAAGAGAAGTACAGATGAACAATTCATCCAGAAAATCGAGCAGCATTTTTCACTTGGCAGGCTGGTTAGCACGGTTCTTGCGGGACGTTTTTCTTCGATTCCAACAATTGAAGACTTTTTTAGTTTAGATCTAAATAAACTGAATGATCCGAGTCGCTTATATCAGATAGATCTTTTAAAAAAACGATTAATCAAAGCAATTGATCAGCAGGAAAAAATCACAATTTATGGCGATTACGATGCTGACGGCATCACAAGTACTTCGATTTTATTAAGGACTTTGCAAATACTTGGGGCTCAGGTCGACTATTTTATTCCGAATCGTTTTCGCGATGGCTATGGACCGAATAAACTTGTTTATCAACATTTAATCAATGCAGGTACAAAATTGATTTTTGCAGTTGATAATGGTATTTCCGGTTTTGATGCGGTTGATTTGGCAAATCAAAATCAAGTTGATGTCCTAATCGCTGATCATCATCAACTTCCGGAAAAATTGCCAGATGCCAAAGTAATTATTCATTCCGATCTATCGACGGATTATCCTTTCAAAAATTTATCAGCTGCGGGAATTGCGTTTAAAATTGCTAGATATTTATTAGGGACTCAAAAAGCCCGACAATTCCTGCCATTGGTTGCGATTGGCGAAATTGCCGATGTAATGCCTTTGATTAATGAAAATAGAATCCTGATTCAAACCGGCATTGATTTAATAAAGAGCGGTGAAAATAAAGGTCTCCAAGAGGTAATCAAAAGAGCTGATTTAAAGCTCGAGAGTCTTACTGCCCAGGATATAGCATTTAAAATCGCTCCGCGTCTGAATTCTTTGGGAAGGATGGCAGATGGTGGAATCGGTGTCGAATTGCTTACTAGTGATGATCCTGATGAAATATCCAAAATTGCCAAACAGGTTGAACATTTAAATAAGCAGCGGCAAAAAGAAGCTGATAAAACTTATCGATCTGCGTCAATGCAGGTTTCGCCTCAGCAAAAGGACATTATTATTGTTTCTGGCGAAAATTGGCATGAAGGAATTATCGGTATCGTTGCTGGTCGTTTGTCTGCACACTTTGGTCGCCCTGCGGTTGTTTTTTCGATTAAAGAAGGAATCGCCAAGGGATCTGCTCGCAGTATCGGAGATTTCGACCTCTATGCGGTTCTGAATCGAGCTCGTGATCTTTACATTTCTTTTGGTGGGCATAAACAAGCGGCTGGTTTAAGCTTAAAGGCTGCTGACTTAAAACGATTGAATAAAATTCTGAATGCTGATGATTATCAATTTTCGGTTGGCAAACTTGCGATTGACGCGATGGCAAAAGCAAAGAACTTATCAATTGATTCCTTTAAACAATTATCGAAACTTGCTCCTTTTGGCGAAGGAAATCCGGAACCGGTTTTTGACTTGGACGATGTTGAATTAAGCAATTTACGAATTTTAGGATCGGATAAGAAACATTTTAAATTAAAAGTAAAAGGATTTTCGGGTGATATTTTGTTTTTCAATCGACCTGATTTAATTGGAAAACTTCAATTAGGTGAAAAACTATCGATTGTTGGAACACTTTCTTTAAATGAATGGAATCATAGACAGTCTTTACAAATTATTGGTAAAGACCTTAGAAGTAAGGACCAAGTTCCCGACCGAAACTCTTTTTCCCGAACTTATCACTATTATTGTTCGGAAAATGTTTTATACTCTCCAAATGATTTCTTCCAAAAAGTTTTTTTGGAATTAGGATTTGTTAGAATTGTAAATGGCGTTGTTTTTGTCGTTCCTGAAGCAAAGCATGCTGAATTATCTCAATCATATACATATCGAAAGCGAGCTGAAAATGGATATTGATTTACATGATTATATTGCAACTACTCCAGATTTTCCTGAAAAGGGGGTAATGTTTCGAGACATTAATCCTCTAATAGGCAACGGCCCGGCTTATAAGCAGGCAATTAATGAACTGATTGATTTTGCTCGTCCATTAAAACCTGATATTATCGCTGGTCCGGAGGCTCGTGGTTTTGTTGTTGGATCGCCAATGGCATATGCATTAGGTATAGGCTTTGTTCCAGCACGCAAATATGGCAAACTGCCTCGAAAATCTGTTAGTTCCAGTTACAGCTTGGAATATGGGAAAAATGAATTGCAAATGCATGTCGATTCTATCAAACCGGGTCAGCGGGTGTTCATTGTTGATGATTTGTTGGCAACTGGAGGGACAATTACAGCAACAATGGATTTGGTTCGTCAATTGGGCGGTCGAGTCGTTGGTACGGGTTTTTTTATCGAATTAGCAGAGCTCCAGGGGCGTGAAAAAATCATGAAAGTTGAAAACGTTCCTTTTAAGTCCTTACTGGAATATTAATTAAAACCAGTCATTTGGCTGGTTTTTTAGTAGGCTAGGTTATATGAAGATTGTTGATTGTAAATTAGCTCACTATTCAGTTCCTCTAAAAACGACTTTTAAAACTGCCTTACATGCACAAAATTTTGCAAATGGGTGGATTGTTCGCTTAGAATCAGAAATGGGTAATTATGGTTATGGGGAGGCAATTCCTTCTTTAAGAGTCACCGGTGATAGCAATGCCAGTATTTCCGGAAGTTTGAAAGAGATAATTTGTCCGGCAATTATTGGCAAAAGTTTCGAAAATATTGGAAAATTTGATGATTTCGTTTCCAAGTTAATCACGCAAAATTCAGCTGCCAGAAACGCTGTTAGTGAGGGAACTTTGGATTTGTTCATTAAAGATAAAGGAACAAATTTAAGTAGTTTTTTTAATTTAAGCAAAAAAGAGGAGAAAGTTGAGACTGACTATACCTTGAGCATCAATGATGAATCGAATATGTTAAGCGAAGCAAAAAAACTTATTGAAAAAGGCTTTTCGACATTAAAAATCAAACTTGGAGATAATCTAATTGAAAAGGAAATTCAAAAATTGGTCTATTTGAATAATAATTTAGACAATATTTCTTTTCGAATTGATGCAAATCAAGCTTGGAATGTTCGCCAAAGCTTGCAATTCGATCAGCTTGCCTTTGAAAATGATTTGCCAATCGAAACAGTTGAACAACCCCTGCCTGTCGGCTTTGAAGACGAGTATTCAAATTTAGTTCATCACTTTCATTTTCCGCTTGTTTTGGATGAGTCAATTCATGAGTTCAACGATGCTCGTAAATTGACGCCGGGTGTGGACTTTGATGGTTACAACGTAAAGTTAGAAAAAACGGCTGGTATTTCCCAAGCGAAAGCCTTGTTGGATTACGCAGAATCGATCGATAAAGCGGCGATGATGGGCTGCATGATTGAATCAAACATTGGCATTGCTTTTGCGGCAGCTTTGGCAAAGGCGTATCCAATTGTTAAATTCATAGATTTGGATTCTCCTTTAATGTTTAAGAATGAAATTTTTAAGGGTTGGCTTAATGACGAACAGACCGGCTTCTCTTTTAATTCAAAATTCGTTGAAACAGATGCTTTGAGAGGTCTTTTGTGGCAGTGAACTTTATCGAAGTAAGTCAGGAAATTGAAGACATCTTAAAAAGTCTTGATGAACAGTTAAAACTGTCTTTTTGTTTATCGACTAAGGAAAATTATTTTACTTTTCACGGAGAAGAAGCTATGCCGAGCGCTAGTTTAATCAAACTTATGATTGCTGATTATTATTGCTCAAATTTTTCACTAGTTGATTTGCAAGAACGAATTCAAAAGACTAATCAGCGTGTTGGCGGATCTGGAATTATGCAAATTTTGGATCGACAAGTTTTTTCACTTGCTGATTTAATTTCAATGATGTTAAGTTTATCCGATAATACTGCGGCAAATACATTGATCGATGTTGTCGGATTGGATAATTTGAATTTTTGGATAAAAGAACACTATTCTGCGACACGTCTCTCAAGAAGATTTATGGACTTTGACCAATCAAAGGATAATTTAACCAATGCGAATAACGTCGCTGAAGCTTTAAGAAAGTTGCTTGAATTTCCTTTGACGAGAAAAGCTCTTTTCAATCAACAATCTAGGGCTAAATTTGAGTTAAATTTTGTTGAATCTGGTAATCAAAAAATAAAAATTTTTAATAAAAGTGGCGAGGGAATCGGTATTGATCATGATGCGATCATTTTTCAATATCAAGATCAACAAATTACAGCAGTTTTGATGACAAAATATAATCCAGAAATTGAAAGTCGATTAGAAATTATTAATTTGTTCAGTGAGATTGGAGATTTGCTCAAGGGGTCGATTTTATGATTGAATTGCAAACTGCTGCCCAATCATCAATTTTTGCGGAATTAAACGGAAGGATTCTAGCTGAGAAAAATGCTCAAAAAATATTGCCGATTTTTGGCTTAAGCCGCTTGATTTTAGTCTATGAAACTTTATCAGCAATAAGGTCGAAGAAAATTTTGCCAAGTACGCCAATAATTGTTTCCAAAGAGCTTAGCTATTTTTCAAAAAAAGACCAATCGGCGCAAATACATTTCCGAATTGGCGAAATTTTTACAATTAAACAGGCAATTGAAATGCTCCTAATTATCTCTGAAAAATCGGCAGCTTATTTATTGGTTGAAAAAATTTTTGGCAGTTTAGATAACTGGAAAATCGAAACAGCTCGTTTTTTAAAACAAGCGAAGATTGAGGGCGTTATTTATGATCCTGTCGGTTTTGAAAACGCAGGTCAGGAAAATTTACTTAGTGCCAGGTCGGTTTTGAAAATTATTAATAAGTTGGTAAATGATTTTCCCAAAATACTAACAACGATACAAAGGAAACGTTTTATTTTTCAATCAAACCAGCAGGTACAATTTTATAAGAACCCAAATTTTCAACAACAAAGAGATGATCTTCAAATATCTGCCTTTGTTTCAGAAAAAAATAAACAAACCAGTAGTTTTATCTCCATTTTCAAAATAAAAGATAAGCTATATCTATCAGAATTGTTGGCGGTTGATAACACTTTTTTTAATCGTGAAGAAACAGCTGATACTCTCATAAATAATCTATTTTTAGAGGTCGAAAAACAATTATGGCAAGAATAAAACATAATCTACCAAATAGTGCTTATTTGGATAATCCCTTATTAAAGCTCGTTAATCGAAAACATAAATTGCGTGCCGAGATTGATTTTAAAAAATTTAAAATTGGGCGAGAGTCTTTTGATATTGTAATTCTTGATAATTTATTGAGATTTTTGTCGGATGCCGAGAAGAGAATGTTCAAACTGACACTCGTTTCCGGCTATCGTTCAATTGATTATCAAAAAAAACTTTTTAATCGCGCTTTAAAAAAATATCAAAAGAAAGGCCTGACCGAAAGGGAAGCTCGAGAAAAGGTGCTTGAATATCTTCAGGCTCCAGGAGCTTCCGAACATCATACCGGTTTGGCGGTTGATATTATCGATAGCAGTTTTCTTAAAGAAAAAGGCGACTTATATCCGGAAGTTGATCAATTGCAATCACAAGAATGGTTGATTAATAATGCATCAAAATATGGTTTTATTTTGCGTTTTCCAAAAGATAAAGAAGAAGAAACCGGGGTTAAATATGAGTCGTGGCATTTTCGTTATGTTGGCATTGAGAATGCAAAATTCATTCATACCGAGCGAATTTCTTTAGAAGAGTATATTAAGTTATTAAAAAAGGAAAAGCGCAATAAGATTCTTATTCAAACGCAATATAACGCATGAAGCATAAAACAAAAATTTTACATTTGAAAAATGGCTACGATCTTTGGGGAGCTCGTTTTGGCAATCCAAATTCGCCAATTAAAATTTTGGCTCTTCACGGTGGCCCCGGTGATGATGCAGATGAATTCCTTATTTGGGCCGAACAGTTGAAAAAATTCGCGCGAATCGATGCGGAGATTTTTATCTATGAACAACTTGGATCCTTTCATAGCGAATCGCCTGATTTTTCTAAAAAAGAAAATGTCGACAAATATTTAAATTATAATTACTACATAAATGAAGTCGAAGAAGTTCGTCAGCTTTTTGGATTGGATAACTTTTATCTGGTTGGCCACTCTTGGGGTGGGATTTTAACGTATGAATACATGCTTCGTTCTGAATATCGGAAACATTTAAAAGCCGGAATTGTTTTTTCAATGAACGATAATATTGACGATTATGTTAGACAAATTAATCAAGAACTATTTGATATGTTTGGCAAAGAAGAATTCAAATATATGAAAACAATAGAAGTTTCCGGAGACTTTTCTGAGAAACATTATCATCAAAATTTGATCAAACTATATAAGGAACATTTAAATAGAAATCCGAATTACGACCCTGATGCCGGAATGAAAATGATGGCTGAAGATGTTTATCATCATTTTCAGGGCAATAATGAATTTGTCGTTACCGGAGAAATGAAAAATTGGAATGTATCGGATCGTTTGCCGGAGATTGATATCCCTGTTTTAGAGACAATCGGAGAATTTGATACTATGTCGGTTGCATCTGCGAAAAGATCGGCTAAAGCGTTGCCGAGAGGATGTTTTGCTTTAACTAAGAATGGTGGACATTCTCATGCCCAAGACCACCCTAAAGAATTTTTTGAACATTTGGGAAATTTTATCAATGATGTCGAGGCTGGAAATGTCTGAAGATGAATTCATTGAAAGAAATTATGATCAATGGCTAACTGATTTTCAAGAATTATTGTCGATTAATTCGGTTCGCGATAACAGCCTATCTAATTCGGATCATCCCTATGGTCCAGGACCGAAAACTGCTTTAAAGAAAATGATCTCTTTTGCCAAACGCGATGGTTTTAAGGAGATGGATATTATAGATAATCGGGCTGGTTATATTGAAATTGGTCCAAAAGAAGCCCAACAAACCGTAGGAATCTTAATCCATGTCGATGTTGTTCCAGTTGATAAAGAACTATGGAATTATGAACCCTTCGCTGGAACAATTATCGGCAATCGCCTGTATGGCCGCGGGTCTGATGATATGAAAGGTTCCGACATGCTTAGCTATTATGCTTTAAAAGCTTTAAAGGATCGAGCCAGTACGTTTAAAAACAAAATCAGACTTGTGATCGGAACCGATGAAGAAAATGATTGGCAGGATATGGAAGCCTATTTTGCCGCTGAAGGACGACCAACTCTGGGATTTTCTCCTGATGGTGATTTTATTGTTGAGAATGCCGAAAAGGGAATTGCTCATCTGGATTTAATATCCGACAGTAAAATTTTGAATCCATCGAAAGGGCAATTGTTATTTCTACGAGCTGGAAAAGCTTCTAATATTGTTCCTGGAGTTGCTAAAGCGGCAGTAGAAAACGTCGCTTTTGATCAGGCTCAAAAAAGTTTTCGGGAGTTTTTGAAGAAAGAAAAATTAACCGGTCAAATAGAAAAAGAAAGTAATGGCTTTCAAATTATTTTGAATGGTTTTTCTGTTCATGGTTCGACACCTGACGAAGGAAAAAACGCCGCGACTTATTTAGCTCTTTTCTTATCGAATTTTGATTTTGATGAAAATTCAAAATATTGGTTGGATTTTCTTGCCAAAACAATTCATCAAGATTATTTTGCAGAAAAACTTGGGATTGGTATCAGGACTCCGGAAATGGGGGAAACAACTCTCAATCCCGGAATTATTGATTGGGAAATTAATAAAACTGCGAAAATAAATTTAAATTTACGATATCCGGTCGGTTTTAGTGGACTAAAAGCGGCAAGAATTATTGAAAAAAAATTTCCTCGAATCAAGGCTTATTTGCAAGATGATGGTTTAAAACCACATTTAGTTTCCGCAGATGATCCGGTAGTGATAAATCTGCTGTCGATCTATAAACAAGTGACTGGGAAGCAAACTCATTTAAATGTATCTGCAGGTGCTTCTTTTGGCCGATTAATGCCGCGAGGCGTTTGCTACGGAACCCGTTTTATTGGTCAGAAATCAACTGCTCATCAAATTGATGAATATTTCAATTTACAAAATTATCAACCGGCAATGAAAATTTTGATCAAATCGATTGAAGCTTTGGCTAATTTGGATTAAGGAATAATTTATTTTTGATACCGAAATATTAGAAATGGAATCGAACCAATGTACAGACGATTGTTTACTTATGGACATGAAAAACTTAAATATGGATTAACAGAGGCTTTTTTTGCTTGGCTTGAAAGCCTAGAAATTTTGTTGCTTTTTTGGGCTTTAGCCGATTACTATAATAATCATCGGCTTGGGCTTTTTTTCTGCCTAATTGCCCCGATTGTTTTCCTGTCGATTATTGTTTATCGACTGTTGTTTTCCAGAAAAATTGTTCAAATTTGGTCCAATTCAGCTATTAAAGAGATTCAAAGAGATTTTTTAAACGTTTATTTAAGGAAAAACAATTCTAATCAAAAACTCTCTGTTTTGATTCAGCGCGATTTGAAAGCAATTACAGATTTAAATTCTTTTTATACACTGATCGTGCCTACGATTATTAAGCTGTCTTTGACTGGTCTTTTACTTATAATCTTTATTGTAATCTGGCAACCTTTTAGTATTTTCATTCCTTTTTTGTCAATCATCCTAATAGGAATCGGTATGATGACTTTAGCCAAACACGGCGATAAAGAAAACGCTCGTTATATAAGCAGTTTTGTCCATATGGGAGAACGTTTCTTAGACGATTTTTTTGGAATGAATGCAATTATTATGTATCGAAGGGACAAGGATTTTTCTGAGGATTTTCATCATGATTCGGAAAAATTTCGAAGGAGAACAATGGCCGTTCTGGCTTATCAATTACAGACCTTGAATATTTTGGATTTCGCTATATATGGCGGTATTGGTGCTTTTGCCCTTTTTCTGACTTTTGCAACAACTCAAGGAAGTTTATCTGTTATTCAAGCGATAATTTTATTTGTAGTTGATGCAGATTGGTTTATTGAATTCCGGAAGTCTGGATATTTTATTCATCTAATGAAACAGTTAAGCCCGACTTTGGAACATATTTTCGCGGCAATCGATGATCGGGGTTCTTCTTTATCTAAGGACAAGCATAAAACAATTTCATTTAGGATCCCAAAAATTTCGGAAATAAATATAAATAATCTTGCAATTGGTTATGATAAACCATTAATAACACGATTGTCCTGGTCTCTAAAAATTGGTCATCTTTATGCTCTTAGTGGCCAAAGTGGCTCGGGCAAGAGCACTTTGGCAAAAACGTTGATGGCTCAGCAAAAATCCTTGGCCGGAGAAATTTGTTTTTCTGATCAAGAGTCAAAGCTAAGCACAGATTTTCAGCAGGACTGGCTTAAAAAAGCTGTTTATATTGATAGTGAATCCTACTTGTTCAATGGCTCGATTATTGATAATTTATTATTTGCTAGTAAATACAGCCGAAAAGAATTAATAAAAATTTTTGATAAATTGGGCTTGTGTTCTTTTGTTTCCACCTTACCTGATCGGTATGACAGCCAAGTTGGCGAAAATGGAAAATGGTTATCACCTGGTCAATGTCAGCAAATTGCCTTTGGACGAGCTGTTGCAGCCGATAAAAGTTTTTATATTTTTGATGAAGTGACTTCGAATATCGATCATGAGAATGCGGAAATTATTCTACAGGCCATGAAACGTTTGGCAAAACAGAAAATTGTTTTAATAATTACACATAAAATAGAAGATCTTAAGCAAAGCGATCAAATTGCTTTTATTACTGAAAAAAGGGTGATAATAGCCAATCATGAGTCATTATTAAAAGATTCGTCCGCATATAAGAATCTTATCGATCAACAGCTTCTTTTGTTGAAAGGAAATAGAAAAATGCTTAAGCGACTGCTTACTCAAACACATCGACTAAATAATTTACTATTAGCAAGTATTTTTTGCGGTACGATTTCCACTTTGCTTCAGGTTTTCGTTATTGCAGCAGGTTTTTATTTAATTATCAAACAGCAATTCAGTTGGACTTATGCAATATTCTTATTGATTGTGGCTTTGGCCTTGGGTTTTTCCCGTTTTGGCGAACAATACCTGGGACATTTCATCGCTTTTCATTTACTTGCAGATTTGCGAAGTAAATTATATGATCATTTGCTATCGTTGGCACCGGCTAAATTAGACGACAAAGAATCCGGCAAAATATTAAAATTATTGGTCAAAGATATTGAGCAGATTGAAGTTTTTTATGCGCATACGGTTGCACCGGTTGTGATTGCCGTATTCATTTCATTTTTGCAAGTGTTTGCTATTTTTTTAATTTCACCGTTAATGGCCGGCCTGGCTTTATTAGCATATTTTTGGATTGGTTTTGTACTACCTTTTTTTAGAAAGAAAAAGATTCAGAGCACGAGCTCATCTTTATCGGCGTATGAAACTGAAAATGATCAATTGCTTAGTGAGACCGTTAATGGAAAAAGTGTTTTGCAGCAATTCCAAAAAGTTGATCAACGAATTTCTTTTTTAGATAGGCATCGTGATTCGATAGGCAATATCATAAAAAAAAGAAATTTCGACGATTCAATTGCTGCTTCGATAACCCAGTTCAGTTTATTATTTTTCTGTGGTGTAATGGGTTATTTGGCTTTTAACTCATCTTTTAATAATTCTTTAATTTGGGTGGTTGTCTTCACTTTTCCGTTTTCTTTTGCCAGGGTTCTCGCTTTGGCAAATCTTCCAAGCTCTTTGGGCGATGCATTGATATCTGCTAAAAATATTTTTAAGCTTCTTGATGAAAAGCCACTATCCGAATTATCCGAAAATGAAGAAATTGCTTTGATTAAGCAGGGACATTTTTCAGACGTAGATTTTTCATATCCTTTACGTCCGGACAAAACTGTTTTGAGAAATGTTTCCTTACTTGGAGAAAAACCAAAAATTGTTGGTATTGTCGGAGAAAGTGGGGAAGGCAAGAGTACTTTGATGAAACTTTTGATGAAATGGTACCAGCCGAATCGAGGTTTAATCAAGGTTAATGATCGTGATTTGCAAAAAATAAAAAAAGATAGTCTTCGTAAACAAATTAATTATGTTACACAAAATCCTCTGGTTCTTTCAGGCACAATTCGAGATAATATAACTTTAAAAAATTCTGATTTTTCAGACCTGAAAATTTGGCAAGCTTTAAAGAAAGTTCAATTGGATAAAACTATCAGAAAAATGCCCGAAAAACTTGATACAAAAATTAGTCGTCTTGAGCAACGTTTTTCTTCCGGAGAATTACAAAGGCTGGAAATTGCCAGAGCATTGTTATATCCAAGTTCGATATTGATTTTGGATGAGCCGACAAGCAATCTGGATACACTCAATGAAGCTATTATAATTAATAGTCTAGAGACTTATTATCGGGGATTGATTTTTATTGTGACCCACAGGTCCAGTTCACTTTCCTTTGCTAATCAGATTTATCGTTTATCTAACGGTCAATTGAGTGAAATTGAATAATAAAAAAAGTTACCGGCCATAGTAACTTTTTAAAATATTTATTTTTTAATTTTTTGTGTTCCGGAATTCAATAATTGACCCACAACTGGAAGCTGGCCGAAGCTGCCAACTTGGTCATTTGAAACGACAATTGTATTGGTATCGGATTTTGCTAATTCAGTAAAGGCATTGATACTTTGATTTTGAAAATACTTATTATCAGCATTTTTTAGTCCAGTCTGGACGGTATCGATTCGATATTTTTCAGCTTCCGCTCGTGTCTTGGTTGCATCGGCTTGAGCTTTAGCAGTTGCCATGATTGCGTCGTTTTTGGCTTTAGTTGTTAATTCAATTGATTTTGCTTCACCTTCCGCTTGAGCGATTGTTGCGACACGTTCACGATCAGCTGTCAGCTGTTTGTCCATTGCTTCTTGAATAGCTCGGGAAGGAGTTAATTCGTCTATATTTATCCGATCGACATTAATACCATAAGTGTTGGTTAAATCACCGATAGCTGAAGCCAATTCCTGGTTGATTCTGGCTGTTGCGCCTAAAGCCTCGTTTAGATCCAAACGACCAATAATATCACGTAGATGGCCACGAACCAGCTGAGCCATTGATTCAACCGAATCGGTATTTTCGTATTCGTATTTTACTGCATCAGTTACATGATAGTTTAAAGTAACACTTGCAGATACGTCTGCGTTATCTTTCGTAATAACCGAGTAATTTGGTAGTTTTAATGGGCTCATTGCCAAAGTAACTTTCTTGATTCCCTGGAAAAAAGGAACGTAAAAGTGGATTCCCGGATCAACGCTTTTCCGATATTTTCCCAATACTTCAACTAATCCCTTATTATTTTGTGGAACAATTTTAAAAAATATTGCCATTTTCTCTCCTAATTTGCTATTTCCATTTTTCTAAGTGTTAAAACATTGCCAGTAGCTTCAAGAATAACGTAATTGACTGTTTTATCGACTTTTTGGTTGTCTTCGATTAAGTAACGATAGTATATTCCCGAAACTTCAACGAGACCATTTTTGTCATTAATTCTTTTTCCGGGTATAAGAGTACCAACGAATTGTCGATCTTCAAAAGAATTATTTTTAACATCCTTTTCAAGGATTTTTGTGATATAAGAGTTTACACTTCGATTGTCAGCAGCAGCCAGGTGAGTGATTTTTTCGTGCAATTCAGGATCAATTCGCAACGCAATATTTCCGGATTTTTTTGTACTCGTAATCCTGCCTCCATTCTTGTAATTCCGTCTAAACAATGATTATGATATCACATTGATATATTTTTTATATTAAATTCTTTCCAAGGACATAAATATTCAGTTTTTTCGAGTTAATAAATGTTTAGAGGAATTCTCTTTGTTTTACGTTAATCTTGGTAAACCTGTTTATTTAGAAATATATAATCGAAATGAGTTCGAGTAATAACAGAATTGTCTGTCGCTTTGATTTGTTATTTCATTATTTTTCCTTCAAAGCAATCGCAAAGAAAGAATCACTATCAAATTAGATTACACTAAGTGTTATATAGATATAGAAAGCGTGGAGAACTATTTTCGGAGGTTGTGGCATAAAAGGCAGCTTGTTGTGTGGATATTGCACATAAACAGGCTTGAACTTATGTGACAGATTTCTGAAGCTTTGAACGCATTTATTTTATTAAGAGGTGAAGATGACGAAATTTAAACATTTTTTTGAGACGTTTCAACCAAAACATTACGGAATTTTTTTGGACATTAACCGGGGAAATAAAAAAATCTCTGGTAAAACAACCATTACTGGTGAGGCGAGAAACACGAAAATTTCTGTACACGAAAAAGATTTGACGATTGGGTCTGTTCAATCGAATGGACAAGATGTGCCATTTACGATTGATAAGGAATTTGATGCCATTAATATAACGTTGTCACAAGTTGGTACAACGACGTTGGTTATTAGCTATACAGTGCCTTTAACAGATACGATGGTGGGTATTTATCCATCATATTACGAAGTTAACGGTGAAAAAAAACAGATTATCGGTACACAATTCGAGACAAATTTCGCTCGTCAGGCTTTTCCGTGCGTTGATGAGCCGGAAGCCAAAGCAACATTTGATTTAGCGATTAAGTTCGATGAACAACCTGGTGAAACGATTTTAGCAAACATGCCGGAAACACATGAAGAAAAAGGCGTACATTATTTTGATACGACTATGCGCATGTCGACTTATCTGGTTGCATTTGCCTTTGGTGATCTGCAAAGTAAAAAAACGCAGACTAAGAGCGGTGTTGAAGTTGGCGTCTACAGCACAAAAGCCCATGCAGCAAAGCAACTTGATTTTGCCTTGGATATTGCTAAACGTTCGATTGAGTTCTATGAAGATTTTTATCAAACGCCGTACCCGCTGCCGCAATCCAACCAATTGGCCCTGCCTGATTTTTCAGCCGGTGCCATGGAAAATTGGGGCCTCGTAACTTATCGTGAAGCTTATTTGCTGCTTGATCCCGATAATACAGCACTTAATATGAAGCAGCTTGTTGCTACAGTGATTGCGCACGAATTAGCGCATCAATGGTTTGGTGATTTGGTAACGATGAAATGGTGGGACGATTTATGGCTGAACGAAAGTTTTGCCAACATGATGGAATATGTTGCTATTGATGCAATTGAACCCGAATGGCATATTTGGGAAACCTTCCAAATTTCCGATGCACCATCTGCTTTGCAACGTGATGCGACCGATGGCGTGCAATCTGTTCATGTTCAGGTTGAACATCCAGCAGAAATTGATGCTTTGTTCGATGGCGCAATTGTTTATGCCAAGGGTGCCCGCATGTTGGTGATGGTGCGGGCATTGATTGGGGATGATGCCTTGCGTGAAGGATTAAAAAACTATTTTGCGGCACATCATTACGGCAACGCAACCGGTGCTGATTTATGGGCTGCTTTAGGTACTGCTTCCGGTATAGACGTAAGCACAATTATGAATTCATGGCTCGAACAACCTGGTTATCCGGTTGTTACAGCAGCGGTTGTTGATGGTAAATTGACGTTGTCGCAGCAACAATTTTTTATCGGTGAGCATGAGGGAGATTCCCGTTTATGGCAGATTCCTTTGAATAGCAATTATGATGCTGTCCCGACGATTTTCGCCGACCAGAACATAGTAATTGGTGATTATGCTAAATTACGCGAAGCAGCTGGCAAACCTTTTCGTTTGAATATCGGCAATAACTCGCATTTTATTGTTAAATATGATGAAACTCTGTTATCGGATATTTTAAACAGTGCAAATTCGCTCAACGCTATTTCCCAACTTCAAATTTTGCAGGATTTGCGTTTGTTGGCAGAAGGCCAACAAGTTTCATATGCAGATATTGTGCCATTATTAATGCGCTTTGTTGACAGCCATTCAATGCTTACCAATTCTGCCCTGTATCGTGTTGCCAACAACTTGAAAAAGTTTGTTATGCCAGATTCCGATGAAGAAAAGGCCTTGAAAGCATTCTATGACAAGTTGAGTTCTAGGCAACTTGCACGTTTGGGTTGGAGCTCTAAACCTGGTGAATCTAATGATGATCAATTAACGCGTCCGTATGTTTTGAACGCGGCGTTGTATGCAGGGAATGACAATGCCGTTGCCTCTGCGCACGATTTATTTGTTGCAAACGCTGATAAGCTGTTGACTTTACCGGCGGACATTCGTGTGTATGTTTTGAGTAATGAAATGAAGAATTTTGTTAATTTGGAATTATTCAACAAGTTAATGAGTACTTATCACGATTCCTCAGATGCCAGTTTTAAAGGTGACCTGCGTGTGGCGATTACCAGTACAACGGATCGTACTTTAATTGCACATTTGATTGAAAAATTCAAAGACGCCGATGTAATAAAACCACAAGACTTGCGTGGTTGGTTCTATAGTCTTTTGGCTAATAATGATGGTCAACAAGCTGCTTGGGATTGGATTCGAAAGGACTGGGGATGGCTGGAGGAAACTGTTGGCGGCGATATGGAATTCGCAACTTATATTACGGTTATTTCTACGGTTTTCCGTACACCAGAACGATTAACAGAATTTAAAGAATTTTTTGAGCCGAAATTAAATACTCCCGGTTTAACGCGTGAAATTAATATGGATACTAAGGTAATTGCGAGCCGTGTTAACTTGATCGAAGCAGATAAAACTGCTGTAAATGCAGCAGTTTTAGAAGCAAATAAGTAAAGCATTAGCAAGTATGAGTAACTGCTTCACTTTTCTAAGTGCCAAACGGCGCTTTTTTTGTTTTTGTCTCGTTTTGCATAAAACATCAATTTATTCTTGATATTTCTCAGAAATATATGGCTTTGAATATATATATTATTTTGATTGCTGCTATAAAAAGTTATTTTAAGCAGTCGGATGCCATCTTGATTGATATTGGTTGAGGTTAGTACTGTTTATGCCTAATCAATGTGGTGATTTTATCACGAGATCGAAGGGCAACGATTGCTGAATTAAGTGGCTGCTTGAACAAATTTTTATTCATAACAATCTCAAATGCAGAAGACCGGAAACCGACAACTAAACGTCCCGTAAGTTTTTAAAAATAAAAAACTTTTCAACAAGAGAAAATTAATTGCCAAATATTTATCATAACTGTTGACAAAAATAAGAAAAAGGATTAGGTTTACTTTCAAACTTAAATATTCGTCCATGAAACCAATGAAGTGGAGATCAAGATAAGTATGCTCGTATAGAGAGTCGCAGGTGATGGGAGTGCGATCGAATACAGCTTATTAAATGGACCACTGAGGGCACGGCCAAAGCGCAAAGATGCGTAATTACCCCGTGACGCTGAGGGATACGTCAATTCCCGGAAATGTGTTTGCATTTCGCTAAGGAGGAAAAGTTTCGATTTTTTTATGATCGTTAACTTTTCAAACAAGGTGGCACCGCGGAATTATCCGTCCTTGGCTTCAATTAGTCATGGGCGGATTTTTTTGTTTTCAAAGGAGTAGGAAATGAAAATCAGACGATGGCAAAACAGCTGAAAGCTATGAAACTAATTAAACATTGGAGAAAATAAATATGATTAAAGAAGCAATTTCTACTTTAAGTAATAAAAAGAATTTAGATTTTAAAACTAGTGCAGCCGTAATCGATGAAATTATGAGCGGCAAAGCGACTAATGCACAAATTGCTGGTTTTCTAACTGCTTTGGCCATTAAAAAAGCGACAATTGATGAAATCGCCGGAGCAGCTTCAGCGATGCGCCAACACGCTTTAGCTTTCAACAGCAACGAAAAAACTTTGGAAATCGTTGGTACCGGTGGCGATCGCTCTAATTCTTTTAATATTTCAACCACGGCGGCCTTCGTGATTGCCGCTGCTGGGGTTCCCGTTACCAAGCACGGCAACCGTGCGGCTTCTTCAAAAAGTGGTGCGGCCGATGTGCTGGAAGCTTTAGGTATCAAAATTGATCTCGAACCAGTTCAGGCACAAGATCTGCTTCACAAAATTAATTTAACCTTTATGTTTGCACAAAAATATCATGCGGCTATGCGCTTTGTTGCCCCAAGCCGAAAAGAACTCGGTATTCCAACGATTTTTAATATTTTGGGTCCCTTAGCTAATCCAGCTAATCCGCAGGTCGAATTATTAGGTGTCTATGATGAAAGTTTGCTCGATCCAATGGCACATGTTCTTGACCGCTTAGGGGTTATTTCTGCCATGGTCGTGCACAGCCAAGACGGTTTGGATGAAATTTCCTCAGCGGCGGTCACAGATGTTGAAGAAGTTTTCAACCATCAATTTAGGCGTTATACAATCCGACCAGAGCAGTTTGGTTTGACTGCAAGTCGACACAAAGATTTGATTGGCGGTTCGGCACGGGAAAATGCCCAAATTACCCGTGATGTGTTAGCTGGAAAAGCGGGTGCGCCTAGGGACGCGGTCTTAATGAACGCGGCGGCGGCCCTTTATTTGGCCAAAAAGGCCACCTCATTAGAAAGTGCTTTTCAATTAGCGAAAACCACGATTGACAGCGGCCGGGCCCAACAAAAATTGCGTGATTTCGTCAATTACAGCCAACAGGTATTTGTCTCATGATTTTAGATGATTTAGTCGCCGCTACTACTTTGAGAATTAAAAAAGAACAGAAAAAATTACCACTAAAAAAACTGAAAGCGCAGGTCAGTGAACTGGCCATTAACAGACAATTTCCTTTTGAATTAGCTTTAAAACAAAACCGGCTCGGTTTTATCTGTGAAATTAAACAAGCTTCGCCATCGAAAGGAAAAATTGTTAATCACCTGGATTATTTACAAATTGCTAAGGATTACCAAGCCGCTGGGGCCAATGCCATTTCAGTTTTAACCGAACCGACGTATTTTCATGGCAGTTTAGACTACTTAAGAGAAGTTCACAAAGTTGTTTCGCTACCGCTTTTAAGAAAAGATTTTACAATCAGTCGATATATGATCTATCAGGCCAAGGCAGCCGGCGCCAGCGCGATCTTATTGATTGTCGGTATTTTATCGGATTTGCAGTTAAAAGAGTACTTATCGATTGCTGATCAGTTGGGTCTTTCGGCGATTGTCGAGGCACATAACCCAGCCGAAATTAAGCGGGCGTTGATAGCTAAGGCCAGGATTATTGGCGTCAATAACCGTAACCTAAAGGATTTTACGGTTGATTTAACAACCAGCCTGCATTTACGCAAGCTGGTTCCTAAAAATGTGCTCTTTGTTTCGGAAAGTGGCATTCAAACAGCGACCGACATTGCCAATTTAAAAAAAGCCGGCGTGAATGCAGTCCTAATCGGTGAAACAATGATGCGAGCCAAGGATAAAATTGCCGCGTTAGAAAAACTGCAGGGAGACGATCTTGACGAAGATTAAACTTTGTGGCCTGTTTCAAAAAGTGGATATCGTTTACGCCAATCAGGCCCAACCGGATTTTGTCGGTTTTGTATTCGTGAAAACCAGTCGGCGCTATGTTAGCTTTCAACAAGCAGTCACTTTGCGAAAAAAACTGGATTGGTGTATTCCGGTCGTCGGAGTCTTTGTTAATGAACCATTAATAAACATTCAAAAAGCGTTTAAAGCCGGCATCATTCAATACGCCCAGCTTCAGGGGCAGGAATCGGAAAAATTTGTCAACCAATTACAAACAAATGGTATTCCGGTGATCCGAGCTGTTTCTGCTGGACAATTGCCCTTTAAAAGTCAGGCTGAATATCTCTTAATTGACGGTCCAAAAGCCGGTTCCGGTCAGACCTTTTCTTGGTCAACCATTGCCCGACCAGACCAAGCCTTTTTTCTGGCTGGCGGCATAACTTTGACGAATGTTTTACAAGCCATCAAAGAGCTTTCACCCAACGTTATTGATGTGAGCAGTGGGATTGAAACACGGGGCGTTAAAGATAGACAAAAAATGATTTCAATTGTTAGAAAGGTACATTATGCAAAAAACAACTAAAAGCGTCAAGGGCCGTTACGGCCAATATGGAGGTCAATATATTCCGGAGACTTTAATGACCGAACTGCATCGTTTAGAAGATGCTTACGATCACTATAAAAAAGATCCGATTTTTCAAAAAGAATTAGACGAGCTTTTAAATAACTATGCCAACCGACCGTCGCTGCTTTATTATGCTCAGCGAATGACCAAGGATCTCGACGGGGCAAAAATCTATCTTAAGCGAGAAGACTTGAATCATACCGGGGCACACAAGATTAACAACGTTCTCGGCCAGGCCTTACTAGCTAAAAAAATGGGCAAAACCCGCTTGATTGCCGAAACCGGTGCTGGACAGCACGGCGTGGCTACGGCTACGGTGGCCGCTTTATTTGGAATGGAATGCGAAATTTTTATGGGCCAAGAAGACATGAAACGCCAGGCCCTAAACGTTTATCGAATGGAATTATTGGGTGCCAAGGTTCGTTCGGTTACCACGGGTTCGATGGTTTTAAAGGATGCGATTAACGCGGCTTTACAAGAGTGGACGGCTCGATGTGATGACACGGCCTATATTATGGGTTCGGCGACTGGGCCGTACCCGTTTCCTTTAATGGTTCGAGATTTTCAAAGTATCATTAGCAAGGAAGCTCGGCAACAAATTCTTAGTCAAACAGGAAAATTACCAGATGCTGTAGTGGCCTGTGTTGGCGGCGGCAGCAACGCAATCGGCAGCTTTGCCAATTTTATTGATGATAAATCCGTGCAGTTGATCGGCTGTGAAGCTGCCGGCAAGGGCCTTGACACACCGCTGACGGCTGCGACGGTCGAAAGGGGTAGCGAAGGCATTTTTCACGGCATGAAATCGCTTTTTATGCAAAACGATGACGGTCAGATCAATCCGGTTTACTCGATCGCGGCTGGTTTAGATTATCCAGGTGTTGGGCCTGAACATGCCTATTTGGCCGAAAGCGGGCGGGCGAAATATGTCGGTATTACCGATGACCAGGCTGTGAATGCTTTTGAATATATTGCCAAAACCGAGGGTATCATTTGTGCGATCGAAAGTGCCCATGCGGTTGCCTATGTGCAACAACTGGCTCCTACTATGCGGGCGGATCAGACGATTATTTGCACTCTATCTGGTCGTGGCGATAAAGATGTTGCCGCAATTGCAAAATACCGAGGGGTGAATATCAATGAATAGACTTACTGAAGCCTTTAAAAAACATAAAGCCTTTATCAGTTTTGTTGTCGCTGGTGATCCGGATTTTCAAGCGACCGTCGATCACGTGGTGACTTTGGCCAGGGCGGGCAGTGACATTATCGAACTGGGAATTCCTTTCTCCGATCCGATTGCCGACGGCGCGGAAATTCAGGCCGCTGATTTACGGGCCTTTAAAAAGGGTATTACCACTGAAAAAGTTTTCGAGTTAGTCACGGAAATTAGAAAACAGACGCAGGTTCCTTTGGTATTTTTAACCTATCTGAATATTGTCTTTAAATACGGTTATGAAGCCTTCATCAACCGCTGCTCTCAAGTTGGCGTTGATGGTTTGATCATACCGGATTTGCCGCTAGAAGAAGCAGACGAATTATTAATTCATAGCAATAAAAAGCACGTGGCTTTGATTCCACTGGTAGCACCAACTACTAGCACTATTCGTTTAAAACAAATCGTTAAACAGGCAACGGGGTTTGTTTACGTGGTCTCTTCAATGGGAATCACGGGCGTGCGCAATGATTTTAACAAGCGCCTGCGGACTTTAGTTGGTGAAATTAAACAGGCGACGGACCTGCCGACTGCAATCGGTTTTGGTGTTCACGAGCCCCAACAAGCATTTGATATGACCCAATTTGCCGATGGGGTAATTTGTGGCAGCGCAATTGTCCATCAAATTTACTACAAAGGTGGCGACGTCAATCAAAATTTGTCCGATTATGTTCATTTAATGCGTTCGGCAATCGACAAGCCGCCTAAACAAAATTCCGATGACCAAAAATAATTCGCGAATTTTAACCATTTGTTTGTACCTGAATTATTTTGTTCACGGAATTGGTTTGGTCGTGTTGGCCCAGAATATGGACAACTTTGCTAGCTACTGGCGGGTTTCGTTGGCGGAGGTTTCCTACGTTATTTCTGGTGTTGGTTGGGGGCGTTTATGCGGCTACTTTTTCTTTAGTTATTTGGCGGATAAAGTCGACCGGAAGAAAATTATTTATAGCGGAATGCTGGCTTACTTTGTTTTCTTTTTCGCACTGCCTTTTAGTTTAAATATCTATCTAGCCTATTTTTTGGCGATGCTGGCCGGTTTGGCAAATTCGGCCCTTGATTTAGGCACTTATCCAACCTTTATGGAATTAGGCGACAAACAGGCAGCTAATAACGTCTTAATCAAGGCCTTTATGTCATTGGGGGAATTTTTCTTACCGATCTTGGTACTTTTGTTGGCCGATTATCATGGCTGGTATGGCTGGGCCTTTATTTTACCGGCCGGTATTTTAAGCTTGAATCTGACTTTTTTTAGCCAACAGGTTTTTCAAAAAGGCAAGTCGACTCAGCTCCCTGTCAAAAAAGATTATGACAGGCTTACGAATAATAAAAAGTATCGATTGACTTTTTGTTTAGCAATTTATGGTTATCTTTGCCAAGCGGTTATGCTCTTATTTACCCAGTGGATTAGTCTCTTTGCCCATCGCGAACTGGCTTATTCTTCGGCGATGTCGCATGCTCTGTTGTCTTTTTATAGTCTAGGCTCGATTTCGGGCGTGTTGGTGGTTTTCAGTTTGTTATCGAGAAAAATTGCCGAAATAAAAAAAATTTTATTACTAACTAATTTTCTTTCGCTGATCAGCCTCTTGATAATTTTAAACACTCGTCTGATTTGGCTTTCGGCAATGGCAACATTTATTTTTGGTTTCACGGCCGCTGGCGGGGCCATGCAGGTGGCTTTGAATCTGTTTTTAAAGCTTTACCCCGACCATAAAAGTCTTGTTACGGGCAGCTATTTTATTTTTGGCAGTGTGGCTTCGATTACAATTCCCGTGCTTACTGGTTTAATTTCGCAAAGCAGTCTTACGGCCGTGTTGGACGTGGATGTTGTTATCAGTCTGCTAGCCAGTCTGACAGTCGTCTGGGCCTACTACTTGTTAAAACCCGTTTTTTATAAAAAAATCTCGGTCTAATATCTTTTGGCCAGTCGGCACAGTCAGTAATTTTTAAGTTCGTTTGCTTAAGTTAAAAAGGAGATACTATGGAATATTTAACAGCCGGAGAATCCCACGGCCCGAAACTCACGGGTATTTTGCAAGGAATTCCCGCGGGACTAAAGCTGGACATCACCGAAGTTAACGCCCAACTTAGGGCCCGCCAAGGTGGCTATGGTCGTGGCGAGCGGCAAAAAATTGAATATGATCAAGTCAAAATTACGGCCGGTTTAAGGCACCAAGTAACCTTGGGCTCGCCGATCTCTTTAGTCATAGTCAACGATGACTATGCTAATTGGCAATCGTTAATGGATCCGGTCGCTTCCCAGACAGACGAAAATGTACAGCTGGTTTATCGACCGCGTCCGGGACATGCCGATTTGGTCGGCGGTATGAAATATCAGCAACATGATTTAAGAAATGTTTTCGAATGTTCGTCAGCTAGAGAAACTGCCATGCGTGTGGCAATCGGCAACATCGCAAAACAGCTTTTAAAAGCCCTGGGTATTAATCTGATCGGTTATGTTGCTTCGGTCGGACCTATCAAGGCTGATAAAAATCCTTTGTTGGATGTTTCAAAGATTCGAAAGGCGATTTTGAAAAATGACCTCCGGATCGTTGATCAGAGTTTCGTGACGGATATTCATCAATTGATTGATCGAACCAAAAAGGCCGGCGATACGCTGGGAGGAATTTTAAGAGTCATCGTGACCAATGTACCGGCCGGCTTAGGCAGCTATGTCCAGTGGCAGACAAAACTGGATGCAAAAATCGCTGCGGCGGTAATGGGTGTAAATGCAATTAAGGGAGTTGAAATTGGCGACGGTTTTCTGGCCGCGAAAAATCCTGGCAGTCAAGTCATGGACGAAATTGTCTACGAGAAAAAGAATGGTTTTTCACGAACTTCGGATCATCTGGGCGGTTTTGAAGGAGGAATGACCAATGGTCAGCCGATTATCGTAAAAGCCGCGATGAAACCCTTACCGACTTTATACAAGGCCTTAAAAAGCGTCAATGTTTTAACCAAGGAAACAACGACCGCAACAATCCAACGGTCGGATGTCATCGCGATTGTACCGGCTTCAATTGTCATCGAAAGTGTCGTGGCCATCGAATTGGCCAAGGCGATATTATCGGTGTTTGACGATAATAGCCTGGTGCGTTTAAAAAAACAATTGGCGGATTACCGTCAGGAATTGTTGGATTATTAGGTGAATTATGCGAATCTTACGCAGTCATTTAATTAGTGGTTTACACGGGCGGGTCAAGGTTCCTGGTGACAAAAGTATCGCCCACCGCGGCATTATGCTCGCTGCAATCAGTCGCGGCAAAAGTCGCTTGGATCATTTTCCTTTTTCTTTAGATTGTCTAACCACCATACGGGCATTTAGTCAGTTGGGAGTTTCATCCGTCGTTTCTTCTAACAAACAGGTTGTTACGATTAACGGTGTGGGTCTTGATGGTTTAAAACAGCCTAGCGGACCGTTAAATATGGGCAATTCGGGGACAACTACACGGTTAATTAGCGGACTTTTGGCCGGACAAACTTTTTCTAGTAGCTTAATTGGTGATCAATCGCTTTCTAAACGTCCCATGCTACGCGTCAGCCAACCGTTGAATTTAATGGGCGGAAAAATTAACTCCCTTGACGGTCACTTGCCAATTAAAATTAATGGGCAAAAATTACACGCGATCGACTATCAGTTGCCGATTGCCAGTGCACAGGTAAAAAGTGCTTTAATTTTGGCTGCTTTATACGGTTCGTCAACGAGTACCTTTGTTGAAAAATTGCCAACCAGAAATCACACAGAAAAAATGCTGGCGGCCTTTGGGGCCCAAATTAACACGGCAAAAGATAATTTAACGATTACCGTTTCACCTCGGCCCCATTTACACGGGCAGCAATTTATTATTCCTGGAGATTTCTCCTCGGCGGCCTTTTTTATCGTAGCAGCGACCCTGGTTCCTAATTCGACAATTAGTCTGAAAGATGTCGGTATTAATTCGACTCGAACTGGCCTCTTGACAGTTTTAAAGAAAATGGGCGGTCGTTTCAGTTTGACTGGGCAAACCCGAACCGTCGAACCGCGGGCAAATTTGCAGGTCCATTCAGCTAATTTAAGCCCGATTAAAATTGGTAAAACGCAGATCCCGGGCCTGATAGACGAATTACCGCTCGTCGCCTTATTAATGAGCAGGGCTGATGGTCTCAGTAAGATTACCGGTGCTGAAGAACTGCGCTTGAAAGAGGTTGACCGAATTAAAGTGATCGTTAGCGAATTTAAAAAATTAGGGATCGCTATTTCAGAATTGGCGGATGGATTTTTAATCGATGGTCGCCAGCCTTGGCAAATCAAAAATCGGCATTTGGACAGTCACGGAGATCACCGGATTGCAATGACACTTGCAGTGGCAGCTTTACTTGCAGATTGCTCACAGCCGATCACCTTGGAGCAAGCGGATAGTGTACAAATTTCTTATCCGGATTTTTTTCAGGATTTAGATCAGTTGTTAATGAATAAATAAATTGAAGCTATTAATTACTTTTTATAAAAACTGTTCGAAAACTATTTGCTAAACAAGGCAGTCTGAGCTTTGAATTTTAAGCAGACTCAAGTGCTTAAAAAGAAAATTTGAAAGGAGATTTCATGAAGGTAATTCTCATCGGTTTTATGGCCAGCGGTAAAACAACCGTCGGCCGTATATTGGCAGAAAACTTACAGACTGTCCATTTTGATTTGGATCAACTGCTGGTTTTAAAAACCGGCCAGACAGTCCCGGAACTCTTTTTAAAGAGAGGGGAAAGTGGTTTTCGCAAGCTGGAACACGAGCTTTTAGCCGAGGTTCTTTCAAGAGACGGAGTTCTGTCCACTGGCGGAGGTACATTGCTTAGGCCGGATAATTTTCAGCTCCTTTCTCAGCTTAAAGCGCCGAAGATTTTTTTAAAAGTCGCCATTTCGACAGTCCTTTTGCGTTTAACAAATGATCAGCAAACCACCCGGCCAATGATTCAAAAAGCTGGCCTGCGAGGTCTGGAAAAGCTAGAAAGGGTCCGGGAAAAACAATATCGACAACTTAGCGATTACGAAATTGTGACTGATCACTTGTCAGCCCAGCAGGTGGCGGAACTGATTTGCCAAAAATTTCAATTAAGCAGACAACTCGACAACCGTTAAATAATCACTAAGTTCAAAAATTTAAGCAATTAAGCAGAGAAAGTGAATTGATGCAATTAAAGTTCAATTCCAGAGGTTAACGAAATGAAAAAAGCAGATTTAGAAGTTTTTACCAGTGATTATCAAACATTACCGGTGACAATTCAATTTAAATTAGAGAATTTTAGAGCCTTGAATCTGATTAGTCACTTTCGGCAAGCTGGCCAAAGCTGTTTTTTATTGACAATTGCCAAGGCACCCAATCGGACGTTTATCGGTTATCGGCCCAAGGCAAAAATTCACTACCATAATGGTCGGCTGACCGTCTATAAGCGAGGCGAAGTAATTCATAAAGTAACAGCTTTAAAACCCTACTTGGAAAAATTATTAAAAGATTTTAAAACACCGCATTTAGCTGCTTTACCAGCTTTCACCGGCGGACTGGTTGGTTATTTTGCTTACGACTACGCGCGATATGCGAATCCTGTTTTGGCTAAAGATGATCTTTTTGATCCTGATCAGTTAAACGATGTCGATCTCCTGTTAGTCGATTCGGTAATTACCTATGACCAGGACATGCAGATAATGACCCTAAGCAAACTTATTTCGACCGATGATTTTAACGCCCAATTTACCGCTGCTGAACAATACCTCGTTCGTTTAAAAACAAAAATTTTACAACTGCAAAGCACGTTTTTACCGGTCGGTCTAAAACTCCGGCCATTACAAAGTCATTTTGATTTGCCGACCTTTACCAAACTAGTTGAAAAAATAAAGAAGCATATTTATGCCGGCGATATTTTTCAGTTAATCCTGTCTAATCCACAGCATGCCAAAATTAACGGCAGTTTACTGGCCGCCGCCGAGCAGCTCTTTACGAAAACTTTGTCGCCCTACCGTTTTTATTTTCAGGACGGTTCTTTTGAAGCCCTTGGCGCTTCGCCTGAAACATTGGTTAAAAAACAAAAGGACAAGTTGTTTACTTATCCATTGGCCGGAACGCGCCGCCGTGGTGAAAACGCGATTGAAGATTTACAACTGGCCAAGCAGTTACAGCACAGCCCTAAAGAACTCGCGGAACACAGCATGTTAGTCGACCTTGGTCGTAACGATTTGGGCCGGGTTAGTTTGTTTGGCAGCGTGCGGGTTGATAAATATCGGCAATTGTTGCGTTTTAGCCAGGTTATGCATTTAGCTTCGACAATTGAAAGTAAAGTAGATCCACAACAATCGGCCCTTGATATTATTGAGGCTTTAATGCCAGCTGGGACTTTGTCGGGAGCGCCAAAGATTCGCGCAATGCAGTTAATTAGTGCCTTTGAGAAAAATAAACGCGGATTGTATGGGGGCTGTTTTGGTTATTTGGACTTCAATGGTGACCTTGATTTTTGTATTGGCATTCGCTTGGCCTATCGACAGGGTGAAAACTTAACTGTGTCCTCAGGTGCCGGGATTGTAGCAGACAGTATTGCCAAAGACGAATATCAGGAATGCCAAAACAAAGCGCGGTCCGTAATTTTGGCCCTACAGTCGTCGCAAACAAAAGGGGGGCAGGATGTTTTTATTAATTGATAATTATGATAGTTTTACCTACAATCTCTATCAGTTAATTGGCCAACTGACGAAGGAGAAAATTGTAGTTGTTAAAAACGATCAGTTAACGATCGCCGAAATTGGTGCACTAAAGCCTCAAGGAATTATTATCTCTCCAGGCCCCGGTCGACCAGAAGCGGCCGGCATTACGTTGGTAGTCGTTCGTTCTTTTCTTGGCAAAATTCCTTTATTTGGTGTTTGCCTGGGTCATCAGGCGATTTGTTTTGCTTATGGGGCACAAATCAACCAAGCTAAAAAATTAATGCATGGCAAAACGTCGCAGATCAAACTACAGGCGGACAGCCAATTATTTTTCCGTTGTCCGGCGACCTTTAAGGCAGCTCGTTATCATTCTCTAGTTGCATCGAAAACTAATTTTCCGAGTACACTTCAAGTTACAGCAACAAGCACCGATGGCGAAATTATGGCCGTGGCGGATGAAAAACGCCATGTTTACGGAGTTCAGTTCCATCCGGAATCGATTATGACTGATGCGGTCGTTGGCAAACAAATTATCAAAAATTTTTTAACTATCTGTTCACTTTGATTTAATGCTGCTGGCAGGTTATTAGAATGGTATATAAGGTTCAAACACCGAGCTTTAAGATGAGTGGTTTATTTGCATAATTATTAATCGAAATTAATCGGCTAGTTTTTGATTATCAAAAGATAGGTAACGGACAATTGAGTCCGCTTGAGAGATGATTATTATATGTTTTGATTAAACTATCGTTTGTGACTTAAAGAAAACAACTAGGATAGAATTTGTTGTTATTCTAGTTGTTAATTTTTCGAGGTGAATTAATATGGGTTTATCAGTCGATTTAATCGATGATATTTCGGAATGTATAAAAGGACCAAAAAACTTAATAACAGATGTTGATGGCGTTGAAGTTGGCCAGATAACAATTGATCAAGACGACTTTCATAGCGGGGTGACAGCAATTCTTCCTCATCCGGGAAACGTTTTTAAAAGAAAAGTCCCGGCGGCTTCCTATGTGATTAATGGATTTGGTAAAAGCGTTGGACTGATTCAGATTGATGAGCTCGGGACAATTGAAACACCGATTATCTTAACGAATACTTTTGGCGTTGGAACGGCTATCAATGCACTCACAAAATATATGCTGAAGCAGAACCCTGAGATTGGTGACACGACCAGTACGGTAAATCCGATTGTCGCCGAATGTAATGATGGCAATATTTCAAATATTCGCGCAATGAAAATTACTGAGTCTGATGTTTTCTCTGCATTAAATGCTGCTAAGGATACCCTTGAAGAAGGAGCGGTTGGCGGCGGTCGCGGCATGGTCTGTTATGGTTTGAAAGGTGGAATTGGTTCATCATCCCGAATTGTAAAAGTCGATGATGATCATACTTACACGCTTGGCGCGTTGGTAATGGCTAATTACGGTTTTCTTGACAACTTTATTGTTAACGGAATCCCCATTGGCAAATCATTAGCAGAAATGCTTGTTATCGACAAACAAAAAGAAGAAAAAGGATCGATTATTACTATTTTGGCAACAGACGCTCCTTTAAATTCCCGACAGCTCAAACGTTTGGCAAAGCGGGCTACTGTTGGTATTAACCGGACTGGTGGATACATTGGCAACGGCAGCGGCGAAATTGTCTTTGCTTTTTCAACAAGCAACCTGGTTAGCCATTTCACAGAGCAGAATTTTGACACGGTATCTCGATTCAACGACAATCATATCGATTTATTTTTTCGAGCCGTTGCTGCTAGTGTCGATGAGGCTATTTTAAGTTCCATGGTTCATGCAAAAACAGTTATTGATCGAAAAGGTCATTTGCGTTATGGACTGGTCGATGCTGCCAAGCAATTAATTCAACAGCAACCCCGATATGCCGCTATGGTTAATCAGCTTTTTAAGCAACTTGGAGTTAAAAAATAAGTTAAGGGTATTTTATTTGAACATGTACCCGATTTTTGGCAATAAAATTAACTATTTCTATCGAGTTTTTATTTCTTTAACAAACTTCCTTTTATTAACATCTGCTTTACTTAAGACGAATCATAAGTATCGTTTCATTAGGTAGGGCACTTTTTATTTATCGCTGATAGCTTTTAAACCTTCGCTTTAATGTGGCGATACTAATTCCCGTTTTATCTTCAATCATCCAGTTGATCGTCCTTTGTTGTTTAAATGTAAAACCAATATGATTTTCAGGATGTATTTATAGCTATTAATATTTACTATCATCAAATAGTTTTGAGTTCTAATCGCTCTTTTGAAATAAAAATAATTTCGGACAATTTAAATTCAGAAAAATAATTTATTATAATTTAATCTGAAGAATAAAGGAAAAATATTAAAAAAGTAGATCTCAAAAAATGAACTCGTCGCTGGTATCAAAATCTTTAGTAATTTTCTCAACTAATCTACCGGTAATTTCATGAATCGACATTGCATAATTTGTCTGGCTCCAATAAAGCAGAACTGAAAAAATAGCTCCCGAATAGTAAGAAATTTCATACAACGATGGTTGCTGTCCGTCTTGAACTTTACCTTTAAAGAATTCTTTTAAATAATTAGTCTGTTGCTCAAGGGCTGTTCCTTCAATGCCAGCGTTGGAGATCGACAAAATAATTTGTGGATTTTGTTGAAAATAAGTGAAATAAACATTCAACAATTGGTCGAGCTGATTCAAATCATGTTCGGAAATATCTTCAATGAAACGGTCATATTCCTTTTGAATAAAATTATTTAATACATCTTCTTTTGTTTTGTAATTTCGATAAAACGCCATTCGAGAAATTTTGGCTGCATCGGTGATTTCTGTAATTGAAATAGTATCGAATTTTTTTTGTTGCATCAATTGAAACAGGGCATCTTCTGCTTGTTGTTTTGTTCGTGCACTTTTTTTATTCATAATAAATTCCTTAATTAAATTGTGACAATGATCTATTGAAAAAGCTAGCAAATTCAATTATACTAAAAATAGTTACATATGTAACTATTTTTATAGGCAGTATTCAATTGTTCAGACGTACTGTCCTTCATGGAGGTTTTAAAATGTATTACAGTAGTGGTAATTACGAAGCATTTGCACGCCCCAAAAAAGCGACTGGCGTGGATAAAAAATCCGCCTATCTGATTGGTTCAGGATTAGCCTCATTGGCCGCAGCGACTTTTTTAATCAGAGATGGCCAAATGAATGGCGATCGAATTCATATTCTTGAAGAGTTGGATCTTCCTGGTGGCAGTATGGATGGCATTTGGAATGAACAAAAAGGTTACATCATTCGTGGTGGACGAGAAATGGAGCCCCACTTTGAAACTTTGTGGGATCTATTCAGATCGATTCCATCACTTGAAGACCCGAATCTTTCAATATTAGATGAATACCGCTGGTTAAATAAAGAGGATCCAAGTTATTCCAAAGCCCGTGTGATTGAAAATCGTGGTCAGCGTTTGATAAATGATGGTAAATTGACTTTATCTAAAAAAGCGATCAAAGAAATCATTCAAGTTGTCTTAACTCCTGAAGATCAATTGCAGGATAAAAAAATAAACGAAGTATTTACAAGCGAATTCTTTGATTCCAACTTCTGGTTGTACTGGTCAACGATGTTCGCTTTTGAACCTTGGGCAAGTGCACTTGAAATGCGCCGCTATTTACTTCGTTTTATTCACCATGTAGCTTCACTATCAAACCTATCCTCGCTAAGATTTACCAAATATAATCAATATGAATCTTTAATTCTTCCAATGGTCAAATACTTGAAAAGTCAGGGAGTTCATTTTCAATACAATACCGTTGTGACTAATATTTTAGTTAATCATGTTGGGGATCATAAATCGGCAACCAAATTGGAAATGACTGTTAATGATCAAATAGAGAGTCGCAATTTAAGCGAAGATGATCTGGTGTTTGTCACAAACGGTTCGATCACTGAAAGTTCGACTTATGGTGATAATACTCACCCAGCTGCCGCCGAACATGAGCTAGGAGCTGCTTGGCAGCTTTGGAAAAACCTAGCAGCACAGGATCCTGATTTTGGAAAACCGGAAAAATTCTGTGAAAATATTCCGGATGCCAATTGGGTTATTTCCGGCACGATAACCTTCACGGACGATAAAGTAACACCTTACATCGAAAAAATTAGTCAAAAAGATCCACATAGCGGTTCGATCGTCACTAGTGGCCCAGTAAGCATTAAAGACTCTAATTGGTTATTAGGATATTCAATCAGTCGACAGCCTCATTTCAAGGCCCAAAAAGAAAATGAATTAGTCGTCTGGGTTTACGGATTATTCTCGGACAAACCCGGCAATTATGTTAATAAAAAAATAACAGAGTGTAGCGGCATTGAGCTTTGTGAAGAATGGCTATATCATATCGGTGTTCCAAAGAATCAAATTGCCGACATTGCTATACACTCGGCCAACACAGTTCCTTGCCGGATGCCTTATATTACTTCCTACTTTATGCCGCGAGCAATAGGAGATCGACCATTAATCGTGCCAGAAGGATCTAAGAACTTCGCTTTCATTGGTAACTTTTCCGAAACAGAACGTGATACGGTCTTTACGACCGAGTACTCTGTTCGGACTGCTATGGAAGCTGTCTATACATTATTGGATGTTGATCGCGGTGTTCCAGAAGTCTTTGGATCGGCATTTGACGTTCGAACGCTCTTAAGTGCTATTTACTATTTGAACGATGAGAAAAAAATAATCGATTTCCCACTATCCTTTACTGAAAAAGCGGTTGTTAAAGAAGTACTGAAAAAAACCAAGAATAGTTATATAGAAGAACTCTTAAAAGAAGCTAAGTTATTATAACTATAAAAAAGACTTCTTGCCGTTAGTCAAGGGTTAACCATGCTCCAAAATAAAGCAAACAGTGGATGGACAATCCTTATCAGATTCGGAAAATTTATTATCAAAATACAGTCTGCTAATGCATCTGGTCTATGACTGGGTGTTTTTTTATGTAAGCAAGAAACAGTTAGTAAAAATTCTATCTATTTATAAGTTATGAAATAACAAAATGAAAAGACTAAAAATATCAGCTTTGAATAATTATTCAAACTTTAAAAAACAAAAATAATTATCTCTATTTTTTTAAAAGTTAACTTGGCAATTTTTGCCGGTACTGATTATTTAGTTCGAAATTCTTTTGATTTATTTATCTTCAGTGTGAATAATTGCTTTTACTGCTTTGTTAATAAGAACATTTTGGTAATATATTAAAAAATTACATTTGAAGATCTTTCAGTAATTCGATAAATATAAAAAAATATTGTGAATGATTTCAATTGTTGCTATAATAGCCCCAATCATTTTTCATAAGCGTGGAGGAAGCATTAATGATTGATTATTTTTGTGTACCAATTGGTGAACAATCGATTAATCTGGTATTTCCAAATATGATCGATATTAAAGAGAATCGGTTTATTCAAGCTGTTGCTAAATATTTACTCAATAAAAATATTTCCGGCATTGTTGATGTAATTCCGGCCTACCACACTTTAACTGTTAACTTTGACTTATCAGTAACGAACTATCAAAAAACTACAAGCAAAATCAAAGAAATTATAAATTCCCGACAGTTGCAACAGGAAGAAAATAGTTATCGAATTTTGGAATTACCGGTATGTTATGACGAAGAATTTGGTCCTGATTTGAAAGATGTGGCCAAATTTGGAAATCTAACTGTCAAAGAATTAATTAATTTGCACACGCAGACAGATTATTTTATTTATATGCTTGGTTTTTTGCCCGGTTTTGCCTATATGGGAACTGTTCCGAAAAGAATTGCAATGCCAAGACTCGATCGACCACGACCATTGGTTCCGGCTGGTAGTGTTGGCATTGCCGGTGAACAGACCGGTATGTATCCAGTTTCGTCACCAGGAGGATGGCGTTTACTAGGAAAGACTCCAATTCGACTTTATAATTCAAGAAGGCCAAAACCGAGATATCAGGCTGGAGATTTTATTCGTTTTAAATCTATTTCTAAAACTGAGTATCGTGATATTCAATTAGCCGATCAGAATGGTGATTATCAGCTTACCGAAATTTTAAAAAAAGAAGGCGAGTTATGAGAGGAATCGAAGTAATTAACCCCGGTTTAACAGCAACTATTCAAGATCTTGGACGTTACAAACACCAAATTGAAGGATTTCCTGTTTCTGGCGCACTCGACCAAAAAGCCCATAGACTGGCTAATCTGCTTGTTAATAATTCGACGAATGCAGCAACTATTGAGTTCTGTTTATTAGGACCAAAATTAAGATTTTTCTGTCCGACATTTATCGCTATTACTGGTTCTGATTCGTACCCAAAACTAAATGAAAAAGTGGTTCCTTTAAATCGAACTATTCAAGTTTTTACCGGAGACATTCTGACTTTCAGTTTTATGCAAACCGGTCGTTGGGGTTATTTGGCCGTTGCCAATGATGGAATAAGGACTAGCCCCATTTTGGATAGTCGTTCGACAACTCTTCGGGCTCAATTGGGAGGTTTGGACGGCGGAGCTTTAAAAAAAGGAGATAGATTGCCGATTAAAGAATCTTACATTATGCCAAGTTTAAGTTACCGCAAGATTTCCGTTACAAAAAATGATTGTCATCGAATTCGTTTTTTAAAGGGACCGCAATGGCATTTATTTTCAGAAAAAGCTCAAACTCAATTTACTGGGAAAACTTTTACAGTTTCTCAACAGGCTGACCGGATGGGCTACAGGCTATCTGAAAAGTTATCTTCGCCAGTAAAAGAGAGCCTCTTATCTGAGGGAACTGTTTTTGGCAATGTACAAATTACCCGTGATGGACAAGCAATTGTTCTGTTATCCGACCGGCAAACAACAGGCGGTTATCCGGTGATTGCGACGATTATTGCTGCTGACTTTAGTGATTTCGTTCAGATGCCAATCGGACAAAAGTTTAATTTCGTTGAGACAGATTTAAAAACCGCAACCCAGGAATTTTTTATCCAGAGACAGCATTTTAAACGAATTTTTGATAATTGGCATCGACAGCGTTACCAATTTCCGATTGGTCCATCTCGTAAAGCTGCCACTAAAATTGAAAAATTGATTGAATCGGAAAATTAAGAGGTTCGGCAATTATGGAAATAACACGAATAGAGAAACTCATCAGTCTCTTTAATGAAGCAAAATTAAGTCATTTTGAAATTAACGATGCCGAAGGTCGACTGGTTTTAGAAAAGAAAATTGCTGATTCTTTGGATCCTGAGCTAAAAACGATTAATCAGTCAAAGCTGGAAAAGAAAAAAATAGACACATCTTTGGAATTAATCAGAGCGCTTTTTGTAGGAACTTTTTACGCTAGTGCAGGACCGAAACATCAGCCCTTTGTTAAGACTGGTGACAAAGTTGCTAAGGGCCAAACAGTTGCAATTATTGAAGCGATGAAAGTTCAAAATGAGGTCAAGTCGCCAACTAACGGAATTATTCAAGAAATATTTGTCAGCGATGGTAATTCAGTTGAATATGGAGAAAAATTGTTTTCTTTACAGAAACCGGGTGAGGGCCTTTGAAAAAAGTTTTGGTGGCTAATCGTGGTGAAATCGCCATTCGAATCATTCGTGCCTGTCGAATAATGCATCTTACCAGTGCTGCTATTTATTCGACAGCTGAAGCCCTCCATGTAAAATTGGCCGATCAAGCAATTTGCATCGGAGCCGCTAGTCCGGAAAACAGTTATCTAAACCAGCAGAATATTCTAGCTGCAGCCAAAATAACTCAAGCAGATGCAATTCACCCTGGTTATGGTTTTCTATCAGAAAATGCCGAGTTTGCAAAATTGTGTGAAAAAGAAGGTATTAAATTCATTGGACCGAGCTCACACGTCATTGAAATAATGGGCCAAAAGGCAGCTGCCAGAAAAACAATGCTAAATGCTGGAGTACCAATAGTTCCGGGAAGCAAAGATGATTTTCAATCTTTGGAAAAAGGAATCAGGTTAGCTAATCAGCTCGGATATCCACTGATGCTTAAGGCCAGTGGCGGTGGCGGTGGAAAGGGAATGCGACTTGTTCACTCAGCTGAAGAATTTAAAAAAGAATTCTTCTTAGCTCAAAACGAAGCAAAACATGCTTTTTCCGATGGACATATGTATTTGGAAAAATATTTATCCCATCCTCGACACATTGAGGTCCAAGTTATTGCTGATCAATTTGGCAATGCAGCCGCATTGGGTGAACGTGATTGTACAATTCAGCATCGTCATCAAAAAGTCTTAGAAGAAGCCCCGGCTGTTGCTTTGGATAATGAGAGTCGGAAAAAAATGTTCGCTATTTCAATCGAAGCAATCAAAAGCATTCATTACGAGGGTGTTGGAACCCTGGAATTTTTGTTCGAGGGACCTGGACAATTTTATTTTATGGAAATGAATACCCGCTTGCAGGTCGAACATCCTGTGACCGAGCTAACCAGTAATGAAAATATTGTCGATTTGCAATTACGAATTGCCGCCGGTCAAAAATTGCCTTTTTCACAAAAAAATATTCGGATTAAAAATTTTGCCTTAGAATGCCGAATCATGGCTCTAACCCCGGGAAAAATAAAAGTCTTGCATTTACCGGGTGGCAATGGAATTCGCATAGATACTGCTTTGTATCAAGGATATATCGTACCAGCAAATTATGATGCATTAATCGCGAAAATTATTGCCTATGGTCCTGATCGGACAACCGTCATTTCACAAATGCAGGCAGCTTTGGACGAAACGGTTATTTATGGCATTCAAACTAATTTGGATTTTTTAACGCAGTTGGTTCATGAACCGAAATATTTAGATAATGATACCGATATTAATTGGTTGGATACTTTAATGGAAAACACTTAGGGGCGTAATCAATGACAGAAGATTTAAAAAAACTAACGCCGGTCGAATTGAGACATTTAATTCGAAAAGGAGATTTTTCCGGTCAAACAAGTGGCTTGGCAGCTGGCTATACTCAGGCTAATTTGGTCGTTCTACCAAGTAGTCTGGCTTACGAATTTTTATTGTTTACACAACGTAATTCCCGATCTTGTCCGGTATTGGAAGTCAGCGATCAAGGTAGCCGTAAATTAAATTGGCTAGCAAGCGATATTGATTTGGCCAACGATTTTCCTAAATATCGCATCTATCGTAAAGGAAAATTAGTCAAAGAAACAACAAGTGTTGCCGATATTTGGAGAGATGATTTGATTGGTTTCCTGATTGGTTGTAGTTTTTCCTTCGAATCGGAACTGCTCGCCGCCGGAATTGAAGTTCGTAATATTACTGAAAAAGTTAACGTGCCAATGTTTAATACGAATATTTCTTTACGGTCAGCTGGAAGATTTACCGGAAAAATGGTTGTCAGCATGCGACCGATTCCGAAAAATCAAGTAATTAAAGCGGTTCAGATAACTGCGGCAATGCCTAAAGTTCATGGAGCACCAATACAGATTGGCAATCCCGAAGAGATTGGAATTACCGATCTGTTTCATCCTGATTATGGCGATCCAGTCACAATTAATCCTGGAGAGGTTCCTGTTTTTTGGCCCTGCGGCGTCACGCCACAAAATGTGATTATGCGGGTTAAACCGGATTTCGTCATTACTCATTCACCGGGGCATATGCTTGTGACTGATATTAAAAATGCAAGTTTGAAATATGACTAGAAAGGATAAAAGATGATAACGGTTGATTTGAATAGTGATTTGGGAGAGAGTTATGGACGTTATTCTTTAGGAAAAGATGCTGAGATCATTAAACTGGTTAGTTCGGTCAATATTGCCTGTGGCTTTCACGCAGGTGATCCTGATGTCATGGCTAAAACAGTTAAGATGGCTGAAGTAAATAATACGTCAATTGGGGCTCATCCTGGTTTTCCAGATTTACAGGGCTTTGGTCGCAGGGCAATGGCAATGAGCCCAGCGGAAATTAAAAATATGATTATTTATCAAATCGGTGCTTTGCAGGCTTTTACAGCTAAAGGCCGTTTGCACCATGTCAAACCACATGGTGCTCTATATAATTTGGCAGCTCAAGATCATAATTTAGCGTTGGCGATCTGTTCGGGCATTCAATCCGTGGACCCCGAATTACCAATTTATGGTTTAGCGAATAGTCAATTGATTATCGCGGCCAAAGAAATCGGGCTGCCTTATGTTCAAGAGGTTTTTGCTGATCGAAATTATCGCGCAAATGGTAGTTTGGTTTCCCGTTCACAAGCAAATGCCATAATTACCGATCCTATGATCATTGCCAATCGCGTTGTTGAAATGATTAAAAAACAATCGATTCAGGCGGTTGATGGAACAAACATTTCTTTGGTAGTTGATTCAATTTGTGTTCACGGAGACAATCAATCAGCCTTGGAAATTGTAAAAAAATTAGTAAGCGTGTTGAAAATAGAAGGCATCACAATGAAAAGTTTCTAAAAATAGGAAGAAGAGAATTAAAATGGCGGATAAAAAGGAAAGTGTATCACAAACAAAAAACACGGTCTTCAAGCCCAATAAAGAACCTCTAAAACGTTCACCGCGAAGCATTGCTATGGGTGCTGCTTTTTTAATGGCAATGGCAGCGGTTGGGCCGGGATTTCTCACTCAGACAGCAACTTTTACTGGCCAAATGGGTGCTAATTTCGGATTTGCCATTTTACTATGTATCATCGTTGACATTATTGTTCAGATGAACGTTTGGCGCATCATCGTAGTTAGCGGTAAACGTGCACAAGTGATTGCTAACGAAGTGTTTCCAGGTTTGGGTTACGTTCTATCCTTTCTTGTAGCTGTCGGCGGTTTGTTTTTCAATATCGGTAATGTTGGCGGCGCAGGTTTAGGATTAAATGTCTTATTTGGAATTTCACCAGAAAATGGAGCCGTTATAGCAGCAGCGATCGCAATCGGCATTTTTGTTGTTAAAAACGCCTTGACAGTCATGGACCGAACAGTTCAATTTTTGGCAGTTGTGAAAATTGGCATTTTAATTTATATCATTACGATTATGGCAGTACCTTACCAATCGGCTGTTCAACATACTTTTGCCCCTACGCAAATTAGTTTCTACGCAATTGTGACAATTGTCGGTGGAACCGTCGGTGGCTATATTTCATTTGCCGGCGGGCATCGCTTAATCGAAGGTGGTTTGGTTGGAAAAGATAAAATCAAATATGTTAACGAAGGAGCGTTGACAGGGATTGGAATCGCTTCGGTGATTCGTATTTTGTTGTTCTTAGCCGGTTTATCAGTTGTTGTTATTGGTGACAAACTTGATTCGGCTAATCCTGCTGCTTCAATTTTTAAATATGCCGCTGGAAATTTTGGCTATAAATTTTTCGGTTTGTTACTTTTGGCAGCTGGAATGACTTCAACTTTAGGGTCGACTTTCACTTCTACTTCTTTTCTTGATTATGCTGTCAGCAGCAAAGCACAAAGCAAATACAATCGCTATCGTAACTGGATTATTGTTGCTTTTATTGTTATCTCGACAGCCATTTTCTATTTCGTTGGTAGCCCAGCTCAAGTTTTGGTAATTGTCGGTACAATGAATGGTTTCGTGCTGCCAATTGCTTTGGCAATTTTATTAGCTGCTGCTAATAATCATAAAATTATTGGTCAATATCATCATCCAAAAATATTGATCTATAGTGGCTGGTTGGTTGTTTTATTTATGGCATATGCCAGTATCAAAACCTTAATTACTTTATTTTAAAAATTATTTTATTAAGGTTGGATATTTGTTTAACTAGCATCATTCAACATAAAATTTCGATTAATTATTTATTAATTTCAATCTTATTTTGTTTAAAGTTGACATACTTTTAACAAGTGTTATATTTTAGTGCATAGATTTCAAACGAATTGATCCGGAAAGTACTTTTCCAAGTAATGTCTAGAGAGTCGGTACTAGCTGTAAGCCGATCTTTATTAAGAAAAGGAAAATGGCCGGTGATTGGTTGATACGAACGGTTTACCGAAAGTATCAAACGGAATGGTCCTCGTTATCGGACACGCCCTTGCTGTTAGCCCATCTGCTAACAAAGATGGTTAATAAGGTTTATTTGTGCAAGCAAAGAAACAAATCAGGATGGTAACGCGACAAGTCGCTTCTGTATTAATTTACAGGAGCGATTTTTTTGTCGGGAAATTCCGCGAGAAATCACTAAATTTTGGGGAGATTTATTTATTATGAAAACAACAATTGGAAAAAAATACTTTTTATTTACATTTGTATTGGCCTTGTTAGTCACTTTAATCATTCCAGTCTTTATTAGTAGAACGGTTTCCGCCAAGGCCAAAGTAAGTTCAGAGCTAATTAAAAAAGGGACTCTCACTGTTGGTCTTGAAGGTACTTACGCTCCTTATTCATACAGAAAAAATAATAAGCTGACTGGTTTTGAAGTTGATCTGGCTCGTGATATTGCGAAAAAATCAAACTTAAAAGTTAAGTTTATACCAACTAAATGGGATTCTTTAATCGCAGGATTAGGCAGTAAAAAATTTGATGTAGTACTAAACGACATCACAATTACATCCCAGCGAAAGAAACAGTTTCTTTTCTCGATTCCTTATATTTATTCACGGTCAGTTTTAATTACAAGATCAAATGATAAAAAAATAAAATCAATCAGTGATATTAAAGGAAAAACTTTCGCCGAAGCTACAGGAACAAACAATGAAACTACTGCCAAAAAATTTGGTGCGAAGATCGTACCTTCTGGTGAATTTGACACTTCTTTATCGCTGATTCGTGAAAAAAGAGTGGAGGGTACTATCAATGCACGAGAAGCTTGGTTTGCATATAAAAAACAAAAGACAACCAAGGGGCTAAAATACCAGGTTATTCCGAACAAAAAGGTGGCAGCGGCCAAAATTGCTGTTCTAATCAACAAAAGCTCACCGCAACTGCAAAAACAAATTAACAAAGCATTAAAAGAAATCAAAAAGAACGGGACGCTAACAAAACTATCCAAGAAGTATTTTGGTTCTGATATTACAAAGTAAATAAATAAGTTTAAGAAAGTACTAATAAAAGCATGAATAATATCTGGCATATAATTATAAATTCAGCTCTACCGATCGCTGTTGCAGGATTAAAATATACTATACCAATTACGATCATTTCATTTTCTCTAGGATTGATAATTGCGGTTTTAACAGCCTTGGTTAGAATTTCTAAAAAACGAAGTATCTTTTTTATGCTAATTAAATGGATTGTAAAGTTTTATGTATGGCTATTCCGTAGTACACCGTTACTTGTCCAACTTTTTATTGTCTATTTTGGATTGCCTTATCTTATAATTCCTGCAGTTGCACCAACAGGGATTGAATTAGGACCATTAGTCTCGGGAATTTTGACTTTTTCATTAAATACCGGAGCCTATTGTTCTGAAACAGTTCGCAGCGCAATTTTATCGATTCCTAATGGCCAATGGGAAGCAGCTTATTCAATTGGTATGACAAAAACACAAGTACTACGTCGAATTATTTTTCCCCAAGCTTCTAGAGTGTCATTACCGCCTTTATTTAATAGTTTTATTAGTTTAGTGAAAGATACTTCTTTGGCGGCTTCGATAACAATTGTTGAAATGTTTGAAGTAAGTCAACAAATTGCTGCCGAGAATTATCAGCCACTTGTGATGTATTCTTTGGTTGCTGCTTTTTATGCGATTATCTGTACCTTCTTAAGTACTTTGCAAAGATACTTGGAAAAACGAGTTTCAAGATATGTCGTGACTATTTAATGGAGAAACTGATCTGTGAATTTAATTAAATTAGAAAATATTAATAAACAATTTGAAAATCACAAGGTTCTTGACAATATTAATGTTGAATTTTTACCTAAAAATACAACTGTTCTAGTTGGCCCATCTGGAGCTGGAAAGTCAACCTTGTTACGTTCGTTGAATCTTTTGGAACGACCTGAATCTGGTAAATATTTAATTAACGGGTTGACAATTAATTTCGGTAAAGTCCTTACAAACAAAACGATTCTTCATATTCGTCGAGAAACCGGAATGGTGTTTCAAAATTACAATCTTTTTCCGCACCTTTCCGTTATTGATAACTTAACAGAAGGGCCAGTACAAGTTTTAAAACAAAAAAAATACGACGCAGAAAATGAAGCACTGCAATTACTGACTAAAGTTGGTTTAGAAGAAAAAGCCCATTTTTACCCAAATGCCTTATCTGGCGGGCAACAACAGCGTGTGGCAATTGCCAGATCTTTGGCAATGCATCCCAGCTATATTTTGCTTGACGAACCAACCAGTGCGCTTGATCCTGAATCGGAATTAGGTGTCTTAAAAATTCTTTTACAGTTATCAAGAGAAGGCCAATCTTTAATTATCATTACCCATAATATGGAATTCGCTAAAGCCGTTGCTGATAAAATCGTCTTTCTTGAAGATGGAAAAATTTTATTTGATGGTGACCCTAAAATTTTTTTCAATCGTCCTAATGGACGAATAACTGATTTCTTATCTGCAATGACTTTTAACAGTAAGCAATACGAGAAATAAACTTTATTTTTTATATACAAATTAATATTTAAGAAAATAAAACATTCAAAAAGTAAAAACAAAATAATAATGATCATATAAGTCATTTTTTTTATTTGTTTTAAAAAAGCAAACACATTGTTCATATTCTCTAAATTTAAATACCGTTGAGTACATGTTATTATATTCACATAAAAAGAAGGTATTGATAATGAAAACATTACAAGACTCGGTTACGTTTCGTCATGGCGCTAAGGTTAAGGGACGGATTGTGCAACCACCAATGCTGACAAACAGTGGGAATGACGGCTACGTTACGCAAGACACGGTTGATTACTATGCGGCACGTTCTCAATCTGCCGGAATGGTAATCGTTGAATATACTACTGTAAGTGAAAATGGCGGACCATCACGTTCTTGGGCCAGGGATCGCGAACAATTAACAATTTTTGATGATAAATTCAAACCTGGCATGGCCAAGTTAGCAACTGCAATCAAAAAAAATGGAAATAAAGCTTTATTGCAATTAGTTCATACTGGTCGGGAAGCTAATTATCTGGCCCAACTGGGCAAGGCAGTTTATGCTCCGAGTGCAATGGATTTCAGCTTCCTTAACTATAGTGTGCATGAATTGAGCGATACACAAATCAGAAAAATTATTGAAGATTTTGGCGCTGCAACAAAAAGGGCAATCGATTGTGGTTTTGATGGTGTTGAAATTCATGGTGCCAATCATTATCTTATTCAACAATTCTTCTCTAAATGGTCCAATAAACGAAATGATTTTTGGGGTGGCTCCTCAGAAAAACGAATGAATTTCGCCAAAGCAGTTACGGACGAAGTTTTCAAAATCGCAAAAAAATATGCACCGAAGGATTTTATTATTGGCTATAGAATATCACCGGAAGAAATTCATGATACGGTTGGTTATACTTGGCACGAATCGACGCAATTAATTAAAACTTTAATGAGCGAATTTGATTTTGATTACATTCATCTGTCAATGCCAGAATATAATTCGAAACCAATTGACTCGGATAAAACCTTTGCAGAGTTATTTCAAACTGCTATCGGGTACATTGCCAAAGAAATTATCGTTGGTAATGTCATGAACGAATCTGATGCGAAAGATGCAATGCGATATACCGATTTAGTTGCTGTTGGGCGCGCCACACTGATTGACCCGCAATTCGGCCTGAAGATTCAAGAGGACCACGGAAATGAGATTATCCAAAAAATTTCTCCCGAACAAATTAAAAAATCGCACCTGACACCTGGCTTAATTAACATATTCTCTGATTCAAAGATGGAACCACATTTGCCGGGACGAGAATCGATTTATAGTCTTCATCAGGAAGGTTCTCTTGATGAGTCGGTAATCAAAAACGGAACAGGCGCTTCATATAATCTCGATAATTTTAAAAAATAGACAAGAATGCTGATGTTTTAAAAAAATCACCGGCATTTTTTTGTTAGCAATCTTTAATTTGCGCATCAACGTGCTTAATGAATTCCTGTGTATAAAAACTGGAGCTATACTTGGGATTTGTAAGCCAGCCAAGATAGAATCGGTCGTCTATTAGATTGTCAATACTCAAGCTCGGAAGTTTTTGCAGGGGCTCATAAGATGAGTAACTCGTTTGCCAGTCGCGGACAAGCGCAACGGCATTCGTTTGTTTGATTGTCGTATACATCGCCCAACCGTCGTCAGTTTTGATTACTGTCTTGAGTGGACCACAAAGATATTGCAGGTGTTCAAAAATACGATCATTATAAGGATCGTTAAAAAGAGCGAACCGTTGTTTTTGAAGATCTTCAATAGTAATTTTTTGTTTTTTAACAAGTGGATTATCAGGGGAAACAAAAAGCATTAGGTGCCCAGTATGAACCGGTTGAAAATCCAGATCATGAATTTCTTCTTTATTTGAATCATTAATAGCTATAAAACCTAGATTTATTCGATGACTACGAATTCCGCTAATAATCTGAGTTGCAGTTTCTTGAGAAATTTCCATATTAAATTTCGTCGGCACATCTTGATACATCGTCAAATACTCGTTGAGGAATGGTTTTAGCATTGTATTAGCGTAAGCAACGCGTACTGTTTCAATCTGTCCCGACTTCCCAAGGTTACGAGCTTTTTTAGTTAAAGAGACGCCCTGTGACAGCATTTGCTTAATCGACGGCAGTAATTCTTTCCCTTGAATCGTGAGTTTGGAACCATAGCGAGTACGCTTAAATAGTTTGACCCCCAGTTCGTTTTCTAATTGTGAGATTGATTGGCTAAGACCGGATTTACTAATGTGTAGTAGGTCGGCAGTTTCTTGGAGAGTCTGGTGATTAGCCAGTTCTGCAGCGTAAAGAAGTTGTTCGAAAGTCATTAGTATTGTTTCCTTGGATATCTTTATCTATGCCATTGGAAAGCATAATGGTAATGGCTATCCGAAAGCAAATATTCTGGAGCAACGCTCGGGCTCCAGGAATCATCTCCGCCAACGCCCATACGATAACCATCAATCGACAGCCAGATACCGTTTTCTGCTTGTAAAAGATTTCGATGTGAAACATTGGCTAATTGTTGCTGACTAAAACGACTCAAATTGAAAGAAAAGTTTTGTTCCTCATATGCTGAAATTTTTTGCTTGCCAAATTCCAATTGGTTAACTTGACCACGCGACCCATTTTCGCTTGGAAATATATAAGGCGTGTAAAGATCATCCAATTCCATTTGCCAATGGCCGTATTGAGCCGCTGATTGACGATCGGGATAATTTTCAAATGGACCCAGTCCCGTGTATGAAACATCAGTTATTTGGTCAGCTAAGTGACAAGTTAAACCAATTCTTGCAGGGAACGGAATTCCTTGAGCCAGCGAAACATCGACTGTAACAGTCATCGTCCCATTAGCATCAATTCGATAAATTTTCGAACTCTTGAAAAGAATCTGGAAACGATTGGAATAACTGTGTTCTGTTCGAATAAGAACAGCTCGTTCGAGTTGTTCGGCATTAATTGAAACAAGACTGGTTTTTAAATTATACATTCCGGCGGATTTCCAACGTTCATACCATGCATTGGGATCGATATGGTCGACTTCGCTAATACCAATGTCATTATCAAGCGGTGCACGTGTAAATTGATCGCGTAACGCGTCCAATAGATTCTCATTGCCTGATTTGGACCAACTCACTAATAAACCAGAACTTTTATCAAATTGCCACTTTTGATCGTCTAATTTGATTTCAAAAGTGTTGATATCGTCATTTTCAGTTAAACGAATCTGATTTTTCGCTGTTACTACAGCTTTAGCGGGTAATTTAAGCATTTTTGCTAAAACATATTGTTCACTAGCAATTTTAAAACCGCTTGGCGCCCAAGAGTTTGCCTCTATCAGAGAGATATCCATATTAAGCAAGATGTTATTTGAAGACAAAATTTTTGGTAATTTTATTAATAACGATTCGCCAGGATCAAGCATTAAGTCAATATTTTTATCAAGAATGACTTCTTTTTCACTTTTAATCTGATAATGTAATCGTTCATTACTGCTTTTTTTAAAAGAATAGTCATTGGTAACACTGAAAGTGTCAGCCTGACCGAGTGGGTTTCGCTGCAAATTAAACAAATAATATTGTTGCCAATATTTGACTTCATGTATTGCTGGTTTTGGTGTTCGATCCGGAAAAAGCAGGCCATCCAAACAGAATTGACGATCATTTGGTTGATCTTCAAAGTCGCCACCGTAGGCATAAAAGTTATTACCGTTTGCATCTTTCTTCAAAAGTCCCTGATCGACCCAATCCCAAATAAAGCCTCCCTGCAATCGTGGATACTTATGAAAGGCTTGCCAATATCTACCAAAGCCGCCCAAGCTGTTGCCCATATCATGCGCATATTCGCAGAGAATCAACGGCCGCGTCTCTCCAGGGAGGCCAATCCATTTTTTTAAAGACCATTTCGAATTAACTGATTCGATTTGATCTTGTTCAACACGGGCATACATTGGAACAACAATATCGGTAACTGCTGTATCAGCACCGCCTCCTTCATATTGAACCGGCCGGCTCGGATCGGTTTGTTTGATCCAGTTATATAAAGCGGCATGATTGTGGCCATATCCGGATTCATTACCTAAAGACCAAATTATAATTGATGGATGATTACGGTCGCGCGTAACCATTCTCGTCACGCGTTCCGACATCAAAGGCAAATACACCGGATCATTTGTCAAACGGTTCATTGGTGTCATTCCATGAGTCTCGATATTTGCTTCATCGACAACATAAAGACCGTACTGGTCACAAAGTTCATACCATCGACGATTATTAGGATAGTGCGAGCATCTTACAGCATTGAAGTTATTTTGTTTCATTAACTTAATATCATGAAGCATGGTTTCTTCATCAACTGCATAACCTTTTTTGGAATCAAATTCGTGTTTATTAGTTCCTCGAATCAACAAGGCTTTGCCATTTAGCTTTAAGAGGCCATTTTTAATCTCAACTTTTCGAACACCAATATTTACTTTTTCAACTTGCAGTGTATTATTGTCGTCTGCAAGCAATTCAATTATCAACTTATAAAGATGGGGAATTTCGGCTGACCATAAATAAGGATCTTTTAAATTTAATTCAGCAATAAATTGATTGTCCAAAGTTCCGCGTTCATCAATTGTTTTTGTCGACAATCTGCTGGTCTGTTCGGCAACTTTTTTATTGGCAAAATACAGTCGAGTTCGTAATTTACTCTGTGAAAAATTTACACCAGCAACTTGTGCCTTGATTATAATCTTTGCTTGATCAAAATCGTCATCTAAATCGGTTTGAAGCTGGTAATCCTGCAAATACGTTATCGGCAGGTGCTTAATTTCAACGTCGCGAAAAATTCCCGACATCCGCCACATATCCTGATCTTCAAAGTAACTGCCCTTGCTCCAGCGGAGGACCATAACTGCAATTCGATTTTCTCCAGATTTCAAATATTTTGTTAAATCAAATTCGGCTGGTAAACGGCTATCTTCTGAGTAACCGATCCATTGGCCATTCAGCCATAGGTGAAAAGCTGAACCTACGCCATTAAAAATTACGTGATTTTGGCCCGACCGAAGCCACTCATCATTTAGTTGGAAAATACGACTGTAACAAGCGGTTGGATTTTCCTCGGGTGAATGAGGTGGATCAACTGGAAAAGGATAGGCAACATTCGAATAAATTGGCTGGTCATAGCCATGTAACTGCCAATTTGATGGCACTGGCATCGTGTCGGCTTTTGCTAAATCTCGATCTATCCAATTTTCGGGAACATCGGTAACCTTGGAAAAATAACTAAAATTCCAATTTCCATTGAGGTACTTAATTGTTTTTTGGCTATCCTCATTAAGACTTCCGGAGTAATTCATTTCAGTATGGATTGGCAAACGATGCCAATTAGTTATAACGGGGTTCTCCCAATCTTTTCTATTAATTATATCCTGGAAGAAAATTTTACTAATCATGAAGCTGCCTCGATCCTAAATGTGTATATTAAAATCGTAAGCGCTCACACAATAAAAATCAAATCCTTTATTGCAAAAAAGAATGAAGATAATTACGTAATTTCGGCCAAAGTTGAAAGCGGTTACATGAAATCATAAAAAGTGATAGAGTGACCTTAGATTCAAAGTATTTTTTAAAAAGGAGCTTAATAATGAGTGAGAAATTAAAAAATAAAATTGCAATTATTACCGGTGCTGCTTCTGGTATGGGGAAGGCAATCGCTGAATTGTTTGCTCGTGAAGGAGCAAAAATAATTGCCGGTGATCTAAATGAAGATGGTGTTAAGTTAGTTGTAGAAAAAATTAATCAAGCAGGTGGGAAAGCCGTCGCAGTCAAAGCCAATGTCGCAAATCAGGCCGATATTGATAATTTATTCGACAGTGCTCAAAACAGTTTTCACGGTTTGGATATTCTAGTAAATAATGCTGGAATTATGGACAGTATGGAACCGGTTGCCAATGTTACAGATTCGGAATGGGAACGTGTTTTTGCAGTAAATACGGTTAGCGTTGTGCGTGCAAGTCGAGCCGCAGTTAAGCTTTTTTTACCAAAAAAATACGGAGTTATTTTGAACATCGCTTCAGTTGGTGGTACTCATGGAGCTCGAGCTGGCGCAGCTTATACGGCATCGAAACACGCCGTAGTCGGATTAACTAAAAATACAGCTTATATGTACGAAAAGGAAGGTATTCGTTGTAACGCGATTGCACCTGGAGGAATTAATACCAATATTTCTTCAAGTATGACAAATATTGATAAATTCGGTATGCAACGTCAACAAACTGGGATGGCAACAATGTCCGAGCCCGGATCAGCCGAAGATATCGCCAATGCAGCTTTGTTTTTGGTTTCCGACGAGGCAGCTTATGTGAACGGAGCCATTTTGCCTGTCAATGGTGCTTGGACTGCTTACTAATTAATTAAAAACCACCAACCCCTTTAATAATAAAATCATCAAAAACGAACTATCTAAAAGAATTAAAATTAAAGATATTTTTTTGTAATTGTATTAATTATTGGGTATGTTTTTATATCTTGTGATAATATTTACTTTACATTTTAGTTGCAAAGGAGATATAAGAATATGAATTCATCATCAGTAGTAAAAGCAGTTGAAGCGTTGAAAAAAGGAAAATTAATTATCGTTGTTGATAATAGTGACCGTGAAAACGAAGGAGATCTATTGGGACTAGGGGCTAAAATGACTCCCGAAAATATGAATTTCATGGTGACCAAGGCCAGAGGGCTGGTATGCGCGCCAATAACTTCAGCACTTGCTAAGCGTTTAGGACTGAATCCGATGGTTGAAAAAAATACAGAGACCAATAAAACAGCTTTTACTATTTCACTTGATGGTACACACGAAGTAGGCGGAATTACAACTGGTGTTTCCGCTTATGACCGTGCAGCCACAATTAAGAAATTAAGCGATCCGGATTGTAAAGCCGAAGATTTTGTCCATCCTGGACATATGTTTCCTTTGATAGCTAAAGATGGTGGCGTTTTGGAACGCAATGGGCATACCGAAGCAGCAGTCGATTTGGCTAAATTGTCCGGAGTCACGGCAGTTGGAACAATTGTCGAAGTTTTACGACCTGACGGACATATGGCACGAAGAGATTATTTATCGCAAATGTCGGTTGAATATCAACTACCATTGCTAACAATCGATGAACTATCAGAATTCATTCGTGAAAATGGTTTAGATCCAATTGATTTGAAATCTTTAAATAAACAAGTCTAGTTCTTTTACTCTAGCTATCATACTGCGCCACTTATTGAATTGTATAAGAAGCTTAAAAAAGGAATATTAATAGAAACACCCAGTAATATATATCCCAATAGTGTTTAAACTCTATTTTTAGACACTATTGGGATTTTGTTTTATCAAATGATAAATTGGTGCTTTTTGTGCAAAAATACACAATTATTTATGTTAATGTTAAACGTATAACAAATAACTAAGGGAGATATTATGAATAAGAAAGCAATTGTATTGTCTGTAATGATAACTGCATTAACCGCCGCTAGTGTTTATGGCAATTTTGGAGAAGGACATCAAGCTAGTGCTACAACTTCTAGAATACATTTTCAATTTAGATGGAATGACCCTACTGACTGGAGTAATAATCAACAAAAATGGACTAAGTCTGCATATAATTTGCAATCCACTACTGTATCAGTTCCCTCGTATTATGCTAACGCTTGGGGACATTCATATAAAGCAGGGAAAACAGGTAATGTTGATGTATCTGAAGGACATACATATACCGTATATAGTAACCATACGTATGGAATATATAATAAATTAGTTGAGTGGTATGGCAAAGGTAACAATGCCTTTATTCATGCCTGGTCTTATAACAATGGTGATGCTTGGGGAAACTGGTCAGCAGATCGCTAAATTCAAAAAAATAAAACAGTTAGGATTTTAATAATATGACCAGTGAGATTAATAAAAACATGTCGTTTTACTTATTGCGCTTAAAAAATTATCGCTACTTTATAGGGCTTGCCATAGGCATTTCTATCGTAATATTACATGCTGTATTAACTTTGCAACCATTAATGCATCTTATTGATGGAGACCAATTTTGGTTCACGCCATATACTGAATGGATATCTTTTAATGTGAATGGCTGGACTATTTTGTTTTATCTCAGCATCCCATTACTAAGTAGCCTATCTGCAGCTCAATTAATGATCGATGATCTTCAAAGCGGTTTTTTATGGCAAATAATTAACCGCATGAATTATATAAAATATATTGGAACAATTCAGATTATTTCGTTTTTAAGCGGAGCAATCACAATTTTAATTCCGTTAGCGCTGGATTACTTTATATTTTGGTGTTTCACACCGAATCTAAAAGCAAATTTTGTCTTAAATGCTAATCATCCGTTGCTTGGCCAGACTACTTTCTTTGCGAATTACTACTATACTCAACCTTTTAAACTTGTTATTTTTTATCTACTGTTTTCCGCGGTATTGGGTGGTTTATATGCCTTATTTTCCAGTACATTAGCCAGCTGTATTAATAATCGATTTGTATCATTAGCAACTGGTTTTGTGTTAACGATGATATTGAATGTTTTATCTGCTGCATTTCCACATATATCTTTGCCTTCACCGGTTCTAATTGCTATTGGGAGTAGTCCGGTATATTTGCCAGGAATAGTGCCAACAATATTTGTGATTGCCACAGTCTTGCTGCTTCTAATCGTTGTTCACACAGTAGGGGTTAATAAGCGTATTCATGTATAAATATCTCAAGGAACATCAAACAAAAAAACAGCAATTAATATCTTATTGTGTATTAATTATTTGGGCTTGTATCGTTAGTACCTGGTTGTACCAAATGGATACAAATACAACTGAAAAAGTTGGAATTCTACATAGGCTAATATTTGTTTTGCAAAGTCCGCATAATCAATTATATTTTGGTATTCCGATTTTATCAGTTTCTTGGCTTTTAATATTCAAAACACCAACGCATCAGGAGTTGTATCTAATATCGCGACAAAAAAAATTTCCGATCTTTTTACTTTTTAACGTCCTAAAAATGTTAAAAATCTTTTGTCTTGGAACATTTCTAGGAACAATAGCATATTCATTGTTACCAATTCATTTATCTCCTATTATATGGGACGTTCAAAATCTGTTTTTAGCTTTTTATTTGTTCATACTTCATTGTTTTGGATTAATAGTGTATTTGGGAATACTGGCATTATTAAGCGTTTTATTCAATAAAGTTTCTTCTCTAATCTTTTGGGGCGTTTTACTATATGCAGACTATTTCACGTTTAACACCTGTTCTTGGTCTTTTTTCATATCTCGAGGATTGACTTTTCCCTCGACAGAATATGGAATGAATTTGCTCATTTATTTGTCTTTGTATAGTTGTTACATATATGTATTGTTCTTTTTATCGGATTCATTTCTTCAAAAAAGGAAAAATATATGAATAAACATAATTATTTACTATATCGGAACGCTTTATTATATTGGGGAAAAATCAAATATCGTTTTTATATAATAAGTCTGATTTTCGGAATTGTGATTTTCATAAATCGCTTACGCGGAAATGAATTTAAAACGATATTTAACGGCGTCCATCAAGTTTCCGGAACATTTACTTTTCCAAGCACGTGGTTGTTTTTAGTCTTTGCGCCATTGCTAATAATTGGGGAAAGTATTAGTCAACTAGTCAAAAAAAACTACTTATCAGTTAATACAGTTTCTTTAAAGTGCTACTTGCTAACATTGATTGAGTTAATAATTGCTACTGAACTTTTCTTATGCTTGCTGGCAATTGTTTTATCTGGAAAATCATCTGCTTGTCAGTTTATGATCTCGTTTTTTATATATTCGTCCATCGTTGCTTGTACATACGCTTTATTAGAAATATTTTTGACTCCTGCAATAACACAAATATTTTTTCTCGGTATATTTGTGGCTGCTATATCAATTAATAATTTTCCAATAATATCTCATTTAATGTTTTGTCGAAGTCCTTATCTAATTGATTTGTCAGACATAGCACCACTCGGTTTACTCATTATCGGAATTACCGGATTAATCAAGTTTTTATATCACATCGATTTTACAAGTTAGGAAATAATAATATGACATCACCTATAATTGAATTAAAAAACGTAAGTAAAAAATTTCGAAATCGTACTGTTATTCACGGACTTAATTTAGAATTGAATGCCAATCAAATATATGGCTTTAGCGGTCCTAATGGTGCCGGAAAGACATTGACCTTTAAACTAATTCTTGGTTTTGTGAAAGCAACCCGGGGACAAGTCATTGTTAACGGCAAAGTGCTGCGCCAAGACACTTTATTTGCTCCCGGAATTGGTTTTGCTATTCAAGAATACGGATTACTAGCAGATAAAAGTGGAAGTGAAAATTTAAAACTGCTATCGATATTATCGAAAATACAAACCAGTGTTGTCCCAGGTATACTGTCTTATGTTGGCCTGGATCCAATTGATGACCGTCAGGTAAGAGAATATTCGTTAGGCATGAAGCAACGTCTCTTAATAGCTGCTGCATTGTTAAGAGATGATAATATATTAATTTTCGATGAACCGACTAACGCATTGGATGAAAACGGGCAGCATTTTCTAGTGAGTTTAATTCGTGATTTAAAAAGCCAAGGAAAAACTATTTTGATTTCCAGTCATGATGCCGAATTTTTAAAACTAGTTTCGGATAAAATATTTAAGTATAGCAGTGAAGGGAACATTATCGGAGAGATAGTTCCATGAAAAGAAAATCATTTTTAAAAATTATTATTACCTTGGTTTTGATAGGCGCTATTTGCTTGATGATTAGAAATAAGCTAGCTGTTAATCAAAAATATAAAGATTTTCGAATCACTGAAAAAAATGTCCAATCAGCATCACAAAAAATTGAGCTAAACGACAATTTAACTGTAACTAAAGTGGTTCAAACGCACAAAGAGACAAAATATTATGCAACCGTAAATATATATGCTAAAAAAGCAAGCGAGTTATCCATTAATAATTGGTATTTGTATGAAAACAAAAATATACAACCTAATCAATTTGATGTAGACTATCTCCGAATTAATGGCCAAGCGACAAAACAAATGAAAGCAGGGAATAATACAATTAAAATATTTACCTATCTCGATTCCAAGGCCCTCCAGCAATATCACCTGACTATCGTTGCTCACCCTCAAAAAAGTAAATACTTGATATACAATTTTCTGCGATAAATAATCTGCAATTTTTAAGCATGCAATAAAAATTAATTTGCATCAGCACTCTCATGCTTAGCAATCACAAATTATTTTTAAAATGCATTGATGGAAGTCACAATCAAAGTAATTCCTTTGATTTATCATTAAAAGACCTTGGTAGCAAGAAAATACGTTAAATTACTTATCAAATACCCGTCAAGACCTTTAATCATGAAATAGAATCTACTTTTCGTTTTTTTAGAACTTAGGTTCTATTTTTATTTATCTATGAAATCTTCAAAAATTCGCAAGAACAGAACACCAAAAAATAATATTTCTGTTAATTTACCGTTCAAAGTAAAATTTAATTGAATTTAAAATGTAACATCACAGACAAATAATTTTTTTAATTTTAGTTAACATAATATATATTATTCAAAGTTATTAAAATTTAACTAATTATAAAATTAGGAAGCTTCTAATTTTATTTATAACCTTTTTTAAAATTGATTCATAAAGTTTTTAGATAAAACAAAAAATCCCAATAGTATATAAAAAGTTTAAACACTATTGGGATTTTATTTTATTAATTATTAAATGTTCTTATTAATACTGTTTTTTTAAAGCTCTCACATCAATCCAGTATGTTTTTGAACCATCCTGAACTTCGGCATACTTGTAACTAATACCGTTTGAGCGTTGTGTTACGGCAGTTTGCAAAACAGTGACCGTATGTCCATTATATTTATTAGCTTGGTCATCCGAATAGAAAGTATTTTTGCTTGTATATGCCGGACCATTCAGATAAATTCCATCTTTTCTGTTTGTTTCGTTAATCGTAGCCGTATAGCCATTCCAATCGTGAGAAGAAATAGTCGAATAAACTAACGAACGAACATCGAGCCAATAAGTTATATCCCCGTCCTGGACTTGAGCGTAACTGTAAGTATTGCCGTTTGGGCGTTGGGTTTTGGTGATTTGTAAAATTTGGACAATGTGATTATTATATTTGGAATTTTTATAATCTGCATTCCAAGTCATAATACTAGTCATGGCAGGACCATTTAGGTAAATCCCATCATCACGAGTTGTTCCGTCTATAATCGCATATTGGTTGCCATTTGTGGTCATCGACTGAGTACTTATAATTTGGTCCAAACGATGAATTGCTCTTTCGTCTATCCAATAATTATGGCTACCATCATGGACGTAAACGTAAGTATAAGTTTTTCCATTAGCTCTTTTAGTAACAGCAATTTTATCGACTGTTACTATATCGCTCTGATAATTCGCTGCTTGTCCATCGGCTTTTAATGTATCTGTCGAAGTCAAAGCTGGACCATTTAAATAAATTCCGTCAGTTCGACTTGTTTGATCAACGAAAGCCTGATATGAAGACACATTTTGATAATTGAAGTTTGCATATTTTTCGATATCCAAACTTCTAACATCGATCCAATAAATTGCAGTTCCGTCTTGGACCTTAGCATATTGATACTTGTTTCCATTTGATCTTTCCGTTGTATCAATTTCTAATACTTGGACCACATTTCCTTTATACAAAGCGCTTGACGACATATTATCAGCTTTAATTGTCTGGCTGTTGGTCAAGGCCGGACCATTTAGATATATACCATCATTTCTTGTATTGCCGTCAATAATTGCGTATTGATTGCTAGCGTTCTCGACATTAATAACTTGTGCAAGAGGATCTATAGCTCTTTTGTCCACCCAAAATGTTTTAGAACCATCCTGAACTTTTGTATAAGTATATTCGGTTGACCCCCTTTTTGTGGTTATCGTTTCCAAAACTGTGACTATGTCTCCGTTAAAATTATCGACTTTTCCGTCCGACAACAAAGTAAGTGGGTTCGTTAAAGCTGGCCCGTTATTATAAATACCGTCTTTTCTGTTATTTTGTTTGATAATTGCTTGATAAGAATTTAAATCGCGATTGTACATGGTGGCATACTGTTGTGAACTTGATCCATCTTTTGTGTTTAATGCCCTTACGTCAATCCAAAAATTTTCTTTAGTTTTTTGGTCATAGACCTTTACATAGGTATAAATTAATCCGTTCGCTCTTTGAGTGATTGATGTCTGTAAAACAGTAACTTTGTCGCCATTGAATTTCTGGCCTTGTTCATCACTGCTCATTGTTTTATCAGATGACAATGCAGGACCGTTTAGGTAAATCCCGTCATTTCTATCTCTTTGAACAATATATGCGTCGTACAAATTAGAGTTCGAGTCAATGATTTGAGCATAAGCATTATTGAATTTGATTGTCGAATCGAAAGTTACATAATTAACATTATCTCGTCCACTGATTTTGTGCCCATTTCCGGTTCCGTCGTCAAATGCATACCATTGGCCGGTTGCTTGATCGTATGCATCCGCATTTTTTAACTGAACACCATTTTCAGAAAAGTATTGTAAATTCTGGCCCATTGTATTCAGGCCTCTTGACATTTTTCCATCAGTCCCGAGATGGTAGACATTGCCGGCTCCATCGAAGACATATTTGTCTTTAACCATCTGACCAACTTCATCGAAATAATAAGTATAACCATCGACATCCTGAGCAAAACCGTTTCTCATTTCAACACTATTCGGAAGAATTAAATAAGTAGCGTCCTGCGTACTGCCATTTATCGGAATTGTCGTTAAAGCACTCATCCCATCTTGAGAACCTTGTTTCATATAACCGTTTTCGTCAAAATAATACCAATTACCATTTCCGTCTTCAATAAAAGTATTTTTAGCTTGATAGCCACTTAATGAATAATACTTTATGCCTTTTTCATCAGAAACGAAACCCGTTTGCGAAGTTTTGTTCATTAATTGCAAAGGCAAAAAAACATCACTGGTTTGCCCAATTTTAAAATATTTATTGCTTCCCCAATCCTTTAAAACAAAGTAAGCACCACGCCCAAGGATGTTTGTACCGTTAAAATATTTCGCTTCCCAAGACGTAATTTTGGTACTTGGGTCAATTGTCGTTCCGGTTGATTCCTGTTTGCGCGTAAACAGATTTGGATACTTGCTTTCTAATTCTGACAGGAAAGCACCACCATATTTAGCTTGGTAATCCCCTCCTCCGATTGTATTTGCAACATATAATAAATCTTTGAATTGCGAGCCACTCATTGGATCTCCGTTTTGATCCACACGAGTAGCAGTTACCGCTTCTTGTCCTGGCAAGTTATAAATTTGATCTGGTACCCAATCGGCTATGACCTGAATCCCTTGGGCATGTAACGATTTAATAGCACTTGTTAAATCATTGGTTGTACCATATTTCGTTGGAGTATTAAAACCTAAATCATATCGATCGGTAAATGCATATCCATTATTAACTGTTGAATCCAAAAAAGTTCCATCTTCGCTAGAACGATATTGGGGAGCTATTTCAAAACTAGTGATTCCCCAAGACTTAAATAAATCAGCATTTTTAGCGATCACTGCATTAGTGTATTCATCCTTATTTGTGGGCATTGACTGAAAATTAGAAAATCCCTCATAAATAACGTTTGAATCCAGCGCTGCATTTGAATGAAAAACCGAGTTATCGCCTGATTCCTCATTTGAAGCAACGGTCGTTGAATTTTGATCGGCTGGTGCGCCAACTGGTACCCAAACAGCCAAGTAACCAGAAACCTGAGCGTTGGCATAACCCTTTATCAAGGTATATTGCTGGCCATTTATATTCTGATTTGTAAAAATTAAATCGCCGTTTTCATTAGTATAAACAACCGGTGAATTGTCATCACTTAAATATGTTTGAATTCCATTAGAAGTGGTGAGAATCAATGCTCGATAGGCTTGATTTTTATGGGCTGCACCCATGTGTAACACGACGGTACCTGAATTTATATTTAAATTAGGATCGTTGCTAACAATCACACCAAGACCTTTGGTACGAGTTTCAGAAGTTCCTTGATCAGCAGATGTCATTGCACTGTCGCCAAAACGTACACTTGTTAAAACTCCATTTCCATCCATAGACATACTCTGACCGCCGGCAACATATTTAGTTCTTGCTTTTAATAAAGCATCGATGCCATCATAATATATTGACTTAGTCGCCATATACTGTCCACCGTCAGTAAAAAGATCTCCATAATATACCCGAGGAACTGTGTCTTTATTTGTTAGCAACAGTGAGTACGCGCTCGGAACATTATATTGTGTATATTCTTTTTCTGTCGAAGCCTGGTCGGCATAATAAAACTGCAAAGCTTGGCTCAATTGATCCCAGGTGAAATCGTTTCCGGAATTTGCGCCTACTTTATCCGTTAATATTTGGCCAATGATGCTTTGTACCTCGCTATCATGAGCACGAACAAAACTATAATTAGGATTTTCACCACTTTCTGACGAATCTGATTGACGATTAACTAATGCGTTACTAATTAAAGAATCAAGCGACCACCGAGATCCTGGTTTTCCTGTTAGGGCGGATATCAGTGAATTGTGCAGGGAATTGTCCATTGTTAATTGTGGATTTCCCATTGTTTTAAGTGGATCGACATCGGCCCCACTCCAGTCCTCTAATATAGAAAGATGTTGATCGGCCAAATAATCATTTTTGTCTACACCATATGCTTCTTTAAAATAATCGGCAGCAATTTGCAGCAAGTCAGTATCGATATTGTCAACTGCGTCAACACGAATGCCATCAAAATTAGCATCTGAATCATTGGTAGTGATTGAACCAAAATTCATTAAATAATAAAGCCAATTTAATTCCTCGGCCTGGACAATCGGATTGGAATTATCAATGTCATTTGCGAGTAAAAAATCAGAACCTGAATATGAGTTTTCCCCATTTCTATCAAAAAGTGCTCTATTCAATAGACGCCAATCCGAGTTCGCATTTGGGGTTAAGTCACTATTCTGATAGGATAAAAATCCTCCCTGAAATTGAAGGCCACTATAATTAACGTCTTCAGTCGAACTATTCCAATTAGCTTCCTGCTTAACGAAAACCGCAAGAACAGATTTTAACCAATCAGTATCTTTTTGTTGAGATATCTTTTCTTCAATTGCTACTTGAACATTTTCAGCTGCTTTATTCAAGACAAGTTGACTATCACTCGAAGAAAATTTGTCAGTGTTTTTGATTAATCCCTGTTTTTGCATAAAATTCAGATAATCAGCCTGAGTTTGCTTATCCGGCCACCAAGTCATTAAAAGAGGACGAAAATCCTCATTGGTTGAGGATGTCCAGGTAGTGCCGTTTTTTAAAATATCTACAGGTCGATACCAAGTTTCAGCAGTAAGATAGTCATCTACATTTTGAAAACTATTTTCGTCATAAGATTTTGCGGCATTATGTGGAGTAAATGAATCATTTTGAGAAGTTAGACCCAATTCAAATTGATATTGTAAAGAATTTTTCCCAGCACCGGTATTTGAATCAAAATAATACCATTGTCCACTAATTGATGTCGCATAATTCTTTCGTTGATGTCCTTGCTGATCGAAGTAATAAGTTTGGCCATTGATTTTTTGCAGACCAACAACAACCTGCCCTTCAGCACCAAAGTAATAGGTATTTCCAGAAATATCATTGGCAAAACCATTTTTTAAAGCTTGCCCCTGACTGTCAAAACCTTTAATCTGATTATTTATGCTCAATGCATAAGGAACTGTTTGGCCATTGGCATCGAAATAATAAGTGGTTCCATTGCTATCGCTGGCGAAAGCATTTTTCAAAGGCTGCCCTTTATCATCAAAGCCTTCTATTTTTCCTGCTTGGTTTTCTGCATAATTGATAGAATTACCAGTATTTTTATCAAAATAATAAGTTATCCCACTAACTGTTTCAAAGATGCCCTTCGCTTGCGCCCCGGTTTTCTGATCGAAATATTGAAGATCTCCATCGATCGTATGTAAACCTGTCAACATTTTTCCATTGATATCGATATAAACCCAAACGCCATTTTGTAATTTGTAGGTGCCGCCGGTAATGTTAACGAAACTATCATCATTTTCTACGTTGGTAGCAGTAATTACTGCACTATTATTCGCTGGATCTTGATTGGAATTGTCTTTATCATTATTTGTTGTTTGACTGTCTTTATTTTGATCTTGACCAGAATTTGTGGTGGTTGTTGAATTTGAGTTTTGGACATTATTGGTAACATTTGTCGTATTTGTATCAGCCGTTTTCGTCTGATCATCTTTACTTTTGTCAACAGTTGTTTGGTCCTGTGCATTCAAAGATGCCTGTGTATTGTTATCTTTGTCTACAGTTACAGGATCCTGTTTTGTCACTGGATCGGCAGCATTAGCATTGATTGGACTGGAAAAAAATAAAGTTGTGGCAAATAAAGCACTTGCGACAACCCAATTTTTCCCGGACTTATACATCCTTTTTCTTGAAAAAAGCTTCTCTTTATTAAGCATTTTAGTATCTCTCCCATTAGATATCTCTTCTCTGTAACATGATCTAAATGCAAAGTATTAAATCATGATTAACGTTTAACATTGTATTATAAGAAAAGGCTAAATAATTGAAAGATAGATAATTTTTTAACAAATATTTTAAATTACTTTAAAAAACGATAATTCTATATTTACAAAATATCTTCAATAAAATAAAAGAGGAAAAATTTTACGTACTTTCCAACAATCGTTTGATCAAACAAGGCACAAAACTTACCGGAATTATTAAACTTTTCTTGCACTCTTCTACTAAACTTAGAGACAAATCTTCGGGTCTTGCCATGATTTGTCAGCAATAGCTTATGACTTATTAGAGCAATGATCATCTAAAGTTCTGATATAATTTTGTGCATCGTTAACATTAACAAACACAGCGAAAATTGATAACCGAAATTGCAACTTAACGTTTAACTTGTAATCATCTTCTAAACGAAATCAAAATTCTCTCAATTTTTTAACTAATTTAACCTTATTAATCTAAAAGGAAGGAGTGTAATTTAAAAGTGACAACCATATTTATCAAAGGCCTTGGTCTAATAGGAAGTTCTTTAATCAGGGCGATCCGCGAACAGTATCCGGATTTTAAAATTATTGGAAGCGACACAGAAAAAAGAACTTGTTCATATGCGCTTAATCATAAATTAATAAACCAAGCAAACATAGATTTGAATGGAACGGAAATTGCTGATTTCATCATTTTAACCACGCCAGTTACTACGATCATTAGAGATCTTCATCGACTAGCCGACATGCCATTAAAGAAAAATGTGATTATTACTGATGTCGGTAGCAGCAAGCAAGAAGTTTTAAAGGCCGCGAGTGCTTTACAAAAAAGAGGAGTAGTTTTTATTGGTGGACACCCTATGGCTGGTTCGCACAAAACAGGTATAGTGGCTGGGCGAAGTGATCTTTTTGAAAATGCTTTTTATTTTCTCGTGAAAACAAAAGCTACCAACGCTGAATGTCTAAAACTTCAAAATCTTCTTCAAGGAAGCAAACCAAAATGGTTGTTGATATCTGCCAAGGAACACGATCAACTGGTTGGACAAATTAGTCATTTGCCACATATTATCGCTTCTGCACTTGTTAATCAGACACAAAAGTTTTTTGCGGATTCTCCATTGGGAATGCGTATGGCTGCTGGAGGCTTTAAATCAATAACTCGAATTGCCTCATCAGATCCAACCATGTGGAGTTCAATCCTGGAATCCAACTCAAAAATTATTGTTCAACAAATTCAACAATATATCGTTGAATTGAATAATATTAAACGAGCTATTGAAAATAATGACCATGCTCAAATTTTTTCTTTCTTTGAGTCTGCAAAAAATAGTCGCGATAAAATCGGACTCAAAAAAGTTGGCCAACTGCCTGATTTCTTTGATCTTTTCATCAATATTTCCGATCAAGTTGGCACAATTGCAGATATTGCACAAATACTTGCCGTTAATAATATAAATCTTGTAAATATTCATATTTTGGAAATTAGAGAGGATATAGATGGAATCTTGCAACTTACTTTCACATATAAAAAAGATCGTGTTCAGGCTGAAAAAATATTATCTCAAAAACATTACGCCATATTAAGAAGCAATTGAACGCAATGAAATTTTGATCTAATTTCATATAATAAATGCCTCTTAAGCAGCCATACAAAGAAACATCTCAAAGTTTTTCCTTTGGAAACCTTGAGATGTTTCTGATAATTAATGTTTCTGTTCACAGAATAGTTTGCAATCTGCTTTTTTATATTTCAGCTTTCGTTAAGGCAATAATACGTTTTTTATAGTTCAGCCTCAGTGTTGGACCGCGAGAGCTTCAATTTCTACTGTAGCCGAAGCAGGAAGAGCTTGTACTCCAACGGCTGAACGTGCAGGTAATAGTGATGCACCTTCAAAAAAAGCTGCATATATTTCGTTGATTTTCCCAAAGTCATTAATGTTTACCATGAAGACAGTAACCTTTACAATATCAGCCACATCTAAGCCGGCGGCAGTGACAATCGCTTTCACATTTTCCAATGCTTGTTTTGCCTGTGGTTCAACATCTGAACTGACTAAAGTTCCTTTTTTGGGATCTATTCCTATTTGGCCTGAGCAATAGAGTGTCTTTCCACTTTTCACTCCTTGTGAATATGGGCCTAGTGCTTGTGGTGCTCTATCAGTTGCAATCGTTTTGTTCATTTAAATTTTTATCTCCATCTCTATTTTTTATATTTTATTCCGGGGGTATATCAGGATTCGCTTTTTATTGTTTATGATCATTTTGATAGGTTTTTCATAAAAACTGGTTAGAATCTTCTCACTTAAAATTTTTTCTCTTCTACCACTGGCATAGATGCTTCCACCCTTTAAAAGCAATACGTTGCCAAAACATGGAAGCAGCTCTTCGGTATAGTGAGAAACAAACAGTAAAGACGGTCTGCTAGGAGAATGGGCGATTTTTGAGATCTTTTCAAGCAGTACTTCTCTTGCAAAAAGGTCCAAGCCATTACAAGGCTCATCTAAAATCAATAGTTCCGGTTTGGCCATCAGTGCACGCGCTATTAAAACGAGTTGGCGCTCTCCTTGAGATAATATACAATATGGTTTACCAATTAATTTAGTTCCACCTAATCTTGTAATTTCAGCCTTGGCTTCCTGCACCTCATCTTCAGAATAACTTTCATACAATCCAATGCTCGCGAACTTACCTGAAAGAACGATTTCTTCTACCAAATCACTTGAGTGGAACTGATCCTGCAGAGCGATACTTACCCAGCCAATTCTCCGCTTCAAAACAGGAATGTTTGTATGCCCAAAAATTTTTCCAAGTACTTCTAGTTTTCCTTTTGTGGGCCAAATGTCACCATAAATCATCTTTAGCAATGTTGTTTTTCCAGCACCATTTAAGCCTAGAATCGCCCAATTTTCTTTTTCTTTAACGGTCCAACTGATATCGTTCAAGATTTGTCTGTCTTCTTTTATCAAAAAGACATTTTGGAAAGACAAGATATTCATTATATTGAACTCCTTTCATTTAAAATGACATAACAGCATAATTTTCTAGCTTGAACGATTAAATCATCATTTCATACAAGGTCTGATTATCTTTTAGATCAATATAATATGGATCAAATTTCCGTAATCTTTCCTGCAAGGGTCCAATATTTTTCCGTTTTCCAAGGTTAATTCCAATCAGAACAGGACCTTTACCTAGATTGGCCTTTTTTGTGTATTCAAACTTGCTGATATCATCGTCCTTATTTAAAATTTTATTGACGAATTCGCGGAGTGCACCAGGACGTTGCGGAAAATTCACAATGAAGTAACGTTGATAGCCTTCATAAATAAGTGATCGTTCCTTGATTTCCTGCATCCTTCCGATATCGTTATTGCCACCACTAATTACGCAAACAATTGTTTTACCAGCTATATCTATATGCTGATCATCCAGGGCTGCGACGCTGAGTGCACCAGCAGGTTCAGCAACAATTGCTTCTTTACTGTAAAGTTCCAACAGAGTTGTGCAAACATGCCCTTCAGCAACACTAATCATTTGGTCTACATATTTTTTCGTGTTTCTATAAGTCAGCTTACCGACTGTTTTGACGGCTGCACCATCGACAAACTTATCTATATTATCAAGTGTGACCGGATGCCCAAGATTGAGGGCAGCAGTCATTGAGGCAGCACCTGCAGGTTCAACTCCTACAATTTTCGTTTTAGGACTAACATCTTTCGAATATGCAGCGAGGCCACTAATCAGGCCTCCGCCTCCAACTGCTGAAAACAAATAATCCACCGTAATGTTATGTGATAAGGCATCGGCAAATATCTCGCAAGCGATCGTTCCCTGACCAGCGATTGTGTATTTATTATCGAAAGGTGCAATAAAGGTCAACTTATTTCTTTGACAAAAATCCTTAGCAGATTGAGCCGCACTATCAAAAGTATCACCTGTGAGCTTGATCGTTACTTCGTTTCCACCAAAAAAATTAACCTGATCCACTTTTTGATGTGGCGTTGTTGTCGGCATGAAAATCACGGCCGGAATCTTCATTTTATGGCAGGTCCATGCTACACCCTGGGCATGATTACCGGCACTTGCACAAACTATTCCCTTCTGGCGAACTGTTTTTGCCGTCTTGGAGATTGCATAATATGCACCGCGAATCTTAAAGGAACGTACTACTTGCAGATCCTCTCTTTTTAAATAAACATTGCAATGATGTTTTTGAGATAAGTATGCGTCATATTGGAGAGGCGTCCGTTTAATAATCGGGCGTAACACCTTATATGCTTCTTCGATATCTTCTTTTTTCAGCAATTCTTTTTCTGCCATCGCATCCATTATCGAGCCGTCCCCCTTAAAATATTTTATTATGTAAAGCGAAAAGCGCACCACCACTTAAGTTACTGGTTAGAGCTCTAATTTTCGCCTTTTTCTGTCATTTGCCTCTCAAAATTAATTGCTATATTTGTCGGCTTGGGCAACAAAGGGCATCTTTGTCCGCAGCTCATCACCAACTTCTTGTAATTTTGAATTTTCCATTTCTTTCCGGTAACTGTAGAGTTTTTTAAAACCACTACGATATTCATCCATGAATTCTTTGGCAAATGTTCCATCTTGAATCTCTCTAAGATTGTGTTTCATTGCTTCTTTTGATTCAGTATTAACGACACGCGGTCCTCTTGTATATGAACCATATTCGGATGTGTTCGAGCAGTCCTTGTACATTTTTGAAAAACCGCCCTCATAGATCAAATCACAGATCAGCTTCATTTCATGATCGACTTCAAAAAATGCCAACTCTGGTGAATAACCAGCTTCGGTTAAGACTTCAAAGCCTGTTTCGATTAAGGCAGTAATCCCACCCATTAAGACATTTTGTTCGCCAAACAAATCTTCGTCAGTTTCTTCTTTAAAGGTTGTTTTCAAAAGCCCTACGCGTGCTGCGCCGTTTGCTTTAGCAAACTCTTTAGAAAGATCTTCTGCATGACTGGATGCATCTTGATAAGTTGCATAAAGAGCTGGAACGCCCGAACCTTCCATATAAGTACGACGGCATAGATTGCCCGGCCCTTTAGGCGCCATCATTACCACATCAACATTTTTTGGTGCGACGATCTCTTTATAATAAACATTGAATCCATGGGAAAAGCCAAGAACATTACCGGCTTGCAAGTTGGCGGCAACTTCTTCTTTATATACATCTGACATTACTTCATCAGGAGTTAGCATTTGTACCCAATCTGCTTTTTTAGCTGCTTCTGCAACAGAATAGACTTCAAATCCGTCCTTCTTTGCCTTATCAAATGATTTTCCCGGTCGAACGCCAACGATCACATCTACACCCGAATCACGCAGGTTGTTAGCCTGTGCATGTCCCTGAGCACCATAACCAATGAATGCAACCTTTTTACCTTGCAAATAATTTGTTGCAACATCCTTTTCATATAACATTTCTACTGACATAGTAAAGTCTCCATTTTTTTGTTATTTTAATAATAAAAACACTTCAATATAGTTTTAAAGTGTGTACAATGATAGGTAATTATTTTCTATCCCACCTACCAGTAACATGCCATGTTCGCTGATATTCACAGCCGTAGATCATATGCTCAATATATATCTGCTTAAGAAGCACTAGTTTTAAGCGTCCTGCTTTTTATGTTTCTGAGATGCGAACTTTAATTTAGGCTTCTACTTGGCTATTTGAGATGGGAATAATTACAGCATTCTCAATACTGATAGTTCTATGTGCCAACTCTATTTTTCATTTTGCAAATAATTATTTCGTGCATTTAATCAACTCCCAGCATATTTCTGTTCGACTGACCGGGAGCAACCATTGGATAAACCTGCTCAAGAGCAGGGATATCCGCTTCTACCAAAACACTTTCTTTTTTTGTGAAAACATCTGCCAATGTTTCACGCCAGTTTTGAGGAGCAAGTTTTAATCCTTTGATATCGTATGCATGCGCGAGCTTAATGAAATCCGGTTGTTCATTGAAAACAGTTTGAGAATGTCTTTTTTTGTAGAACAGGTCTTGCCATTGGCGAACCATTCCAAGAGCTTTGTTGTTAAGCATGACTATCTTGATATCCAACTTATATTCTCTGATCACATCGAGCTCCTCGATCGTCATTTGAATTCCGCCATCGCCAACAAACAGAACAACTTCTTTTTCAGGAACGGCTAGCTTAGCACCAATCGCTGCCGGAAGACCGAATCCCATTGTTCCTAGCCCTCCACTGGTAATAATTTGATGTGGACGATTGAAAGGATAATATTGTGCTACCCACATTTGATGCTGGCCGACATCGGTGACGATTGTCGCATCACCGGCAGTCAGTCTGCCAACCTCTTCAATCACTGCTTGCGGCTTAATTTTCCCTTCCTCTTCAATGTAGTGCTGAGGATGTTTTCGTTTCCAGGTATTCAATTGTCGAAGCCATGCATTGTGCTCTTTTAACTGAAAACTACTCGTGTTTTCCAACAGCCAGTTCAAAGCTTCCTTGCCGTCAGCAGCAACTGAAAAATTGGTGGCAACTACTTTTTTAAATTCAGAATCATCTATATCTATCTGTACTACACATGCTTTTTGCGCAAATTGAGAAGTATTAGTCGCTAAGCGATCATCAAATCGTGATCCGATATTTAAGAGAAAATCACATTTGCAGAACGCCAAGTTTGCTTGATAACTACCGTGCATTCCACCCATTCCTAGTGAAAGAGGATCAGAAGACGGCATCGCTCCTAGACTCAACAAAGTTGAAACAACAGGCAGTTTGTACTTATGAGCAAAACTTCTGAGCTCTGGAACCGCTCCTGCAGCAATCACTCCGCCACCAACAAGAATTAGTGGTTTTTTAGCCCGCAACAGTGCATCACGAATCTGTAGCATAGTAGCTGCTGCCTTTTTCTGAATAAACACTTTTTTCTGCGAGGTATCTTCGACAATTGCACTATCGCACTTGGAATCTGATAACATGGCAATCACATCTTTAGGTAGGTCAACAACGACTGGCCCCTTTCTCCCACTACCGGAAATAGCGAATGCCTTGCTAACGACTTCTGACAATTCACTAACATCACGTACCTGATAACTTTGTTTCGTGATAGCAGCCGTAATACTCAAAATGTTCACTTCCTGAAAAGCATCCGTTCCAATGGAAGAACAATTAACTTGACCCGTAAAAATAACTAGTGGAATTGAATCGGACATGGCGTCTGCAATTCCCGTTACTGTATTTGTTGCTCCCGGTCCAGAAGTCACAAATACGACTCCTGTTTTTCCAGTTGCTTTTGCGTATCCTTCGGCCGCGTGTACTGCTCCCTGCTCATGCCGCATAAGAATGTTGTTAAACGATTGACGATAAATGGCATCATAAAGTGGCAAAATTGCACCCCCGGGATACCCGAATACTAGCTCGACTCCTTGAAATTTCAAGGAGTCGAGAAGTATATCTGCGCCATTTCGCAGATTGCCATTTTTTTCTTGTCCTCTGTTTTCATGTTCTGTAAAAATGAATTTCACCTCCTTTTAAACTTTTTTCTTCAAAATTCGAACACTTGTTTTGCAGTCTTGTATCCTTGGCATCGCCTCCTTTCAAGGATTGTAATGATTTAAAAGAGTGTCTCTTACTTTACAAAATAAAAAGCATCCATCTTAACGATGGATGCAAAAAATCCACCACTCCAATTTCTCAGCGCGGCGTGATTAATATTCTTAGGTTATTAATTAAATTAACTCAAAATAGCCCAGGCATTAAATCACACACGCGCATGATAATAATGGCTAGGATAATTATTGCGATAACATTTTGCAGTAATTTCACATTTGAATAGCTGTTACTTGTGTCCATATGATCTAATCCTTTCTTTTTACGACTATCTAAAATACATAAATTGAATAACATTCCGTGTTTGGAGAAGTAAGCGGTTGGTATTTAGCACAGCACTGACCTTTACATTTCATCGGCAAATAGAAAATCGAATTGCAATTTCTTTCATCGAAGCATGAATGTTTTTCATGTGTGTCATGCTACACTTCACTTTCATTGGTGTCAACATCTTTTTTTAATAAAATGCATTTATTTTAGATTGCACGAAAATTTTTATTTTTTTATTTCTTTGTAATTTATTATAAATATTTTTTTAAATCCAATTTTACAAGCATGCAATTAATACTGGTGATTAGAAATTTTTTTAATTTGCTGTTGACAAAAAAGTTTACGGCGCTGTATAGTTGCAAACATATTGAAAAAAGAAGTAAACGAAATGTCAATAGCCAATACAAACATCAAAATTATTATTATCTTCGGCACGATTATTAATTAATGCGGGCTGCATTTTGAAGTGTCCGCGAATAGCGGGCAGTGTTGGTTAATAAGCCAGAGGCTGTCACACAGTTTCTGGCTTTTTTATTTGCTTTATTTTGGAGGCATATTCATTACAAACAAAAACACAATTTGTTTTAAAAACAGTTTTTAAATATTTAGGAGAATTTTTATGGATAACACAAATAGTCTGAGAACCACTTTCGGAGATTCCCAGACTTTCAAACGAGATTCGATAAAAACAGTAATGCTGGCATCGATGATCGGAACAGCAATTGAATTTTTTGATTTTTATGCTTACGGGACAGCAGCTGCAGCTTATTTTCCCAAAGTTTTCTTTCCTGAAGTTACCCCGGCGATTGCAACAATTTTGAGTTTGCTAACTTTCGGAATCGCTTTTATTGCACGTCCCATGGGGTCATTTATCTTTGGCCATTTTGGAGACAGAATTGGTCAAAAACAAACATTGATTTTTTCACTTATGTTGATGGGAACATCAACTGTCTTGATTGGTATATTACCGAGTTATGCGACCTTAGGTCTCACATCCGTTATTCTTCTGTGTACTTGTCGCTTTATCCAAGGCATAGGTCTTGGAGGAGAATGGTCAGGTGCAGCTTTGGTGGCTACTGAAAATGCACCTGTAAGTAAAAGAGCCTTGTATGGAGCTTTTCCAGAACTTGGAGCACCACTAGGCTTTTTTCTAAGTAATGGTTTGTTTTTCTTACTTGAATCATTTTTAACTTCTGCGCAAATGCTTAATTTTGGATGGCGAGTTCCTTTCTTAGCGTCTTCCGTTTTGGTTTTTGTTGGTTTTTGGGTACGCAAGCAGATGCAAGAAACACCACTATTTCGTTTGGCCCAGAAAAAAAACGAGGTCACCAAGTCGCCCTTAAAAGTTGTCTTTAAAACCAGTTGGCGGCAAATAATCCAAGGAACATTTATAGTCTCCGTTACCTACACTCTTTTTTATACTTTAGCAACATGGTCTTTAACATATGCGACGACAAAACTTGGTTTTACCAATAAAGAATATCTTTTCATGCTAATGGGCTCAATAACTATTTTTGCCTTATTTATTGTTTTGTCTTCATCTTTTGCCGATAAGTGGGGACGTAAACATATCCTGGTAGCCTCAGCAACGGCCTTAATTATTTTTGCTTTTCTTTTCCCTTATTTACTTCAAGGATACCGCAATTTTGTCAGTGTAACCTTGTTTCTCGTTATCGGTTTTATTTTAATGGGAATTGCTTTTGGTCCTGTCGGAGCTCTTTTGCCAGAACTATTCTCAACAAAAGTTCGCTATTCAGGCGCGGGAATTGCTTATAATTTAGCGGCAATCATTGGCGCAGCATTTGCACCCACGATTGCAAGTTGGTTGGCTGAAAATTGGGGTACTTATTCTGTTGGTATATATTTGGGCATCATGGCAATTGCATGTTTGCTGTCTTTGCTAACAATTAAAGATACTAAAACCGTTGATTTTTCGAAATGAATTTGTTTAAAAACTATTGACATTTGCTAAATTCAGTTTTAACATAACAAACTATTAGAAATAAATGAGAACAGACGTTGATGAGGAAAAGTAGTTCATGACCGCGATTTAGCGAGTTTCGTTAGGTGTAAGGAAACATCGCGGTATTGAATGAAAATCACCTCGGAGTTATGGCACGAAGATTACAGTAACTGTCATTGGGAGCAACCATTATCTTGCTAGCGTATCGAATGACAGTATTTATTCCGTACGTGATGAGTTATGTTATGTGAGTAACATAAAAATTTGGGTGGTAACACGATTAATCGTCCCGCAAAGTAGATTTTCTACTTTGCGGTTTTTTATTACTCTCATTTATTTCTAAAAAACTATTTAAGGAGATAATTTTTATGTCAGAAACAAATGTGCTTTCCACAAAAAATGATACAGAAAAGAAAGTTGCTAATGATCTTTACCAAGCCTTGGTAAAAAAGCAACCGTTAAAAGCGGCCGACTATGAAAAGGAAGTTGCAGATTTTGATACAGCTTATCGAGTTCAACATGCCTTCACAGACCTCAAGAATGAAGCCGTAGGAGGATATAAAGTTAGTTTAACCTCTAAAGAAACACAAAAGATGTTTGATTCCGATTCGCCGTTTTACGGTGCCGAAACAAGCAGTGCTTGGTTAAAAAATCATACTAGTCTTCAACTCAGTGATTTGATGGACCCCTTACTTGAAGTCGAGATGGTTTTCACTGCTAAAGAAACGCTACTAGCAACTGATTCACTAAATGAATTACTTAATAAGGTTACTGTTTCGGCGGGTGTCGAACTTCCTGATTCACGTTTTAAAGATTGGTTTCCAAGCCTGTCAAAATATTTGGTTGTTGCCGATGGAGCCGTAGGTGGCCGTGTTGTCTACACTGAACCAACTAATGATAAAGTCAGTGTTGATGATTTAGCAACTGTCACCTGCACTTTAACTCTTAATGGCAAAGAACTTGGAACTGGTAAATCATCCGAAGTTTTGGGTAATCCATTGAATTCATTACAGTGGTTGGTTAAGAAATTATCCGAACAAGGCGTTGCCTATCCAAAGGGTACTAAAGTTTCAAGCGGTACCTTCCTCTTGCCACCACATTTACAAAAAGGTCATTATGTCGCTCATTTTGATAAATACTTTGATGATGTAACATTAGAGGTTAAGTAGAAAAACTAAAATTACGCAAAAAACAACTTAGATATTCAAAGATTATTTTTTCTATTAAACTATTTACTGAGAAAATCCTCAGCTGCTTCTCCTGCAAGTCTTCCATAATTCCACGCAAAAGCACAGCTTAAACCCTCAATTGTTGGATAAGAATCACCGTACATGCCACCTGCTGCGGTGTTGCCTGCCGCAAATGCACCTGGGATAGCTTGATTATTAGGTGACAATACATTAAATTTTTCGTCAACAGCAACTCCATCGATAGTTCCTAGCGAAGTCGAACAGGCTTTAATTGCATAGAAGAGTTCTTGGCCAACCGAAAATTTCATAAACTTATCTGCTTTATACAAATCGGTGTCTTTGCCAGTCGCGACTAAAGCATTGTAATTTTTAACAGTTTCGTTCAAATTATTTATCAGTACCATCATTTTTTTGGATAAATCGATTAAGTTATCAGCTTTCCATGCAGTGTTTTCATTGATTGCTTCCGCCAAATCAGAATTGATTTTTGCAAAGGGACCAATTTTATGAGTCATAGGCTTATGCTGCAATGTTTTAAAAGTTCTTTCGAATGAATCAGTCCAATTTAAGTTATTTTCTTTTAAATAATCGATAATTTTTTGATCAAGTAAAAAGTAATAATAACCGCCTGCGACATAAGTTGCATTCCCCCAGAGTGCAAAATCATAACAAACGTCCTCATTTGTGAAACGTTTCCCACTGCTGTCCACCCAGAGAAATGGAACATTTGTTAGCGAAAAAATAGTTTCATTATGCTATTTGGGGGTTCTTGGTGGATACAACAGATACAGCATGATTTTCAAATAAAGGTGGTTGGCTGATATGTCGGCACCAATCTTCGCCAGCATTTCAATTCCATCACCGGTTGCTTTTCTTTCCCCCATACTGTAAAAGTTATTGAAATTAATTGTCAGATGCTGTTTGACCAATTTTTCGTTTCCAATAAATCCACCATCAGCAATAATTATCACTTGGCATTCAATAGTTTCTTCAGTACCATTCCGAATAACTTGGATTCCTATTATTTGACCATTTTCCATCAGAATTTTTTTACCGGCAGTTTTGGTTAATAACCGGCTGCCCTTAGCTTGAAAATATTGAATTAGTTTATTAAAGCCACTGAATTTATCAATGTATTGGTGATAAGTTCGTGGCTTTTTTTGATGAACTTCTTGAGTGTTGTTAACCAACTCTGTTTGCAGGCCGTGTTGATCGAGCCAGTCAATTGTATCAGCTGATTTTTCCAAGATCGCCTGGATATTCGGGAATTAGACCCGTGATGGGTATAATCGACCAGTTCCTTGTAAGCATCGGCGACAGTATAATCAATTTCCGTTTGATACTTGCTTCCAACAGCGAACAATCCTTGGGCACCAAACATACTAGCGCCCTTTTCAAGTAAAATAATCCGGTAACTTTTGTCCACAAGCGTCAAAGCAGCTCCAATCCCAGCTGCTCCGGATCCAACAACAACAATTGTTTTTAACATATGCATAGCCTCCAAGATTTTTAATTTAAACAACAGTGGGAATAATATATACGATCATATCAAAATTTTGAATATCCTTATACCTACCGGATATTAGTCGACACTGAGTAGAAAAACATTAATTGAAAGTAAATATTTTTCCGTAGTGTTGTTGATAGTGTTTGCTAAAATTTTATAAACTATCGTTGTTGCCTTGATAAGCTACATTTCGATTGACAAAATAATAAAACTTTTCTTGTCCAATTTAACAATTATTCCATTATAAAAATTTAAAAAAGAAAATTAAAATTGTACCTTAATAAAAGAATTGTTTATATAAAAAATTATACTTTGGAAATATTTTCCTGCCAACTAGAAAAAACTAACCAGAATAAAAGTATTGCAAATACAGAAAAAGAAGCTATAAGTGGATAAATTAGAGTCAAAAAACTGGCAAATATACCAGACAATACTAAACATAGCCTGATTTTATTGGTTCGTTGGAAAAATTCCCTATTTTCAGATTTGACACGTTTTGTGGCGACAACACCTAATAAATATAAACAGAAGACTGATAAGACATAAATAAATAGATAAGAAAAACTTGGAGCAACAGAATTTGGATATTCACCATGCCAGGCTGTGACTAAAGGCAACAAACTGATCGCGGAAAGCAAAACGACATTGAACCACAGCAATGTTTTATCGACAATTTGCACTGGTGTAATAATAGTGTGATGGCTGATCCAAAAACTGGCTACAAATAAAAAACTTAATAGATAGGCTAAAAGAGTATTTACAAAGCGTGGTTTAATTAATTCAGACCAGCCGCTGCCAGCAGGAATTTTTAAATCCAGAACCATGATTGTGATAATAATTGCAAAGACGCCATCGCTGAATGCTTCTAAACGATTTTTGGAAATAAAATCACTCCCTTTCGATAAACAACGATCAATAAAGTATAAGAAACGAGGATTTTTAAACTAGTAGAAAGCAGATGGCCTGCTGAAAAAACGTCATTTTCCAAGATCATAAAATAACTACCCTAACTATATCTGTAATAATTAATTAAATTTCACAAACGAGAAATGACTGTCTTTTTACAATGCGGTTTGAAAAGTTTTAATTTACTAAAATCGGAAAAATTGTCTTATCTAACTATGATTAGATAAAAAAAGACAGTTAGCAAAAACTGCCTATTGATTTATTATGAAATAAAATTATCAAAAATATCTTTTTTAATCACGTTACAAATTAGGTGCTGATTACTTGATTAATTGTCTCTCAAGATAAATTAAGTCCAGGACGCCTCGTGCACAATCGGCACCTTTATTACCAGCTTTTCCACCTGCCCTATTAATAGCCTGATCAAGTGTATTAGTTGTAAGAACACCGAACATAACCGGAACCGGCCCATTTAAAGATTGGCTGGCAATTCCATTAGCAGTTTCTTCACACACATAATCATAATGTGAAGTTTCCCCACGAATCACAGCTCCTAAGGCGATAATACCATCAAATTTTTTTGTTTCTGCCATTTTTTTAACAATCCGGGGAATTTCCATTGCTCCCGGAACCCAGGCAACTGTAATATCACTCTTGTTGACCGAATATTTAAGCAATTCGCTCTCGCTTCCCTGAAGCAATTTGTTCGTCACCAGTTCGTTAAAGCGAGCAACAACAATACCAATTTTGAGGCCTTGACCCGTTATCGTCCCATTAATTTCAACCATTTATTCAACCTCCTTTAATAAATGATGCAATTTATCTTTTTTTGTTTGCAAGTATTTCTTATTTTCTTTGGTCGGTTTGATTTCCAAAGGAACCCTTTCGACAACTTCGATCCCAATGCTTTGAATTTGATTGATCTTGTCGGGATTATTGGTCATTAATTTAACGGCATTGATTCCTTTCTGTTTAAGAATTGAAGCAACCAGATCGTAATTACGCTGATCAGCCGAAAAACCTAACTTAAGATTAGCTTCGACGGTATCCAAACCATTATCTTGCAAATGATAAGCCTTTAATTTGTTTGCCAAACCAATCCCCCGACCTTCCTGTCGAAGATATAAAACAGCTCCTTGCCCAGACTGTTCAATCATTTCTAAGGCTTTATGTAACTGGTCGCCACAATCGCATCTTCGAGAACCAAAAAGATCCCCAGTTAAGCATTCAGAATGAACTCTTAATAACAAAGGATTTTGATGGTCAATGTTCCCCTTTGAAATTAATAAAGTCGGTTCCTTTTCATTAACGGTTGAAAAAGCTTCTAATGTAAAATTGCCATATTTTGTTGGCATGCTAACCTTGGCAATCGAAGAACAAACATCGATATTTTTGCGATAACGGTACTGAATTAATTCATCAATCGTAATAATTGGCATGTCCATTTCTTCTGAAAACTGTTTTAAATCTTTTCTTCTGGCCATCGTACCATCTTTTTTTAAAATTTCACAAATGTAGGCAACCGGAATATCCCCGGCTATTTTAGCGAGGTCAACAGCAGCTTCCGTATGTCCACCGCGTTCAATTACTCCTCCTTGACGGGCCACTAATGGAAAAACATGCCCCGGATGATAGAAGTCGTTCCAACCACTGGTTTTTCTTGCCAATTTTTCGATTGTCCTAGAACGATCATAAGCTGATATTCCGGTAGAAGTAGTCTTTGCATCCAAGCTAACTGTAAAAGCTGTTCCATATTTATCAGTTGAATTATTAATCATTGGTAAAAGCTGCAGACGATCAGCATATTCCTCTGCCATTGGCACACAAAGTAATCCCCGAGCAGAGGTGACCATCGTATTGACTGATTGGGGAGTTACAAATTGAGCCAAACCGACCATATCGCCTTCGGACTCTCGATTTTCAGAATCCGCGACGATGATTAAATGGCCCTTTTTTAATTCAACAATTGCATCTTCTATTTTTTTTACAAAGTCATTTTTTATCATTTATCATTTCTCCTATGATCAACAACGTATTTGCCTAAAATATCGGTTTCAATATTAACCAACTCATTTAACTGCAAACGACCTAAAATGGTTTGTTTCAATGTAAAAGGAATCAGACCAACCTGAAAATAATCCGGGGTAACCTTAACAACGGTCAAACTGACTCCGTCGATGGCAATTGAACCTTTTTCAACAACATAGGGTTGGTATTTTTTCGTTAATGAAAAGCTCATTAATACAGAATTTTGCTCCGCTTGTCGGCGAAGTAATTTTGCAATTGTATCAATATGGCCCAATACAATGTGACCATCCAATTTATCATTTATCCTAAGCGAACTTTCCAAATTAACCGGATCGTTAGTTTTAAGCATTGACAGATTTGTGCGCTGGATTGTTTCCGGCATAACTTCGACGTTAAAACCGTCCGAATTAAAAGCTGTGATTGTCAGACAAATCCCATTGACAGCGATGCTATCACCCAAAGAGCCGTTTTTATTATTAATTAATTCTGATTTAATTGTGAAAGTTGCAGTTTCATTGTGTTTGTTAATAACGACAATTTTTCCGATATCCCTGATGATTCCAGTAAACATTTCAAAACCTCCTTGCACTGATACGCAAATCATTGTCCAATTGAACCGTTTTTATTTTTGAAAAATCGAGTGTCTCAGATAAGCCTTGACCGTAAACCGCTGGAAGACCTTGACCACCAATGATCTTTGGCGATAAATAGACAACTAATTGATCAACTAATTTTTGCTTGACAAAAGCTGCCTGAATTTTGCTGCCACCTTCAACCAGTAGTGACTGAATACCGTGTGCGGACAAAAGATTGATAATTCGATTCGGTGTCCAGGAATCATCAAAAAATAGTTCGACATTCTTTGGTGTTTCACGTTCACTTTTTAAAGTAGTGAGTATCCAAATCGGTGTATCAGAATTAAAGACCTTTAACTGAAAATCCAGTTGTTCGATGTCCCTAACCAGCAAAATACGAATTGGCGGAAATTCTAACTGCTTTTTTCGAACCGTTAAGGCTGGATTATCAATTTTAAGAGTGTTTTCACCAATCAAAATTGCTTGGCGATCAGCCCGTAAATGCTGAGAATCGAGATATGCTGCTTGACCCGTAAGGATCGTACGCTCTTTTTTGGCCTGGTTTATTTTTCCATCTAGGGACATTGCGTATTTGAGAGTTACAAAAGGACGATGATGTTGGTAAAAGAAATTATAAAATTCATTAAGATCACCACTAGTTTGTTTTAGAACTGTGACATCGATATTTTTGGCCTTAAGCATATTAATTCCCTTTCCGCTAACCAATGGATTAGGATCTTGTTGACCAATTACAACCTTTTTAATACCTACTTCAATTATTTTTTTAGCACAGGGTGGCGTTTTACCATAATGACTGCATGGCTCTAAAGTCACATACATGGTTGCTCCAATTGCCTGTTTGAGATCCGCTAAATTATTTAAAGCATCAATTTCAGCGTGTGGTTCACCAAAGCGATGATGATAGCCAGTTGCTAAAACCTGCTCATTTTTAACGATCACGGCACCTACTTGTGGATTAGTCCAAGTATTTCCGTGACCTTTTTTAGCTTCCAAAAAAGCTAGATCCATAAAACGATTTTTGTTTTTCATTTAATTACCCAATAAAAAAAGCTCCGTTAACCCGGGGCTTAATAACTGACGCTTCAAATAAAATTCCATATTTAATATCCGGTAAAACCGGCATTAAAAATACGAAATAATTATTCATTTCTTCTTCCATCCAGACTATACTGTCGGTCCCAGACTTTCACTGGGTCCACCGCTTATGCGGGTCACGGACTTCAACAAATTGTTGTTACCGTCGGTTGGGAATTACACCCTGCCCCGAAGAAATTTATTTAATTACCAAAAGTAATTATACTACCGCAGAATATAAAAGAATTGAAAAGATTGTGATTTATTTGGTAAATTGTAAAAAAGAAAAGCTTGCAGGGCTTGACAAAGGAAAACAACAGGATAATTCAGATTTTTTTAATCTTCAAAACAATCAAGTCGCCAGACTAAAATGGAAACCCTAATCTAAATTGGAATCATTCCTAAAATAAAGCGGCTAACAAGCACTATTATTTTTTTTGGCAATTCCATATTATTATGATAAATTTGATAAATATCAATCATTTCTTTAGTTTCCTTTACGTCATGAACCCGTAAAATTCTACCGCCGCTTTCTAACATGTTGTTTTCAAACAATAACGTTGGAAGCAAACGATCTTTGAGCTCTAATTGAAAAAGTTTTTCCAGAAAACTTTTTCTGGAAATTGCGATCATAACCGGGCTGCCGGAAAAAGCAAGGGTTGAAATGACCTGCATTTTTAAAAGATCCAGTTGCAGGAATTTTTTAGCCTTTGAAAAGCCAACCCCTGGATCAAGAACAATATTTTGTTGATTTAAACCACAATCTTCGAGATCCTGGACAGATTTTTTTAAAAAATCTGTCAGTTGTATTGAGAGATTGTCAGCTTTCTCGGAAAAATTTCTGCCGTTGTACATCGTGACCACTGAAGGTTGATAATTCCGAACTAATTCCAACTTCTTTTTGGAATTAAAACCATCAATATCATTAATTATGTCCACTCCTTGATCTAAAGCTTTTTCAATGACTTGCTCGGTATTTGAATCGATCGCCAAAACAAGCTTCGGAAATTGTTTTTTGATTGCTTTAATATAAGGAGCAATTCGTTCCCACTCTTGATTGGCCGTGATATCTTTAAAGTTCGGTCGTGATGATTTACCGCCAAGTTCAAAAATATCAGCTCCCTGAACTTTTTCTTTTTCGATCCGTTTTAAGACTGAATCAATGCTAGTATTAATTCCTCCATCATAAAACGAGTCAGGAGTGATATTTAGGATTGAATAAATTAACGGTCTAAAAGTAATATCAAAGCTGAAGTTTTGCCCTTTAAAAAATACTCTTTGATTGTCAAGAATTTTTTGAAGTTGCTTTTTATTCCTTTTAAAAGTTATTGGCCAGTTTAAAATTAAATTTTTGAGTTGTTCCTTATTGACCAACGCCACGGCTCGGTTTCCGTTTAACCAAAAAACCGTGACGAACTTGTCAATCAAGGGCCTCAGTTTCAAAATTTCTTTTTTAGAGTCAGTAAATTCAAGAGTGATAAGTTTACCAAAATAACTTGTTTGGCTGGTAATCGCATTAGTTATTTCGTTAATTTCCAAGTTTTTCAGTCTCCTTTCCTGTACGCGTTTTTAAATATGTTCGAACTATTTTTAATAAATAAAACGATCCAACAATTAAGATTAGATCATCTGTTCGTTTTTCATTTAAAGCATAATCCAAAGCCTGATGTGGATCAGAAAAGCTTTGATAAAAATGGCCGTTAAGCTGATAGAAAACTTGTTGTAGCTTATCGGCTGATAATTTTCTTTCTTGTTGATCGGGTTCTGTAGGAATAAAAATTGTTGATTTTAAGTTTAAAAGTTCTGCTACACATTTTTCAAAATCTTTATCCTTTAAAAAAGCAACTAAAACTTTCTTTTTAGAATTTGGATATAGGCAGTTAACAGTTGAAACAAATTGTTTGATGCCAGCTGGATTGTGAGCCCCATCGCAAATAATTTCGGGTTTTTGGCTAAGCAATTCAAAACGTCCCGGGATTGTTAAATTAGCCAGCGTATTGGACAAGAGTTTTTTCAAATCAAAATCATTTATTGGTTTTGCTTTAATAAAATCAATCAGCCAAGTCAGAGCGGTCATTAAATTCAATATTTGATAACTGCCAACCAAAGAAAAGCGAAAATCGATTAATTTATTGTGCAGTTTCAAATTAATAATCTCAGCTGTTTTTGTTCTTTTGGCAATTGTTAATTTCAAATCGTCAGCCAAAAATAGACGGGCATTTTTTAAGCGAGCTTCTTTTAAAAGAACTTTTTGGGCAGCTGTGTCTTGTTTGGGAGCAATTACGACCTTTGCATTTTGCCGAATAATTTTTGCTTTGGTTTGGGCGATCTCTGAAATGGTTTTACCTAGGATATTTGTGTGGTCAAGACTTATATTTGTAAAAATAGAATAATCGGTCTTGTCAACAGCATTGGTCGCATCTAGTTTTCCACCCAGTCCGCATTCGAGTACTACGTAGTCAACGCCCTGATCAGAAAAATAAAGCATGGCGATTAGGAACAGTTTTTCAAATTGGGATAACTGATCAGTTTCAAAAGAATGTTGATTTTCTAACTGATCAATGATCTGAAAATATTCGTCTAAAATATCACTGTTAATCGCCTCCTGATCAATTCGAATCATTTCATTCACGTTTCCAATAAAGGGGCTGGTGAATAAACCAACTTTATATTTCAATCCAGTCAACAGGGCTGCAATCATTGTGCTTGTCGAGCCTTTGCCATTAGTGCCGCAAACATGAATGATTGAAAAATTTCGATCAGGGTGATTTAAATATTGTAAAAATTTTTTTAATAAAGCAATCCGGTCGCCTTGCCCGTATAAAGATCCCGGTAGTTTTTTAATCACCATTATTCGAGTCCTCTTCTACTTTTGCTCAAGCATTTTTAAAAATTGTGTTTGTAACTGCGACTGGCTATCAAAAAGACCACTAAAATAAGTCATTTGAGTAGTTTCGCCGATTTTTTTTATTCCCCGCATTTCCATACACATATGCCGGGCATTGGTCAAAACGGCCACTCCTTTTGGTTGCAGGATTTCGTTAAAAATTTCAGCAATGTTAGCTGTCATTTTTTCCTGGATATTTAGTCGATGAGAGACAAAATCGATTAATCGGGGAATTTTGCTTAAACCAATTATTTTGCCATCTTTGGGAATATAGGCTAGACTGACTTTGCCGAAAAAAGGCAATAAATGATGTTCACAGACCGAATTAAAGCGAATATCTTTGATTAAAATCATTTGTGGATTATCAGTTTCCGGTATTTGAAAAATTTTATAATCCGTAAATTCATCAATTCCTTGTGCTGAAAAAATTTCCTGATACATCCTGGCTACGCGAGTTGGAGTCTCGGTTAAACCCGGTCGCTTAGGGTCTTCACCAATTGCTTCAAGTAACTGTTTGACAGCTTGTTCAATTTTTTGTTGGCCAAATTCTTCTTTTCTAACTATCCTGATTTTTTGTTGGCCATTTTTTAATTCCTTGATACTTTCTTTGATCTCTTGATAATAAATTAAATTTGTATCGCAGATTTCAAGGATTGGTTCCAAGACAAAGAGGCGCTTAAAAGTTTCCGGATGAGGAATGATTAATTTAGAATCACTAATAGTTTGTTTACCAAAAAAAATAATGTCAATGTCTAGAGTTCTTGGCCCCCAATGAATTTCTCTGGTACGCTTTAGTTTTGTTTCGATTTGATGAATATATAAAAGTAGTTCCCGGGGCGATAATTTCGTGCAAATTTTAACCGCCATATTTAAAAAATTAGCTTGGTCCAAATTTCCCACAGGAGAAGTCTCGTAGTAACTGGAAGCAGTCTCAATAAGAATATTTTCATTCTGTCCCAAATACTTGATTGCTCTTTGCAGATTTAACTGTCGGTTACCCAAATTACTGCCCAAACTTAAAAAGACATTTTCCATTTCTATAGCTCCATTTCTATTTCGACGTTATCGAAAATACCTTCGATTGGAACGGCTAGTTTTCTAATTTTGATTTTGCTGGCCAAAATTTTATTGCTATCGAGTTGTTTGACTTTTTTTAAAATCATACTGGCCAGTGATTCAATTAAATCAACCTTGTTTTCTTGAATCGTTTGAGAAACAACTTTATAAATTTTTCCATAATCAATTGTTTCTGTCAGTTCGTCGGCGAGTTTTTCACTTTTTATTTGAACTTCTAAATCTACCTCAAGTTTTTGACCAAGCTTTTTTTCTTCCTGGTAGACGCCGATATGGCCGTAAAACTTCATATTGTTAATGCGTATTTTGTACATGAAAACCTCCTCACAATTTAAAAATTGCTTTATTTGAAAACAGGATTGAAAATAAAAATCAACGTTAGTTAGAGAAGCATGGTTAATAATCAGAATATAAAAGGCGCCCCTAATTAACTAGAAGTGCCCAGGCGATCGGCTTAAATAGATTACGCTTCCTTGTGGTTACCCACTATTTCGCCAGTCACATAACCCTTTGATTTTCAATCTTAACAATACATCAAAGCCAGTTAAATAATAAAGAGTCTATTCAAAAATAGCCAAACAAAAAACTTTCAACGAAATATCATTTGAATTCGGTATTAATCATAATCCACAATCATTTTGAATTAAATAATATCTTGCCGACATACTTTTCTAGCAATGATTAAAATAATTTTTAATCCTGAGAATAGTCAATACGGAAAGATAAATGCGATTTTAAAAAATCAATTCAAATTTAAAATATCTTCATTGTCTTCGACTGGAAAAGAAAGATAATCTGTATGAGAAAGTAACTTTTCTGACAGGGAAACTTTTCTGATTCTCTGATTTCCGTATGTCGAAAAATAATACGATTGAGTTTGTGCAGACATGTAGCTGCTATAGCAAGTGTAATCAGATTTATTTTCTTCATTAATAACGATGCCCTTGGGAATACTGACAGACTTTAAAATATTGGCTGCAATATTCACTGCATGAGTTTCGTCCTTCGGTTTTTCAACGAAATTCCTTAAAAAAGCTGCCCGAATAAATCTCGATGTAGGTGTGTAATCACCTGGTAAACCAAATGATCCGGAACCTTGACTGAAGGGATTCAAAGTTTTTCCAAGCCAATTTACTGATTGATGTTGATTAGGATTTATTGTCAAATAATTTCTTAAATTAGTTTCATGCCAGGGGTAATCGGGACTATTTGTCATTACTCCGACCGAATGATCATAAATTTTGATTCCGTTTTCTGTAGGTTCAACAATTAGGGCCTTTCCACTTTTGTCCATAAAAATATAATGTAAAGGCGCTGTTAAACCAAGTATTGGATTTTGACGATCAACAATTGTAATTTCTGTTTCGAATGCTTTTTTAGTGTCTTGGATTGTCTTACAGTTAGCCAAGATAAAACTGATTACTTTATCAGGAGAAACAGCGAGCTTATTTGCTTCCTTTGCTTTTTTATATGAAGCATACCTTGGGAAATACAAAGTTGCAGCTGTCAGTCCAGCCTGATTTACTCCATCGAAAGTAACTGGACCATCATCAGGCATCTGGATACCCATGCCGATAAAGGGAAGCTTACTGATATAAAAATCGTCTTCCCCGTAGCTTGAAGCTATCTTCTTTTCCTTGGGTGTGTATACAACGTTTTTAGCCATTTCTATTGTAAAGTCCATTGTTCTGGCAAGAACGTTTGTATTGTCCATAGTGTTTATAACAAAACTAGTACATCCGATCATTTTTTTAAAATCTCCTTTGTTATCTAGCGGCATTTCTTTTAAATCGATTATATTAAACTAAAAATAATAAAAATACCTTCACCCAATTTTTCGCGAAGGTATTTGTAAAAACTATTTGTTCTCCTCTGTTATTTTCACAAAATATTTGTGAAAACGTGTATCTCCGGTTAATTCAGGATGAAAAGCACAGGTTAGAAAGCGTCCTTGCCGGCAAGCAACGACATGGTGATCATAAGTTGATAAAACTTCAACTTCAGGACCAACATTTTTAATATATGGGGCCCTGATAAAAATTCCATCAAAAGAATCGGCTACATGACCAATTTTCAAATTAGCCTCAAAACTATCTACTTGGCTACCAAAGGCGTTTCGTTTAACGTCAATATCGAGCAAACCAAGATGAGGTCCTTTTCGACCCTCTATTTTTTTCGCCATCAAGATCAATCCGGCACAAGTTCCGAAAACTGCTTTTTTGTCAGCGAAAGTTTTGATTGCATCAAATAATCCGTACTTATCCATCAAACGGCGCATCGTTGTGCTTTCGCCACCTGGTAAAATCAAACCATCTAAATCTTTTAATTGATTGGCATCTTTAACGGCAATAGTTTCAGCACCGGAATCTCTCAAGGCATTCATGTGCTCACTGACCGCACCCTGGAGAGCAAGAACTCCAATTTTAACTGTCATATTTTTATTACCGTCCTTATCAGATACCACGTTCTTGCATATGCTCGGTTGGTTGAAGAACGCTCATATCGATGCCTTTCATTGGCTCACCGAGACCTTTTGATAATTCGGCAATTCGTGCATAATCTTTATAGTAAGTAGTTGCTTCGACAATTGCTTTAGCAAATTTGGCTGGATTTTCCGACTTGAACACTCCAGAACCAACGAAAACTCCATCGGCCCCCAATTCCATCATCAAAGCAGCATCTGCTGGTGTTGCGACACCGCCAGCGGCAAAGTTAACAACTGGTAAATGGCCAATTTTTTTGATCTCTAGTAGAACATCGTATGGTGCACCCAATTCCTTGGCAAAAACCATAATTTCTTCTGGAGACATTCCCAATACTTTATTAACCTGATTGTTAACCAAACGCATATGACGGACTGCTTCGACAATATTTCCTGTTCCAGGTTCTCCTTTTGTTCGAAGCATCGCTGCCCCTTCGCCAATTCTTCTTGCTGCTTCGCCTAAATCTCGGCATCCACATACAAAAGGAATTGTAAATGATTTTTTATCAATATGATAAACATCGTCAGCAGGTGTCAGTACTTCACTTTCATCAATATAATCAACTTTCATTGACTCAAGCACTCTTGCTTCGACAATGTGCCCAATTCTTGCTTTAGCCATTACTGGAATCGAAACAGCATTTTGAACCGCTTCGACAATTGCAGGATCAGCCATCCTAGCAACACCACCTGCCTTACGTATATCCGAAGGTACACGCTCCAACGCCATTACAGCAGTGGCCCCTGCATCTTCAGCGACTTTTGCTTGTTCTGCATTGACAACATCCATAATGACGCCGCCCTTTTGCATTTCAGCCATTCCTCTTTTAACTACATCTGTTCCTTTTTCAGCCAATTGATTCCTCCATAAAAATAGCTTCCATCTCAGATGCTACAAAGAAAAAAAGAATTATCATTTCTTATTTATCTTTCGCACCCGCAAGATTCGATGAATTATTCGTAAATTCATTAGAATTAATTCTAATACAGTCTACTTAATAAGAGTTGCTGAAAACGTTTTCTACGCCCAATCATGAACCAATTCATAATTTACATTAGATTCAAAAAAATTTATCGACGTTATTTTTTTCAGATCTTCCTCTTTTAACTGCGTCCTTGGCCGAATGCAACGCATAGCCTAAAGCCAATCCTAAAATTATATTTCCAGTTGCAAAACCAATGACGTTTTTAACAGTTAATCCAGTTTCAACAACAAAGCCAACGCCTTTGTCTGTTTTTCTGTGCATATCAATGCCTCCTTGTGAATCATTAGCGATTTTCAAATATGAAAAGGTATTATCAACAAGTAATTGGACAATTGAGATCAATTTGTATTTAGAAAATTGAAAGATAGATCTCTCAAAATCCTATTCTTAGTTTAACATTCCAAAAAAAATAATTGATAACGCTTTCAATAATGAGTTAAACAGCATTTGCCATTTAAAAGGTTGAGGATATTTTAGTGGACTACAATTAATTTGTACAATAGTTTTTAATTAGAAAAAATGAGAGAGGAGATATTTAATGCATTTAATTTGGGAGTTAATCGTTGGGGCTATTATTGGTGCAATTGCTGGAGCACTGACCAGTAAAGGCCAAGCGATGGGATGGATTGCAAATATTGTTGCAGGATTGGTTGGTTCTTGGCTTGGCGAAAGTTTGTTAGGAAGTTGGGGCCCTACTGTTGCCGGAATGGCGTTAATTCCGTCAATTATTGGTGCTGTGATTGTGGTTATAATTGTTTCTTGGGTTGTCGGTCGTTCAAATCGCTGATTTATCTGTTATTTGATTCATAAAATATGTTCGATTAAAAAACAGCTGTATAAATACAGCTGTTTTTTATATGAATTAATTGAATTAATGATAAGCAATAAAAACTATTATCAAAGTCAAAATAGACGGCAATCCCTGACTGAATATAATTTTTTTGTTAGCAGTTAGCGATCCGAAAACTGCAGCGATTACAACAAATCCGATAAACAGCATTAATCCAGGAAAGATTATATTAGTTTGAGAATAATATCTGATTAATAGAATTGAAACCCCAAGAAAACCATTATACAAACCTTGATTTGCCATTGAAATTCTAGCTTCTTTTTGCAATAAATATTTTCGACTCAGATTAAAAACATTTCTTGCAAATTTTGTCTGCGTTCCAAACATCTCCAAAAGCATAATAAACAATGATTCCAAAGCAACAATGATTATCAAAATATCTGCGAATAACTTCATTTCAGGATCTCCTAGTTAAAAGGCTACGTACTCATCCTAATTCAATTCCCACAAATTAAATTACAAACTCTAATCATGTTTTAATTCAAAATAGTCTTAATCTGATTGATCAACAGATTAATTCCGACTTGATTACTTTTCCCTTCCGGAATAATTACGTCAGCATACCTTTTGGTTGGCTCGACAAATTGGTGATACATGGGTTTTACGGTTTTCAGATATTGATCGATGATCGAGTTGGTTGTCCGACCCCGTTCGGAAATATCTCTTTTCAAACGTCTGATAAATCGAATATCGTCATCTGCATCTACATAAATTTTTATATCTAATAATTTTCTAATTCGCTCATCTACGAATAATAGTACGCCTTCGACAATAATAACTCTTGCTGGATTAATTAAAATTGTTTTGTTAGAACGAGTATATTTTTCATAATCATAAATCGGTAACTCAATTGCTTGTTTATTTTTTAATTTTAACAGGTCGGCATAAAATAAATCGCTGTCAAAAGAATCCGGATGATCGTAATTAACCTTTTTTCTTTGCTCGATTGACATTGACGATTGGTCGTTATAAAAAGCGTCCTGAGGGACAATGGATACAGATTGTTTCTTTAGTTGGTGGTAAATATCTCGAGCAATCGATGTCTTGCCGGAACCCGATCCACCAGTGATTCCGATAATGATTACAGGTTGATCTTTGTCATTTTGCATTACTTGTACATTTTTCTATTCTCTTGGGTAACTGTCAAGAAAAAATATTCGTAAAATAAAAAAAATCCAATAATCGAAACTTTTTAAGATAGATCTTCACCATTGGAAGCAATAACTTTTTTAAACCAATAAAAGGAATCTTTTTTGATTCGTGCTAGTGTTCCTTCGCCATTATCGTCTTGATCCACGTAAATAAATCCATAGCGTTTGGACATTTCTGATGTCGAAAAACTAATTAAATCAATCGGTCCCCACATTGTGTATCCTATTAGATCAACTCCGTCGCTGATTGTGAAACCTCATTAATTAAATTATCAAATAAAGGTATTCACTATTTGCCAACTTTTTAAAGACAAAAGAAAAACTAAACAATATGTTTTATTCATTGAATTTAATTAACATAAGCGTTTTCAATTTTTTTAACAAAAAAATCGTTTTGAAAATTATCAATTTTTTTTATGCCTAAAAGCAGTCAAAAAATAAAAAGGAACAGCAACGATCAAGGCGCCAAAACCCCAAATCAATTCTTGGATATTTGTTTGAATTAAAAGCCAAAGGCTCACAACCAAAGCAATTATTGGAATTACTGGTCCAAATGGAATCTGAAAATTCATCGGCTGATATTTTTTCGTTCGAGCAAATACCAATACAGCGATAATTGTTGGAATATATTGGGCAAAACGAGAAATAGCTGAAATCAGTGCCAGATCGGCAAAGGTTGAATTAAACAGAGCAATCACTAATGACACGATTGCTGAAATAATAATAGCAACATACGGAGCATTTCTCTTGTTTTTCTTGGCTAAAATTTTTGGCATCATCTTATTTTCTGCTAAAGCTACTCCTGAACGCGGAGTGATAAACGAGGAAGCAACTAACAAACCACCGATTGAAATTAAGGATCCGGCTGTGATTAAATCCTTTCCAAAGTTACCGGTTACTTTTGCTAAGGCGTCCATTAAAGGAGTGGGCGATCCAGTTAATTTATAGCCCATAATACCGATTGCCGTTAATTGAATCAGCACATAAATTAGAGTTACAGTACCAACGATTATAATCATTGCCTTCGGCAGATTCTTTTTTGGATTATTCATTTCACCAGCAGCAACAGCAATTCCCTCAAATCCTGTAAAGGCAAAAAACATTGTCAGAGCTGATTGACCAAAACTGCCAGATGTATACTTTCCATCCGGAAAAAAAGGAGTAAAACTCGTCCCTTTGATAAAAAATATTCCAATTGCGATAAATATAATTAAAGGAACCAATTTTCCAACGGTGACAATATTATTGACAATTTTTGTCAACCGAACACCTGATATGTTCATGAGTGCCAAAGCAGTAATCAAAACCGCAATTACTATTGAACGAACATTTGAATTTGATAAATTTGGAAAAAAAGATCCCAAAACAGTAGCAAAACCAAAAGCGGCAGCGGCTTCTGCGATCATTCTAATTGCCCAAGTTACAAAACCAACTTCATAACCGACAAAATCACCAAAAGCATCCTTCGCATAAAGATAAGGGCCACCATTTTCATCAAAAAAATTAGCATCCTGAGCAAAGCATAAAGCGATAGTGATTACTAAAAAAGCATCAAACAGTAAAACAAAAATACTGCCTACACCAATTAATTTCATCGGAGCACTTGGCAGTAAAAAAATACCCGATCCAATAATTCCATTAATACCAAATAAAATAATGCTCCAGAAACCTAATTTTTGCCTGCTCTCCCCTTTGTTTTTCATCAGTTACCCGCTCTTTTGACCAAGTTTTCAAACAATTTTAATTGATCAGGAAAAACCTGCCACAGACTTTCCGGATGCCACTGAACCGCGATAATTTGATCAGAATCCTTCGACTCGATCCCTTCAATCACACCATCACTGGCAGTTGCCGTAATTTTTAAATTTTTTCCCAAATCTTTAACAGCTTGGTGATGACGAGAATTAACAAAACTCTCATCACCGATTATTTTTGCCAATTGACTATCTTTTCCAATATTAACTTTATGAGTAGGGAAAGATCCTTCTGTTGGAAATTGGCTATGCTTAATTTTTAAATCTGGATATTGTTTTGCTAAATCTTGATAAACATTCCCACCAAAAGCAATGTTAATTACTTGAATTCCTCGACAAATTCCTAAAATGGCTTTGCCGGATTTTTGAGCTTCCTGAATTAAAGGAATCTCAAACTGATCCCGTTCATAAAAAATAGCGCCAATTTCAGGAATTGCTTCCTCGTTAAAAAATTTTGGATCAACATCCGGGCCACCGGGAATCAAAAGACCATCGAAAGTATTAATCAATTCTTCAAAATTTGTATCTTCAACATATGTTGGTGCAGGCAAAATAATTGGAATCCCACCGACCTTATAAATTGCTCGTAAGATATCCCTTGGCGTATAGTCGATCGCTTGATCGTTAGATGACATTGAGGAAAAGCGGGAAATGTCTGAAGTGATTGCAATTATTGGTTTTTTCATGATTCAGGCAATCTTAACAAAACTTTGAAAAAAAATAAACTAAAAACACTGAAAAAAATTAAAATTCAGTGTTTTTAGTTTATTTTATATAACAAAAAAACGATTCGAAAATCGCTTTTTACCAACTAGCTTTTCTAACGCCAGGAATTTGTCCCTTATGAGCCAACTGACGGAAATTTAAACGACTTAATCCAAACGCACGCATATATGCATGAGGACGGCCATCGGTTAAATCACGATGATGAGCACGAACTGGAGATGCATCACGAGGAAGCTTTGAAAGGCCCTGATAGTCACCAGCGGCTTTTAAAGCAGCACGCTTTGCAGCATACTTTGCAACAGTTGCTTCAATTCTTTTTTCTTTTTCAATCTTAGACTTCTTAGCCATTACTTCACCTCCTTAAACTCAACAACTTTTTGTAATTTTGGTGAGTACTTTTTCAAAACAAGACGATCAGGTGTATTACGACGATTCTTACTCGTCAAATAAATACGTTCACCTGTTTGATCATTGCCAAGAATTACGTGATCTCTTTGTCCTTTACCTGCCATGTTTTCTCCTAAATAGTATATTAATCAAAGTCAATTCAGTACAAGTAAACATTATACACAAGCGGAAAATACTTGTAAAGTGCAATTTGTATATTTATCAGTTAAATAGATCTGTTAATGGTGGAACAACTTGTTTCTTTCGTGAAACAATACCGGGAAGATCGATCGAATCATCTACTAATTGTTTGTTAAAAGCAGAAGCAATTTTATTAGCTTCTGTGCCGTAATAAAGGGCCTTCGAATTTGAATTAAGAATATCGGTAATCACGAATAGAAAACCATCAAAGCCCTGCTTCTCATTTTCCGTTATTATTGCCTTTTTAAGAGCTTCTTTACGATTCAGGACGCTCGGGATGTCAACTGTATTAACTTGACCAATCCTAAAAGTTTTTCCGGCAAATTTAAATGTTTTAGCGTCGCCATCGATCAAATCCTGTTCACTTTTTTTGGATAAATTCGTACCAGCTTTTAATAAATCAAGGCCATAAGCATTTACATCATCGATTTCGGAAATTGATGCTAATTTAGTGATCACATCGCGATCGACATCGGTTGTTGTTGGGCTCTTTAACAATAAAGTATCAGAAATCAGTGCCGAAAGCATTAGCCCAGCAATCTTTTTTGGAATTTCAATTCCATCTTTTTTGAAAAAACCATACAAAATAGTTGAAGTAGATCCAAGCGCTTCGGCATGATAAAACAAAGGAACACTCGTTTTGAAGTCAATCTTATGATGATCAAAAACGTGAGTTACAGTCAGATCTTCAATATTAGAAACAGATTGAGCTGCTTCATTATGATCAACCAAAACAACTTCTTTGGTATCTGCTTTTTCAATAACTCTAGGTGCTTTTACGGAAAAATAATTAAGAGCAAAATTTGTTTCGTCGTTCACTTTTCCCAAAGCAACCGCCTCGGTATCCATTCCCTTTTTATTTAAATAATAAGATGCCGCTATAGCAGCAGCGATAGCATCTGTATCAGGATTTTGATGCCCAAAAACTAATTCTTTAGCCATTTTCAATTACCTCTCGTTTTAATCTAACCTTTACAATCATACTATTTTTTGCAACCTTGACTTTACGCTTGAACTCATCATCTAATCCAGAAACATTATTTGGATTAACAGAAAAATCGAGCATCTTATTATCATTCGTAATTGCCTGGAGTTCGCTTTTTTCTGTTCGGGAAATTGCTTGTGCCCCTCCAATTATTTCATCGGTCATGAAAATTGTTTCTGCTTTTTGAACTGAATTAACCGTTGAAATAGGTATCTCGAGTGGGTTGACAATCTTCAAATGTCCCCGATCGCTAATAAGTGCTATTAAATCTTCGGAATCTATTAAATCCATTGAAACAATTCGATCCTTCTTTGAAATTTTAGCCGGTTTGGCTCCAGACGATTTAGCCGTCATGAGTGCTATCTCACTTATTGGAAACTTGTAAAGATAGCCTTTTTGTGTGGTCATGATAACCAATTGATTCTGTGAAGCAGCAAAAGCAACAGAAACCAAGACATTTTTTCCTTTTATTGCAATTGCTTTACTAGCTCTTTTTTTATAATACTTGGTCGGATTCAATGAACTTTTGTCAACCTGTTTAATAAAAGCGTCGCTACTGGTAAAGACAAAGCTTCCTTTTTGTTTGAGGTCGTTGAAATCAAAAACCTTGATTACGATTTCATCCTCGGTTAGTCCGGAAATTTCTTGTGATAAATGTTCGCCAATATCCTTCCATTTCGTATCGGCAAGTTCATAAACCTGGCGATAAATCAAATTACCTTTATTGGTAAAAATGAATAGGCTGCTTAATGTATTTACTTCAGCCAAATAGACAGGATAATCGTCATCGGTTAAGCCATTATCATCAGTTGCTTTATATGACCGAAAAGAAGCTCTTTTTGCATAACCGTTCTTTGTGATTTGAACAATCACGTCTTCATTAGCAACCATTACAGCGGTGTCTATTTTCAATTGACTGATCTCTGCCTGAATTTGGCTTCGTCGCGGATTAGAGTATTTTTTTTCAATTTCCTTTAATTCGCCTTTTAGAACTTTATTTAATTCTTTTGTCTCTTTTAAAATCGAATTAAATTCAGAAATTTGTTTTGCCAATTGATCATTCTCATTTTGTAGGGCAACGACATCCGTATTTGTAAGACGATAAAGCTGCAAAGTAACGATCGCTTCAGCTTGGGGATCACTAAATTGGAATTTTTTGATTAGATTGTCCTTGGCATTTTTGCGACTTTCAGAAGCCCTGATAGTTGCTACAACTTCGTCGAGGATACTTAACATTTTGATCAAACCCTCAACAATTTCTTGACGAGCTCGGGCTTTTTTTAATTCAAACTCAGTTCTCCGCCGAATAACTTCTTTACGAAAATCTAGAAAAGCCGATAAAGCCTGTTTTAGGCCAACAGAGACTGGTCTTTGTTTATCGATAGTCGTCATATTAAAGTTGTAGGCAATCTGTAAATCGGTTTTTTTAAACAGATAATCCAAAATACCTGTGGCATTAGCATCTTTTGAGAGTTCAATTGCGATTAGTAAGCCTTCGCGACTGGTATCATCCCGTACTTCTATAATTCCGTTGGCATCCTTATTAAGACGAATTTCATCTATACGGGCAACGAGTGCCGATTTGTTAACTTCATAAGGGAGTTCCGTAATCTCAATTTGTTTTTTACCGGCTCTAAGTTGCTTAATTTTCGTCTTTGCCCGCAAATAGATCTTTCCCCGACCACTTGTATAAGCATCTTTAATACCATCCAAACCCTGGATAATACCGCCGGTGGGGAAATCCGGTCCGCTTACGTATTGCATCAAATCCTCTAAAGAAGCAGCAGGATGCGATAATAGGTAAATCAAAGCATTAATTACTTCACCCAAATTATGAGGTGGTATCTCGGTTGCGTAACCAGCGGAAATTCCCGAGGCACCGTTGACCAGCAAATTGGGAATTCGGCTTGGTAGAACCGTTGGTTCATAACGGGTATCATCAAAATTAAGCACCATATCAACTGCTTGTTGATCAAGATCGGTTAACATATCACCGGCAATCATAGAAAGCCTTGCCTCGGTATAACGCATTGCCGCCGGTGGATCATTATCGATCGAACCATTATTTCCGTTCATATCGATTAATGGTTCCCGCATTTTCCAATTTTGGCTCATGCGCACTAAAGCATCATAAATCGATGAATCACCGTGTGGGTGGTAATTACCCATTACGTTGCCAACTGCCTTCGCTGACTTCCTATAGGCATGTTGATAGGTATTCCCATCCTCATTCATAGCGAAGAGAATTCGTCTTTGAACTGGTTTTAAACCATCTCTAATGTCTGGTAGAGCTCGTTCTTGAATAATATATTTCGAGTACCGACCAAAACGCTCGCCCATAACGTCTTCAAGACTCAGTTCTTGGATTCGTGACTCGTCAGCCATTAATTTGTCTCCTTTTTATCTAGTTCCGGATGATAAGTGCCATCGTTTCCATTGACTGTATCAAGAATCGATCCAGCCTCATCCAAAGAAAACGCAACATTGTCTTCAATCCATTTACGACGTGGAGCCACCTGGTCGCCCATTAAGACTGTGACTCTTTTTTCAGCTAAAGCTGCGTCTTCGATCTTGACTCTAATCAAGGTTCTTTGGTCTGGATCCATGGTTGTTTCCCATAATAGGTTGGCGTCCATCTCACCAAGGCCTTTATAACGAGTAATCGCATATCCTCGAGCAGCTTTTTTTGTTAACTTTGCCAGTTCCTCGTTCGTCCAGGCAAAGTCTTCTTTTTTATTTTTCTTTGCACCGGAAGTGACTTTGTACAAAGGTGGCAATGCAATATAAACCCGGCCAGCTTCCACTAAAGGACGCATGTATTTATAAAAGAAAGTCAATAACAACGTCTGAATATGGGCACCATCATCATCGGCATCGGTCATAATAATGATTTTGTTATAAGCGGCATCTTTGATATTGAAATCTGTACCGACACCAGCGCCGATTGTATAAATCATTGTGCTAATCTCTTCATTTTTTAAAAGTTCTTCCAAACCGGCTTTTTCTGTATTTAAAACTTTTCCACGAAGTGGCAAGACGGCCTGGAACTTACGGGATCGCCCTTGTTTAGCAGAGCCACCGGCAGAATCACCCTCGACAAGGAATAATTCTTTTTTTGAAGCATCTTTGGATTGAGCCGGAGTCAGTTTTCCAGAAAGCAGAAATTCTTTTCCTTTTTTCTTTTTCCCTGATCGCGATTCGTCTCTGGCCTTACGGGCAGCCTGCCTCGCTTCCCGAGCCCGCAAAGCTTTTCGAACGAGATTTTGAGCAAAATCTCCGTTTTCCATTAAATAACGACCAAGTTGTTCCTCAATTACAGAACCAACAGCAGATCGTGCTTCAATTGTTCCAAGCTTTTCCTTTGTTTGACCTTCAAATTGAAGAATATTTTCAGGAACTCGCAAATTAATAACAGCCGAAAGCCCTTCACGAACATCCGAACCATCGAAATTAGGATCTTTATCTTTTAGAAGTCCAGCTTTTCGGGCATAGTCGTTAAAAGCTTTTGTCCAAGAGACTTTCATTCCTGTTTCATGAGTTCCGCCATCCGGAGTACGAACATTATTAACAAAAGAGAGCAATGTTTCCGAATAACCGTCATTATATTGAGCAGCAACTTCAACTTCGATTCCCTGTTGTTCTCCGTCGAAATACATCACCTTTCCAATGGCAGCCTTGCCCTCATTTAAATAATCGACAAATTCTTTGATTCCGTCTTTATACTGATATTCTTCAGTAATCTGAGGGTCGGTTCTTTCGTCGATTAAAATTATTTTAATTCCCTTAAGTAGAAAAGCCGACTCACGCAAACGGTCAGCGATTGTCTGAAATTTGTAAACAGTTGTTGAAAAAATCGTCGGATCCGGCTTAAAGGTAATTGTCGTGCCTGTTTGATCCCTGGTTTTACCAATTTTTTTTAAACTGCCAACTGGTTTTCCACCATTTTCGAAATTTTCTCTATATTTATAACCATCACGATTAATTTCGACAGTTAAATGTTCCGAAAGTGCATTAACAACAGAAGAACCAACACCGTGTAAGCCACCGGCGGTTTTGTAACCACCTTGGCCAAATTTTCCTCCAGCGTGAAGAACTGTCAAAATAACTTCGGGAGTCGGTTTGCCAGAAGCATGCATACCAACTGGCATACCACGTCCATGATCAATAACAGTAATTGAATTATCTTGGTGAATTATTACTTTAATCGAATCGCCATAACCAGCGAGAATTTCGTCAACAGCATTATCGACAATTTCCCAAACTAAGTGGTGTAATCCGCGTGTATCGGTCGAACCAATATACATTCCCGGGCGAACTCGAACAGCTTCAAGGCCTTCTAAAATTTTTATATCTGATTCATTGTAAGAAATTTCTTTTTTTTTCGTCATAAATAAAATCCGGGCGAACATTCATTCGTCTATCAGTCTGTAAAGATACACTATTTAAGCTGTTTTTTGCAAGTCAGCCGTCTTGCAAGCTATAATAACTAAGTGGTTTTTAAAACGATTATATTTATTATTCTTGCTTATTTAATTGGATCTCTAATGTCTGGCTATTGGATTGGCAAGTACTTCTATCACAAAGATATTCGTGATTTAGGTTCTGGAAATGTCGGAACAACTAATGCTTTTCGAACTCTTGGTGTGATGCCGGGTATTCTTGTGATGTTTCTCGATATTCTCAAGGGTGTGATTGCGACATTATTACCTGTTTTTTTTTGGCTTCACAGCGATTAATCCGTTATTCATCGGCATTTTTGCAGTGCTTGGCCACTGTTTTTCAATTTTTATGCATTTCCACGGAGGTAAAGCAGTAGCAACATCAGCTGGGGTAATTCTTGGTTATAACTGGCAGTTTTTCTTATTTTGCGTGGCCGTCATATTAATTACACTTTTGCTTACTTCAATGATGAGTGTTGCTTCGATTACTACTTTTGTATTTGGAACGCTATACGCTTTCTTTTTCCTCCATGATTACTTTCTCTTTATTTTTGGAATAATCTCAACTATCGTTATGCTTTATGCTCATCGCGAAAATTTGAAAAGAATCAAAAAAGGAACCGAATCGACTATACCTTTTGGTTTAAATTATTGGTTTTCAAAGAAAACTCATTGAATATTCAAAGTTTTCTTTTTCTCCGGATGAAAGCGTGTTACTGCCGAATTTGTTTTCCAGTCTCTGATTGCTGCTAATTGTGTCTGCAACTCCCCACCATGGCTCAATTGCGACAAAATTAGCGTTACCATCACTTTTTGACCAAATGCCAAAAAACTTTAAATTTTTAGCAGCAACCGCGATCCTTGTACTGCGGCCCATCGTTGCTTTATCTGTTCCCCTGTCAGGAACATTGGTCTGAAGGAATAATTCGGTCAATTCTTTATCTGCTTTTAAAATAATCGCGTCATTAAAAAAGTCGGATCTTGAAATTTTGTGGGCTGACGAAAAATTAAATTTACCTACCGATGAAGGATTTAAATAATTTCCATTTAAAACATATCGATTAAATTCTTGCTGATTAGCAGATATACTTGTATTTTCAAGATTGGCATTAAAAGCAGGATGACCGCCAATTGAAAATATCATTTTTTTGTCATCAATATTTTTCACTATATAGTTAACTTTTAATTCAAAATTTTTTAATTCGTAGACAACCTGAAGGATAAATTTAAAAGGATAGTTAGATAAAGTTTCTTTAGAGGATTCTAATTGCAAAACCAATTTACTGCTGGTTTTTTCAATTAAACTCCATTCCATATCACGAGCAAAACCATGTTGCGGTAAATGATATTTTATGCCATCAAAATTATAGGTATCATCTTTTAGACGTCCAACATTCGGAAAAAGGATTGGCGCGTGTCTTTTCCAAATTTTAGGATCAGCCTGCCACAAATATTCATAATCACCGTTATTCGCTTTTACCGAGGTCAGTTCAGCACCGATTCCCGTAACGGTTACGGTTAAAAATTTATTAATTAATTTATAATTATTCATCACGTTTAATTTTAGCCCGATCAAAGAATTTTTTGTAGTTTTCTTGTAGATTCTCAGTTGTAATATGTGTATATATTTGTGTTGTTGATAAACTAGCATGGCCCAATAGTTCTTGAACAGTCCTGATATCGGCACCATTATTTAATAAATGTGTTGCAAAAGAATGTCTGAGCATATGGGGATGGACATTAGCTGTCAATTTAGATCTTTTGGATACCTGCTTTAAAATATATTCGGCACCAGTTTCGGTTAATTGTTTCCCTCTAGTATTTATAAAAACATAAGGATGTTTTTCCAAAAACTTTTGCATAACTTTTTCACGCCAGGGAAGATATTTTTTTAAAGACGTTAAGGCGGGTTTTCCAAAAGGAATGATGCGTTGTTTTTTGCCTTTTCCGGTAATATCAACGATTTGATTATTAAAATCTATTTGCGAAAAAGTTAAATTTGTAATTTCGAATATTCTCATCCCGGTTGCATATAACAGTTCTATTAAAGCGGAATTTCGAAGATGCTGATCGTTTTTTGAATCAGCTGCTGCTTTCAAATACTCAAGAACTTCCGCTGGATATAGAAATTCTGGCAATTTTCTGTCATTAGAACGAAATTCAACGTTGACAAAAGGATTTTTTGGAGCCAAATTATTTTCGATTAAAAAATGGTAAAAACTTCTTAAACTTGATATTTTGCGAGCTATAGAGGTCTTGGCTAATTGCCTTTCATAAAGATCATTTAAGTAGATACGAACATCAAATCGATCAATGGCCGAAAAATCCTTAAGGCCACCGTTTTCTGAAAAGAAATCGACAAACTCACCTATATCCTCGTGATAAGCTTTGATAGTAAGAGCAGAGTACTGACGTTCTGCTTGCAAATATTCTTCATACTTCTTAACTTGTGAAGTAATCAGACTCACATTTCAAGTATAGTTTTTTGATTGGGAAAACCGAAGTTTGGGAAATTATCTTATGAATTTGTAAAAGTATTTAAACGTTCTCTAATGATTTAGTGCAGTAAGGGTTCGTCATATAAACTTGTTCTTAAGAGAAAAAATGGAAAAAAGACCAAGTATCAATCCAATTGAAAATATTCGTCTTAGTAGCGAACTTTGGCGAGAAAATGTTCAACATACTTTATCAAAATTAAGACAATTACTTATTAATCTCTGTGACCGGACTTTAATTAATCAGGTTAACTTTATAGACAGAATGAAAAGAAATGCAGAAATTGCTACCGATTTTCAAACAGAGAATGCTTCCAGCCTTGTCGAAACCAATTCAGCATCTGCTGAAAAAGATTTTTTGGCTTCGATGTCTTTTGCTGATGGAAAGCACTTAAAAACTCATCGATATAGAAATCTTAAAAATTTCAAAAAACAATGACGTCGTGTCCTTTTTATCCAATTCAATGATATTTTCATATTGTGTGAAAGCCATTCACTTAATACTGATTTTGTTATCCTAAATCAACCGCGGTAACCTTTAGGCTAATAACACAATCGATAATGAACGACACTGATAATTACGTAGATTTAATCATGCGTTTCGTTTACTGTTTTAACAGTTAAGATGCGAAACTTATACTACTATCTAAAAAACTTGAGATCTATTCTCAAGTTTTTTTGTTCAAGTACTCAAGGTACCAACATAAATTTTTGTATTAATTCTCTTAATATTTCATTATCTGAGGAAGTCGCAATTGTCATTCGTAACCAGTTTGGCCGCAAGCCAATACGTATTAAATACCCGTGATGCAATAAATAATCTGCCAGCTGATTGGCACCATTATATTTAAAGAAGATAAAGTTAGCGCCGCTGTGATCATAAGTAATTCCTTGTTGTTCAAAGAACGTATGCCATTGAACACGTTCAGCCGCATTATTTGCCACAGTTGTTTGGACAAACTGAGAATCTTGTAAGGCCGCTAACGCTGCCACTTGCGCTAATGAATTAACGTTATAGGGCAAGCGTATCGCCTGCATCGTTGCTGAATATTTTTTATTGAATACAGCATAGCCAACCCGAAAATTTGCCAAGCCGTAGGCCTTAGAAAATGTCCGCATCACCACCACATTTTCATACTTAGACGGTAATTGCATGGCAGTAGCTTTGCCAGCATTCGGAGCAAAATCAATATAAGCTTCATCAATTAAGACCATTGTTTCAGTTGAAACTTTTTGCACAAAGGCTTCGATGTCTGCTAATGATTCTACTGTGCCAGTTGGATTGTTCGGATTGCATAACCATAATATCTTCACAGCTGGTGTTAATGCATTGGCCAGTGCCGTAAAGTCAACGTGATCATTGGCCAAAGTTGGGACGCTCACCAGTTCAGCACCCTCAATTTTGGCATGTAAACCATATTCGGAAAAAGTTGGCGTCGATACAAGCACTTGATCACCAGGTGCTAAAAACGTGCGTGAAATCATGACGATCATTTCATCTAAACCAACACTAAATACCAATGAAGCTGGATCAATACTTTGCTGAAAAGCAATTGCCTGCCGCAGTGCTTTGGCATTGGCATCCGGATACTGGTTGGTCTTGGTGAAGTCCCAGGCTTTGATTGCCTCAGCCACAGCCGGCGAGGTGCCGTATGGATTTTCATTGGCTGATAGACGTACCAATTTAGTTAGTCCTAATTCAGCTTGTAAAGACGCAAGTGGTTTCTCAGGTACATATGGTTGTAACTGTTGAATGCTTGTTTTCATCCAGTAAGCTCCTATAAATTCCTGATTTCAGACCGATCTTTATAATCACTCATTTTATCTTCGCGTTTTGCTAATTCTTCCCTAATTTGATCAAAGCTGACGCCTCGTTCAACTAGTAAAACCAACACATGATAAAACAAATCAGCCGTTTCGTAAGTTAACTCATTATCACCTGGATTTTTAGCGGCAACGATAACTTCAGTTGACTCTTCACCAATCTTTTTTAAAATTTTGTCCAATCCTTTGGTGAATAAATAATCCGTGTAGGAGCCCTTCTTCGGATTCTTTTTACGATCTGCGATTATTGCGTATAGTTCTTCCATGTTTTGCATATTCAACACCACTTTCTTCTATTTCTATATCGTTAAAAAAACAACTTTGGTGCCCCGTATGGCAAGCCGGTCCGTGCGGATTAACAGCAATTAGCAATGTATCTTGGTCACAATCGAGTTTGATACTGACCACATCTTGTAAATTACCACTGCTTGCACCTTTGTGCCATAACGTTTTTCTTGAGCGTGACCAGAACCACGTTTGTCCAGTCGCTAATGTGCGACGATAACTTTCAGTATTCATCCAAGCTACCATTAAAACGTCCTTAGTTATGGCATCAATCACCACCGTGGTCACCAAACCATTGTTTTTTTCAAAATCTGGTTTCATCGGACCACTACCCCCGCTGATGCTAATGCTTGCTTGACGTCAGCAATCGTTAATTCGCCATAGTGGAATATCGAAGCAGCCAGAGCACCATCCACTGGACTTTTGGTAAAAACATTGACAAAATCTTGCAATTGCCCAGCACCACCGCTAGCAATTATCGGAACGTTAACAGCATTCCCCAATCGTTGATATAATCGAGTATCAAAACCGATTTTAGTTCCATCACGATCCATACTTGTTACTAATAATTCACCAGCACCTAACCCCACTGCTTGTTTAGCCCAAGTAACAGCATCAAGTGCGGTTGCTCGTTGGCCACCATGCGTGTACACTCGATACATTTGAGCTTCTTCATCCCATGCCGCGTCAATAGCAACAATAATACATTGATTACCAAACTTTTCAGCGCCGGCAGCAATCAATTGAGGGTTGGAAACCGCTGCTGAATTAATCGCAATTTTATCAGCACCTGCCCGCAAAATGTGTTGCATGTCAGTGATGCTGGTAATTCCGCCACCGATCGTTAATGGCATAAAAACTTGGGAAGAAACTTGTTCTACCATGGCAGTTATCGTTTCACGATGTTCATTTGTAGCTGCGATGTCTAAGAAAACGAGTTCATCAGCACCTTGCTTTTGATAAGCCGCCGCGATTACGACCGGGTCACCGACATCTACTAAATTAACAAAGTTGATCCCTTTTTTAACGCGACCATTCGCGACATCCAAACAGGGAATAATTCGTTTTGCTAACATTCTTTCACCTCCGCTAAATCGGTTAACGTCACGGTACCAACCGCTAATGCCTTACCAATAATTATGTCTGGTAAACCGAGTGCTTGTAACGTTTGGATATCTGTCATGTTACGCACGCCTCCACTAGCAATCAGGTTGGCAATTGGCAGCTCATTGTGTAATGCCTTGTAGAGATCTAAGTTGGGGCCCTGCATGGTGCCATCGCGCGCAACATCAGTGACAATAAAATTTTTGGCGCCGCTAGCAAGCATTGTTTTCATCAATGTGATCATCCTTGTTTGAGATTGATCTAACCATCCGTTTATGGCCACATAACCATTTTGGCCATCGATGCCAATGACGATACGGTCACCACCAAATTCGGCTAATAGCCGTTTGACCAGTGCTGGATTCGTTAAGGCAATTGATCCGAGAATTAAACGATCAATACCTAACTTTAGATACCGGGTTGCTAAGTTGTAATTGCGAATCCCACCTCCAAGTTCCAACATGCCATTAAAAGCGTTACGAATAGCGGCAATTGTCGGATAATTTTTGGGTTGGCCGTTCTTGGCACCATCTAAATCGACTAAATGCAGCTGCTGTAACCCTGCTGAATTAATTTGTTGCGCTTGCACCACGGGATCCGGATTAATTAACGTTGCTTGATTAAAGTCACCTTGGTACAGCCGAACACTCTGTCCGACATGTAAATCAATTGCTGGAAAAATCATTTGCACTCACCATTTCCTTAAAAATTGCTAATTGCGCCAAACCAGCTCGGTCACTTTTTTCCGGGTGAAACTGCATGCCAACTACGTTTTGTCGTTGTACAACGCTGGGAACAGTCACTCCATGTTCGACCGTAGCAACTACTTCTTCAGCAGGGCATACAGCATAATATGAATGCACAAAATAGGTATAAGCTTTGTCAATACTAGCAAACGGGCTAGTGGAACGGCGTATTTGGTTGGCGTTCCACCCCATCTGAGGTACCTTCACACCTCGATCAGGCGGCAACGCTTCAATATGGCCACTCAGTAGTCCTAAACCAGGATGAACACCATACTCAGAACTATTTTCAAATAATAACTGCATGCCTAGACAAATTCCTAAAATTGGTTTACCAGCGCGCGCCAATTGTTGTAATAAACTTACCAACTGACGGTTTTTTAATGCGTCCATTGCAGCCGCAAACGCTCCCACACCAGGTAGAATAAGTGCGTCGGAGGCCGCTAATTGTTGTGCGTCAGCCGTCAATATAGTAGGAACGTTTAAATAATAAAAAGCCTTCTTCAAATTTCGGGTATTGCCAGTATCGTAATCCACAATTGCAAACATTTAAATCACACCCTTTGTCGAGTTGATCCCTTTGATTTCCGGATTAATTGTAATTGCCGCCCGCATTGCTCGACCGAATGCTTTGAACAAGCTCTCAACCTTGTGGTGCGTGTTTCTACCGTACAAGATGCGTGCGTGTAAGTTCATTTCAGCCGCAAATGCCACGGCCTGAAAAAAATCTTCGACCGTTTCAGTATCTAAGCCGCCTAACCGGGGGTTTGTTAATTCAGCATTAAATACTAAGTAAGGACGTCCACTCAAATCGACACTGACCTGACCCAAAGTTTCATCCATCGGCACAAATTCGCTTCCGTAGCGTTCAATTCCCGTCTTATTGTCAAGGGCTTGTTTAAAACATTCGCCCAGCACAATCCCGATATCTTCGGTCGTATGGTGTGGATCTACATTGAGATCGCCATGACATTTGACAACCAACCCAAAGCGGCCGTGCTTAGCAAATAAATTCAACATGTGATTTAAAAATCCGATACCAGTATCAATATCAATGCCACTCTGTTCGTCTAAGTTCAAACTGATTTTAATTTGTGTTTCTTTGGTTTCTCGTTTAATCATTGCTTTGCGCATAAATCCAATCTCCTAATCGTAATAAGTATCAAACCGACTTTCAATCGCGCGAGCATGTCCCTCTAGCCCCTCGACGCGGGCCAAGGTAGTAATTGCTGACGCTTCTTTAGCTAATGCTGCTTTTGTATATTGAATAAATGATGTTCGCTTAATAAAATCATAGACACCCAATGGCGATGAGAACCGTGCCGTTCCACTAGTAGGCAGGATGTGATTGGGTCCTGCAATGTAATCGCCAAGTGGTTCAGACGCGTATTTCCCTAAGAAAACCGAACCTGCATTCCGAATCAGGTGTAGGTATTGCGTTGGATTAGCTAGCTGAACTTCTAAGTGTTCTGGTGCTACCGTGTTCATCAACGTAAACATGTCGGACACTTGATTTACTACGGCGATGAAACCTTTTTCTTTTACCGAAGCACTGGCAATCGTTGTACGTGGTAATACTTTCAACTGACGGTCAACATTATCACTCACGGATTGAGCCAGCGTAAGACTATTCGTAACTAGAATTGGTCGCGCCCGCTTATCGTGTTCCGCTTGGCTTAATAAATCAGCAGCCAGTTGCTTAGGATCGGCAGTATCATCAGCAATAATGCCAATTTCCGATGGACCTGCCACCATGTCGATGGCGACTTGGCCGAAAACTTGCTTTTTGGCAGTTGCAACAAAGATATTGCCGGGGCCAATAATTTTATCGACAGCCGGAATCGATTTAGTTCCATATGCTAGAGCAGCGATGGCTTAAGCCCCACCAACTTGATAAATTGCATCAACGCCCGCAATTTTGGCAGCTGCCAGCACGGCGGGGTTAATGCCATTCTTCTGCGGCGGTGTGACCATAATCACCTCTTTGACGCCTGCAATTTTGGCAGGTAATGCACTCATTAACAAAGTCGATGGATAAGCAGCAGTCCCACCTGGTACATATAAACCGACCCGTTTTAAAGGCAGTAGTTTTTGTCCACGCAATACCCCGACTTGTTCGGCATCGACAAATCCCACTGCCTTTTCCTTCTCGTGAAAACTAGTAATGTTACGTTTAGCAAGCAGCAGGGCATCTTTAACTTGTAGTTCTAATTCGTTGTACGCCGTATCGATCACACTTTGCGGTAGTTTAAAATCGGCAACTGTGATGTTATCGAATTGCTGTTCATAATCCTTAACCGCAGCGTCGCCCTTAGCGATGACGTTAATGATAATGTCTCGCACAGTGGCTTCAACTTTTAAGTCCGTTAATTGTTGGGTTTTCTTTTGGACTAGTTTAATTAAACTAGGTAGGTCTTCATTAATAATTTTCATGGCTTAAGCTCCTTTATTTTCAGTGGTTCCACAACATTAGCTAGGCGATCAACTAAGTCAAAGATAGCCTGTTGCTGTTGTTTAAGTGCTAACCGGTTCACAACCAGGCGCGTTGAAACGAGTTGCAAGTAATCATAAATTTTTAAATTATTCTCGTTTAGCGTCGTGCCGGTTTCAGTGATATCAACAATGGCATCCGCCAAGCCGGTCAATGGTGCTAGTTCAACCGAACCTTCGATTTTAACAATTTCAACATCCTGACCAAGCTGGTCGAAATAACGCTGCGTAATTAATGGATACTTAGTACCAATAATTTTGCGCCGCGGTGCCAGCGGATCAAAATCAGCGGTTGAAGCCAAAACGAACTGGCACCGACCCACGACTAGATCAAGTAATTCATACTGTGTGCTCTGATGTTCAGCCAAGATATCGCTACCGACAATCCCGATATCTGCTGCCCCACGTTCCAAAAAAGTCGTAACATCCGGTCCTTTCGCTAAAATAAACTCATATGGTTGTTGCTTAGAATCAAAGATTAACCGACGCTGTTTATGCCGAACCTGGGTACAATCAATACCTGCTGCTTCCAAAAGCGGCAATACTTCCTGTTCAACGCGTCCTTTTGTCAGAGCAATTTTTAAACGTTTCTCATTCATTCGGTGTGCCTCTCGTCAAATCGACTAACTGGGCATCAAATCGTTCAGCTTGCGCTTGTGCTTGCGCCAAAGACTCCGCTAAACTTAACGTAACTTGTGAATGCTCCGCGAGATATTTTTCAGTTGCCGGCCACTGATCAGTTTCAAAATAAAGCAAGGTCGGCTGATTTGTTTGGGACTGTTTAGCGGCCAACGTTGTTAACAAATCAACGTTAAGGCCTATACCAACCGCAGGTTCTGATTGTGCCTGGAAGTTAGACAGCAATTGATCGTAACGTCCACCACTGAATAAATAACCGCCACCTGCTTGCGAATAGCCCCGAAAAGTCAAACCGGTGTAATACTTTTGCGGTGCTTGACTACTGAGATCAAGTGAAACAGCTTGATGCGGCATCGTTTGTTGCATCCATCTCACCACTTTTTTCAACCGCTGAATACCTGGTTGGACATTAACTGATAACGGGGCCGCTGCTATGCGCTTAAAGATGGCTTGTGGTTGGCTAAATAATCGTGGCCAAGCTTTGAGAAATGGATAAATAGTTCGTTGCCGATAAGCCGAGATCAATGTTTGATATCGCGGAATCTTTTTATCGAATAAAGTTTGCAAGATGGCCGCTTGAATTTGTTGATTGGTTGTTAAACTGGCCACAATTTGCTGGGCAAACTGAGCATCACCTAACTCAATTTCAACTGTATCGGCGATTAGTTCGGTGCTTAACTGATGGGCAATTGTCAAACACTCAAATTCTGCTTTTAGTGAAGCATAACCAATCAGCTCAACGCCAGCCTGCGTTATCTGGTTATAAGAACCTGATAGCTGGCGACTAACACGGAAAATATCTCCAACATAACAAAATTTTTGTGGAAGTGGCACTTTAGTAGCACTAATAAATCGTGCAATCGGCAAGGTTAAATCCGGACGCAAAACTAAAGTGCGACCATTATTACTCAGTAAACGATAAAACTGGTAATTACCCATCTGGTATGGGTCAAAGACTGCTTCATTTTCTAATAACGGCGTTGTAATCGGTGCTAGCCCGCGTTGTTTAAAATGGGCCTGGATCGCCTCAATCAATTGTTGCTTTGTACGAGCCCGAGCGCCAAATTCGTCACGCGTTCCTAATGGTAATAAATGTTGTAACATCTTAACGCCTCCTAAAACGTTGTTATTTAACCAATTCGCCTGCTAATAAACTCTCAATTTCATTAATTGATAAAACAAAAACGCCCTCTTAGCAAGTTTGCTAAAAGGACGTTTTCACGTGGTTCCACCTTATTTCGTTCGCTGCTCACACAGCGAACCTCATGTTGACAAAAAGTCAACTTGGATAACGAAACCAATTCGGCTAGGGCTAATACAAGCAGTTCACCCTAGCGGTTCATAGATGTGTTTTCATTAAGTCTATCTGCCCGATTCGCAGCTACTCGGACTCTCTGGATGAGGAAAACTTAATTACTTTTTCTAATCACAACCGTTTATTAAAATTTGATTAGTTATTTAATTTAATGTTTATTCTAGTGAGTAAGTTTGGAAATGTCAATCGTTAATTAATTTTTTTACCAAGTGTTGGCCACGACCAACGCTCATAACATCATGGGCATCTGAACCGTAGACCAGCGGAATATCCAGCTTTCGAGCATGCCTTAAAATCTGCTTTCCAGGGTAAAAATCATTACAAAATGGCTTGTATAGCCCAGCTAAATTTAAATCTAATTCCCGTTGTTGCTGATGAATCAGATTTAAAATTTGATCTATTATTGCCAAATTGTCCGTATTCAAAGGATCTGTTAACCCAAAAAAATCTTGATACTTTCGCACTAAACTCATGTGTCCAATACGTTGCGGGGCGTAATTTCCTAGGTCAGCACGTACAGATGCAAGTACTGTTTTGTAGTATTGCGCAAATACCCGTTGTGGTTGTGCTAACCATTTTCCAAAGCCCGTTTTAAAATCATCTGTCGACATATCTATGCACCAAAAATGGTCGTCACGCCCCTGCATAAAATGCACTGATAAAATATTTTCCTGAGTCTGTGTACCGTAAACATCCAAAAAGTGTCGCGTCCAAGCCACATGATCAGGTAAAAAATCAACCTCAAAGCCAACCGAAATATCAAGTTGATTAGCGTATTTGTGTTGTAACCCGTTGGCTAACCGCAAGTAGTCATCGACTTGGTCTAAGCGTAAAGCAGCCTCTTTAAACCCCGCTGGAGTTCCCGCGTATTGAGCTGCAAATTCCGGTGACAACGGTGCATGTTCGGTAATGCAATAGCGCTGCATTCCAAGCTGAATCGCTCTTTGAATCATTTGTTCAGTAGATTCCCCACTGCCGTGCGGGCATAATTCGGTATGGGTATGACCGTCCATTAACATTTTACTCACATCACTTTCTCATAATTTATGCTTATTCAAACATATTTTCAGCCCCCTGGCAACCTTGCCCAAATAAAAAGACCGGAATTTTTCCAGTCTAGTTTGCTAACTATTATTCATTTATCATGCATTACGCTTTTACTTGAGCAACAGAATACTGGGCCAACTTTTCTGACTGACATCCAGAATTCTTTTTTTAGTTTGTCGTACTATCCTCTTCAGGTTTTTTAGGTTTCGTCCAACTTGCAAAATCACAATCCGGGTAGCGAGAGCATCCATAAAAAATGCGTCCTCGTTTTGTTCTTTTGACAACAACTTCCCCAATTCCACATTTTGGACATTTCATGCCGATTTCTTCAACGATTGATTTAGTTCCATGGCAATCAGGAAAACGGGAACAAGCATAAAACTCTCCTCTTCTTGAACGGCGTATAACCATTAAGCTGCCGCATATTTCGCATAATTCAGGAGCAATTCGGTCATAAATTGGGACTTTTTCAAGATTCTCTATAGCTGCATCAACTTCTTTGCTGAATGGCTTGTAAAATTCATCAATAACTTTTTGCCATTTGACATTTCCGGTCTCGACTTTATCCAATTCATCTTCTATCTTTGAAGTAAATTGTTTGTCTGTCACCTCCGGGAATGATTTAACAACAACGTCTTGAACAATATCTCCTAAATCAGTCGGCACAATTTTCTTTTGATCAAAACCAATATAGCCTCTTCGCTGAATTGTGTCCATTGTTGGAGCGTAAGTAGACGGCCGCCCGACTCCAAGCTCTTCTAGAGCTCTAATTAGACTAGCTTCCGTATATCTGGCTGGTGGTTGGGTAAAATGCTGTTCAGGAAGATTATTGATCATTTGAACAAGATCGCCAATTTTAAGCGATGGCAAAATATTATTCTTAGTTGAAGATGTTTTTAAAGCTTTTGTCCAACCATCAAAAAGAACTTTGATTCCCGTAGCACGCCAAACAACTTTGTTTTGTTCAATCATTAAGGACTGATTTTCGAGTTTTTGTTCGGACATTTGGCTTGCTATAAAACGCGACCAAATCAAATTGTATAAACGATATTGGTCACGCGTTAAAATTTCTTTTAACGATTCCGGTGTCCTCTCAGCATCTGTTGGTCGGATTGCTTCATGGGCGTCCTGAACATTTTCTGATTTTTTAACCACATTGTGCCGGTGATAATATTCATTACCGAATTTTTCGATAATGAATTTTTTAGCCATCTCTTGAGCTGTTTCGGATAGCCGGGTTGAATCAGTACGCATATAGGTGATTAAACCAACGTGACCAATTTTCGGCAAACTAATACCTTCATAAAGACCTTGAGCTATCTGCATTGTTTTTCGGGCGTGATAATTCAATTGCGAGTTAGCTGTTTGTTGAAGAGTAGAAGTTGTAAACGGATTGGGTGCATTTCGCTTGGAATCCTTTGTGGAAATATCGGTAATCTGAAAGTCTTTGTTACTATCAATTTTCTTTAAAATCTCGGAAACTGATTGTTGATTATCTAATTTAGCCTTTTTTCCATTAGTACCGTAAAATTCGGCCGAAAACTCCTTTTTGCCGGCTTTGAAATCGGCATTCAAACTCCAATATTCCTTTGGAACAAAAGCAGCAATTTCTTTTTCTTTATCAAGAATCAAGCCAAGAGCAACTGATTGCACACGACCTGCGGATAAACCTCTTTTAACTTTTTGCCATAAAATCGGACTAATTGAATAGCCAACTAGGCGATCTAAAACACGTCGTGCTTGTTGAGCATCAACTAAATCCTGTTCGATCCCACGAGGATGCTTAAAAGCTTCTTTAACCGCCGGCTTTGTTATTTCATTGAAAGTTACTCGATTTTTCCCATCGTCCGGCAAACCGAGAATATGCCCCAAATGCCAGGCGATCGCCTCGCCTTCACGATCCGGATCTGAAGCCACGTAAACAGCCGACGCTGATTTGGCCGCTTTTTTTAGTGAATTTATTAATGGAGCTTTCCCACGAATATTAATGTATCTTGGCTCATAATTGTGTTCGGTGTCAACACCTAATTGCGATTTTGGTAAATCACGAATATGGCCCATTGAGGCCAAAACTTCGTAATCCTTTCCCAAATAATTTTCAATCGTGCGAGCCTTAGCCGGACTTTCTACAATTACTAACTTCTTTGCTTTTTTCTTTTTAGTTACCACGAATAACAGTCTACACTAGCTGTCAAGTTTCTAAATTGGTATTAGTAACAAATTATTTCGTTTAAAATGTCGTCGACTTTCAAAATGGCCTTTGCACCATCAGCGATCAATTTATTTGTCCCATTTGAATTATCATGGTTTAAATTACCTGGAACTGCCAAAACATTCCGATTTTCCTGTGTTGCATAAGCAGCAGTTATCAAACTACCCGATCTTTCCTTTGCTTCAACAACCAGCGTGGCAGAAGTTAAACCAGCCAAAATTCTGTTTCTAGCCGGAAAATGATATTGTTTCGGACGACTTTTTGGAAAATATTCCGATAACAACAAACCGTTATCGATGATTTGTCTTTGGGTAGACTGATTTTCCAGCGGGTAATTAACGTTTGTTCCGTTTCCAATAACGGCAATCGCCGTTCCCTTGTTTGACAAAACCAGTTGATGAGCGAAAACATCAATTCCTTTTGCCAATCCGGAAACAACTGTAATCCCAGCATTAATTATTTTTGGTATAAATTCCTCTAATATTTTTTTGCCATAGTCAGTCATTGTGCGTGTACCCACAATTGTTAACATTGGAGATTTAAGAAAGTTAGGATTTCCTTCATAAAACAGAATGACCGGTGCCTGGTAAATTTCTTTTAACTGTCTTGGATACTCTTTATCACAAATAGCCAAAAATTTTAAGCTTTGATATTTTTCGTATTCATTGATAAAATCTTCTAAAAAAACAGTATATTCTTTAACAACTGTCCCCTGTAAAAATTGATAATTTGCATATTTGGCCAGCAAATTAGTAAAATCCCTTTGGCTTAAAGGAAGATCATTTTCAGATAATTGATTATTTAATATGTACTTATAAAAATAATGTTCTTGTTGAGACGTCTTTAAGACTGCATGTAAAACAAACAAGTAATCGCGTAATTTCATATTACCTCCTACTTATTTGATACGAATATTTAAATTAGTTTTGAAATCGGGGCAAAACTTTTTCGATGAATCGGTGTAATTCCGTACTTTAAAAGCGCTTTCTTAGCTTCACTTGTCAAATATCCGGCATTACGTTCAAAACCGTATTCAGGGTATTTTTCGGCCATTTGAACCATAATTCGATCACGATAGCATTTCGCCAAAATAGAAGCAGCTGCAACAGAATTAGACAATTGATCGCCATGAATAATTTTTAGCTGTTTCAAATTTAAATCGATATCCATTGCGTCAATCAATAAAGCATCAGGAATCTGTAAAAGATTCATAACCGATCTTTTCATAGCCAATCTAGCAGACTGATATATATTTATTTGATCTATTTCCGTTGCCGAAGCTTGACCAAAAGCATAAGAACAGGATGAATTTTTTATTCTCTCTTCCAATAAAAGTCGTTGTTTTTTATTAAAACGCTTCGAATCATATGTTTCGGATACATTAAAATCGGTTGATAAAATACAAGAACAAGCAACAACTGGTCCTGCAACACAGCCCCTTCCAACTTCGTCGATTCCAGCAATAATTCGATATCCTTCGTTTTTTAATTCATTTTCAAACTTAAAACGAGTTTTAAAAGAGATGCTTATCTCATTCAGCTTCATATTAATTATCTAAATAATCATCACCATAAAAATCAAGTGATATCAGCCCAAATTTGCCGCTTCTAAAGTCATTTATCAATCGTTGACTAGCACTTTCAAAATCCTGCCGCAGGCCTAATTGACTGGTTATAGACATCAAAGCAGCGACCGGGTTATCTAAAGGAAAATGGCTTATTTTATAACGAGTTGCGATCGCAGTTGGATAATTTTTTTGAAGAAAAGAAATTAACCAAAGAGCTAAATCGTCGGATGCCAACAAATTATCTTTTATTCCACCTAGAATTCCTATTTTTGTAGCAATCTCCTGATCCTCGAATTTTGGCCAAAGCAATCCTGGTGTGTCCAAAAAAACAAGGTTATAACGGGTTCTAATCCAATACAGAAAATGAGTAACTCCTGGTTTGTTAGCTGTCCTGGCAATATTTTTACCGGCTAAATGATTAATAAAAGTCGATTTACCAACATTCGGTGTTCCGACGACCAATGCTTTTAAATTAGCAGCTATATTTTTTTCCGATAAATCAGAAAAAACAGAATTATTTTTTAATTGACGAAGAAAATCTTTTGAAAGAACACCCATTTTTGCATCAGTCGTCAAAATACCGGAAAATTTGTCTTTATTACCGTTAATGAATTTCGTGACTTGACGAGGATCCGCTAAGTCGATTTTGTTTAAAACAAGAAAAACCGGTTTTACAGAAATCATCTCCATAATTTGTGGATTTTGAGTCGTCTGAGGGGCACGGGCATCAACGATTTCCAAACTAAAATCAACTAATTTCATCTGTTCGCCAATTTCTCGAATCGTTTTTGCCATATGGCCCGGAAACCATTGAATTTGTTGTGTCATAATTCTTCCTCCGAAGCAAGAAAGCGCCGCCAAGCTTCATCGAATACCTCCATGCTCATTAAATAAGTTGCATTTTCTTCTAAATATTTTGAGATTTCATCAAAATTCTGTGACTGTTTAGGGAATTCTGAATCAAAAAAAGCTGCGTTGGCAAATTCTTGGACTTCGTCCGCATTTTCTGGTTTTCTCTGCGTCATTAACCACTCGTAAAAACCCCGACTTCTCATTTTAAACCACCTTGAAAAATTATTTTGTTTTCGGGAAGATTAATCGTTTTAGCTTTAAAAGCTAATAAATTACCTGTTTTCATTTTTGCTAGATTTATCGATATATCCTTTTTCGACGGATCGATACCAATAAAGCTCGGTAGACTTGTTGTTGCTTTGATATAACTCATTACCGTCCCAATCGGCAGTGGCATAGAACCAGCCACCAATTTTTTAGCTTCTAGTAAAACGTTACCGTTCTTTGTAACGCTCGGATCGAAAGCTACGCCTACATTAAGTTTGGATCCAAGAAATTTTATATCACCGTATACATAAACCTGTTTGGAATCGGCTGAAATTGATAAGTTTTTTATCTTTTGCTCCTTAAGGAATTTAGCTGAAATTGCATTCACTTGTTTTCTAGTTAATACAACATTAAAAGTTGCATCGCTATCACGAATTGATGAATGGGAATCTGTCGATTGATAGCTGTCACTGAAAAGAGCTAAAAATACAGCAAAAATCGTTATTAAAATAATCGCAAATAACGACCAAAATGCCCAAAACCATTTATTTTTTTTAATCTTTATTTTTTTTGCCATGTATTATTATTATTTATTGCCTTAAATAGTTCTTTTGCCATATAATCGTAACCTAAATTATTGGGATGAAAATGATCAGCCTGAGAAATATAATCATTCTTTATTTTAATGCTTCCAGACAAAACTGATTTTTGAGTCTTATTGCCGACTTTACCATTTGCAATGAGATCCTCGGCAGTTAGTTTGCTTATTTCTTCGCTCGTCTGATACTGCCCATAGGTTAATTGACGAAAAATCGATACATAAAATCCATTAGACTGCTGTTTGACTAATTTTTCATTAATTGCATTGTAAAGTTTTACATCTTGATTGATGTCTGTTCGACTTGCCATATTAACAAAAGTTGGATTGTAATTGCCGAAAATAAAAAGTGACGATTTACTCTTTCTTAAGTTGGCAACTCCTTTCAATAAATTGTTCAGAGAAGTTTTATATTTAGTACTGCTTTTTTTCACTGAATTTGTTAAACTGGTTGAACTTTTCGTATCAACATTTTTTAACAGTTCCTGTCTTAAATCATTTCCTCCAACTGTCATTATTATTAAATCGGCTTTTTTTAACAATTGCTGTTGTTTCGTTGATTGATTGATTCGCTTTAAAATTTGATCGGAACGATCACCTGGTTTTCCGAAATCATATGAAGAAAATTTATATTGGGGATAAGTTTTTTTTAGAAGCTTCATTACGCGTCCCGTATATCCATGTTCTCCAGCGGTATCACCAACACCAAAAGTTAACGAATCACCTAAAAAAACAACTGTAATGCTGCGACTAGTTGCCTGTTTTGCATCGTTACTACTTTTAGGCGTTAAAAAAACGATTGAAACTATAAAAACACCAATAAAACCAAGGATTATAGCCGTCAAAATTTTTAGAAAAGCCTTCATAATTATTCACCGTAATACAAAATACAAAGCGTGCCAATTCCAGTATGAGTCGCAACAATTGGCGAAGTACTAAATGTAATAATCGGAGTATTAGGAAAAAGTTTCCTTAAACGATTTGAAAGTTCTTCAGCCTCTGTATCGGCATCAACATGCGAAACCCCAATTGAGTATATTTTCTTTAACTTTTGCATTCCGTCAATGACCTGATCATAAAACTTACCAATTGATTTTTCACCGCGACCTTTGGAAATTGTTTTAATCGAATCATCAATAAATTCAAGACCGACTTTAATGTTCAACAGGGAGCCAACCAGACCAGAGGCACGACTAATTCTTCCTCCGGCGATTAAATTTTTTAAGGACTCAAGGCTGAGAAAAATTTTCGTCTGATCTTTAATTTTTGTTAGAAGAGATATTATTTCTTCAATAGTTTTGCCTTCTTCGGCCATTCTTGCTGCCGCTAATACTTGAAAAGAAAGACCACGATCAATTGAATGTGAATCAACAAAAATAACTTTTCCATTAAAATCTTTTGCTACAGTTGCAGCCGTCTGCCCTGTTCCGGATAAACCACCGCTAAGATGAATACTGAGAATTTGAGCCTTTGGATTTTCCCTTAAAATACCTTCGTAAGTATCATAAAAATTTATTACCGCCGGCTGGCTCGAAGTAGGAAGCTTTTTAGTAATTTCCATTTTTTTAAAAAATTCATTACGAGATATATCAACGCCGTCTAAATAATTATGATCGTTAATTGAAACCTGTAATGGAACAACACCAATATCATATTTTTTAATTTCTTCGTCCGTGAGGGCAGCTGAAGAATCGGTAACAATTTTAATTATTGACATAATTAAAATTATACTTGATCGTTTTTATTTTTCCTCTCATAAGTCAAAAAATCAAAGGAATAGGTGTGCTTCTGGTCCTGAATATGATGTCGTTGAGAGATTAAATTAAAAGATTCTTCACTAAAATCTGGCGCAAATGTATCTCCTTTAATATTAGCGTCTATTAAAGTAATCAATAATCGGTCCGCCATACTCATAAAACTTTTGTAAACACTCGCCCCACCAATTACGTAAAGTGGTAATTGTTTTTCCTTTGCAATGTCGACAGCTTCCCTTGGAGAATGAGCAATCCTTACTTTTGGATTGTCGCTTTTAAAAGCCATATTAGAAGTTAAAATAATGTTTAAACGTTTTGGCAATGCTCTTGAGCCAAAGGATTGATAGGTTTTACGGCCCATCACAATTGCCTTATTTTGAGTCTCTTGGCGAAAAAAATTTAAATCGTCTGGTAAAGACCATGGCAAACTATTGTTGTTACCAATCACATTATTTTTTGACTGTGCCCATATCAATGTAATCATTCTCTGCCTCCGTTATTAATCTTTGCTTGTTATTATTAATTTTTCCGAGAACAACTTTTTCTTTTAAATCTTCAATAATTTTTCCGTAAGCCGGACCGATCGGTATCCCGATATTTTTTAAATCCATGCCACTAATCTTGAGTTCCGAAACATTATGAATTGCTAAATTATCATAATCAGTTAATAACTCATCCTTATCAGTTCTTTCAATTGCTGTCAGAGCGATTGATATTTCTGGACCTATATCGAATAAATCAAGATTGTTCGGTTGATCTTTTTTTAAAAAATTAATCGATTTGAAAATTTGTTTTTTTAATTGGTTACTCATTTTCCAACTGTTGAGATATTTTGTTAAATTAGAACTTTTTAAATCACTAAAAAAAATGAATCTGGTCCAATTAATTGCGTCATTTGATGATTGAATTCCAGAATAACACTTAAACAAATTAAACTGATCTTTAATCAATTTATGTCCAGGCAGAAAATCAACAATTCCTAAATCATACATTTGTTTCAGGGACCTTGTCGGATTTTTACCGGCTAACAATTTTGAAAACTCAACAAATATTCTTTCCGTGGCAATATCCCTTAGATTTGCTTCAATTTTTTGACTTGCTTTCAGGGTTTCTTCTTCAATCTTAAAATCAAGTTGACTGGAAAAACGGAAGGCACGAAGAATTCTTAAGGCATCCTCTGAAAAACGTTGTTTTGCTTCACCAACCGTTCTAATGATTTGCTTTTTTATATCGTCAAGACCTGAAAAATAATCAAAAAGTTCTCCTGCCCGATTCATTGCAAAAGCGTTTATTGTAAAATCTCGTCGTGATAAATCCTCTTTTAGATTTTTTGTGAAGGATACGTTTTTCGGATGACGATTATCTAAATACTTACCATCGATACGAAAAGTTGTGACTTCATAATTTTTTCCGTTTAGAAAAACTAAGTCGGTTCCGTGCTTTTCGCCAGCATAATTATCGGCTGTTTTAAAAATTTTTTTCATTTCGGTTGGCAAAGCATCGGTTGTGATATCAACATCGTGAATAGGTCTTCCAAGAATTGAGTCACGGACCGACCCGCCGACAAAGTAAGCTTGATAACCAAATTTTTCCAAACAATCAAGCACAGGAATCGCTTCTTTAAATTCTTTTGTTAATCTAATTATCATTAAATTAAATAACTTTCCATTTCAAAGTCTTCCGGAACAATCCGTAAATACTTTTTTAAATAATTCTGAGCTGTATCAATGTTAGTGTTTTTAAAAACAAAAAAGGCATCTTTGAGAAAAGACGGTTCTTTAGAAAAATATTCGTCAACTTGTTCAAAGGCATTCTCCGCCTGCTTTTGTTGATCGGAATTAAAATAAGCAAGACCCAAATACCAAAAATAATGCTGATCAATTTCATCATCTTCAATATGCTCATTGATCAAATTAATGGCTTGGCTATATTCTTTTTCCTGAAGAAAATTATATGCAAGCAAACTAATTGCGTTAGTCTGTGATGGATCTTTTTCGCTAATAAAATTGAGTTCCTTGTTCGAACTTACATAATCGCCAAGATTGCTTTGGAGCAATGCTAATTTAAAACGAGTAAGTAGATTAAAAGGATCGAAACTCTTTGCTAACTGAAGAGTGCGAAGTTGTTCCTTGGAATTTCCTTGTTTTTCATAAATAGAAGCTAAATTCAAATAATCGTCAAGCTCTGCTTCTTGATTATCGATATTTTCTTCGATCAACTGCTGAGATTTTTCACGATCGCCCGACTGAAGATAAGCCTGTGCCAGACTGCTAATTTCTTTTCCGGACAAATTTTTTAGTCCAACTTTTTGAAACTCGGCAATTGATTCTTCAAATTCTCCATTTGAAGCAAGAGCCATTGCTAAACGAGCATGCAAATTTATTTGATTAATCGATTCGTGTCCTTGGTTAAGCAAGTAATCGTAAAGTTGAGCTGATTTGCCATTCTCTCCTTCAGCATCATAAAATTCTGCTAATGCAAAGCGAATAATTGGATCGTCACTAATATTTTGCAAATCAAGTAAAACTCCTTCAGCTGATTCTGCCAAGCCCTCGGATTCATACAAATCTGCCTTAACAATTTGAGCTGACAAATATAAGGGGGCTTTTTGCTCTATCTTATCCAAGCAATTAAGGGATTGATCATCATTTCCTTCATCGAGATATATTTCAGCAAGATCGAGATTAATCTGGTCATTTGTATCATCTTTTTCATTCAAATGTTCCAGTATACCTTTGGCATCATCAATAAAGCCCTGTATAATTAACGATTCTGCTAAATTAATTAATTCATTTTCAGAATCACTGACAATTGCTTTATTTATCAGGTCTTGATTATTAAATTTCGAATCAGCAATATTTTGTAAGATTTGTTTCGAGTAATTAACCATAAATCAATTCTAATAAAAAACCAGTCGATTGACTGGTTTGAAGATGATTACTTAACAGTGTCCTTTAAGGCCTTGCCAGGTTTAAAAGCCGGAACTTTCGATGCAGGGATTTTAATCTCAGCACCAGTTTGTGGATTACGGCCTGTGCGAGCTGCGCGATCACGAACTTCAAAGTTACCAAAGCCAATCAACTGAACTTTTTCGCCTTTTTTCAAATAACTTGCAATTGAATCAAAGACTGCGTCAACTGCAGCCGTTGCATCTTTTTTGGTTAGATCAGTTGCCTTTGCAACTGAATCAACTAGTTCTTGCTTATTTGCCATTAATTTCTCCTGTTTATTATTTTTGTAAAATTCACGGCTACCATGCATTTCACTAATAAAAATTTAACACAAAATGACCATGAAAAGTTAAAAAGATGCCTCAAAAGCCTGTCATAGCGCTAATTGTAACCTGTTTGTCACAGAAAAAGCGAAAATTTAGCCAGCTATTTCCTTGCACGAATTCTTAAGCGAATCGGTGTTCCGGCAAAATCAAAATTTTCACGAATCTGATTTTCCAAATATCTTTGATAACTAAAGTGCATTAACTCAGGATCGTTAACGAAAATAGCAAAAGTTGGTGGTGCAACGGCCACTTCGGTTGCATAGTATACTCGCAAGCGTTTTCCATTTTTTGTCGGTGTTGGATGAAGTGCAATCGCGTCAAGAATCGTTTGATTAAGAATCGAAGATTGGATCCTCATTTTATGATTATTATCAACTTTAATAACCATTTCAGGAATTTGGTTAAGTCTTTGGTTTGTTTTAGCAGAAACGAACATAATCGGTGCATAGTCCAAAAACTTAAATTCTTCCCGAATCTGTTCTGTAAACTGTTTCATAGAATAATTATCTTTTTCAATGGCATCCCACTTATTGACGACAATTACGACGGCCCGCCCTTCTTCAGTTGCAAGACCGGCAATATGTTTATCTTGATCTTGGATTCCGGTTGAAGCATCAATTACGACTAAGATCACATCAGCATTTTCAATTGCCATTTGAGCCCTCAAAACAGCATATTTTTCGGTACTCTCAATTACTTTTCCAGATTTCCTGATTCCAGCAGTGTCAGTGATCGTGAAAATGCGTCCCTGATTATCTTCGAATTGTGAATCAACCGTATCACGTGTCGTTCCTTGAACGTTGCTAACAATTGAACGATTTTGTTTGATCAAAGAATTAAAAATTGATGATTTTCCAACATTTGGGCGACCAATAATCGCAATTTTAATTTGGTCTTCCTGGTCCTGATCAATCGTCTCAACATTAACTTCATTTTTGAAAACATCAACGATCTCGTCTAAAAGGTCACCGACCCCATTACCATGAACAGCAGAAATTGGATAAGGATCACCAAAACCGAGTGAATAAAAATCATAGATTAAATCATGTTGTTCGATATTATCCAAGTGATTTACAGCTAAATAAATTGGTTGTTTTGATTGATAAAGAACTTTCGCAACCAATTGATCATCTTTCGTAATACCATTGTGGCCATCAACAACAAAAATAATCGCATCAGCTTCTTTAATTGCTAATTCGGCCTGTTCCTTAATTTCTTTAATAAAAACATCATTTGATGCCGATATTCCGCCAGTATCGATAACGGAAAACTTGCTTCCATTCCATTCCGCTTTTTCATATAGACGATCGCGGGTAACACCGGATAAATTATTCACGATTGCCTTTCTTGTACCAACAATTCGATTAAATAAAGTTGATTTCCCAACATTCGGTCTTCCAACTATTGCAATTGTATATTTTTTACTCATCTTTATAAGCATACAGAAAACACGCGATCATGCGCGTGTTTTGACAATTTCCAAAATTTTATTAACGACTTGATCAATCGACAATTCACTCGTGTCAATTTCGACCGCATCATCCGCTTTTCTTAAAGGACTGATCAAACGATGAGAGTCCTTATAATCTCGAGCAATGATTTCCTTTTTTATATCGTCCAAAGTGGCAGTGCTACCTTGGGCTTTATTCTCTTTAAAACGACGAATTGCTCTCTGATTCACACTAGCAATTAAAAATATTTTGGCTTCAGCGTTTGGCAACACAGTTGTACCAATATCACGTCCATCCATAACAACTGAGGAATTCTCAGTCATTTGTCTTTGCCTTTCAGTCATTTCATCACGAACTTTTTGATATGAAGATACCAGTGAAACATTGTTGGTTATTTCTTTAGATCTTATTGCCTCAGTGACATCCTGGCCATTGAGAATGACCCTCTGGACGGGGTCTGCTGGAATAAAATTCAAAGAAATTAGAGGAACTTTTTCAGATATTTCTTGCTCGTCTTCATAATCTATTTGATTTATTTTTGCATAAAGTGTCACTGCTCTGTACATTGCACCGGTATCTACATAAACAAAATTAAATTTTTTTGCAACGATTTTTGCAACTGTGGATTTACCTGACCCGGCAGGTCCGTCAATAGCAACCTGCATGCTAATTTCCGTTAACCTTTAGCACTTGTCCCGGAAGAAGAGTTGATCCAGAAGTCAAACCATTCAATTCATAAAGCTCCTCGACAGTTAAACCATAAAGGGATGCAATATGATACGCACTATCACCAGATTGAACTGTGTAAGTCGTTGCCGTGGAAGAAGAACTGGTTGTAGCACTACTGCTTTCTGCTACTGAACTAGAAGATTCTGCAGCCGCAATTGACGAAGAATCAGCAGCTGCTGCCGCAGATGAAGATGCATCCGTAGAACTACTCTGGCTGCTGCTTGCAGTACTGCTTGATGATACTGCCGATGAACTACTTTTCTTAGTAATCGACGCTTTTGAACTTGCAACACTTTTACTACTGTCACCCTTCTTGGCAATTGAACCAATCGTAGGAATTGCCAGCAAAATTACGAGCGTTGCAATAGCAAATGCAATAACCATCTTGCTATTAAGCTTAGTCAAAAAGCTAGTATTGTTTTTTTGGTTATTTGTTTTATCTTGTCTTGAATTAGCTTGATAATTGTTAGGATTATAATTATTTTTCGGTTTACCGAAATTACTCTGATCTTGATATTGTGCCTGGCTTTGTTGCTGAGGCTGATTAGAAGTAGAAGATTCCGGTTCCTGACTTGCTTGATTATATCGACTTGACGCAAAAAATGGTCCCGGTTGATCAGAAGAATTCTGTTGTCCTTGATCATTAAATTGCTGATAAAAACTTTGATTTTGTTCAGCTGAATTCTGACCAAAATTGAAATCCTGGCTATTATCAGCTCGATTGTTATTATTTCCTTGGTCTTGACGAGCTTGGTTGAAAGAATCAGAAGAATTCTGTTGTCCTTGATCATTAAATTGCTGATAAAAACTTTGATTTTGTTCAGCTGAATTCTGACCAAAATTGAAATCCTGGCTATTATCAGCTCGATTGTTATTATTTCCTTGGTCTTGACGAGCTTGGTTGAAAGAATCAGAAGAATTCTGTTGTCCTTGATCATTAAATTGCTGATAAAAACTTTGATTTTGTTCAGCTGAATTCTGACCAAAATTGAAATCCTGGCTATTATCAGCTCGATTGTTATTATTTCCTTGGTCTTGACGAGCTTGGTTGAAAGAATCAGAAGAATTCTGTTGTCCTTGATCATTAAATTGCTGATAAAAACTTTGATTTTGTTCAGCTGAATTCTGACCAAAATTGAAATCCTGGCTATTATCAGCTCGATTGTTATTATTTCCTTGGTCTTGACGAGCTTGGTTGAAAGAATCAGAAGAATTCTGTTGTCCTTGATCATTAAATTGCTGATAAAAACTTTGATTTTGTTCAGCTGAATTCTGACCAAAATTGAAATCCTGGCTATTATCAGCTCGATTGTTATTATTTCCTTGGTCTTGACGAGCTTGGTTGAAAGAATCAAAGGGCGAGGAAGAATTAAACGATTTAAAAAGATCATCTTCAGAAGCTGAATCTGCCGATTTAAAATTAAAAACATCATCCTGTTCTGAAGTTATTGAATTACTATTTGGATTAAAAGGCTGGTAAGCCCGTGTATCTTCAGAAGAATCAGAATTGCCACTACTTAAAGGCGGAAAAGGTGCCGAACTTGATTTTTTAGGATTTCTATCTTTATTGTCTTCGTTTGGATCATATGGTTGAAAGTCACTCATTTTTACCTCGTACAACAATTTATTCTATCATAGCCGCTTGGAGAAAAATTACCTAAAAGTTCGCTCAGCTTAGTTAATAAACGAGTTTTCTGATAGACCTTTAAAAAAATTATTAGCGTTTTTTAATTATCGTTTGATTTTTTCGATTTCTTTATCGGACAAAGAACGGTATTGTCCTTCTTTTAAGTTTCCAGTTGTTATTCCATCAAACATATCACGATTTAATTTAATCACTGGATGACCAATAAAATTCAGGATTTTTTTAATTTCATGGTTTTTGCCCTCTGCAATTGTAATCTCCATCAAACTTTCGTGACGTTTTTGATCGGTTTTTAAAACTCGAGCTGCCTGCGGAAAATAAATTTCTCCATCGAAACGCATAGGTTTGGTTAATTGATCAAGTTCGCTTTCATTAACGATTCCTTTGACCCACGCGCCATAGGTCCTTTTAATTCGATGTTTGGGATGAGTTAATTTTTGAGTTAATTCACCATCATTGGTTAACAACAAAACACCAGTCGTATCCTGATCTAATCGACCAACTGAAAAAATTCTCGTTTTCGTTTTAATGAGTTCAATAACGCTGGGCTGATTAGGATAGCTTCTGTTGGAAGAAACATAACCAGCCGGTTTATTTAAAAGATAATATTCAAAAATTTCCTCATTTATTTTCTTATCATTAACATAAACGACGTCATCAGAAGAAACCTTTTTTCCAAGTTTTGTGATCGTCTTACCATTGACTTTCACCTGACCATTGACAATCATTTCTTCTGCTTTTCTTCTGGAAGCCACCCCTGCTTGGGCAATTCTTTTTTGCAGTCTTTCTAATTGAGCCATTAATTTTTACTTTCTCTTTTTTTGTGTTTTTGAAACAATTCTATTTGATCATCATCGATATTATCTAAATTCTCAGGATCTGGTAATTCCGGCAAATCGTCAATTTTTTTTAATCCAAAATAATCGAGAAAAAAATTGGTTGTAGTATACAAAACTGGCCGGCCAACCTCGGCTTTTCTTCCAGATTCTTGAATAAGTTCTCTGGAAATAAGTCGAGAAATCGCTCCCGATGAATTAACTCCACGAATTTTATCAACCTCGATTCTTGTAACAGGTTGCTTGTAAGCGATTATTGTCAAAGTTTCCAAACTCGCTTTAGATAGGCTATTAGCGACCGGTGTTTGATAATATTTTTTTAAAAGTGATGCAAACGCACTTTTTGTTATTAAACGATAGACTTGATCATTCTCGATTAGCTTTATTGGATTTTGTCGATCTCGTTCCAATTGGTCAGACAAATGGTCCAAACTATCTTGTACTGCTGATCTATCGAAACCGGTTACTCTACTAATACTTTGAAGATCGATGCCATCGTCTCCAGCGACAAAAACCAAAGCAAACAATTGTGCCATTTGATCAAGATCAGGCATTCATTTCTCCTTTTATTAAAAATATTTGTTGTTCATCGTTTTGGCTAAGCAAAACAAAGTGATCTTTTGCTAATTCAAGAATCGCCAAAAAAGTAGTGATCATTTCATCATTGCTTGAAGATAATTTGAACAAATATTGGAATTTAACTTTTGAATCTATTTTCTTTTGATTAAAGAAAGTTTTTATCTCATTAATTTTGTCTGCAACTGAAAAATTTTCTTTTTCAATCATGCGTTTTTTTGGATGTAAATCGTTTTGCCGATTGGCAATTTCAAGAAAAGCTTCCTGCAAATCTTTTAAAGTTACACCGACCGACAAAGGTTTAATTTTAATATTTTCCGGAATTTTTGCAACCGGACGAGTAAAAGATAAGGAACGAGAATGCTCTAGCTTAGACATATCATTAGTAACAGCCTGATAACATTCATATTCTATCAGAGCATTGACCAATTCCGTTCTTGGATCGTCCTCTTCCTCTTCCTCTTCCTCTTGTTCATTTTTTACAGTTGGCAATAAAAAACGAGATTTTATTTTAATTAGCGTAGATGCCATGTATAAATATTCACCAGCTGAATCGAGTGAAGGACTTAATTGATCGTCAATAAAAGTCAAGAATTGGTCGGTAACTTTTGCAATCGGAAGATCAAAAATATCTAATTCTTGTGTCCGAATCAAATGTAATAGCAGGTCCAAAGGACCGCTAAAATCGTCCAAGGAAATTGTTAATTTTTTATCGTTCACGCAAACAATTTTAGCATTCAAATAGTTTAATTTGCCCGTGGATGAAACCTGTCATACTGTTCCCTTAAATGTTTTTGACTGACATGTGTATATATTTGTGTTGTACTGATATCAGAATGGCCCAATAATTCTTGAACGATTCTTAAATCGGCACCATTTTCCAACAAATGTGTTGCAAAAGAATGGCGTAAGGTGTGAGGACTGATATTTTTATTAATACCAGATTTAATAGCAATTTCCTTAACAAGTTTAAAAATTCCCTGTCGAGAAATCCGATAACCATGATCATTGACAAATAAATATGGACTTTCTCTGTCCTTAAGCAAAATCGGTCTTGATTCTCTGAAATATTTAGAAATATAAAGCAAAGAAATCTCGCCAATAGGAACTATTCGTTGTTTTTGCCCTTTTCCGATAGTTGTGATTAAGCCTAATTCGTCATGAAGATCAGCCAGTTTTAAATTACAGATTTCGGAAACTCGAAAACCGGTTGCATACATCGTTTCTAATAAAGCTCGATTTCTTAATCCTAGAATTGTGGAAATATCAGGAACTGACAAAACAGCTTCAATTTCTGTAGCTGTCAAAACTTGTGGCAAATGAGAATTTTTCTTTGGCGTAGTGACTTTTAGCATTGGATCAATTTTAATTTGTTGATCATCAGTAAGATAAGCAAAGAACTTTCGTAAAGAGCTAACCATATGTACAATCGAATTATTCGATTTACCATCATTTTGGAGGGAATTAAGCCAATCCAGTATTGTGAAACGGTCAACATTCGCTAAGAAAATATTTTCCTTTTGAATATAAGACCCGAATTCCGATAAATCCTGTTTGTAGCTTTTGATCGAATTTTCCAGCAAACCTCGTTCGGTGCGCAAATATCTTGTATAATCCAATAAAATATTCTCAAATTGACTTTTTTTAGTTAACATAACCTATTCAAGTGTACAAAAAAATAACCACTAAAGTGGTTATTAACTAATAAATAATCAAAATTAAAGTTTTACAACATGAATCAAATTAGTTGTTCCAGGTTTTTTAATTGGAAGGCCGGCGGTAACAACAATCGTATCGCCTCTCTTGGCTAATTTTTCTTCATGAACTGTTTTCTTGGCTAATTCAATCAAATCGTCTGTTGTTTCTGGGGCGTCTTTAATAACCGGGTAAACAGCATAATTAACGGTCAACGACCTTGCAACTTGTTCATCGTAGGTAATTGCCAAGATTGGCATATCAGGACGATATTTAGAAATCAAACGAGCTGTATATCCAGAAGCTGTAGAAGCAACGATAACTTTTGCACCAGCTTCACGTGCAGCATCAACAGCAGCTTGAGCCAAAACTTCTGTGTCGCTGGATTTTGGTTCGTTTCTCAAATCAATTCTATTGCCATCGTCATGGACGTGATTTTCAGCGTACTCGTTAGACGTAGACATTGTCTTAACAGCCTCAACTGGCCAGCTGCCATTAGCAGACTCACCAGAGAGCATCGTTGCATCGGTTCCATCCCAAACAGCATTTTCAACATCATTGATCTCGGCACGAGTTGCACGAGGATTTTCAATCATTGAATCAAGCATTTGAGTAGCAGTAATAACTGGTTTGCCAAGACGATTCATGTAACGAATCATCATTTTTTGAATTACAGGTACTTCCTCATATGGAATTTCAACTCCCATATCACCACGAGGCACCATCAAACCGTCAGAAACAGCAATGATTGCTTCAAAGTTATCAATTCCTTCTTGGGATTCGATCTTAGGAAAAATCATAACGTGATTTTCTTGATGATGCTTCTTCAATAATTTACGAATATCAAGAACATCTTGGGCTTTACGAACAAAGGAAGCGGCAATAAAGTCAATTCCTTGCTCTAAACCAAACTCAATGTCTGATTTGTCCTTCTTAGTAATCCCAGGAAGATTAATAGCAACACCAGGAGCGTTAACACCTTTTCTTCCACCAAGCACTCCATCGTTATCAACTTGAACAAGCAGTTCCTTAGTTTCGGGATCTTTGCTGGTAACAGTCATTTCAATGATTCCATCATCGAACAAAACTTTACCGCCGATTTTTACATCGTCATAGAGTCCTTTATAAGTAACGGCTATCTTTTCTTTTGTGCCCTTAATCTTTTCGTTCATTGAAATGCGAAGTTTATCGCCTTTCTTGAAGTCAATTTTACCGTTCGGTGTATCTTGAACAGTTGTGCGAATCTCCGCACCTTTCGTATCAAGCATAAATCCAATTAACTTACCGGTCTTTTTTTCAGCGTCGTGAACCAAAGCCATACGAGCAGCATGTTCATCATGGTCACCATGACTGAAATTAAAACGGGCAACATTAATCCCATTATTTATTAATGCGGAAATAATCTTTAGATCGTTGGATGCGGGACCTAAAGTAGAAACAATCTTTGTCTTTTTCATTCAATGCTCCTGTTTTTGTTTATCATTTGACAAAACACTTTTATCTTAACATTTTTCTCACGAATCAATGGCCGATCTGCTGGATCTTATTGGCAATAATATTAATTTCATCATTCCTTAACTGAGTTCTGCCAATCAAAGCGATTAATGATCCATTTTTCAAAATACTTGATATTTGACTGTACTCACGAGCGAAAACTGTTAAAGAACTCTCCCCGGTTCCATCGGAAATCGAAACAAAAGCCATCTGATTACCGTTTTTGTCACGAGTTGTCCTAATCGAATCGATCATAACGGCCATCTTAACCGGTTGATCAGCTTTTAAATCACTAATCTGTGTGTATCCTTTTGTAACGATTTCTTTTCTCAAACTATCAATCGGATGGCCGGAGATAGTAAAACCAAGAACCTCTTTTTCGTGTGCAAGACGATCCAATAAAGATAATTCTTTGCTAGCACTTATCTTCGTTTCGTTTAAAAGGCTGCCGCCAAATCCCATTGCAGTAATTAAGGAACCGGCGTTCGTTTTCAATTCTTGACGATTATATCCAAAATGATCAAGCGAGCCAGCATAAGTCAACTGAATAATATCATTTTCGCTGATATCGCTTCCAGCCATTCTTTGAAGAAAATCAGTTAAACTGGAGAATAAGCCGCGTGAATCCCTTTCTTTGATAATTTCGTCGATCACTTTTCGATTTAATCCTTTTATTTTACCGAATCCAACATAAATAGCCCCGTTGTCGCTTATAAAACCGCGTTCTGCGTGATTGATATCTGGTCCTAGAAGCTTGATTCCTTTATTTTTAATATCCTGCAGATAGGTGTTCTTGGCGTCGTAATTAAGTAGAACGCTGAAAAATTCCAATGGAAAATAGATTTTTAAATAAGCCATTTCAAAAGCTAATTTGCTGTATGCAACGGCATGACTTTTGTTAAACCCATAATTTGCAAATCGTTCGATGTATGCAAATATCTTTCCCGCTTGTTCTTGCTGATGGCCCTTTTTAACTGCACCTTTGATAAATGCATCATGTTGCGCAAATAATTTTTCTTCATTCTTATGTCCAATCGCTGCTCGAAAAACATCGGCCTCTCCTAGAGTGAAACCGGCATAAATCTGTGCAATCTGCATAACCTGTTCTTGATAAATAATTACGCCATAAGTAGGTAGGAGGATTTTTTGCAAACTTTCATCAATAATCTCAATATGATTAGGGTCTCTTTTTCCTTGAGCATAGATTGGAATATTTTCTGATGGACCCGGGCGATTCAAAGCATTCACTGCCACGACATCATCAAAACTGCTAACGGCAACCTGTTTTAGAGCACTTTTCGCTGATTCCGATTCGAATTGAAAAATTCCATTAGTCTGAAGCTTTCTAAACAGATCAAGAACTTGTTTGTCATCAAGATTAACGTTGTCTAAATTAATTTTCTTCCCGTAGCGCTGTTCAATCAAAAAACGAATATCTGCAATCATATCCAAATTGGTTAGACGCAGTAAATCGAATTTAACTAAGCCAATCGCTTCGACATCATCCTTATCAAACTGAGTGACAGTGATTTCAGAAACCTGATTCAAAGGAACATAGTCTACTAATTTTTCCGGGCTTAAAACAATTCCAGCGGCATGAATTCCAACATGTCGAGGCAACCCGGAAATAGATTGTGCCAAGGAAATAATTTCCGAAGAATGTGGAAGTTCTGCAATAGTTTCCGGTAAGCTGTTTGGATCAGCGTCTTCTAAAGCGTCGTTGTTCTGTGCCATGAATCGTGAAAAACGTTTCAAAGTTCCTTCGCTACTAGCAAAAATTCTTGCGCTATCGCGAACAGCCAATCTTCTTTTAAAAGTATCAAAGGTGCCAATTTGAGAAAATTTATCAAGCGAATATTTTTTCTGTAGATATTCAACAATTTCCTGGCGCCTGTTTCCAGGCACATCAATATCTATATCGGGAAGCTGGACCCGCTTCGGATTCAAAAAACGTTCGAAATAAAGATCATATTTAATCGGGTCAATAGTTGTTATGTATAAGGCATATGCAACCAATGATCCGACCGCCGACCCTCTGCCGGCACCGAGTTGGATATTTTCATGACGAGCAAAATTGATAATGTCCCAAACTACCAAAAAATAATCTGCCAAATCTAATTGGAAAATAGTCTTTAGTTCTCGATCAATCCGATTCTGATAAATTTCCGGAATATTCCTATTATTAAAACGATTTTCTAGACCGAGCTTAACCAGTTTGCTTAGATATTTTTTTGGATTATTTTCCGTGCTCGGTAATGGAAAAATTGGCAAATGTTTTTCGCTCTTCGGCCAATCGTCCACTATATCGGCAACGAAGCGTTCGTTGTTTTTTAACGTTTCCGCCGATAAATTATTTTCATAAAGGTTTTCATCTTTTAAATATTCTCCAGTGATTTCTGATTGTCCGGCAAAATTCAACTCATTTTTTTCAATGTGTTGGAGAGCACTTGCAATAATAGAATCATCAGTTTTAACCCAATCGATTGGGAAATAACCTAACTGTCCGCGAGTAAAGCTGCTCGAATTCTTAATTTCGACTCGTTGATCGTCTTGAAATATTAGCGCTAAGTCGGAAAAGTCTAAATCATTTTCTTCGAAAATAAACTGTGAATTTTGATTGAAAGCCAGATGCGTGCTAATTTTCATTAAGTTTTGATAACCAGAATAATTTTTCGATACAACAATTACTTCACCATGATTGGTATTGCTTATCGTTAAGCCGATAATTGGTTGAATGTTGGCTAAAATTGCGGCTTTACGGAATTTTTCAACTCCGTAGAGATAATCATGGTTTGCTAAAACAGCTGCTTGAAATCCTCTTTTTTTAAGAGCATTCACAAGGTCAGTTGTTGAATCAGGATTTTTTAACAAATCGTATTCGCTGAATACTTGTAATGGTGTATAGCTCATGCTTCAATAATATCGCGAATTAGAGATATGCGAAAGTATGTTCGCCCATTTGTATTTTTCTTTCGACAGATTTACAATCTTCTTATGAAATATTTAGTAGTCGGCGTTTGGTCAATTATTTTAGGGAATGTACTGGGTTTTATCGTTGGCGATTTGTCCGAGCAAACTTACGTTCCCTTAAACGTTACAATTATGGCTTTGGTAATTGGCGAAGTTGCAGCTTTCTCAGTAACCATGATATCCAAATCAGCTGATAAGCAAATTGGAAATGTTAAAAAAAGTTCTGAAAATTAATTTCAGAACTTTTTATTTTGAATGAATTTCAATAATTTTTAAGATAACATTTGTTGACGATTCCATATTTTGAACAGAAGCAAATTCATAACGACCGTGAAGATTCTCTGCCCCTGTAAAAATGTTTGGCGTCGGTGTACCAAGAAAAGTAATCTTTGATCCATCAGTTCCCCCACGGACAGGCTCCTCATTTGGTGCAATTTCTAATTCCTTAAAAGCCGCTTCGGCCAGATGAACCGATTCCATATTATCCTTAAGAATATCGGACATATTGTAATACTGATCATATTGTTTCAAATCAATCACCTTATGAGAATATTGTTCGTTAATTTTATTAACAGCATCGGCAAGGGTCTGCTTACGTTTTTTTAAGCCATTGCGTTCAAAATCACGAATAATCAGTTTGGCTGTGGCCGCGTCGCCGTTACCGGATAAATCAGTCATATAGAAATAACCCTGGTCGCCCTTAGTATTTTCCGGTCGCTCGTTTGGCAACAAATTAAAAACATCAATTAAAGCAACTATAGGGTTTATTAATTTACCAAAACCATCCGATGGATGAACCTGTGTACCAACGGCTTTTAGAACAGCAGCTGATGCAGAAAAAGTTGCCCATTCCAGTTCGCCCTTAATTGCGCCATCAACTGTGTAAGCAAATTTAGCAGCAAAATTATCTGTATCGAAATTGTCAGCTCCAGTACCAATTTCTTCATCCGGACCAAAAGCGATTTCGATTTCTCCATGCTCGATTTCCGGGTGCTTAAGCAGATATTCCATCGCTGTAACAATTTCCGCCACTCCTGCTTTGTCATCAGCTCCCAAAAGAGTAGTGCCATCAGTAGTTATTAAAGTATGACCTTTATAGTTATGCAAATTTGGAAAAACAGAAGGATCTAAATTGTATTCGTTATTTAATTTGATAACGGATTGTCCATCATAATTCTCGTGAATCTCTGGTTGGATATTCTCCGAATTAAAATCAGCAGTGTCAACATGAGCAATAAAGCCGATACGATCAATATTTTCTTTTCCTTTTGTTGCCGGAATTTTAGAAAATAAATAGCCATCTTTCATTGTTCGTATATCTGAAAAACCAATTTGTTTTAGTTCTTCAGCCAGGCTTTTTAGAAATTTCACCTCTTTTGGATCACTGGGAATTGTTTTTGAATTTTCGTTTGAACGTGTATTAATTTTTGCATATTTAATAAAACGTTCTACCAATTTTTCGTATTTCACTTCAATACCTCTTTTATTGCTTTTATCTCCGTTTGTAAACTATCGTAGCGTTTTGTTGACGTCTGCAATGTTTTTTCGAGAATTTTCTTGATTTGCTTTAAATGATTCAGCTTACCCTGCCATTTATTTTTGAATATTATAGTTTGATTCATCAATAATTTTGGTCCAAATTTCAATTCTTGATTCGTCATTTTTATAATTGTTTGTCGACTTTTTTTAGCGACAATAATTTCGTAAAAATGTCGATTTTCATAAACGATTTTTTCAGTTTCGATATATTGACCGTTTTTTTCAATGGCCCTTCTAACTTCTTCTTCTTCATTATTTGCCTGCAAAATGAACTTAGCATCTTTTAGATAATCGGGAATTTTTGAAATAATTCTGGCAATTAATTCGCCACCCATTCCGGCAATCACAACCGTATCGATTTCGTCGCTATCTTTGATAACTGAAAGTCCGTCACCAAGACGGAGAATTATTCTATTTGCTTGATCCAAATCTGCTAATTCAATTTGTTCTTTTGCCTTTTCTAATGGGCCAGGACCAACATCTGTTGCAACTAAAAAGGATGCCTTATCAGTTTCTAATAAAGCAATCGGAATTGCGGCATGATCGGTACCAATATCTGCAACTCTCGTTCCTTTATCAATCAGTTGGTATATTTCTAATAAACGATCAGACAATTTTGTCATAAAATCCTGCCCTTCGATTCTAATTAAAAAAACTGAATCGTTAGTGATTCAGTTTTTAGAAAGCTTTTTGATAAAAGTTTATTCTTCCATAAAATCTTTTAATTGCTTTGAACGGCTGGGATGACGAAGCTTGCGTAATGCTTTGGCTTCAATCTGCCGGATTCTTTCACGGGTTACGCCAAAAACCCGACCAACCTCTTCCAAAGTTCTAGTTTTACCATCTTCAAGACCAAAACGTAAACGAAGAACATTCTCTTCACGTTCAGTTAATGTACCAAGAACTTCCTCTAATTGGTCTTTTAACATTTGATCAGAGGTAGATTCAATTGGAGATTCCCCTTCGTTGTCTTCGATGAAGTCACCTAAATGAGAATCATCCTCTTCGCCAATCGGCGTTTCCAAAGAAACTGGTTCTTGAGCAATCTTTTGAATTTCACGAACTTTGTCAGCCGTTAACTCCATTTCGGCACCAATTTCTTCAGGCATTGGGTCACGGCCAAGATCCTGAATCAAAGTCCGCTGAATTCGAATAAGTTTGTTAATAGTTTCAACCATATGAACAGGAATACGAATCGTCCGAGCTTGGTCAGCAATGGCACGAGTAATAGCCTGGCGAATCCACCATGTAGCATAGGTCGAAAACTTAAATCCCTTTGTATAATCGAACTTTTCAACCGCTTTCATTAAGCCCATGTTCCCTTCTTGAATTAAATCCAAGAAGTGCATGCCGCGACCAACGTAACGCTTTGCAATCGAAACTACCAAACGCAGATTAGCTTCGGCAAGCTCTTGGCGAGCACGCTCACCATCTGGTCCACCCTTTTCAATTCTTTTTGCAATCGCGACTTCCTGGTCAGCATTCAGTAACGAAACTCGTCCAATTTCTTTCAGATACATTCTAACAGGATCGCTAATTTTGACGCCTTTTGGAGCAGATGACGCTTGAGAAAGTTCTTCTTGACTTGGGTTGTTGCTCTTGGTTTTCAGAGATTTTTCGGAAGGATTACCATTTTCATCAACAATTGAAATACCAGCGTCTTCAACTTTTTCTATCAATTTATCAATTTGATCAGCATTTAAGGCAAAAGGCTTGGCCATTTTACCCTCTAAATCGTCATAAACAACCTGACCACTCTTTTTATTTTTTTTGATAAAAGTCTTAAGACTTTTGGTATAAGCTTTTTCATCAAAAACAGCTGCAGTTGCTGAGGATTTTTTTTCGGATTTTGAGCTGCCTTTTGATTTTCCTTTTTTTAAATCATCTTTTTTAGATGAACCATCATTTTCTTCACTTTTTTTCTCTGCTCGGTCAACTCGACGATTATAATTTTTTACCAAACGCAGAAGTTCTTCTTTTTTATCTTTTTTAAGGAACTTTACACCGACTTTTTCTAAAGCTGCTTGTAACTCTGCAACAGTATTATCGCTTGAAACTAGGATTTTTTTAGTCATGTTTGCTTCCCGCTCTTTCTTTCATTAATTTAACTAACTTGACGTTCAATTCTTTAATTCGATCATTTTGATTCAAATTAATAGCCTCTTGAATCTGTTGTTTCGTTTGCTGAATCTGTTTTTCAAATGGTATTCTTCTGTTTAATTGCCATAAATAATCATCAATGGCTTCCAAATTGTCTGTTGAATAAAAATCAATTTGATCATTAATCAAACGGTTAAATTGGTCTTTTTCAGTGGCAGTCATATTTTCCATTAAATTAATTCCGATAGATTGAATACCGGGATGTTTACTTCTATATCCCTTAATTAAAAAGTAATAGAGTTGGTTTTTGGGATCGTGAAAGGTAAATTTTGCCTTTTTTTCAATTTCACGAAAAACATTTTCGTGGTAAATCGATGAAACAATTATTTTTCTCTCAATCATTGCTTCTTGATCAATCAAAGGATTTCTATTTTTTGAGTTCCCCGGCGGCAGCTTATCAACCTGCTTTATGGACCTATTCTCGATTCTAGAAATATCATTGTCAGTTTGTTTCAGCGACTGATCAAGAACAGATCTGCTTAAACCGAACTGATCAGACAATTTCTTGATTGTTAAATCATTGGCAATCGGATCAGGATGTTCGTTTAAAAACTTCAATAAATCATTAGTATAATCACTTAAATTTCCAACATTTTCAAGATTTCTGCCCTTCTTTAAATATTCAAAAGCAAAATCATTAATTGAAGTTGAATCCTCTTCAAAAATTTTTTTAAGGGCTGCTGTCCCATTTTCTTGTAAATATTCATCAGGATCTTTTTGATGAGGAATAGTCACGATTTCAATTTGAAGATGTGGAAAATCTTTTATTTCTTCAATCGCTCGCCAAGTAGCACTTTGACCAGCAGAATCACCATCGTAGGCAATTGTTAATTTTGGTGTATTCCGAGAAATTAATTGAAGCTGGTCTCTAGTTAGACTAGTGCCCATCGACGCAATTCCATAGTCAATACCTGCTTTGTGAGCGGCAATCACGTCTAAATATCCTTCTAGCAAAAGAAGCTTTTGCGAAACCTTTGCCGTCTGTTTAGCAACGTCAAAATGATACAGAAGTTTTGACTTTTTAAAGACTGCAGTTTCCTTTGAATTAATATATTTAGCCGAATTATTTCTGTCCAACGTGCGGCCGGAAAAACCAACAATGTTACCGTAAGAATCCTTTAGAGGAAACATAATTCGATTTGAAAAAACATCATGAAAACTGCCATCATCGTATTGGGAAATGATTCCCGATTCAAGCTGAGTTTCAACCGGAATCTTTTTTTCTTCAAAAAAATCGTGCAGTGACCATTGGCTTGGTAAAAAGCCAAGTTGAAAATCAGCAATAGTTTCCTTATTAAGATGACGCTCTTCAACCAAGTATTTTAAGGCGTTGGTCGACAGATTAGTGTTCAACAACAGGTGTGAAAAAATCTCCGCAGCCTGTTTATTCAATTCGATTAACTTTAGTTCATTTTCGTTAAAATGTCCGGCGGTGTTTTCCGTATATTTGCTATCGATTTTAATTCCCACGTCTCGTGCCACATCTGCAACCGCCTGAGGAAAAGACAAACCCTTTTTTTCTGAAATAAAATCAAAAACATTACCACTGCGCCCACATGAATAGCACTTATAACGCTGGTTTTCTTCGTCAACAGTAAAGCTAGGACTATTTTCCGACACAAAAGGACAAAGACCCCAAAAGTATTTCCCTTTTTTCTTCAAATCGACATCTTTGCCAATTACATCAACGATATTGATCGAATCCCTAATTTCTTCGATCGTACTTTTAGGTATCAGACTCGCCATTAGACAATCAATAATGATACTCACATGACTTGACTTTGTCAAGTAAGAAGAATGTTGATATAGTGCACCTTGAAGCTATTTTTTTATTTGTGAAAAACAGATTATGTTAACTAAAAAAAGAAAAAATAATTTACTTAACGACAACTTTTCTAAGGTCGCCAAGACTGGAAATCAAGTCGTTAACTAAATCAATCTGAGCAATTCTATTATTTTTTATAACTGGATTTTTGTCCATGATCATGTTTTCGTCAAAATAATTATTAATCGGATCTTTAAGGGACGCTAAAAACTGATAAACAGCATGATCGCCCTTGCTCAAAAGTGTAATTGGATCTTTGTCTTTCGTTAATTGATAAAGACATTTTTCTGAATTAGTCACAAATAATTTAGGATTTATTTCAGCGTTGTTTTGATTTTTTTCAGCTAAATTTTGTACTCGTGTCAGAGCCTCGATTACATCACGAAAATCCGGATCAACCACATGAGATGCCAATATTCTTACTCGTTTAAAAATATAATTAATGATTCCTTCATTAACTTTTCCAGTGGAGGCATCCAGTAAATCGTAACGGATATCAGAACTTTGCTGCCGGATTCGATCCAAAAAGAATCCAATCACTTCTTTACTTATTTCGTTTGCGTTAGTAACGTTAATTGCAAAACCGGTTTCATGATTATTCACTGCTTCTTTTAAACTATGAACCAATTTGCGTACAGAGAAACTCCATTTTTGCTGGCCAATAATTCTAACAATTCCCAAAGCGGCTCGTCTAAGACCATATGGATCATTTGAACCGGAAGGTATAATACCGGCAGCAAAAAAGGAAAAAAGCGTATCGAATTTATCGGCAAGTGCCAGCAACGCCCCAACTTGGCTTTTTGGCAGTTCTCCTTCTGCTGAAGTTGGCAAATATTGTTCTGACAAGGCTTGGCAAACTGTCTGATTTTCTCCAAATATTTCCGCATAAATTCCTGACATCGTTCCTTGCAGTTCAGCGAATTCACCAACCATTGCCGTAGTCAAATCAAATTTATAAATTTGCGCAGCCCGCTTTAAATCTCTTTTTTCCTGGTCGTTAAAAGAAATCTGTTCAGCCAGCAAAGCAGCAATTTTTTCGACTCGTTTCATATGCTCAGTCATTGTGCCAATTTTTTCATGAAAGACTAATCGTTCGGCTTTCTTCATAAAGAAATCGATATTATGTTTTTGATCCTCTTTAAAGAAAAATTCGGCATCTTCAAGACGCGCTACCAAGACTTTTTCGTTGCCTTTGACAACATTTTCAATTTGATTGGAATCACCATTTCTTACCGATATAAAATGTGGTAAAATTTTTCCTTGCTCATCAGTCACATAAAAAAAACGTTGATTATCGCGCATGCTAGTCGTTAAAACAATGTCGGGTAAATTCAAATATTCATTATCAAAGGCACCTGAAAAAGCCGTTGGATATTCAACGATGTTATTGACCTCCTCCAATAAATCAGGATCTATGTGTAAATTCCAACCGTTTGTATCAGCAATTTTTTTAATTTGATTGTGAATCGCAGTTTTTCTAACTTTTGCATCAACAATTACGTAAGCATTATTCAGAGCTTCTTCGTAACCCTTCGCTTCAGAAATTAAAATTTCACCCTTGCTCAAAAAACGGTGACCACGTGTAAACCGGTCGGCATTTACATCAAGAATTTGAAAAGGAACAACCTTTGAATCTAATAAAGAGACAAGCCACCGAATCGGACGCACATATTCCAATTTAAAATCAGCCCATTTCATATAGGTCGAAAATTTCATTTTTTCAACAACTTCAACGCCGATTTTTTGCAGAATATTTTCCGCAGCGATTCCTTTGATATGTTTATTTAAATAAACATACCCACCATGTTCATCAAATTCGTCTGGAGAGGTTCCTTGACTGTGAGCAAAGCCTTCGGCTGCTCTTGACCAATTGCCATGTTCATCCTTGGCAACTTTCAACGAGGGTCCACGGCGTTCCTCGTCTTTTGACTGTGAATAATCCGATAAATCATGAACCAAAACTGCCAAACGGCGAGGAGTAGAAAAGGCCTGTATTTTTTTATAATCGAGTAAATTATCCGAAAAAAAATTCTTCATACGTTCGATCAATTGATTCTCGGATTTTGTTACCAAATGTGCCGGTATTTCCTCTAATCCTATTTCCAATAAATAATCCGCCATTTCTAATCCTCTCCCTTTAATTCAACGATTTGTCCTGTTCCTTTTCTAGTTGGGGCATCAATAACAACACCATTAGCTAAAACTTCATTATTCAAACGAAAATCACCAACGCGTTGGGATTCTAATAAATCTGTTTTCGTCATTAAAAAGACCGAAATATCGTCGTCAAAAAAATTACCCGCAAAAGAAGCCTGAGACCAATTTTTAAGTTTCCCAAGGCTGGTAAAAATTGAAATCCATTTAGTTTGATTACTACTATTATGGAGAGCAATATAAGAATGATGAAGTCTTTTTTCGTCATCCAAAAAAAATCTACCAGGAACAATGAATCTAATCTGGTTGGCAAGTTCCCCATTAATTGGATCGTTTTCGGTTATTTGGTATTCTTTTAATAATTTCTCGTTCTTTAAACTTTGATTGAGTATTTTAATGCGCTCAACAACGATATTTTTGAATTCTTCAACTGTTAGATTGAAATCAATTTGTGAGCGATCGATAATTAGGCCATCCAATTTTTCCTTAATGACAACTTTAACTGCTTGATCAAGGCGAACCTCTTCAATGATTGGAAAACTAAGGTCGAAATCATCCTTTAAAACACGGTGTGCCAACTTATTACTGGTAAAAACTAAAAGATAATTCTTATTACTAACTGTTTTATAACGAAAATTAGTTTCATAAAAAAATTGTCCAAAAAGCGCAGCTGATAATAAATTTTGGCCGGCAAACCAATCATGTTTTGGATCCGCATTTTGATAGGCTTTTAAAAGATCGGCGGTTTTTTCAAAATTATAATGAACTTCATTTCTTTCCAATTTGAGCCTCCTTTTCAGCTTTTTTAACTAATTTTTTTGTATAAATACCCTTCTCTCCAATATATTTTTCTCTAAGTTTTGGATCTTTTAGTAAAGGAAAACCAAGTTTTGCACGAGCAATAATAAATTCTTGGGCAATTGCTCTTGCCATGCTTCTTATCCTGTGCATGTAACCTGCTCTTTCAGTCACAGAGACTGCTCCTCTAGCGTCTAGTAAATTAAAGATATGACTTAATTTCAAAATATAATCATATGCTGGATGAACAAGACCTAACTTAGTTAATCTTTTTGCTTCTGCTTCATATTGATTGAAATTCTCAAGCAGCATACTTTCATCCGATTGATCAAAAGAGTACACGGAATGTTCGTATTCCGGTTCCTTGAAAATATCGCCGTACATGACGCCGTTTCCCCATTCAAGATCGTAAACAGACAAAACATCCTGAATATAAGAAGCCAATCGCTCAAGGCCATAGGTGATCTCCGCTGTGACCGAATCTACTTCTATTGATCCAACCTGTTGGAAGTATGTAAATTGACTAACTTCCATTCCGTCAAGCCAAATTTCCCAACCAATTCCGGCTGCACCCATTGATGGGTTTTCCCAATTGTCTTCAATGAAACGAATATCATGATCAGAAGCTTTTAACCCCAATTTAGCCAAACTTCCAAGATATAATTCCTGAATATTTTCTGGTGATGGTTTCATGACTACCTGGAATTGATGGTGTTGAAATAAACGATTGGGATTATTTCCATAACGGCCATCAGCCGGGCGCCGTGACGGTTGAACATAAGCAGCATTCCAAGGTTCGGGACCATTGGCACGCAAAAAAGTATAGGGACTTTGAGTACCGGCACCGACTTCATTGTCATAAGCCTGCATCAGATTAGCGCCTTGTTCAGCCCAATATTCTTGTAAATTTAAAATTATATCTTGCATTGACATTTTTTTCGTCATCAACCTACTCCATTCGATATTGATAAACACAAAATTGGCTTATCCAAAAATTGTATTTTTCGTTGCAATTAAAGACAAAAAAAGCCCTAACAGCAACAATGCCATCAGGACGCTTTGCACGCGGTTCCACCTGATTTCCGCAAATCCTTTACCGACTTGCGACACTTTATAATCGACCAGATTCACTCAACAATCGCCACAAAGCCTCAACATAAATCTGTATATACAGAAATCTTACTATTTTGCATCAATTAAAACAACATATTTTTTTAATAACAATTGCTTTCTAGACAATCTTATTAATAAGGCTCTAAGTTTTAAGTTATGATCTTTTTTTGGAAACCTTATAATTCAAATCCTCATTAATCACAAATTTTTTAAAAATCAAAATCCTTGTATTGATATAAATTTCGAACAAAGCTGATCTTAAAACAGTATTTTTTATAATTATCTAAAAAAATCAAGCCAGGTAAGCCTTAACAATTTCTATATAAATTTTAACCGCTTGTAAATAAGTTTCAATTTTTAAATGCTCATTTACGGCATGAGCACAGTCATCGGATTCCGGACCAAAAATTAAAATTGGAAATTTGCTTTTCCCTTTGATAAATTCCGAGGCCTCATTTGTACCCGTTCCAGCAACCAAATCGCCATTGAAACCACTGACTTCTTTTATTTTTGCCTGCGCTAATTTTGTAAAATCGGTAATCGGCTGAACAGGTAATGGCAGTTCGGGAAAAACAACTTCCAATTTCAATTCGGCTTTCTCGCTTTTATTCAATTCAGCAATAATAGATCTAAGTTTGTTAATAACCTGATCATTTGGTGTCTCGGGGATGGTTCTCATATTGCCACCCAATTCAGCTTTATCAGGAATTTGATTAAGTTGTTTTCCCCCTTCGATTAGTGTAAAAGCATTCGTAAAGTAACCGAGAACTTCATTTTTTTCAGTAAGAGTAGCAAAATATTTATCGAATCTATCCATAACCTTACGCAAAGCGTTGATTGCATTAATTCCTTTTTCCGGTACTGACGAATGGGAACTTTTTCCGGTCGAATAAACGCGATAATCAATGACTCCTTTGTTGGTATATCCAATTTCAAAATTTTTCCGTGGCTCACCCAAAATCATTGCTGTAACATCATTTAAGGCACCACTCTGAGTAACTTGAGTAGCACCGATTTCGCTCGTTTCTTCCCCAACGGTTCCGATTAATTTCAAGGTTCCGGTGAAGTCGGAACCATCCGTTACTACGTCTAATGCTGCTGATGCCAAGGACGATAAACCGCCTTTCATATCATCAGCACCTCTCCCATACAGAATTCCATCATGAATTTCAGCTGCAAAAGGATTATATTTCCAAGTTGATAAATCTCCAGCAGAAACAGTGTCCTCGTGACCAGAAAATGCAAGTACCTTACCCCCTTGACGTTTCCCCTTAATGGTTACAACGACTGATTTTCTATTCTCTTCAGCTTCAATGTAATCGACTTTAACATTGTCAAACTTTTTAAAAAGATTGCCAATATATTCAGCGACAGCAGCTTCGTTAGAATTTTCTGTATCTAATTGGACTATTTTTTGAAAAATTTCAACTTTTTTATTTTCTGTTAAACCCATTCTTTCCTCCAATGTTTGTCAATCATTTTATCAGTTTGAAGAATCATTCGGATATTTGATCTGCAAAGAATTCATTTGTTCAATAAAACTCCTTGACCGAGTCTTTAAACCAACTTGTCGATCATAAATTAGATCAATCACTCGTTGAAGACTACGCTTTACATTGTCAGAAATTTTAATCGAATTGAATTGAGAAATCTTGATCTTGGAAAACATACGCAAATAATAAATTGCTTTCGGATCTGCATGAAGACGATGATCATCAAGTTGGTAATGTTTTTTTGATAAAATTCCATTATATTGCTCAGAAAAGTCAAATTCTCCTTCAGTCTGGCCATCAATCGGATCGGACAACAAATTCGGTTCTACACCAAAAGCACCTAGCAACTGAATCTCAAAAACGTTAGCAATGATCTGTGGATCCAAACCAATATCAATTTTTTTTAATGCCTGAAAAAACATCAAATACCACTGATCAATATTGGTATTTTCATCGAAAGCCGCCACAAGTAACTCAGCAATATGGCTCGCATAAGCATTCAAAATAATATTAAGTGAAATATTTTTAAAGATTGAGGTAGATTCAGCTGAATTTAGATAGCCAAGACCATTTCTTTTTGGATACTTTCCAAAGAAATCACCGTAAGTAAACAGTTGAGTAGCAATTTTAAGCGAACTTTTCGTTTTTTTGCTTCCACGAGCTAAATAAGTATTAATTCCAAGTGTCGGACTAATAATTTTAATCAGAGAATCATTTTCTGAATAATCTCTAACACTGATCACAATTCCGGAAATTTTATCTGCCATCACAAGTCTTGTTTTGAATTATAACCAAGTTCCTGCAAAGCCTGGGGTCTCTCCCGCCAACGCGCTTCAACTTTAACCCAAGTTTCCAAATAAACTTTTTCGCCTAAAAGATTTTCTATATCTTTTCTGGCCAATTGACCAATTCTTTTAATCATACTACCTTGTTTGCCAATGATGATATTTTTTTGAGAAGAACGTTCAACGACAATTGAAGCCTGAATATGGAGTTTTTCGTTCACACCATCTTTTTTCATTGAATCAATCACGACGGCAATTGAATGAGGAACTTCTTGTTCGGTTAACTGCAAAATCTTTTCTCTAATTAATTCCGCAACCAAAAAACGTTCCGGATGATCTGTAATTTGATCTTTCGAAAAATATTGTGGTCCAGGATGCAATTTTTCAATCACATCTGTAACAAGTGCATTCACTTGTTCACCTGACTTTGCCGAGATCGGATAGACCTCAGTCCAGTCAAGTGAATTAACGGTATAATTCGAAATCGCTTGAAAAAGATCATTCTTATTTTTAACGAGATCAATCTTATTGACTAACAAATAAATCGGTGTATTCTTAATTTTTTTCAAACGATCAATGATGAAATTATCTCCGCCGCCGCGTTCTTCGGTAGCATCAACAACAAACCAGACAGCATCAGCCTCATTCAAAGCACCGAAGCTAGCTTTTTCCATATATTGGTCAAGACTGTTATACGGCTTATGAATACCTGGTGTATCCAAAAAAACTACCTGTGCTTCTTCAGTCGTATAAATGCCAGCAATTTTATTTCTAGTGGTTTGCGCTTTGCTAGAAATAATCGCTACTTTTTGACCAATAATATAATTTAACAAAGTCGATTTACCAACATTAGGCCGGCCAATAATTGCTACAAAACCAGATTTATATTCATTATCCAAAATATTCTCCACTAATAACTAAATAAATTATGTATTCCCAACCAACGCCAAAAATAGGGTTGCAAAATGATTGCCAGAATTGTAAATTCTATGAAAACAGCAAAAACAACTCCTGCAGCGGCAACATCTTTTGCTAGCTTCGCTAAATCGTCGTAACGATCACCGACTGTTAAATCTACAATCGCTTCGATAATTGTATTTAAAATTTCAGCAACGATGGCAAAAGAAACACCGACAGTGACCCATAACCAATCAGAACGTGACAGATGAAACTCAATGCCAATCCAAAGAACTAATAAAGCGACAACAATATGAATACGAAAATTTCGTTCTCGACTAATCATGATCCAAATACCATTAAATGCATTAAAAAGCGCAGCAAAAAAAGTCTTGTTGCGCTTATAGGTTTTTCGTTTTGGAATGATTGGTTTTTTATTTTGTGAGCCCATATCCTTCTAGTATCTTATCCTGTAATCCAAACATTTCATCTTCAGCTGCTTGGCTTTTAGTATGATCATAACCCAATAAATGCAAAAAACCATGGACTGCCAAATATGCCAATTCGCGATTATAGCTATGAAGGTACTCTTTAGCTTGAGCATGAGCATGGTCTAAACTAATAAATAAATCACCCAGTTCCTCAGGCACACCGTCTATATGAATTCGATCGCTTTCTTCGAGTGCAAAAGAAATAACATCGGTTGCTCGGTCGGTATTACGATATTCTTTATTAATTAGATGAATCTTCTTATCATCAACGAAGTTAATCGACATTTCATAATTTTGTTTAAGTTGCATGAAATCAAACGCAAAAGCAAGAACGTTTTTCACAAGCTTTGCATCGTCATTATCGAGTTCTTTTTGTTTATCATCCAATACAATAACGTCAAGCATTTTCTTTTGATTCCCTTTTTTGTTCATCACGCTCATAAGCATCAACAATTAAGCCAACCAGAGGGTGCCTGACAACATCATCATGCGTAAACTCAACTATTCCAATAGATTTAACATTTTGTAAAATTCTACGAGCCTGAATTAATCCAGATTGTTTGGATCCTCGAGGAAGATCTATCTGAGAAATATCGCCATTGACAAGCATTCTTGAATTAAATCCGAGACGCGTCAAAAACATTTTCATCTGAGCCGGGGTCGTGTTTTGAGCTTCATCTAGAATAATAAAGGCATTGTCAAGTGTACGGCCCCGCATATAGGCTAAAGGGGCTACTTCGACAATTCCACGTTCAATTAAACGGCCGGATTGTTCGGAACCGATAATCGCATCCATGGCATCGTAAATCGGGCGAAGATACGGATCGACTTTCTCTTTTAAATCCCCAGGCAGAAAGCCAAGAGATTCACCTGCTTCAACTGCAGGTCTGGTGATAATTATTTTATCAACATCGCCCTTTTTAAAAGCTGATATGGCCATAACAACTGCCAAATACGTTTTTCCGGTTCCGGCTGGACCGATTCCGAAAGTAATTTCATTTCTTTTGATTGACTGAATGTACTGGCGTTGCCCAAAATTTTTAACTCGAATTGGTCTGTTACGCGCATCGTTAATCAAAGTTTCTGAATACAATTCAGAAAAATACTCTAAAGTACCTTTCTTTTGCATATTAATAGCGCTTGCAATATCAGACGGACCAATCAAAATATTTTTTTTAATTAATTTGATCAATTCAAGAATTACTGATCCAGCAGCCTCTACTTTTGCCTCCTCGCCATTAACGATAATCGAATTGGCGCGTTGACTAATTTCTACACCAAGTCCTTCTTCTAAGATTGATAAAAACTTGTCCTGATTACCAATAATATTTTGTAACTGTTCTGGTTTTTCTAAAGGAAATTCCCGAGTAATAATCTGACTCATCAAGCACCCAATTTTTCTTTAACAAGGGCAGCCAATTTAGATCCATCGAAACGACCCTTTGTTTTAGCAGACAACTGTCCCATAACTTTTCCCATATCGCGCAATCCTGAAGCATTAATATTCGAAACTGTCTGATCAATCATTTTCGATACTTGATCATCTGACAAAGGTTCAGGCAAATAGGATTTCAAAACTTTAATCTCTTTTTCCGTCATAACAACCAGGTCATCTCGTTTGCCTTTTTTAAAGTCCTTGATCGAATCTCTTCGAGATTTAACTTCGCTGGCTAAAACAGCGATAACTTCTTCATCCGACAACTCATGGCCAAGTTCGATCTGCTTATTCGAAATAGCTGCTTTAAGCATCCTCAGAACGCTAAGTTTTTCCTTATCTTGAGCTTTCATTGCTTTAATGATTGCTGCTTGAATATCACTTGTTAAACTCATATTTCTCCTAGTGTCTATAAAAAAAGGCCTTACGGCCGCTTAAATTAATGATCATTACGAGCACGCTTGCGAGCACGCTTTTGTGCTGCCTCGCTCTTCAACTTACGAGCAACAGAAGGCTTAACGTAGAATTCACGCTTACGAACTTCCTGAAGGGTACCGTCTTTGGCGACGCCACGCTTGAAGCGACGAAGGGCATCATCGAATGATTCGTTATGACGAACAATAATACTTGCCATATAATATCCCTCCTTCCGTGTCCGATTTACTTGCGTACGACCTAATAATTATGACATTATTAGCTTTAAATGGCAAACAGGTCCATTTGATTGGCATCAGTCATTCCATCAAGCATATGGTTTTGGTCCATAAAATCAATGAGTGTCTTATTCACAGAACCACGTTTTGCTAAATCCTCTTTAGAAATAAACTCATGTTCAGCACGAGCAGCAACAATTGCTTTAGCAACGTTATCTCCTAATCCCTGTAAAGCAACGAAAGGCAGAATAATTTGATTGCCATCGATTTTCCAGTCGAAAGCTTCCGATTTATACAGATCAACCATTTTAAATTCAATTCCGCGCTGCCATGCCTCGTTGGCAATTTCATAAATAGCCAAAGTCTTCGATTCTTCTTTGTTTAAGTCATTATATCTACTACGGTAACTTTTAACTAATGCTTGAACCTTCATTTTGCCTTGGGTTATTCCAACAGCATCGATTGTCTTATCTTTCGCCCGAACAGAAAAATAAGCAGCATAGTAGATCGCCGGGAAATAAACTTTAAAAAAGGCAATTCGAAGAGCCGACATAACATAAGCAGCCGCGTGAGCCCGTGGAAACATATATTGGATTTTCAGCATTGAATCAATATACCAATTAGGAACTTTTGGATGAGATTTAAGGATTTCCATATGTTCGGGAGAAATTCCCTTGCCTTTACGTACTTTTTCCATAATTTGAAAAGCGTCGGAAGATTCCAAACCAAAAGACATTAAATCAGTCATAATTTTGTCACGGGTTCCAATAACGGTACCGATGTTGGCCTGACCATTTTTAATTAATTCATCAGCATTGCCATTCCAAACGTTTGTTCCATGTGATAAACCAGAAATTTGCAAGAGCTCACCAAAATTATGTGGTTTAGTTTGTTCAAGCATGCCACGAACGAAGTTAGTTCCGAATTCAGGAATTCCAAGTGTTCCGGTATTGGACATAATTTCATCTTCGGTAACATGTAGTGCCTTTGTTGAAGTAAATAAAGACAGAACTCCTGGGTCGTTAACCGGAACTGTTTTTGGATCAATTCCGGACATATCTTGTAATGCTCGTAGAAGGGTCGGATCATCATGCCCAAGAATATCCATTTTCAAAACATTATCATGAATCGAATGATAATCAAGATGCGTTGTTTTCCAATTGGACTTTACATCATCAGCTGGATATTGAATCGGTGTGAAATCATAAACATCGTGATCCGAAGGAATGATAATAATTCCCCCAGCATGCTGGCCGGTTGTTCGCTTTACACCGGTAATTCCATTAGATAAACGGTCCTCTTCCGCTTTTCGATAGTGAACGTCATTGGCTTCCTCATAATTTTTAACCATTCCATATGCTGTCTTTTCAGCAACGGTGCCAATTGTTCCGGCACGGAAAACGTTATTTTCGCCAAACATAACTTTGGTATAGTTGTGTGCAATTGGTTGATAATCTCCAGAAAAGTTTAAATCGATATCTGGAACTTTGTCACCCTTGAATCCCAAGAAAGTCTCAAAAGGAATATTCTGACCATCGCCAATCAAAGTCGTTCCATCAACTGGATTTTGCTTTTCTGGTAAATCAAAACCAGAAGATACATTTGCATCTTCAACAAATTCGGTATAATTGCCACTTATGGAACGGTAATGTGGCGGCAAAGGATTTACTTCGGTAATGCCCATCATTGTCGCAACTAGTGAAGATCCCACCGAACCTCGAGAACCAACTATATATCCGTCTTTATTGGATTTATCAACCAAACGCTGGCTGATAACATAAATAACGGCATAACCATTACCAATGATTGCATTTAGTTCCCTGTCCAAACGCTTTTGAATTAAATCAGGAAGCGGGTTCCCGTACATTTCCTTGGCACGAGTAAAAGTTTTCCTTCTTAAAATATCTTCAGAACCTTCGATTTTTGGCGTTGAAAGACCTTTTTTTAAAGGTTGAACGTCGTCAACCATCTGGCTAATCTTATGGGAATTTTTCACAACGATTTCATAAGCTTTTTCTTTTCCAAGAAAAGCAAATTCATCAAGCAAATGTTGAGTTTTTTTCATCGAAAGATCAGCCAAGGTATAGCGAGTTTCACCTGCCGCAGCAGATCGAGCAATTTTTGAATTAAGAAGAATTGTTCGATAAATTCGATCCTTTTCGGTTAAATAATGAACATCGCCTGTCACAACAAGTGGTAATTCCAGAAGTTCGGCAAGTTTAACATATTGTTTAATTAATTCTTCAAGCACCTGTTGGTCTTTAATAAAACCAGATTCGATTCTTGGTTGGTAATTTTCTAAAGGCTGAACCTCAATGTAATCATAATTAATGCTATCAGCTAGTTCGATCGCTTTATCAATTCCCTCCCGGGCCAAAGTGTCAAATAAATTACCACCAACATCTCCTGAACCAATCAATAGTCCATTACGATATTTAGTTAAAAGACTTTTGGGAACACGAGAAACACGATAATGATAATTAATATTCGATTCTGAGACTAGCTTATAAAGATTTTTTAAACCAGTTTGGTTCTTGACTAAAATCGATAAATGAGTTGGTCTGGTTTGTCTCCAGCTTTCATGATCATCGGTATGTTCATTTAGCTGTTCATCGTAAACAACATTATAATTTTCTTCAGCTTCTTTTAAGAAAATGTGCAAAAGCAAACCGGTAGCTGTTGAATCATCGATTGCACGGTGATGGTGCTCAAGATTAACGCTGAATTTTTTTGATAAGAAATCAAGTGTATAACGTCCAAAATTTGGATAGAGCCAACGGGCCAAATTCAAAGTATCTATAACCAGTGCGTTAATTTTAGACATCTTGTGAACCGCTAAAGCATGGTTAACGAAACCGTAATCAAATTTAATAACATTATGACCGGCTAAAATTGTTCCAGTATAAAATTGCTGAAACATTTTCAAAACTTCAGCTTCTGGTTTGCTATCTTTAACAAGATCATCAGTAATACCGGTTAAATTAATCGTTTGTTCCGATAAAGGAAAGCCGGGATTAATAAATTGATCAAAAGTATCTAAAACGACGCCATTCTTCATTTTAACGGCCGATAATTGAATTATTTTATCATTGACAGCTGATAAACCAGTTGTTTCAATATCAAAAATCGTATACTGACAATCTTTTAAAATTTCATGACGGGTATTAATAGCAATCGGTTCGCCGTCTTCAACGTAATTGGCTTCCAATCCATAAATAGCTTTCACACCGGTCTTTTTTTCCGATGCTGAAGCTTCAGGAAAAGCCTGTACATCGGCATTATCCGTAATTGCCAAAGCTTCCTGATCCCATTCAGCTGCTTGAGCAAAAAGTTCGCTAGCAGAATTAACAGCATTTAAAGCCGTCATCGTTGTGTGAGCATGCAATTCTATTCGATGTTCCTGATTCTCAAAAACAGGATCAGAATCACTTTCCTTCTCAATTGTCTGCATATCATTAATATTTAACGAGAGCTCGCCTCCCATATAATCGTCAACTGCAACTCGACCTCTGATCTTGACCCAAAGATTAGCGGGAATATTTTTAAGAACCTCATTATCCTTCTTGCTCCTTGAAAATACTTTGGCAGAAATAGAATTTGTATAATCGGTTATTTCAACTGTTAAAATTGCACCGCCCCGTTTGGTTTCACGATAATCCGATTTAAACAAATAGCCTTCAACAACCACATTGTCTCCGTCATTGACTTCATCTAAAGGAACCAATTTTGTAGAATCGGCGATTGAGTTACCTAATAAAATATTTGTATGGTATTCGGGTTCAACAGCTTGGGCAACCTCGGTTGCTGATTCATGAATTTCGGCAGCCTGTGAATTTTCAAATTGTTCCTGAATCTCAGCTTGTTTTTCGGTATCAATTGTAAAAACGAAAGGAATTTCAATACCCAAAGATAAATACGCTTTAGTGATTAAATCTTTAATATTGGAAAAATAGTCAATTCCAGCTTGCGTCATTAACAAAGCTTCAATTCTTTCACCTGTATTAACAAAATTAATCCCTCTCGAAATTTCATTAGTATACGGAGTGCTATGGTCAATTAAAGCCAAAACCAAATGCCAGTACTCGTTTAGTTCGGTGACTCCAGGAATTTGCGATACTCTAAAGGAAAGATCACAATTAATATTTTCTTCGGAAAAAGTATTTTTAGCATCTAAAATTAAGCGAGCTAGTAAAGTAGAATCCAAAAAACGATTAGTAACAAATTCAAAGACCCACTTACGCTCTTCAGGTATGACTTCCACATTGTTCAGACAGATTCCGTCTAAATGATCTATAAAACCATCGTTTCCATGACCAATCTGTGTCAAGAGTATTTGTAGTTTAGAATAATTTTCAGGCATTGATTCTATTTTAATTCATTAAACTTATCTTTTAAAAAAGCAACAAGGTTATCTGCCGAAACATCATTCGTATTTTCTTGACTTCTAGCCTTAACCTCAACGATTCGCTGATCTGCTTGTCGTCCAACGACAATTCGAATTGGAATTCCAATTAAGTCGGAGTCGGCAAATTTAACCCCCGGTCGTTCTTTTCTATCATCTACAAGAACTTCAAAACCGGAATCCTCCAAGTTCTTCTCAATTTGATTAGTCAAATTTATTTGACTATCAATTTTTGTATTCATCGTTATTAAGTGAATATCAAAAGGAGCAACAGCTTTAGGCCAAACAAGACCCTTAGAATCATTCGACTGTTCAGCGATCGCAGATAGCAAACGAGAAATGCCAATTCCATAGCACCCCATGATGATATCACTTAATTTTCCTGTTTCATTTTGAATCTGCCCGCCCATTTTGCTTGAATAAAATGTACCAAGCTTGAAAATATGACCAATTTCGATTCCTTTCGTGAAAATAAGTTCGCCTTGGCCGTCAGGAGAAAGAGAGCCTTTTTTAACTGTCAAAAAGTCCCCTATCTCAAATTTTTTTAAGTCGCGATCAAGATTAAAATTTGCATAGTGTTGGCCATCTCGGTTAGATCCAACGAACCAATTAGCCTCATTTTGAAGAGTTCTATCAACCAAGATTCTAGTATCTTGGTTTTCAAAGCCTATAGGGCCAAGTGAACCAAAATGAGCTCCAAAAATTTTAAATACCTCTTCCTCACCTGCTTCTGACAAGTGCTTGGCATCCAGAAAATTTTTGACCTTTATTTCATTAACATCATAATCTCCAGGTAATATAACAGCGACTAATTTTTCATCAGCCTTAAAAACGATGCATTTAGCAATTTTATGTATTGGAACATGAAGATAATTCGCATCATCTGCAACCGTTTTTGTATTTGGAGTATCAACCAGAGCAAGTGGCTTGTTCTCTTCATTTGGACTTTTTTTCTCAAAGAATTCTTGAGCCATTTCGATATTAGCGGCATACTTTCCAGTATCTGAATAAGCAATGATATCTTCACCAGTTGGTGCAATTGCCTGAAATTCCGCAGAGTCTTTTCCACCCATCGATCCCGAATCAGCAATAATTTCACGATAATTTAAACCAATACGATTGAAAATCCGTTTGTAAGCAGATTCAATTAAATCGTAAGCCTGGTCTAAACCTTTTTGATCTGCAGAAAATGAATAAGCATCCTTCATAATGAATTCTCGTCCACGAAGCAAACCATTTTTTGGACGCAATTCATCACGAAATTTTTGTTGAATTTGATAGAGAATCAAAGGCAATTTTTTGTAAGATTTAATTTCATCGGATATTATCCTTGTGAAAGTTTCCTCATGTGTCGGAGCCATAATGAACTCCCGATCGTGTCTATCTTTTAATTGATACATCTGCGGACCATAAGTATAAAAACGACCTGATTCCTTCCATAATTCAGAAGGAATCATTTCAGGCATCAACATTTCGTTGGCGTCGATTCGATTCATTTCTTCTCTAATGATCAATTCTATCTTGTTTATAATTCGATTAGCAAGTGGAAGATAAGCATATATTCCTCCAGCAACCTGACGAATAAAGCCAGCCCGCAACATGAAAATATGACTCTTAACTTGGGCTTCTGCTGGAACTTCCTTTTCAGTTGGAATAAAAAATTTTGATTGTTTCATTTTTTCACCTTAGTAAATCATTAATCGTAACTGCAATCATTAACAAAATCATAAATGCAACGCCAACAAGCATTACCCCTTGATTAACCTTTTCGGATAAGGGTTTGTGACGAACAGCCTGAATTAGATTTAACAAAATTTTCCCTCCATCAAGAACCGGTATCGGAATTAAATTAAAAATACCAATATTCAGACTTAGAAAAGCTGTTAAACTAACAAGACTTAAAAATCCGTCCGCTGTAGCTGTACTTGTCGTTTTGGCAATTGCTACCGGTCCTCCAAGCTGATTAAGACTAGGGTGAGCAATTAAATGAGCAAGTGCCAACCAAATAGTTGTTGCGCTGCCGAAAAAACTCGAAAAACCATACTTAATTCGATTAGCAAAACCAGTTGTTGTGTTTTGCTCGACACCAATTAAGTAATGAGTTTCCCCTGCTTCGACGGCTTTTTTTGGTTTAATCGTGACTGTTCTGGTTTTATTATTACGCCGATATGAAACTTTCATTGATTTGTCACCAATGTTTTCAATAACTGTTGTTAATTGATCCCAATTGGATATCTTTTTCGAATCGACCTTTGTGATTACATCACCTTTTTTTAAGCCTTGTTTCATCGCAGGATAATTTTTAATTGGATTAATTTGTGAATTCGAGACCGGAACCTTGACAAGCGAAAAAGCCAGCGCGAAAAACAAAACGAAGGCTAGAACAAAATTCATGAAGGGCCCTGCGAAATTAACCAATATTTGCTTCCAAAGAGAGATATTAGGTAATTGACGATCCTTTGGAGCAATTTGAATAATTCGATCTTCTCCAGCTCTAACTTTAGTGTCGGAAGCTAATTTAAATTGAAGTTCCTGTTTTGTTTCTTCGTCTATTACTCCACCAATGGACAATTTATCGCTAATGTCAATAGAGCTGATTCTTATTAGTTGCTCATTACTTGTAACGGGGTCTTCAGATATATCGATAAAATTAACTGTGTTCTGATTTGAAAACTTAATTTTAACGACTTTTCCTGGTCTTAGTTCGTTTAAATATTCGTTGTCCTGGTCAGCACCAGCCATCAAAACATATCCGCCAACAGGCAAAATTCTGACAACATAATTCGTGCCATTCTTATTAGTGCCAAAAATCTTTGGACCCATGCCAATTGAGAACTCGTAAACAACGACACCGAATTTTTTTGCAACAAAAAAATGACCAAACTCATGAATTGTTACAATGACTCCAAAAACGATAATAAAAGCAATAATCGAAGCAAAATTCATTAAGTCAACCCCATTAAGACCAGCAACGGCATCACGACAAGCATAGAGTCAAAACGATCTAAAATACCGCCGTGTCCCGGGAGCATATTTCCGGAATCTTTAACACCGTAAAAACGTTTAAAAGCAGATTCAATTAAATCGCCAAACTGTCCAGCAATCGACAAAAATATTGTAACGATAATAAGTTCAAACGGATTAAATTCCGGAGCAAAATTAGTAACTAATGCAAACATAACCCCAGCAAGGCTCGCAATCAAAGTTCCACCAATAGATCCTTCCCAAGTTTTATTTGGGCTGATTCGGGGAATTAATTTGTGTTTTCCAAATTTGCGACCAATAATATAGGCAAAGCTATCTGTTAACCAAACTATTATTAATCCAAAAACAAAAGCAAGCCATTCATTGGCACGAGCCTGAAGAAAAAAATGAAAACCAAATCCTATGTACAAAACCCCTAGAACTAGAGAACCAGCATCGTCAAAAGTCAACTTATTATTTGACAATACTGTCACAATGAGCATCAACAAAATAAAAAAATAAATCAAACTTTTCTTGTTTAAAAACATTTGTGCAGGCAAAGATACCCAAAAGATATTCGGAAGAATCGTAACAATAACAGCTAGAAAAGAAATCAACGCTTCAAAACTAACTAGCAAGCGTTTTTTCATAAATAATAGTTCCCCAACGGAAATTAGCCCCAAAAATGACATCAAAAGTGTCAAGGGAATCCCACCGATAACAACGAAAGGAATAAAAATTATTAACGCAATGATGCCCGTAATTACTCGTGTTTTCATGATTCTCTTATCTTACCAAAACGACGGTCGCGATTACCATAAGCTGCTAAAGCTTCTTCCAAATCTTCAGCAGTATAATCAGGCCAAAGTTTTGGTGAGAAATAAAACTCCGAATAAGCCGACTGCCACAACAAAAAATTACTGATTCTCTGTTCTCCAGAAGTACGGATAATAAGATCAGGATTGGCTTTATCCGATAAAACACTGGTTAATAAATTACTCTGAAAAAGCCGCTCGTCAATATCTTCAATCTTGATGTCTCCGTGTAAAGCTTGATTAACAATAGATTTAGTAGCATCGACAATTTCTGTACGTCCACCATAATTAATCGCAAAATTCAAAATTAAGCCAGTGTTGTTTTTCGTATCCTTGGCAGCTCTTAAAAATGCTTGGCGAGTTTTTTCAGGCAAATCGTCAATTTCGCCAATTGCTTCAACCTTAATATTATTTTCAATCAGTTCAGGAACAAAAGTATTGAAAAAATCAATTGGCAATTTCATCAAATAATTAACTTCATCTTGAGGACGACCCCAATTTTCGGTAGAAAATGCAAAAAGGGTCAAAACTTTGACTCCGAGGTTGTTCGCCGCAAGAGCGATGGTTTTTACATTCTGCATACCTGCCTTATGACCAAAAATACGAGGCTTATGTTGACGTTTGGCCCAACGGCCGTTTCCATCCATAATTATTGCAACATGTTCAGGTAAGATGACCTCTAATTTTTTTTCATTTTTTGTTTTGGTCATCTTCAAGATTGCCATTAAATCTCCATGAGTTCTTTTTCTTTATTATCCGCTATTCTATCAATATCTTTTATTTCAGTATCCGTCGCTTTTTGAATATCATCTTCTGTTTTATGACGTGAATCCTCGGACAAATCATTATCTTTTTTAAGATCGGCCATAAAGTCATGTCTTGTATTACGCGCAGCTACCTTTGCTTTTTCAGCTTCTGCTTTGACTTGTTTAACTAAATCTTTGCGACTATCTTCGGTGAGTTGAGGAATGATTAAACGAATCGAACTACCGTCATTTTGAGGAGTTAAACCTAAATCACTGGCAAAAATAGCTTGTTCTATTGCTTTCAAAGAAGCTTTATCATACGGAGTAATTAAAAGTACCCTTGCTTCTGGAACTTGAACACTAGCCAACTGGTTTAGAGGAGTTGGGGCCCCATAATATTCAACTTGTATTCTGTTTAAAATATTCGGATTGGCGCGCCCTGCACGAATATTAATTAATTCATTTTGAAAAGCCTTGCTGACTTTCCCCATTCTTTCTTTGACTTCTTTTAGATCAATCATTATTTTGACCCCTTAATAACTGTACCAATATCTTGGCCTTCAATCGCTCTTTGAATATTTCCAGCTTCGTTAAGATTGAAAACAACTAACGGCATATCGGTATCCTTAGCCATAGCCCCAGCGGTTGAATCCATAACTTTTAAATCTTTGCGCAATACTTCGTCGTACGTCAACTCAGCAAATTTAATTGCTTCGTTGTTTTTTCTTGGATCAGAATCATAGACTCCATCAACACCATTTTTACCCATCAGGATAGCATCAGCATTTATTTCAGCAGCGCGAAGTGCCGCTGTAGTATCAGTTGAAAAGTATGGAGAACCAGTTCCAGCACCAAATATAACAATACGTCCCTTTTCCAAATGACGTATCGCGCGACCACGGATATATGGTTCAGCTATTTGACGCATTTCAATCGCCGTTAAAACACGCGTAACGACACCAGCTTGTTCAAGCGCATCTGCTAGTGACAAAGCATTCATAACGGTTCCGAGCATACCAATATAATCAGCTCTAGCACGATCCATTCCAGCTTTTGCTGCTGGTTCCCCACGCCACAAATTGCCACCGCCATTAACAATTGCGATTTGGACCTGCGGATAGGTTCGTTTTATTTCAGCTAATTCGTTTGCAACCCGCTTAACAGTCATTAAATCAATGCCACTTCCGCCGGCGCCGGCCAATGCTTCTCCTGATAACTTTAATAAAACACGATGAAATTTAATCTCAGTCATAGACTTACTCATTGATTTGTTTAGCCACTTCGTCAGCTAAATTGCTTTCCTGCTTCTCGATCCCTTCGCCAACTTGGTAACGGACAAATGATTTGATAGTAGCACCCTGTTTTTTCAAATATTCAGCAACACTTTCACCATCGCCTTTAACAAATGGCTGGTTCAACAAAGCAAGTTCATCGAGAAACTTTCCTAAACGACCCTCGACAATTTTTTCCTTGATATTATCAGGTTTATTGCCAAGATCATCGGCCTTCATTTGAATTGCCTTTTCATGAGCTGCAACATCTGCTGGAACATCTTCTCTGCTCAAGTATTTTGGCGCTATCGCAGCAATGTGCATTGCAATATCTTTAGCGGTCACAGAATCGCTATTCTCAAGAAGAGTAATAACAGAAATTTGTCCTCCCATATGCGAGTAAATTCCAAATGTCTGATTATCATTTTTTTCAACAACATTGAAACGCCGTAAAGTTATTTTTTCGCCAGTATGAGCCGATGTTTGAACGATTTGATCATTTAGAGTTCCCTCGTCAACTGGTATGGCTAAAGCGGATTTTAAATCAACCGGTTTATGCTTAAGAATTACTTTTGCTGTCAAATGGAGTAAATCCAAAAATTTTTCATTGCTGGCAACAAAGTCTGTTTCGGAATTCAATTCAATAATTGCAGCAGTATTTCCCTCTTCAACAACATCAGTCATTCCTTCAGCAGCAACACGATCAGCTTTTTTAGCAGCTTTAGCAACACCGCGTTCCTTTAAAACATCAATTGCCTTTTCCATATCGCCATTAGTTTCTACTAAGGCTTTTTTTGCATCCATTATTCCTGCGCTTGTCTTTTCACGCAATTCTTTAACTAGTGCAGCAGTTATTTGTGCCATTTCTTACCTCACAAAAAATCGCCTAAACAGGCGATATTATTTTAGTCGTTTTATGCTTCTCGGTTTTCGTTATTTGACGCTTCTTCAAAATCTCCTTCGCCATTGGTAGTATCGGCAAAAGTTTTTTCCGCCGAATCTTCACCAGCATCCTGTCCTTGGCGACCTTCAATAATAGCATCGGCCATTTTTGAAGTAATTAATTTAACCGCACGGATTGCATCATCGTTTGCAGGAATCTTGACATCAACTAAATCGGGATTTCCATTGGTGTCAATCATTGCAACAACCGGAATATTCAAAGTGCGAGCCTCTTTAACAGCTATTTCTTCTGTCTTCGAGTCAACAACGAACATAACATCAGGAATGTCTTCCATGTCTGCAATTCCGCCAAGGAACTTTTCCAACTTCGCTTTTTGTTTACCGAGCTGAGAGGCCTCTTTTTTTGGAAGCTTATCAAAACTGCCATCTTCTTCAGCTGCACGGAGTTCCTTCAACTTATTAATACGAGTCTTGATTGTGTTCCAGTTTGTTAATGTACCACCCAACCAGCGATGATTCACATAAGCAACTCCAGCACGTTTTGCCTCTTCTTCGATTGCTTCAGTGGCTTGTTTTTTCGTACCAACAAATAGGAAATTGGCTCCGTCTGCAGCCTCTCCTTTAACCCAGTTATAGGCATCATCTGCCATTCGTAAAGTTTTTTGTAAATCGATAATATGAATACCATTACGGGAAGTAAATATATATTCATCCATCCGAGGATCCCAGCGACGAGTTTGATGACCAAAATGAGCGCCGGCCTCTAAAAGTTCTTTCATTGAAATTGCAGCCATATTAGGCCTCCTAATGTTTTTGTCCTCACAAAAGTTTCACATATTTCATCGACTCGATGAGCAACTGATAAAATATCCGCCTTTGTTGTGTATTGGCGAATGCCGCTTAACATTTTACCTGAAACGAACTTTGATTACAAGCCAATATAACGCTCCTTCTCGATCCTGGTAAAGCGTTTAAATTTGGCTTCAAAGCTTAATGCCTCACTTTTGCTAGAAAATTCTTCATGATAAACGAGTTTAAGTGGGTGATGAATTGCTGCTCTTGTGAATTTAGCCCCTTTTTTAGCCTGGTGAGTAGCAAAGCGGCGATTAACATCATCTGAAGTCCCCGCATATAAATAATTATCTGCCGTCTGGATTACATAGAAGAAGTATTTACTGTTGTGAAGAATATTGCGTAATTCTTTAGTATATTCATTTTTTTCATTGAAGATAACCATTGGTTTTTCGATACTAATCTTTGCGTTGCTTCCTTGCTTAATCGCTTTTACCAAAACAAGCTTTGCTTCGGAATTTTTCTTTCCATAAATAAAACGTAGTTTGGAAATACCAAATCCGTTTTTAACTAGCAATTCTACAAAATCTGCAATTCGTTCTGCACGATAAATAAAATATAATTTTCCTTTTGATTTTAAATATTTTTTGCTTTGACTAATTAAAGCTGCCAGATCAAAATTACCTTCATGACGAGCATGTGTTCTTTTTTTTGATAGATTTTTTTTAGAATAATTTTCGGAATCAAAATAAGGCGGGTTGGATACGATGATATCTAAGGAATTTAGCTGAAATACGCTGTCTAGATTATTAATATCCTGATTAATTATTTTGACCCTTTTCGTTAAATCATTTAAACCAACAGTTTTTTCTTCTATTTGTGACAATTGAGAATCGTTTTCAATTAAAAAAACTTTTCCTGGATTTTCAACAGCGTACAGCAAACCAATAATTCCGGTTCCTGCACCAAAATCAGCTAGTAAAAGTCTTTGAGACTTGGATTTATCAACAAAAGTCGCAATCAAAAAAGCATCAATGCCAAACTTGGGCAGCTGATTGCTTTGCAGAACTTTAAGTTTTCCACCTATTTCTTCAATTTTTTCATTAGAATTCAAACTGATTTTTGTCATTTTTATATAATGATAGACATGTATACAGTAATTTTTCGAATTATTCAGGTAATTCGTTGGCTAATCAATGGAAAAACTCATGTATATGGACAAGAGAATATTCCTAAAAACACACAATTCATTTTGATCGCTCCCCATCGTACTTGGTGGGATCCACTTTGGTTTGCAATGACTTTGCTGCCAAGACAATTTATTATTATGGCAAAAAAAGAATTGTATAAAAACAAAGTTTTTGGATGGGCTTTAAAAAAAATCGGTGTTTTCCCGGTTGACCGTAATCACCCAGGACCATCCGCAATTAAAATTCCAGTTAAAGAATTAAGGAGCGGGACACGCAATTTCATGATTTTTCCTTCTGGTTCTCGTCACTCTTCAAAATTAGAAGGTGGGGCTGTTTTAATTGCTAAAATGTCCGGCAGAAGCCTTTTACCAGTCGTTTACCAAGGACCATTAAAATTCATAGGTCTTTTCCGTCGTGGATCAACAAGTGTTGCTTTCGGACCAATGATTCCCGTTCCCAAAAAGGCTGATGAAAAAGAAATAATAATTAGTATGCAAAAAGCTTTTTCCGATTTGGACAAAAAAATTAATAAAAACTGGGTATATATTGATCCTCATCCCAAAAAAACAAATCAAGACAAATAAAAAAACAGATCATTTGATCTGTTTTTTAATAATTCTTTTTCATTTGTGCCATCATTTGATTAATTTGTTTCTGACTCAAGTTGCGGCCCATTGAAGCACCAATCTGCTTAAGCATTTGCTCGTTAATCGGAGGATTCTTCTTCAAATAACTCTTTAATGTAAAACGAGAAATAACCATCCCTGCCGCCAAACCAATGACGAGGCCGATTAATAGAAACCATATCCAGCTCATATCTATCGCAATCCTTTCTTTTTTTGAATATCGATTACTTTTTTAGGAGTAACTTCTTTACCATTTTTATCGAAAACCTGTAACATTTCAACCTGTGAACGAAAAGTTTTACGGAAATTTTCCAAAAACTTCTCACGTAAACGTTTCTGCTCCTCTTTTTCCGCTTCAGTAAGACCTTCCGAAGTTTTTTGTTTAGCAGCCAATTCGTTGATTCGAGCCCGCAAAGCCTCATTTTTTGCTTGTTCATCTTCATCAACAACAAATTTAGGCTCTTTATGTTCTTTTTCCGATCGTGAATTATCAGCCATTGGAATTCTCCCTACTTGTATTATACAAAAGTTTTTGCGTTTTTATTAAATTTTACGAACATGTGTTTGTTATACAGCTTATCTTCCGCTATAATTGCATATAGCAATAAGTTAGTGGAAAGGCTCGGCGATGGCAGAGACAAAGCAACTCGGAATTCTCCGTTTTATTTACGAAAAACAAAATGAAAAAGGTTACCCTCCAACCGTACGTGAGATTGGAGAAGCAGTCGGCTTATCATCAACATCAACTGTTCACGGTCACATTGATCGTTTAGAAAAACATGGCCTTTTGCATAAAGATCCGACAAAACCACGGGCAATTGAGATTACCGAAAAGGGTTTACGAGCCTTGGGAGTTCCGGAAACACCCGGTAAAGTTCCAATCATTGGTCTGGTCACCGCTGGAATGCCTATTCTAGCAGTTGAACAAGCTGCAACTGAATTTTTACCAATTCCTTCCGACCTCGAGCGTTTCGACGGAGATCTTTTCGTTCTTCGAGTTTCTGGAACTTCGATGATTAATATTGGTGTTTTAGACGGCGACATGGTTTTCGTACGTAAACAAGATTATGCTGACAATGGTGATATCGTCGTTGCAATGACAACTGATTTCGGCAATGGTGAGGGTGAAGCAACCGTTAAGCGCTTTTTCAAAGAAAGCGGACATTATCGATTACAACCTGAAAATGATACGATGGCACCAATCATCGTTCAAAGCGTTTCAATCCTTGGAAAGGTTGTTGGCTTATATCGAAACTCTATTTATTGAGAAAATCGATTTTCTCAATAAATAGAGTTTTTTATAACAGATTTTTGCCAGCCAATAGTTAACTCAATTGAACAATTTTTTATTTTAGACAACTTTCCCTTTGTAGGGAATTTTTTTCATAGTTTCAAAATCATATTGAGCTATTTCTTCGGCATTAGTCATATAAGCGTGTACTGGTACGGAAAACATCAGGTTAAGAATTGGTTCTTTTTCTTGAAAAATTAAAATTGGCGTTCCTTTTTTTACGGCATAACCGATTTCCATTGCAGTTCCGGAATCAACGTTTTGGCCTTCAAAATCCACCACTGCAACAATTGCATCAGCTGCTTCAACGGCTTTAATATCGCTATTATAAGTTGATATCTGCCATTCATGAGTACCGAATTTTAACTCTTCGTGCTGATGCAATCGAGGATCGTAATAATCCGAAACAGTCAAATTATTTTCCAAAGCTCTTTCAATCTTTTCAACTCTCGCAATTTGTTCATCATCAAAGAACGGACTTGCCAAATAGATATTTTTTGCCATATTCACCTCGCAAGTATCTTATCAAAAGTCAAAATTTTAATCTTAGTGATTGGATAATTAAAAATTATCTTCATAGATTCGTTTATGGTCCTTTATTTTCGTTAATTGAAAACGTGCCAAATCATATGAATTGATGAGCTCATGATCATTACTATCTTCAGGAAATGTTCGGAAAAGCTTTTCGTATTCATCTACTGAAACTTTTTGGCGTGAAGCGATCATAACAGAAGGATCACCTAGAATAGCTTTTTGATAATTATCAATTAGTGAAAGGGAGAAAAGTTCCCCTTCTGCTCCGCTACCATAAGAAAACATTGCAATTTTGTCATTCTGCTTAAAAATACTTTTTTTAAGTAACGATATTAAGCTCAAATAAAGCGATCCAGTGTATAAATTCCCGACCTGCCGATTATAAACTTGACCAGCCAATCGGTTTTTTTCCAATTGATTTTTTTGAGGCTCACTAATTAGATTAGAAATTTGATCAAGCGCTTTTTTCCCCATTTTCGTAAAAGGCAGGTGAAAAACCAGAGCTGCATAGTCCGAGATCTTTTTTGAATTTTTTTGAGAATAATTTTGCCATATCTCGTAAAAAAACTTTTCATATATTTCCTGACTTAATTTTCCGAAAACTAATGCATCACTTTGATCAAGTGGTCGCCAAAAATCCATTAAATCTTCTGATTGAAAAACAGAATCCCAGTTATAGCTTGCAAGCCTTGGCCGAGAACTAACAATCATCGCAACCGCACCCGCCCCTTGTGTTACCTCACCGGCACTTTTTAGACCATACCTTGCTATATCAGATGCCACAACAAGTACACGTTTATCAGGATGCAGTCTAACGTAATCAAAAGCGGTCATCAGAGCAAATGTGCCTCCATAACACGCTTGCTTAATTTCAATAGTCCGCAAATTCTTTTTTAAACTAAGTAATTTTTGTAAATAAACCGCTCCAGATTTTGAATTATCGATTCCTGATTCGCTGGCGAACAAAATCTCATCAATCGAATTTAAATAGTTGGCAGATTTTTGATCAAGAAGAGTCCATGCAGCATTAGCAGCCATCGAGACTGAATCCTGTGAAGGTGGAACAACACTTTGCCTCTCTTGACCGATTCCTATCAAATATTTGTTCGGATCCACTCCACGCCTTTGAGCAAGTTCGGCCAGATCTAGATAAAGATTCGGTGTAAAAAAAGATATTTGATCAATTCCAATTTCCATGGACTTAATTATAATCTGAATTAACTAAGGTATTCTGATATTTAAAAATTATGTCTGTTCCATTAGAGATTTTTCATTTAATTTATTTAATAAAACATTTTCTCGTAAATTTGTGTAGGAAAAAAACTCGATTTTTGCTAGAATTGTTCTGTAGCTTGGAGACATGGCAGAGTGGTAATGCAGCGGACTCGAAATCCGCCGAACCGATGTAGAATCGGCGCCGGGGTTCGAATCCCCGTGTCTCCTTCATGAAAAATCGTAGGGAAACATTATTGGAATCGTCATTAATTCTTTTAGCGACGATTTTTTCATTGGTTTGCGGTTCAATTTTTGCAATGTTAATCCTGTCATTCGCATTTATTGGCCCAAACTTTTTTTTAAGTCTTTCGACAACTAAATACCAGTCATTGATAGAAAATCATTTTTTTCTAAGCTGGCTCGCAATTCTTGGCGAAGGATTAGCTTTTTTATTTATTTGGTTATTCAACCATTTTGTTTTCAAAGTTAAAGTAACTTTTTTTAACAAAAAATTCTTCAAGGCGCTTGCACTCGGATCACCGGTTGTCATCTTCATAGGGATAAACCTTGATGTTTACTTATCAAAAAAAACTAGTATTTCCCTTTTCAATCTTTTTACAGCAGCGAGCGTATCACTTTTAGTAGGAATTTTCGAAGAATATGCAGCACGCGGAATGATCATTGGAAAATTAGAGCAGAGTGCAGTTAAAAACTTTACTTTTTTCGTAAATGTTATTATCTCTGCAGTTTTTTTCTCGGCACTACATTTAATCAATCTATTCTCCGCTAGTCTGGAAATCACAAGTGTTCAAATTATTTATACAAGTGCTTTAGGAATTCTGTTTGGACTGGTTTATCTAGTAACTAAAAACCTAAGTGCAACAATTATTTTCCACACACTAATAGATTTTATTGCCTTTTTGGCAGAACCAAAAGCAATTTTCGGACTCGGCCGGCCAACTGTTAACTCGATCGATTTCATTTTTAACCTAATAATATTGATTATTTTCTTTTTATACGCAAGATTGGTCCTTAAAAAAATTGATTTAAAACAGTTGCAAAAAAATTGGAACTAAACATTCTTAGACAGAAATATTTCAAAAAGCATTTTTGGGTCAAGTCTCGTTGACTTAAGTTTCAATTCGATATCCGACAAATTCAAAAAACTATTACTTAACTCACTATAAGTCTTCAAACTAGCTTCCTGATTAGCCAGTTTAGCTCGATAGGGATGAATACGGAGCAATCGAGATAAATTTTGGTCATTCAACTTTAAAGATTTAGCCTGAAGAAGCAAACGATATTGTGATTGCAATAAAGCATTAATTCTAATTGGTGCCTCACCACGATCAATTAGATCTTCATAAATTTTGATAACCTTTTCCGGTTTTTTTTGATTAATTGCTTCAATTAAATCAAAAGCCGATTCTGTAGATTCTGGAGCAATTAAGAAATCAATAGATTGATTATCAATTAAGTGGCTTTGGCCATAGAGAAGAAGTTTGTCAAGATTATTGACAATTAAACGCAAATTGAACGCCAATCTTCGAAAATAATAGTTCAGTACTGTATCTTCGACCGAAATATCCGCAGCAGAAAAACGTCTTTTAACAATTTGCAGTATTTGTCGTTCATTAAGTGGCTTAAAATCCACATTTTCAGCTGTTTTGATTAAATTCTTAACGGTTTTTTTTCTCTTATCAAGAGTTAAATTAACAGCATTGATGATTAAGCTATTTTCGCTCTCTGGACTACTTAAATATTTTAGTAGTAAATTCTCCTCGTTTTTTTCCAAACTATTTTTAGCTGTCAAAAAAAGCGGATTCTCGACTATAACAATACGTCTACTGGCATTAAAAGAGAGTGTTGAGATATCAGCCAATACTTCTTTGACACTTTCGTTTTCTGTATTTGCTTTAACAAAATCCCAAGCTCGAAAATTTTCATCAATTGAATTTTCAAGTAAATTAGAAGATTGCTCCGTCAAAAAATCTTCTGTTCCCGTAAAAAAAATCAAAGCTGGCAATTGTTTATTTTTAATTTGTTTTTTAAAATCACTTGGAGTCATCGAAATCCTTAGTAAAGGTCTGAAAATAACTTTTACCGTTATTATAAACGAAACGAATCATTCCATTTGTTTGAGTATTAAAAGCGCGAATATTCAACCTTGATATTGTTTCAAGAGTTTCTCTTTTCGGATGCCCGTAACGATTATGTCTGCCAGCGGAAATAATTCCGTATTTAACCTGCCAATTGTTTAAAACGTTTATGTCGCTTGAAGTTTTTGAACCATGATGGCCAAATTTAAGTAAATCGATTTTGAGATTCGGATACAAGGATTCAATCTCTCTTTCACCTTCCTGGGGTAGATCTCCAGTAGTCAAGACATTCAGATTACCTATTTTGGCAAATAATGCAATGGAATCCTCATTAGCGGCAGAGCCGCTTTTAAAAGGGTGAAGAATTTGAAATGGAAAATTTTGAATTCGAACTTGATTTGTCACCTCGATAACGTTTGTTTTCCCTATATATGGTTTAATTTCTCTTTTAAAAGAATTTGTTTTTGTCATGCCCAGTGGAACTATAAGATGTTTGATTTTAATTGAGGAAAATAAATATTTTGCATTACCAACATGATCCATATCCCCGTGAGTTAAAAGCAAAAAATCCAAGTGATTGAGCCCTTTGGCTTGAAGATAATTTAGAATTACAGACTTTGCCTGATGTGAACTTTTTTTGGAAATTTGCCATTCTTCCTGCGGCAAAGATACCTTTCCACCGGTATCAATTAGTACCTTTTTTCGATTTAAAGGTGTTCTTAACAGTAAGGAATCACCTTGGCCAATATCAAATGCTGAAAACTCTCCGTCTATTGGAAAATGGATAAGGCAGAAGCTCGTTATAAAAGTTCCAACCACAATTGCTAAAGAGAAAATACGAATTTTTCTCCGTCGATCAAAAGATAACAAAATGAGGCAGACTAAGGGAATGACTAAGTAATCGTCAAGTTTACCAAAAATAATCTTACCCGGTAATCTTGAAATCATTTCTATTAAATCAGCAAACAAAGTTACCAAATAATTAATAAAATAAACCGGTTGAGTTCCAAATGGATGAAGAACAATTGCCAAACCGATTAATGGCATAATGACCATTCCGAAGATAGGAATCGCAAAAAAATTAGCCGGCATACTTAAAAAATGCCAAGTAAACTTACTATTCAAAATAATCGGTATGGTTACCGAACTCATCAAGAGACCTTGTTTAAAAGGCTTTAAATGTCCAATAAACATCAAGGAAAAACTCAACAAGTAAGATAGTTGTCCTCCAAGATTAAGTAAAAGCATTGGTGAAAACAAAAGACCAACTATTAGAGAAAAAGACCAAACTTTTTCCTTTTCGATTCTCAAATTAAAATAACTCGCGAAAAGCGATAATTCAGCAGCAATAACTGGTCTTAGCAATGACTGAACGCTACCGGAAAAAATAAAAAAAAGAGGTATTAAAAGAGCAATTAATATTAAAGAAAACTCTTTTGGAAAACATATTTTCTTGAAACTTTTCCTCAAAAAAACAAAGAAATAAGTCACTTGGAAACCAGAAATACTAAAAAGATGAACCAATCCCAAATCACTAATACCAGGATACTGATCATAGAAACAGCCTTCAACATCACCAATTATCAAAGCCCTAGCATATTCAGCTAACGGACTTGGCATCGAATCCAAGTAATCGATCAAAGATTTTCTAAAAAAATGAATTTTATCATTAATTTTTTCAAATAAAGTCAATGGATGCCATCTACAAATTTTGTCAAAACTGCTTAGATTTAGCTGATTTGTAATCGACTGCGTCAAAAAATAATTTCTTACATTAAATTGATTAAAATTAGTCGGTCTTTGAGGTTTCTTAATATCTCCTTTTACAAGGCAAAGAAGATTATCTCGATTATTTTCCCAAAATTTTTTTTCCTGTAAATTTTCAATTCTGGAGTAAATAATAATCTTTTGACGATCTGTTTCATCATAAGCTTTGGCCTTTAATTGGTCCCCGTCGACAGTAATCTCATCAGCGTAAATACGAACTTTTAATTGATAATTTTCTCGATTGGGAATTGTTTGAAGAAATAAATTTTCTTGGAACTGCCAAAATCGAATCAGAAAAAAAGGACTAAAAACAAGGACTAAAAAAAATGCGATTTTAAACTTACTAAAGTAAATTCTAACTAACAGTAAAAGAACAAAAATAATTGTTAAGAATGAACAGCGAAAATAAAATCCACTCAGCGAAGCAAACAATAAACTAATTAGCAAGCAATCATTTCGGTCAAGCTTATTTAACAAAGACATAATCGCTTAATTTTTCAACCGTTTTGTCACCAAAACCAGAAATATTTTTTAAATCACTAATTGATTTAAATTTTCCATGCTCTTCGCGATATTTTACTATCTCTTCAGCTTTTTTCTCACCAATGCCACTGATTGTTTGTAAAGTTGTTAAATCGGCCGCATTGATATCAATTTGAGCTCGAGAAGGACTCGACATTGATGAAGCATTGCTGATAGCAGAATCCGTAAACTGTTCCGGAATTTTTTCACCTTTTTTTGGTACATAAATAACTTGTCCAGAAACTATTTCTGCTGCCAAATTCATTTGACCTAAATCTGCATTAGCCTTCGCTCCACCTGACTTGTTGATTGCCGATATAACAATGTCGCCACTTTTGACCTTAACAACTTTTTCCTGTGCAACTTCACCTTTTACATCGACATAAAAATCAAGTTTTTCATTCTTCGATGGAGAACTAATACTTGAAGTAGCTAAATTGGAATTATCTTTCAGGCTTGCAGTTGATGAAAATAAAACATTTTCTTCTTTCCCCGTTCTTTTGATCGAACTCATAATAAAAAATGAGATTACCAAGAAAAAAACGGCACCAAAAATAAATAAGATTTTTGAGTTTATTTTTACTAATAAAAAAACTTTCGCTATTAAATCCCGCATACTGTTTATTACGAAATTAGCAAAAGTTTTTAAAAAATCAAATCATTTTTTTAATTGGCAAATCTTCCTTTTGAATAAGGCAAATTTTCCGGTACATTCGTTGGAACCTCTGGGTCAAAGCTTCTTAGATAATTAACAAAACCATCAAAACGATCAGGATAGGCATTGACACCATAAATCAATTGTTCGCCCTTTAGATTTGGAGAATGGAAACGAATACCCCATTCAACATTTTGATCTGAGTTTGGATCGACGGGAGCCCGATAATCTTCGGCCCAATCTTCGATAAACCCTAAAGCCACATCGGAATAATGGTCCCATATTCTAGTCAAATCAGTAAATTTTTCGTCATATTTCCAATTAAAAGGGGTATGCAAATCTTCAGAAAAATGTGGATTGTAAAAATCAAAATTCTCATCTGCCACATCGGTAATTTCTGATTGAGGCAAGCGTCTTAAATAAAATGCATGACCATTAATTCGTTTAGTGTAAACATAATCAAACCCATAACTTAAATTCCCAATATAAAATACTAAATAATCTAATCTAATCGCCATGTTTATTTCTCAATCTTAATTAAATCTCTCGTAATACCATCTGTGAGGTTTTCAAAACCGTTTCTCATAACTAAAACATCATCTTCAATTCGAACGCCACCAAGTCCAGAAATATAGATACCCGGCTCAATTGTAAGTATCTGACCAACAGTGGATTCATCTTCCGATCCTGGCGAAACAGCTGGTCCCTCATGGATATCCAAGCCTACGCCATGGCCACCGCCATGATTATATTCTTTTCCATAACCCTTTGTCTCTATATAAGAACGCGATGCCTTATCAACCTCTTTTAAATCAACATCCGGTTTAATTGCTTTAATCGATAATTCTTGGGCCTCTTTAACAATTTGATAAATATTACTCAACTTCGGATCAATTTCTCCAATTGCAATAGTTCTCGTGATATCAGAAGTATAGTGATTAAAATAATAACCAAAATCAATTGTAACTAAATCCCCATTTTTGATTTTACGATTAGAAGCTGTTCCATGAGGCTTAGCAGAATTTTCGCCAGAAGCAACAATTGTATCAAAACTAGTCTTTTCCAATCCTTCATGTCGAGCCAAATAGTCTAATTGATCGGCAATTTCTTTTTCCGTTTGGCCTACTTTAATCCAGTCAAGCAAATGATTAAAAGCTGTGACCGAGCGTTTTGTTGCTTGATGCAAGTTTTCTAATTCTTGAGCATCTTTAATCTCCCGTAAAGCTTCAATTGGAGCGGGAGTTGGTACAAATTCGGCCTCTAGCTCGCCATCCAGAAAATCAAAAACACAAAATGGCAGGTCTTCTTCAAAACCGACTTTCTTGACTTCCCAAGAATTTAAAATTCTAGCAGTTTCACCATAATAATCGCGACTAATCTTGAGATCGACTCCATTTGGAAGATTATTTTGATAGGCTTCTTGATATCTTCTGTCGGTAACTAATAAAGCATGGTCACGACTCAGTGCAAACATCCCTTCGCCACTTCCACCAGAAAACCCAGTTAAATATTCATTGTTATAGCCTTGGTAGACAATCATTGAATCAATTTCCAAAACATCAAAAAGTTTTCTTAATTTAGAAATTCTTTTTTCGAAATTATATTTCATAATACCCGCCTAAAAAAAATAGCGGTAAACCGCTATTTTAATTTTAAATTTTACTGAACCGTTGTTTCAAGCTTAGTGTTGTATTCCTCACGAGAATAAATCGATGCTTGGCGTTGGGTCTTCCCTTTGCGTTCAAAGCGAACAACTCCGTCAACTAATGCATAAAGAGTATCATCATCACCGCGACCAACATTATTACCTGGATAAATATGAGTACCTCTTTGACGATAAATAATGGTCCCGGCAAGAACATCTTGCCCATCGGCACGCTTTGCGCCTAAACGGCGACCAGCAGAGTCACGTCCGTTAGACGAAGATCCGCCCCCCTTATGGTGGGCCAACTTAATTAGGTTTTGTAATTTTTCTAACATTATGTGCCTCCTTAAACGCTCTCGATTAATACTTTTGTATAAGGCTGACGATGGCCTTTTTTAACGTGGCCATGCTTTTTTGCCTTGTATTTGAAAGTAACAACTTTCTTCTCTTTACCTTGTTTAGCAATCGTTCCAATAACTGATGCACCGGAAACATATGGATCACCAAACTTTCCATCAGCAAGTAAAACTTTATCAAAAGTTATTTTATCGCCTTCATTTGCTTCAAGCTTTTCAACGAAGATAACATCCCCTGCCTCAACGCGATACTGCTTACCGCCGGTTTCAATAACTGCGTACTTATTAGCCATTTAGGCCTCCTCTTAGACTCACCGTGGCGGTGTGATAAATCACTTGAAAAACCGCTTTAGAGTGGTTGAAGCATTGCAACAACTGAATTATTGTAACAAAAAAGCCCAAAATGGGCAATCATTAACTTCTAAGTCCTAACTTATAAAGTCTTGAATCAATACTCAAATCTTTTTGAATTTGAGTGGCAATTTTCTCAGCTTGCGAATCCGAATCAACAGCCGACCTTGCGGATTCTTTAACAATCACAGAAAACTTAGAGTGCAAAGTTGAAGCAATATCACCATCAATCAGGTATTTTCCTTTTTGAGCAGCCTCAATCGTCGCTAACACTCCCCCATCTTTGTCCCCAACAGCCTGTTCCAATTTATCAAATTCTTTCGTTGAAAGATTTTTGCCGTTTTGAGTTATTAATCGATCAACATCTTTTTTCATTTTAGTCACTGTTTTTGGATCACTAGGCTTATAGTCATCCAGATCATTAATGACATTATTGATATTTCGTTTTGACCGTTCGACCTGCTTATATTGTTTTTCAGACATTTTTACACCACCAAAGGAAGCTCGCGGATACAAGAAAAAAGCTGCCACAAGCAGAGCAATAACGACTGATAATAAAATCCAAAAACTTTTCTTCATAATTAATTTTAAATGCGGAAGGTGGGACTCGAACCCACAACCTGCGGATTAGAACTCCGATGCTCTATCCAGTTGAGCCACTTCCGCGTACTTTCAGTATAGCTAAAAAAACTTTATTTTGTTATTAACCGAGAAAAAGATCATCTCGATAAGCAATTTTTAAATAATTCAAGTTGTCAAGATACCACTTTAAAAACCAATTATATTTCGACAAAACATCCAAAAAAGTCCACTGATCATATGTATCAAAGACCTTAAAAAACCATTGAGAATGTCCAACAGAATCAATTGCCTGAATTAAATATAAACTCATTTCCTCGTTGAAGTCAATTTGAAAACCATTATCCAGAGCAAAAATATCTTTTTGCTGGCTCTGTGCTAAAACAAACAATTGATCTGTTACAATGGCTGGAAGATCAACTTTCTTAAGCGGCAGCATTTGATTGTTGCCAGATTGCAACAAATTTAAATCAATAGAAAAATTATCCTCATGTAATATCTTTGCTAAAGTTATAAAGATCTTTGTAAAAGTTCGAATCTCTTCGTCTGTCAAATTTCTGCCAATACGTGAATTAATCAAATTAGCAAAGCCATCAGCATTAATGAACATTTCTTTATTAAATATATCCAAATAAAATAAATCTATTTGCAAATTTCTTTCCCGCAAATAAAAACCATTGTTTTTCAACTGAGTATTATTGGAAAAAAAGAATTCAAAACTTGGGAAAACCGGGATTCGGAGTTGATTAGATATTCGTTGATTAGAATCCAAGTTTGAAAAATAATCCAACTGTTTGAGATGAAAAAGTTTGACAACAAGTTGAGCTATCCAAAAAGAATCATCATAGTGAAAAAGTGGGTTGAATTGTCGATAGTCATTGCGATTATTTTTGATTAATTGGCCAACCATATTAACAGCTTCGGATGTTGTTTTAGATTTTAGAAAACTATTATAAAAATTATCAAAATCAAACAACTGTTTCGCATCATGATGAATCTCTTTTTGAAAATCGTTTAAGTCCGATAGTGTCTGCTTGCTCGTAACTGTCATTTATTTTCTTTCCGGATCTCTAATAAATAGTCAACATAAAGATTTCCTGCCTGGTCAGCAAAGTGTTGAAAACTCCCTGAGTACTTTTCAATTTGTTCTCGCTCTAATTGCAAAACAGCCCTTTCCTTCTCCAATTTGATAATTGCAAGTTTGTTCCTCTGAACATCCTCTTCGAATCCTGATGTTTTTTTTGCGGCGTAAAGTTTATTTACTCGGTGAAGTTCATCTATTTGAACATTTTGTTCTTCAACAGCATTCGGATTATCCATGTAATTTTTTAATTCGTTGACAGCCATTTCGTCAAAAATAAATTCGATTCGAATAATATCAAGAATGCCAAAAGTTCTTGCTGATGGCCAGCGACCAAAGATTATTTCATAAACACCAGTTTTAATTTCTCTAAAATAAAGAAAAGGAAAATGAATACGAATAAAAGCCAATAATTTCGATGCAAGAAATTCAGATAATTCCGGTTGAATCGTTTCTGTCATGTTACTCAAAAAATGATTCGGATCAGCATGCGGCCATTGACGGATTTTTTCGTTATAATGTGCAGAATCAAGCAATTCATAAATCATTAAATAATTATGCTCATCGATTGCTTCTTTGATTGAATTCAAGTAGTCGATTTTACTGTTGATTAAATTATTAAGAATAGGGATCTTATTATCGCCAACGATATGCAAATTTGTCTGATTTTCCATACTTTAATTTTTGCAAAGAAAAACGCCTATTGCTAGACGTTTATTAAATGTTATTTACTTTAATTAATTCAAAAGGTTTGAAGGTACTGTTTAATTTCCCATTTAGAAACAGAGGCACGATAGGATTGATATTCAAGTTTTTTGGCTTCAACGAAAGTATCAGCAATTCGCTTGGAAATCGCGTTGATAACTACTTCATCCTTTGACAAATTCTCAACCGCTGCAAGCAATGTATCCGGAAGATCTTTAATACCAGCTTTTTTACGTTCATTAGCATCCATTAGGAAAATATTCCGATCAACAGAATGTTCAGGAGTCGTTTCTTTTTCAATTCCATCCAACCCTGAATTTAAGACTACTGCAAAAGCCAAATAAGGGTTCGCTGTTGGATCAACCATTCTTAGTTCCAAACGAGTTGAAGCACCGCGAGAGGCCGGAATACGAACCATTGGAGAACGGTTTGAAGCTGACCAAGCTATATAAACAGGTGCTTCAAAACCGGGAGTCAAACGTTTGAATGAATTTACAGTTGGATTAGTAATTGCAACAAAATTTTGTGCGTGGTCCAAAAGACCACCAAGGAAATGGTAGGCTGCTTTAGATAAACCAAGTTCATCAGTCGGATCATCAAAGGCATTCTTCCCATCCTTTGAAAGGCTCATATTTGTGTGCATACCGTTTCCATTAATTCCAGCAATCGGTTTTGGCATAAAGGTTGCGTAATAACCATATTTGCGAGCAACAGTCTTGACGATAAGCTTGAATAACTGAATATGATCAGCTGCAGTCACGGCGTCGGCATAACGAAAGTCAACTTCATGTTGGCCAGGAGCAACCTCGTGATGAGCTGCTTCAACTTCAAATCCCATCTTTTCGAGTGTCAAAACAATTTCACGACGGACGTGTTCGCCCAAATCAAGTGGGGCCAAATCAAAATAACCTCCATTATCATTAAGCTTCATCGTTGGTTTACCATCTTCTCCAAGTTTGAACAAGAAGAATTCCGGTTCCGTACCAACATTGAAATCGGAAAAACCATCTTTTTTCATTTCTCCAAGAACACGAATCAAATTATTTCTTGGATCTCCTTCGAACGGCATGCGACTGCTGGTATAAACATTAGCAACGATCATTGCAACCTTGCCATCATGTTCGCCGGTCATTGAATCAGGTAAAATCCTAAAAGTATCCAAATCGGGATACAAATACATATCGGACTCTTCAATTCTTACAAAGCCATCGATTGACGATCCGTCAAACAATAGATTGTTATCAAGGACCGTGTCAAGTTCGCTAACAGGTATTTCAACATTTTTTATCATGCCAAATACGTCGGTGAACATTACACGCAAAAAATCAACGCCTTCATCTTTAACTGATTTCTTAATTGCTTCTTTGGTTAATTTTATCATTAATGTTTTTCCAACCTTCCGATTTTCAAAAATTCATTTTCAAGTGAATGAACAAAATCCGTTTTTTCGTTCCGTCGATTGTTAACGCGATGAGTCTCGTAAAGATTATGAATATCTTTTAAACTGTCGCCAGATTCCATCATCATCCTAATTTCAATTAATCGCTCGACATCATTCAAAGAAAAGCGTCTTTGACCACCCTTACCCCGTTTCGTAGTAAGCAAATCTTGACTTTCATAATAGCGAATCTGCCTATCAGACAAGTTCGTTAAAGCCCGAACTGTACTGATCGGCAAAATAGCTAAATCTTTTTTTAATCGCTCATCAATCATTTCTTACTAAGTCCATCTAACTAAAATTATAAAGACTTCCAAAAAAAATTGTTAAGAAAGCTGACATTGGTCTAGGATTGGTTAAAATTTTTAACTAAATTAATAATCAATTTGGGATTATTAGTGATTTGTTCTGCATTGAACCACTGCATATCAGGAAATTGATTTTTAAAATAAGTCAGCTGCCTCTTTGCATAACGTCTGGAATCACGTTTGATTAAACTTTTAACTTCCGGCAAATCATACTGATCAGCAAAATATCCAGCAAACTCTCGATAACCAATTGCTTTCTTTGATTGAAAATTACCTTCTTGATAAAAAAGATGTTCAGCCTCTTCCACAATTCCCTTTTCAAACATCGTTTCAACCCGTTGATTAATCTGGGCATAAAGCTGTGGGCGTTCCATGCTAAGGCCAATTAGCAAGGCATTATAAAGACGGTTCTCCTTCCCGGCTTTTTTAGGAACAACTGGATTATCTTTATCGGCGATTCTCCGGTCACCCAAAAGTGTCTGCAGAAAAAAACCCGAGCCGCCGACAATCAAAGGAAGTTTTTTCTTAGATAACATCTGATTGATAATTATTCGCGCGTCCCTTGTAAATTCATAAGCACTATAAGATTCATCGGCTTCTTTAATATCAACAAAATGATGTTTGACTTTTGCTAAATCCTCTTTGCTTGGTTTTGCCGTGCCGATATCCAAGCCACGATAGATTTGAAAAGCATCTTCAGAAATGATTTCACTATCAATCGCCTGGGCAATTTTAATTGCCAGATCGCTTTTCCCACTGGCAGTTGGTCCGGCAATGACAACAACTTTTTCCTTTATATTCGAATCAGTCATTTATCAATTCCCTGAATTTGTTCTCGTAAAAAGGTTGCCAAATCAAGTTGGTCGGTAATGACCGCCCTTAAATGAAATTTAAAAGCCTTTTTTAGATATGTCTGTCGATTAACAACCCAAGGAGTCAACTGGGCTTTTTTAAAAGAATAAAAAATCAGACGATTCAAAAGAAAACGCGAGCTTAGATTGATTTGCTGAATTTTACCAAAAAAATATCCAAAAAGGCAGCGTGGACCAATCACAAAGCTTAATCGTGCAAGGGAGATTTTTGGATCCAATTTTCTTAAATTACGAATTGTTTTAGGATTAAAAGACTGTAAAATGATCTGCCAACTGGCATTGGAAAACTTTTTAATTATTTTCAGAACTTTTTTTTCGATTCCAGGATAATCAACATGGTCAGTTTTAAGTTCAATTAAAAGCAATCGATCGTAATCAATTGAATAAAGCCAATTCAGGTATTCCTCAAAAGTCAGAATACGAACATTTTTAAATTTTTGTGAAAACCAGCTGCCAAAATCAAGCTTTTTCAATTCGGACAATGTTTTGTCTTTAACGAATCCGCTTCCATTGGAAGTACGATCAACTTTTTCGTCATGAATGATCACAAGTTCCCCATCAACAGTCATTTGTAAATCCATTTCCAAACCATTAACAGGATAATCTAAAGCAGCCTGGAAACTCGGCAAAGTGTTTTCCGGTGCGACTAATTTGTAACCACGATGAGCAAAAACATTCGTATACATAGTAAATAGAATACTATTTGACAGAAATAATAGCGAAAACTTTCTACCATTATTTATTGTCTAATTTCTCCATGACCAAGAATTTCGTATTTATAACTTGTTAAAGCACGCAGACCCATCGGTCCTCGCGCATGAAGTTTTTGCGTGCTTATTCCAATTTCAGCCCCAAAACCAAACTCAAAACCATCGGTAAAACGAGTTGATGCATTTTGGGTTACGACTGCCGCATCAATTTTTCTCATAAACTCAGACGCATTTTCAGTTGAATTCGTTAGAATGGCTTCCGTATGATGCGTTGTATGTTTTCCTATCCAATCGATAGCTTCTTTTAAATTATTCACCAAGTGAACAGCGATAATTAAATCATTATATTCAGTATCCCAGTCGGAATCGTGTGTCAAATTGGCTCGGTCATCAATCGATTTAACTACCTTATCGCCCCTAATTTCGACGCCTTCCTTCAATAATCGATCAAATAATTTTGGCAAAAATTCTTTTGCAATATCAACATGAACCAAAAGCTTTTCGGCAGCGTTGCAAACGGAAGGATTTTGAATTTTAGAATTAACAATGATTTTAATCGCCTCTGTTTGGTCAGCTGATTTATCAACAAAAATATGATCATTACCAGCACCAGTTTCAATCACGGGAACAGTCGAATTATCAATAACATAATTAATGAAAGACCTTGATCCTCGAGGAATTAAAACATCGATAAATTTTCTCAAATGAAGTAATTCTTTAACAGAATCGTGGCTTGTATTTTCAATTAATTGAACAATATTTTCTGGATAGCCAAGTTCTTTTAAACTGCGTCGAAGAATATCGACCAATAGTTGATTTGTCTTAATAGATTCTTTGCCACCGCGTAAAATAACAGCATTAGCCGACTTGATTGTCAGCGCAGCAGCGTCAACCGTGACATTTGGCCGTGCTTCATAAATCATTGCCACAACCCCTAACGGAACCGTTTTTTTAACTATTTTAAAACCAGCTTTAGCTTGCCAACTTGTATTACCTTCAGACAAGGGATCGGCAAGTTTTACTAATGCTTTTAAAGATGCAACAATAGCGGAAATCTTCTCCTCATTCAACTCAAGGCGCTTTTGCATCGGTAAACTTAAATCGTTGCGATGCTCTTGTAATTCTTGAGCATTGATTCTAATAATTTTATTGGAGTTTTTATCAATTTCGGAAGCAAAGAACAAGAGAATTTCATTTCTCTTGTCAATCGAAAGCTGAGAAACCACTGTGGAAGCTTTTTTAGCTCTTTCCCCAATTAAATTTATTTGATTGTGTAATTCATTCGTATTCATTAGCAAATAAAGTTCCAATCTGTTCACCCGAAAGAGTCCTTAAAATACCGTCTGGTTCGGATCCAGGAAGCAGCAGCATTTGTTTATCTTCTTTTAAAAGATAATCAGCTGCCCTTAATTTCGTTAGCATTCCTCCTTTTCCAAGATTGCTTTTGCCAGAGGCTAAATTAATAACTTGTTTGGTAATCGAACCAACTCGTTTAATAGCTTTGGCATTAGCAAACTCATGAGGATTTTTATCGTAGAGCGCGTCGACATCGGATAAAATAATCAGACCATCGGCATCGATAATTTTTGTTACCATTGCCGCTAAGCAATCGTTATCGCCAAAAGAATGTTGATGATCCATTTCATCAACGGCGATTACGTCATTTTCATTGATAATCGGAATCGCCTTCAATTTCAATAATTCTCGCAAGGCATTCAGCATATTTTCAAGCATCTTTGGATTATCAAACACATCATAAGTCAAAAGAATCTGGCCGGTAATCTGATGATAAAAAGAAAAGTTTTGATTATAAATAGCCATTAAATCAGCTTGGCCAATTGCTGCTAGAGCTTGTTGCTGAGGGATTTCAGTCGGACGTTTTTTAAATCCTAGCTGATTTATCGCCACACCAATCGCCCCAGAAGTTACAAAAACCACTTCCCGATTCTGATTACGTAAAGCACACAACGTTTGAACCAATTGCCCGATTACAGGTAAATTAATCTGGCCATTTTTTTGAACAATCGTTGAAGTGCCGACTTTAACAACGATTTTTTTCCAATTATCAAAATTATTTTTTACCATGGTTGATAGTTGCTAGAATAGCATTATTAACGGATTCAATAAAGTGATCCTTTTCAAGCGATTTAACCCCATCAGCTGTTGAGCCGCCTGGAGAAGCCACTTTTTCGATTAATTGGTTGGCAGTCTTATTACTTTGAAGGATATTTTCGGTCGAACCTTTAATCGTATACAAAGCAATCTGCAAAGATTCGTCGCTATCAATCCCTTGTTTTATTCCCGCTTCTTGCAAAGCCCTGATAAACAAAGCAACAAAAGCGGGTCCTGATCCTGCAATCGCAGAGAATGCTGGAAAATCCTTTTCAGGCAGTTCAATAACCGTACCAAAAGTTTGCAAAAAGTTCTTCGTTAATTGAATATCTTCACTAGATAATTTTTGGCCAAAAGAAACCGACGTTAAAGAGTCATTGAATTCTGCATTCACATTCGGAAGAACGCGAACTAATTTTGCTGTTGGCAAAAAATCTGTTAATCGTTTAAGACTTAATGACCCCAAAACTGAGACAACTAATTTATTCGTAAATTTTTCCGAACCGATACCCTTAATAATATCCTTTAACTGTTCAGGCAAAAAAGCCAAAATTACCAAGTCACAGTCAGCAAGCAATTGGTCTTTTCCCACGCTATTAATATCAAGTTTTTTTGACAAAAGCGCAGCACTGTGAGGTGAGCTAACAAGAATATCATCTGATTTAAGGCCACTTTTAAGTAAACCTTCAATAATTGCCGATGCTAAATTTCCGGCACCTAAAAAACCGTATTTCATTTTCACCTCTAATTCTTAAAAGAATGAATCGGAGCAGGGATATGACCGCCACGATTAATAAAAACAGCCGAAGATTTTTCAATAACCGGCATAATCGGCGCTCGCCCAAGCAAACCGCCAAAGTCAATTGCATCGCCAACACCTTTTCCTGGAACGGGAATCACGCGTACTGCCGTAGTTTTATTGTTCTGAACACCAATCGCTGCTTCGTCCGCTATCATAGCCGAAATCGTTGACGCTGGTGTGTTTCCAGGAAGCGCAATCATATCCAGCCCAACTGAACAAACCGAAGTCATTGCTTCTAGTTTGCTGATACTTAAAGTTCCAGCAACCGTAGCATCTATCATTCCAGCATCCTCGGAAACTGGAATAAACGCTCCGGATAAACCGCCAACCCGTTGGCTGGCCATTACACCACCCTTTTTAATTGCATCGTTTAAAAGCATTAAAGCAGCCGTCGTTCCATGAGTTCCAACTTGTTCCAGACCGATTTCTTCTAAAACTTCAGCAACTGAATCGCCACGAGCAGGTGTCGGAGCCAAACTTAAATCAACAATTCCAAAAGGGAGACCAAGCTTTTTAGCAGTCAATCCACCAATTAGTTGTCCAATTCGAGTGATTTTAAACGCAGTTGTCTTGATTTTTTCGGCGACAACGTCAATCGACTGGCCTCTAACAGTCTCTAAAGCTCTTTTTACAACACCAGGTCCGGAAACACCAACATTTATAACTGCATCGTCCTCGGAGACACCATGAAAAGCTCCAGCCATAAAAGGATTATCTTCAACAGCATTAGCAAAAACCACCAACTTGGCATTTCCCAACGGATCGACTTCGGAAATCCGTTTAATTGTCTTACCCATTTTTCCAATCGCATTTAAATTAATACCTGCTTTAGTTGAAGCAACATTGACACTCGACATCAAAAGTTTAGTCGTACTCAAAACTTCCGGAAGACTATCAATCAACATTTTTTCAGTTGGGGTGCTCCCTTTTTGAATCAAGGCCGAATAGCCGCCAAGAAAATCAACACCAACATCGTCAGCAGCCTGATCAAGGGCATGAGCTATTTTTATTAAACCATCATAATCTGTATTACCAGCTAACAAAGAAACAGGCGTTACAGAAATTCGTTTGTTAACAATCGGTACTCCAAAATCACGTTCGAGTTGTTGAACGGTTTCTACCAGCTTCCCGGCTTTATTAATGATTTTTCTGTGGATTTTTTCTGCCGTCTGTTGGCCATCCCCACCAATACAATCCAAAAGAGAAATTCCCATCGTGACGGTACGAATGTCGAAATGCTCCTCGGAAATCATCTGGATTGCTTCATTTATTTTATTAATATCCATAGTTGCTCCAATTAGATTTTAGACATAGAATTAAAAATTTCTTCTCTTTGTATTTGAATAGAAACGCCGAGTTTTTGTCCAATCTTCGTCAATTCAACTTGTAAACCAGAAAATTTAGAATCAATCTTGGTAATATCGATCAACATACTCATCGTAAAAACGTTATCCATTAAAGTCTGAGCGACATCAAGAATATTTGCTTGATTATCGGCCAAAGTTTTTGAAACGCCCGCAATAATACCGGGCTGATCCTTACCGATTACTGTTACAACTGCTCTTTTCATTATTTTCGATCTCCTTGTTGAAGCTTCGCTAGCTCAAAAGTATGTTTAATCAATGTTGCAATCGTCATTGGCCCAACACCACCTGGTACTGGACTAATTTGTGCAACATGAGGGGAAACTTTTTCAAAATCAACATCCCCGGTCGCATGCCCGTTAACTTTATTAGCGCCCACATCGATAACAACAGCATCTTTTTTTAAATTAGTAAATTTAAACCAATCAGCTTTGCCGATAGCAACAACAATCAAATCAGCTTTTTCTGCAAATTGCCGTAACTGATCCGGAGGAGTTTTTGAATGAGCCAAAGTAACCGTCATATCGCGATTCGTTAGTAAAACGCTCATCGGACGGCCAAAAAGAACTGAGCGGCCAATTACCAATGCATTTTTAGCAGAAAATCGATAATGATAGGCCTCTAAAAGAGAAATTACTCCTGCTGGCGTTGCCGGAACAATATAGTTCTCTTTGGCATTTTCAAACAATAATCCCTGATTAAAAACAGAAAGACCGTCAGCATCTTTTATTGGATCAATTGCATTGAAAATCTTAGACTCATCAATGTCCTCTCCCAGAGGAGACTGAACCAAAATTCCACAAATACTTGAATCTCTGTTTAATTTTGAAAGTAGTTTAAGAACATCCTCGGTTTTCCAGGAATTATCTACTTTATATTCCACCGAGATAAGTCCGGCGAAAGTCGCCCGGCGAATCTTCATGCCGACATACATTCTGCTTCCTTCGTTTTCTTCGTTATAAATAGTCGCTAATTTAACCGGAAAACCGGCATTCGCCACCTTATTTTTAACCTCTTGAAGAATTTTTTTCGAAACACTTCTTCCATCTAGTAACTGAACCATGGATAAATTATCGCATATTGTAAAAAGACGATCGATAAAAAGTCAGCTTTTATGTCAAAGCATTAAAAAGCTTCCGATTATTATAATTAATTTGCGCTAAATAGTTTTATAAACTATAGTTTATAGTGTTTAAGACTACGTAAAAAAATTAATTTAAACCATAGGAGATTAAAATGACCGAGAAAATTGCCATCTTAATTGATTCGTGTTCCGACGCTCCGCAATATTTGCAGGACAAAGAATATGTTAAAACCGTTTCAATGCAGATTCATTGGGACGGAAAAGTCCTTAGGGACAGAGTAGATATCACCCCGGACCAGTTTTATCGGAAAATCAAACGCGGATCAAGTATTCCAACCACTTCCAGTCCACAAAGCGGAGATATCCTTGAAAAATTCCAAGAATTGGAAAAGGAAGGTTACAGCGATGTTATTGCTATTTGTATTTCAAGCGGGCTATCAACAACTTACAATCAAATAAGCTTGCTGGCCAGCCAGCAAAGCAAGTTAAACATCAAAGTTATAGATACAAAAAATATCGGTATTGGCAGCGGACTATTTGCAGTTTATGCCGATGACTTAATAAAAAAGCAACTTCCTTTCTCAAAAATCGTGAAATTAGTTGAAGAGTCAGTCGACAATGGAAAAATTTTCTTTTACATTCCAACACTCAAATATTTAGCAGCCGGTGGCAGAATTGGTAAGGTCGCAAGTATTCTAGGATCAGCACTTGATATCAAACCAATTATTTCCTGCAATGACCAAGGAGTTTACTATACAGTAACCAAAGCGCGTGGCGAAAGAAAAACAATTGAAAAAATGCTGGCTTTAGTTGAGAAAACCGTTGCCTTGAAAAAAAGGTTAGAATTGCCGTTGCCGAAGGCGATAATAAGACACTTTTAAAATATGTCTGTCAAAAATTGGAAAAAATTTATCCAAATCAACAAATTTATACAGGAAATATCTCACCTGCTTTAGGAGTCCACACAGGACCGGGATTGATTGGTATTGCTGTTCACATCGAAAAATAGGATGGTAAAGGTAGATAAGAAATGAATTTGGAAAAAAAGTTGCCGCTTTGGAATGAGTTACCTGCTTTTGAAATATATCTTGATCAATTATTAGATATCACAAATGATTATGTTTCCCCAGTTACCGGGGAACGTTTAACAAAAACAATGATGCACAATTATACAAAAGCAGAAGTAATTATTCGGCCGAAGAACAAACGTTATAGTCGAATACATTTGGCGGGAGCAATTATTGTCTCATTATTAAAAAGTGTTTTTTCGTTAGACGCAATTAAAAGAGGTTTCCAAATCGAACTCAATCATGGCCCCTCCGAAGAGGTTTATAATCGTTTTATTCAGATGTTCAATCAAGCATCCTCACAGAATAATTTGTCCAAGGAACTAAGTGCATTGCCAGAAATTGATTCAAAAGCCGCAATTATTCAATACGAAGCGATCATGACGGTTGTCTTTCGACTAAAAGCATTGTCAACGATGGAAAAGATAGTAAAAAAATAAGAAATTATTCCTAATCATCGGAGAACAATTTCTCAATTCAATGATATTGACAAATTGTTTTGTTTATTGCTTTAAATTGATTTTCTTTATTTTTTCAGAATTTTTTTGCAATGATTTTATAAAGTTTGAAAGACTTCAGTTAAAAAGACATTTTTAGTCCTTTAATAAGTAACGAAATATTCAGATATTTGCAATTAAAAGAGATCAAGCAAAAAATATTTAAAATTTTAAAAAAAAACGTTGCAATTCATAAAAAAACTTGTATAGTAAATAACAAGTTCTAATGAAAACAGAAATTCAGACAACTTTATTTGTTTCTAGTATTGCTCGACGATAAACAGTTTTTTTACATTTGTTCTGTAAAATCACTGTTTTTTTATACTCATTTTTAGGAGAAATACGCAAATGAAACTTTGGGGTGGACGTTTTACTAAAGGCGAAGATATCGATATGACGGACTTCGATAACTCCTTGCCAACTAGCAAATTATTATACAAAGAAGATATTCAGGGATCGATTGCCCATGCGACAATGCTCGGCAAACAAGGAATCATCAGCCAAAAGGATTCAACAGACATTATTGGCGGATTAAAAGAAATCCTCACTGAGATTGAACAAGGAAATCTTATCATTCCTGATTTGGGATACGAGGATATACATAGTTTTGTCGAAGCTGTTCTGACTAAAAAAATTGGCGATGCTGGAAAAAAACTCCACACGGCCCGATCACGAAATGACCAAATTGCCGTTGATACGAAAATGTATTTTAAGAATCGCCTGCAAGGAGTTCTTAGGCAGATTGACGATTTGGTAAATACTTTTATCAAAAAGGGCCAGGAAAATCCTTACATCATGCCTGGTTATACTCATCTTCAAAAAGCCCAAACAATTACCTTTAAATATTATTTGGATGCATATTCGCAGATGCTTTTGCGTGACAAGAAACGTTTGATCAATGCTATAGATATAATGGACGAAAATCCGTTGGGCTCTGGAGCCTTAGCAGGTACAACCCATAATATCGATCGTCAATTAACGACTGAACTGCTAGATTTTAAAAAACCTGTTAAAAATTTTATTGACGGCGTTTCTGATCGAGATTACGTAATTGAAACCCTGTCCGATTTTTCAATCATCGGAGTTCATCTATCAAGGCTATCCGAAGAATTAATAATTTATGCCAGTCAGGAATTCCAATACGTTACTTTTGATGATTCCCTTTCAACCGGTTCATCAATGATGCCACAAAAGAAAAATGCCGACTCGGCCGAACTTATTCGTGGAAATTCGGCTTTGCTCATCGGCGAATTAAACCAAATGTTGGTTATTATGAAAGCTTTGCCATTGGCATATGACAAAGATATGCAACTTGATAAAGAAACTTTTTTGCCGGCTTTTGGCCATATAGAAAAAATGTTGTTAATTACAAAAAAAATTGTTTCAACACTGAAAATTAATCACGATAAACTACAAAAAGCAGTTAAAAATGGTTTCTTAAACGCAACTGATTTAGCAGATTACCTGGTTAAAAAAGGACTCCCCTTCAGAGATGCTCACGCAGTTGTCGGACAAGCCGTTCTGTTTGCAGAAGAGCACCAAAAAACGCTTGAAGATTTGACGATCGAAGAATTAAAACAATTCGATCAAATTATCGACAAAGATGTTTATCATTATTTGAATATTCATGAATCAATTCACAAAGGGATTAAAAAGGAAATGTTATGAACAAGGGACAATTCATTAATTATCTAACGTGCCGACGACGATTTTTCCAACTAGTTTTCAAGCAAAAATAAAAAATTGTTTATGAAGGAGAAAGATTTTGACAGATAAAATTATTTTAGCTTATTCCGGTGGCCTAGACACTTCCGTAGCGATCCCTTGGTTAAAAGATAAAGGATATGAAGTAATTGCGGTCTCGCTAGATGTTGGTCAGCATGGAAAACAAATGGAAAGTATTCAAAAAAAGGCTTTAAAGATAGGTGCAATTCAATCAATCGTAATAGATGGTAAAGATGAATTCGCTGATAACTATGTCAGCAAAGTAATTAAATCAAACGCTCTCTATGAAGGTGAATATCCACTGGTTTCGGCTCTTTCTCGACCATTAATTATCGAAAAGCTGATTCAAACAGCTCATGATAATAATGCCGTCGCTATCGCTCATGGATCAACCGGAAAAGGAAATGATCAGGTTCGTTTCGAAGCGGCAATTCATGCGCTTGATCCGGAAATGAAGATTGAAGCTCCAATTCGTGATTTTCAGTGGTCTCGTGAAGAAGAAATTGAATACGCTCATCTACACAATGTGCCGGTGCCGATTAATTTCGATTCGCCTTATTCAATTGATGAAAATTTGTGGGGACGTTCAAATGAAGCAGGAATTCTTGAAAATCCTTGGAATCAAGCCCCTGCAGATGCCTATGCTTTAACATTGCCAGTCGAAGACACTCCCGATCAAGCCGATTTTGTTGATATAGAATTTAAAAACGGTTTACCAATTTCAGTAAATAATCAGAAAATGAAAATGGCTGATCTTATTGTTTATTTGAATAAATTAGCCGGAACACATGGAATTGGTCGAATTGATCATGTAGAAAATCGTCTAATTGGTATTAAATCCCGTGAAATTTATGAAACACCTGCTGCAGCTGTTATTATGACTGCACACAAAGATCTAGAAGATATCACATTAGAACATGACGTTGCACACTTCAAGCCGATTATCGAACAACAAATTACCAACTTGATTTACAATGCAATGTGGATTTCTCCTCTTTTTGATGCACTTAATAAGTTCGTTGACGAAACACAAAAAGTTGTCAACGGAACTGTCAAGATGAAACTTTATAAGGGCTCGGCAACAGCTGTTGCTAGAAAATCAGAAAATAATTCACTCTATTCTGAAAAACTAGCGACTTATACTTCAGCAAATTCATTTGACGAACAAGCAGCTGTCGGATTTATGAAACTTTATACCCTTCCGGCAACTGTCTATGAGCAGGTTAATCACATCCATTCAAAAGAAAAAGAAAAAGAGGAAATTTAATTATAAAAATGATCATTAAGCACTTTAATACGCTTAAAGTGCTTTTTATTATGCCACCAGAGATTCAGAATTTAAAAAGCCAATTTTTAAAAAATACAATTTTTTTCGTAAATCTAAAATTTAGATCATGCTAGACTGGTCAGTAATGACGCAAAAATTGGAGACAAAATGATAAATAATTTGAAAAATAAGAAAATTTTAATCATTGGCGGCAGTTCTGGTTTTGGAAAAGAAATCGCAAAAGAAGCAGCTCAATCAGCTGCTCAGGTATCGATAATTGCAAAGAGCGAGAAAAACTTAAAAAAAGTCGAAAAGGAGTTCGAAAAAGAAAAATTAAATATTTCTAATGAAAGATTCGATGCTACTAATAATAACCAGTTAATAGATTTTTTCAGAAAATTTGGAAATTTTGATCACATAATTTCAATGCTTGGAGGCGCAATGGCCGGTGGATTTTTGAATTCTTCAACTACAGCTATTCGAAAAACAGTTGAAGACAAGTTTTTCGCCGATATGGAGTTCGCTAAAATATCAACAAAATTTCTTAATAAAAAAGGATCTCTTATTTTGACCGCAGGAGCAGGTGGCCATCCCAGCGATTCTTCTGGAGCGGTTATTGGTAATCAAGCAATCAACACAATGGTCCAGGGCCTTGCACTTGAATTGGCTCCAAATTTTCGCGCAAATGCCGTTGCTCCAACTTGGACACCAACTGGATTATGGAAAAAATTATCCAAAACTGAACTTGAAAAAACGGGCAAACAAATGTCAAAAGCAATTCCTTTGCAGCGAGTTGCGACCCTTGCTGAAGTTGCTTCTGCCTATCTTTTTCTAATGAATAATGATTTTGTAACTGGGCAAACAATTAGTATAGACGGCGGTTTCTCATTAATTTGATAATTTTTGATTATCTTTCTTAATGAGATGCTGACAGAAAATCGTCAATGACAAACTCAAAATTGCCAACAGAAAAAGAATTGTAAAATCAAGGTGGCCACCAAGCAGTGTCGCCCTAGCTGATGATAAATTAGAAAAGACGATACTTTGAAAAGCGATCATTGCAGACATTATAGCGGTCCCAACCGAGCCTGCATACTGTTGAGCCATATTAAAGAGAGAGCTCTGATCAGCTTTTTTTTGTTGTCAACATATTTACTGGCATCAGACATGGTGTTCCCAAATCCAAGATTAAAACCAAGACGTAAAATTAAATAAAAAAACATAATTAACCAAATACTTAAATGATCAGTGAAAATCCATAAAAGAAAAACTCCGAAAACAATTAAAGAATTGCTTAAAATCAATGGGATTTTCGAACCAACTCCGTCGTACCAGCTACCGGCGATTGGTGCTGTCATGGCGCCAAGCAGAGATCCGGGAAGCAAAATTAGGCCGGCTAAAAGCGAATTCGCTTTCAAAAAAGTTTCTGCAAAAATTGGGATCAAGAATGATAAACCAATGTTAATAGCCTGCAGAGAAAAATAATTAAAAAGTCGCAAACTTACGATTGGTTTCAAAATTGAAAAATCAAGCAAATGCCGAGAACTAAAGTGATCATAAACAAGATAAACAACCAGTACTACAAACGTAGAAAATAATGACAGTTGAAAACGATAGTCAAAACCATATTTGCTGAATTGCGTTAATGAAAATTCTAAGCCGATTAAAATCAAAGCCAATAGAAATAATCCAATAAAGTCAAAAGATAAATCTTCTTTTTCAGTTATTAATGAAATATTTTTCAAACCAATCCAGAGAACTATAAACAATATAGGAATGATTATCCAAAAAATAATTCGCCAAGAAAAATAATTATTTAAAATTCCACCATAAGTTGGGCCCAAAGCAGGTGCTAAAGAGATTAGCATTGCAGCAAAACCATTATACCGACCCAATTTATAGATTGGAATTGTTCTGAAAATCATATAAAAAAGTGTCGGTGTCGCCAAGCCGGTTGAAGTTGATTGACAAAGACGTCCAATCAATAGCAAAGGAAAATCAGTAGCCACGGCACAGAAAAGACTCCCAACTAAATTAATGGCAACAGCAAATAAAAATATTTTTTTAACATTGATCCGCTTTAATAAATAGGCTGTCGTTGCCATAACAATCGTAACTAATAGAAGATAACCAGTTGTTAGCCACTGGACCGTACTTAAACTAATGTTCATTTATTCCATCAAAGTCGGAAAAGTTACATTCATCGACGTTTCGATTAAGATTCCCAAAAATGATAATAATCCAACTGCTAAAATAGATAATTTTGTTTTTATATTAATCTGTTCATTATTTTCCAATAAAAATCACTTGCTCCTTCTTATAAATTAAATTAATTTTTAGATCTCTTGAATAGATTCTGGCAAGTCAAGAAGACAATAAAAAAGCGATCGAATAACGTTAATTCGACCACTCCCGGTGATCAATTGAAGCATATATAGAACTGTCTAACTCCAAGATCGGGACAAATCACAGTAAAACAATAAAGACAAGATTCTAATATAGATAGCATTTTCAAAAAACTATTTGACAATTCCAGACGAAGAAATATAAAACGTACTTCAAGAGTCTTTTTTATTTTACACTTTGATAATAGATATCTTCAAACAGCAGCCAACTAATTGTTTTTTTGAATAAAGAAACGGTATTTTCCTAAATGAAAAAATAATTACACCGAAATTTTCTATATCTTTTTTAAAGAAAGAGCTCGCTGATCAATCCAATAGGTTTTATTTCCGTCAAGCACCTGAGCGTAAGTATAATACACCCCGTTACTCCTCTTGGTTGTTTTTGTCTGAAGAACGGTGACCTTATCACCACTGTAGCTACAACCATTATCATTTGCTATTAAAGTATCCGAACTGGTTAAAGCCGGTCCACTATAATATACCCCATCATTTCTTTGTTTTTGATCAATATAGGCCGTATAACTATTTACAGAACTTTTAGAAATTGTTGCAAAATTGTTGATATGAATACCCCGAGAATCAATCCAATAAGTATCTTGGCCATCCTGAACCTGTAAATAAGTGTAAGTCATTCCATTACTTTGACGGATAGTTGTCGAAGCCTGCAAAACCAATACCGTATCACCATTATGACTCTTAGCAAGGCCATCCTTTTGAATCGTATTGGAACTAGTTAAAGCCGGACCATTCTTGTAAATTCCGTCGTTACGGATAGATTGATCAATTGTTGCATATTCATCCTTTGGAGTAACGGTGTTTTCAATCTGATCGTAGCGATAAACGGCTCGACTATCAATCCAATAAGTTTTCTGACCGTCATTTACTTTAAAATAGCTATAAGTTTTTCCGTTTGCACGAATTGTTTTGCTAAAAGCAACAACAGAAACCGGATCGCCATTAATAGATTTTGCACTGCCATTTGATTTCATAGCTGTCGGACTGGTTAATGCCGGTCCATCGGTATAAATTCCGTCATCTCGATTGCTTTCATTAATATAGGCAGAAAAATTCTGATCACTCGAGCTCGTTATTTCCGCATATTTTGAAAAATCAAGTGCGCGTAAATCAATCCAATAGATTTTATTGCCATCTTGGATTTTTGCATATTGATATTTTTCTCCGTTGGATTTCCGTAAAGTCGTATCAATTTCAGTAACGTAAACGGTATCTCCATTAACAGTTTTTCCAGAGGCGTTAGCAGTCATTGACAAATAATCAGTAAGTGCCGGACCAGAATAATAAATTCCATCATTTCTTTTATTTTCATCTATGACAGCCCATTGATTTTTTAATTCCGTCGAAGTTATCGAGTCATAATGGATAGGTTCAATGGCACGTTGATCAATCCAGTAAGTGATATTCTTGCTTTTATCATTCACTTTGAGAAATGTATAAAGCAATCCGTTATATCGTTTCGTTGTCACCGATTCCACAACAGTCACAAAATCACCATTATAATTAGTCCCGTTATCATTGGCTTTCAAAGTATCTTTTGAAGTAAATGCCGGACCATCAAAGAAAACGCCATCATTGCGTTTCGTTTGGACAATAACACCATCGTAATTTTCATTTTCCGAAGATAAAATGTCAGCACCGAAATAATTAATATTGCTGAGATCTTGTCCAATTGAAAATGCTTCATCGCTTTCCGTTATACTGCCCTGTGCTAATACTGAATTAGGAATAATCGAAGTCTGATCACCATTAACGCTAATCTCAAAAGAAGGAGCAAAAGTCGAATACATGTCCTGCCCAGAAGCGAAATTTCGATTACTCATATATGAAGTAATAATAATTCGATTTGTATTTGGAACCGGTATTGCAAAATATGAGTAAGTAAAGGTTCGACTATTTTGTGGATCTGTCCCAGCTACAACTAATCCATTATTATTTAAAGGCTTATAAGGTCCATCAATAGAGTCTGACACGTAGCCAAGCATCATTACATCTCCATTATTAGCTGTATCATCGATCGAAGATCGGGAAACACGGGTCGCGACAAATAAATAAAACTTGCCGTTCATGGGTACAATTGATGGTCTTTCTATTTCAGTTGAAGCCATTGTAGCAGTAATTATCGGTGGTAAAACCTCGGTGACATTGTTGTTTTCATCTAATTTCAACAATCCAATAACTGCATTGGAAATTTTTGCTGTATTAGTATTTGATGAACTTAAAAGAATCGTATTTTGTGTATTAACAGCATCACTTAAATCATTAGCGTAATCTGAAAGATCATTAGTATCTTCTACAATTCCCTGACCGTTATCTACCAAAGTAGTCGACTCAAAGGCTAAGTAACGTTGCCCATTAACAACAATAACGTGAGGATCCCGCATACCATTTAATACTTGTGGCTGCCCGTTTTTTTCTTCCTGACTCTCATAATCGAATATTTGCTTATTTGTCAGATAGTAATGGCCATCGCCGGAAAAAATAATATGATCATTTTTGATTCCGCTAACATATATTCCTCCTGCAGAATTACTAGCAAGCGACAAAGTTGCAGTCGCTAAATAAGCATAATTATCAGCGATTTCAACAGAAGTGTAATAAAGTTGAATCGTATTATCACTGTTTAAAACTGCCGAACCTGACCATTGTTCTGCCTCTACCGGTTGGTTCTCATGAAAACTCAAATTAGAATCCTGAACTAAAGGATTTGCACCTACCCAGGCACTAGCGGTATCTTGATCGACACCATAAGTGTAATCTACATCAGTCGGAACACTTGGAAAGATTGCCCCACCGCTTTTCCATTGATCAAGAGCAGCAGATCCATCATCATTTTTATAAAAAATATAAAGATGACCATCCGACCAGGTATCAGGCCTGCCGGCCATGGCAATAACAATTTGATACTTTTTTCCGTTAATTGTAATTGATTGGGCCGCGCCTGTTTGTGCATTTTGCAAAGGCCACGAATCCCAAACATCCAATTGAACAGCCTGAATGTCAACTTCTCCAGTCGTGACATTCGGAGTTGAATCAACCATATCCGCTGCCGAAAGATTTTCAACTTTGCTTGAATCAATTTCAGGATATGCATAACTGGAATTTTGCCAATCCTGATCAAGAGTTGACATATCACTGGCATTTAAAGTAGATGCTTGTGATGAACCGGACCAATAATCAGAATTTAAAGCGGCTATTTGGTTATCAGTCAAACTTGAAACATCACTTGAAAGCAAACCTGCATAAGAAGCAGCCTGCGAATTAAGTTGTGGATATAAGGACGCAAAATATGATGCACGAGCTGCTTCCTGACTTTCAATTAAAGCCGCACTGGAGGCTGCCGCTGCAGAAGAAATCTCTGCTGATTTAGCAACAGCACTATTTACAAATGAAGATGCAGAAGACGCAGCAGCCGCTTCACTGCTTGTGGGTGATGCTATGGAAGACGCAGCGGTCACGTTGCTGCTTGCAGACGAAGCTGCCGAAGACTTTAATTCGGCCACAGATAAAACAACCGTCTCAGTTTGTAACTTAGCCGTTTCTGATTCAATTTGTTTGGTTGAATCCAACGACGAATCCTGGGTTGTGTCGGTGGATTCCGTTTTTTGCTGGTCGGTCGAAATGCTTTTCGTAGCATTGCCTTGTGAATTGACAGAAACATCAGCATTTGCTGAAAGTGGAAACAGCAGCATTCCGGAAGCTAAAACAATACCAATTAACCATGTCTTTCCAGATTTATACATTTTTTTGTGCATGAAAAAATCTCCCCAAATTAATCCCCGAATAAAAATTAAACAATCATCCCCAACAATGATCTAAGTAAAAATTATTAAACGTTGATCATTTTAGCATAGAGAAAGTTCCATCAACGACTACAGAGATTTAAAAATAAATAAAAAAATACCGTAATTTTGTTACGGTACTTTCAAGAAGAAATTTACTTTTTTAAACTATAAATCATCACCCCTAGAACGAAGTAATTCACCTAACGAAGGCTGTTTTGCTAAATCAAAATGATACTTTTTTGCATATTGATCAACAGCATCCTGCCCATAAAGCTTTGGATCAAGCGGCATATAGTCCGTTGGAAATGGGTCATCTTCTTTGATAACGGCATTAACAACAATCGGCTTTTTATTACCACTTTCCTGAAGACTTTTAATATTAGCGAAAACTTGATCAATATCAGCAATCGTTTTAACAGTGAAACTCACAGCGCCAAGGCCTTCGCTGACTTTTGCCCAATCTGCTCCAGTCAAATCTACTCCATAAAAATGTTGTTTTGTCAGAACTTGTTCATGATATATAAAACCAAAACGGTTATTTGAAAAGACAATGTTAATAACCGGCAAACCATAACGAACTTCTGTAATAATATCTTGAACAACCATTGAAAAACCACCATCGCCAGAAAGCGACCAAGCCTGGCCCTTCGGAACGCTTAAAGCGCCGGCAAGACCGCCAGGTAAGCCGAAGCCCATCGTAGCAAATAAACCCGAGATAGCAAAACGCTGATTATGATTCATTGGTAATCCGCGTGCTCCCCACTCAGAGACATTTCCAGTATCAACTGCGTAAGTGTCATCAGGACCGACAACAGAAGCAATTTTCGCTGTAACTGATTCTGGATTTAATCCATTGCTTTCATCTTTGGCTAATCCAGCAAGCCAATTATCCCAATTACGTTTATTCTCCTGGTTTGCTTTCAGCCAATCACTAGCCGGTAATGTTTCCCCGCTATCGATTAAAGCCTGAAGATAACTTTTAGCATCGGAAATCACTGCGTAATCAACATCGACAGTTTTTCCAATATCGAACGAATTGTTATTGACTTCGATAACTTTAATATTCTTCGGCCAAAAACCCGCAAACGGAAATTCAGAAGCCAAAAACAGAATCAAATCTGTATGTTGGAGCGCTTCAAAACCGGATTTGCTACCAAGACGTCCAAATGTACCGATAAAATTTGGATGGTCTGTACTAATAACTCCAGTTGCCGGAACAGTATTCATAACAGGAATATTAAACTGCTCGGAAAACTTGGTCAAAACGTCTCGGGCACCCAATAATCCCCGACCGGCATATATCAAAGGATGTTTAGCGGTTTTCAGCATCGCCAAAGTATCGGAAACAGCCTTTGAATCAACGATTTGAGCAAAATTATTTGCAACAACTTTCGGCGTTTTTGTCGCCTTATAATCAATTTCTTTTGCCGCAAGATTTTCTGGTAAAACAACCGTAGCAACACCTTTTTGCCGATAAGCTTCACGAATAGCCTGATTGATTACATAAGGAATTTGTTCAGCTGTCGTGATGGTACGGTTATAAACCGACACATCACTAAAAGCTGGTACTTCGTCCATTTCCTGAAAATAGTTAGTATTCATTATTTCCTGAGGAACCTGCCCAACAATTGCCAATACCGGAACATGATCCATCTTAGCATCGTATAAACCGTTAAATAAATGTGTGGCGCCAGGGCCAGCCGATCCAAAAGCGACACCGATTTTACCGGTAAATTTTGCATCCGCCGAAGCAGCTAAAGCACCAACTTCTTCATGACGAACTTGAATATATTTAACTTTGTCCTGCTCTAAATAAAGACCTTCAACCGTATGATTAATCGAACCACCGGGAATTCCATATACATGGTCAACGCCCCAATCCTCTAAAGTCTTGACTAAAGCCTGTCCAGCTATCATTTTTGTCATTTTGCGAGACCTCCTTGATGTCTAAATTTATAAAGTAAAGCATCAGTCATAAGGAAGATACTTTGCTCTAAAACTAACAATAGTTCTTAAAAACCCTAAATTCTATTTGGCAGATAAATTGAAAATTATATTTCTCAAATTTGATGTCAGAGTTTTCAAAAAAATGTCAGAAAAAGCGTGTTCTAAACAGGTGGCATAATTCCGTAATTTAATTTAATCCGCTGGTCCGTAATTCCCATTAATTGAATCAATACGTAAAATTACTTTCATTTAGTACTTACATTTAGTTCACAAAGATAAATTATAGTCTAATTGTAAGCGCTGTCAATGGTTGACTAATAAACATTTATAAAAATCCAGAAGTTTGTGAATAAAATATTATTTTTTTCAAAAATCAACTTTCAAAAACTAGCCAACATTTTTTCAATCAAACAAGCTGATTAAATAATGGAAACAGTAATTAACAAGGTTTAAAATTAATAATTATTAACGAAATTTAAAAACTGAAGTTTACATAATTTAACTCGGATAATAAAGGGTAAAAAATAATGATTTTTTTTAAAAATAAAAATATTTTAGTCGTTGTCACGGGCGGCATAGCTGCCTATAAAACGGCAATTTTGGTTCGGTCATTAATTAAAAAAGGAGCCAATGTACGAGTCTCGATGACTAAATCGGCTGAAAATTTTGTTACCCCGTTGACTTTTTCAACACTAACTAAGCACACTGTATTAACTGACATTTTCAAAGCAACCGACGGCGGCGTTGATCATGTCGCTTGGGGCCGTTGGGCAGATATTATTTTCGTAGTTCCGGCGACTGCGGACTTCGTTGCAAAAATAGCTCATGGAATTGCAGACGACACTGCTGCAACACTGTTATTGGCGAGTTCTGCAGAAAAAATTATTGCCCCATCGATGAATGACCAGATGTGGAACAATCCAGCAACTATACGGAATATAAAGCAACTAAAAGCAGATGGCATTTTAATAATTGAACCAGCGACTGGTTTTTTGGCCGAGGGTTATGACGGCAAAGGCCGCCTTCCAGAAAGTGATGAGATTTTAGAACAGGCGCAAATTCGAATGCTTGCAAAAAACGGAAGATTAAAAAACAAAAATGTTTTAATAACTGCCGGTGGAACAAAGGAAGCTCTTGACCCTTTACGATATATAACTAATCGTTCATCGGGAAAAATGGGCTATAGTTTGGCCGAAGCAGCTGCTGAAGCCGGGGCTTCGGTCACTTTAATCTCGACAGCGGAACGTAAGCTACCATTTGGTAGCCAATTAGTAAAAGTAACCGATGCAAGAGAAATGTTGAGTGCTGTTCTAGAACGTTTTGATCAGGCAAATATTTTCATTTCAGCGGCTGCAGTTTCTGATTTTCGGCCTGCCAAACAATTTAATCAAAAAATTAAAAAAACTGGTAGTCACGGGTTACGAATGGAACTTGTTCAAAATCCAGATATTTTGGCCACTGTCGGAGCAAAAAAAACAAAACAATTTGTTGTTGGATTCGCTGCCGAAACAGAAAATATAATCGAATACGCCGAAACAAAATTAGTTAAAAAGAATGCTGACATGATCGTTGCTAACGAGGTGGGACACAAAGATAGTGGATTTAATGTCGACAATAATCGGGTGATTATTTTTCGGCCAAAACAGGCGAAGAAGGAATTCCCTCTACAAAGCAAACTCGATACCGCTCGTTCAATCATAAAAGAAATTATCAACAATGGCGTTGAGCAAGAAAATAGAGAATGAATTTCGGATTCTTTTAAATTTTTTGGTTACTTCCAAAAACTTTTATTCGTCCTACAACTGCCTCTTCAATTGCCTCCACACCAGAAGCAAGAAACTTTCTTGGATCATAGTTTTTACCTTCCAAATCCTTATTGGCAAGCACAAAGTCTCTGACAGACTTATGAAAGGCCAACTGAGCTTCGGTGTTAATATTAATCTTTGAAATTCCATAATTAATTGCCATTTTAACCTGGTCATCAGGGATACCGGAAGCTCCATGCAAAACCAAGGGAAAATTTTGGCCAGTAACTTGGTTGACCGCTTGCGCGATCTTTTTCAAATGTTCTAATTTGAGACCATGCCAATTATCTGGATAACGTCCGTGAATATTTCCAATTCCTGCTGCCAGATAATCGATTCCTGTTTCAACCATCATTACTGCTTGATCAATTGAGGCGATTTCTCCATTACCAATTACTCCATCTTCTTCGCCACCGATAGAACCGACTTCGGCTTCAAGCGGAATCATTCGATCATGTGCAAAACCAACCAGTTCCTTTGTTTTTGATACATTATCATCAAAAGCGAGATCCGAACCATCAAACATAACAGAGGTAAAACCCGATTCTATTGCATCTTTAACCGATTTATAGTCTCCATGATCTAGATGGATAGCAACAGGAACAGAAATTTTAAGAGATTTATCCAAATCAGTGATCATATCCCTAGCTGTTTTATAACCACCCATATATTTTGCGGCGCCCATCGAAACCGCGATTAAAATTGGAGAATGTTCTTTTTGTGCAGCCCGTAAAATTGCTTGCGTCCATTCAAGATTATTAGTATTGAAAGCTCCAACCGCATAACCTTGGTTACGAGCGTTTTCAATAATTCTTTTACCATTTACTATTGTCATAAAAGCTCCTTGTTTACTTATTTTTCTCCCAATCCTGCAAACTGTTATCATTTAGCGATCCGTGCAAACGGTATTTTCCATGAAAACCATCGTTAGCTAATAAGAGAGCCTCCCTTTCGTTTACTCCACCCCTGTAAAAAATCCGACTGACTTCAATCATAAAATCAGTTAATTCTTTTTTCCAAGTGAGCCGTGGGTCAAAACCATATTGAAGCCAAAAAGATCCAAAATGAGAATCATCCCATGCGCCTGCTCCATGATAAGGACGGTCATCAATTAAAATTCCACCAGAGCAGCGTACAAAAGATTTGTCATGAGTCACAATGACTTTTTTATAAAAAATATTATTAATGTCTTTTCCAAAATAATCAAAGATCCACAATAGTTTGTCCTGCCATGCACTTGCATTTTCCCAGGGTGCCGTTGACAAAATATAAGTATCATAATGTTCAGATAATTTTTTCACAGCTCCTATAGCTCCAAAAATCGGTGGAAGGCGCCGGTATATGCCTGGTATTTGATCTGGTTTTTTAACTTGATAAAAAACTGGATCCAAGCCATTAAGTGTTGTCAACGTATCTACGAGCACATTATCCATATCAAAGAATAATTTGGGTTGCATTAGGTCTCCTAAGATTTTTTAAAGAAAAAAATAAAGGACAATCACATGTCCATTGATAATCTAAACCATCAAAATGGGAAGCTCAATAAAAAAAAGAAGGAATGAGAAAGTGGAATAGACCGGTTATGAACAAGCAGGTAAATGTGTTTGATTAAATTGATAAAATTAAATTTAAAAACAAAAAAATGAAATAAACACATGAATTCAATATGATAAACGATATAAATCCCTTGTAGGGCCAACCGTTATTGGCAACTTTACGTGATAGTTCTTATAAAAATTTTCAAAAATCAGATCAAATGAAACAATTGGAAATTTTCTTCTAACAACAAGTATTGACGAACTAAAAAATCTTTCTTATCGGTTGATATTAAATAAAAGACGAATTATCTATTTGGAAAATTTAATTCAAAGAAAACCAAAGCAAAATTCAATAAATTTTTGAATCAATTAAATAAACTTAATATAATTTTTAAAAACGATTGCTAAGATTAGCAAGTCGATACAAAATTTTAACGATTTTATTTCTCTTAAGGGAGGAAAAAACAATGGATAATAACAAAGAAAAAACGGCTTCTGCTAAAATACTTGAAAAAGTAAAAAGCAGATTACGCAAAAAAATAAAAGATAATAAAAATAAAGATAATAAAAAAATTGACTGAGAATCTTTTTGTAACGTAATAAACAATTTTTATAATTCAGCGACAGTATCTGTATCTAAATATATTCACTGAATAAAATAATTAATTTCTTAATTATTTTTGATTCAACCAGCAAAAATTAGTATGTCAAATATTAAAATTTTAATGCTTTTCAACAAAGATTTCTATAAAATTAAGTTGTTGCAAGAAGGCAACAACAATGGAAAGAGAAATAGCTGAAATCAAATTATCGATAGATTTAACAGGAAATCAAAAGATAGTTGCGGTAAAACTTTTAATTCCCAGAATAACTAAAAATTTTGAATTAAAGGATATTGAAAGTGCTCACGAAGTGGCTAGGGAAATTGATAATGATGTGACCTATTTTTATACTGATTCCCATAAACACAAAATCAAGGTTTATGTTGTTAATAAAAGCAATCCAAAGAAAGCCTATTTACGAACTGAAGGAAATGTTTCTAGAAACGATGGCCTACTAAAGCTTCCCCATTTTCAATAGCATTTAATTAGAAAAATAAATTCTATCCCAATACATATATGTAAACTATCAACTTTGCTCGATGTCTTTACAAATTTCGGCAAATATTTTTAATGTCACCAAGATATCTTTAAATTATTTTATAAAATCCAAACAATTATTCAACTATTTTGTTTTAAAAAACAATTCAAGTGAAGCCATGAAAACAAAATCTCAATTGGATTTGCAGCTATTTCAAATAAAAATAATTTAAAAATCATAAAGATTAATCTTTAAACTAACTTAAGGGTTTATGATCTTTTCATCGATCGAGAAAAAATCGGTAGAAAGGAAAAATTCATGGCAGACAAAGATCTAAAATCGTTAGTCGAAGAATTGCATACGACTAACAAAATTCTTAAAAAGATTCTCGACGGGCAGCAAACAATTACTAAAGAACTAAAAAGTGTTGTTTCAAATAAAACAACTCATGCCACATCTAAAGATTCAAACAATCCCGATAATCAAAAAGAAACTCAGAGCAAAAAAGATTCCAAAAAATAAAAGAATATCAAAGGCCAGCAGGGTCTTTTTTATTTAATATTAATGAACAACATTTAGCTGAACAGTTTATCACTATCTTCATTCGTAAAAATAAGCATAGCTACCAATTCCATAACCGAAGTAATTAAAACAAAAGGTGGAAAATAAAATATCAAGATTGCAACAACCAGTGCCAACAGATAAAAAATTGGATGTTTTGTAAATCGATAAATGGACATACTTTCGATTTTGTGTTTGATTTTCTTATTTTCCTCAGCTGATTTTATTTCATAACTGAGCCATTGATAAGCAAATGTCCAAACTAGGAAAACAAAATAATAGAAAAGAGCTGGTGGAAGACGATCAATATATTTGCCTAGCCAGGCCGTGCTAACGGGATAAAAGCTCATAACAAACAGCCAAAGGTTGTTGGCCCAAAATATCTTTTTAGATATGATCTTAGTTAAAGAAAACATGTAATGGTGATTGTACCAGGCAACCAGAATAAAGAAAAAACTGATTGCATAAGCAATAAATGCAGATAAATTATCTAATAGATTGGACCATTGATAGCCATTGGGTACTTTAATCTCTAAAACCATAATCGTTAGGATTATAGCGACAATTGCGTCGGTAAAAGACTCTACCCTTGCTTTATTCATTGTTTTTATAATTCCTTTCAGTTAATGAGGCGAAAAAGTTTACTAGATTAACTTCATTTATTATTTTCGAATATTTATAAAATATTAGGAGGCCGCTTCTTGACTCATATTTTCGAATTATTGAGAAGCTTGGATACATTATTTCTAAAAATATCAGTTTAAATAAATTCTTGACCATTAGGTAATATTTTCCTAATTCCGCCAACTGGTTTCGGGTCATCCCCGATATAACGAGGAATTAAGTGAAAGTGGCAGTGCATAACAGTTTGGCCACCATACTTACCGACATTGGTACCAACATTATAACCGTCTGCTTTAAAATTCTTGTCAATTAATTCTTTTCCTTTGTAAATAAGTTTCCTAATCGCCAATAATTCTTCCCCACTTAAATCAAAAAATCTTCTTTATGATCTTTAGGAATTATCAAAAGATGTCTTTTATTAGCCGGATGAATATCCCAAAAAGCGACTGCTAAATCGTTCTCAAAAACAATCTTAATAGCATCTCTCCGACAGAAAATACAATTTTCTCTTTTCACAATTCCCTTTCCTGATTCGAACTTTATATATCATCTATCATCCACCTTTTGGGGTGTTACACTATCATCAAAATTTATTTTTTAGAAACGGCAATTATTTTAATGAGCAATATAGAAGCGTATTGGAATACATTTAAAAATAAAAATAATATTACGACGGATAGATATTCCGCGTTCGCTTTCGGCTGGCCTGAAAGTATGCAAAACGAACTGGCAGAATTAGTTAAAAACGGAATCAAGACTGCCACAACCTCTGCTTTTGAATTATATGAGACCGACGAAGAAATACCTTTTGTTGGTGAATATAATGTAATTTTGGATGGCCGGGGCAGCCCTGTCTGTATTACACAAACTAAAGTCGTTGAAACGATACCTTTCAACCTGATTTCTCAGGAACACGCCTTTCACGAAGGTGAAGGAGATCGTAGCTATGATTATTGGCGAAAAGCTCATGAAGATTTCTTTAATAAAGAATTCAAAGAAAATAAAAAAACTTTCAAATTAGACACTTCCTGCATTTGCGAAGTGTTTGAACTTGTCTTTAAATAAGTATCATAAGAAAAAGCAAACCACTATCTCCGGGATATTTAAATGAACAATTGTGTGGTTATGCTTCAGAACAATTAAGCCATAAGGAAGGCCGATTATTATACCTTGGCATAGATGAGAAATATCGTCAATAAGGCATTGCAACTGCTTTAATGGAACAAGTATGGAATTTTTCACATGATAATTGCCAGGACAAAATAATGCTAGTCCAATCTGACCATGCCCAAGCAGCTGGAAAATTATATAAAAAATTAGGATTTAAAAAAATCAAACAACTTTTATCTTTCGAACTAATAATTAATTAACTATTTCAAAGATCATATTTCCAAAGTTAACTTTCCGCGAAAACAAACTAAAAACTGCCGATTTAACATTAATTTATAAAGTTCTACCAATTAAAACATAAATGCCTTTTCTAAATATGAAATTATATAAATAATCTGTGAAATTTAATTTATTTTGTAGGAGGACAAAACTTTATTATATATATTAAAGTTTAAGCACTGCCATTGCGCACATGAAAAATAATTTTGAATAAAAAACCGCCTCAATTAAGAGACGATCTTACAATTTAAAACATCAGAAATAAATTTTAATTAAGTTGCATACATTAAAATATCAGTCAGCCATATATTAAAAATCCTTAGAATATTTTATTTATGTTTAAGCCTTTTAGTTTTGATCATTATCATAGAACCACATATACGCACCATAGAAAGCATTAACTGTCATTAAAATCTGTAATACTAGCATCGACAATGACGCTGGACTGGAAACTTCTAATTGATTGAACCATACTACGACATTAATCACATCCAGAGCAATCCAGGCAATCCACTGTGAACGATAACCATAAGTCATTAGAACTTGTCCGACAATACCTAGAGGCAATAAAGTGGCGTCAAGATAAATTTGTGTCCCATTCAATTTTTTAGATGTATAGAGAACGATTAAATAAAGAATAATAGAAAATACAATCCAGAAGCCGCCCTGTAACCAGGTCATTTTTCTTGATTTTAATTCAATTCCATTGTTTTGATTTTCAATATCTCTGCCCCACACATAAATACCAACAAATTGCATTACAAAGTAAAATATCTGTGAATAAATATCTCCGATTAATCTATTTTCAAAATCGGTAAACAGCCAAGCACCAGCACTTAAGGCTCCCCATGAATAAGTAGTTAATCGGCCTTGATCACAAAGAATCAGACTAATAATTTCAGTAATACCCGTAAATATACCGATAACACTAGCAGCGTTATATTGATTAGCTAATAAAAAAGAACCAACTTGAACTGCTAATAATCCAAACAATATTATCAGCGTTACTTTTTTTAAAGTAACAAGTTCTCGCCAGTTATTTTTAATACTAAATGTCTTTTTAATTAAATAAAAAAACTCATTTAATTGGTTATAAACATCCTTTTTATTGGGTGTATGATGCATAGAAACATTTTCTACCATTGTTTTCTCCTTTTTGTTTTTAAAAAGAGCCGTAATCGGAAGCAACGCTCTTTAGTAATTAAATATATTGCTCTTTAATTACATAGAATGATATAGCACAAAATATCAAAAACAATTGATAACAAATTAAATATTTTATATAACAAAGCACAATACAATAAGATTGGCTAAAATATCGACACCATCGTTATCCCAAGTCTTGCTTGCAGTCAGGGTGGCTTGGTGTTCGCTTGGAACTTGGCAATCAAGTGAAATATCTAAGTCCTTATCGATAATCTTTCCGGTTGAAAGAACATCCATGGTCATCTTTTCGACACGCGCCAAAACACCCCGAACCAAAACATCGATATCGTTATAGACGCGGCCTTGAACGTATTTCTGTTCTTCAGGTGTCCGTGGATTTTGCAAGGCGATCAGATCCTTTTCTTTGATCTGCAGTTTGCGCTTGATATAGGCAAGTTCCAAAGAAAGCCTGCTGGCTTCCCGACTGCCGATCTCTGCTTCGGCATCAAAAGCCGATAACGATGCAATTATCGGTGTCCTGGCTCCAGCTGTTAACTCGTCCAGTTCGAGTGATTGCATTTTGCGTGTAGTAAACAACGAGTCTCCCAAAAGAACCGGATATTCACGATTGCGGGTATAATCCAAAACATCTTTTTGCGAAAATAGATCTGCAATTTCTTTATACTCATGCCGGTTAAATAGTCTTGTCTGGCTTTTTCCTGTTTAGCCACATCTATTTCGCTCGCCCCTATTTTTAAATAGAACTATTAATTATATAAGCTATCGAACATATCCCCTAAGTTGTTATCTAGAGAATTGTATTTATCCGTCCAGCCATTGTAAGTACCTGTCGGATCAGAACAATTACTGTAAAACTTGTTAACTGCATTGATAATTTTTTTAGAAGAAGAGTAGTCGTTTGATATTTTGGCATTATTTGGATACTCTTCATAAATACTTTTGAGATGAGATAGGTCTGTTTGGGCTGCAGTTAGTTTTGCTTCGGCTTTTCCTAAATTCTTTGATTGAGAGCTTAAAGCTCCATCCACTACTTTTGTAATCCCATCAGAACTATAGTCTGTATTGTCGTTATTAAAATAACTTTGCCACTTATTGTAAATAACGGTTCCTACATCCTCCGTTTTCTCGGCGGCGGCATAAGAATCGGCTATAATGTTTGTTTTATAAGTGTTAGCTCGTTTGAATGCTGCTTTTAATTCTTTCTTTGCCTGCCTAATTTTTGCTTCGCGTTGCTGTACTTGATATTGGTTGTTGGAAACGAATCCGCCTATTACAGAAACTATAAGTATAATCGGAGAAACAAACAAAATTATTTTTGCTGCAGTATTCCCTTTTTTTAAAATTAAAATAATTCCCGATGAAATAAAAGCCACCAAACTAATAGCAGCTATCGAAACACAAATAATGATTAAAATTCCCATGAGTCTCCCTTGATCTCCCTCTGGTTTTAGAACCTATAATGAATTTTAATTTAAAAGATTCCTATTGAATAAAAATTTATTCAATTAATGTCCTGGTTGCATAATCTCTTATTCATCAACGCCTAGCACCCTTTTTTATTAATCCAATTTCTTAACTTAACTTCGTTAATACTTTTGGTCTGGTTGAATAGTTCTTTTTGAACATTAAAAACCAATAACATAGTAATTAGTACAAAGTATATTGTCTTATATTTAGGTCGAATAACCACAACCATATTTGTTAAGTTTGATCACGTTTTTCCCTTGTTAAATTGTCTAATTAACTTAGTTATTTTTATCGATCTGATATTTTTAAGTTCATAATTTATTAATTTTTCGTAAAAGTAAAGAAGTTTTAGCCACGATCTTTTTTAATTTTTAAAGCAAATAAAAGATCTTTTTAATTTGGAAAATGATTTAAAAATAAATTTAATAGCCAATAAATGAACATTGAAAAAATAAATATTACAGTTTTTCTAATCCTGATTTCCGCGCATTTTTGAGAATACTATTTGTGTGTAGGAACAAATGTTCGGATTTCCACAGAAAGAAGTTAAATCACAATGAAACAAGAAATTATAGCAATAAGATTATCTAACGAAAACAAAAGAATTGTTGCAGTAAAAATTAAATTGGATGATATACAGAAAGCTTTAGGTATAAACAATATAATAGATGCCTCTAGTTTATATTTGAATATCAAAGATCATAATTACGAATATTTTTATACAGATAATAAAGGTCGAGAGGCAGAAGTAGAAGTTATAAACGGGGATTTGAGAGATAGAGCTTATATAAAGACTAAAGCTGATTTGACTAGAATTGATAACCTTTTGAGCCTAGATCGTTTTTAAAAAGACCAATTAAGGTCTTTTTTTATATATAATGAATATCCTTTAGCGTTTGATCATTAAACTCGAAACACTCCGTCTTCTTGGTTGCCATCGTACAACCGTTCTTGCTTTCATATGGATCGCTTTTCTTGAATGTTCCTACTTGATCTTCGACTATAACCATGAGCAGCTGCTACATCGGTCCACTGCCGATCGTGATAGATGTTATCGACATAATAGCTGATAAATAAACGCCGGTATTTTAGGGGGATGTTTTTAATCGATAAAAGACAAGCCTGTAACTGGCTTTGAGCTTTCATTCGGTGAAAGACTTTGTTTTCTTGGGAGTTTTCAGCTGAAACGGATTTAGGCATATCTGACCAGATCGAAGATTTTAAATCATCGGTCGATGTCCCAGCTTGAGCGACTAAACGCTCGAATCTACTGGGGCGATTATGATTTGACTTGAAGAATGATCTGACATTTTCGATCGTGGCCTTTTCATCGACCTCGTCCAGCAAACTGATTTGTTCCATTGACTCTCCTTTCAATTGATTTTTCTGATTGTGATTTTGACCTGCTCTTTTCCAGAGCAAAAATGCTTATCGATATAAGACCTGCAGATCAGGTTGTCATCAGGAATAACTTTTGCTTTAACCAAGGTATCGGTTAAAGCTTTAAAGAGATTATCGATATCAGCGACCGGGTGTTTATCAAACCATGCTTCATAAGAGAACTCGTATGCTCTAGCGTCTTTGGTCTCTAGATAGATCATCGGCCAATCGTTATGAGTGATTAAGGCCCAGTCTTTTCTAAACTGGGTATATCTCTTTGGATAATATGGGTGGCCGTATCTAGGGACTTTAGGCCTGGATGCCGGAACAGGTCGAATCTTATAGACCTTTTCAAAGGTCATGTCTTTTTTCCTTTAAAAGGTCACGCTTATATTCAAGGCTGCTGATTAAGCCGTTTAGATAATTACTCTGTTTGCTGTTCTTCTTTGCAAACTGGAGATCAAACTGATAGCCCCTGATTTGAGTTTCCAGTTTCTCGATTTCTTTTCTTTTCGTCATGAGTTACCAGCCTTGTATTTCTCTAAAGCATCCAAAGCAACCTGATTGTCAATTTTTTCAGCACTGCCATAATCAATCGATATTTCTTTTTGTTTGACATCAGCCTGCTTGTATTCCCACTTAATCGTATTGTTCAGTCTTTCATCAAAGCGGCCGTTAAAGATTGTTTCCGGTCTTAGAAACTGTTCGTATTCAGCTTTGCCTTTCCAATGTGAACAGGCTCGATCGATTACGGTCTTTAGGTCTTCAGGACTAAAACCTTCGTTTAGTCTGGCGATGATCGGTTTGGTGTTCTTCTTTGCTAGTAGATTGAACTTTCGATTGCTTTGTTCATTGAAATAGTTCAGAGCCTTTCTAGCAATCGTGATATTTGGTGATGATAACGAGTCAGGCTTGCCTGACATAATGTCTTTATCTGTATCTGATTCTGTTACGTTATGCAATGTCTCGTGTAACGTTGCATCTTTCTTCTTAAATTAGGAAAAAGTAATTCTTTTTGTTTAAACGAAAATTCTTAATTGCGATACGTTGGCAACTTGGGCAACTTGGCCAACTTCGTCAATAACTCTAATTTCGTTACTCATGCTATAATTACCTCGTAAATTTGTTATTACTTCCGATTGCAGTCGGAAGTTTTTTTTTAATAAGTTCTTTTGTTATTCGTCTGCCACACATTGGACAAAAGTTGACTTGAAACGATGTTATAAATTCGTTAGTCCTATAAAGTTCTAAGTGTGCAGGTGAAACTTCAATAAAGTTTTTATAATCGTCATATCTAGAAGAATTAACGTGTTTGACTATTTCTCCATAATGGTGGCAATATGGACAATCATCTTGACTAATATTCATGCTGTCCTTTCTTTATATGAAAGTTTGTATCCCTGAATTTCTTTGCCAGTTTTTAAAGCGTAGTGAGCATTGCAATGAAGTTTTTTGCTTGCTTTTCTAACAGATTCAATTTCAACTTGTTCACCAGTCTCTATATAGGTGGCTATAACCAACCGGTTTTTGTTGTTTTTGGCTTTATCTAATGAAGCTTTGAAAAGATCAATACCCTGTTTTAAGCCTTTGGCCTTATGCAAAATCGTTTGTTTACTTTCTTCTTTAGTGAAGCTGCTGAGTCTGATTGCTTCCATTAGTTGTCAGCTCTTTGGAAAAATTCTTTTAAAGTCATACCTGATAATTTCCATTGGACGATTGCCATGCTGATTATTGATAAACAAATTCCGGCCACTGCTCCGGCTGCCAACATTGCGAGTTCTAAATTTATTAAGTTCATAAGTGTTTCCTTTCTAGATACTTTCTAAATATTCTTCAAACTGTTTTCTCGGAAATAGCAGCTTGTTTCCAATTCTTTTTTCAGAAACAACATCTTTGAAATCTTGTGTATATCTGATGTGTTCATCGAAGAAATTTGGTGAACAAGGTATTTTTTTAGCTATTTGCTTGTGTGTCATGAAAAACGTTTCTTCCATGTGAGTCCTTTCTGTTTTTTTGATTCGCTTTCCAAGATTTGATTGATAATTTGTTTATCAGCACTGCAATGCTGAAATCTAGGAAAAGAAGACAATGAATTGGTTAAACTTACTTCTGAGCAAAGAGCTAAAGCAATCGAGGTATATGGAGTTAACAAATCAGTGCATTTTATCGAAGAAATAAATGCTAAAAAACAATATGATAGTGCCACTGCGATAATGTTTGCTGATAAACATGCCAGGTCACTTTTGCACTATGCGCTCGAAGCCTCGACATTTTCAGATGATGAATTATTCAACAAGATGAATGAAGAAGATGCCAAGATTCGTGCTAAATCAAATAAAAATTAATTTTTATGATTTGCAATTTTGTTATCAAATTTTTCCGCATAGTCATTGGAATCTTTTATTACTGATTCAATGGCTTTATCACTTACAAATGATGTTCCCGAAAATTTGATTTTGTCTGCACCGATCGTTCCATATTCGATACGTTTTGGAGTCTCACTATTTTGTGAGGTTTTTTAGTTCAGCTATTTCCGCAGTAAGTTCACCAACTTTGGAAGCCAGTTTGTAATACTTGCTTGTTAATTCTTCGTTAGTCATGTTCTCTCCTTTCTCTCCTTTCACTAGAATTAAGTTGCCTTAATCGGCAGAAAGGAGGTTTTTAATGAGTAACAACAATATTGGTAAATACGATATTTTGAAATATGAGTTAATCCAGACAAGCGGCACAATCCATATTCAGACTCCAAATAACGCTGCAAACTTTACCGAAGTCAAGAAATATGTGATTGAACAGACGCCAGAATTAACACAAATGATTTCGTTTTATCCAAGCGGCCTGATTGTCTTTACCGAACAAACAAGCCATAGAATCGAGACAAGAACCAACGTTCCACTGAAGAAATTGAGTGATTCAGAATACGAAGTTGAATTCCCCGACGATTTTGATAAATAATTGATGTTGAATGGTCCGAAGTCATAATTGACAAAAGACCATTTTTTGTTTTGATCATACAAACTCCTTTCTATGCGAGTTATTTAAATTCCTAAAACCTATTTGATAGCTTCAAGTGTTTCTTCATAAGCTCTCCCATGTGCATGTCCATTAATAACGGATCGGATATAGTTGATTGACAAGCTATCTCTGCCACGCTGCTTTGCGACTTCACTAGCCAAATCTCGGATTGACCAGCCACGAAGATTCCTTGCAGAAGTGACACGATTCTCGAAAGTAGCAGTCTGAAATGCTCTTTCGTATGTTTCTGACATATAAGTCCTTTTTTTAGTGGTACTTTTTTAACTAAAAATAATTAACATATCATAAAGTTTTAGACTATGATAATAGACGAAAACAATCAATAAATGAAGCAATTACCCCTAACCGCGAATCATTTGTTTGATTTTTTTATTTAATTAAATTAAGTACATTAATTAGGTTGTCATAAAACTTTATGATTTTATTTATTTTAGTATTTAGTTTTATATTTTAAGGAAATCTTAATAAACTATGAGTTTACTAGTAAACAACATAAAAAAAATAGCTGAGAAAAGAGGCCTAAGTCTAAAAGAGCTAGCTTTAAAAGCGGGCTTATCCGAGAATGCCATTTATAACTGGGAGAAAAGTTCACCCAAAATAGATAGTCTTCAAAAAGTTGCCGATATATTAAACGTTTCCATCGATCGGCTTAATGGAAAAGATAATCCAGATTTAAGTAAAAATCAAAAACTAGTTGCGTACTCTATCGATCCCGATATCACGGATGATGAAAGAGAAAGCATCATAAAAATGGTTAAAGAGGCAATGAAGTTTAAGAAGCGTTTGTAATGACACCTATAGAGAAAATAATAGATTTATATTCAGAATACAAATTCTATCAAATTGAAGTAAAAGATCCTAAATATCACGACCATATTCAGAATGACTGTATTTACATTAATTCCCTTCAAAGTGAGGAAGACCAAGCAACTACTTTATTACATGAACTCATACATGCTACTTATGACAGCGAAAATTTGGAAAAATTGAAAAACGTTCCGGCTTTGAAAGCTGAGCACTTTGCGCGTCATATTGAAAATAGAGAAATTAAAAGGTACTTAGCTTGATTTACGTGCATCGATCACGTTAATCCGTTTGGAAAAATAAAAAACAAAATAATTTGAAAGAGTTAGTTTTTTGTTAAATATATAAAATTCCAGGGAGAAAACAAAAATGTCTAAAAAAACATCACGTTCGTTAGTTTGTCCTAATTGTGGATCAGCCAATATTCAATTATGGAATGATCAGGAAAATGTTAAAAAAATTAAGCGAACAACTTCGCTTAATATGAATCCTCTTCACCCACTTACAGTATTCAAACATAACGAAAAAGTGGTAAAAAAACATTCTAAGGCTAAACTAGCCAAGGGTTTATTAACGTTTGGAGCTTCGCTTCTTTTAACTGGAACCCACAATAATGAGTCACATGAATATCATTGCCAGGATTGTGGAAATATTTGGACTGGTAAATAATAATTGCTTAAATATTACGGTCTATATAATAACGTGTGCTGCTAACATCAATTCTTTTGAGAGAAGAACTCAATAAAAAACCGCCTAAATGGCGGCCAAATTCATTTCTTAATTAACGATATTTGTTCTAAAGAACTATTTAATGTTTCTCCTTTGATTAAATTAACAGTGACGTTTGTAACTTGGCCTAGACTGGCATCAGCAGTTGTTCCTAATATTTCATTGACAATTCCATCATCGGTTTGTAAATTGCCTGATCCTTGAACAGCTGAAATAGTGTAACGACCAGGTTTAATATCATAACCAATTTCATAAGAACCAGCGCTTAAATTTCCACTATCAATTGGGATACGGCTAGTTATAGCTGCAAGATGTATCCCCTGCAATCCAGAAAGTTGTAATGTCTGTCCACTTTTTAGATCAGCTCGATAAGAATCAACTTGGTCTAAATCATTATCAATTGTTGTTCCTAAAATGGCATTAACCTCTCCATCATCAGTCTGTAAATTACCAGATCCACCAGTAGCAGTGATCGTATACCATCCAGGTTCTATATCTTTTCCAGTACCGACAGACCAGTTTCCCGTTGCTAAATCGACTGTCTTTGCGGTGTTCGCTGGAGCGCTTGCAACGCTGGAGGAAGATGCAGAAGAAGATGACGAAGCAACCGTTTTTGTTTTCTTGGTTGAACTAACAGCTGCTTTTACATGATTATTTGAAGACTTACTAGTTTTGCTACTAGAACCGCCACCAGTTGCTGCCCCAATAAAGAAAATGACAACAATAACCCAAAACCACCATTTTTTATAAAACGGCTTCTTAATTTTTTTCATTAATTTTCTCCACAAATAAATTAGTTCACTATCCCTTCACAAACGTGAGCCAATATAATTGTAAATGTTTACAAACGAGAATAGATAAAAATATATAAATATTTTACGTGCAACAAACGTTAACCACGATAAAAGATCGCTTTTCTAGAGAGAGTTAAAAAATGAATAATAAGAATCCAGAACACAAGATTCTGGCTATTTTAGCAATTATTTTTGGAGGAATTGGGATAGTTCTTTCATGGGTACCAATTGTTAATAATATTGCGTTTTTCTTTGGGATAGTTGCACTTATTCTTGGAATTGTTGCGTTTATTAGAAACAGAAAAGGCAAAAAAATATTAACAACTATTGGCACTGTTCTAGGAGTTGCTACGATTGCTATTGTATTGGGTACACAAGCAATGTATGGAAGAGCATTGGATCAATTAACGAATAGCAACTCAACATCAAAAAGCAGTGTTGAGAAAGCAAAACAAGGAAGCAGTTACAGTGGATTCACATTTAAAAACAATGATTTTAAAACGAACCATCTAACATATAAAATAACTGCTGTTAAGTATTTTCCTAGTGCGGGCGATCAAAATAAAAAAACAATCGTCTTAGAGGTAGATATTACCAACAACACAAAAAAAGATATTAATTTGTTAAGTGACGACAATGCCTATGCTTATATTCATGCATATCAAAAGACGAGCGACACTAAAGAAGATCTGCAACCAGGAACTTTAGCCTTAGACGATAACGCTAATTCACCAGAACAAACAAGAGAAGACGTTATGGATAACGACACTGTCCTTCCTGGAAAAACTGTTCAAGGAATAATTATGTTTGATACAAAAGAAAACTCGAACGTCTTTGTCACTTTTGAAAACGATGATTTTAAAACAATCGCTACTAAAGAATATAGTATTCAATAATTTTAGCCACCCTTTCGTGGCATACATAAGACAGTAAAGAGGATATTAAGAATATTGATGGAAGAACACACGAAACCGAAACTCAATTATGAAGAACAAATCCTTCACATGAAAGAAAAAGGAATAACCTTTAATCTAATTTGCGAAGAGGATGCAAAATTATTTTTATCTAAAAATAATTACTATTTCAAATTAACGTCATACAGAATCAATTATCCAAAGATAAACGGTAAATATCAAAACTTGGACTTTTCCTACTTGATTGATCTTTCAATAATCGATACCGAATTAAGAGAATTAATCATTGAGCTTTCTCTCGATGTAGAACATGCTATTAAAGTAAAATTGTTGCATTTAATTACAAGCAGCAAAGCGGAAGATGGCTATGAGATAGTAAAAGAATTCTATGATAAATATCCGCGTTCAAGAGAACAAGTAAATGATTTTTTGCAACACGATTATCATTTAAAAGATCTTTATCAAAAAAGAAAGAAAGACATGCCGATTTGGGTAATCATGGAAATATTCAGCATGGGTTCCCTCTCTAAGTTTGTTGATTTCTATTTTAATAGGCAAGAGCATAAAGAGGTAAAAGTAATAAAACAAAATTTAAAGTTTGCAAAAAATATGAGAAATATGGCAGCTCACGGAAACCCTATTCTTATAAACCTTTTTAATGACAGAGAATTTGTTCCTAAGCCTACCGGTGCGATAACTGCTGAAGCGGCAAAAATGGGAATTAAAAGAAAAATTGTTCAAGATAAAAAAATGATAGACCTGGTTGCTTTATTTTTCTTATGCAAAAAATTTTCTAGCGAAAAAGTAAGAAATCATTGCAAAGAAGAGGGACAAATTTTTATGGAAAGAATTAATAGGCATCCAGATTATTATTCGAGCATACAAATCATAAGCGTTTTTAAAAACGCCTTAAACAATATGGTTGACTTTTTATAATTAACTATACTATGATTATTTCCGAGGAAAGGACGGTTAGACCGTTCGCCCGCGGAGATTGTATCAATGCTGGTTATCAAAGGTCAATCACTTAAGGTGATTGGCTTTTTTATTACGCATATAAAAATATATTTTAAAAATTTGCAAACATAAGGAGTAATAATGGCAACCTATATGAAACGTGGTTCGACTTGGCAAGCCCGTGTATCAAAAGACAAGCATCGATTTAATAAATCTGGTTTCGCTACCAAAAGAGAAGCGATTATTTGGGCTTCTAAAATAGAATTAGGCGAACAAAACAAACCGAAAAACAATATTTTATTTTCTGATTATTTTAAAAAGTGGTACGAGACATATAAAACAAATCGGACCGATGTCACTTTATTACAGTACAAAAACACTGACTATGTAATTGATAAATATTTAAAGGGTGAAACTTTAAATAATTTAACTCGGGCTAAATTACAACAATTTATCAATGAATACGGCAAAGACCACGCTAAAGAGACTGTTCAAAAACATAAGGGGCATATTATCGCCTGCTTAAAAGATGCTTATCATGAAGGGCTAATCAAACAAGATGTTACTTATAGATTGAATCTAGTCTATAACCAAAAAACTATCAAGCCAATCGAAGAAAAATTCCTAGAGGCAGAAGACGCACGTAAACTTGTTGCTTATTGCGAAAAGAACATCACTAGAAGCAACTTTTGTATTCTGACCGGCTTCTATCAGGAGCCAGATTTGGTGAGGTTAGAGCCTTGATAGACAGCGATATAGACACGAAGAACCACACTATTAGTATTAACAAGGCTGTTGATAGGTTAACAGGAAAAGATAAGGAAACCAAAAACAAGCAATCCACAAGAACTATAGCTATGCCTGATAGATGGTTTCAAATATATAAGAATTACAACAATGATGGAAAACGGCTTTTTGACATCAGCTCAAACGCTATCAACAAAGATATAAAATATATCGCAAAGAAAATCAATATAAAGCCTGTCACCTATCATGCTTTAAGGCACACTCACGCTTCAATACTCTTGGCCAATAATGTTTCAATGCAGTATGTTTCCGAAAGATTAGGACATGCCAATCTATCAATCACGGAAAAAGTCTACTCTCACCTACTTGAAGATAAGAGAAAAGAAGAAGAAAAAAGGGCGATGGATATTTTTTAACGTACCAATTTTGTACCACTTGTACCATTTTATTGTTCGTTCTTTGTTTTTCTATTGGTTTTTATTAGGTTAGCAAAGGTGCTACAAAGCCTGTTATAATGGGCTTTAAGCAAACAAAAAGCTCTATATCAACTTTCGTCAATATAGAGCCTAAATGCCGTCGGTGGGAGTCGAACCCACACGGTGTTGCCACCACTGGATTTTGAGTCCAGCGCGTCTGCCAATTCCGCCACAACGGCATGAAAAAAATGAGCAAGAATCAGGTGAAACTTGCAAGGGCGGTACGTGGGACTCGAACCCGCGCGTGCCGGTACCACAAACCGGTGTGTTAACCAACTTCACCAGTACCGCCATGGCAGGGATAGAGGGAATCGAACCCCCATTAACGGTTTTGGAGACCGCTGTACTACCGTTATACTATATCCCTATAATCAGTCTGCTTAGCCAAGATGCAGCGAAGCCAACTGAATCATTCTAACAAAAAACGACACGAATTTGAAGCAAAAAAACCTATTTTTTTATAAATTCGCGTGCTAAACTAGCCGCACCAATAACACCGGCATCATTTCCCAAAACAGCCAACTTTAATTTAGTAGAAGAACGAACCGGTGAAAACGCATACTTAGTCCAGTGTTTTTGAACTTTGTTAAGCAAAAAAACACCAGCAGCAGAAACACCACCGCCTATAACCACATAAGCCGGATTCAAAATATTTGATAGTGCAGCCGTAGCATAGCCAAGATAATAAGCCATTTTATCAACAATTTCGGTTGCTAAAAAGTCTCCTTTTTTAGCTAAATCAAAAATAGTTTTTGAAGTTACCTCTTCTCCATTATCAAGCATCTGCTTAAGCTGAGAATTTCCCTCATATTCATCGGCAAAATCATGAGCCAAATGAACAACGCCGGGTGCAGAACAGTATTGCTCCAAACATCCACGATTGCCACAAGTACAAAGATAGCCATTCGGTTCAACGACAACGTGCCCAAATTCTCCTCCAGCACCGAAAACCCCACGAACCATATGGCCGTTGGCAATAATTCCGCCACCAACACCAGTTCCAAGAGTAATAAAAGCAACATTTGGATTATTTTCGCCAGCGCCTTTCCATTGTTCACCGATTGCTGCCGAATTTGCATCATTATCAATCGTAAAATCTAGGCCAGTCCCTTTTTGGACCGCTTCACGAACATGCTGAATGTTTTTCCAATTTAAATTGTAAGCAGCTTCAACGGTTCCATTTCGACGATCAACGGTTCCCGGAGTTCCCATTCCAATACCAATAATTCGTTCCCGACCAAGTTTCAAAAGACCAAGCCTTTTATTAATCGAATTAACAATATCAGGAACAATGTGAGAACCCTCATCGAGAATATTAGTTGGTACAGCCCATTTCTCTTGGATCTCACCTTCGGTTGTTAGAATTGCAAATTTAATTGTCGTTCCGCCAAGATCGACACCAATTAATTTATCTTTAGTCATTTCTACCTCATTAACAGATTAAAAGTTTTTTTAAATAAAAACAAGCGCTTCCAAGCACTAGAACAAATTTTTATTGAATTTGGAAAAATAAAAATCCAAATGGCAGCAAAAAAATACAAAATGAAATAATTCGAATTATCGTTTTAACCTTTCCGTATTGAGCACTCGGAAAATTGCAAATTAGCGATGTCAGAATACCAGCAATCAAACCACCAAAATGGGCCCAAATATCAACACTTTGATCACCAATGTTGCTTATTAAATTAAAGAGTGCCAGGGCAGCGAAAACAACTAATTGGCGCTTAAAAATCGGGTTGTTTCGATTAAACCAGGCAATTGATATCATTGCTCCAAAAAGTCCAAAAATCGCTCCTGAGGCTCCTACTGACACTACATTCGGATTTGGATCGAAGATTAAAGTTAATAAATTACCCCAAATACCTGACATTAGATAAATAATTAAATATTTCGTCTTGCCAAAAAGTTTTTCAACAAAAGGACCGAAAATGATTAAAGTTAACATATTTGAAAAAATATGCATAAAAGAACTGTGTAGGAAAATGGGCGTAAAAAGACGATACCATTGACCTTTAAGAATTAAGCTGCTGACTCGGCCGCCCAAAAGAATCAGTGATTGAATCGAGGGGCCGTTGATAAAACGGCTGATCAAAGAAAACAGTCCAAAAGAATGAAAAATGTAGGCATCGAAAAATACCTGAAAAAAATAAATAAAAACTGTAATCAAAAAAATTGATAAAGTAACCGGTGGAATAAATCTCAAAAAAGATTTTCTCATGATTATAAGCTTAGCAAAATTACCTAACTACGATCGATAACTGTTTTGTTAATTCTCCTTCGATTTTTTCAATTGACTGATTAACCTGACCGTCAGTTATAGTTGCCTGTGAATTAACAAAATTAAGGCGATAAGAAATTGATTTTTTATTTTCGCCAAGTTCTTTCCCTTGATAAACATCAATAACTTGAAGTTTGCGCAGATAATCACCTGCATTTTCTTTAATCATTTGCTCTATTTTTGTCGATTCTATTTTTTTATCAACCAGCAAAGAAAGGTCACGTTCAGTTCCCGGGAATTTGTCCAATGGCGTATAATCCTGGTTCGCTTTATAAAGCTCATGGATTAAATCAGAATTGATTTGAAAAACAAAAACCGAATCCATTTTGTATTCATTTGATAATTTCGGATTGACCTGACCAACAAACCCAAGATAACGATCGCCTATATAGAGATCAGCCGTTCTTCCCGGATGCATTTCTTTATGTTGAGCGCTGGCTTGATAAGAAATTGGTAATTTTAAATCAAGGCTGTCAAAGAAGCTTTCCAAAATTCCTTTAATATAATAGAAATCATATTTTTTTTGATTATGCTGCCAATTACCAGCCGGAACACCGGAAATTAATCCAGCGACTTGGTGGTCCTCTTTTGGTAATTGATCACCGTTCTGCTTAGAAAAAACAGCACCACTTTCAAACAGACGAATATCATTAGCTTCACGTACTGCATTGTAGGAGGCTACCTGTAACAAAGTCGATAAGATTGATCGGCGCATTACCGAATGTTCCTGGCTCATTGGATGAGATAAAGAAACTTCACGACCCTCTTCAAGAACGAATGTTCTAGCAACTTCCGGATCAGTTAATGAATAAGAAATTGCTTGATTAAGACCAAGACCAAGTAGAACGTTTCTAATTGCCCGATCAAGTTTTTCATCGACAGTCAGGCCGGATTGCTTGTTAACTGCTTGTGGTAAACGCGCTGGAATTTTTTCATATCCATAAATTCGAACGAATTCCTCGATCAAATCGGCCTTAATAGTGATATCCGGTCGACGTTGAGGAATTAAGACGACAAATTTTTCGCCAGATAAATCGTACTCAAAATTCAGACGCTTCCAGATATTTTCAACTTCAGAAAGTTTGACATTAGTCCCTAAATTATCGTTAATATCTGAGAGAGAAATTTTAATTTTTTTCTCGGATGATTCTTTATTCAAGCCGGAAATAACACCTTTGGCGACTTGACCTCCAGCAACGTCTTGAAGTAAAGCGGCTGCATAATCCAACGCTGTCTTAGAATTGCTGATATCGATTTCCCGTTCGAATCGTTGACTGGCTTGTGAATGTAAATTAAAGCGCCGAGCAGTTTTACGAATTAAAATTGGATCGAAAACGGCTGATTCCAAAACAACATCCGTAGTCTGTTGAGTAACTTCTGACTGAGTACCGCCCATGACACCCGCAAGCATCTGAGGATCTTCGCCATCGTAAACGACAATATCCTCTCCAGCCTTAAGCTGGCGTATTTGCCCATCTAACGTCTTGAACTTTTCATCTTTTGATAAAGAGACCTTTATATTTTTATACTTCAGCCTATTTAAATCAAAAACATGCATTGGCTGTCCAAATAAAAGCATGATGTAATTTGTGACATCAACCAAGTTATTGATCGGACGCAGGCCTGAATTCCACAAACGGCGTTGAAGCCATAAAGGGCTCTCTTCAACTTTTACGTTGTTAATAATTCTGAGATAATAACGACCGGCCAGTTTTGAGTCAACATTAACTGAAATTTGTGATTTAGATGTTTCGCCGCTTTCCTGAAGTTTTAACTCTGGAAACTTAAAATCTTTCTCTAAAAGTGCAGAGAATTCATATAAATTTCCTCTGATCGAAAGCATGTCACCACGATTAGCGGTCAATTCCGTATCGATCATTAAATCGTCAATTCCGAGCGCTTCGACCGCATCATCTCCCACTTGAACATCGTTGTCCTTAGGAAAAACGTAAATTCCGGCTTCGTGTTTTTTTGGTGCAATCGAATCGTCAAAACCAATTTCCTGTAATGAAACCAACATTCCTTGACTAATTTCTCCATCAAGAGTTGTTGTTTCAATTTTTTTACCATTAGGCAAAAATGCTCCAGGCAATGCCAAAACAACCAACTGACTTTTTGCAATGTTTGGTGCCCCTGTAACAATTTGATAATCTCTTTTGCCAACATTTATAATTGCAATTTTTAAATGACTCGAATTCTCAATTGTTCTAATGTCTAAGACCTTGCCAACAACCAAATTACTCGATTGAGGAATTTGATAACCATTTTCCGCAACTTCGGTAGACGTTAAAGCCAATTTGTCCGATACTTTTTGAGCATCAGTCTCATCATTAACCGGAAAATCCGGCATATATTCTTTAATCCAATTAACAGAAACCTTCATTATTCACCCACCTGACAGAATTGCTTCAAAAATCGCAAATCATCCAAATAAAAATTACGAATATCGTCAATACTATATTTGATCATCGCAAAACGATCCGGACCTAAACCAAAAGCAAAACCGGAGTACTCTTCCGGATCGATATTAGCCATTTTTAAGACGTTTGGATGGACCATTCCGGCACCAAGGACTTCAATCCACTCTATGTCTTCTGAAGCGGTATTTTTGTCCACTGTGTTCCAACTGATGTCCACTTCCAAACTAGGTTCGGTAAAAGGAAAATAACTCTGACGAAAACGCATTGCGTGGCCCTTGCCAAATAATTCATCCGTTAAAGTTTGCAGAGTTCCCTTTAAATCAGCCAAAGTAATTTTTTTACCAACTACCAATCCCTCAATTTGATGGAACTGATGAGAATGAGTTGCATCGTCATTATCACGTCGGTAGACTTTTCCAGGACTAATCATTTTTAATGGTCCGGTCGAAAAATCATGTTTGTCCATTGCTCGAGCCTGCATGGCCGAAGTCTGTGTTCTCAAAAGTACATTTGGTGTGAGATAAAAAGTATCCTGCATATCACGAGCAGGATGGTCTTTGGGCAAATTCATTCTCTCAAAATTATATTGATCTGTTTCAATCTCTCGACCATACATTACCTGGTATCCCTGGCTTAGAAAATGATCCTCGATCTGATCTTGAATTTGCTGCAAAACATGTTTCGTACCAATTTGAAAAGTTTCGCCCGGCAAAGTCACGTCGATTTTTTCAGAAGTCAACTGTGTATCCAACTTGTTTTCTTCAAGAATGCGCTTCTTTTGAGAAATTTTCGTCTCCAATTGAGTCCGAATTTGATTTGCCATTTGTCCAATTACTGGTTTTTCACGAGGACTTAAATCCTTTAATCCCTTGAGAATTTTGGTTAAATCACCCTTTTTTCCAAGCAAATGCACACGAATATTTTCAACCAAATCAACATTATTCGATTTATCGATATCAATTGAAACCTTCTTCTTTAATTCTTCTAATTCGTCCTTAATATCCATCTTTTTTCCTGACTAATAAAAAAATCCCTCGTGCAAACGCACCAGGGACGATTTCATCGTGTTACCACCCAAATTTATAGGAAACAAAAAAGCTTCCTAACTCTTAAAGCCAATAACGGAGCCAACCGCTAGCGATTAACTAGAATAATTAGAAGTGAAATTCAGCTTTTACTGTTACCGGCTTCCACCAATTCCGGTTCGCTTACAACATCACAGCCTACTAATCTTCCACAAATTTTTAAATATTTTCAGCAGCCCAACGAGAAATTTCCGACATTAACGGTCGCATTGAACTACCCTTGTTCGTTAAACGATAGCCCAGTTTTCCATTATCGGGACAACAAACACGTTTAATGATACCAGCGTCTTCCAACTCTTTCAACCTAACTGTTAGGACACGGTCGCTACAAGCATGCACGCTCCTTGACAATTCAGCAAAATGAAGAGAACCATGATCACTATCCAATAAAGACTGGATAATTAGCCCATTCCACTTTCTTCCCAAGATTTCAAACGCCGATTCTGTGAACTCTAATCTCTCAGCCATACTTACATATTATTAGGAAAATCAATTTAATGCAAACATTAAGATTCCGCCCGCTACAGCAACGTTTAATGATTCAGCTTTACCTAAGAAATTAATATGCAAATTTTCACTAGTTTTAGCTTGAATTTGTGGATCAATTCCTTGTCCTTCATTACCTAAAATTAAAGCAAAATTCTTTTCCGGAACAACTGTTTTATAGTCAACTGAATCTTCCGATAACGTACTACCATAAACGTTATAATCATTCTCTTCAAGTTTTTCAACCCAATCATTTAAATCAACTTCTTTAACCACTTTTAAATGAAATTGACTACCTTGCATTGCCCGCACAACTTTCGGATTGAAAGGATCAGCAGATTCATTCGATAAAGCCACACCTGAAAAACCAGCAGCATCAGCCGTTCTAATCAAAGTACCAACATTTCCCGGATCTTGTATCCTATCTAAAAGAAGCCAGGAACCATTATGAATGTATTTAGGATCAAAAGAATTATTCGGAAGGCTTGTTTGGGCAAAAATCCCCTGCGGAGTATTGGTTTTGGCAATATGGCGAGCAACTTCCTCAGTTACTTGAAAAGCAGGTACGCCTTGAGGAACATCGATCAGGTGCTGGTCCATCTGTTCTTCAGTAGCAATTACAGCTTGAATGGGTGCTGCTTGATTCAAAGCTTCTTGAACCAGGTGCCAGCCATCAAGCATATAAGTTCCAGATTTTTCGCGGCCTTTTAATGTTTGCAGACTAGTCCAAGTTTTAACTCTTGAATTTTGATTTGAAGTAATAATTTCCATTATATTTTTGGTTTCCTTTGCTGTTTTCCAGCGTTGCGCCTATGGGCGTTATTTTTTTTATCAACTTTTTTCATTGGAACATCAGTTGACACATCAGTTGTAATATCTTTGACAAGTTCTCCTTGGCTGGAATTACTCGTCGCTTTAGCTAGCAAATCATCAACAACATTTTTAACCTTAAATTCTTTTCGAATTTTTGCCTGCAATTTTGGACGAATTTTAAGCAGTATCAAAGTTTGAATTAAGACGAAAAATCCACCAACAACGAAATAAAGTCCCAAAGCCGCGGATTGGAAAATTGCAAAAAAGAACATCATGATCGGTGTAAACCAAATCATTGTCTGCATTTGCTTTCTTTGGGCTTCAGGAGTTGTTTTCAGCATAAACCAAGATTGAGCAACATAAAAAATTCCAGCAATAATAGCAATCGTTATAGAGGGCTTATATAATGCGATACCAAAGAAATGGGATCCATTTAGCAAAAAGGAAGTATTGTAATTCGCTGGATCGATATGATCAACTTTTAAAATACTGGTTGATAAGCGGATAGCTGTATACAAACTAGAAATAATCGGTAATTGAATCAACATTGATAGAAAATTAACCCCGCCAATCATCGAAACATTATTTTCTCGGTATACAGACATCATCGCCGTATTTACGGCAACTTTTTCTTCTTGAGTCTCAGCTGTCTTCATGGCAGCTTGAACCTTTGTCAATTGTGGTTGAAGCATTGCCATTTTTTCCGATTGAATAGTTGCTTTCCTTTGCTGATCAAACATAATCGGAAATAGAACAATTCTAATAACAGCGGTTATTGCAATAATCGCAAAACCAATACCATTAGTTGACTTAAAAACGTCATTTGCCATCCATTTCATAAAGACAACCATATATTGGCCAATCCACAACCAAGTACGACCAGTTTTTGTGTAGCCACCAGTCATTAATAAAATTTCCAAGGCAATCAAGACAAATATAATTAATCGTCTAACAGATTGCCATGCACTCGCTTTTTCTTTACTCATAAGATAATATTCTACCTGTCTTCATTGTTGTCTGGAAAGAAATCACCAAGGTTTTGTGTTGTTTCCTTGTGATCTTGACTTTCAGGTTCAACGTAATCTTCTTCATCAATTAATTTCCAACCTTTACCAGAAACAGGTTTTTCCTTTAATTCTTCGTTAGTATAGACGGCAATTGGCAATTCAGTAATAATATTTTCCAAAATAGCAGCATCCAAATCCAATTGATTTCTTTCAATCAGAAACACTTGTTCCGTTTGTGCAAATGTATCAAGTGTCTCCTGGTCCTGAACATAAAGCTCATTCATCGGCATCTCAAAAGAATATTGAACCGGATTAAAACTACGTGCCGAAGGCAAAACAGCTATCCCTTTAATCTTTAAAGCAACAGAAATTTGGTCATTTCTTCCATAACTAATTTCGCCAGTAACATGAAGAGGCTTTAAGTCTAACAAACGATCGAAAAAATTTTCGCGAGCCGGAGCAGACAAATCAATTGTTTCATCGATCAGCAGCGGTGTTTTTTGATATTTCCGTAATTGTTGAACCAAATATTTCATTCCTGAATTGGCGTCCTTCTAATATCCTGTGAACTTTTAAAGCCCATAATCTGGTTATAAACCAAACCGGCCTTATAATCGATTACTAATGATTTATTAGCTATTTTCTGATCAACATGACTAATTGTCGGAAAGTTAAATTGACCTTTTTTCTCATGCAAATATTGTCTTCCTTTTGCTGTAAACCCCAGTAAACGATGGTATGGGTTTTGCATTGCCAAGCTCATTTGATCAACTTTAATGTTCAGCAATATGTACACCAATACTCTATGCAAACGCGCAAAAGTATATCGCTTTGACTTGATCAAAGCAAGTAATTCGCCAAAATTCGACGGATTTTTTTCAATCGCTTGCTTAATTAAATACTCCATACCCTCGTTTACTTGATAAACCGATCTAATTTGACCCAAGCCATCTGTCGATAAACGATATTTCAAAAGTTGAAACAGTCTTGTTTCATAGTCGGTATATTGTAAATCCTTCATTTGTGTGTAAGAATCAACCTTTTGCCCTTCCGATAAAGCATTTCGGATCGCAGTTGCCGAAGCAATTTCACCATTATTTAAAAATCGATCGTGATAATCTGCAGAAACCCGTGAAATTGTTTGTAACTTTATTTTTTCTTTTAAATTTTGATTAAAAATTGCTTTAGCATAGCTAAAAGCCAGGATATCATTGGCATTTTCAAGATAAAAACCCGTTTTTTCTTCAAGTGCCGCTGCATAATTACTAGCAAATGTGCGATTTTTTTTATCGAAATTAGAATCTCCTGAAATATCAGGTTCGCATTCCGCCAAATCAATGAAATTAATATCAGCGTGTTCCGAACCACATACAATTGAAGAAACTTGTAAATCTGAAAGCAGACGGACAGCCCCTTGTGCAAAAATCTCCCCTGCTTGCACTGCATAGTAAAAAGGAAGTTCAAAAACCAAATCTGCTCCAGCAGCAATCGCAGCCTGAGCCCTTTGCCATTTATCGGTAATCGCCGGTAAACCACGTTGAACCCAATTACCAGACATCAAAACAATTGTCACATCGGCTTTCGTCAATTCTTGAGCTTTTTTCAAATGATATAAATGGCCATTATGAAAAGGGTTATATTCAGTTATCAATCCAGTTGCTTTCATTGCTTCTCCGCAACAAAAAATGCCCGTGTGGTTCTTTTATTCATTTCACCCCTGCCAAAATTAGAAGACAAATGAATATTTCGAAAACCTATTTCTTTAAGTAAAGAAAGATATTCTTCAAGCGGATAGGTCCGCTCATGATGAATCTCACGAACCATTTTAAAGGCATTAATTTCCTCTTGGTAAACAAAAAACTTTAAATCATGATCAACGGAATTTTTTATATTTCCAGGAAAACTTGTCCACATAAAAATTTTTTCAGGATCATCGTCATTATTATACATATAATTCTTGTAAACGACATTGACCTGATAAGGTGTGATGACATCAAAAAGGAATTTACCACCTTTTTCTAAATGACTGAATACCTCGAAAAAAGTTTTTTTCATCTCTTTGATATTTGAAAGATAATTTAAAGAGTCAGCAAAACAAGTAATCAAAGGAAAACTCTCATTTAATTGCCAGTTTTGAGTCATATCGGCCTGAAATAAATCAAAGCTAAAATTATTTCTTTCGGCACGTTGTTCCGCCAAAGTCAACATTTGATTTGACAAATCCAAAATTGATACCTGATACCCCGACTTAGCCAGTAAGACAGCCAGTTGTCCTGAACCGCCAGCCAAATCTAATATCCGATTCTTGGAACTATTGGTTTGAACGAAGCTATTCCAATCAAGATACATATCCGGGTCAAAAAGTTTATCATACAATTCTGCAAAAATCGAATAATTAGGATTCATTAATCAAAATTCCGCAGTAATCCAGTCAGAAACATCAATCATTTTTGCTTCGCTCCACAAATGTTCAAGTTTATAATAATCGCGTTTCTCAGTTGTGAATAAATGGACAACTACGTCGCCATAATCCAACAAAACCCAATCAGCCTCGCCTAAGCCCTCAATATGCGATGCTGAAATATCTTTTTTATGAAGTTGATCAATAATTTCCTCGGCAATTGCTTGAACCTGACGACCGGTATCAGCACTGGCAATCAGAAAGTAATCAGAAATAATTGATAGATCACGAATATCTAGGGCAACCAATTGTTCAGCTTTTTTGCCATCGGCAATTTGAACAATTTTTTCTAATAATTCTTTGCTTTCCACTTATTTATTTTCCTCCAACCCAATGATTGTATGCGTAAATCGTTTTTGGATAAATTGCCCGTTGATTTCTAACCAAACGTGTAACCGAAAATTGCAGTTGCCAAGCAACACCATCGTTCAAAGCCTGGTCAGTAACATCACGAGCAACATCTGTATCAGAAAAATTTCGACCAAGTTCCAAAAAATCCGACATATAGACAATTTTGTCCAGAGTGGTCATCTCGATATCCGCTGTCGTATGACGACGAATTGAGTTTAATAATTCTTCATCGTCAATCCCAAGTTCATCTTTAGCAAATTCAGCTCCAACAATACCATGCCAAATTGAACTATCCCAGTTCTTTAAATCGGGGTCCAAATGCTTTTTATCAATTTCAGCCAAAAAATCAGCTGTAGTCCTTTCTTTAGCATAATCATGAATTAAACCTCCGATCTGGGCCTTATTTGGATCATAATTGTTTAATTCAGCAAGATGAACGGCATATTCGCCTGTTCGAACAACATGTTCAAAACGTTCTCGAGAAAGTGCAGCCTTCACTAAAGGATACAAGTAATCATATTTTGGATAAGTCATTAGGAAAACCTCCCTTGATATAAACCGTATTCGGCTATATATGCCGCAACAGCATCCGGTATCAAATAGCGAACCGATTGGCGAGTTCTCAAATGAGAACGTATATCGGAAGAAGAAATATTTAGCCAATTAACATATGTCCAGATTGCTTCGAAATCAGAACCGTGCGTTACTCCCGGTTCTTCAATTGCAACTAAATGAACCAGTTTCGTCAGAGCAGAAACATTATCCCAACTACTTATTTGGCGGACCAGATGTGCTCCCAAAATCAAATAATATTCGTTTTCTGGATGTTTTGATGATATTTTCTTCAAAACACTATACGTCGACTGCTGTCCACCATCGTGAATTGGTGCTAATTCAATGCCAAACTTTGAATTCCCACGAATCGCCAATCTAATCATCTCAGCCCTAGCAGACGGCTCAACAGCGTTTTCATGAGTTCCACCAAAAGGCATTGCATCCGGCATAAAATAAACCTTATCAAGTCCCAATTGATTGCAAATTTGCTCAGCAGCTATCAATTGCCCATTGTGAATCGGATTAAAAGTACCGCCAAAGATACCGATTCGATGTTTTTCTTTTTGGCCATCCAAAGCCGTCTTTGGTTGAACAAAGGTTTTCATAGAAGAAAGACTAGTGAGCAAGTTCATTCACCTCAACTGAAATTTTTTGATAATCAGGATTCGATGATGGCAAATATAAAAGAAGTGTATGACCAATTTTTTGCGCAATCGTAATCTGAGAATTCTTTTGTATGAATGTAATTGCTGTATCAATATCAGCAGCAGCGCTTTGCTGCAAACTAACTTTAATTAGTTCGTGAACTCTTAGAGCATCCAACACCTGGCCCAACCAAACTTTCGTTAAACCATTTTTTCCAACACTAAAAATCGCCGGCAGTTGATTGCCTTGTGCCCGCAAATACCTTTTTTGTTTACCTGATAAAATTTCCATTGCCTTTATTCTATCTAAATTTCAGCTTGACGGACGGAAAAGGCCAAACCTTTTGGTAAATGAAAACAAATTGGGACTGAATCATGAAAAGTGAACCACCCCAACCCAGAAATTGCAAAATCCTGATTAGCTTTTAATTTAATTTCTTTTTTTTCAATTGTCCGATATTCTTCTAAAACAGTTGGTTTAAGTAGTTTTCCAGCTTGCGAATTGAATAATTTTTCAGCATTTTCAATTTTTCCACGGTGCAGTTCGAGATTATTTTCAAAATAAGCCGTCATAGAAATTTTTGTTTTATTCAAAAAATCAATCCATCCGAGTCCACCAAGAAAAATGGCTTGGTCTTTTTGTAATTGAAAAGTCCTTGCTTTCACCTCTTTATTCGGAAGCAAGTATTTAAAATCCTTCGAATTTACAAAATGTGCCATTTGAGAATCATGAATAATTCCTGGAGTGTCAATTATTCGTGTTTTTTCCGTCAAAGGTATTTCAATTTTATCAAGCGTTGTTCCAGGAAAACGCGAAGTAGTAATAACTGAACCACGGCCAGATATTTGTTTAATAATTTGATTAATTAAAGTTGATTTTCCAACATTAGTAACACCAACAACGAAGATTTCTTCATACATATCGATATAAGCAGAAATCTCTTCCAGCAAATATTCACCTGTGTCCCCTTTATCAGCTGATAAGACAACGGTTTTTAAAACTTTAATACCTTCATTTTTAGCCTCTTTTGACAACCAATTAGCGATTTTATTCTTTTTAACAGATTTGGGCAAAATATCAAATTTATTACCTATCAAAACTACCGGATTGTTACCAATAAAACGAGTCAGTCCATTAATCATTGACCCGCCAACATCAAAAAGATCCACAAGATATAAAACCAGTGCTTTTTTATCCGATATAGAAGTTAATATTTTTTGAAAATGATCCGAATCAAAAGGAACAGGTTCTATTTGATTATAATTTTTCAATTTAAAACAGCGTTCACAAAGCAAGTCGATCGGATCATCGACTGAATTTAACGAACTTAAATAGCCACGGAGTTTGTGCTCGTTCAAATAACCGGGAACACCCTTTTTAGTAGATTGAAAGGTCGCACCACAGCCAATACAAACAATTCCTTCATTTAATAATTGTGTAACCTGATCTTCATTTAGGGTCAACTATGTCGTCCTCCCAATTTTCCTTTTTATTTTTTGTAACAAATTTAGCAAAATGTCGATTAATTCTGGTTGGAAAACCATCTGTCTCGATTAGTGGTTTAACCAGTACACTTCTGACTCCGGCCAAGTTAGCTGCAACAATATCAGTCATAATTTGATCACCAATCATGATCACTTCATCCTTTGACAAATTAAAATCCCGAAGAGTTTTTTTAATTCCTCTCGGAAGTGGTTTTAACGACCAAGCCTCAAAAGGAACTCCTAAAGCCTTAACAGCCTTTCTTACTCTCCCTGTTGAATTATTTGAAACAACTATCAAATTTATTTTGGCGTTCGATAATTTCTTATGCCACGCGAAAAAATCATCTCCACCTTCTGGCTTGTTCCAAGCAACCAGTGTATTATCCAAATCGGCCAGTACAGTCGTAATTCCATGTAATTTAAGTGCCCGGGGGCTGATACCCCAAGCCTTTCTAACACGATAAGTTGGTTCGTAAATCCCTTGCATTGAGTTTTATTGTAACAATCAACTCAACTGATTTGTCTGTTAATTGTTATTTTGATCGCTTTTTTCTGATAAATCAGTTTTCAGACGATAATAAGGTTGATTATCGGCAGCAAAAATTTTTTCCGAAAAATCGCCGGCAGAAGTTTTGTCAATAGCAGTTGTAATCAATTGTATATGCGAGTCAAGATCATCTAATTTTGATAAAACATAAGCTTCTAATTCTTTTGGTTGAACCGGGGAACCGAATTCCAGTTTATTATGATGACTCAAAATCAAATGTCTTAATATAAGCATATCTTCAGAATCCAAATCAAAACCAAGTTCTTCTGCAGCTTGAACAATAATTTCGTCGCCAATTACAATATGCCCAAGTAATTGTCCTTCGGTAGTATATTCCGTCCCGACCGGACCTGAAAGTTCTTTTGTTTTACCAATATCATGCAATAAAGCACCAGCCAATAACAGCGATCGATTGATCTGAGGGTATAAATCTGAAACTGCTAACGCTAATTTAGCAATTGAAAGTGAATGAAACGCTAATCCACCACGATAAGCATGATGGATTTTTTCAGCTGCCGGATATTCATAATATTTGTCAGCGTATTTATTTAAAACGTTGCGAACAATTCGGTTCCAAGTTGGATTAGTAATTTGAAACAAAAGATCATTAATTTGCGACTGTAATTCTTTTTTGGAGACCGGCGAGCTAATTTCATACAAAGATGGATCGCTTGGTTCGGTTTCATTAGCTAACCTGATCTCTTGAATTTTCAATTGTGGTTTGGATTGGTATTCATCCTGCAAAACATTTAGATAAACGACTTTTCCCGGAACATAATTAGCAACGTCATCATCACTTGCATCCCAAAGATTAGCTTGAATTTCGCCGGACCGGTCAGTTAAAGTCAAACGAATATAAGGAGAACTCTTGCTAGTCATTCGTTTCTCAGCCGACTTAATTAAAAGATAAATACTATAATTTTCACCTTTTTGATGTTCATTAAGCATTGGCAACCTCCCCTAAATTAATAATATTGCTTTGAGAGAAATTTCGATCCGGATTAGCTGTAAAGTATATGATTTGATATTTTTCAGCCAGACGGTGCAAAATGTTGTCCATAATGCCTTTTCGTTCGATGTCAAAATTGACAAAACTATCATCGATCAAGAATGGCAAAGAATTTTTTTCAGCAACAGATTCAGCAAAAGCCAGCCGCAAAGAAACATACAACTGTTCGGAACTGCCCTTGGAAAGTTCGTAGGAATAAAATTTTTCTCCCTGTTGATTTGCCACTAGCAAGGAATCATCACCAAAAATAATACTTACATATTTATTTTCAGTTAGTTCGGCAAAATAATGTTCTGCATTCGATCTTATCTCCGGCATACGTTTATGACTAATCTGATAAAGACTTTCATTAATCCAGCTGGAAGCCAACTTATTAGCAAAATAATCAGTCAAATCATTATTTATATCAGTCTCCAGATCAGATTGCTGTTGTAATTTGGTCTGATAGTCCGTATCGGAGCTGGCGTTCAGTAAAGTAGCATTTAGCTTTAGCAGTTGTTGATTTTCCTGTTTAATTTCTTGTTCTAGACTATCGATTCGAACTTTCAGAGCCTGTTTCTTTTTGGTAATTTCTTCAACTCCGCCAAGTCCTTTAATTTGTTTTTCTTTTTCCGGGGTTAAAAGCTGATTAATACTTTCGAGTTGATTAAGTCTCTGCTTATTTTTAATTTTTTCGGCTTGAAGATACTGGAAATTTTGATAATCATTAACCTTTAGATAATTAAAAATCTGCTGCTGCTCATTTTTTAAATTCTGCAAATGACCAATTTGTTGTTGACGATTTTCATCAACCAACTTTTTTTGTTCTTTTGATAATAAGGCTGATTGTCTTTCGTCTTTAATTTCATTCAGAAGTACCTGAATTTGGTCAATTAAAGCATCGTGATCCTGTTTAGCAGATGGCAAAAATTCACGAAGAGAGTTTGCTAATTTAAGAATTGAATTAATTTTAGAAAAGTGTGATTGTTTTTGATTTTGTAGTTGTTGGAATTGATCAATTTTCTGGTGATATTCCTGCAAATGATTTTGTGAATCAATAATAGTATCTAAACTTACTTGATTGGAATAACCATATTGAGAAAAATTAATTGACTGCTTTTTTGGCCTTTCAAAAAGAGCAAGCAATCCACCAATAAATAGAACACCGGCACCACAAACCCAAAAAGGATAAGGAAATGTTGGGGTCAAGAAACCTTTAACAATCCCGAAAATTCCCAAAAGTATTAAGATAACTCCGATAATAAAAAACACCGTAATTGATCTACTTGGTTGAATTGAAACCCCTTGAGGCAATGCCTTTGGAATTCGATCGCCAAATTTAGTTTTTAAATCATTCTGCAACTCGCTTAATCGATTTGAAATGTTTTTAATTTGATTATCATTTTGATCGTATAAATTATTTTCGGCAATCAGGTTGGGAATCGATTTCTCAAGTAAATCAACATCGGTACGATTGTTTTTGTAAATCGTCAATAGTGGATTTTCAGCAATAACAGTTGATTTGTTTTCGCTCTTGTCCGGATTTATTCCTTTAATTTGGCTTTGAAGTTTTTCAACCCTTTGTTCTATATCATCAGTTAAATTGCTGATCTGTTGATCGGAAAAACGACTATTGGTCTTCGGCACCAAAATTCTTTCTTTGCGATTAAAAAGACCAGATAATTCAATCAGCTTAGAAAATTCATCCGTTTGTTTTTTTAAATTATGTAATTGCGAATCCAATTCAGCAATTCGTTTCAAAGTCGACTTTTTTTGTTGAGAACTACGACGATAGTTGATTAGTTCATGTCCCATCGAATGTAACTGATTAGAAATCTGCTGATGTTCGGACAGTAATTGATTAATTGGTCGTTTAGAAGTTTTTGTAAGTCCAAACATAACACTGGCATTCTTATCCAATTCCTTACTGAGAGATTGCCACCGGTCGGCATTAACTACAGAAAAACTAAGTAAGCGGTCAGAAAGTTCTTTTCCGGACAAACTTCGAATTTCGTTTAATTGCTCTTGGTCAAAAGAAAAAATATCTTCGAAACTGTCCTGACTAAAAGGAGCCAATAAGTCGTTTAGGAAAACTTCAGGATTATTAATGTGATTACCGTTTCGATCAGTAATTTCGAGCTTTGACTGAGTTCGGCCAAGACGGGATATGTCCCATAAATTACCGTCTTTTTCAAAAATAAGATCGCCGCCGTATTGAGATCCATTCCGGGGTTCATATAAATTGCTGCCTTGTTTTTTATTTTGGGCAAAGCCAAACAAAATTCCCGTAATAAATTGGCGAAGCGTTGATTTACCAGCTTCGTTTTGGCCATAAATAACCTGTAAATCATCTTTAAAATCCAAGTTAAAGTTTGAAAATTTGCCAAAACCAGAAATATGAATTCTTTTAATTTCCATCAACTTATCCTTTCTGAAATTAGCTGTTCGGCTTTTGACATTAAGTTTGCCTGGATGCTTGGATCAGTAAAGTGCTGAATCACAAACTGTTGATTGGAATTAAACGTTCTAAGCAAAGCCTGGTCAAAACTTTGATCGTCAAAAACATCATTTTTGGCTGCCTGCCAATATTGTTCGTCTAACTGATTAAAATTATCCCTTTTTTGGTTAATACTTAAATCTATTTTGATCAAAAACTGTTTTTCCTTAAGAGTTTTTGAATTAATTAAGTCCAAAAAACTTGTATCAGTTAATTGATCAAGAATTTTTTCTGGAAGCGATGCCGATAAATTAATTCGAATCGTATTTAAGCTCATTTTTTTATGATCCAAGCTCGATAATTCTTTAACAATCAAATCGGAAATATTTGAAATCGCGCTTTGATCATTAATCGATAACTCAAAATTATTAAACACAAAACTGCTGCAAGCAACAAACTCAGCGCTCAAACCACCTTGCTGGTTCTCATCACTGACAAAATAAACACCCTTTTCACCAGTTTCGGTTAAATCAAGACCCTGAGGGTCTCCGGAATAAACAATAGCCGGATTTTTGGAAAGTACCTGGCGAACGTGGATATGTCCTAAAGCCCAATAATCATAATTCAAAGCTTGTAGATCGCCAATCGAAAAGGGTGCATAATTGTTCGTTGATGAATTTCCTTGGTTTCCGTGATACATACCAATTTGATAAGTGGCCGACTGATCGCGGCTTGGATATAATGGCACAAGGCTTTCCTGTGGATTACGAACAGCAAAACTTGTACCGGTTATCGCAACTCGTTTTCCATCCCAAGAATCATGAAAAAAAGTTTTCGCTTTAGACTTTGGAAAAGCATGAACATTTTCAGGCCAGATAAAATCATTTTCGACATTTGATTGAAAATCATGGTTACCGAAAGATATAAAGGCTTCAATTCCAGCTTCTTTTAAATTTTGAAATTGTTGATTCAAAAAATTATAAAGATAAGCGCTTTGCTGACTCGAATCAAAAAGATCGCCTGGGAAAAGAACGAAATCAACATGCCGATCTACAGCTAACTTGATAACGTTAGAAAAAGCTGTAAATGTTGCCAGAGCGATTTGTTTTTTAACTTCTTCCGGAAGATTTATTTTTCGATCAATTCCACTAATTGGATTGCCTAAATGAATATCTGCTGCGTGAATAAATTTCATTTTTCCTCGATTATGAAAACCGGATATGCCGGATTTTAATTCCTTTTAATTATTCAAATAAAGCTCGTTAAGCGGCGCGGTGATAATTTCATTAACTTCGCCAAGCATATTATTTAAATTTTGTTCAATAACACTCAAATCCTTGATTGGTTGAAGCTGTTGAGCTTTTTGAGCAGTGTTCTGCCATTGCTGGATTTGTTCGGGTTTTGGTTCCTCACCTTTGGACTGAAGTTCCTGAATTTCTTTTTGGGCTATCTGAAAATCATGAAAAGCACTGCTTGCTTCCTGATCAGCCTTCACTTTTGCCAAAGCAGCCGAAAGTTGTTTGAACTCATCGGAATCTTGTAATTCCCTTGCCATTAATTTAGCTTGATCAAATAATGTTGTCATATTATCTCCTGTCTCATCAATTTTATCAAAGCATCAACGTGATTACTGCTTTAAATGTTCTTGAATGAAATCAGATAAACTATTCCAACTGTTGGAAATTTTCTCTTTAATACCCGCTAACTGATTAGCAACACTTTTACCTGTTTTCCCTGCATTACTAAATAATTTTTTTAACTTATCAAACCAGTTTGAACTGCTTTCTTTTTTACTTGATTGACTGCCAAAAGCCGTCTGTGGTGAATTGGCAATTAATTGTTCAGTTTGGACTTTAAAAAGTGGACCCAAGGATTCGCCAATATGAGTCGGCAACGTTTTTCCGGCTGTTGAAACGTCATAACCCTGCCAGGAAGCAACTACTAGATCAGGTGTGTAGGCAACTGCCCATAAATCCTTTGAGGCATATTGAATACTGGAATTGTCAACATCCTGTGTCGTCCCTGTTTTTCCGGCAACTTTATAGCCGCTTGGCGCAGCTGTAATTCCAGTACCAGTTTTATAAACACCAAACATCATAGTAGTCATTTCGTTTGCAACTTTTTTTGAAATAACCTGTTTTTGAGACACATCCGGGCGGTTAACAATCACAGTCCCAGTCGCATCAACAATCTTGGTGATATAATGTGCGCTTGACATCTTTCCGTTATTTGCAAAAGCTGTGTAAGCTTGAGCCATTTCCTGAGGTGAAACACCTTCTTTCATCCCGCCAAGAGCCAGCGCGAGATTTTCATCAGATTTTTCTACTGGAAGATCAAATTTTTTAGCATATTCATAGCCTGTCTTAACTCCAATTTTGTCTAACAAATAAACAGCAGGGATATTATAAGAGTCTGCAATAGCGGTCGCCATATCAACCTTACTCGATTCATATCCTAAAGCATTTGTTGGACGATAGTTCCCAGCAAAAGTTATCGGTGTATTCGGAAAGGTACTCGTACTGCTGTATCCCCGACTTAAGGCCGGCGCATAAACGACTAAGGGCTTGATCAAGGATCCAGGCGAACGTCTGGCCTGGATTGCCCGATTAAAACCTCTAAAAACGTGTTTCCCGCGGCCGCCAATCACAGCTAGTACTCCACCCGTTTTTGCGTTCAGAGCAATCGAAGCAGACTGATCATCCTCAACTGGAAAAAGATATTTATTGTCGTAATCCTTCTGCAGATCTTTTTGATCTTTTTGATCAAGCGTGGTATATATCTTATATCCACGATTCATGATTTCCGTTTCGGTCAAATGATATTTGCTGATCGCTTCATCAATCACAGCGTCAAAAAACCAGGGATACTGATAATTGGTTTTTTGACTTATATTGGGTGTTTTTGCAACCACCTTTGTTTTCTCGATAGTCGTGGCTTTTTTTTGACTCAGTTTGTCATTGGCAACCATATTCTGCAGGACCGTATTGCGTCTTGAAGTTGCATACTTCAAATATTTCGTCGGATCGTAAAGAGTCGGATTAGCCAGCATACCGGCAATCGAAGCAGCTTGAGAAACTGAAAGATTAGCTGCCGAAACACCAAAATATCCTTTAGCTGCATCCTCAACACCATAAATATTATGACCAAAATAAGATGAATTGAGATACATTGAGAGAATTTTATTTTTCGAATAATTTTTTTCGATCTCAATCGATAAATAAAGTTCCTTAAACTTTCTTGAAAAAGTCTGTTCCTGGCCAAGATAGGCATTCTTGGCCAATTGCTGAGTAATCGTAGATCCTCCACCGGAAATATAATCCCGACCAGTTATTTTATTGCGAATAAATAGCCACAAAGCACGGGCATATCCACTAATAGAAAAACCAAATTCATGATAAAAATTCCGATCTTCAGTTGACAAAACAGCATTCTTTAAATTTGGAGAGATCTTTTTCAAACTGATCTGAGTGCCTTTTTGATCAGCTAATTCACCGGCTTTTTTCCCATTTTTGTCATAAATAGTTGTCGGTTTAGCCAATTGTTGAGACAATTTATCTACATTAGCCATTTCGGCCTGAGCAATTAGATAGATTGAACCAACAAAAAAGACCGCGAGAAAAAACAAAATAACCCAGCGGACTAGTTGGAATCTTTTAATAAAAAACTTAAATTTTTGATTTTTTTTTAACAAAATTACATTTGGTTAGGTGCAGAAACTCCCAATAGATTCAAACCATTCTCCAAAACGTAGCACATACCTTGGACCAAAGACAAACGCGAGTTCATTTTTTCATCCTTAACAAGGATCTTGGTATGTGCATAATATGAATTAAAATCACGAGCTAAGCTCAATAAATATTTCGCAATGACACTTGGTTCACGGAGCTGCCAAGCACGTTTAATCGTTTCTGGATAAACAGATAATCTCGAAATAATCGGCCATGCCTCATCATCAACAAATTTCACTTCAGTATTTGAAACAAGTTGCTGTCCAGATTTCCTTAAAATACTCATTGCTCGGGCATGAGTATACTGCACATAAGGACCAGTATCACCCTCAAATTGAACAATGTCTTCCAGACTGAAATCAATTGACAAATTTCGATCCTTTTGTAAATCATTGAAAACAACCGCACCAGCACCAACTTCTTCAGCAACATGGTCTGCATCCTTAAGTCCTGGATTCTTCTCAGAAATTTGCTTAGCAGCCAATTGACGAGCCGTATCCAAAACATCAACTAAGGGAACGATATTTCCTTTTCTAGTCGACATCTTTTTTCCGTCCATTGTAATCATGCCAAAACCAATATGCTCGATGTTATCAGCCCAGTCATCACCGGCTAATTTCAGAATCGCTTTCATCTGATCGAAATGGTCTTTTTGTTCGGCTCCGACAACATACAAAGACTTGGCAAAATCATATTCATCGTGACGATAAATAGCCGAAGCTAAATCTCGCGTAATATATTGGGTTGCTCCATCAGAACGCTTAATCATTGCAATCGGATAATTATCATTTGGCAATAAATTAGGCAGATCAACTATTTCAGCTCCTTGAGACTCAGTCAGAAGCCCTTTTGAAGCAAGCATTTCCACTACCGGTTCCATCTTGTCATTATAAAAAGCCTCACCATTCATCGAATCGAAACTGACTCCTAAACGATCGTAAACTTTTTGAAACTCTTTTAAGGAAACTGTTTTAAACCAATCCCACAATTTAACCGCTTCAGGATCACCATCTTCCAATTTTTTAAACCAAGCACGTCCAGAGTCTTTTAATGATGGTTCTGTTTCTGATTCCTTATTGATTTTTACATAAAGTTTAACTAATTCATCAACCGGATTCTCATTAATTAAATCATCATTGCCCCAAAGTTTGTAGGCAGCAATCATTAATCCAAACTGAGTTCCCCAATCGCCAAGAAAGTTTATTTTTATCGTTCGGTAACCATTTGCTTTGGCGATCTTGGAAATTGCCTCGCCAATTACAGTTGAACGCAAGTGTCCCATGCTCATCGGTTTGGCAATATTAGGCGAAGACATATCAATCACAATTTTTTTACCAGCACCTTGATTATTTGTGCCAAAATCATCACTTGATAGGATCTCTTTTAACAACTGATTAGTAAATTCAATTCGTTTAATAAAAAAATTAACGTAAGGGCCAACAGCTTTTACTTTGGCAAAAGCAGTCTGATCGATTCCATTGACAATTTTAGAGGCAATCATCTGAGGAGCTTGATGAATTTTTCCGGCTAAGGAAAAAGTAGGAAAGGCGTAGTCGCCTCTGCCGAGATCCTTGGGTTTTTCAACCAATTTCTCAAGTTCATTTAAATCAAACGAGTTTTCTAACGTTTGATTAATTTTTTCTGCAATAATATGCGTAAAATTCATAAATTTAATTATACAAGGCCTTTCGAATTAAAAAACCGCAATTGCGGCTTAAAGTATCATTATTTATTATTTTCAATCACTTTTTATTTCCGTCGCTATCCGCTGGTTTCGGTTTTGGCCCACGTTTGATAATCTCAACAGAATCCATCGGTACAACAGCTCGATGATTCATTTCAGTAACAGTTATTTGATCGTCTTTTTGATTATCGGTAATTTCAATTAAAAGTGAATTTTCATAAATTCTTTCGACTTGCCCAGTAATGGGGTGTTGCAAGCCGCCGTAAGGCTCCGCCAACAAAACATCACCGATTCGAAACTTTGAGTTTTGTTCAGCTAATTCATTTGGTTTAAGTGGCATATTTTCTCCTTAACCGTGCTATTTTATCAGATTTTTTCAATTTCAGCTAAAAATTGTTGAGCAACTCTTTTATCTCCAATATAAGGAACGTCAACATGATTAGTTTTTTGAAAGGAATCTTCTCCTTTTGCTGCCAAAATAACCAAATCGTCTGCATGTGCTGCTTGAATTGCTGCTTGAATTGCTTTGCTGCGATCAAGTTCTTCATGAAGTTCGACATTCGGATTAGTAATCGCTTTTCTAATCTGATTGTTTATTTGATGTGGATCCTCGGTACCTGGATCATCAGTTGTTAAATAGGCAATATCGACAAATTTACTTATAACCTCGCCAAATTGAGATCGACGATCTTCGCCTTTGTCTCCCGGAGATCCGAGAACAATAATAATTCTGCCCTCCTTGTGTTGAGATTTCAAGAAAGTTAATAAAGTCGCGACAGATTGACCATTATGAGCATAATCAACGATGATCAAGCCATGCAATTTAGTCTTTATTTTTACCATTCGACCGGGAATTTGTAATTCTGCCAACGCCTCTTTGGCTTTCTCTGGTTCAAAACCGATTTCACGAATCATGGCAATTGCAACCGATGCATTATAAATATTGAAAACACCAGGAATGTCCAATAAAAATTCATGGCTATTTCCATTTTCCGTTAAATAAAAAACCGATTTGTCGAGATCAGCTTTTTCAATATGAAAACTGACATCAGCACTTTTATTTTTAGAAACAGAAACTGTTTTCGCACCAAAAGATTTTGCATGATCAATAAATTCTTGGCCATGGGCATCATCTATATTCGAAACAAAAACATCCGAGTTCTCCGCAAGCATTTTTTTGTGCGCCAAATAATCAGCAAAGGTTGGATGCTCATTAATACCAATATGGTCGGGGCTGATATTTAAAAAAGCGCCAACTTTAAAATGAATTCCAAAAACGCGGCTTTTCAGATAAGATTGCGAACTAACTTCCATCACTAAATACTTATTACCATTATCAAGCGCCTTTTTCATATTGGAAAAGAGTTCATAAGATTCAGGAGTCGTTAATTCACTTTTAAATTTAATTCCCCCACCTAAAAAAGTATCGATCGTTGAAAACATCGCAGTTCGATGTTCGGTGAGCCGGTCTAAAAGACTGTATGCCATATAGGTTGAACTTGTTTTTCCCTTTGTGCCCGTAATTCCAAGAATTTTTAATTTATTCTCCGGATGACCAAAAAAATCTGCCGCTAAAACGGCTAAAGCAATTTGTGAATCAGAAACTGTCCACTGCAGCAAATTTGGGAGATCGATTTTCGTTTCCAGACTTGTCACAATTCCGGAAATTTTATCAAGCATTGAAGTTGTTAAATATTCTATTTTAAAAGCACCTTTAATGACAAAAAGCGTGTTTTTTTTTTGTAACTTTGCGGGAATCAAATTGTAAATCGCTAAACTGACGATTTATTCCAGAAGGCTCTTTTAATAAAACACCAGCATCTTTCAGGGATTTAGAAACGATCTCATTTGTAAAATCTTCTCTCATACTTTGAACATTGTAGCGGTTTTAACGAGTAAGAACTAATAATTGTAAATCGATAAAATATGTAAAACCGGATAAAAGCAATTTAAAAAAATTATCGATGGTGTTCAATATCAAAACTAGTGTACTTTTCAATCGCATCAAGGGCCTGCAAATAACGTGCATAATAACCGGCTGGATCGTCGGATTGATTTTTTGCATCCAAAACAACCATCTTATCGGAAAAGCCATAAAAGTTGATCAAACGAATCAGTTCTTGATAATAAGCAATCGGATCGATTGCCGCCCCAGTATAGCGAATAACTTTTCTTCGCGGATCGCTAAAAGGTGGAATCACAAGAATCAAATCAAATTCCTCAGCTGAAATAATTGTATTATACAAATGTTCTAATTGAATTCGTTCTTCCGGATTCAATAGCAAATTTGAATAGGCCTGTAAACTAATAGCATCCCCATTAAAAATCGCCAAGCCATTGTTTGCTGGTGAATTAATTTCAGATGAATTAGCTTGATATTGCCCCTGAATAATATTTGAATAATCTTTGATGTCCATTTCTGAATCAGCAACATTTGATTCTTCTTGGTAAATTGCCGCAAAATCATCCGAAAAAGGCGAATTGGCAGAACGAGCCAGTCGTCTAATTAAAGTTGATTTGCCGGAATTAGAAGAACCCATAACAACAACTTTTTGGACAAAATGGCGACGAAAAACACGATTGATATAATCCCAATATTTTAAAGGTTCTTTTCGTATTTTAGTTGCCGAAATATTTAAAATTGTTCGATCCATTAAAGAAACACAAAACTGTGGGTTCTTGCCTAATCGTTTTTCTATTTCCTTTTTATAATCCGGTTCACCAGTATAAAAAGTAATTTTCGCATTTTTATTAACGATATTTCGTTTAATAATTCCTAATAATTTATCAAGCCAAACATCCCAGCCATCAGGCATCATTGGAATTCCATCTTCATTAAGATAGTCAACTTTAATCTGCCATTCATCGGCAAAAGCCTGACGCAAGTAACGAAAACGTTTCTGTAAAGGGAGACCGATTTGTTCGCCACGATCTCCGGTATAACCGGAAGTTACTACCAGCACACCGTCGTTTAAAGCAGCTGCCTTGTATATTTCAGCTTGATGGCCAACATGTAAAGGTGCAAATGTTCCAAAAAAAACGCCTATTCGTTCTCCAGCAAGATTATCTTTTGTCAAATTTGTCACGTAATTCATCACAGATATCTTAACATTCGATTTTTGTCGATTTTACCTTTCGTATAATATAAACATGTCTAATTTTATACTTCCGTTAAATAATACTGTTGATAGCCTAAAGAGAGATCCAATTCTTGATTTCCAAGCCAAAATTAGAGATATTGATGATTTGATCCAATTAACGTTCGGCGAGCCTGGTTTTGCTGTAGATGATCGAATAAAAGCAGTGGCTAAAGTTTCCATTGACCACGATCGAAGCCATTATGCCAACTCACAAGGTGAAATTAATTTGCGTCGCGCTGCTGTCTCTTATTTCAATCGACATTTTCAGTTGAATCTTAAAGGGATTAATGACGTTTTGGTAACTCAAGGGGTTAGTGAAGCAATCAATGTTGTCTTCATGACAATTTTGGAGCGTGGAGACGGTGTAATAATTCCTGAACCAAGTTACTCCCCCTATTCAACCAGTTTGGCTCTGGCTGGAGGAATAAAAGTACCACTTGATACTTGCAAAAATAATTTTAAAATTACACCCGAATTAATCGAAAAAACAATTGGTGACGCGAAAGTACCGGTTAAAGCAATTTTGATAAACTATCCAGCCAATCCAACCGGCGTTACATATTCAAAAGAAGAACTGCAGGCAATTGCAAACACACTGGAAAAACACAAGATTTGGGTCATTTCCGACGAAATCTATGCTGCATTAACATACTCGGGTGAGCATACTTCTTTATATAAGATCATTCCAAAACAATCAATTTTATTAACTGGATTATCAAAATCCCACGCAATGACCGGCTATAGAATCGGTTTTATCTTTGCAAACAGTGAATTAATCGCCAAAATGCTTACAGTACACGAAGCCCTAGCCTTTGCCGTTTCGACTCTAAGCCAGGACGCTGCTTTTGCAGCCTTGACAGTTGGTGAAGATGTGCCAGAATACGCTTTGAAAGCATATCGTAAACGGCGCGATCGTCTTCTAAAAAAATTGGCTGAATTAGGTTTTGAATCAGTTGATCCGCAAGGTGCTTTTTATGTTTTCACCAAAATTCCGAAAAGTTTTGGCAATGACGGTTACAAATTTGCTGTTGATTTGGCAAGTAATGCAAAAGTCGCTGTGCTGCCAGGAGAAGCTTTTAGCAAAAATGCGAAAAATTATATCAGAATTTCTTATGCAAGCTCCGATTCGGATTTAGACGAGGCCTTAAGAAGAATGACAAATTATTTACAAAAAGGAACAAAATATGAATGAACTAGTCCATTCTTTAAGTGACAGAATTAAAAACATTCCCCATGACCCAATGCTTGATTTCTTGGACAAAGTCGAACAAAGCAATGATTTAGTAGACCTTGGTTTTGGCGATCCGGATTTTGCTGTTGGAGAAAAAACAAAAGTGGCTTTTAAAACAGCTATCGACGCCGATCGTTCACACTATGCCGATGGCCAGGGGATCCTTGAATTAAGAAAAGCCGCTAAAGATTTTTATAATAAAAAATATGATTGTCGAATCAAAAGCGCTAATGATGTCCTTGTAACGGTTGGTGCTGCCGAAGGAATTAATCTTGCTCTATTAACCATCGCCAATCCCGGTGACGGCGTGATGATCGTTGAACCTGAATATTCGCAATATTCAACGGCGCTGTGCTTAGCGAGAGCTGTTAAAATTCCGATCGACACCAAGCAAACTGCTTTTAAACTGACACCTGAATTAATTAAAACTGCATACAAAAAGGCCTTGAATAAGGGTATTAATCCAATTGCAATCATTATTAATTATCCAAATAACCCAACTGGAATAACCTATAATAGATCCGAATTAAATGCTCTGGCAGATATTTTTAAAGAATTAAAACTTTGGGTTCTTAGCGACGAAATTTATGCAGAACAAACTTATATAGGGAATCATGTGTCTTTGTATCAAATTTTGCCTGAACAGACTATCTTAATTACTGGTCTGTCAAAATCTCATTCAATGACTGGATATCGACTGGGATTCGTGATCTCTCATGGCCAAGTAATGAAAGCTATGCGCAAAATACACGATACTCTCTTGACTTGTGTTGCAACTCCAATACAGGATGCTGCAGTTTTTGCATTAAAAAATGATCCAGATGCCGGTGTAAAGACACGCTCAACATACCTTAAACGCGTTACAAAAGTTACCGACACTTTAAATGCACTTGGTTTTCAAGTCAAACTTCCTCAGGGTGCCTTTTATGTTTGGGCAAAAATTCCGGAGAAATTCGGTAATGATGCCGAAAATTTTTGTCTTGATTTGGCCAAAAAAGCCCGGGTACAAATTTTTCCCGGCTCGATTTTTTCGGATACGGCAAAAGATTATGTCAGAATTTCATGTGCAGGCAGCGATGAGCAGCTAAATTCAGCCCTAAGAAGAATCACTGACTATTTGCAGAATTGCTGATTGCCCATGTTAAAATTGACTCAGCGGAGGAATTCATGTCGATTTGGTTAATTATCATTTTGCTCCTAATAATTCTAATAGTTCTATACACAGCTGTGACCTATAGCGGTCTCGTCAAAGGAAAAAAAAGCGTATTAGAGGCAAGCTCGGCAATCGATATTCAGTTAAATCATAGAAACGATTTAATTCCTAATTTACTTGAAACGGTTAATAAATATGCGTCAAATGAAAAAATTGTTTTAGGAGACGTTTCTAAAACTCGAGATCTCAGTCAAGCAACTCTGGATAGCAATGCCGACCTAGATGAAAAATTGGCAGCTTCAAATGATTTAACAAGCGCATTAAGCCGTTTAACCACCGTTACTGAAGCATATCCGGATTTAAAAGACAATGCCGATTTCGACAAATCGATGAAAGAATTATCAAATGCCGAAGATAAAATTTCTTATACTCGCCAAATGTTTAACTCGAATTCGATTAATTTTAATAACAGCATCCAACAATTTCCTGAAAATTTAGTTGCTCAAGGTTTTAAATTCACCTCTTTTAAACTGTTAAAAACCAATGAAGAAGAAAAAACTGCTCCAAAAGCTAATTTTAAAGCCTGAACAAAAACGTGAAAAATGCTTTTTGATTTTAATCGTTTTATGAGGGCTTTTATTTTTTGATAAATTCCAATATTATCGTCTTTTTATACCTACAACTAAGTCTTGGGGAAAGACAGATTTTTTTAAACATTTTTTCCATTTTTACAAATACGATTCTTATTCAAACAGCTTATTTTTTTGAGATATAATGAAAATGTAATTGTGAAAAATCTATCAGATATACCTTCACAATTCTTAATTTGAAAGGAAATTTATGACTCAAGCAGATTTTGGTGTTGTTGGGATGGCCGTTATGGGCCGAAACCTAGCATTAAATGTTGAAAGCCGCGGATACACTGTGGCAATCTTTAATCGTTCTCGTTCAAAAACAGACGATGTTATGGCGAAACATTCCGATAAGAAGTTGATCCCTTCTTTTACAATTGAAGACTTTGTTAAGTCGATCGCTAAACCACGTCGGATTATGTTAATGGTTAAGGCTGGTGCCGGTACTGATGCCGTTATCAATGAATTAATCCCGCTTTTAGACAAGGGCGATATCTTAATCGATGGTGGAAACACTTTCTTTAAAGATACAATTGCCAGAAATGCCCGTTTGGCAGATTCTGGTATTAACTTTATTGGTACAGGTGTTTCCGGTGGTGAACTCGGTGCCCTTAAAGGACCATCTTTGATGCCCGGTGGACAAAAAGAAGCTTACGAACTTGTTCGCCCAATTTTTGAACAAATTGCTGCTAAAGCCACTCAAGATGGTAAGCCTTGTGTTACCTTCTGTGGTGAGAATGGTGCTGGCCACTATGTAAAAATGGTTCATAACGGTATCGAATACGGCGATGAAGAATTAATCGACGAAACCTATAACATTATGAGAAATGTGCTTGGGCTTTCTGTTGATGAAATGGCCGATATCTTTAAAGATTGGAATAAAGGCGAGCTTGATTCATATTTGATTGAGATCACAGCTGATATTTTGACTCGTAAAGACGATCTCGGATCAGATAAGCCAATTGTTGATATGATTTTGGATCGTGGAAACAACAAAGGAACCGGCCGCTGGTCTTCTGGAGATGCTTTGGAAGTACAGGTTCCTCAATCAGTTATCACAGAAGCTGTCTACGCTCGTTACATTTCAATGATGAAAGACGAACGTGTTGCCGCTTCTAAAGTTTTGAATGGACCCGAGAAGAAAGTTGAACTTCCCGAAGATAAAAAGGAACTGGTTGAAAAAATTCGTCAAGCCCTTTACTTCGCCAAGATCATGTCATACGCCCAAGGATTCGAACAACTGCGTTTTGCGGCTAAACAGTACAATTGGGACTTCGATTATGGTAAATTAGCTCAGATTTGGCGTGCCGGATGCATTATCCGTGCCGGATTCTTGCAAAACATCACCGACGCCTATGATAAAAAACCAGATTTGACTAATTTGTTGATGGATGACTATTTCAAAGATATCGCTAATAAGTATCAAGAAGCTGTTCGTGACGTTGTTGCCCTGGCCGTTAAAGCCGGCGTTCCAGTTCCAGCTCTCTCGGCAGCAGTTATTTACTTTGATTCTTACCGTTCCGAAGTTTTGCCTGCCAACCTGTTGCAAGCACAACGTGATTATTTTGGTGCACACACTTATCAGCGTGTTGACAAGCCATTTGATCAAGCCTTCCATTACCCATGGTATGCTGAAGCTTAATTAAAATTGTGTGATTAAAACCGGTTTTTAAACAGCCGGTTTTTTGTTTGCAAAAAATTGAAATTAAAGCACTAATCAGTCTATTTGATAAAAAAGCCGGTAGTATAATAAATCGTGCAACTCTAAACGAAAGGTTAATTTACATGAATAAAGTTTATTTTGCTTGTTCCTGGTTTAGCGATTCTCAGACTAGTTATATGAATCAGGGAATTGAACTGATTAAACAGAACAAGACAATCGATTGGAAATATGCTTTTTATCCACTTGATCATCAATATAAAGGTTTTTCAATTCCCGACCATCCGGAGCTTTTAGAAGATACCGAATGGCAGCTGGGGACTTTTAACGGCGATATGAATGGTATTAATAGTAGCGACTTAATCGTGGCCATGTATTTGCCCGACGAGCCAGACGAAGGCATAGCATGGGAATTAGGATATGCTTATGCAATTCATAAACCAATGGTTTTGGTGGTTCCAAATGGAAAGAAAAAGCCGGTTAATTTAATGCCGGCAATGGGCGCAACAAAGGTCATTACAATCGATCAATTAAAAGACTTTGATTTTAATAATGTTGTTTACACACCTTATACCGGCCAGGTCTACTAAAAGCAATTAAGCATCGTCGTCGAGGCGGTGTTTTTTTATATGAAAATATATTTGAATTGACCGAAAACAGTCTGGATATTATACTAATTCACGATAAGAATTAGTATAAGGATTTTTCTTAGCGCAAATCAATTTTTTCGTTTAAAAAATCTCAAATGAATTTGTTCCCGAAAGAAGAAAAAATGAATTTATCAATGGTTACTGATCTTTACGAATTATCAATGGCTAACGGTTATCAGCAAGCCCTTGAAAAAGAAGATGGTGTTTTCGATGTCTTTTTCCGTCGTGTGCCAGATGACGGTAGTTTTGTGATTACGGCCGGACTAGCTCAAGCCATCCAAGCAGTTTCAAATTTTCATTTTGACGAAAATGACTTGGCTTATTTGAAAGGCCTTAATTTATTTACGAATAATTTTCTAAATTTTCTAAAAAATTTTAAATTTACTGGAAATATTTCGGCAATTCCAGAAGGAACCCCGGTTTTCCCGAGAGAACCATTATTAACAATTGGTGGTCCCTTAATTGAAACCCAACTTTTTGAAACAATTTTATTAAATATAATAAATCACCAATCTCTAATAGCTACCAAAGCCCGGAGAATTTGCTACGCAGCTCAAGGAAGACCAATCATGGAATTCGGTGCTCGTCGAGCCCAGGGGCCGTCAGCTGCAACTTTAGGGGCTCGTGCAGCAATTATTGGTGGCTGTGCAAGCACATCCAATTTATTAGCAGCTGAAAAATTTGGTTTAACCGTTGCCGGAACAATGGCCCATAGTTGGATTGAGGCCTTCCCAAATGAATTAACCGCTTTTGAAAAATGGGCTGAATTATATCCCGATAACTCTTCCCTACTTGTCGACACATATGATGTCATTGATTCAGGCGTGCCAAATGCAATCAAAGTATTTAAAAAACTTGAAGAAAAGGGTCACAAGCCAATCGGTATCAGAATCGATTCCGGCGATATTGCTCACTTATCAAAATTGGCAAGAAAAATGCTCGATAACGCCGGTTTTTCCGAAGCAAAAATTACTGCTTCAAATGCCTTAGACGAAACAACAATCCAGTCATTACTATTTAGCCAGCAGGCTCCAATTGATAATTTTGGTGTTGGAGAAGAATTGATTACCAGTGCCAGCGACCCTGTTTTAAGCGGTGTCTACAAACTGGTAGCAATTAAAAAAGATGATAAGGTTAGCCCGAAAATAAAAATTAGCGATAGCCGTGAAAAGGTCACTCTACCAGGAATCAAGCAACTTTATCGATTGTATAAAAAAGGAACTCGGCAGGCTTTTGCCGATGTGATTGCTTTAAAAGATGAGCATTTAACAAAAAGAATGCTCGTTAAATCAGCTGACCCATTAGACACAAAACAAAATATTAATCTAACGGACTTTGATTTAGAAACATTGCAAACGGATATCTTCGAAAAAGGAAAAGCTGTTTACAGTTCACCAACTGTACAACAAATCAGAAAAGCATCTCAACTATCTCTTAATGAACTGCCAGAAGAAACAAAGAGACTCAAGAACCCCAATAAATATCCTGTTTACATTACCGAGAAACTTGCTAAATTACAAGATAAATTATTGAAAGATCAAGACTAACAGTTTTAATTCATAGCCCTTAATAAGGCTTTGCCGGTCAAAGAGTTTGAGCAATCGAGGATTCCCGACGGAATGCCGCTATAAATAACTTGGCCGCCAAAAATTCCGGCTCCCGGTCCAATATCAATCAACCAATCTGCTTGGCTAATCACCGTTTGGTTGTGTTCGATAACAATTACGCCGTTATGAGCATCAACAAGCTGATTGATCAACTTAATTTGTTCGGCAATATCCTGCATATGCAGACCACTAGTCGGTTCGTCAAGCAAAAATACAGTTCCTTTTTCATTAAGCTGAGATGCCAACTTAATCCGCTGCAGTTCACCACCGGAAAGAGTCGTTAGAGTTTGATTCAAATGAATATAACCTAAACCGACACGTTTTAAACTAGATAGTTTCTCTTTTAACAGTTCGTTCTTTTCTTCCGAAGAAGAAAAGAAATTTAAAGCCTGATCAACAGAAAAATCAAGAATTTCAGCAATGTCTTTGCCCTGATAATGATATTGAAGGGCTTTTTTGCTATAACGTTTTCCATGACACGCCTCGCAAACTTCAACGACTGGATCCATAAAGGCCATATTTGTGATCGTGACTCCCTTGCCCTTGCAAATTGGACAAGCACCCTGGCCGTTGTAACTGAACAAACTAAAACTAGTCTTATTACTTTGAGCAAATAATTTACGAATTGGATCAAGGATATCCAAATATGTGGCTGGAGTTGAACGCAAATTTGTTGAAATATCTTTCTGAGCTAGATCTATATAAGGATCGTCCAAAGAATTTTTCAATTCTTTAACTAAAGAACTTTTCCCTGAACCGGCAACACCAGTTAAAACGGTCACTACATCAAGCGGGATTTTAACGTTAATATTTTTTAAGTTATTCGAATTTAGATTGGCCAATTGAATAAAATTAGAATTCTTTCTAACTTTTGTCTTAAAAATGATTTTTTGCCTGATCCATTTTCCTGTCAAACAGTCGGAATTGAGAAGTTCTTCATAAGTTCCCTGAAAAGTTAATTGGCCACCAGATGCTCCGGCAACCGGTCCCAATTCAACGACGTAATCAGCAAAGGACATCATTAAGGGATTATGCTCAACAAGTAGGATTGTGTTTCCTTTATTACGCAATCTTGTCAGACCTTTCTTAACCAGATCGATATCATGGGGATGAAGACCAACACTTGGTTCATCCAAAATATAAACCATATCTGATAAAGAACTATTCAAGTATTTGGAAATTTTAATTCGCTGAGCTTCTCCACCGGAAAGACTATTAGTTCCTCGTGCCAAAGATAGATATCCCAAACCAATATCGATCATTGAATGAAGTTTTACCTGTAGTTCCCTAATCAGATCGGTTGTCAGTGTTGCACTAATAGTATCCAAAAAATCGCTTAAATCCTTCAAGCTCATCGAACAAACTTCAGCAATGTTTTTACCATTGATATGGTTTCCAAGAACAGTCGAGTTCAAACGACTTCCATTACAAATCGGACAAGCATGATGAGTAACAATTTTTGAAATTGCCGCCTGATGATGCTGGGCTTCTTTTTTGTGGAGAATCGAACGTCTAATTCTCGGGACAATCCCTTCATATAAGGCCGATTTTGGAAACTTGGGACCGGGATGCTTTAATTGTTGCTGAGGCGCATACATTAGGAGTTGCCATTCCTGGTCGGTAAAATCTTTGACAGGTTTATCGTTATCGAATAAGCCACTATTGACATAACGACGCCAACGCCAAGTATCCGGTCCAAAACTAACGAATTTAATTGCCCCTTGGTTAAGCGACTCATTTTTGTCAATCAACAAATCTTCATCAATATCGTCGATATAACCAAGTCCCTGGCAATTCGGACACATCCCCTTTGGCATATTAAACGAAAAGGTATCAGAGTAGCCAATAAAAGGACGACTAATTCGTGAAAAAAGCAGGCGGAGCAATGAATAAGCCCCTGTGTATGTCCCAACGGTCGAACGAGCGTTTTCACCAATTTTCTTTTGTTCAATTACGATTGCGACCGGTAAATGATCGATTTCGTCAACATGTGGTTGACCGTATTTAGGAAGATACTGCTGTGTAAAACTGGCGAAAGTCTCGTTCAACTCCCTTCTTGACAAAGCCGCAATGGTATCAAAGACCAGAGAAGACTTGCCCGCTCCTGATAAACCGACAAAAACAGTCGTTTTATATTTTGGAATTTTAAGATTAAGATCTTTTAAATTATTTTCTCTGGCACCTTTAACATCAATAAAACCATCAGCAAAAATATTTTTTTGATTCATTAAAATTCAATCTCTCCTCATAACTATTATTAATTTTTGATAAAAAATATTCGACAATCACAAATAAATTCACAAACTATTTATTGAAAGATCCTCGTAATGCCCACTATAACTCAATCTAGTCATTAAACCGATTGTGAATTTAAAAAAATCAAAAGAGTAGAATTAGATTAAGGAACTGTGCATTTTTGATTTTAGAATTCATTGCATTTTTCTGACAAAGTTTCAAGAGTCTAGTTTTTAAAGACCGACATTTCATGAGTCATCAGATTGAATGGAGGAATTGGTAATGTCAATTTACGATTATAAAGCAACTTTAGAAAATGGTGAAAGTTACAAATTGGACAAATACAAAGGTAAAGTCATGGTGATTGTCAACACAGCCACTAAATGTGGATTTGCCCCGCAATTTGAAGAGCTTGAAAAAATTTACAAGCAATTCAAAGATTCTGGATTAATTGTACTTGGTTTTCCTTCGAATCAATTTAAACAAGAACTTGATTCAAGTCAGGCAGCCGCTGAAGCTTGCCGAACAACGTACGGTGTAACTTTTCCAATGCATGAAATCAATGATGTTAACGGAAAAGATGAACTGCCCCTATTCGGATACCTAAAAGAAAATGCTCCTGGAGCAATTGGAAAATCTATCAAATGGAATTTTACAAAATTCTTGGTCAAGCAGGACGGCGAAGTTATCAAGCGTTATGCCCCAAAGACCGATCCGGAAAAAATGATTCCGGATATCGAAGAATTATTACAGCTGCAAAAATAAAAAATGCCTCCGATCAAATTTACGGAGGCATTTTTTTGAATTATTTAATTCGTTAGTCTATCTTCTTTGCATGAACTTTTTGATAATGTTGATAGTACAATAAGCTGCCAAGCAGAATCAGAGCAGTTAAAATCATCCCAAAAGCAAAATTATAAGCAAAATGCATACCAGAAACGAACCATTCCGGATGTTTATCGGGATAAGTCGTAATTCGATATCCAGAACGTGAACTAATACCAAAATATAGAAGAGAAGTTGCCAAAGCAAGACCAAGTGACATGCCCATGTTTCTGCTTAAAGATGCGATAGAACCAGCAATTCCTTGAAATTCTGGTGCTGCATTGCCCATGATCATTGGATTGTTTTGAAATGCGCCATTAGCAATACCAAAAGTTGCCAAAGCGATAATCAACCAAATCAAGGGCCAAGATGGTCGAACAGTAATAAAAATTACTTCAGGAACGATGAATATAAATAAAGCATAAAAAGAAACTCGCTCGGCACCAATATGGTCAGAAATATATCCACCAATTGGAGCGCTGACTATATTTAGTATTGGAACAAACATAAGAATTAATCCAGCAATTGCAGAAGAAAGCAACAATGTATCTTCTAAATAAAATGGAATAATCATATTATTAAAATAACCAACGGCAAAAACAAGCATCGTTGAAACAATTCCAAAACTAAAACTCAAATTATGAAAAATATGTAAATTAATTAGTGGACTTTTTGTATGATTTTCAACTAAAACGAACAGAAGCAATAGAATCATTGTCAGAAATAATAACACAATGATTTTTAGGCTTCCAAAGCCGATTACCTGGCCCCAAAAAATCATGATAAAAAAGCTCGAAATAGTTCCTGCATAAGTGATAAATCCAAAAATATCTATTTTAACTTTATTGTGAGTTACTTTATTGTGTGGGAAAAAGTGGTGACCAAGAAAATAAGCAATTATACCAATCGGAACATTAACAAAAAAAATATAATGCCAATTCAGATAGGCCAAAATTAAACCACCTAAGCCAGGACCAGCAAGATTGCCAACCTGAACAAAAGAACTGTTGACGCCCAATGCCAAACCATGTTTGCTTGATGGGAAAATTTGAGTAATAATACCGAAATTAGTTGACATTGTCATTGAGGCACCCAAAGCCTGAACAATCCTTGCAATAATCAAAATCGGTAAATTAACACTTAATCCGCAAATCAGAGAACCGGTTACAAAAACAAGCGTTCCAACCTGAAAAATAGGTATTCGACCAATTTGATCAGACAGTTTGCCAAAAAAAATCAGCAGGACACAAATTAAAACTAAATAAACAGAAACCACCCATTCAGCTTGGTTATTCGGTACATTCAAATCACGAGACATTTTGGGAACAGCAATATTAACAATGCTGGCATCGAGCGTCGACATAAAAGACACGATAGAAGTTGATATAAGTAAAATCCATTGACTTTGTTGTTTCATTCCGATTGGCCTTTCTCACTAAATATGATGATTAAATCACCTTAAGCTAAGATTAATTAATTTAAAAAATTCCTGCTTCGACAGCAAATGTAGGCTTTCAATTAAGCACTATATAATAGTAAGGATAGTCCTTTTGTAAAGCAGAGTCTTTATTAAAATCGCTCGTGTAATTTTTTATATTTAAATTGAATAAAAAACAATTAAAAATTCAAATATTTAAGCAAGCTCTTATACATATTAGCTATATAAATAAATCATAAGCAAAGTGTTAATTATCGTTGTTAATATTAGGCTATTCATTGCCAATTCAATAACGATATTCCTATTTCGAAAGAAAAAGTACTCAGTAATTCGCTGGATAACCAGTTGGCAAAGAAAATGTTTTTAATTGTAAATAAAAAATTAAAATAATCAAAAAAACATTTCCAAAAAAAGAAAATGTTTTTAAAAATATCCATAAAAAATCACGTTAATACCCGATCAAGCACTTCAAATTTTTAAGCAGAACCCTTTTTACTAGGTTTCTTAATAAATACGAAAATCACTAATGAGATAATCACCATAATTAAAAGCACCCAGTAAGTTAGATTAAAGTTCTGAGTTAGAACCGAACCATTCGAAAGCGTAACATTCTTAGGATCCAATGGGTTTCCTGAAGCCATTAAGAAACCGACGATAATAGCACCAAGCCCAAATCCTTGATAAATCATCGAATAATTACGTGATGTATTCTTCAAACCAAAATAATCGGATACGTAAGTTGGAAATACGGTAATGTTGCCACCAAAGCAGAAGGCCATTGCAATAACAACGGTGTACATCATGCCGATACTCATGGAACCTGGCTTTGTTGATAGCAGGACAATTAAAGCCAGCAATTGAACGATATAAGTAATGAAGAAAACTGCTTTTCGGCCAGTAACATCGGATAACCATCCCATAATAAAGCGGCCCAAAGTATTAGCAATGGCAACAATAGCAACGAAAGCTGCAGCTGCACTAGAGCCTCCCCAAACAGCAACTTCCTTAGGAGTCTGCGTACTTGCAGCTGCCATGTTAGTGACCGCGGAGCCTAATAATCCCATAAACATAACAGCCGTTACTAAGCAGAAAAGGATTAAATAAGCTTGAGATGTATGCAACATTTCCGAAGTTGTAAAACTTGTTTTATCTACTGCGGGCAAGTTATCGGAATCACTATTTACATTTGATGCAGAAACTAAATCATCTGGAGCATTTTTAAGGAAAAGCGAACCGATAACCGATAGAACCAATGCTAAAATCCCCCACCAAAAGAGAACTTTATCAAGATTTTGTTCCGTAATAGCTCCACTTCCACCAGCGATCGCCATATCGATATATTTAAAAATAAACGATCCAAGGCCATAACTCGCTACACATACTCCTGAAATCAAACCCTTACGTTTTGGAAACCACTTGATAGCGTTGGTGAGCGTAGTTAAATAAAGAACCCCATTCATGGCACCTAAAATAACTCCTCCAAATAGCCAGAGCAGCCAAATAGATGAGCCTTTGCCAACCAACATCAGACCAAGGATTGAAAAACCATAAATAATTGAGGCAAAAATACTGATTTTTTTAATTCCGTATTTCTTTGCGAGCGGAATTCCTGCCAAAGTAGCAAGTGATAGGAAGAGCATTCCTACAGTAAAGGTAAAACTAACGGATCCGGCTGGTAATCCACCAACAATTTTTTTAACACCATTAACAACTTGAACAACACCGCCGGACTTTAGCATAAAGCCATTATTAAAGATAGACCAGGCATAAAACGAACCAGCAGAAATTTGAATCAAAATTGTTCCCAAGATGATAAACCAGGGACTTGTTAATTTATAACTACTTTTTTCCACGATGATATCCCTCTTTTCATAATTAAATAGCATTTTAGAAAACATTTCCTTTCAAACCTATCGGCCATGATGCGTAAGCATAAAAATAAATATAAAATTACCAGGCCAATAATCGGTGTCAGCATTGGAAAATTAATCAAAAAAACAAGCAAAACATACGAAACAGATTCTGATTTTAACTAAATTTGCTACTGATTTTATTTGTTTTTTTGTTTCCCTAGACAAAAGCATTCGCTTTTCAAGCCATTTCAAGCCTCTCAAGAAATTGTTCCCATGCATACTTATTAACGGTTCAATTGTAAGAAAAAAGATTTCAAAAAAAATGGATTTTGTGCAAGAGGTATCAAACTAAGCGCGAAATACCTTTTTTCTTACTCCAAATACCCAAATAATCAATGGAAATTAATAGTCATAATCACATCAACAATGTTTTTTTGACCGTTTTTACAAAAGAACGACTAACCGGAACCTTGGTACCGTTTATCAGTTCCAATTGGTAGGTATGATTAAACCAAGGTTCAAGTTCTGAAATCGCATTTATATTCACAACAATACTTCTGTGAACCTGCAAAAAATCATTTTTATTAAGACGATCAAGCAACCAGCTAAGAGATTGGCGGGTGATATAAGATCCTCCACTTGTGATTAAAGTCAAATCGCCACTTTTTACAGTTGCCATAATTAAATCGTGTTGTTTGATAATTTTTGTTTTGTCATCGCAAGTAATTGATATGATTTTTGCTTCTGCTGGTCTAAAATGAAAATTTTTAGTTGCCAAATTATCTTTTCTTTCGCGAACTTTAAAAACTTCCTGAACTTTTTTTAAAGTTTGATTAACTCGAGACTGCTCAAAAGGTTTGAGAATATAATCAACAGCGTCAACGTCAAAAGCCCTGACAGCATAACTATCAAAAGCGGTTGCAAAAACGATCAGTGGCGGACAAACGAGTTTTTTTAATTCACTAGCCAGTTGAAAACCATTTTCGTCATTAAGTGAAATATCGATAAAAATCACGTCAATTTTTTTTTGTAATAATTTGTCCACTGCTGCTACGATCGAGTCAGCCTGATAAACGGAATCAATTAACTTATTTTGTTTTAATAAATAACTTAATTCATCACGCGCCAAGGGTTCATCATCCACAACTAAAATTTTCATATTGCTTTCACCTTTCTTGGAATGACAATTTTGACATCGGTTCCTTTGGAACCACTAATAATTTTCAAGGCGGCTTTTGCTCCATAAAGTCCTATTAAACGGAGATTCAAATTTTCAAGAGCTGTTCCGGTTCCCTCAATAGAATTTACCACCCGTTTTCCCAAATGTGGTAGCAGTTCCGGAGAAATTCCATTGCCGTTATCACTAACTAGAATATGTAAATAGTGTTCTTTTTCGGTCACTATGACATCGACGCGATTATTTTTCTTGCGACCGGAAAAAGCGTGACGAATGGCATTTTCAACTAAAATTTGAATTGTAAAAGGTGGCAATAAATTCATTTCACTACTTTTAACTGAAAATTGAACATCATACTTATTTGGAAAACGACTTTGTTCCAGGGACAAATAGGCCTGAACGTGTGCTTCTTCTTGTTTTAAAGTAATTTCCGTTTCGCGAACACTCTGCAGATTAGTTCGAAAATAGGTACTAAGTTCCAATAATAAATTGTGAGCCTGAAAAGTGTTAGTTCTCATCAAAGCCGAAATAGTATTGATGGCATTGAAAAAAAAGTGCGGATTAACCTGTGCCTGCAAAGATTTAATTTCCGCATCACGAGCAAGCTTTGATTGTTCCTCGGCCATTCCCAAAGCCAATTGGCTAGAGAAAATTGATGCAAGACCGGTTGCTAATTGTTCCTCGACTGGCGTCAATTTTCTCGGATCGGTAAAATACATTTTCAAAGTCCCAGCTACATGACGATCAACAATTAAAGGAATTACAACTGCAGCTGCTAATGGGCAACTGAAAACTGGACAGCCAATCATTTCTTTCGAATTAGCGACCTCCATCTTTCCGGAAGCCAAAACTCTTTTTGAAAGATCGGTAAGGACGTGCCGCTCAGGGACATGGTGATCAGAGCCTGGACCAACATGTGCCAAAACATTCTGTGAATCAGTAATACCGATTGCATCAAAATTGGTATAGTGTTGAATAATGGTTGCTGCCTGTTTTGCCGAGGTTTCGGTTAAACCGGAGCTGAAATATGGTAATGTTTTGTTTGCTAATTCAAGAATATCATGAGTCTGAACTGCTCTTAATTGTTCTTCTTGATGAAGATAAGCACGAATGATCGACATAAAAACCCAAGTTCCAAAACTATTTAAAATCATCATTGGAAAGAAAATCAGTTTTACAAGTTGGAGACCGGAAACACTAAAAATAAGAATAAAAAGCATTTGGATAAATTCCATACCAAGTCCGGTTAACGCCGCGACACTGGCTGTTGGATAAGTTCGTTTTTTCGAATAACGACGACCAATCATGCCGGATATCCAACCGATAATAATTGAACTAAAAATATAAAAGCTGTCGGCACCGTCAGCCTGAAAAACACGATGAACACCGGCAATCAGACCAATTATTGTACCAACAAACGGGCCACCAACCAAACCGGCAACCGTGATTACCAAAGTGCGTGTATTTGCTATTGAATCGCTGGAGGGTAAACCAGTAAGAAAAGTAGTTGAAACCAAGTTGTTATTCTTTGTAATTTCGACCCCGGTTAGATTGGATAATACCGCAAAAACAGCAAAGATAAGAATTAAATAAAATTTTGTACTTATCTGATTAAGCTTGGGTAGAAGGCTGCGGAAAAAAGGTACGTTGACCAACAAAAAGGCCAAAATCAAAATAGTTCCGACTCGTTGCATTAATAATAAAAATAGGGTAATCATGAGCTTTCTCCAAAAATTAAACTGTTTTTTACTTTGGTCCAGATTGGATTGCCTAAAAACATCAAAAAACCTAATCAGTCAAGTCCATTGATAATTATAATTAATCTTCTGGAACATTAAGAGGCAAACAAAAGGTAGATAAACAAATGTAAATCATCCAGAGAGCAACATTACGAGCAAATGAGCATTAGAATAAAGTGGAACTAATTTAGACGATCCTGCGAGGAAACAAAATGAAAAAAAATAAATCCAGCAACTCCAAAATGTCTCTCTTTGGTTTCTTCACTCTGACGGCCGCAATGTTGATGTCTGCCGACGAATATCCAGCCTTTGCTCAATCCGGATTACTAGCCGTCCTTTATCTTGTTTTAGCTGGACTATTGTGGTTTCTTCCAATCGCACTTTGTTCGGCAGAAATGGCAACGGTTTCCGGATGGGAAGAAGGTGGTGTTTATGCTTGGGTCAAAAATACCCTTGGTAAACGAGCCGGATTCATTGCAGTTTTTTTCCAGTGGCTGCAAATTACCGTTAATTTTATTACGATGATTTACTTCATAATCGGAGTATTGTCTTTTACGCTTGATCTTTCGATTTTAAATACAAACCACTGGTTGAAATGGTTTCTATTCTTGGCAATTTATTGGATGATGACTTTTGTCCAAATGCATGGTATCAACGGTACAGACAAATTAGTCAAAAACACTTTCATTTGGGGGATATTGCTACCCGCATTTATTCTATTAGCGGTTTGTGTCATCTATTTAATCATGGGTAATCCGCTTCAATTTAATACAGGTCTGGCGGAAAACTTCAAGACACTGACCAAAACTTTTTCAATTTCAACAATTGTGCCTTTTATTCTAGCCTTTACAGGAATAGAAGCCTCTGCGTCTTATATAAATAATTTAAAAAATCCAAAAGTAAACTATCCACTAACCTTGATTTTATTGGTTCTCTTTGCAATTATTATAGATTCATTTGGCGGTTTGTCAGTTGCTTCGGTCGTTCCTTTGGACAAATTGTCTTTGAACCAAGGAATGATCGATGCCATCAGTATCATGTTTACGACAATTAGCAAGTCCGCCTGGGCGAGTTGGATGATCAAAATTGTTGGGTTGTTGATGGCCTTTGGAATGCTCGGCGAGATTAGTTCCTGGATTGTCGGCCCAGTCAAATCCTTATTAGTTACCGCCGAAGACCGAATTCTGCCCGCTTACTTTGATCATGTAAATAAGCAACAGGTTCCAGCTCGTTTAGTTATTTTTCAAGGGATAATCGTTAGTATTATCAGTGGCGTACTTACAGTTGGTTTTGGTGGCAACAATGATGCCTATAAAATGTCGATGAGTATGACCGTGATGCTTTATCTTGTAACTTATATCTTAATTTTTGTTGGTTATTTAGCATTAACTGCAAATAAGAAAGCAATATCTCGTAAATTCAAGATTCCTGGTGGAAAAATTGTTCGTTTTACAGTTGCTACCCTTGGGCTGATTAGTTCACTGGCAGTGTTCGTCTCGACATTTATTCCAAGCGGAATCAAAGGAATAAGCCTAAATGCTTATGTGATGATTATGCTAACTTTCTTTATTTTCATTTTCGTTTTAACTCTCTTAATCTATTCGAGAAGGTCTCAAACCTCCAAACGGAATTACAAGCTGCGTCATAAAACAGTCGAAGAAGTTTCTCCTTTTACTTATTTACGCGGACGAGCAGAAACCGTTATCGAAGATATTGAAAACGATATTTCGGAGGACAAACATCATTGATCTAATTTAGGAACAATTAATCTTTTTATTTCCTTCTTATAATTTTTTTAATAGTTTGTAAAAACTGGTAACGAAGCTTATTGATTGGAAGTATAAAAGCTCCCATATTATCAACCATATATCCCTGAAAGCCTTTTTTAAATTCGTAGACACCGTCATGCCCGGAACGATCTCCAGAAACCCCATAAAAATTATAAACGGCTACCTTTTTTGTCAAAGCGAACTCGAGCATATCGGCTTGAATTCGATATGGACCATAAAAGTTTTTGAATTCTGCGTTCGTATAGCTAAACATATATGAAATTTCCTGCGGCTGAATAAAAAATAAAGCACCGGCTAAATTGATTTTTTCCCCATACTGTTCAATTAATTTTTTAGCTTGAATAATTCTCTTTTCATGTTGCTCAACCTGACTTCTCAATTCTTTAATCTGCTTGCTTTTTGTTGCTTTTTCTTTCTTGGAATCAATCAGAGTTAGACGATCAATTCTATTTTTTAGATCGTCGATAATTTCCTGAAAATGATTAATATAATTAGATAATTCAATTTCAGCAATCATAAATTTTGCATTATCGCCAAATGTTTTGTAAACAGATTGATAATATGAAAGTGTTTTATCATAAAATCCAAGCCTCTCAGCCGTTTTCGCCGTATTATTGTGGAAGGTCTTTAATTCTTCATATGAAATATTTCTGGTTTTAATTCCAAACTCATATGTTTTTTTAATTGAATATTGGGTCTTTTTGCTATAAGACTTAAATAACGTTTTTTTGTTTAATCCTTGAATATTTTTCTGATATTCGTAATGCGGAGTAGCAAAACCATAACCAACCTGTCCAAAAGAACGATAAAGAAATCCTGCCATAAAATAGAGCAAACTATAATCTTTCAAATCATAATTAATAATTCTTCCATCGTTTTCTACTCTTTGTGTTTTTTCATTAGGGACAATTCTTAAATAATAGGCATGGCGCTTTTTTAAATATTTATGCAATTCATTCAAAAAAAAAGCAATAATTTGCTTATTACTTTCATTGCTTGAATCAACCAAAGGTCCGCCCATAATTTCATAAACGTTCCCGGTATGACTTTTAATTTTTCTCATAAGAGCCGTCAAAAGGACCTTACCCTTTTCCTTAATTCCTAATAAATAAGAACCTTGATGACTATCGTCGTAATACCTTTTCTGCAAAATGCTCTGATAGAAAGAACCTTTCGGATTTCTTTGCTCGAAACCGTTATACTCCTCTTCACTTAAATTAACTAATTTCACACCTTTATTATCAACTATCTTTGTCGTAATTTAATATAAATAATTTAATTCTTGTCTAATTGACGATTTGCTTTGTTTTGTTTTAAACTTAATTGTTACAAAAAATAATACAAGATAAGGAAATAACTTCATGAGTAAAGTTTTAGTTATTCAAGCCCACCCTAAAAGTATCGATCCATCAAAGTCTTTAAAAATAGGCAAAGCTTTCATTGAATCCTATAAAAAATCCCATCCAAAAGATCAAATCACAATTAGAAATGTTTACACTGATCGTGTCCCTTTAATCAATGATGAAAATTTTGATATTTGGAAGAAATTAAAATTCGGTAATGATTTTTTTGATCTTCCAAAAGATCAACAGCAATTAATGAAGCACCATGTCGACTGGCTAAATGAATTTTTGGAAAACGATAAATACGTTTTCATTAATCCCATGTACAATTTATTCCTGCCGGCAGAATTAAAACAATATATCGATGTAATCGCCGTTGTTGGCAAAACTTTCAAATATACCGAAAACGGTCCAATTGGTTTGTTAAAAAATAAAAAAGTTTTTCATATTCAATCAGCTGGCGGTATTTATCATGCTAAAGACAGCAAAGCTCAAGATCTGGGTGATATTTATCTTCAGTCAATCATGAAGTTATTTGGAATAAACGATTATCAATCAATTTTGCTTGAAGGTGTCGATAACTTCCCTGATAAAGCAGAAACAATGGTAAATGAAGCTTCTGCCAAAGCCGAAGAAAGTGCCAAAAGTTTCTAGAATTGAATCACAACTCCTAACGCGACATTCCTATGCAAAATTATGGGCAGCGCCTATTATCAGACAAAACTATCAGATCGTTTCTATTGATATAATAGTCGATAGGGTTAGTGAGCCTTTTCTGCTAATCCAAAACTCTCCAAGGAGGAACCAATGTCATTAAAAGATAAAGCCGATTTAATGAAAAATAAAGTCTCTGGTAAAGCAAAAAAAACTGAAGGCAAAGTATCCGGCGACAAAGTTCGTGAGAGCCAGGGTAAAGCCGAAGAAGCAATAGGCGAAGCTAAAGAAAAGATTTCAAAAGCCAAAGACGCTATTAAAGACAAGGTTGATGATTTCAAAGACAATTTATCAAACAAATAAAATTATAATTTAAAAATAAGAACCGTTCCTTAGTGAGCGGTTCTTATTTTTAAATTATCCTAGTTAATTAATAAAGCCAATTTATTTGGTCTAAAACCAGACCAATTCTCATGATCAGTTACCACATAAGGAGTTTGTTTGACACTTTTTGATTTTAGATAATCAATATATTTCTTATCTCGGCTAATATTGATTTCTGTATATTTAAGTTTATGTTCATTCAACCATTTTTTTGTCATATAGCATTGAAGGCAATCATCTCTCGTATATATTTTTATCATTTCAGAACTCCTTTCCAACAATTACTAGGATAAAGTTACCAAATTATAATGTATTTTTTTAAGTATAGCATCGGATCAATAACATTTAATTTTCTCCAGAGAGATGGTTTTGCTTAAATTAAATACCTCCACCATATTGGTAGAGGTATTTAATCAAGGTTTCTTCAATTATAAAAACAAATTTCAAAATAACATTATTCTTTTTTAATCGTAGCATTCATTCCAGTGCTTAAGAAACACGTTTTAAATACCGCTTCTCATAATTTATAGGCCTGATTCCTTTTAAGGGTTAGTGGTAACTATTTACATTAATATTGATTAACTAACTCTCCTTGTATTATAAGGCATGCAATTTAAAAAAATTATTCAAAAATTAAAATCGTTTTGCTACATAATTTCAGAAAACTAATCATCAGCAGAAGAATTTATTTGATTTAAAAATTCTTTTGCTATTGAACGATACCGATGTTTTTTGTTTTCAATAATTAACGACTTGTCATCATGGGTAAATCCCCGTCCCGTTTTAATCAAGCGTTCATAAAGATTGGCATAAGGTAAATTTCGTGAATAAGCTAAATCAATTTCCTTTTCCAGATTATAGTTTATGTGCTTAAACTCAAGATTAGATATACCACCGTGATCAATATCCATTAAAAGATAATTAGCTCGTCGATTGAGCAGCAAATTGGCTGAAACAGCCCATGGTTCACCAACTGATCCGGGATTCAAAATTAGCTGTCCTTTGTCTGTATATCTCAGCAATTGTTGATGAATATGAGCATAAATGATTATGTCCGCATCTGTATCTTTAGAAAACAGATCAAAATTTTCCTGTCGGTTGGTTGGAAGCATTTGATGGCCGTGATCCGAATAAGGACTGTTGTGATATAAAGCAAATTTAATTCCTTCGAGTGAAAATTCTTGTTTAAAAGGAAGACCGGCAATTTGTTTTCTAATATTTTCAGAAAAATGTATTTCATCAAATCTGACTTGCATCACTGCAGCAATATCTTCTGGATCATCAAGATTAACGAGGTTTTTCTCTCTGACTTGCCCATAAGTATCTTCCCAATTGCCTCTAAGGAAATGTGTAGTATTTATTTTATTTAGCAGTCTGTAACAGTCTTCTGAGCCAGGACCAGTCAGGGCGATGTCACCAAGAGACCAAAACTGATCTACATGATTTTTTTGTGCGTCTTGAATTACACTCGCTAAAGCAGTGGCATTCCCATGACTGTCAGAAACAATCGCAACTTTCATATTCCAACCTCCTAAAACAAATATTGCCTAATATTAACAAATTATTTGGTAATTTTATAAAGAATTTATTTTATTAAAAAAAAATTTTAAACAAGAAATTACAGCCATTGAAATGCATTATTTACTCATTTCTATTTGTTGTACAAGAAAAACTGTGGCCTTACTTTAAAAAAATTAAAAAATGAATTTATTTGGTTTCATTAGCCATAATTAACCAGAAAACATCAAAAAATATACTGAGACAAATTTTAAAAAATAAAAATTATTCGTGATCGAAATTCAAGGAAAAATAAATCGAGTGGTTTTTATAATACTTATGACGATCAGTTTCCCATTTAAACAACGAAATAAAATATAGGTATGCAAAAAAAATATCATACAAAAAAGAACTATCTTTATCCAAACCACACTCGAATCGAGAATGTAGTTAAAACAACGTTTACAAAACAAAAAAATTAATGATAAAATAACAGCCGATTTTAATGAAGTTCAAATTTGGTACCCTTTTCGGTAACGCTAGCAAACAAATGTTTAGTATCTTGAGGATCAAAAACACCAAGATCGATCAAAATACACTTTTCTTCTTCTTGAACATTCTCCAACCGATCAAAAACCATTTTTTTAATAGCCCGAATCATTGTTGAATGTCTTTTTGTGTGTTCAACAGCTGATGCCAAGGTGAAACCCTCATCTTGGTATTTTTTTATCATCTGAACCAAGAAGACAGTGCCATAACTAAACTTCTTTTTCTTTTCAGTTCCACTGCTTTTTAGATACCCCTTTTCCAACCAGTATCGTAATTGCGTCTGGGAAACTCCCGTGGCATCAGAAAGATCCGATATACCAATCAAAACGTTATCGTCTCGGACCATCGAATGAATAATATGTTGAAAATCAACCAATTCGTTAAATTTTCGGGATTTTAATTCTTCATCCATTCTCGTTCTCACCTATCGTTTATATGATAGCACGCAATGATTGTTACGTTTCCTAGAATTAATATATTTTTCGTAACTATGTTATTAAAAAAGTTTACAATGATAAATCAAAGAGTTATATTGGATAAGTTCGTTTTTTGACGCAAATTTAAATTATTGAAAGAAGGAAAAAATATGTCAAAAGCTATCGACAGTAATGGCAAAGAATACAATCGAATAATGCTGATTGCTGTTCTGCTTATTGGTACTTTTTGTACCGTTTTAAACCAGACAATTTTGGCGACAGCCTATCCAACTTTAATGAAGGCATTCGACATTTCGACTTCAACCGTTCAATGGTTGACGACCGGATTTTTAATGGTCAACGGAATTATGATCCCGGTTTCTGCTTGGTTATCGAGTCGCTTTAATTCAAAATGGCTCTATATTACATCAATGGGAGTATTTGAAATTGGAACAATCATGGCTTGGGCCGCACCGAATTACGGTGTCCTTTTAGCCGGTCGTTTGACTCAGGCACTTGGTGTAGGTGTTGCAATGCCACTTTTGCAAACCATTATGCTATCAATATTCCCGGTTAACAAACGTGGTACCGCAATGGGCCTTGCCGGTGTTGTTGTTGGCGTTGCACCCGCAATTGGTCCAACTCTTTCAGGATGGGTAATCGATACATGGCAATGGCGTGATTTATTTGGAATGATTATTCCAATCATGGCTGTAGTTCTTGTATTAGCATTGTTCTTTATGAAACCTGTAATTGAAACCGGAAAACCAAAACTCGATTGGCTCTCATTGGCCTTATCAACGGCCGGCTTCGGTTCTTTACTTTACGGGTTTTCATCTGTTGGAGACGACGGTTGGGGATCTGCAGTCGTTATGGCTTCTTTGATTGTCGGGACCATTTTAATTGCCTTATTTGTTTGGAGACAATTAAAAATGGAGAAACCATTTTTGCAATTACATGTTTTTGCTTCCAAAGACTTTACCATTGCAACTATTTTAAGCTCTGTTGTGATGGTTGCAATGGTTGGTGTTGAAATGGTAGTTCCTCTTTACCTACAAATTGTGCATGGTATGAGTGCCTTTCATTCAGGATTAACCTTACTTCCAGGCGCTCTAATGATGGCTGTTATGAGTCCAATTACCGGTCAGGCTTTTGACCGAATTGGCGCTAAACGTCTATCAATCGCCGGATTATTCTTATTGACTGCCGGAACATTATCTTTTGTTATGATTACAAAACAGACACCAGTCATATACGTTACTTTCTTATATGCTGTTCGTTTGTTTGGAATATCAATGGTTATGATGCCGGCAACAACTGCTGGAATGAACGCCTTGCCAACCAATTTAATTTCGCATGGTACAGCCGTTAACAATACAGTTCGACAGGTTGCCAGTTCAATCGGAACAGCTATTTTGATTTCCGTTCTATCGAATGTGACCAAAAACCAAATGCCCAGGAAAGGCCTCTTAACATCCGCTCCCTTGAAATATAAGGTTAAAGCATTCGATGCAACAATATCCGGTTATCATGCAGCATTTTTGATTGCAGTTATCTTTTGTTTAATCGGCTTTATAATCGCCTTCTTTATGAAAGACAAAAGTAACAACTCTCAGGTTGCCGAAGCTGAAACGGAAAATATTCAAGGAGGTAAAGCATAATGATTCTTGCATTATTAGTCATCTCCGCAATCGCCTTCTTTATGAGCTTCATCTATATTGATAACCCAATTTCTCGAACAATTATGACACTTCTTTCCGGAGCCGTTGTCATTCTTTCTCTGTTTGCAATTGTGGCAAACTATCACGATCATTACGGCTTGCAGAAAGTATCAGTTACAAGCACAAAGAAGATTTATTCAGCCGATCAAAGTAGTTCAATGCAATTGATTTTATATCAAGCAATTGGAACAAGTGGCAAAGAAAATGTTTATATTTATTCTACAAAGCTCAATCAGAAGACACCTCAACATACTCAAGCTGATGAATACACAACAAATAAAGTAAAAAGTATTAATGGCGATACAGCAAAATTAAAGACTACAAAAACCTATTGGGAATATAAATCCAACACATTCAAATTTTGGTTTGGAATAGCCGGAAATGGACATGAACTGATAAAAAGAGTCAACGACTTTGAACTACCAAAGTCATGGATTCGTTTATCAACTGATCAAGCCAAAAAATTGAAAAAGGAATTAGCTAGTTCTCAATTTAAAGCACAAATTAAAAAAGAAGCTACTGCTTACGTGGAAGAAAAAATGAAGGCGGTAATTGTAAAAGAACCTAGTTTAGCAACTAATAAGGCTGAACAAGCAAAAATGGAAAAGCAATTTGCGGCTCAATTCCAATCCCAAATGATCAAGAAACTTATTTCAAAATTAAAGTAGACTTTTAAACTATTAGATATTATCATCTCTAATAGTTTTTTTATATCCAAAATCATATAATATAAGCTTCTTCTGGCAATTATTCCGCTTTTTAATTACCATATGTCTTGTTTTATTTGAAAAATTCATAAAAAAAGAACGAAATATTCGAATATCTCATTCATTTAAAAAATTAATCATCAAAACGATCAATTAAATCGACAAAAGTATTCATGGCAGTTTGCAAAAATTTAATCGTTCCTGGATTTGTTATTTTTAAATTATAATCAAGAATATTTTTAACGTTGCCAATATAAACTTCGGGTTGAGAAACAACAGGCATATCTAAGAATACCAACGATTGACGTAAATGATGGTTGGCACCAAAACCACTGATTGCGCCAGTAGAAACACTTAAAATTATTGCCGGTTTTTTCTCCCAAACACTTTTGCCATATGGCCGTGAACCGACATCAATTGCATTTTTTAAAGCTCCAGGAACTGACCGGTTATACTCCGGGGTCGCAAAAATAACCGCGTTTACTTGACTCATTTGCTGACGAAATTCCTTCCAACTTCTAGGAACACGATTTTCATCGTCCAGATCTTGATTATACAAATCAAGATCTCCAATATTAATATCGATTACTTGATATTTGTCAGGCAGCAGTTCGGAAGCTTGTTTAGCAACTGCTTTTGTATATGAGCCCTTTCTTAAACTACCTACAATCAATCCAACTTTTATCGTCATTTAATTCTCCTTACTTTTAATAAGTAAATGATAAAGCATTCTGAAAACATTGGCAAGCAAATAATTTATTGATTTAAATTTTTTAGTTATTATATTATTTTTTTAAAAAGAATTATCATGGGATATCTTATTTTAAACACGATTCTCAAAGCAAAAAAGTATTGCTGCATTTTATTATATAAAGCAATAATTTAAATAATGATTTTTATAAATCCTGCTAGAAAAAAATGTCAGACGTTTTTTAAAAAAATCATAAAAAATTATAATAGAAAAACAATTAAAGCTCGAAATTAACAAAGATGCAACATATAAGACGTATGATTAAAACATGAAGCAAGAAACTACATTTACCTTAGAGGACAATCTAGTTCAAAAATTGAATACAATTTCAAAAGAGACATCCATTCCAAGATCTGAATTGGTAGAAAAAATGTTGGAAAATTTGACCAAAGAATATGAAAAAAAGAGCAATTAAGCCCTTTTAGATAATTTAAATATCCAATTTATTATTTATATTTGAAACTTTTGAAACATTGCCATAAGACAAATAAAAGACAGATTGATAAGAATGCTAAAGCAGCTACTATAGCAACTTTTGTGAACATCAAAAAGAAAAAATATAAAGGTAATGCGATTTCCATTTTCTGCCACCTTTCGATATCATGTTTCGTTGCATTGATATTATGTTTTAGTAATTAAACCAATATATAAAGTAGTCTAAAAGAAGATTAAATTAGACTAATAGAAAATCAATAGCTCGTCTTTTTATTCGGTAAACACCTCTCCTTGTAGTAATCTATTCAAATACAGATTAGCAAAGTACAATTAATCTGAAGGAGAATTTATAATGTTTGATGTTATAAAAAGTTTATTAAAAGTAAATGATCATGTTGTCATTAACTTTACTAATTCAAGTTCTAGGGAAATAAAGAAAATCGAACGTTTTCCTGGAAATATGGATATATTGGTTGGAACAGATACAGCGAATTTTTCAGTCTATTTTAGTGCAGATAAAATAGTCACCGTCGTACCTGATGTGCACGCAACCCATATTGACCCGCTTAATATAGAATGAGAATTATCATTTTAAGCATCTTTAAAACTTTTAATATTTTTCATAAATTGAACTATCCAATTTATTAAATTCAATATATTAACTTTTATTAGGCCAATTTAATCTTCGTTTTACCTAAAAACAATATGATATTTCCATCAGCAATTAACTGATGATAGGAGATAGAAAATGAAATTAACAAACACAATCAAATTGCTAAATAGGTTTCATAAAGAAAGTAATTCAAAAGTCGATCTATCTAAAAAAGAAATTGTTAATCACCAGTATGTTAAGAAAATAGAATTATTAATCGAAGTTATCAAAAATAAAATTTATATTGTACCCATCAGTACTTTATATGCTTATGAACCAGCAAGAATAGAAGTTAGAAATACTAGCAATCACAACAATCGTGGTTAACAGTAATTAAAAACCAGCGGAAAGCTGGTTTTTAATTACTGTTAACTTCTCTTTAAAGAACAACAAGCATTCCTAAGTTACGATCCGCTGTTAAGAAATCATTTTATCATTGATATAGCAGACATGAAATCTAAAATTGTAAAATGATAAAATATTGTTCCTAATCAGTCGCTATAACGCCATTTTTTGTCCATAAGAAAACGTGCCACAAAAAGACCCATTGGCAGAAACATAATTATAAGAGCAGCCTTTGTCAGCCACAGCATGCCGGCATTAATTGAATCAAGCCCAATATAATAAACTGCCCGATAGATATACAATCCGGGAACCATGATGACTATGGAAGGAACAGTTAGACTGATACGAGGATAACCAGTTTTTCGGTTAATAAAAGAAGCAAGAATGCCAGCCACTAGCGATCCAAAAAAAGCTGCAGCTGCGGCGGGTATATTGGTTAGATCAACCAATTCCAGCCTTAAAGTATTTGCAACAGCTCCAATACAACCAGATAAAACGGCCATTTTCCAAGGACTATTAAACATCATAGAAAATCCATAGACTCCACAAAAACTTGCCGGTATCCTAAGAAGCATTAAAGCCAAAACTCCCAATCCTAATGGTAGAAAATTTCCTGGTTTAAAATTAACCAATAAAGCGACTAACCATCCAACTAGAGTCGCGACAATTGTAATCATTAAAGCATAGGATAAACGTTCCAAGCCGGATCGCATGTCTGATTTAGATAAATCGAGCATACTCGTTATAAAAGGAAAACCCGGAACAACAAAAAGCATTGCCCCAATATAACCAACTTCATGTTGAGGAGCTATTGCAAAAGACAATTCAAGTAATTTAAAAATAAAAAGATACGACAAACATGCAACAGCAACACCAGATGCCGTACATACCAATGTAGTTATCTGATGATCGATCATTTTTCTGCGGGTTAAATTACCAAACCCAGCACCAATAAAAGAACAAAGCATCTCTATCAAGCCACCACCTAACAAAAATACAAAGGCGCTACATGCTAAAGCAGCCCCAAAAGCAGCTGAAAAAGTCGAATAAATAACCGGCTTCTTTTGGACTTCGTCTAATTTATTGTGTATTTGGCGGATAGTCAGTGAAGAACAATCTTTTCCAAAGTCTTTGACGAAACGCTCCATTTTATCCAGTTTGTCTGTATTTACACCAGTTTTTGGAAGTGAAAGAACTTGAGTATAACTAAGATTATTGCTAAAACACGTATATTCAATGGAAATCAGGCCAATATCTGCAGAACAAGTTATGCCGAGATTCCTGGCAATCGTGTTCATACCTTCTCTGACCCTCCATGCACCGGTTCCACATGAAAGCATTAATATTCCAACTCGCCCCACGATTGAAGCTTTTTCTTCAAGGCTCGCTCCTAATGATAAAATGTCCCGTTTTTGAATGAACTTCCCCCAATGTATCGTCATATGGTGATTATGTGACTGCTTGACTTTACTTTGCGGATTTATATTTTTTTTGATAATCTCTCCTTTTCGAAATAATAATATTGGCAATTAAAATTTGTCCCTTAAATTTTAAAAAATAGACAAATTACCATACGTTTCCTATTAATTAATTCAATTAAAATTTAAATATGGCCCCTTAGTTATCGTTTAAAATCCCTGCATACCAGCAAAAATAAATCTTATCCATTAAACTACTTAAACATGTTTATGTTTTCAAAGCCTGCAAACTTTAAAATCCGAGCGTAAAAAACATTTTTTAACCCAAACCAGGATTAAATATACTTATTAAAACATTCACTGAATGGAATTTAAGCTACGGCTAGGCATCAACATCTTATCACGAAGGAAATGATAGCTAATATTTTTGATAACATAAATGGCTGGTTATTAGAAAATAAATTTAAAACTAAGCAAACATGCTCTAATTTACAAAAAAATAGTCAAGATATCAAGTGGCAATGATTGATTCGAATGATAATGCTCCCCTTTAATAAAAAATATTTGTTTTTTTATACAAATTATCGTTAATTACTATATATTAAGGTAACTTAAGCACATAAAAACCACCACTAAATAAATAGTGGTGGTCATGCAATGTGAATTAGTTACAACTCAAATGTTCAATTTAAAGTTATTTTATGTTTTATGTAGTCGCCTACCGGCTACATAAAATAATATATTTCAAAATTATTAAGCGAACATAAAAGAAAAATTAAAGGAAAATAAAAACATAAATTAATATTCTTATTCTTGCGTGTAACTTCGACTTATGATTTTATGTTTATTGTACAAAACAAAGGAAACCTGGCCAATCTTGAATAAATTAGTAGCCGTTTTCACAATTACAAGTTCCCAGCTATAGAACGGGAAATACTCTAGTTGGGACAAAAAATAATTATTATTTGTTTCCTTTACATAAGATTTATACTTAAAAAAGTTTTTTATTTATTACGTTTGTTATAGAGGAGATAATATTGGTCAAATATAAGATTCAAACAGTGGTTCTTGTTTTGATTGCTTTCGCATTGGGCTGCAACGAATTCATAATCGTCGGAATTCTAAGTGATATTTCAAAACAACTTGCCGTGTCAACATCACAGATTGGCTATTTAGTCACATTATTTGCTCTAGTTTACGCAATTAGCACGCCGATTATTACAATTTTTGTCAGTTCTTTTAATCGTTTTAAAACTTTTATTGCCCTTTTAATTTTTTTCATTATTAGCAATACGTTGAGCGGTTTAGCAAACAGTTACACTTTTTTGGCCTTTTCACGTATCATTACAGCTTTAGTTGCCGGAGTCATTATTTCCATTGCAATGACTTTTGCCAGCGTTATTGCTGGTCCAGAAAAACGCGGCATGATTATATCTTGGATTTTTTCTGGTTTCAGCATTGCCTCCGTCTTTGGTGTTCCAATGGGAACGATGATTAGCAGTATGCTTGGTTGGCGTTTTGCTTTCTATGCAATTAGTCTAGTTAGTATCGTTACTCTAATTCCAGCAACTTATCTGCTCCCAAGAAATATAAAAAAAGTAAAAAGTTCATTAAAATTGCAGGTTTCCTTAATTCGAGATCCCAGGATATATATCAGTATGCTTTTGCCCATGTTTAGTTTGGCAGCTGTATATACGGTTTACACATACATTCAGCCACTTCTATCTATAAACCTTCATTTCTCGATTGCTGGTATAACTTGGATGCTTTCAGCTTATGGAATTGCAACGATTATCAGTAACCAACTTTCTGGAAAACTGGTTACGCATGGGGGCCTTAAAAAAATGCCCGTTATTTATCTGATTCAAACTTTTATTCTTTTAGCCCTGTCGATTAGTCTAAAAACACAGTTGGCCGGTGTAATAAATATCATCTTTATCGGTATAACTATGTATTTAATCAGTTCTCCGGTTCAAATTCATTTTCTAAATATTGCCGAACAGGATTATCCGCAATCAATGGTTTTGGCTTCTTCATTAAATTCTATTTTTGCCAATTTTGGAATTTCACTCGGTTCAGCCAGTGGTTCGATCATGGCTTTTAAAGTCGGACTGAATAATCTTGGAATGATCGGAGCTGTTTATGCTGTAATATCAATGCTATTAACGATTCGATTGAATAAAATTGTTGAAAATTATCAAATAAGCAAAACAAAAGAGTGAAATAATTTTGTTTTCGCCAAAAATAAAATACTTTTCAAAAAATCTATCTAATTAAGCAAAAACGGATTATGTCAGCAGAACCAATTATATATAAATTGGACTATCAACGATAAAACTAGAATAGTCAGGTGGATGAGCAAAAAAATCAACCCTGTATGCCAACCACGAAGCATCTAAAACAGGTATTTCCTTATTCGTTAGACAGGAAAACAACTTTAAAATGTGTTTCTATACAGTCACCTGACAGACTCAAGACAAAATAAATGACTTCAATTCAACATGCACACTCGAATATACAGAATCGAAGTCATTTATTATTAAAAAACTTTAATTAACTAAATATATGCCATAGTTATCAGGTGAACAGATATCCAAAGATCAGATCGCATTTTTCGACAAAACACCATTGAACGTTTTAAAAGAAAAGCATGTTATAACATCACGAACGAATGACAAAATCACCTTATTTTTCTAATTATTGTTTATTTGGTACTCGGACAGATTCATAAGCGCTTTAATATCACAAAAATACTTATAATTTTATGGATTACAGTCTCCATGCACTAATGGCAATCCAAAAGGACTTAATGACTACTAATTATTCAACTTTCATTTTCCAATTTATGAGTATTTTTACGTAGATAGTTAATTTTCTTCTCGTAATCATCGACAATTGCTTTTATATTTTGCTGTCCTCGCCACCCTGCATAACCAAACAGTAACATGCCAAGTGCACCAAGTATAAATAAGACAATTCCTAAAATGTTCAGCCACAGGCTTTTAGTATGAAAGAAGTAGACTGAAACAATTCCAATCCCACTCACAGCCGTACATAGTTGAAACCAATACCCTAGATTCTTCAGCATGTGCTTTTGGTAAGTAACTTCTTTCTCATACCCTATACGCATTTCTTCGATTGTCATCCGACTAAATCCTTTCTCAGTATCTGTTTTATTTTAGTAAGACAAACCTGGATTGAAGAAACCAACTAATACACCAATAAATGAGATAACAACAAGAAGAACCATAGTCCAAATTGCCGACAAATGTTTCTTTGACATCAGCCACCAACAGAATAACGTTACGGCAACGGTTAGTAGTCCCGGATAAATGCTATCAAGTTTGCTTTGGAGGTTAAGAAAAACCTTACCGTTTGTACCAGTTAATTTAAGTGAAGTAGTAACACTAACCCATGTGGCAAGAACGCCACCAACGACCATGCTACCTACGACTCCAATAGCGTGTCTGATGGCGGCACCTTGTTTCCCAACTAGAAAGCTAACGGCAGTGTCACCAAGTTTATAACCTCGAAAATAAAGAAAACGCTGACCAAAATAAGCAATTAAAACCCATGCAATGATATAAAATATTGCACCAATTGGCGAGCCTCCTGAAGACATACCCAAGGAAATACCCAATAGTATAGGGATTAAAGTACCATCGATTAATGAATCACCAATACCAGCAATCGGGCCCATTAAACCCGCTCGCATATCGTTAATCGTTTCGCCATCAATGTCTTTTCCGCTAGACCGAGCTTCTTCCATGCTGGCAGTGGTTCCTATAATAACTGACCCCAACATTGGATTGGTGTTAAAGAATGCGGTATAAGCATGAATAGCTTTGACTTGATCTTCGTGTTTAGGATACAATTTTTTAATAATTGGCAGCATCGAAGCCATATAGCCAAATGTCTGCATGTGTTCCTGAGAAAAGCAAGTCAAGGCACCCCAAAACCAAAGATGAAATGAATGGCTGAGTGTCTTATGATCGAGTCGCTTTACGTCTTGAGTTTTTTCCATAATTAGATATCCTCCTCATCATCGCTACCTGCTCCTTGAGTTACAGCAGTATTACCACCTGACGGTCCGGAACCCTTCTTTCTATATGAAGGTGAAATATCGTAGCCTATATTTCCGCCAAATTCTAGTGCTTGTCTACGAATTCTCGTAACGCCCAAAACGTTTGATTTATCGTCAACCAACCAAAAAGTCGACTGGGCTACCCAACCTTTGGGTAAATTAATTCCTTGACCTTGTTTCTCCAAAGTATTTATATATTGGTCAAAATTGCCTAAAGCTAATCTATATTTTTTGTAATAAGATGGTTCGCCATCTGTTAAATAAGACTCAACATACTTATGAAAGCTTTGTTGATATTCAATTTTTGGTTTGTCTAAAAATAATTTTGTCATCGTATTCCTTTAAAACTAAATAATAAATGAATAGATCAAGGAATTAATTGTTTTCGTTTTTAGAAAATTTAATTGTTTTATTTTTTAAAGATATTTTATTAACCGAATAACCATAATCGAGTAATTCTTTTTTATAATTCAAAAAAGAATGATCGATCTCAAATCCAAGAATCTGTTTTATATGATCAAAAGACAAAAAGAAATCTTCTTGATCTAACTTTTTTATGTGATCCCAAAGAGGCGTATACTTGCTTGTCATCTATATTATCCATTCCCTGTTAATAATTATTTAAAAGTTCTAATTGTCAAAGATTTTTGCCATGTATAATTCGTTAATATAATTCTGTTTTTGAAAAATGGAATCTTGGCGTATTCCTTCAACAACAAAACCATGTTTTTTATAAAGCTTTTGAGCGATTAAATTATCCTGCATAACGGTTAGTTCTAAGCGGTGAAGATGATTGTTAAATGCCCATCGATTCATCGAACTAAAGAGTTGGTCACCTATGCCCTTATGCCTTGCTTCTTTCAAAACACCAACAACAACATATCCAAGGTGCTGAATTTTTTTAAAATAAGGTCTATCAACAGTTAAATTACCGACAATTTTACCAGTTTGATCTTCAGCCAGCAGCCACAGTCCTTGATCTTTGTTTAATTGTTTAATTTTATTTTCGATGTCCAAACAATCATCTTGGCGTTCCTCAGGGTATAAAAGCATTAAATCAGTTTGCCAATCTAATTCTTTTTGAAATTCCAATATTTCTTGCGCATCAGAAACAACTGCCTGCTTAATTAACAAAATCCACTCCAAATCAATTTAAAAAACTTTAATTGCATAAAATTATAACAAATCATTTCTCAAAAATAGGAATTATCTAAAATAAAGATAAATCATATCATTGAACAAAAATATGTAAACTGTTTTAAAAAATTGTCATTTTTTCAATAAAAAAAGCCTTTTGCAGAGTTGTTTCAAACAACAAGGTTTATTATAATAACTCAGTGTAAGCGCATACAATATATGTCGCTTACAGTTTTAGTTTCATGTGTTTCAAATTTAAATTGTAGTAGTTGTAAGTGTTTGTTTAAATAACCATTGTTGATGATAAAGGTAGTGGTTATGAATATTCAAATTGTACTATTTTAAATAATCAAAATAATCTAATGAAAATAAAATTGCTCCTGATTTAATCTATCAGGAGTTTTATTTTATAAATCGATTATTAAAAAACAGCCATTTTAACGGCTGTTAATCATAGGAAAAACGGATTTTTAAATAAAGGAGAACCTCTGCGAGGGCGTTGTTTCAAGCGCCAAGTTCTATTATAATACATTAATGTAAGCGCATACAAAATATGTCTTACAAAGTTAGTTTTTGATTAAAATCTCTAAATTAAAACCGCTGCCAATGATGACAGCGGCTGTAGCAAAAAATACCTTCTCAGGATTTTTTGTGTGTCATTTTGACACAAATCAATTATACAAAAACTCTTGGTTTTCGTTCACCGGGAGTTTTTTGTTTCTAAACTTTATTTTTGTTTTTTATTAGCTTCCATTTAAATCAATAAGTAAATCTTTTCGCCAATTTCAGATATCTTGTGGATTCGATCCCCTCAACAAGTGTTGTCTTAGATCTGTTGAGGCCAATCAAAACGGTAACATTAACTAGCCGAAATTCTTTTAAAAACAACTGCCGACGTTATTGATTATCAGACCCTAGTTCCAGAAAATAGTCGAGTCCTGTCTTGGCAGATGATTATAATGATTAAAATTTCCCTGTTAGATTAGAACAAAAACCAGACAAGTTATAACTTGTACTTGATATATGTATTCTTAATATTAAGCAATAAAAAACCGCTACTAATTAAATAGTGGCGGTCCCAATATCGATCTTTTCATTAACCGATATCACATGAAAACTGAATTAGTCAATAAGAATAATTTAGTTTTAGGTATCAAAGATACCTACAGTAATTTTACCAAATCAATTAAAGATATGAATATTTTTGCAATGAAAAATTAAACCAAACTACATGAATTTTGTGGGACAAATAAAATCATCTTTCGAAAGTCGATGATCCGGACAAGCGTGCACTAATAGCCTGAAACGGATGCCAATTCGGTCGGCCCACTAAAAATCCAAATGGTGGTATCTTGTAGCAGAACCAGGCAATCATAAATGAGATAGCGATCACGATCACCCAACCAACCGGAATTAACGCTATCATAATCCAATCAGGAAGCGATAATACAGATAATAACCAACTAAGTACTAATAAACCAAGTGTTTGATTAAGGTACATACCAAAACTAACTTTCACTGCCCTGTTTATAAAGTTTTCAAGCCATTTAGGAAAACCACGTTGGCGAAAAGAGGCATATTTTTTTCCGAGCCAAAAAATAAGGCTAAGCATTACAATGTCATAACAAGCGATATAAGGTTGATGAAGGGACAACGAACTATCACTATTAATTCCAAGAATTTGTTGATCCCAAATACGATAATAAGCAATCATACCAATAGCCATAACTATGGCAAGAGGAATAATTACTCGAATATATCGTTGCAAAAACGAGTAAATTCCTCGATAATGCAAGCAGGTATAAACACCATAAATCATGTAGAATTGATACGCAAAAATGTTGATGCTTGTGGCTTTAAACCAATAAGGCCAGTTGGAAATATCTATTTGTGGCATAGCAAATTTAACAAAGAAAACTAAAATCAATTGGCAAATAAAACTAATAAACAAAATTTTGTTGTGAGAATGCGGCCATTTTTTAAAAAACCAAACAATTATTGGAAACAGCAGGTACAGTTGCATTACTAATAACATATAGTACATATAGAAACTACTTCCGTGCATAATTAGTGTTAAATATTTGTTTCCAAAATTACTCAGTTGGTAATTGGGATCACCTAAAGCAATCATTAGTAGCATTAGCAAGGCATTCCATGTTAAATATGGCCATAAGCTGCCATTAAATCGTTTTTTAAAAAAAGCCGGCCAGTCATTGCGATTGAAATAAGTTAGGGTTAAAACAACTCCACTGATAAATATAAATCCCATACGCGTGTAGTGAAACATGACGCGTAAACTGCGAATGGTATAGTATGTATCGCTTTGCGACATTGCAAGGGTAAATTTATTAACTGTATGATTAAATAAAACTCCAAAAGTAAAAAAAATTCGCATAAAATCAATTTCATGTAAATGAGTTCGGTGAGATTGCTTCGATGTATCGGTTTGTGTCAAAGAATCATCTTCTTTCGTGGTTTGTTTTGATAGCCACAATTGTAGGCAATTACTAAGAACTTAAATTTAAATGTAGATTAATTTTAGAATTGAAAAATTTGAATATAAGCAAAAGCTAACAGTAAAATTATTAAAAAACAAAAACAAAAATCATAACAAAATTAGTTTCCTCTTTTTCACATACTGATAATTTTTAGACCAATTAGAATTTGAAGAATATTATTTATAATTGTGGTTTTTGTATTAAGAACAAAGATCGGCCTGCTTAAATATATAAATACATTGACCTTAGTTTTATTCCAAAGCCAAAAAGATAATATGTCCTGAAAATAAAAATTGCATCCAATCATAAGACTGAATGCTGTAATAAATCATTAAATAGATTAAAAAATACCAGGAAAATTCGTTTTTATATACTTCACAGCAAAAGACTTTCCGGACTCGGAAATAATTTGGATGATCGTATCAAACCCTTTTTTTAAATTTGGATGTCCATTTAAAAAACTTTTTAATCTCGTTCTATCAAAATTCCCATTTTCCGAAATTGAATTTAGAAAGCCCCTAAGCTGCAAAATATCATCATCAGAAAGACTAATTAAATTTTGACTGAATTCACTTAGCACCTTATTTCTTTGTATTTGTATACTGATATTTTTATTAATGTATTTAAAAATAATTCGATTGTTATTATTACCAATTTGACCATTTCCGACTATTGCAGAGTTAATAATACTTGGATTGGAAAAATCTTTTTTATTTTCATTAAAGTAATTATTTATCTCAGTCAAATTAGTTGCAGACAAAATGTTGTAGCCCTTATCAGTGACTAAAATGCTTTCAGGCTTATAAATAATTATTCCTTTTTTGGTAGCCTTTGTTTTCTGATTGAAATTTATTAAGTCGTTGTCATTCAAGTAATTTAATAAATTTAATTTTGTTTGAGTAATAGTGGATAATTTATTAAATTCGCTATTAAAAATTTCTTCTAAAACTTCAAACGATTCAAGGCGTATCAAAAATTCTTTTCCCTTTGACGTAAGTTTGGGATTTAACCAATAAGAGTACCAATTTCCACCAAAATTTGGTTTTCCAACAAATAATTGTTCACCAGAAAGGCTATTGATATTATCTTTATATCGGTTTAGAAAAGCAGCTTCAATTTGTGTTTTTCCAGAATTGAACTCTCTCAAAATTTTCAGATCATTGATCAAATCATTAGTCATTTAAATGACATCCCTTATATTTTTTAGCCAGATAATTCCGACAATTAAATTTTATTATTTTTGATTATCAAATGAAACAAAAAAACAGCTTTACAGCTGTTCTAATGCTTCTTTATTTAGCCTCGCCTGCAGTCTTTCTATCGTTTCATGATCCTTGTCATAGACCGTGTAAACTGCAAACAAATGTGTTTCCCCATCGGCTAAAGCGGCAATGCTGCCACTATCTGCAATCGATATTTGATCATTGCTAAAATCCATATCGACAACATCATCATCGCTTTCTTTAGCTTTTAAGATTATCTCCTTAACGGCTTTCTGAATTGTAGGATTTAGTTCATTAATGCTTGCTCTTAAATTATTCACAATCATTCATTGTAGGACAGATATTTCTATCTTTAAGTTAACGAATACTATTTAATAATTAATCATTAAGAATCCTCAAGTTAATGCGAGGTTTATTAATCAGGGATGAGATTAAATATAATAAACAGTATATTTTATTTTCTATTCCGGTGTTCCGTTAAAATAGACTGAGGATAAGCTTTAATCATATCGAGTTTATGACTAATAAAAAAAAGGAGAATCACCTTAGATGAAACACGAGATCGTAGCCATCAAACTTTCCAAAAACAATCAACGAATTATCGGAGTGAAAATTAAACAAAGCAAATTAAAGCAAACCTTTGGAGTGCCGGATATAGTTGAAGCTTTTGATGTAACCAACAGAATTAAAAAAAGTGATAAATATTTTTATAAAGATCAGCAGGGCCATGAAGCCGAAGTAGAATTCGTAGACAGACACGATATATTAAAAGCCTATATAAAAACTGCTGGTGAACCAACAAAAACTGATAATCTGAGAAATTTACCCACTTTTTAAAGACTGGAAAATTCTTAGATATTATATGTTAGTCCTCATCGTAAATAAAATAATTGCAAGAGCCATATAAGTTAAAAAAGACAAAAAAGCTTAAACTGATCGGCTGGTACTTTTATTCAAAAAAACTATTTTGATTGAAAATAAATAAAAACTGTTGAATCATTCAACAGTTGAAACTCACTTTTTAGATTTGAGCTTTATTGATTTTAAAGACCAATAAATATTATACAAAAAAACACTCACCAAAATAATCCAGCTTGTTGAAACAAATTAATAATATATTAATGCAAACTGTATTTGAATATTGATCTTTAGTACCCACGAACATTATATGTAATTGCTTTACAACCTTATTGACTGCAAATTGATTAGGACCATTTATAATCTTGCCAAATTTTTAATTGAATAAATATAAAATAACTGTCTTAATTGAGCAATCTGTTCAACTCTTCATAGACTATTGGCAATTTAGTAATATTATCGCGATCAATAAAATGTTTGCCCATAGGCATCAAAATGGATTTACAGTTAATATGTCTGGCCAAGGTTTGCGAATAAGGAAATGGCACAATATCGTCATCAAAAGCAGAAATAACTACAGCCTGATTAATTTTCGGCAGAATCTTAGCATAATTCAGCGGACAATCGGCGAATTCATCCAGTTCCGGTAAAGCGTAGCTTTTTTCGTCAAAGCCTGAAACCAAAATCAGATTAACATTACTAACACGATGTTGCTGGATAAAACGTAAAGCTTCAATACAACCCAAGCTGTGCCCGACCAACGTTAAACCATCCACTTCAGAAATTTGTTCATTGCAATATTTGTCCCATTCAGATACTTGGGGATGTGGTGAATTGGGCATTTTTTAAAACCTCAATCGACACATTCATTTTTTTCTTTAGCATTTTTTTAACCATGGGTGCCATTCGGATGTCGGACTGGAATTATATCCTTGAATTAAGTAAACTCTTTTGCTCATTAAGGTTGTTTCCTTTGCATTATTGTTTTGACATTAGAAAATGTTTAACTTGACTAAAAGACACTTTGGCAATTGAATGAAACGAAATTATTCCACAATCTTATAGAGATCAAGGATTTGCCCGGTGTTATTCACTACTTCGCCAGTCTCTTCATCGATATAAGCATAGAAATTAAAATGATACTTAACTGCTAGTTTTTGCATGGCAATAATAAAATCAATTTCTTCTAAATTGGTTAGAGATAATAATTCATTATATTCAATTGCATGTCCTTTAGTTCTTAAGGGAAGCTTTTTAATGGTTTGGATAATTACCTGTTCAGCTGTCATAGATTAATTATACGAACAGGTGTTCGGGAGAGCAAGGATAAAAAAATTATTTATTGATCTTTAAACGGCTTCAGCATCTCCCTTTTCTCTTTATTTTTATTATTTATCTAAATATGTAAGAAAGAATATTTCTCAGACTAAACCATCGATATAAATCTTTATTTTTAAAACAAGGTTTTAAAACCTAATAAGACCAAAAAAAATGCAATTACTGGTTTAATATATTTACCAACTTTACTCTTAGTCAACCTTGTTAACAATCTAGGACCAATAGCCGCCCCGATTAAGGCCCCAACCATTAAACTAATACCGGCATTCCAATCAACTTGGCTTCCTACAATATGAAAGACAGTTCCAATTGCCGACATGAATACGAGTACGTAGGCTGAAGTTGCTACAGCATTCACAGTTGACAGGCCTATTAAAAAGAGACCGGCAATAATTGGAGCGCCACCACTCATTCCAGCAACTCCAACCATTAAGCCACCAATGATACCGAATATGCCAGCTTTAAACCGGTCTTTTCGATTAATTTGCTTCGACATAACAGGATCAACCTGTGATTTCTGTTTTTGGAACAGCATATTAATACCAAGTAAAATTAAAATAATTCCAACTATCCATTTATATAAATTATCCGGAATATAAGAAGAAATTAATGAACCGATAATGACCGCTGGAATTGCTGTGATAAGCATCTGATTTCCCAATCTCGTCTTAATCGTTCCTTGCCGATAATAAGTCCAAACTCCTAAAATTAAAGATGGTAAGACTGTCACTAGTGACGTAGAAGCTGCTGTGGATGCATTCAAGCCAACTACCCCCGTCAAAATTCCTAAATAAATAGCCGCACCACCACCACCAAATAAAATCACAAAGGTACCAACGATTAATCCAATAACAATTAAAAATACAACGTTCATTTCAAAATCTCCTTTTTCTATAAAAGCCTTAAAACAATCGGAAAATAAGCAGCCAGAATGGTATAAAAATTCAATAATCGTTATTATTTATTTGGTGGAGCTCACTCTTAGAGCTGCTTTTAAGTTGTTTATAAATGTAAGTGCTAATTTTCAAAGATTGGATAATCATACATTTACAATGTGTAATTATAAATGATAATATGTAATTGTCAATTACCATCATTTAATTAAGGAGATTTTTATATGCCACATCAAATTTTGACATCTGAAAAAATTGTTCAGGCCGGCGTGAACATAATCGAAGCTGATAAAGTTTTGACATTTTCAACGATTGCTCACAATTTAGGTACACATTCTCAAGCATTATATGTGTATTTCGATAACCAAAAACAATTAAGTTACGCCATAGTTGGCTGGGCGGTTACTCAAGTAATAGAATCATTGAAGACCAAGGTATTCGGTCATTCTGGAAAACAAGCGATAATTATTTTTGCAACAGAACTTAGATCAATAGCATTAAAGCATATACAATTAAGCCGTTTTGTTTTGACTGTACAAAGAGACGACCAAAATCCAGAAGTTCAAACTGCTTTTGAAAATTTGCGTGATCTCTTGCATCGACTGATTAATAGTATTTTTTATGATTCGGATAACCGTATCCTAGCTAGCCGTTGTATACGTGACTTAATAGTTGGCGATATTTTAAATGTTGGTAGCGGTTGGTTTGCGGATCCTACAATTTCTCCGGACGATAGTTTTCAAGAATCGCTTAACTTGTGTTTGACAATAATTATTCAGAATGAAAACAAAAATAAAAATAAGTGAGATAGATTCCATTCGAAATCATTTAAAACTATATTAACGACTAGTACGATAAATTTTCTCATGGCTGCTTAATAATAATTAGATCCAAAGCTTAATATAAAAAACACCCACCAGTAATTACCAAATGCTGCTCAACATCTCTCGCAACCAGATAAAGCCCTTTATAACGGTCATTTTGAAAAACGAGGAAAAAGCAGGCTGCGCAAATCTAGGTTAATTAGTGCGGAATATCATGTCTTAGTTGCTAGACAAGAATATGCTTTCAGATCATACTTTGTTGTGTAAAATATTAAATTTACACATTTAAAAACTGAAGAAAAGAGAAAATAAGAAATGTCCAAATTCCCAGAACAGTTAAAAAAATACCGTAATAAAAAAAGCCTGTCCCAAGAAGATTTGGCAGGAAAATTATTTATCTCTCGTCAAGCCATCTCTAAATGGGAAAGTGGCGAAGGAACACCCGACTTGAATAATCTAATTAAATTATCTGAGCTTTTAGACGTGAGTTTGGATACTTTGGTGATAGGTACCGAAGAACAGAAGTCCAAAGTAGATAGTCAATCATTTTCATTTGATCCAACCAGAGGTATTTATAAAAGAAAATACGGTCAAATGAATGTTTGGGATTTTCTAGCTCGGTTTTGGTGGTTAATATTTCCAGTTGGAGCTTTTATTGCCTGGATTATAAGAGGCGGAAACTAGAGTTTAAATTAAATCTTTCGTAGAAATATTTAATCTCACCTTCATCTTACTTTCATATTTAATGCATAGTCATTCCGCAAATAGCTTTGGCTGCTTGCTTTAATTTATTATTGGCGTGCTCATCATTAACCGCTTCAGATTTTTTACGTAAATTAAAAGTAATCGCAAATAGGATGATTGACAGCAGCAAATAAAATATATGCATGTTTACTTCAATAAAAATTTGTAAAATTAAAGTATGGTAAAAAAGAAAGCAAAACTTAAAAGAGAAATAGTCGCTGTTAAATTGTTTGTAGATTCAAAAGGAAACAAAAGAGTCGCTGCAGTGGAACTTTCTAATCCAAGAATAACAAAGGATTATCGAATAAGTTACCTTGAAAGTGTCTACGAAATAGCTGATGAAATAAAAAATAATGTTGGCTATTTTTATATTGATCCTTCTAAACAAAAGAAAGCAAATAAAGTTAAAGTCGTTACCAAAAAAAATCCAAAGAAAAGCTATATAGTAACCAAGGACAGCAACTCGGAAAACGACAATCTTTTAAAACTCCCACATTTCCAATAATAAAAACCAGCCTTTACTAAATTCTTCAAACCTTCAATCTTTCGTTATATATAAGAATTACAAACACAAAAGACAAAATATTTAATCAAACAAAATTAATAAGAATTTGGATTATTTGACAAAAAAATATATATTAAATCAGTTGTCTATTATGTCTTAAGGTATACACTTCAATACTGTTAATCCACAATGTTTCTATTAAATATACTTAAGTGAGCGTTTGGGACATGCGAATATTGCAATCACCAAATCTGTCTATGCTGATCTACTGGATGATCGCAAATAAGAAGAAAGCAAGATCGTGAACATTTTTTAGTGTGATAATTTGTACCAAATATTTAAAACTAATCAAAAGAAACGATAAAATTTAAATAGTTTAAAAAATGTCTATAAACCCTAGTATAACAACGTTCGAACAAACAAAAAGCTCTATATCAACTTTTGTCAATATAGAACCTAAATGCCCCAAACAGGAGTCGAACCTGCACGAGATTTCTCTCACAGCGACCTGAACGCTGCGCGTCTGCCAATTCCGCCATTGGGGCTTAAATGAATGCGACTAATCTATTATCGCAAAAAACTAGTCAAAAGTTCAAATTTTTTGCTATGATTTTCAAGAAAGTTTTTTTAGGGGGAGAAATTTAAATGTTAAATGAATTTAAGCAGTTTATTATGCGTGGAAACGCAATAGACTTAGCTGTTGGGGTTGTTATGGGAGCTGCTTTTACCAATATCGTTAACTCAATCGTTACGAATCTGATTGGTCCGATTATTGGTATATTCGCCGGCGCAGTTGATTTATCATCGCTTAAATTCTCAGTTGGTACAGCCGTTTTCAAATATGGAGCTGTTTTAAATCAAGTGATCAACTTTATTATCGTTGGTTTTATAATCTTCTTGATTATAAAGGGCATCAATAAATTCTTTAAAAAGAACGAAAAAAAAGAGGATGCCGAAGCTGAATCAGAAGTTAAAATATTGACCGACATTAGAGAAGAATTAAAAAAATCTAATCAATCTGCGAACGAAGTTTAAAGATCGTATAATTTTTATAATATTTTAAAGCGCCGCTAAGACGCTTTTTGTATACAACAATTTTATTTTTATTAAAAATCCACAGACTTATCCACCCATTTTTGTTCCCCTAGATGCTAAATTAGCTAAAGATAAATTGTGAAAGTGGGGAAACATGGTGATAATAACAGCAGGAATGATTGGTGTAGGGAAAACAACATTAACAAAGTTGATCTCCGAACACTTAGGTACAGAGCCATTTTATGAGCCGGTAGCGGACAATCCAGTTTTGCCTTTATATTACTCGGATCCCAAACAATATGGCTTCTTACTCCAAATTTATTTCTTAAATCGACGATTCAGCATGATCAAAGCAGCCTTAGCCGATGACAACAACGTTTTAGATCGTTCAATATATGAAGATGCCCTTTTTACAGAACAAAACCATTTAGATGGAAATATTTCTGACCAGGAAATGAGTGTATATAATGAACTCTTAAATAATATGATGTCCGAATTGAAAGGTTTAAAGAAAAAAGCTCCTGACTTGATGATTTATGCAGATACCGATTTTGAGACAATTCTGTATCGAATTAAAAAACGAGCACGTCCTTACGAACAATTCGATAATAATCCGACTCTTCGCGATTACTATCACAAAATGTGGGCCGCTTATAAGCAATGGTATGAAGAATACGATAAATCTCCTAAAATGAAAATCGATTTGCAACGTTGGAATTTAGAAGATCCAAAAAACCAAAAAGTTGTTCTATCAATGATTGACGATAAACTCGCTGATCTGCGTGGAAAATCTTTTAGGATGAGAATCGCCTAAATAGTTTAAAGCATTAAAAAAAGCTTGTTAACAAGCTTTTTTTAATTTAATTAATTATGCCAATGGTACCAAGAATAATAACTAAAATACCAAGAATTATGCGGTACCAACCAAAGACTTTAAAATCATGGGTCTGAATAAACTTTAGTAACCATTTGATAACGATATAAGCAACTACAAACGAAACAAACATGCCGACTAACAAGATAACAATCTGTTCCCCACTAAACATTCCATGAGAGTGAAGATAGCTCCCAATCTTAAGAACCGAAACGCCAAGCATAGTTGGAATTGACAGGAAAAAAGAAAATTCCGCAGCAGCTTCACGACTAACACCAATTGAAAGTCCGCCAAGAATAGTCGCGCCAGAACGTGAAGTTCCCGGCACAATACTCAAAACTTGAAAAAAACCAATTTTTAAAACATCACCAAAAGTTAAATGATTAACAGTTCTAACTCTCGGTCTCTTATTTTTTTGATAATTCTCGATGAAAATAAAAGCAATTCCATAAACAATCAGAGCGATTGAGACAACTAACCAATTCATTAAATGTTTGTCCATCCAATCATTAAGCAAAAATCCTATCACAATTGAAGGGATCACTCCAACAACAACTTTTACCCAAGTTGCCCAAATATTAAAACGCTGTTTTTCTGTTTTATCGCTTCCAAAGGGCCACAATCTTTTCCAATAAAGCAGAACAACTGCAATTATTGCTCCTAATTGGATCACATATTCAAAAGTTGTCGTGAAATCTTTATTAGAAGAGATTTTAACAAACTGGTCAACGATAATTAGATGGCCGGTTGAAGAAATCGGTAAGAATTCAGTAACTCCTTCGACGATTCCTAAAATAATTGCTTTTAAAATTCCAAAAAACATATTTTTCCCCTTAGTCTAAGTTTGCTATTTCATAAATTGCTTGAGCATAAATCGAGGTCGCTCGCGCCAAGTCAGCAATACGGAAATTTTCATTTGCCTGATGCATCGTTGCTTCAGCGTCAGGTAACAAAGCTCCATACCCAACTCCCCTTTTCATTAAGCGGCCAAAGGTTCCACCACCAATTACTTTATCATAGGCTGTTTCACCAGTCTGCTTTTGATAAATGTCCAAGAGTGTTTTAACCAATGGGTCATCTGGAGAAACATAATGTGGTTCTTGTACGAAACCCTTGTTAACGTATTTTTCTTTAATGGCTTTTGGTTTGCTGAAGTTTAAGCCCTTTAGAATTTGGTTGTTATTTGTACTCTTCGGAAAACGAATATTAAAATTAATGAAGCTGTCTTCTTGATCACTAAAATGCATAATGCCAACATTCATTGACAAGTTTCCCATAACATGATCAGATGAAGCGATGCCGAGACCTTCACCTTTTGGATCTTGATGTGCAATTGTACCTAAATAAGTCAAAAAACTTTCAGCGTTATCAGAAAAAGAAAAATCTTTTAAAAATTTAGCAAGATAAGTTCCGGCATTTTCACCTTGTTCCGGCCAAGCCCCATGAGCTTGTTTCCCGTTTAACGTAATTATCAACCGATCCTTTTCCAAAGAAACGGTGCCAGACAATAAAGCTTTGTCAGACAAATATTTTTTGAATTTATTGATTAAATCGCTAAGTTCATTTCCTTGAACAACAGCAGTAGCCTTGCCAGGAACCATATTAGTCCGATAGCCGGATTGAAAATTCAATAATTTCAAACTTCCATTATTACAGCCGGTAAAATGAAGCTCATACTGTGCCAAACCTTTTTCACCATTAATGATCGGAAAATCTGCATCCGGCGAAAAGCCTAATAATGGTTTCGGCTGATTTTTAAAATAGTAATTAACTCCGGTCCAATCATTTTCTTCATCGGTGCCAAGAATGAAACGGACCTTATGTTTCAACGGCAGGGCAAGATCTCTAACAATTTTGAGGCCATAATAGCCAGCTAACGCCGGTCCTTTATCATCGGCTGTTCCTCTACCAAATATTTTGTCGAAACGCTCGACGGCTGTAAATGGGTCCGTTTCCCAACCGTCTCCAGCTGGCATAACATCGACATGAGCAATGATTGCCACATATTTATCATCAGCATTCTTTGGCGCGTATTCTAAGTAGCCAACGACGTTTTTTAAGATTTTAAATTGAAATTTATCTCGTCCAGCCAATTCGGAAAATTTATATAAACCATCACGCGGCCCGGGTCCCAATGGTGCATCTTTATTGCTGTTGCTATCATCACGGACAGACTTTACAGCAATAAGTGTTTTTAAATCATCTAACAATTGTTTTTGGACTTTACTTGATTCATTTTTCCAATTGATCATCGTTTTTGTTCCGCTCCTTTAAAAAATCTAGCTGGTATAAAACGTCTTAGAAGTTCATCAGCAACATTAAATTTAATCAAGAGTAATATTCCAACAATTCCGCCGAAAAAAACCGCCACAAGAAGAACGATAATTTGAGCAAAACGCGTCAACGGAAAAATTAATTCAAGCAATTCTACAACTATTGAAGCAGATATCAAAACCGCAATTCCAATCAAAATTGTCTTGAATAAATTAACACTAGTATCAAGAATACTGACTTGATAATTCTTTTTAATTTCATTTAGCAAATAACAACTGCTGAAAACAAAACCTATTAAAGTACTGAGCATCGCTCCAGTTGCCTGCAACATATAAATCATCGGCACCTGAAAAACAATCTTTAGAAGAAGACCGTAAATCAAAGCTTTCATTGCAATTCGAGCATGTCCAAGGCCCTGAATGATAAAAGACAAAATAGTAAAGTATCCGAAAAAAATGGCAACAACCGCACTGACTCTCAATAACTGAACCCCTGCAAGCAAATCTGGATCGCTAGTACCGTAAAAAACCGTATACATTGGCAAAGCTACGGCATAAAGACCAAATGCACTTAAAAGCATAGCAACATAAAAAAGCCGGTAAATATTCTTAATTTGCTTTCGAATACTATCCCAATTGTGATTAGCATAGGCATTTGAAAGCATCGGTAAACTTGTCTCTGCAATTGCAATGGCAAATGGAACGATGATCAGTACTAATTTATTGGCATTGGCATTGAAACGAGCGAATTGAACAATCAACTGTTGGTCAGAAAAATCAAAAAAACGATTCATTGAGGCAAAATAAGTGAATTGATCAATTAATTGATAAAAAGTAACAGCAGAAGCGACAACAACAAAAGGAACCGCTTGTTTTAAAATTCCAAAAATCAGTTCCCTAGCATCAACACGCTCTTTACGATATGATTTTTTAGCAGCGTCCATAAAACGTCCACGATGAGCCGAAAAAGCGTAAAGAAGATAAAGCATTCCTAATAGAGCACCAATAAATGCAGCAAAAGTCGATTGTACAACTGCTCCCTGCCAATTTAAAGGATTTGCTCTCATAACTACAAAAGTTCCAGCCAACATATAAATAACACGGGCAACCTGTTCGAAGATCTGGCTGATAGCCGACTCTTTCATCATTTGGTTACCTTGAAAGAACCCGCGAAACATCGACATAAAAGGAAAAACAAATACAGATGGTGCCAAAGACCAAAGAACTGGCGTTAAAAACCGGTGTCCGGCAGCTAAAATAGGCGCTGACAATCCTAAAATTAGAGCTGAAGCCAAACCGGTTAGCAAAGCGATTTTCAAACCCTGCCATAATAGTTTCATTGAAGTTTGAGCTTCATTAATTGCGTTGTAATGAGCAACTAAATTACTTATCGCCGTCGGAATTCCAGCCGTTGCGATCATCAAAAACAGAGCATATATGGAATATCCCATATTAAAAAGGCCATTTGCTTCGGTTGAATATCTACCGATAATAATGGTCCAAGGGATAATATAAAGTGCTCCAAGAATTCGAGAAAAAAAGTTTCCAAAAGTGAGCCAAACCGAGCCACTAACTAATTGGTTTTCAATACTCTCTGTTTTCTGGACATAGCTATCCTCAGATTGTTTATGAATATTTGTCAAAAGAAATACTGTTTACATTCTACTAAATTAAAGCAATAAAAAAAGCAGTTAACCCCTTGCGAATTCCGCTGCTTCCTCGTCGGTTGAAAAAACAAAATGGCCAGGCGTAATTTCATGCATTTCACGTTTTTTGCCATCAGTCTCGCTAGTCGGATCGTAATCAATCGGCTTTCGTACAAGCTCCTCTTGAGGATCCGGAATGGGAATAGCACTCAAAAGACTTTTAGTATAAGGATGAATTGGATTTCCATAAACCTCATCAGAGGTACCAATTTCCAATATCTTGCCCCAATGCATTACTCCAATTCGATCAGAAATATATTTCACCATCGACAAATCATGAGCAATAAATAAATAAGTCAATTTTTCCTGTTTCTGAAGTTGTTTCATAAGATTAACAACCTGTGCCTGAATGGAAACATCCAAAGCTGAAATTGGTTCGTCGGCAATAATGAATTTTGGTCGAACTGCCAGTGCTCGGGCAATACCAATACGTTGTCTTTGCCCGCCCGAGAATTCGTAAGGATAGCGACTGGAGTGGTCTTTATTTAAACCAACTAATTCAAGTAAACTTTCGACTTGATTATCCCGATCTTCCTTATTTTTTGCCAAATGGTGAATATCGATACCTTCGGCAATAATATCTTTGACTTTCATTCGGCCATTAAGGCTCGCTTGAGGATCCTGAAAAATCATTTGAGCATCTTTTCGGAAAGTTCTCAATTCAGAAGATTTCATTTTAAGAACATCTTCACCGTTAAAATGAATTTCTCCGGATTGTGGTTCATAAAGTTTTAGAATCGTACGCCCAATTGTTGTTTTTCCAGAACCGGATTCACCAACTAATCCAAAAACTTCACCCTCATATATATCAAAACTGACGTTATCAATTGCCTTGACCTCGTTTGCCTTGCCAGGATTAAAAGCCAGATTAAGATTTTTAACCTCAAGTAATTTCTTATCTGTCATATATCATCCTTTCCAGTTACTTTACCCCCGCTTTTTGAGACGGCAGTTTCCTTAGCTGTTTTCGTTTTCCCTGCAGCTCCAAATTTTGAGATCTTTGGAAGACTGCTTTTACTTCCGAGTTTTTTCCATTTTTCCCAACGCTTTAAAATTTCTTTTGGAGGAGTAACTTTGGGTGCACGTTTATCTAAAAGCCAAGTAGCAGCATAGTGAGTATCACTAAGACGGAAAAACGGAGGTTCTTCCTCGTAATCAATATCCAAGGCATAATGATTTCTTGGAGCGAAAGGGTCGCCTTTGGGCAAATTAAGCAAATCCGGAGGTGTTCCAGGAATCGAAGAAAGCTCATCAGTATCAATATCGGTCGTCGGCATTGAATTTAAAAGACCCCAAGTATAAGGATGCTGAGGATTATAAAAAATCTCTTCAGTCGTACCATATTCAACAATTTGGCCAGCATACATAACAGCTACTTTATCAGCCATGCCGGCAACAACGCCAAGATCATGAGTAATAAAAATAATCGACGAGTCGATTTCGGATTGAATTTCCTTCATCAAATGAAGAATTTGAGCTTGAATAGTAACATCCAAAGCAGTAGTTGGCTCATCAGCAATCAAAACATCAGGATTGCCAGCCAAAGCAATTGCAATAACAGCACGTTGTCGCATACCACCGGACCATTGATGTGGATAATCCTGGAAATGTTCTTCGGCATTCGGAATACCAACTTTTTTCATCAATTCCAATGCCTGCGCAGCAGCCTGCGCTTTTTCAACGTCTTCATCATGAAGAAGGATAACTTCCATAATCTGCTTGCCGATTTTCATAGTCGGATCAAGACTGGTCATTGGATCCTGAAAAATCATCGCTACTTCACCACCACGAAGTTCCTCAAATTCCTCTTCACTGAATTTTAGTAAATCTTTGCCTTTATAGAAAATATGGCCAGCAGAAATTGTCGCATTGCTTGCATTGAGCCCCATTAAAGTATGCGTTGTAACGGATTTTCCAGATCCTGATTCACCAACAATTGCTAAGGTCTCACCTTTATTAAGTTCAAAAGAAACATTTCTAATTGCCTTAATAGTTCCAGCGTAGGTATGAAATTCTACTGATAAATTTTTAACTTGTAAAACTGGTTTTTCAGTCATTGTTAGTCTCCACTATTACTGCTTTTTGGATCAAACGCATCTCTGAGACCATCACCAAACAGATAAAAGGCCAAAGAAATCAATACCAGAAAAGTACCTGGGATCAAGACCAAGTATGGATAATACTGAATCTCATCACGCGCATCATTGATCATCGAACCAAGAGAAGAAGTTGGTGGCTGAACACCTAAACCAAGAGCCGAAAGAACGGCCTCAGAAGTAATTGCTTGAGGAATCGTCATCATTAGCTGAACAATAATTGTCGAACTTATGTTAGGAATAATGTGTTTCATAGCAATTTTAAAGGGTCTTTCTCCCAAAACAGTTGCTGCCAAAACATAATCCTGTTCTTTAACCGAAAGTGTTTGAGCACGAATCTGCCGAGCCATGTTAATCCAGCCACTTAAGATCAAAGAGATTATAACAGACCAAATACCAGCTCCAAGCAATAACGTAAATAGCGTAACAATAACAATAAAAGGAACTGAACTCAAAATTTCAATAAAGCGTTGAAGAACTAGATCAACCCAACCGCCTTTCCAAGCAGAAAAAACACCAAAGCTGACACCAATGATTAGGTCGCCAAGAGAAGCAACGATTGCAATTGTTAGAGAAATTCTGATTCCGACAATTACTCTTTTAGCAACGGAACGACCAGTATCATCGGTTCCTAAAATAAAATTCTTGCCAACGGGAACGTTCTGGTCTGCATAAAGATTATCGCCATCATGTTTACCTTCCCAACCAGGAATCGGCAAACCAGATTTTGGCGGTAAATCTTTATAAATTGAGATCTCATTTGGATTAAACTTATTTGCCTGTTGTTGGCTTAAGAAAGGAACCATCACAATAGTGAAGACAGATATTGCAATTAAAAACCACATTGAAACGACAGCGACCTTGTTTAACTTTAAACGGCGCCATGCATCCTGCCAGAAAGTCAATGATGGTTTTTGGATTTTTTCGCTATCGGAACTTGACTCGATTCCAACAACTTGAAATGTTTTTTCAGCCATTAGTCTTTACCTCCTAAGCGAATTCTTGGATCTGCTATTGCCGTAGTAATATCACCAAGCAAAATCATAACTTGCAATAAAATCGTATAAACAACCGTCGTACCCATAATGACTGGATAATCCTTTGAAGAAATTGAGGAGACAAACTGATTCCCTATGCCGGGAATTGAAAAAATTGTTTCAATCAATGCCGAACCCGTTAATAAATTAGCAGTTAAGGGACCAAGCAAAGTCAAAACAGGAATCAAAGAATTTCGAACCGCATGCTTCATAATAACTTCACCTTCATCAAGTCCCTTGGCATAGGCCAATTGAATCTGATCAGAATCCAAAGTTTCCAAAGTCTGAGACCTTGTAAACCGGGCAACAAAGGCAATTACGCCCATTCCCAAAGCCAGGGTCGGTAGTACACTAGACATCCAGGAACTCCAACCGGTTATTGGAAAAATTGGCATATCAATAGCGAAGAAAAGCATTAATAGCATCCCTAACAAAAAGTCTGGTAAAGCGGTGAAAAAAAGAGTAACAATACTTAAACTATAATCACGAACTGTGTTCTTTCTCATTGCCTGGTAAGTACCAATATACATTCCCAGTGGAACACCAAGTATCAATGCTTGAAGGCCCAATTCCATTGAGACTGGCAAACGCTGGCTTATCATCAAGCTAACACTTTGACCAGTGTTAATATATGAAGTGCCAAAATTGAAGTGAGCTGCATTAACTATATAGTTGAGAAACTGCTGCCAAATCGGCTTATTTAAACCATATTGTTTGCTTAACTGAGCAATTTGTGATGCTGAAAGTTTTGGGTTATTAAAAGGCGAACCCGGCATCCATTGCATCATGACGAACGTAAGTGCGGTAACAATGAAGATCGTAAGAATCATCATGAGTATTCTTTTTAAGATGTATTTTGCCATATTCCTTCACTTTTCTATAAGTTTCATATGTACGAGAAAACCGGGATTAACCGGATTTCCTAAAATATAATTAATTACTTCTTTGAACGGTAAGCATTCCAGAAATAATAAGGAGCACCAGATGAGAAGTATTGAACACCTTTAACCTTTGGATTTGAAAGAATAGCAGCATTCATCCAATCGATTGGATCAACAGCCGAATCATCATACAAAGTTTTCTCAGCCTTAACTTCATCAGCAGTCCGCTTAGTATCACTCAAAGCGTCTTTATCAGAAGCATTATCGATCAGAGTGTCATATTGCTTATTCGACCACTTTCCATCATTATTTGGCCCATTAGTAACAAACATGTTCAAGAATGTTAATGGCTCGGCATAATCAGCACCCCAAGCGGTAAGAAGAACATCGAAATTCTGATCAATAGCATCTTGAAGACGTTGCTTGAAGGGAACGTATTTCTCTTTAACCGTCAAGCCAGGAAGCTCTGACCACGATTGTTGAATTGTATCCAAAGTTGGTTTAGTAGTTGACGAATCTGAAGTAGCTTCAACTGTTAATGTCAGTTTCTTCAAACCGGCTTCCTTCATACCTTCGGCAAATAGTTTCTTAGCTTTTTTGATGTTATAAGTATACGCCGTTTTCTCCGCTGCTGCTTTAGCAAAATCTCCACCAGTAGATGTCTTAGCCAAACCAGCCGGAGTCATTCCAGTTGGGATGCCATCGAGACCTTCAGAAATAGACTGAGAAATAGACTTTCGATCCGTTGCCAAGTTCAACGCTTGACGAATCTTGGCATTGGTCAGGCCTTTAACCTTACCGGTTTGGTTATATTCGATATAATCAGTTCGAGAATCATTATAAATCTTTAGGTTCTTGGAACTCTTATACTTTTTAATTTGTTGAGCAGTAGTCAACGAAACCTGGTCAAGTTCCCCTTTATTATAGAGAGCTAGAGCAGCTGTTGAATCAGTTACAACTTGGAAATCAACACCTTTGTTTTTAACAGCTTTGGCATCCCAATAATTCTTGTTTGGAACCAACTTGAATTTCTTGTTTGATCCATTCCAACCTTCAAATTTATATGGGCCGCTATAAACCTGCTTAGAAGAACTGGTACCAACCTTCTTGCCCAAAGTCGACTCGAACTTCTTGTCTTGAGCGAAGAAGACTGGAAAGGCCATTAGGTTCTGGAACTGAGGCATTGGATGTTCCAAAGTAACAACAAGCGTTGTCTTATTCTTTGCCTTAATCCCCAAAGAACTCAAATCCTTATCTTTACCGGAATTAATCGCATCAGCGTTTTTAATTCCAGAATAAATATAAGCATACTGACTGGCTGTCTTAGGATTAACAGTCCGCTGCCAGGCATAAACGAAGTCTTTAGCTGTTAAAGCATCACCATTGGACCATTTCAATCCCTTACGCAAATGGAAGGTCCAAGTCAATCCATCTTTAGAATGTGACCAAGTCTTAGCCAAGCCGGCCTTTGGCGCGCCACTGGATGTCCGAGAAAGCAAGCCTTGTTGAACGTTAGCTGCAATCGTAAAAGCATACTGATCAGTCATTTGCGACAAATCCTGAGTCGTCATATCAGTAGGCAAGTATTCATTTAAAACATTTGAACTTGCACTTGAACTACTACTAATTTTACTAACACCAATAACTCCGCCAATAACAATCACAGCTGCTAAAGCCGTGATACCGACTTTTTTACCGGTTGACATCTTTTTCTTTCTTGCCATTAAAATTTTCTCTCCTTAAACTCTTCATTCATTTCATTAATTCCCATTTTTTCTTTGTTTCAAATCAAATGAGCAAGTATTCAATCATCTTCTAACTCTTTACTTCTTATAAGCCTTCCAGAAGTAATATTGAGCACCAGATGAGAAATACTGAACACCTTTAACCTTTGGATTTGAAAGAATCGCTGTGTTGACCCAATCAACAGGATTAGCGCCAGCATTTTTATAAAGAACTTTTTCAGCCTTAACTTCATCAGCAGTCCGCTTAGTATCACTCAAAGCATTTTTATCAGAAGCATTGTTAATAAGCGTGTCATATTCTTTATTTGACCAACTGCCATCATTGTTGGAACCACCGGTAACAAACATGTTCAAGAATGTTAATGGTTCAGAATAATCAGCACCCCAAGCTGCTAGCACAACGTCGAAATTATGATTTTCCTGATCAAGCAAACGCTGTTTGAATGGAACCAATTTCTCTTTAACCGTCAAACCAGGTAATTCTGACCATGATTGTTGCAGTGTATCAAGAGTCGACTTAGTCGATGTTGAATCAGATGATCCTTCAATTGTCAAGGTCAGCTTCTTCAAACCAGCTTCCTTCATACCTTCGGCAAATAGTTTCTTTGCCTTTTTAATGTTGTAAGCATAAGCGGTCGCCTTAGCTGCTGCTTTAGCAAAATCTCCACCAGTAGCTGTCTTAGCCAAACCAGCCGGAGTTAAACCAGTAGCAGCCGAATCAAGCCCTTCGGAAATCGAACTGGCAATTGTCTTGCGGTCAGTAGCCAAGTTCAACGCTTGACGAATCTTAGTATTGGTCAAGCCCTTCACTTTACCGGTCTGATTGTATTCAACATAAGCAGTTTCAGATTCGTTATAAATTTTTAAATCTTTTGACTTTTTATACTTCTTGATCTGCTGTGGCGTAGTTAACGAAACCTGGTCAAGTTCCCCTTTATTATAGAGAGCCAAGGCTGCAGTTGTATCAGTTACAACTTGGAAATCAACACCTTTGTTTTTAACAGCTTTGGCATCCCAATAATTCTTGTTTGGAACCAACTTGAATTTCTTGTTTGATCCATTCCAACCTTCAAATTTATATGGGCCGCTATAAACCTGCTTAGAAGAACTGGTACCAACCTTGCTTCCCAAACTCGATTCAAACTTCTTATCTTGAGCGAAGAAGACTGGAAAGGCCATTAGATTCTGGAACTGAGGCATCGGGTGCTCCAAGGTAACAACCAATGTAGTTTTGTTGGTCGCTTTAATCCCCAAAGAACTCAAATCCTTGTCTTTACCAGAATTAATTGCATCAGCGTTTTTAATTCCAGAATAGATGTAAGCATACTGACTTGCGGTTTTCGGATTAACAGTTCGCTGCCAGGCATAAACGAAATCTTCAGCCGTTAAAGCGTCCCCATTAGACCATTTCAAACCCTTACGCAAATGGAAGGTCCAAGTCAATCCATCTTTAGAATGTGACCAGGTTTTGGCCAAACCAGCCGTTGGTGCACCACTGGATGTCCGAGAAAGCAATCCCTGTTGGACATTGGCTGCCACTTCAAATGCATAAGTATCAGTCATTTGTGACAAATCCTGAGTTGTCATATCAACTGGTAAATATTCATTTAGAACATTAGAAGTAGATGATTTCTTGCCCAAAGTCGCATATCCCGCAACTCCGCCAACAACAATCACTGCCGCCAGAGCCGTGATACCGACTTTTTTACCGGTTGACATCTTTTTCTTTCTTGCCATTAGTAATTTATCCTCCCCGTTCTCATTAATTTAATTAAATGAGAATAAAACTGAATTATTATATGCGCTAATCTTTTCGGAAATCAAGCAAGATGTTAGTTTTTTTGACAATAATCTTCGGCTTTTCCGACCGATTTCTTAATCTATTTCTTCGAAATATACGCATACATGTAATAACTGCCTGCGCCAGAAGAGAAATTGAGAATTCCCTTAACTTTTGGATTCGTTAGAACCGGTGAATTAACCCAATAAACAGGATTAACGGCAGAATTCTGATAAAGAATCTTTTCCGCCTTAACCTCATCAGCAATTCTCGCCTTACTATTCAAAGCATCTTTGTTCTCTGCATCATTAATTGCTTGATCATAATCTTTGTTAACCCACTGGCCGTCATTATTCGGCGAATCGGAAGTAAACAAACCAAGGAAAGTAGTTGCCTCAGCATAATCAGCAATCCAATCGCTTAACATAACTTGAAAATTTCCATTGGCTGCATCTTGTAAACGCTGCTTAAATGGAACGAATTTTTCTTTAACAGTCAGACCAGGAAGTTCCGACCACGATTGTTGAATTGTATCCAAAGTGGATTTCGAAGTAACTGAACTCGAAGTACCTTCAACTGTTAACGTCAGTTTCTTCAAACCAGCTTCCTTCATACCTTCGGCAAATAGTTTCTTTGCCTTTTTAATGTTGTACGTATAGCCAGTAACTTTTGCTGCTGCCTTGGAAAAATCGCCACCAGTTGAAGTAAGTGCTAAACCAGCCGGAGTAATTCCAGTAGCAGCAGAATCGAGGCCTTCGGAAACTGCTTTCGCAATTCCTTTACGATCAGTAGCCAAGTTCAACGCTTCACGAATCTTGGCATTAGTCAAGCCTTTGACCTTACCGTTCTGGTTATATTCCATATACAACGTTTCCGATGAATTGTAAATTTTCAAATCTTTAGAATTTTTATATTTTTTGATCTGCTCAGGGGTCGTTAGAGAAACCGAATCCAGTTCGTCTTTTTTATACATTGCTAAAGAAGCGGTTGGATCAGTGATAACTTGAAAATCGACACCTTTGTTTTTAACAGCCTTGGCATCCCAGTAGTTCTTGTTTGGAACTAATTTGAACTTTTTGTTCGAGCCATTCCAACCAACAAACTTATACGGACCATCATAGACTTGTTTGGAAGAACTGGTACCAACCTTCTTGCCCAAAGTTTTCTCAAATTTTTCATCTTGAGCAAAGAAGACTGGGAAAGCCATTAGGTTCTCAAATTGTGGCATTGGATGCGACAATGTGACCACGATAGTAGCCTTGCCCTTTGCTTTAATTCCAAGTGAACTTAAATCTTTATCTTTGCCAGAATTAATTGCATCAGCATTCTTTATTCCGGAATAGATGTAAGCGTATTGACTGGCTGTCTTTGGATTAACGGTTCGCTGCCAGGCATAAACGAAATCCGATGCGGTAAGTGCATCGCCGTTAGACCACTTCAACCCCTTGCGTAAATGGAAAGTCCAAGTAAGACCGTCTTTAGAATGTGACCAAGTCTTTGCAAGACCAGCTTTTGGCGAACCATTGCTCTTTCGAGAAAGCAGCCCTTCTTGAGAATTGGCTGCAATCAGAAATGCATAACTATCTGTCATCTGTGACAAATCCTGAGTCGTCATATCTTCCCCAAGATATTCATTCAACACATTCGTATTAGATGAGCTGCTTTTAAGCAGCGCACTCGATCCAAAAATGCCACCGATAACTATCACAGCTGCTAAAGCTGCAATACCAACTTTTTTGCTGGTCGACATTTTTTTCTTTCTTGCCATTAATAAAACTTCTTCTCCTTCCTTTTCATCAAATAATTAAATGAAAATAAAATTGCGTTATTATATGCTCTATTCGCGCTTAAAATCAAGGGAGATGTCAGCTTTATTAACAAAAATATTCGGATTTCAGACTCAAAAAAGAAATAAAAAAGCCGATATAATCGGCTTTTTCGCGTTTTTGAATACTTTTATTACAATTTCAAAAAACAAATAAATTTAGCCATAAAAATAAAAAAATAACAATTTTATTTGTAATCTTTTAAAAAATTATTTAACGACTATATTAATAATTTTTCCTGGAATTGCGATAATTTTAACAATAATTTTATCGATAATTTGTTTTTTAACTTCAGGGTTGTCAGTTGCCATTTTAGCCAGATCATCGCGAGAAATATCAATTGGCGTGTCAATCTTCGCTCGAACCTTTCCATTAATCTGAACAGCCATCTCAATCTGCTTTTCAACAATTTGGCTTTCATCATAAGTTGGCCAATTTGCATAAGTAATTGTTTCTTGATGTCCCATTCGTTGCCAAAGTTCCTCGGTTATATGCGGAGCGACAGGATTAAGCAGCTGCAAGAAGGCATTCATATATCTTTTCGGCAATTTTTCAGCTTTAAAAGTCTCGTTAATGAAAACCATCATCTGTGAAATAGCTGTATTAAAATGCATTGCTGCATAGTCTTCGGTAACCTTTTTAACAGTCTGGTTGAAAACCTTGTCAAGTCGATGATCGTTCTCGTTAACGATTATCGGATTAATACCATCTCCATCATTAGTAAAAATTCGCCATACACGATCCAAATAACGCCTTATACCAGCCAGACTGTCAGTATTCCAAGGTTTTGACTGCGTCAACGGGCCCATAAACATCTCATAAACACGCAAAGCATCTGCACCATAGGTGTCGACTATTTCATCGGGATTAACAACATTTCCTTTTGATTTAGACATCTTTTCATGGTTCGTACCAAGAATCATCCCTTGGTTGACAAGCTTTTGAAAGGGTTCTTTAGTTGGCACAACACCTAAATCATATAAGAATTTATGCCAAAAACGCGCGTAAAGCAGGTGCAAAACAGCATGTTCCGCTCCGCCTACATAAAGATCGACATTCATCCAATACTTTAATTTTTCTGGATCAGCAAGGACTTGATCGTTATGTGGATCAATGTATCTTAAGAAATACCATGACGACCCGGCCCATTGAGGCATTGTATTTGTCTCGCGGCGCCCCTTCATTCCGTCTTCACGAGTAACCTCTAACCATTTTTTATCATTAGCCAATGGTGATTCACCAGTACCAGATGGCTTCATTTGTTCCTTACTCAAATGCGGTAATCGTAATGGCAATTTGTCTTCTGGAATTAATGTTTGCGTTCCATCTTCCCAGTGAATTACAGGAATTGGTTCACCCCAATAACGTTGGCGAGAGAAAATCCAGTCACGAAGTTTGTAATTAATTTGTTTATGGCCAAAATGACGTTCTTCCAGCCAATCAATAATCATTTCAATCGCCTGTTTTTTATTCAAACCATCCAAAAAAACAGAATTTACATGGGTTCCATCCCCTGTAAAAGCTTCTTTTGAAATATCGCCGCCCTTGATGACTTGCTTAATTGGTAAATTAAATTTTTTTGCAAATTCGTAATCACGTGTATCATGAGCTGGAACGGCCATTATCGCACCAGTCCCATAACTTGACAAAACATAGTCAGCAATCCAAATCGGTATTTTTTCTCCATTAACCGGATTAATTCCATAAGCACCAGTAAAGGCTCCGGTCTTTTCTCGATTAAGATCGGTCCGCTCCAAATCAGATTTTGAAGCAATCTTCGCTTTGTAAGCGTCGACATTGGCCTTACATTCGCTAGTTGTAATTCTATCGACCAAATCATGCTCAGGGGCTAAAACCATGTAAGAGGCACCAAATAATGTATCTGGACGTGTAGTATAGACCTCCACTTGATCATCGGTTTTTCCGTCAACTTTAAAAAATACTGCCGCACCGACTGACTTGCCAATCCAATTCCGTTGCTGTTCTTTAATGGCATCGGGCCAATCAAGATCATTCAAATCAGAAAGCAGGCGTTCGGCATATTTGGTAATTCTTAAAACCCACTGCTTCATCGGAACACGGTATACCGGATAACCGCCACGTTCGGTTTTTCCGTCAATGACCTCTTCATTGGCAACAACGATTCCACCGCCAGGAAAATCAGGTGCCCAATTGACCATAATCTCATCTTCGTAAGCAAGGCCCTTTTTATAAAGCTGTTCGAAAATCCACTGAGTCCATTTGTAATACTCTGGATCAGTTGTATTTATTTCACGGTCCCAATCATAAGAAAAACCAAGCGATTTAACCTGTTTTTTAAAATGTTTAATGTTTTCATTTGTAAAATCAGCCGGATTATGGCCGGTTTTAATCGCATATTGTTCGGCAGGAAGCCCAAAAGCATCCCAACCCATGGGCTGCAGAACATTAAAGCCGCGCATTCGATTAAAGCGGGCCATAATATCGGTAGCTGTATACGATTCAGGATGCCCGACATGCAAGCCCTGCCCTGAAGGATAAGGAAACATATTCATAACATAATACTTTGGTTTTCCAGAACTTTCCGGGGCCGTTTTAAATGTTTTATGTTCGTCCCAGTATGTTTGCCACCTTTTTTCAATTGCTTTGTGATCGTAACTCATAAAAACTCCCATTTTATTTCTAAGATTGATGGACAAAAAAATCCGCCTGTAAAAACAACAGGACGGATTTCCGCGGTACCACCTGAATTCGCTAGAGCGCACTCAATATAAATTAATTAAAATCATCAGCCGAGTTCAACCTAAGATCTTGTAAACTTCCATCTAACGTTTACTTTCTGTAAAAACCTCTAATCTACTACTGCTAATTGTGTTTATTATAGCTTAATTTGCCATAAGAGCTTTAATTTTTTCAACTTGATCAAGTTTCTCCCAAGGAAGATCCAGATCAGATCTACCAAAATGACCAAAAGCAGCCGTTTGTAAATAAATAGGACGCCGTAAATCAAGTTGATTAATAATTGACAAAGGCCGAAAATCAAAAACCTGTTCGACAATTGAATAAATTTTATCAAGTGAAACTTTTTCTGTTCCAAAAGTATCAAGATCAATCGAAACTGGTCGAGCCACACCAATTGCATAGCCAATCTGAATTTCAAGCTTATCAGCTAAACCAGCTGCCACTAAATTCTTAGCAACATAACGTGCGTAATAGGCACCTGATCGATCAACCTTTGTAGCATCCTTGCCGGAAAAAGCACCACCACCATGATGAGCAGCTCCGCCATATGTATCAACAATTATCTTTCTTCCTGTTAAACCAGAATCTGCTTGTGGTCCACCCAACGACCATAATCCGGACGGATTAATGAAAAACTTTGTATTTTCATCGACTAATTCCGTTGGCAGCACAGGAGCAATAATATCTTTACTAATGCGTGCACGCAAATCTTCCAACTCCATACCTTCGACATGTTGTGCAGAAAGGACAACCGCCGAAATACGTTTTGGACGATCATCGTCACCGTATTCAACAGAAACCTCACCTTTTCCATCAGGACGTAAATAACTTGTCGATCCGCCCGCTTCACGGACAGTCTTAAGTTGTTTCATCAACTTATGGGAAAGCTGTAATGCTAATGGAATGTAGTCGCTGGTCTCATTATTTGCATAACCATAAATAATTCCTTGATCGCCAGCTCCAATTTGATCTGGATCATCTTCCGCCTGGTCGACAGCGCTTGAAATTTCTGCTGATTGTTCAACAATTTTATTAGAAATATTTACAGAATCATAAGTGAAACCTAATTTCGGTTCAACATAGCCAATTTTTCTAATGGTATCAGTAGCAACATCTCTAACGTTTACATAAGCTTTCGTCGATAATTCACCAAAAATAGAAACGTCCCCGGTCGAAACAGTAACCTCGATTGCGCTTCTCGCCAAGGGGTCCTGCTTTAGGACCTCATCTAAAATTGCGTCTGCAATCTGATCGGCAATCTTGTCCGGATGGCCAATTGCGACCGACTCGCTCGTAAAAAACTTTTTCATAAATCAAAATTCACTTTCTAACAAAAACAGGCCGATAGGAGTCTGTTTAGACTTAGACCCATCGCTTACCACTGGGGCACCTTGCGAAAACGCAGGTTGTCGGTAGTTCATCGGGTGGTATCCCTCACTACACTCTGAATAGGTTTTAACTGCAATTGTTAATTAAATTGTAGCGAATTTATTTTATAATTGCAGATTATGAATAATATTCCTGTAAAAAAATCAGCCGATCTGCCTTTTTTGACAATCTCATTCGCCTTGACAACAGCTATTTTCAACTTTATTTGGTGGTTTTACTTAAATATAAACAATGATCAACAAAACTTATTCAGTCAGGGTCAACAAACAGAATTAAGTTTGCTATATACAATAAGTTTATCTACATGTATTTTTATCGGATTGAATAAAATTATTTCGACTCGCTGGCAATTAATTCCGATTTCTGTTGCTTTGGCCGTTGCATACTACATTGGCAGTCAGCAAAACTGGAAAGTGCTGTTCTTACTGCTATTATTTCCTCTTTTTTTAATTCTGCTGCCCCTAAAAAAACTAGGTTTAATATCTATCTACGGTCTAATAGATATTAGTTTCATGGCCGGTTTTGTTCTGCCATCAGTACTTCTTTATTTGCAAAACGGTCATTTTACAAAAACTTTTCTTAATAACTTGTTTTTGTTAACCCTGACTTTTGCCTTTTTTCTGGTCGGAATATTTATTCCATCAAAAACACAAAAACTTTTGATCAGCTCTGCAAGCGGCATTGCTTTAATAGCTGATTGTTCCATAAACGATCTTAACGTCTGGTTTTTTGGAAATTTCATTCTAATCGTACTAACTTGGCTGTTTTTAAACAAATTAACTCTTCGCCAAAAATATCGATTACCCTTCTTTTCAATAATAATGATGTTTTCAAACTGTCTGACGATTTTCCAAATAAATGCTTAGTTAATTTTCACTCAATAGGCTATCAATCATATCCAAAACTCCATCGTGATTATTATCAAGCCGGGTTTTTAATTTGATTTTTTTATGCATCGAAGGTTCCGAATTAATCATTAAATAACTTTTCGGATAGTTCTTCAACATTTCCAAATCATTTTCATTGTCACCAAACGTGACAATTTGTTGGTCGGAGATCTTCCAACGCTTTTGAAGAAATTTTAGGCCAGTTGCCTTATTAGTGTTAGCTGCCAAGACATCGACATTACCAAAACCAGAACCGGTCGAATGAACTTCATCGCCAAAAACTTGGCGTAAACGACTGACTTGTTTGGCAACATCGGCATTTTCCCAAAGAAAAGTAACTTCAAGAATTCTTTCATTGGTTTCCATCAATTTATTAATCTGTTCGATATCGTGATACCATTCGGAAATTTCCTTAATTAATTCCGGCGTCGCATGATTGGAAACATATGATTTTTTTAGTCCGGTCAAAATAACGAAATTATTATCGGAATCAGGATTTTCAGCATTCCAATCAATTACTTTTTGGATCTGTTGGTCGGAAAGAAAAGCGGCGTGCACCAATTTATCGCAATCATAGGAAACAGCACCATTTGAAGCGACATAACTAATTTGAAGGCCCTTTTCCAAAATTGGTTTAAAAATCTCTCTTAAATGAGAAATTTTATTTCCGGAAGCAGCAACAAATCTTATATCGCGGCGTTGCATTTCTGATAGTTGCTCAGAAAAACGATCAATGTTGTAATTTTTGTCGTCACTCAAAAAAGTGCCATCCATATCACTTGCAATTACTTTTAGATCCATACCAGACCTCCAAAAAATGCCTCGGACAATTTTAACATACGCATAAGCAATACTTCAGAACAAATAAAACCAATGAGTTTTTAGAAAAATCAAAACAGTTTAATCAAAGCAATTCCAATGATCATTGAAATAATTCCAAGAACTTGGACCGGAATAATCGGATTTCGCTTAGCAGCGAACCAACCAAATTGATCAACAAGCATACTACCGACAATTTGACCAAGCAGAACGATAACGACTGTAAAACCAGTTCCGATCAAAGGCACCAGATATGCATTGCCAAGAACAAAAAGTGCCCCGATTAAACCACCAATCCAAATCCACCACGGAAATTTCCGAGTAAAAGCCGGTGCAAAATGATAACCATGTTCAACAACAGCAACAATTATCCAAAGTGCGATCGCACCAATTAAAAAGGAAACAAAAGCGGCTTTAACCGCCGAATTCAAAACTGTCCCTAAATGACCATTAATAGCTGTTTGCGATGCGCTGAACATCCCAGTAATAACACCACTTATCCTCCAAAACCATTGAGAATTTTTCTCAGGATTCTTTAAAACCGAATTATCAGAAATTATTTCTTTGCGGGCAAAAAATAGTTTTTGAGCGGAAATAGCTAAAAAAACACCAACCAAAACCATAAAAGCACCTAAAATACGTATTATATTGAGAACGTGAATTGGTGAATTGAACCAACCAAAATTATCAATTAACATGCTCATAATGATTTGGCCGACAATCGGCATAATAACAGTCTGAACCCCACCGAGGTGTGGGAAAAGAAGAATATTACCGGTTAAATAAATAACACCAAGCAATCCGCCAATCCAAATCCACCAAGGTTGACTTTTAATTAAGCTAGCACTAACTCCTAACGAATGAGTTGCCAATAAAGTAACGATGGCTAAAAAAATTGCTCCAATCGTAAATGAAGTCATCGATGAAAGCAGCGGTGAAGAAAAAGCATTGCGCAAGCGGGAATTTATCGCCGTTTGCATTGGTAGGCCAATCCCAATAGACAAACCAATAATAATTGAAAACAATTTATGTACTCCTAATCTTTAATACTTACTTTTTAACAGAAAAAGCTTCTGCCATTTTAACATTGATTCAAAAGATATTCTAAATTTGCTTAACGATAAAAATATTGAGATAACTTAACATCAATATAATGGATCTATTCAAATAAACTTATCTTAATTGCAGCTGCATGTGATGATATTCGTGACTGCAAATCATAAGATTGCAAATTATCTTAAAGCCAAAAGATCGATAGAGTTTTAAAGCCCTTGTGTTTTTTAAATCAACATTTAATCCCAAAAGCGTTTCCCCTTCTTGAGAGGCCTTTTTTTGCGCTGCTTTTAAAAGTTCTGTCCCAATTCCCAAACCTCGAGAGTCTTTTGCAACGGAAATAGAATCGATATACCATTCATTATCGAAACTTTCTCGGTCAGGGAAAACAATTTTATTTTGTTTGTATTTCTTGGCAAGAATTTTTTGTAAACCATAATCAAGTGTTGTTTCTTCTTTACCCGGATAACCAAAAAGAACTCCAACCACTTTTCGATTATTGCGTGCGACCAAAGCTTTTGAAAAATGATAACGGGTACGATCATCCATCTCGGAAGCCAAATAATAAGCTTCAACCAATTTATCTTCTTCTAATTTAATTTCCATATCCTGAAATATTTGTCGTTCCAAGTCAAGTATCTCTACCTGATCATTCTGCTTAGCGCCTTCAATTAACAAAATTTTTTCCTTTCCAGACAATTGTTAAAAATTGTCAAGTACCTTTCTACTACTTACTTTTTGAATATAATGTTAACAAAGCCTGTATGCCAAATAATCTATATCTAAGGCAAAAATAAAAACGCCTTTGGGGTGGCGTTTTTTGGGATTAATTATTATGAAGAGAGTTTTTAATTTATTTGGAAGGGATATTTTATTATTGGAGAGTGTTCGTCGGGACTTGTTTTTTTACTAACTTGTCCTTTGGAACAGTTTTAATTATTCAATTGACAGATTAAAGGAAGATAAAAGAGAGATAAAACGAAGATAAAGTTAATTTATGCATAAAAACAGCAGGAAAGGCGATTTTTTAGGATAATAAGAGATATGTATGATGGAAGACCTTTTTTTCAATTGTTTTTGCTTCTCAAGAAAGGAATGATAGCAACAATTGCAATGATAATTACGATGGTTTTAATGCTGAATGATATAGAAAACTATCCTATCTCAAAAATGGACGGAAACATGTTGATAATTTCCATATATGGGGCAATTACAGTAGCTTTATTAAATGTTTTTCAGGCGATCTGCATATTTATTTATTTAAACAATGCTTTTCGATTAGTCTATGTAATAAGCAGTTACATAAGCAATGCTTTATTAGTAATTATTTGTACAAGTCGTGTTAATAATTATTCGTTTATGTACTTGGGGATTTTTGCTGGTTTATTGGGAATTTTCTTATTGACTTATCAAATATGGACCGAACATCGATATTATCTTGTTAACCATTCTTAAAAATTTCAGAAAAGAAATAAAAAATACTTAGTGGCATTTGTACGATAATATACTTCGAAATTTAATATTTTTTAAAGAAAGAGTTTAATTATGATACATAAAACAAAGGCGTTTCGCTTATCGATATTGGCATTATTTATTGCATTTATCATTATTCAAAATTTTGTGCCACTACTTGGTTACATACCTGTCGGGCCATTAAGTTTAACAACAATCCAGATTACCGTTATCATAGCCGCGGTTATATTCGGGCCCATCGACGGAGGGATAGTTGGTGCTGTATGGGGAATTCTTTCCTGTATTAAAGCATTTACTGCACCTTCCAGTCCAGTAGAACCGTTAATCTTTACAAACCCTTTAATAGCTGTGATCCCAAGAATTGTCGTTGGAATAGTTGCTGGCTACTTGTTTATCTTTTTAAATAAATTAAAAGTTAAAAAAACAATTTCAATGGTTCTTTCGGGATTAGCCGGTGCACTCACGAACACTATATTGGTTCTCGGACTAATTTACATTTTTTACCGTACTCCAGCAGTGGCACACGCATATGGTGTTTCGGACCCGAAATATTTAGGGGGCCTTTTACTGGTAGTCATCGCTACAAACGGTATCCCCGAAGCTATTTTATCTTCGATTATTACACCGATTATCTCTCTTCCTTTGGGACACTATATCAACAGAGATGAATGAAATAAATTTCAAAAAAATTATCTCAGTGGAGGATTTTTTGTCGAATAAAGCTCTTCAAATAAAAAACTTATCTTTTAAATATCGTAATAATTCAAAAACGGTACTAAAAAATATTAATTTAACTCTTGAAAAAGGAAAATGGCTTTCTATTCTTGGCCGTAACGGAAGCGGTAAAACAACTTTGATTAAATTAGCCACCGGCCTACTGGAAAACACTTCCAAGGGTTCAATTAAAGTTTTTGATCAAGAAGTAAACGAAGCAAACTTTGGTTTAATTAAAAAACATATTGGGATGGTTTTCCAAAATCCAGAAAATCAGTTTGTCGGGCCAACAGTCCAAGACGATGTTGCTTTTGGTTTAGAAAATAAATCCGTTGATCGTCAGGAAATGATTGTAAGGGTCAACTCAGCATTAAAAGATGTTGAAATGATTGAATTCGCTAATCGCGAACCAAGCAGTTTATCAGGAGGCCAAAAACAACGTGTCGCTCTTGCGAGCGTAATTGCATTACAACCGGACATCATAATTTTAGATGAAGCAACAAGTATGCTTGATCCAAATGGTCGAAAAAATCTGCTGAAATTGGTTCAAAAACTACATTGCCAATATAAAATTACTGTTATAGCAATCACTCATGACATTCAAGAAATCGAACAATCAGACCAGGTAATAATAATTGACAACGGTAAAAAGGAATTAGAAGGAAAACCTGCGGATATCCTTGTTAAAGATGAAAAACTCGAATCTTACGGACTTGAAGTACCTTTTACAAGACGCATCAGAAAAAAACTCTGCAAATTAGGAGTAATCTTACCAGACTATTACGAATCAAAAGAAATGGTAGTTGATCAATTATGGAAATATTATTCGAAAATGTAAATTATATTTATCAGCCGGACTCCCCTTTTCAATTCAAAGCTTTGACAGGCATCAATCTAAAAATCAAGAGCGGATCTTTTACAGCTATAATTGGAAAAACCGGTAGTGGAAAATCAACTTTGATACGGCATTTAAATGGCTTGTTAAAACCAAGTTCCGGTCGGGTTAAAATTGGTAATCTCATAATCACTTCCTCAACAAAAGAAAGCCAATTAGCTGATCTAAGAAGAAAAGTCGGAATGCTTTTTCAATTTCCCGAGCAACAATTATTCGCCGATACAGTTGAACATGACATCGAATTCGGACCAATGAATTTTGGAATAACCAAAGAAAAAGCAGAAAAAATTGTTAGAGAAACTTTAAAAATCGTCGGTCTAAGTGAAGAATTCTTACAGCGTTCGCCCTTAGAATTATCCGGCGGACAAATGCGAAGAGTTGCTTTAGCCGGCGTGCTGGCGGCAAAACCGGATATTTTGGTACTGGACGAGCCAACTGCCGGTTTAGACTTTGCCGGAAAACAAGAAATAATGAGACTGATTAAAAAAATTCAGTTAAATGAACATACAACTATTATTTTGATCAGCCATTCAATGGAAGATGTTGCAGATTATGCAGAACAAGTGATTCTTTTGAACAACGGGAAAATAATCGAACAAGCTTCACCAACCGAAGTTTTCTCAAATAGAAGGATAACTAAGGATTTAGAAATTGAGATTCCGCAAACAACAGATTTCGCGGAATCTTTAATTGAGAAAGGTGTTGATTTTAAGGATTCTTTACCAATTAATGAAGAAAGCTTAAATATTTTCTTCAAAAAAATTTTTAAGGCAAAGAAAAAAGCGAGAATTTGATGAACATAATATTTGGAAGATATGTACCGGGAGATTCATTCATACATAAACTCGATCCAAGAGATAAGCTCATTTCCACAATTCTAATAATAATTATTAGTTTTTTGGCAAACAGTCTGCTATCTGCTTTGATTCTTGGAGTATTATGCCTGCTGGCTTTACTAATGTCTGAAATTAGAATAGTTTTTTTCTTTCGCGGAATAAGATTTTTTTTAATTATGATCGCGCTCACAGCTCTTCTTCAATTGGCATTTGCAAACAGTGGCGAAGAGTTATTTTCAATTGGTCCGATCAAGATCACTGATTTAGGAATTAAAATAGCTCTACTGACTTTTTTTCGCCTTTCAATTGCAATCATAATTGCAACACTTTTTACTCTCACAACCTCAATGATTCAAATTTCTGATGCAATCGGGTATTTAATTCGGCCATTAAAAGTATTTAAATTACCGGTTGATGATATTGTCCTGACACTTTCAATAGCTTTGAGATTTATTCCAACAATGATTCAGGAAATTTCAACTATTAGCGATGCTCAAAAAGCACGTGGATCTTCGCTAAACAGCAGATCAGTCACTAAAAAAATTAAAGCAATCATACCAATTCTGCTGCCACTATTTATTGCTTCAGTTAAACGTGCCGAAGATTTGGCAACTGCCATGATCATGCGTGGATATACAGATGGAAAAAATAGAACAAAATTCAGAATAATGAAATGGAAAAACAAGGATACCTTTACTATCCTATTTTTCTTATTCATATTAATTTTCTTCGAAGCCATAAAAAAATAATTCAATCATTCTGTTACAAAGAGATTGTGATTTATATATATAGTTGCAGATGTTTAATCAATGTTAAGATTGTGGATCTTGTTTTTTAAATCGACACTATAATTGTTTTCTACAGACTTTCGTAAAGGACAAAAAATAAAAGTAATGGATTTAAAAAGCAACCCCTTAACAAAAACAAGAATCAATCTTAGTACACAAACTAAAAATGAAAACAACAAAGTTAAAAAAAGCAGTTTTCTAAAAGTTTGGGGTCCTGGACTGATCGTTATGTTGGCCGATACCGATGCCGGCTGTTTAATCACGGCTGCTCAATCAGGGGCACAATGGGGATACACAATGGTCCTCCCCCAACTGCTTTTAATTCCGATTCTATATATGGCTCAAGAAATGACAGTCCGCCTTGGGATCGTTACAGGAAAAGGCCACGGGGAACTAATCCGAGAAAACTTTGGTCTTGGCTGGGCTTGTTTATCAGCGGGTACCTTGGCCCTTTCGGTGGTCGGAGCCCTCTTAACTGAATTTGTTGGCATAGCCGGCGTTGGCGAATTATTTGGTATATCAAAATGGATTACGATCCCGATAGCGACAATCATTCTCGTTGGAATCGCTTTTAGTGGCAGTTACAGACGAGTTGAAAAAGTTGGAATAATTGTTGGCTTGGCAGAGCTGGCTTTCGTTGTTGCAATGGTAATGGTTCATCCACGGATGAATGAACTTTTGTCAGGATTGACTTCAATTCCATTAGGAGAATCATCTTACATATACTTGGTTGCAGCAAACGTTGGCGCCGTAATCATGCCGTGGATGATCTTTTATCAGCAGGGAGCCGTCGTTGACAAAGGACTAAGCAAAAAAACAATTAAAAAAGAACGTCACGATACAGCTGTCGGAACTTTAATAACTCAAGGAATCATGATTGTTGTCGTGGTAACTTTTGCAGCGACTATCGGCCGACTGGGCAGGCATCCCTCGCTAAATACTGTTGGTGAAATCGTCCATGCTCTAGTTCCCTTTATTGGATCGTGGCCGGCTAAAATTTTGATTGGTGCAAGTATGCTAGGCGGATCTTTAGTTGCAGCCCTAGTTGTCGCTTTAGCGGGTACCTGGGGAATCACCGAAGTTCTGGGGTGGAAGCATAGTCTTAATGAACGTTTGAATAAGAAAAATTTTGGTTTCTATACAATTTATGCCTTGGCTCATATAATCGGAGCAGTTTTGGTTCTTGCAAATGTCGGCCTTGTTTCTTTGGCCATAACCGTTGAAGTAATGAATGCTCTTCTATTACCAATTGTTCTCGGTTTTTTACTGGCATTAGAAGCAAAGGCGTTACCAGACAAATATCGCATGCATGGCTTTTATAAATGGCTCGTTACGATCCTCTGCCTTTCGGTAATGGCTTTTGGCTTATATATGATTGGTCCTGCAACCAATCTTTGGTAATAAATAAACCCGGTATTTTATATACCGGGTTTATTTATTAATATGTTTAAAAACAAATATTAATCAAATTCTTCGTAAGTATTTGGATCCTGTCCATCAACACGACCATCAGGACGATTCAAAGCATTAATTTGGTCTATCTCAGATGAGGTTAAAGAAAAATCAAAAATATCAATATTGCTGCGTTGATGAGTTAGACTACTTGATTTCGGCAAAGGTATGATTCCTCGTTGCGTATGCCAGCGAAGAATAATTTGACCAGTATTTTTACCGTATTTATCCGCCAAACTTTTAATAGCATCTTCTTTAAGAGCTGCACTGCCTCTACCAAGCGGGCTCCATGCTTCGCTAACGATACCACGTGACTTGTTAGCAGCGAGCATATCTTCTTGAACCCAATAAGGATGAACTTCAATCTGATTGACGGCTGGCGTAACGCCTGTTTCATTGATAATCCGGTCCAAATGTTCCGGAAGAAAATTTGAAACACCAATTGAACGAATCAAACCAAGTTTTTGGGCATCCACCAAAGCCTTCCAAGCCTCAACGTAATGATCACGTTTTGGCAGTGGCCAATGAATTAAGTAAAGATCTAGATAATCGATTCCCATTCGAAAAATAGACTCTTGAATCATCATCATGGCATCCTGATAATGGTGATATTTGCCAGGTAATTTAGAGGTAACGATAAATTCAGAACGAGGAATGCCTGAACGGCGGATAGCCTCGCCGACAACTCCTTCACTGTCATAATTGGTCGACGTGTCAATCAAACGATAGCCATCTTGAATGGCAGATAAAATTTGGTCAACCCCTTGACCGCCCCTGACTAAATAAGTTCCTAAACCGATCATTGGCAACAAGTGACCGTCATTTAAAGCAATATTTGGAACGGAATGCAATAATACCATGTATTTTCTCCTCTCTTTTCATAACACCATAAATCAATTTTAATTCTTTGAAACTATAAATAATTAAAATAAATATCAAATTCAAGCCAATTGATAAAATTAAACAACGGAACTAATTTATTTGATTAAATAAGCAGATTTATAATATTCGCTCCCATCGTTTTGAATCAAAATTCCCTTTAATCGAGAATTACGTAGATATCCCTCAGTAACGGAATAAAGAGGACTAATAACTGTTTGTTGACTCAGTATCTTTTCTGCCTTTATTTCTTGGCTATTCCTATAAGTAGGATCGCTATTGCCCTTATTAATAGCATCTTCAAGCACTTGATCGTAAGCTTCATTAGACCAACCGGTATAATTATTATTCTGTCCACTTGCAAACATATTCAGATAATTCAAAGGTTCCGAATAATCAGCACTCCAACTGGTCAAAATAATATCAAAATTTTCATTTTGCATGTCTTGCTGCCACTTACCTTGCGGAACAATTTTTTCCTTGATCGTCAATCCCGGTAGACTTGACCAAGATTGAGCCAAATAATCCAAAGTAGATTTAACTTGTGGAGAATCCGAAACACCTTCGAGATTCAAAACAATTGATTTTTTCCCAGTCTCTTTTAAAACTTGAGAAAACATTCTCTTAGCTTTAGCTAAACTAAAACTATAGGAAGTAACTTCGCCAGTAGTAGTTGCAAAATCATTCCCGCTCGGAGTTTTAGAAAGATTGACAGGAGAAACAGTTTTCAGTGGTTTATAGAGTCCGTGTGAAATCTCTTTTGCTAAAGCTTTACGATTAATTGCTAAATCCAAAGCTTTACGCAGTTTTTTATCTTTTAAAAGACTAGTAGATTTACTCTGGTTATAATCCAGCCAATACGAACGCGCCAAATTGATTGTGTGAAAATCATTTCGATTTTTATTTTGAGCAACCTGCTGGGAGGTCGCTAAAATTGCTTGATCAATTTTCCCTTGTTTATAAGCAGAAAGAACTGCAATTGGGTCTTTAATTACTTGAAAGTTTATTCCGTTATTTTTAACAGCTTTTTTGTCCCAATAATACTTATTAGGGATTAATTTAAAATGATCATTAGATCCATTCCAACCAGTTAAAACAAATGGTCCATCATAAACCTGTTTTGTTGAACTTGAACCCAGTTTTTTCCCATACTTTTCAACTATCTTTTTGTTTTCCGGGAAAAAGAAAGGCATCGTCAACAATTGCTTAAATTGTGGTTCAGGATGCTCAAGAGTAATAACAATCTTGTAATGGCCGACCGCTTTAATTCCTAAAGAACTTAAATCCTTAATTTTTCCATTAACAATCGAGTTGGCGTTCTTGATTCCCGAAAAAAGATAAGTTAATTGCGATCCGGTTTTAGGATTAACAACGCGCTGCCAACCATAAACATAATTCTGAGCAGTGACCGGATCCCCGTTTGACCATTTTAAATTCTTACGCAATTTGAAGGTCCAGGTTAAACCATCTTTCGATTGATGATAATAAGTTGCCTGAGCCTTAACCGGCTGGCCTTTTTCGTTAAGTGTCAACAAGCCTTCTCCGGTATTTTTAGCAATTAGATATGAACTATTATCAATGATTTTAGCGTTATCAGTCGTATCAATTTCAGATGGCAAATAATCATTAATTAAATTATCGTTACCAGTATGAGAATCATTCCTTTTAGAAATAACAAAGATCGCCGAGATTATAATAATCAGAACGATAATTACTCCCCAAAACTTTTTCTCCCTATTCTTATTCATATTTTTCCCATTCCATTATTAACAATTAAGAATATTTAAGTGTAGATCGATACCAAGTAAGAACATCGGCCTCTTTGAGTGCCTGTCCATCCCCATAGTAAGTGATATATTTCCCATCTTCATATAAAACAAATTTTGGCATTGAATGAATATTTTGTTCTTTTGCAATTTTAATATTCGCGTCGCGATCGACATCAAACCACTCAGCAGTTTGAGAGACCTCATTTTTAATTTGCCTAATAAAAGGTTTAATCATTTTGCATTCTGGACACCAGGTCGCTGAAAGAAACATTAAATGGCGTCCCTCACCATTAATCTCTTTTCTAATACTTTCATCATCTTGAATTTTCGGTTGATAAAACTCCATTTTTTCCTCCCGAAATAAATATTTAGACATAATAAAAAGAAAAAAATCTAATATTTTTATTTATCGAATATTAGAATTTTAATTCGAAATTAAAAATGTTGCTTACTATTAATAAGTAACTTGCCTAAGTTTAGCACCAAAAAATAAAATAGAGAAATTATATAAAACAATTAGTGAAAATTCTGATACTCGATAATAATATTTGCCTTTAAGTTATCAATCTTTTCACTCCACTCGGAAAAACTGCTAGTTGGTTTAGCAGAAAGCCTATAGAACTCGCTTGCCTGATCAACGAATTTTTTTGTGGAAATATACTTCTTGTCAATGTATGAAATGTTACTGAATTTTTCATGTAATTTTTTTAAAAGAAATAATTTGTGTTCAGAATCAACTAGATTAGCTTGAGCTAAAGTAAGATTACGCATTTGCGATCTCACTGCACCATTAACTAAACTAGTTATCTGAGCATTATCACCACTTCCGTTAGGAAAATTCTGCCAGCTTTCATAAATAGCCTTACTTGCTTTTCCAGATCCTTCTGTTGATTCAAAGGCACTTTCAACGGCGGTCTTCTGATATGTCACAGCTAAAGATTTTGCTGTTGATACTTTTTCTTGCCGATCTTTTTTATTTTCAATTAAACGTTCTTGATGCAGTTCATTTTTAAATCCAATCGTACTGAATGTCAAAGCAATAGCAGAAATTAAAAAAAGGATTGACGAAAAAAGCAATGTTATACGAATAACTTTGCTCTTCTTTTTAAGTATTAGCATTATCGTACCTGCCGCTAAGACTATAAAAAAAATCAACGATAAAACAAGTGTTAAAATAAATATTCTTTCCATTTTTCTCGCTTAAACGATATTAAAAAATAAAGTTTAAAAATATAAATCCTTCTGTATTTTCCAGCCAATTACAAATCCCTTCCAAGAATTGGAATGACTAAGTTCATTATAAGGTTAAAAAGAAATCAATTCAGCTATTTGCTTAGCTATTATTAAACATTACTATAAATTTTCATTAATCCGATTCGCCATATAAACGGCAAATTCTTTAAGTTTTGCTTGTTCATATTTTTGATTCACAAAGGTCAGACCCCTGCTTCGATATTTCCCAATAGCCTGTTGAATAACATTAGAGAATACTTTCGGAAGATTATCTAAAACTCATAATCCACCAGATAATTTTGAAGTTATTAAACGATCTTTTTTATACACTGGAGCACGACACAGATTTAAAATTATGCACATCGGCTCACTAGTTATTTCGACAATAGCGGAATTAAAATCGTAAAGTATACTTGTTTTTTTATTATAGCAACCAAGGATATAAGAACCATGTAAATAGATTCCGATTAATTTTTCCGCCAAGATTTTTTTATAACCAATCTTAAGCAATGATAATAATTCATCAGTTCTTGTCATCAAAGAAATCATACCAAATATTTTAAAATCATAAATATAAAAAGAATCGATATAAAAATATTGTTGTTAAGTAATTATAATCCCTTATAATACTTGTTGCCCACTCCTGAAGCACGTTTCTAATTCTTATAAATTATCAAGGGCAAGAATATCGCCTTTTCTTGGATCACAAGCCTTCTAGCAAATAAACAAGCACCGTAGAAACAAATTAAAATTTGTCAAAATTTTAGTAAAAGGAAGCGTTTTCTAGTAATTGAAAGCGATTCCTTTATCTTTTGATATAGAAATCACAGAATCTTCCATTTATAATTATTTCAGGGAGAACTGATAAACATGCCTTTACTGGGAGCTTTTAGTTTAATCTTTGCGATTTTTGCCGCTTTGTTCTGCTTAAGTTATGAACTGTTAGAAAAGGATCAAAGACATAAATTAATTACTTTGCTATAGTCCTAATCAGCATGATAATACTGATAATTTCAGTATCAATATCAGGCACAAAAACTAAATTTACAGAAATAACTTTCAATAAAGAAAAAATAGCAAGTATAAAGAAAATCATTGAAAAAGAAAAATTTTATCAAAAGATGTAGTCAATTCAGATAGCAATGTAGAAAATAATCAAATCAAGATTAATTCTGATGAACAATCTTTAAATTTATCTTACAAAGAAGTGTCCGGCCAAAATTTACGCAATGAATAAATGACTGATATGTTATCTGTTCAAGGACTAACAACTAAGTATGAGAAAACTTGCATGATGAGATATTTCATAAACGAAGAAATCAACAAATCAATTGCATATTCAATGAAAAATATTTCCAAAAAACAAGCTGAAGAAATAAGTACAACAATGACTTATGGAGTTTTCGGATACTAAATGTTATCTTTAAACAGATTGAAAAAGGTTACTGTACTCTAATAATTATGGAACATCCATAATTATTAGAGTACAGTAACCTTGTATTCGAATTCCAATAGGAATATAGATTGATTTTAAAGTTAAAAAATAAAATTTTAAGGATCATAACAATGGAAAAGACTGATTTTAACAAATTCATGGAAGAAGTTAGCAAATTGAATGATGATCAAGACAAAATTTTTTTGGCTTCTGATCTAAGAAAACTCGAAAGTGCTGGTCAAAGCGAAGAAGCATTAATAAAAAACTTAAAACATGCGATCAGCGAAAACTTAATTAAAATTGTTGAAAAACAAGAAAATTGGCATCCTGAAGATTATCTTGAAAAATACGATATCAAAATAACAAAATCCGGGCAAAATTTTATTAATTCAATTAATGATAATTAAAGAATTTTAAAAAAATAAGTTTTTCAGTCAATCTAATAAAATTGTTGAAAAAATTATTTTTATTGTGATTAGGCTCAAAAGACAGCTTATTTTGAGATATTGATAAATAGACAATTTTACAGGAATTTAGTCAATACATAAATTATCAACAGAAATTTATCATAAAGTGTTCCTTAATGGGACACTTTATTTTTTAAAGTTGCGCCGCTTGCCTAACCAATATGCCAAAGCTAACAGTAGTAGAACAATAAGTGCAACCAAAGAGAACCAAATCCATGAATAATTGTGCTTAATAACAATTTTTTTATTAACACGGGCAGCTGTCTTCTTAGAAATTGTAAACTTTTTAGAAAAATCCCAATGTCTGCTGCCGGACTGTGCCTCAAGTTTTAAAGTATATTTCCCAGCCTTGATGCTTTCATCATTTGTGCTAATAGCATAATTAAAATTTGAATTAGGAGCCATCTGCATGTTTGTTTTGGAACTTTTAGAAATAACTGTGCTTCCATCACTATCAAGGACCTCAGAAGTTATCTTTAGTTGTCCAAAAACCGTTGGCGTTTGATTGGAAATTTTGGCCAGAATTACGGGAACTTTATTGCTCGAGGCTGGTTTGACATTTTCTAAAAGCAACTTAGTATGAACAACTTTATCTTGTTCGGACAAAAAGACTGGGATTGCGACTGCATAAGTATTTTTTAATTGAATGCCGCTGCTACTCTTGCTACTGCTTTTCTTTTCATCTTGATTATTTGTCTCTTCTTTAATATATAGTCCACCGACAACCGTTCCGGAAAAACTTTTTTCTGGAATCTTTATTTTAAAAGTCAATGTTTTAGACTTCCTGGCTTTTAAACTCACCCTTTGAACATGACCGGCCATTTTTGAAAATAATAATTTTCCTTTAACCTTCTTGCCTGTATTTCTAAGATTATATTGAATCAAACCAGATGCCCCAGTATAGGCAGTATTGGGTTCGACCTTAAATGTTTTCAAAGAGCTACTTGTATTTTTTATAGTTATTTTCATCGTCTGTACAGTGGCTGGATTGACTTTTAATTCAAAATAATCCTTATGATTATTGGTATCTGGTTGCACTGGTTTAACTGTAAAACCGGCTTTTGTTTGTGCACTGACGCTAAAACTGCTAATTAACAAAAGGCCTAACAAAGTTACCAGGACCAAATTGAAACGCAGAAAAAATTTATGCATAGACTTCCTTTAACCTCCTTAACAAAATAAAAACCAAAGAAATTGATCTCTGGTTTACATAAAGAACTAGAAAACAAAACAATTATCCAGCAGTTGGAATAGACGCATTAGCCGTTAATACCCAGTTAACACTTCCTGAATAAGCACCGGCTAGAACGTTAGTATCTTGGCCAAGAGTAATCGAAGTATTAGTGGAGCTAAGTGCTTGAGTCAATGTTCCGCCAGTCGAAGCAGAATTATCCCAAACCGTACTGAGAGTGCTTCCATCGGTTGAAGGAGTAACACTAATATCGTTAACAGTCAGTGATGATACATCAAGTGTATTATCTCCATCAGTTAAGTCCGTAACTCCGGCCGCAAGAGACCAACCGTCGCCTGAACCGGTATCATCTGTGACTTGAATGCTTCCGGCCGTATCCAGCGGACTATTTACAGTTGAAGTCGCATTAGCGATATCGCCAACGCCTACAGAAGTAAAGGCAAGATCCGGAACACTATCTAAAGATAACGTTCCAGCGGTGACACCTACACTAGCTGTGCTGGTTCCTGTTGTATCGGCATATACACTGCTAATGGGACTAACTAATGCAAATAGTCCTAATGACAGTGACGCTAATAACGATAACGGACCAATCTTTGACAATTTTTTCATAAAAAACTCCTAAGCCTTTTTAAAAAGGCTTTACTTAAATGCAATTATTTTATTAAACGAGATTCACTTTCAGTCATGCGCCATACATTCACGGTCTTCTACATTATGGGTAGACGCTAAAAATTCACTTTTTACAAAGCTGTTTTCTTAAAAAAGATCAATATTTTATCAATAATTTTTCTTTTTTAAATTAAAAGGATTGATTTGATAGTCTTTAGTGATTCTTAGTGACTTTACTCACTATTAAATTTATTATGCTAGAATTTAGGCGCCTGTAAGTTTAGGGTCTACCCATAGCGTAATTAAAATAAAATTGTTAAACTAAAATTAATAATTATTACTTTAGAATGTTTAATAAATATTTGGATACTATAAAAAATGAAAATTGCTTACGCACGGGTCTCTTTCTCAAGAACAAAACTTAGCTCGGCAAATTGCCCGCTTAAAAGCCGTTCCAGTCGATCGAATTTTTACTGAAAAACAATCGGGTAAAAATTTTAGCGAACGAAATAAATTACAAAACTTATTAGTTTCTCTTAAAAAAGGGGACATTGTTTATGTGACCAGTCTTGATCGTTTGGGTCGCAATGCCAATGACTTGACTAAGCTAATTCAACTAATACGAGAAAAAGGTGCTACATTTCAAAGTCTGGATTTACCAGATTTTTCGGCCATTCCAGATCCAAATTTGCGAAACATGCTAAACGACATATTGTTAACCGTTTTTAAATTTCAAGCACAAAGTGAGCGGGAAAGAATTCACGAACGTCAAAGACAAGGAATCGAAATAGCTAAAGCTAAAGGAATCTACAAGGGTCGTCCGGTTCTATACAGTGCTTTAACGAATAATGTTCATAGACGATCAATATATTTGGCTATTAAAAAAGACTTGAAACACGGTGGATCGGCAATTCAATTAGCAAAAAAATATGGTGTAAGTCATAGTACGGTTTATCGCATTAAACACGAAATACGTTTATAATGCAAAAGTTAAATATGTAGAAAAGATAAAATAAGCATAATTTTAATGAAAATAATAAATCAATATTTGGATCTTAAACAAAAATCGTTAGGCTAATCTCTAACGATTTTTTAATTTACCCATTACTAATAATGATTCTATAAACACACTTATTAAATATATGCCTGTTTGCCAATTCTTTTAAACGGTTGGCAACTTAGCAAGTATCCTTTCGGCCAATAAAATATTCCCCTTTTATTAGATCAACGAATAAAAAATTCCCCGCTTGTCACATCAGTTTCAAAACAGTATCGATAATTAATTCATTACTTGATTTAAATAAAAACATGATTTTCATCATTCTTAGAATCAAACAATAAAAAATTTGAGGCAAAACAATTATATTTTATAGCTTAAAGCACAACTCGACTGTTAATTTAGTGGCCGGAGAAATTATATTCAGTATATGTTAGTAAGATATTTAGTCGTACAAATATTTCAATTGCGAAAAAACTTATGCATATTTGTTAAAAATTAGTCGGAAGAAGGGCGGAAAGAAAACAATAAAATTAATGACGATATAATTTTGTGTGCAAACTGCTTAGTTATCGCTGATTTTTATGCCTGAAAATATATCTAAATAGTAGCTGAAAACCCTTGTAGGAGTAAGAAAAAAAGCGTTATATCAGTGATCCTATTGGATCACTGATATAACGCCCTAAAGGTGGTAACGGGAATCGAACCCGTGATAACGGTTTTGCAGACCATCGCCTTACCGCTTGGCTATACCACCAAAAAAGTCACCTATAAAATCATAGCAAAAAGAACGAGAAAATGATTAAAGACTTTATAATTTAAGTATGAACCCAATAAAATTATTTGCCAGTGACATTGATGGAACTTTTGTTAATGATAAAAAAACATTTAATCAAAAACTTTTTCAAGCAACTTTAGACAAAATGAACTTCAATCATCAGTTCTTCGTAGTTGCTTCTGGAAGATCTTATAATCGCATTGTTCAAGTCTTTAAAAATTATATTCATAAATACAATATTAGTTTCGTTTCTCAAAATGGTGCTTCGGTGTTCGTTAATGGGAAAAATATTTTTAGTTCTCCAATTGACACGGGACTTTTGGAAAAATTTTTTTATGCCTTACCAGATTTAAGTATTAAACCAGATCGAATAGTTTTCGAAGGAGATTTAAATACCTATGCTCCTGATTATCAGGAGCAAGCAAAGTTAAATGAAATAAGTATTTATAATCCAAAGTTAAAGATAATTCATAACTTTTCAGAAATAAATGAACCAATTGAAAAGATCGCTCTTTTTTGGAAAAGCGTTGATCAAAAGCTGATGGCCGAAGAACTAATTTCTAAAACAGAAATCAAAGGGGTCCGGGCCACTTCTTCAGGATATGGAGCAATGGATATTATTAATCGTGGAATTTCAAAAGCAGTCGGTTTACAAAAGCTCGGGGCATACCTAGGACTCCATCATGATGAAATGGCAGCCTTTGGAGATGGAGAAAATGATTTGGAAATGCTTTATTACGTCGCCTATCCTTTCGTTATGCCAAACGCCCCGGAATTTATTAAAAAACAGTTTTCCGGTGAACAAATCGCCTTATCAGATAATAATCATGACGGTGTTTTAAAAACAATTGAAAAGATGATTGAATAATAAAGTTTTCGATTAAAGTTTAATTTCTATTTTTTGACTTTTATTAATATTTATTTCTCAGAATATCCAATATAAAAACCGTTAGTTTAATTACTAACGGTTTTAAAATAATTAATTAATTATTCCGATGACGAGCTACCTTTTCACGTTCGTTGGTCTTCAAAATAATCTTGCGAAGACGCGTATTTTCAGGAGTAACCTCAACTAATTCATCATCATTTAAGAATTCAATTGATTCCTCGAGTGTTAAATGGGTCGGTGTCTTAATAATCGCCGTTTGATCCTTATTTGAAGAACGGACATTACTTTGTGCTTTCATACGGGTAATGTTGACAGAGATATCATTTTCTCGGGAATTCTCGCCAACAATCATTCCTTCATAAACCTCAGTGCCAGGATCAACAAAAATGGTACCGCGATCTTCCACTTGCATAATTGCATAAGTCGTAACAGTTCCATGACTAATTGCAACCAAAGTACCATTACGACGGCCTGGATTCCATCCGGTAATAACTGGACGATAATCCAAAAATGTATGGTTATAAATACCATATCCGCGAGTAGAACTCAAAAATTCACTAGAATAACCAATCAAGCCGCGTGAAGGAGCAACAAAGTGCAAACGGGTCTGGCCGTTGCCTTGTGGTTCCATATTTAATAATTCTCCCTTGCGTTCCGACAAAGATTGGATAATTGAACCAGTATATTCTTCAGGTGTATCAATTTGTACATCTTCAAAAGGTTCGCAACGTGTTCCATCGATCTCACGATAAATAACTTTCGGACGACCTGCCTGCAGCTCAAAACCCTCTCGACGCAACGTCTCGATTAAAATTGAAAGATGTAGTTCTCCACGTCCAGAAACAGTCCAGACACCAGGTGTCTTTGTATCTACGACTCGCAGCGAAACATCAGTATGCAGTTCCTGCTTCAATCGATCTTCCAATTGGCGGGCAGTTACGAATTTTCCTTCACGACCGGCAAAGGGCGAATCATTTGTTCTAAAAATCATTTGCAGAGTTGGTGGATCAATTCTCAATGGAGGCAATGCATCAGGGTGGCTGGAAGCGGCAACTGTTTCACCAACATTAATTTCTTCCATTCCGGAAACAGCAATTAAATCACCAGCTTCGGCTCGGTTAATATCAATTCTTTTCAAACCCAAAAAACCCATTAATTTCGTTACACGAAAATCTTTATGAGAACCATCCAATTTTAAAACAGTAACATTATCGCCAACTTTAATCGTTCCACGAACAACGCGGCCAATTCCAATACGGCCAACAAAATCATTGTAGTCAAGCATAGCAACTTGGAACTGCATTGGTTCATCGGAATTATCAATCGGAGCCGGAATTGTTTTAAAAACCGTATCAAAAATCGGTTTCATCGTATGTTCCTGTTTACTTATGTCAGCTGAGTAGCTACTGGTCCCATTCATTGCAGACGCATAGATAACTGGAAAATCAAGCATTTCATCATCAGCACCCAACTCAATAAACAAATCCAAAACCTCGTCAACCACCTCTTGTGGGCGGGCTCCAGGGCGATCAACCTTATTAATGATCACAATTGGAGTCAAATGTTGCTCAAAAGCTTTTTTTAAAACAAAACGTGTTTGCGGCATCGTTCCTTCAAAAGCATCAACAACAAGTAAAACACCGTCAACCATGGTCATGATACGTTCAACTTCACCACCAAAATCAGCGTGACCTGGGGTATCAACAATATTAATCTGCTTATTACCAACTTTAATTGCTGTCGTTTTTGAAAGAATGGTAATTCCACGTTCTTTTTCAATTGGATTCGTATCCATTGCGCGATCAGCGATTTGTGTATGTGAATCAAAAGTATCTGATTGTTTTAGCATTTCGTTAACCAATGTAGTCTTACCATGATCAACATGGGCGATAATCGCAATATTTCTAATATCTTCTCTCGTTTTTGCCATTCATAATTCCTTTACAAACAAAAAGCTGCTTATGCAGCCACTGATAGTTTATAATACACGAAAAATAGTCGCTTGGCTAGCCTGGTATACAATAAAATTATGATACTAATGGAAGATATTACACGTGATGGTAATCCGGTTTTGCGTGCAAAAGCAAAACCGGTTACTTTTCCGCTTGATTTGGAAATTAAGAAGCTCGGTCATCGAATGCTCGAATTCCTCGAAGTTTCTCAAGATAAAGAAAAAAATGAAACTTATCACTTACGCCCAGGTGTTGGCTTAGCCGGGCCACAGGTTAATAAGTCTTTACAGATGACAGCTTTATTAATCCCGTCTTTAAATCCTGAAGAAGACTCAAAACCATATTTTCGCGGAATCGTTTATAACCCGAAAATTACCCGTGAATCAATGAAACGAGCAGCACTAGAAGCTGGAGAGGGATGTTTATCAAAAGACGAAGATACCCCCGGAATTGTCCTCAGAGCCGACAAAATTACCGTTGACTATGATGATGAAAACGGACAGAACCATTCGATTAGATTAAAAGATTATCCAGCAATTGTTTTCCAGCATGAAATCGATCACTTGAAAGGGATTATGTATTACGATCACATCAATGAATTTGATCCTTGGACAGTCTCCGATGATGTTGTTTTAATTAAGTAATTTATTAGCAAATAAAAAACGGGTTCCACTTGGAAACCCGTTTTTTTATAGTTAAAATATTAAATTACTTAATAACCGTGCCAGCAAAGCTCGGCATAAAGTACGAAGAAATTGTCTCAACCTCGACATTCATACCTGGTTCCGGTGCAGCTACATATTGATTATTTCCAATGTAGATGGCAACGTGGTAGGTTGCTCCTGCATTGCCCCAGAACAAGAGATCGCCAGGTTTTGCCTGAGATACAGAATGCTTTGAAACATAACTTTCTTGAGAAACTGTGTAATGAGGCAAAGTAATTCCCGCAGCATGTTGGAAAACATACGATACTAATCCGGAACAATCAAATCCAGCAGTTGTGCTTCCACCCCAAACGTAAGGAATATTTTCTTTGGATAACTGAAGCGCTAAATTAACAACAGCCTGAGCAGTCGAAGTCGAACTACTAGAAGAACTAGTCGTAACATTAGTTTTACTTAAAGCAGCTGTAACTGCGGCTTTAGCGGCAACCGAACTAGTGGCAGAAGCAGCTGAACTAGCCGAAGCTGAAGAAGCAACTGAACTTGGTACAGCTGAACTTGCAACAGAAGAAGTCGAACTAGTAACAGAAGCAACTGAAGAAACAGCAGAAGAAGAGCTGGCAATGGAAGCGCTAGAAGAAACTGAACTTGGTACAGCTGAACTTGCAACAGAAGAAGTCGAACTAGTAACAGAAGCAACAGCAGAAGAAGAGCTGGCAATGGAAGCGCTAGAAGAAACTGAACTGGTAGCGGCCGAAGATGCTGTAGCTGTACTAGTTGGGATTTGAATTATTTGACCAATCTGAATTAAACTCTTGCCACCGTTGTTTGCAACCAACTCATTTACATCGGCACCAGTTTTCTGGGCAATTGACCAAAGCGAATCGCCTGCCTGAACCGTATAACTCGTATCCGAAACAGTCTCACTGCTGCTTGCAACAGAAGTGGAATTTGAAGCTTGGCTAGCCGAAGATGTTGAAGAAGAAGCTGCACTACTTTCAGCCGTCTTTTGGGCCGGAGTTGACGCTGCATCATCATCAGGAAGTACCAATGTATCTCCTGCAACAATCAAATTTGGATCAGAAATTTTGTTTTCCGATGCCAAGGCATTAACAGAAGTATTATTATCGTTGGCTAAGCTCCACAATGTATCACCGCTCTTAATCGTATACGATTTAGCCTGAGCTGTTACCGCAGCTGTTCCGGTGACACCCAATGCAGAAATCGCCGTAATCAATGCTTTTGATTTTAAAGAAGATTTTTTCATTTCCACCTCGTACGCTTACTAATTTTAGACGCTTTGACAGCGTTTTGGGTTGCAACGAGATTACAATTTTTCTCTCATTATCCTCAAACATATGTTTGAGCTTTTTAAAAAATTATTCATTTTTTGCGAACACATGGTTGAAAAAAATTGAGTTGTATATTACAAATTTACATTTTATTAAAAAAGCACTACTTTAATAAAAAATAGCGCTTTATGTATATTACAAAAATATTACATATCAGACTTCAGGACACCGCCTAAAGCATAATGATTTGCTTCAAATTCACGAATTACTATGTGAACCGCTTCGGGCTTGGCCTTGGCATCTTCAACCATTACAGTGGTAATATCTTTCACAATTTGTTTAATCTGCTCATGCGAACGTCCTTTTAACATATCAATTTGAATTTCCGGCATCAACTTTTACCTTTCCCTTTTTAATGTCAGCTTGGCGGTCAGGATCAAGCCATAAACCACTAACTGAAACAGTACTTAATATATCAATAAAAGCATGTGGATCAATTTCACGAACGATGTTTTCCATCTCGTAAAGCTCAACACGGTTAATCACCATGAACAATGTCGAAGATTTATGCCGGGAAAAAGCTCCAGTTGACGGAAGAATCGTAATTCCTCGAACTAATTCATTCTGAAGCGCTTTAACCAGCGGACCAGCATTTTCAGTCACAATCAAGGTGGTTAATTTTCGTTGACCGGTATAAATTGCATCTATAACCTGGCCTGTAGCAAAAATGCCGATTAAAGTATATAAAGCATTCGGCCAGCCAATAAAAATACCGGCAATCAAAACAATTGAAGCATTAATTGTATTACTAATAACACCGACAGATCGTCCGGTCTTTTTTTGGACAATCATTGCGATAATATCCATTCCGCCAGTAGAGAGGCCAAAACGCATCGACAAACCAGTCGCCAAACCCATTAACACGCCGGAAAAAAGAGAAGCAAGCAAAACACTTTTGGCGATATTGATAACGGGAAAATAGACAATAAACAAAGACGTTAGAACAGAATTGGCCGTGCTTAAAATTGTGAAACGCGAACCAACCATTTTCCACCCAAAAAAACCAATTACAACGCTTGTCAGCAGTATAAAAATACCGGTATTTATTTGAAAACCAAATAAATGTTTGCTCGCTATTGAAAGCAACTGCGAGATTCCGTTAAAACCACCGGTAAAAATATGATTTGGATTCAAAAACATATTCATAGCAATTACTTCTAATAAAGCCGTAAAAATTAGAATAAATAATTGGACCACTAATTGTGGAATTGAATTTTGAATTTTTTTAATTGTCATTATTTATTTTCCGAGAAAAAAACGGACCGTTGAATCAGTCCGTTTCTAAAATCACTTTGTTTGAGCTTTCTTATTAGTCGCCTTGGTATTAAGACTTTCCTTGATACGAGCAGCCTTACCACGAAGTGCACGCAAGTAATACAACTTAGCGCGACGCACATGGCCATGACGAGTAACTTCGATTTTGTCAACCCGTGGTGAATTTAGAGGGAATGTACGTTCAACACCAACACCGGAAGAAACTTTTCTGACGGTGTAACTAGCTGATATGCCAAAACCCTTGCGTTTAACAACTACGCCTTCAAATAACTGGACACGTTCGCGTTCACCCTCAACGATTCGAGCATAAACTCTAACATTGTCTCCCGGACGGAAATCAGGAATGTCTGACCGTAATTGTGATTGCGTCAATTTTTCTAGTACTTGATTCTGTTTCATTTTATACTCCCAACGAAAACATTGATATTAAATACCTTGGTACAACAGCGCAATGTCAATAATTGGCAAAAAATAGCCAAAAAGTATTGTACCAGTTTTCACCGATCAGAATCAAGTGATTCTTCATATTTTATGTCATCAAGGAAATCAAGTTCCTCTTTATTAAAGCTTCGTTTACTTAATAAATCCGGACGCCGTAAAAAAGTTTTCCGCAAAGACTCTTTTAAACGCCATTTGCGAATTTTTTCGTGATCACCATTGGTTAAAATTTCTGGGACCTGCATTCCACGAAAATTTGCCGGACGAGTATATTGAGGCTCTTCTAATAAACCATTTTGAAAACTATCATCCGCTGCTGATTCGGAATTTCCTAGGACATTATCCAAAAAACGAACCGTTGCATCAATAATCACCATGGTAGCCAATTCTCCACCAGTTAAAACATAATCTCCAAGACTAATTTCTTCATCCACTAAATTGTGAATTCGATCATCATAGCCTTCATAATGTCCGGAAATAAAAGTCAAATGACTGTAGACAGATAATTTCTTAGCAACATGGTGGTCGAATTGCCGTCCAGCCGGATCAACGAGAATCACATGACCCTTATCACCGTTATTCTCTTTTTTGACTTCATCCATTGCATCGAAAATCGGTTGAGGCATTAAAAGCATTCCGGCCCCTCCGCCATAAACAACATCGTCAACATGCCTTTGCTTGTTAGTTGTAAATTCACGAAAATCAGTCACCTTGAAATCAATTAAACCCTTTTCGATTGCCTTGCCAATCATCGATTGACGTAAAGGATCAAACATATCCGGGAAAATACTTAAAATATCAATCTTCATCGAGCCCCTCCAACAATTCAATTGTGACAGTTGACTTTTTAAGATCAACTTTTTTAACCACTTGATCAATATAGGGAATCAAAATCTCCTTGCCGTTGTTTTTTTTAATTGTCCAAACATCATTTGCGCCGGTATGAAAGGAATCAGTTACTTTACCAATCACATTCCCTTTTTCATCAATTACTTCAAGGCCGATAATTTGAGAAACAAGATATTCCCCATTCGATAATTTGGGTTCTTTTTGTTTATCGACAAAAATATCTTCTCCCTTATATTTCTCAACTAGATTTATATTTTCATGATCTAAAAGTTTTACTAACCAAAATTGTTTAAAAGGACGGCTGGATTGGATGACTAATTTCTCTTGACCGATTAATAATTCAGAATTTTTAGCAAAACGTTGTTCGGGAAAATCAGTGTTGAAATCAATTTTTAACTCACCTGCTATTCCGTGAGTATTGATGACCTTACCAATTCGTGATTTTTTCATAATTGCCTCTCCAGTTGAAGTAAAGCACGTTTAATGTTCGAGCCGTCGCGATATTGACCAATTTCCCCAGATTTAGTAATTATTCGATGACACGGAACAACTATTTCAAATGGATTTTTGCCAACGGCTGTCGCTACAGGCCGAACCGCTTTTTGATTGCCAATTTGATTTGCGAATTCGCTATAGCTGACTGGTTTCGTAATTCCTATTAATTTTTTTAAAACAAGTATCTGAAAATTTGAGAATCGCCAAAAATCCCAGTCAATAGAAACACTTGGATTGTTATTTTTTCCAGAAAAATAATCCAAAAAAGCAGCATTAATTTCAATGTTCTCTTTCTTAACTGCTTCTGAAATTCCAGACCATTTAGAAAATTCAGAAATCGGATCATTTTTAAAAGTAGTAAAAATTAATCCTTTATCAGAACAAAAAAACGAGAATTTCCAATCGAGAAAATTAATCGAGTTGTAATTTATTTGTTGACGATAATTTATCTTCATCTATAAAATCATACAAAAAAACCGTCAAAAATGACGGAAATTATTATTTGCTTTCCTTTTTGGCAGCAAGCTTGGCCTCGTGAAGTTTCTTCATCAAACCAGCGTCTGAAAGAAAATTGCGAACGGTGTTAGTTGGTTGAGCACCTTTCATTAACCAACTAAAGATCTCGTCTTCATTCAACTTGATTTCGGCTGGTTTTGTAATTGTATTATAATAACCAACCTCTTCAATGAAGCGACCATCGCGACGAGCGCGTGAATCGGCGATAACAATACGATAAAATGGACGTTTTTTAGTACCCATCAGATGTAAACGAATTTTAACTGACATACATTTCTCCTAAAAAATATTACTGTCATAATATATACTTTTTAAAAAGTCTTGTCAAGTATTTTTACTTGACAGAGCTTTTATAGACCGTTTTTTCAAATTTTAATGCCGCTCTTTTACTTTGATATTCAATACTGTGATGAAAAAAAGGCCTTCTTTTAAATTCTTTTAAACTTGGTGCTCGATAATTTTTTATTAATTCTGATCGAAAAAGCGGATCATAATGTTTAATAGGTTCAATATCTAGATTGAAATGTCGACTGTTTTTGTGGTTCCAAGCTTTGCCTAAGCTCATTTTAGAATCATTGTAGTCGGCAAAATTATAAGAGGCTCCGTTAATCAGGCCATTATCGTTAGATCCAAGAATATAGAGAAAATTTCCTTGATAATCCAAAATAAACTCAATGTGAAAATCAATCACTATTTTGAAATTAGGTCTGGACATCCGAAAAGTCTTCTGATCAACTAATTTTTTTAAAGAGATTTTTTCGTGCAAACGAGCACTTTCAACCGCCCAATATAAATTCTTTTTATTTTCAGCCAATAAATTAGAATTAAATTTTTTTGTCTCCGAAAATGAACTTAGATAAGCAGCCAATTTTTGAGAATCGCTGGCTTTTTGTTCTTGCTGTTTTGACCAATTCCTAACATAAGAAACCATCTGTGCATCAATTAAATACCTGAATTGATGCGTTCTCTTGGCCAAATCGATTTCACTTTCGGATAAACTTTGATCAACGAGTCCCTGAGGAAAAGCTATTTGGATTAAACGAGCAAAGTCTCGCCAAAAGAGGTTTCTTGGCGACAAATCACGAGAAAAAATATCTGCGATTTTTAAATTACGAATATCTTGTCCAGAATTAAAATCAGCGATTTTAAAAATCCATTCTAGGACCTTTTCAGCTGATTTTTGATCGGAAGAATTTAAAGAAGACCATATTTCAAAAAATTTCGTATCACCGATTTTAAAATTGAATTCCATATTATTCATAACTAATTATAAAAATACGTATTAAAAAATGTGGAATTTATTTATTTTATTTTGGGAAGTTGTTCGGCTTCTTTTGTCATTTGCTTGGCATATCGAATTAATCGTCAAAAGAATTTGGGAGGTTTATCCTGCTGTGATTATTGTGGCAGAAGACTTTCATTGATTTCTTTAATTCCAATTATTGGGTGGCTGGCATGCCTGGGCAAATGTCGGTATTGTAAAAAATTAATTTCGATTTATTACCCTTTAATAGAGTTTTTATTAGCTATCTGTTTTGTGAATTCAAAAGATAATTATCATTTTTTAGTTATTTATTGTTTGCTTTTATTTCTTAGTTGCGAAGATATTTACGATCATACAAGTCACGCTTTCATTCTGTATCCGGTTATATCTTTTGAATTTATCATAAACTTTCTAAGTGAGAAAACACTCGGTTTACTGATATTAACGGCACTGCTACTGTTTTTTATATATTATAGAAAATCATTAGGAAATGGTGATATGCCGGTAATTTTGCTAATGTATTTAACCCTACCAGTACTTCAATTCAGCGTAGCAATCTTAATCTCCAGCTGTCTGACAATCTTGGCCTTTTTGTTTTGCAAAAAGAAAAGTCTTGCTTTCATCCCATTTTTAGCAATAGGTTTTTTACTTTTAACATTATTTGTATAATGCAATTAGTTTTTAAACTAAATCACAACGCCAAATACTATCAAGGGAAAAATTTTTCTTTGCGATGATAATACCTTTTTGATCATAACCTTCAACAGACCCAACAATCGTTTCTGCAATTCCGTGTTCTCGATTTTCATCAGCTAATTGAATTTCGACTTCTCGATTATTTGAGAAAGCTTTAAAAAGTATTTCCGAAATTTGCTGAAAATTCATTTGTTTTTTTAAATATCGAGATTGTTTTTCAGCTCTATAATTAGCCGTTTTTTCGATAACCCTAGTATGATCCGACAAATAAAAGCCTCCCCATTTCAACATGCCTCGATCTTGAAAGCAGCGAATAAAACGATCACGAATTTTGGGATCGTAATTTGGATATTTACTATTCATAGCTATTTCCTCCATTGTGTCCGCCCACCAAGCCAGCTCTTTCAATCGCAGTACCACCAGGTAAAATCGATGAAGCTTTAACTAATTTTGAAAAACCAAATTTTAAACGTAAAGAATCGGTAATCTTATCCAATTTTCGTTCTTCAATTTGTTGTTCAGAAGTTCTGAACAAATCAAATTGTTGACTATTATCCCGGGTCAAATTGCCGAAATAAACAGAAATATTACGAATCTTGTCGCCCCTCCAATTAGCATGAAAAATATCAACTACAATCTGATTTAAAATTTTACTTTCATTGGTTGGCGTGATTTTAGTTTGTTTAGAGAAACCACCGTTTGCATACTCGTTGCCAACCCAAACATGAACCAAGCTCGTCTGAAAATGATGTTTCCTGATGCGAGCGGCAACTTGGTCGGAAATTTCCCGTAAAACAACTTCAATTTCATCAGCTCTTGTATAATTTTTTGGCAAAACCTGCGAATTCCCATAAGATTTTTCTTTTGGATATACTTTTTGACTAATAATCGCCCGGTCAATTCCCCAAGACAAAAGGTATAATTGTCCACCAATAATGCCAAATTTTTTTTCTAATTTATAAGGATCATAGTGAGCCAAATCATCCAAAGAATTTATACCAATTTTTTGCAATTTTTTAGCAGTCTTACTGCCAATGCTCCAAACAGAATTCAAATCTTTGATTGGCCATAATCGATCTTTAACCAACTTATAATTAATTTCTCCAAGACGACTATCATTATTATTCTTTGCATATACATCCATTGCAATTTTGGCTTGGGCTAAATTCTCTCCGATTCCTACTGTTGTATAAATACCCGTTTCATCTAAAACTTCTTTTTGAATTTTTTTGGCAATTTCTTTCTTGCTATTGCCAAATAATTTCCACGTCTTAGTCATATCCAAAAAACTTTCATCAATTGAATAAATATGTAAATCTTTTTCATCTACATATTTTCGATAAATATTATTAATTTGTGTATTAATATAAATATAAAGATTCATTTGTGGCGATGTCATTATCAATCTATTATCATTTTTCGGCATGTCACGTAAACGACTGACGTTCGATTTTAAGCCATAAAGCTTTTTTGCCAACGGGCTGGTTGCTAAAATCAATCCATCACCACCAACATTCGGTCCAGTAGAAATTACTATCAAGGCAACGTTTAGAGGATCATAGCCCAAAGAAACAGCTCCAACACTGGCATAAAAAGATTTACTGTCAATAGCAAAAATTACTCGGTGATTTTCATTGTCAAAATAATTAGACATCTTACATATAAAATAATACGAACATATGTTCGTATGTCAAGTAATGTAAAAGAATCTAAATAAAATGTCCAGTTAATTGGATTTGCTTTTATTAAGCATTCGCCCTAACTGAGGACTTTTACCAAACTCATACAATTGCTGGGCTGTTAAAATTAGCTTTTCTTTTTGGTCGTTTAGACCGTATTCACCAGCAATTTTTGATTTAAGCAACAGTAATTCACCAAGATGCCAAGTAGACTTTTCTTCTGATAATATTTTTAAAGCTTTATCAATATAAGAAGCAGCACGTTTAAAATTTTCGACCAGCAAGAAATGTTCTGCAAGGGCTTGATAAATCCTGATATAGCTAATCATCGAAGGAACCGCTTCTTTTTCATAAGGAAAATCGTTTAATATTTTGATTACTCTTTTAAAACAATTTTCTGCTTTTGAAAAGTCTTCCTTAAGCTGCCAAATTTGTGCCTTAATTGTATTGGCTAATGCATCAAAAAACCACAATCTTTCCCTTTCAGAAAAACCAAGTAATTCATAACAAGCAAAATCAGCATCTTCAATTCTTCCGTCATGAAAAGCCGAGGAAGCCGATAAATAATAAAATTTTTGTTTTTCTGCCGAAGACACCAACGCAGTTTTTTTAATCTTTTCTAATCCTGACCAAACCTGTCGATAATTTTCATTATCCAATTTAATTTTTAACTCATCGAGTCTGCTTAAACAAAATGGGCTATTAGGAAAAACATCATCAAGAGATAAGGACAGGCGCTGCATTATCTCAGTTAGGACCTCTAATTTAGGTATAACCCCGTGTTCTAAAGAACAAACAACTGTTTGAGAAGTTATATTCGATGCAAGTTCAACTTGAGTTATTTTAAATTCTTTTCTTCTATTTCTAAATAAATTGCCATCAATGGTTAATTTCAAAATATGCCACCTTAAAGTAATAATTTTAATTATTCTAGCAATATGAAAAAAATAAGTCAATCGTTTAGCATTTTAGTCTAAAAATAAAAAAATCGTCCGTGCTTATAAAGCAAGACGATTTTGATTAGAATTAGTCATCAATTTCAGAGACAGTTCCAGCGCCAACAGTATGGCCACCTTCACGGATAGTGAATTTCAAACCCTTTTCGATAGCAACTGGTTTCATTAATTCAACAGTAAATGTAACGTGATCGCCAGGCATAACCATTTCAACGCCTTCGGGCAATTCTACGACACCAGTAACATCAGTTGTATGGAAATAGAATTGAGGACGATAGTTAGTGAAGAATGGAGTATGACGTCCGCCTTCTTCCTTAGTAAGGATATAAACTTCACCCTTAAACTTTTTATGAGTCTGAATTGAGCCTGGCTTTGCCAAAACTTGTCCACGCTCAACGCCATCACGATCAATTCCACGAAGCAAAGCTCCGATATTATCTCCGGCCTCACCAACATCCAAAGTCTTCCGGAACATTTCAACACCAGTAACAACAGTGTTTTTAACTTCATCCTTCAAACCAACGATTTCAACTTGGTCATTAATCTTGACAGTACCACGATCGATACGTCCTGATGCAACAGTACCACGCCCAGTGATAGTGAAGACATCTTCGACAGGCATCAAGAATGGCTTATCAACATCGCGAACTGGAGTTGGGATATATTCATCAATAACATCCATTAAATGCATAATAACTTTTTCCTGTTCTGGATCTCCTTGAAGAGCCTTCAAAGCAGAACCGCGAATAACAGGAATGTCATCTCCAGGAAAATCATATTCAGACAAAAGTTCACGAACTTCCATCTCAACAAGATCGATTAATTCTGGATCATCAACGAGGTCTGTCTTGTTTAAGAAGACAACAATATAGTTAACACCAACCTGACGGGCAAGCAAGATATGCTCACGAGTCTGTGGCATAGGACCATCAGTAGCAGCAACAACAAGGATAGCTCCATCCATTTGTGCAGCTCCGGTAATCATATTTTTAACATAGTCGGCATGACCTGGTGCATCGATGTGTGCATAGTGACGCTTATCAGTTTCATATTCAACGTGGGCAGTATTAATAGTAATTCCACGTTCACGCTCTTCAGGAGCGGCATCAATTGAGGCATAATCTTGAGCTTGCGCAAGGCCCTTTTCAGACAATACCTTAGTGATGGCAGCCGTTAAAGTGGTTTTACCATGATCAACATGACCGATAGTACCAATATTAACGTGCGGCTTAGTTCTTTCGTAATGTTCCTTTTCAGCCAATTTGGTTTCCTCCATTTTAATAGTTCATCAAAAAAATAATGATGTAGGCTTAAAATTTTAAGCTTATACTTTATGGCAATTGCACTAAAAGTAAAAAGCCTTAACTATTATACAAAAGTAAGCTTGAAAAACAAAATATATCAAGTCTTTAGCTTTCTTTTAACTATAAATCGCCATAACATTTCCAGCATCAAAATGAATTTTGATGCTCTGATTATCCAAAAATTCATTCGAAGCAAAAACTCGATCAATTTTTGAAGAAAAATTTAATAAATCATATTTTGCTCCATAAATTGAAAAATTTTCAATATTATTCAAAACAACAAAACCGAGATATTTCTTTCTGTATTCATTTTCCAAAAGATAATCCCCGGGATTAAAAAAATTAACAATATTTCCTAAATCAAAAATTTTCACCTTATTTAATATATTTTTATATTCAGGCAGAAACAAATTTAAGAAATTGTTGAATTCATGATCAAGACGCGAACCCGTTGCGCCAAAAATATTAATCGAATCGTATTTTCGATAATCTAGTTTTTCTTCAATCCAACGCAAAGCCAGTTCGGTATCCGTAAAATCTTTTTCCGGTTTAGCCTGAGAAAAATGTTCTAAATCAACTTTGCTTTTCACAAAAGATAATTCCTTCGCTGTCAAAGAATCAAAATCGCCAATTGCTGTGATACCTTTAGCCCCATGCTTTAATAAATAAAAAGCACCAGCATCAACACCAATCCACTCATTTTCTCTTTCGATAAAATCGGAAAAATTTTTTGGAAAATTATCCTCGGGTCCACCGGCAAGAATATTAATTGACTTCAAAGTTGGTAACCTCAAGCAACTTTTTAACTTTAGCAGCTGGATCGACTTTATCATATACATAAGATCCGGCGACTGCAACAGTCGCACCCGCTTCATAAGCTTTTACCAGTGTTTGGTCGTTAACCCCTCCGTCAATTTCAATATCAAAATTGAGTCCATGTTCTTTTTTACATTCATGAAGTTCGGCAATTTTAGAAATTTCTTCAGGTAAAAACTTTTGACCACCAAATCCAGGATTAACAGTCATGACCAAAACTTGATCAACCATATATAAGATTGGTAAAATCGCTGAAACCGGCGTCCCGGGATTAATAACCACCTCCGGATGAACTCCAGCGTTTTTAATCATTTGCAAAGCGCGATGAATATGTGCTGTAGCTTCTACGTGGACACCAATAATGTCGGCACCGGCCGAAACAAAAGAATCGATTAATTTTTCCGGGTGATTAACCATTAAATGAACATCCAGGGCTAATTTGCTGCCACTGGCTTTAATTTGTTTGACCCATTGCGGACCGTAAGAAATGCTTGGAACAAAATCGCCGTCCATTATATCAATATGCAAATATTTAGCTCCGGCTGCTTCAACTAATTTAATCTGTTCTCCTAAATTTAAATAATCCGCCGCCAAAATCGACGGTGCCACAATTACGCTCATATTTATCTCCTTAATTACAAATATATAATAAAACAATTCTTACTAACTACTATTTTTGAGAAACAGAATTACTGGAACTGCTGCTGCTTGACGCAGGTTTGCTACTACTATTGTCATTGCTGCTACTACTGCTTGAAGATGAGCTGCTGCTCGAGCTAGCCGATGGGCTAGCCGAAGAAGAGCTGCTCGAAGAAGCATCAACTTTTTGAGCAACTTGTAAATTGACAACCGTCGAAGAAGAAATTTCTGTTCCGCCATTTGGATTTTGGCTAATAATATCTCCGTCATTAAGAATCGATGTCTTTCGATAATTAACATCCAATGTAATACCATTTTGGTCAGCCCAAGACTGTGCTTCGGCCAAGCTGTCAAATGTTGGAACGGTTATTTTTTGCGCTCCTTTGGAAACAGTAAATTTAACAGTTGTTTCATAAGGATCAACTTTCTTATCAGCGTCAACTGACTGCTTGATTATTTGTCCGCTGGAAACGGAATTTGAATAACGTTCAGTTTTTTTAACTTTATAACCCTGATTCCGTAAAACACTGGCTACATCACTATAATTAGAGCCAACATAATCACCAAAGGTTAGTTTTTTAGCTCCATTGGAAACAATTAAATCAATTTTTGTACTTTTAGCAACATGCGATCCAATCTTGGGATCAGATTTAATAACTCGGCCCTTCTTGACCTTTCGAGAAGTCGTTTTGCTAATACTGCCAACCTCAAGATCGTTTTCACGGATTAACTTTTCAGCAACGCTAAGCTTGTAATTTGCTGTATCAGGAACCTGTACTCTTCCAGGCCAAAACATTGCCACTAGAATGATCCCAAAACCAATCGCTAATAGGGTCGCCAAGATCCAAGGCCAAATCTTGTGCTTTCTCTTTTTCTTTTTTCCGGGAACAGCTTTTTTTGAATCAGCAACTGAATCGGCATCATCCTTTAGAGGGGTATAAACCGGGTCAAGGCGCTGAATTCCGCTAGCGACCTGTGATTTAAGGTCGTCGATCGGAATTGTCCTTGTCTCGGCCTGATCATCGGTAAATGGGGGAAGCTTTGCTTCATCAGCCCGACGAGGCGAAAGACTTGTTCTCAAATCATTAGCCATATCCTCGGCTGTCAGATAACGATTATCGGGATTTTTAGCAGTCGCACGTAAAATGACATTCTCGAGAGCTTGAGGAATATTCGGATCAATCTCTTTAGCTGAAGGCATTTGTTCTGAAGAATGCTTCATAGCGATTGACACTACAGTCTCACCTTTGTAAGGGACTTGGCCAGTCAACATTTCGAACAAAATAACACCTAAAGCATATATATCGGACTTGTTAGTTGCCATTCCGCCACGAGTTTGCTCAGGACTTAAATAATGGACCGATCCCAAGACAGCATTTGTTTGAGTCATTCCAAATTCACTTCGGGCAATTGCAATCCCAAAATCAACAATCTTAATCGAGCCGTCTTTGCCAACAAGAATATTCTGTGGTTTTAAGTCACGGTGAACAATTCCATGGTTGTGTGCCATCGACACTGCCGACAAAACCTGTTCCATAATATTAACCACTTGGGCATACGGAACCGGATAATACTGAGAAATGTATTTCTTCAAATCCATCCCGTCAACATATTCCATCGTCAAATACTGCATACCGTCAAAAGAACCGGCATCGAGAACTTTAACAATATTTGGATGAAGCAGCTGAGCAGCAGCCTGGGCTTCTCTTTGAAAACGACGAACAAAATCCGGATTATTTTGGAGATCCAAACGGAGAACCTTGATAGCAACCTGCTGATTGTTTTGTGTGTCGACAGCTAAATAAACATTAGCCATCCCCCCCTCACCAAGCGGCCGAATGATTCGATATCTGTTTGCAAATGTTGATCCGGGATTCATCGATTATCCTCCAAAAATTGCGACATTAACAGAACCGTTACATTATCAAAACCGCTTTGCTCATTAGCCATATTAATCAGTCGAGCCACCATTTCACTAAGAGATTTATGCTTTGATTTAATCACATGCAAAATATCAGGTTCTTTAACCTGTTTGGTCAGTCCGTCTGTTGCGAGCATGATAATGTCATTGTTTTTCACCTTATCCACAGCAAAAGACATTTCCGTTTGTGCATTCAAACCAAAATACCGCGTAATGCTTTGATGGTGAGGAACATTATTGACATTTTCTTTTGAAATCTGCCCATTTTGAATCAGTTCGTTGCCAAAGGAATGATCAAAAGAAAGCTGTTTTAGAATTTTGCCATCAAAAATGTAGGCCCTTGAATCACCTAAGTTGCCTATCAAAACATCATTATTGATTGCAACCGTCAAAACCATTGTGGTTGCCATTTGAGACAAGTCGTCAAACCGTTTTCCGGCCATTAAAATTCGGCCATTCTCTTCACGGGCTTTTTCAGAAATCCAAGTCTTGGCTTCTTCGATTGAAGAAATTTCGGTTTGACGCCAGCCAAAACCAAAATTATTGACAACCATCTCTGCGGCAATATCGCCACCTTTTTCGCTGGTAACCCCATCAGCGACAATGGCCAATTTATACTGACTTTTATTCGTGAAAATCCCGACAAAGTCCTGGTTTTCTTTTTTTCGAGTTCCAATATCACTTAAATAGGCGATTTGCATAAGATATCCGTAACACTAACGTAATATTATATCCTATTTGCCATGTCGCCGACATGAAGGTTTTTACCGGCACCATTTAAAAAGGAAGAAACATCCATTATTTTTTTACCAACAGGTTGAATTTCCTGCAAAAAAACTGTTCGGCCGTCAGCTGCCGTTATTGCAAGATCGTGTTTGGATTTAATTGAAATCGAACCAATTTCCCCTTGATAAGGTCCAATTTTTGCTTTAAAAATTTTGATTTTTTCATCAGCGATTTCGAGACTGCTTCCCGGCTTTGGTGATAAACCACGAATCAAATTAACAATTTTTTCAGCTTTTTGATGATAAAAATCCAATTCAGTCAATTCATGATTGATTTTCGGTGCCAAAGTGATTTGATTTTTGTCCTGTTGAATTGGAGAAATATTGCCACTAACCATTTTCGGCATTGTTTTCAAAAGCAGGTTGCGACCGACAACTGCCAGCTTGTTAAACAAAGAACCGGCATCGTCGTTTTCCTCAATCAAAATTTTTTCAGTACTGATAAGATCACCGGCATCCATTGCTTTGACCATGTACATAATTGAAACGCCAGTCTCTTTATCCCCATTGATCAGGGCCCAATTAATCGGCGCGGCTCCACGATATTTTGGTAGTAAACTGGCGTGAACGTTAATTGAAGCAATTTTAGCCGACTTCAATAACTTAGACGGAACAAACTGGCCAAAGGCTGCCGTCACCAAAAAATCAGCCTGCATAGAAATCAGCTGATTCATTTCTTCTGATCGAGAAAGCTTTTCTGGTTGGAAAATTGGTAATTTATAATCTAAAGCCAATTGTTTGATTTTCGTCGGCTGCAAAATTTTTTTCCGGCCGACCGGTCGATCCGGTTGACTGACAACAGCAACTACTTCAAAATCGGCATCATCAATCAATCCCTGTAAAACAACTTCACTGAAATCGGAAGTTCCAAAAAATATTACTGAATTAGTCATTAAATAAATGATACCGGATCACGATCAATACTCAAGTAAATATCTTTTGGCAGCTTTTCTCCAAAAACAGTCTGCAATTCAATTAAAACGGATTCTATATTAAGATCCTTCTTATATTTCAAAATTATTTGAAAATAATAACGATTACGCAACTTGGCGATTGCTTTTGGTGTAGGCCCCAGGACGATCGTCTCTTTATCCAATTTAGGTTTAATAAATTTTGCTACTTCATCAATTGCCCGACTGGCTAAAAATTGATCCGGCCCGTTAACAGCAACTTGAATCGTGTAATAATACGGCGAATAATCGGCAATGTGGCGAATCGACATTTCCGTCTTATAAAAACCTTCATAATTTTGGTTAGCAGCCAATTTAATCGCATAATTATCAGGATTAAAAGTTTGAATGATTACCTCTCCGGTTTTTCCGGCTCTTCCCGATCGACCAGCTACTTGAGTCAGCAACTGAAAAGTTTTTTCCCCAGATCGGAAATCGGGTAAATTCAAGCCAACATCAGCATTGATCACGCCAACCAAAGTAACCTCGGGAAAATCCAGACCCTTGGCAACCATTTGCGTTCCTAAAAGAACGTCGTAATTTCCATTGCCAAAGTCTCTAAGAATTCTTTCGAGACTGCCTTTCCTTTTTGTGGTATCTTGGTCCAAGCGAGCGACCCGAATTCCATTAATCAAACTGTTTAATTTGGCTTCAATTTTTTCCGTCCCGGTGCCAACGTAACGAATTTGTGGACTTCCACAAACCGGGCATTTTTTTGGAATTGCTTCTTCATAACCACAATAATGGCATTTTAAAGAGTGGCTATCCATGTGCAAAGTTAAAGATAGATTGCAGTTCGGGCAATGAGGAACATAGCCACAGTTACGACACATCACAAAGGAAGAAAATCCTCGACGATTTAATAAGAGAATTGTCTGTTCGTGATTATCTTTTCTTTTTTCAATCATTTTAAGCAGAGCAGGACTAAAGTCATTGTCAGCATGTTCTTTTTGCCAAACTTCCCGCATATCGACGATTGAAACATCCGGTAGCTTCGCACCGCGCACCGCTCGATGATTCATGATCAACAGCTTAAAAAGGCCCTTTTGAGCTCTTGCACGCGATTCCAAACTTGGAGTGGCCGATCCCAATAAAGTGACTGCTTGATAATATTTTGCCCGCCATAAAGCAACATCGCGAGCATGATAACGCGGATTATCTTCCTGCTTATAATTTGTTTCATGTTCTTCGTCCATAATAATCAGACCAATATTGGTTAATGGCGAGAAAACAGCCGAACGTGTGCCGATTACAATTTTAATTTTTCCATCACGAATTTCTTCCCACTGATCTAAACGTTCACCATCGGATAGCCCGGAATGAATTAAAGCTACGGAATCAAAGAAACGAGCTTTTACCCGGCGGATCATTTGCGGAGTCAAAGCGATTTCCGGGACAAGAAGCAAAGCCGTTTTACCTTGAGCAATCGTTTTTTCAATCAACTGAAGGTAAACCTCTGTTTTCCCCGATCCAGTAATTCCTTCAAGAAGAAAAGTTTTATTTTCATTTTGGGTGATTGCCCTTTCGACTGAATTAAAAACTTCTTTTTGACCAGAATTCAATTCAACCGGATTCGTCTTTGTCACGGAAATTTTCTTCACCGGATTTCTTGTCATTCTGATTTCGCTTTTTTTCAGCCAGAATTTTTTTTCAGCCGTCAAAACAGTCGATTTGGAAATATCCAAAATTTCGGCCAACTCTTTTACTTGAAAAAATTCATCCTGATGATCAGACAAAAAATTTAAAAGTTTTTTCTGAGAATCGCTACGTGCTTTTTTGTTTAGATTTATTTTGATATCATCATCATTCAAATTACTCGAAAGAACTTTAACTTTCTTACTTTTATTCTTTTTCTCGATCGTAGTTGTTTGAACAATTTTCCCCTGACGAATCAAATGGTTAATCGCTTTAATCTGCTCAGGAGTGTAATCTTTTGCCAAAAATTCAATTTCTTGATTGTTGAGAAAAATATTTTCTTTTATTTTTTTCGGAACTTCGTCAACAATTCTCAAACCCTTTAAATATTTTGGTTTAAAAGCGTTCGGCAAAATCGTTTGAATCACTTGAACACGATAAGAAAAAACGTAATTCGACAACCAATCAGATAATTTCAGCATTTCAGGATTAAGGACGGGCTTTTCATCAATAATCGATTCAATTTCTTTCAACTGAAAATTGCCCTGTTCACTTTGGTCCACTGCGACAACGTACCCCATTAAATTTCGTCCACCAAAAGGAACTCGGACCCGATGGCCAAGCAGATTAAAATCAAGCAAATCATCTGGAATTAAATAAGTAAAAGGCTGATTAGTCTGACGAGTCGGTAAATCAACAATTACAGAAGCAGTTTTCAAAGAACCTCCTGATGGCTATATTTTTCGCGGTAATAACCTGCCATTAATTCTCGCAAAATATCCTTAAAATCAAAGGAAACATCAGCTGACTGCAAAGAATGGAACCAAGGCAAAAAATAGTAGTGATCCAGACTGGCAATTTCATAATGTTGTTCCGGATCAACCTGGCTTTCAACTAGTCCATAAAATTTTATTTCGCCGAACTTATCGCCACGAAATCCAGAACCATTGATATGCTGATTTAAAAGATGATCGTGTTGCAAATTTATTTCACTAAACAATTTCAATAAATCAGAACCAAGAATATCAATTTTAATCGGATGAATTGTATGCGGCAAATCTTTCAAAAGCTGAAAAGAATTTAATTGACCAGCTGGCAGCTCATCTAGAAACATACCGGTTGATATCATGGCAATTTTCGTTTGAAATTTTTTCATTAAAGCCTCGGCACAATCATCAATTTGTTGCAAAGTCGAACGATTTTGTGGCAAATTGGTAACAATTTGGTTTTCAAGAATGTTTCGACCAGATTCACGCCAATTTTCTAAAAAAGCAGAGGCAGATTCGGCTTCCGGAAGATCAGCAAATTTAATCGTGTGAGCTCTTTTGCTTACAATTTGATGTTTCTCATCAATTTCCAAAGTCACTTCGCCAACATTTTCACCATATTTTCCGGCAGCGGCCAAAAGTGTGTTTTCGACGATCTGACCCTTGGGCAGCAAATGATGAGTATGAGCACCCAAAATAACCGATATTTTTTTGAAACGTTGTGCTAAGGATTGATCCGTTGGCAACCCTAAATGAGATAACAAAATTCTGATATCGGATTGAGCAACAACTCGACTAGATAATTTTTCAAGTGTTTCAACAGGCTGGGTTGGCAACCAATCAAGTAGTGGATAAGTAAGATCATAAGCAGCAGTTAGGCCAAAAGCCGAAATTCGTGTTCCTTTTGGAGTTACAAAGACCCGATATTCTTCGGCCCATTTTGGCAAACTGCGATCATTTTCGAAAATATTTGCCAGTAAAACAGCAAACCTGCGCTTCGAATAAATGTCTTCCATTCGATCATGCGGAAGCCCAAGCCCCTCATTATTGCCAATCGTGACTCCATCAAAAGCGCAATCATTAAGAAGTCCGACATTCGCTTTGCCCCAAGTAGCTTGTGTATTAGCATCATAGCGATCAATAAAATCTCCAATATCAAAAGTTAAAACAAAATTGCCGGCCATCTGTAATTCGGCTCGACGAGTTTTAATCCAATTGGCGATTCTCGGCCAATGTTCAACGTGGCTATGAAGATCGTTTGTATGTAAGATTGTTACAAATTCGTGTTTCATCTGTATTAAGCCCTTTTGGCAAAGTCATTTCCCTTGGCTTTGACTAAATATTCAACCTGTTTCATTGACAAAGGAGCCCCGAAATCTGGTCGTTGACCATCTTGAAAATAATCAAAATCTGCAGAATCGATCCCAACGTTAATGTTTTCCTTAATATCTATTGAATTGTGATGAATATGACCATGCAAATTAACGCTATTGGAAGTGATACCAAAAATTAAAGGATAATGGGTCAAAAAATATTGGCGATGATCATACTTGAAATATGCGCCAACGTAGTGAAAGCTGAATTTAAGCTGCTGATTTTCAATTCGATAATTGTTAGCTTCCAGATACTTAAAAAAATCCTGGCTGTCATGATTTCCTTTAACAAAAATAATATTTCCATGAAGTTGCTTTAATATTTTCAGCATCTCTTCCTTACTGCCGTGCTTATAAAAAATGCCTATATCTCCACAATGATATACAGTATCCACCGGTGAAACAACCTTATTCCAAGCATTAATGATTGCCTGATTCATGTCCTCGACTCGAAAGAAATTCTGTCGAGCCGGAGCAAAATTAGGATGATTCATTAATCCAGCGTCAAAAAAATGTGTATCCGAGGTAACAAACTTCATACATTAATCTTATCAATCTCCAACAAAAATCCTAATTTATTGTATTTTGAATATGTGAAAAAAGTAATTTAAATGTTCGTGTTTTAGTGGTTAATAATCTCTTCGTGGAGGGAAAATGGATCAATATTTCGAACTAAAAAAGAATAATACGACGATTGGTCGGGAATTTGTTGCCGGGCTGACCACTTTCGTCTCAATGGCCTATATTCTTTTCGTTAACCCAAGTGTACTTGGCGTTGCTGGAATGAATAAAGGTGCTGTCTTTGTTGCAACAGGACTGATTACAGCAATCTCAACTATCTTTATGGGAGTAGTTGCCAGATACCCGTTTGCGATTGCACCCGGACTTGGAATTAATGCTTTCTTCGCTTACACAGTTGTTGTTGGTATGAAGGTTCCTTGGCAAACCGCCTTAGCAGCCGTTTTCATCGCTGGGGTTTTGTTCTTTATTTTGACAATTTTTAAAATTCGTGAAATTGTTATCAACTCAATTCCACATGACTTAAAGGCTGCGATCGCCGCTGGAATCGGTTTATTTATTGCTTTTATCGGTTTCCAGGACGGTGGGATCGTTGCCTCGTCAAAAGATACGATGGTTACGTTGGGAAACTTTGGAACGCCAACGACTTTACTAACGATTTTCGGAGTTCTTTTGACTTTTATTTTGTACGCTAAACATGTTCCAGCTGCTATTTTCTTGGGTATGGTTGGTACAACGATTGTTGGTATTCTAACTGGATTAATCGCTCTGCCAAAAGCTGTCGTTTCTGCGGCACCGTCTTTGGCACCGACTTTTGGAAAAGCTTTGGCACACCTTGGCGATATCAATACTTTTCAATTATGGATCGCAGTATTTACCTTTCTATTGGTTACTTTCTTTGATACGGCCGGAACTTTGGTTGGTTTAGCCAAAAATGCCGGTTTCCTTAATAAGAAAGGCGAACTACCCCGAGTTGGCGAAGCTTTGATGTCAGACTCGGTTGGAATGTTAATCGCACCAATCTTGGGAACTTCGCCAACATCTGCCTACATCGAGTCCTCTGCCGGAATTGCTGTTGGTGGTCGTACTGGTTTAACTGCAATTTTCGTTGGAATCTTATTTCTTTTTTCATTGATTTTCAGCCCGCTGTTGTCGGTTGTTACCGATCAGGTTACCGCACCAGCTCTAATTTTAGTTGGTGTATTAATGGCTTCTAATTTAGCAGACATCAACTGGAAGGATTTTCCGGTTGCTGCGTCCGCTTTATTGATTGCGATTGGAATGCCGTTAACTTACAGTATCTCAGATGGAATTTCACTTGGTTTTATTACTTATCCTTTGTTGATGATCTTAACCGGTCGGGCTAAGGAAGTAACGCCAGTCATGTATGGTCTGGGAATCATCTTTGTCGGTTTTCTAATTCTAGTTTAATTAAAACAGAGTATCTTATAAGAGTTCGTCTTTGACGAGCTTTTTTTATATATATAAGTTTATTAATCGGTTTTATTTGTAATTCCCGAACGTACTTGCGTGGAAACAAAAATATCATTAACATATTATCCATGAGCCAAAATGAAGAACAATATCTAAACCTTGCCCGACGTATTCTAGAAACCGGGGCCTCAAAAATGGATCGAACCAAAACCGGAACACACTCGATTTTTGGTGCTCAAATGCGTTTTGACCTCTCAGAAGGGTTTCCATTACTGACAAGCAAAAAAGTCGCATTTGGACGAATTAAATCAGAATTATTGTGGTTTTTACATGGTGACAATAATATCCGTTTTCTACTGCAACACCATAATCATATTTGGGACGAATGGCCCTTTAAAAAGTGGATAGAAAGTAGTGAATATGACGGTCCTGATATGACCGATTTCGGTCTACGAACACAAAGTGATCCGATTTTCGCCGAACAATATAAAGAACAAAAAAAAATATTCATTGACCGAATTTTGAACGATGACAAATTCAGCGAGAAATTCGGTACAATCGGCGATGTCTATGGCAAACTTTGGCGTCATTGGCCAGATGCCAATGACAATGGTAGCGTAGACCAGATAACTCGTTTAATTAATGAAATTAAGGTTAATCCTAATTCCCGTCGCTTGATTCTAACGGCTTGGGATCCTGAAACAACCCCTTTCGCCACTCTGCCATCATGCCATGTTATGAGTCAATTTTACGTAGTCAACGGAAAAATTAGTTTACAAATGTATCAACGCTCGGCTGATTATTTCTTGGGAGTACCCTTCAATATTGCCAGTTATTCTTTGCTACTTTCAATGGTTGCCGTGCAAACCGGACTAAAGGTCGGCGAATTTATTCATACGATTGGCGACGCCCATATTTACAACAATCACGTTGATCAAATTAAAGAACAGTTGTCAAAGCCAACACATAAACTGCCAACCTTAAAATTAAATCCAGAGGTAAAATCAATTTTTGACTATCAGATGAGTGACATTAAACTTGAGAATTATATTCACGAAGAAATAATTAAAGCTCCAATCGCTGTTTGATATAATGATTTGCGGAAACTTTTTTCCGCTGCATGCGAACATAGTTCAGTGGTAGAACGCCACCTTCCCAAGGTGGAGGTCACGGGTCCGATCCCCGCTGTTCGCTTAAGCCTCATGTCATATACTTATAACATGACTTCTTTTTTAAAGCAGATTAAACCACTAAATTTCATTGCTTACACGATTGGTTGCGCTTTTTATGCATTTGCCCTAATTTACGTTAACATTCCCAATAAATTAGCTGAAGGTGGGGTAACCGGAATTACATTGATTTTTCGTGCTTTATTTTCAATCAATCCAGCGATTACAAATATTATTTTTAACGTGCCAATTTTAATAATCGGTTTTTTAAAATTAGGAAAACGACAAATTTTATCAACTTTTTATTGTATTGTCCTCTTATCGTTTTGGCTTTGGCTTTTCCAAAAGTTTCCAGTTGTAATAAATCTTGATCATGATAAGTTGATATCCGCTTTGCTGGCAGGCTTATTAATCGGGCTTGGGCTTGGATTAGTTTTTCGTTTTGGCTCAACTACCGGCGGATCGGATATTATTGCCAGAATCATTGAACAAAAATTTGGCGTTGCGATGGGAAAATCTTTATTTGCAATTGATGCAATCGTCTTAGCAATGTCTCTGATTTACTTAAATTTCGCAGAAATGATGTACACCCTGATTATGTCTTTCGTTTCCGCCAATGTAATTAACTTTATTCAAGATGGTGGTTATTCAGCACGTGAATTCATGATTTTTTCAAGCCATCCGGTCGAAATCGCCGACAAAATTATGAAAGATCTCGAGAGAGGTTCGACGTATATAAATATCGAAGGTGCTTATAAAAGAACTCCTGGTAAGGCCGTGTATGTTGTTGTTGATCCATCAGAAGTTCGCCGAGTCAGAGAAATTATCGACGAAATAGATCCCAAAGCTTTCGTTTCCATTCGAATAGTATCCGAACAATTAGGCGAAGGATTTACTTATTTAAGAAAAAAACGCTCAATCTTTGGGCGTTAAAATCTTTTTTATACGAATATCTAATTTATCATTTGGTATATTATCCAATAATTGATCTTTCAATACCAAAGAAACTGTCCGGCCGTTATAGTCAGCTAAATATCGATCATAAAAACCAGCTCCGAATCCCAATCTTCTGCCTGACTTTGTAAAAGCCAATCCAGGGACAATCATCAATTCGATTTCGTCTTTGGAAAATTCTACGGAAGTTTCAGGCTCTAAGGTATGGAATTTCCCCGGAGTAAGTTTACTTGTTTCGTCAAATTCAACAAAAATCATTTTTTTATCAACGATTTTCGGAACAAGGACCCTTTTATCTAATTCCCAAGCCTGCTTAACAATTGGTTTTGTGTTTAATTCCAAAGGTAGGCTGAGAGTGACAGCGATTGTTTCAGAACTTAACCAATCATCGCTTTCAAAAAGAGCTTGATAGAGAAGAATTGACTGATCTTTCTTCTCATCTGAATCATAGCTGTCTAAACGCTTCTTTTGTTGTTGACGTAGTTTTTGTTTTTCTTCGATAATATTCATGGCTTAAAAGGGATTGGAATCAAAAGGAAATTTATCCATCAAATCAAAAACATCCTGCTTAATTCTTGCTAATTCAATCTGATCATCATGAGCATGAATAGCCCGCATAATCAATTGCTCGATTTGCAACATTTCGGCTTCTTTTAAGCCCTTGGTAGTCATCGCTGGAGTACCAATCCGGACACCAGAAGTAACAAATGGAGAACGTTTTTCGTTTGGAAGAGCCTCTCGATTAAGAGTGATTGAAACAGAATCCAACAAATCTTGAACTTGTCGACCATTTAAACCGGTCTTTGTTAAATCAAGAGTAAACATGTGGTTATCAGTGCCACCAGAAACAACGCGAACGTCTGGTTCTTTAGAAAAAGCATCGGCCATTGTTTTGGCATTCTTGATGATCTGAGCAGAATAAGTTTTAAAATCAGGCTGCAAATCTTCATAAAACGCTGCCGCTTTAGCAGCAATCACATGATCTAAAGGACCACCCTGCGATCCTGGAAAAACAGCTGAGTTAATTCTTTTGGCATATTTCTCATCGGATAAAATCATGCCACCACGGGGTCCGCGAAGAGTTTTATGGGTTGTCGTTGTAATTATATCGGCTAAACCAACTGGGCTTGGATGCAATCCAGCCGCAATTAAACCGGCAATATGAGCAATATCAACCATTAAATAAGCATTTACTTCATCAGCTATATCGCGAAAAGCCTGGAAATCAATTGTTCGAGAATAAGCCGAAGCTCCAGCAATAATCAAATTAGGTTTAAACTCCTTTGCCTGTTTTAAAATTGCATCATAATCAAGTAATTCAGTCTCTGAATCAACTTTATAAGACTGGGCATCATACATCTTACCTGAAAAACTAACACTGGCACCATGAGTCAGATGACCACCAGAATCCAAATTCATTCCAAGAATTTTGTCACCAGGGTGCAAAAAAGCCATGTATGCTTCAAAATTAGCACTAGAACCCGAATGTGGCTGAACGTTGGCATAACTAATACCGAATAATTCCTTTGCACGTTCAATCGCTAAATTTTCAGCAATATCAATATATTCGTTACCGCCATAATAGCGTTTTCCTGGATAACCTTCAGAATATTTATTTGTCAAAACACCGCCCTGAGCTTGGCGAACAGCTTTTGAGACAAAATTCTCGGAAGCAACCAATTCAACATTGTGCCGCTGCCGTTCTTCCTCACCAGAAACAGCTTTCGCTAATTGAGGATCCAAAAAATTTTTTGCCATTATTACTCCTTAAAATCCTTTTTAGTTTAGCATTTAAAAGATTAAATAAAATTTAACCGGTCAAGAAAACTGACAGACAAATTTTGAATGATCTTATAAGAAAATATTGTATTTTTTAAGAAAATGTCGCATTTCAAAAACAATAAATAATTATGCTAAATATTTTCGCAAACGTTTCAAAGCTTCATGAAGAGTCTCTTCAGAAGCCGCATAACTCAAACGGAGATATCCCTCTCCACCAGGTCCAAAACAAGAACCAGGGATCAATCCCACCAAAGCTTTATGAGCAAGTTCTCTCGCAAAAGCGAAATCATCTTGGTTCTGGTCAGCAGGGATTTTTAAGAAAAGATAGAAAGCACCATCCGGAGCCGCCACATCAAAACCGATTTTTTTGAATTCTGGAATCAAATAATTGCGCCGTTTCATATATTCTTGGCGCATTTCTTCAGTCAGATCATCCCCTTGATTTAAGGCAGCTGTTGCTCCGGCCATTGCTGGATTTGAAACAGCGGTGATTGCAAATTGATGAATTTTAATGATTTGAGAAATTAAATCTTTTGGAGCCGCAACAAAACCAATTCTGTCCCCGGTCATCGCATGCGACTTCGATACACCATTCAAAACGATTGTCTGTTCCGGAAGCAAAGAAGCAATCGAAACATGTTTGCCAACATAATTGAGCGTTGAATAAATCTCGTCGGAAACAACTAATAAACTAGTTTTTGCAATCGCCTCGGCAAGCTCTTTTAGTTGTTGAACCGAATAATCGACACCAGTCGGATTGTTCGGGTAAGTCAAAACAATTGCCTTTGCCTTTGGATGCTGATCAATTGTGTTTTGGAGTTTAGACGGTGTTAAAACAAAATTCGTATCGTTGGTAGGAATATAAACCATCTTCGTATGATTCACATGAGCAAGTTGTTCATAAAGAGGGTAAGCCGGCGAAGGAGCTAAAAGCTCATCGCCTTCTTCTAAAATCGTTGACAAACTTGAAAAAATTGCCTCGGTCGATCCCACCGTCGATAAAATTTCCGTCTCCGGGTCATAATCTAGATCATAGTTGCGTTTCAAAAAATCAGCAGATGCTTTTAAAAATTCAACTGATCCACGAGCAGTAGAATAGTGGGATTCATCATCTTCAATCGATTTGATCATCGCTTTTTTAACCAATTCCGGAGCATTGAAATCAGGTTCGCCCAACGTTAAGCGCAGCAGCCCGTTAATTTTGCGAAATTCCAAATCAACGGCACGAATTTTATTGGTTGTAATGTTTTTAACATCCGATCGAACACTATTGATGACGCCTTCTTTTAATTCTGGCATTAGTTCTCCTTAAACATTTCGTATGATTTTTCTGGATCTAAAACACGTACAAGATCTTTTTTAACAAGCTCCTGAGCAATCTGCACGGCATTCCAAGCAGCTCCCTTCAAAAGGTTGTCGGAAACAACCCACATCCAATAGCTGCCATCATTCTCCAAGTCGGGACGAATACGGCCGACAAACGTTTCACGTTTACCTGCCGCATTGATCGGTTGCGGATAAAGTTGTTGCGATGGATCATCCTGCAAAACCAAACCAGCACCACGTGCGATCGCTTTTTGAATTGCTTTAGCAGAAGCTTCATTATTATTTTCAACTTGGAAATAGACTGTCTCGCCATGGCCAACCGGAACGGGAACCCGAACGGTTGTCGCAGTAACTTTAATTTTAGATGAATTCATGTCGTTAAAAAAAATTTTTTTTGTTTCATGGATCATCTTCCACTCTTCATGGGTATAAGCATCATCTTCAAAAACATCAATTTGTGGCAAAAGATTAAAAGCCAATGGGTAATGTTTTTCAGACCCTTTAACAGGCAATATTTTTGCCTGCATCTTCTGATCCTTTAGATATTCGGAACTTTCGTTTTCTAATTCATTCCAAGCAGACTGGCCAGCTCCGGAAGCTGCCTGATAAGTTGAAACGATCACCTGCTTTAGACCAAAAGCATCAAAAATCGGCTTTAAAGCAACAACCATTTGAATCGTAGAACAGTTTGGATTGGAAACAATTCCATGATGATTTTTTAAAACATCGCAATTAACTTCAGGAACAACTAATGGAACGTTTTTATCCATTCGAAAATAAGAAGTATTATCAACTGCAACTGCGCCACGACGAACTGCTTCTGGTAAAAAGTGTTTGGAAACCGATCCGCCAGCCGACGATAAGACTAAATCTATACCCTCAAAAGATTCTGGCTTGGTTTCTTCAATCGTATATTCTTTTCCTCTAAAAGCACTTTTTTTGCCAGCAGAACGATTGGAAGCCAAGAGCTTTAATGACTTGACTGGAATTGTTGATTGTTCCAATTGCTCGCGCATTCTCGTGCCAACCGCACCACTTGCACCTAAAATTGCTACATTGTATTCTTTGACCATTTAAATTATTTCAACCCCATTATTTTATCTAATCCTACAACTAATCCTTTCTGTTGATCAGCTTTTTTAATCGCTAATTCAACACCAGGCATAAAAGACTTACGATCCAAACTATTTTGTGATATCGATAAAGTTTCATATTCGTTGACAAAATCTACTGATTGATAAGCCACATAACCCTTTTTTCGTTTGGAAGTAATCAGGACCTTTTCAACAATATTTTTATCGCCATCGGTTGATGTCGAAACAGTTTTTGTATTTGCACCATTATCTGCCAAAATTCCGGCAGTTATCCTAGCTGTTCCACTGGGAGCATCAAGTTTGTCAGGATGATGGATTTCTTCGATCGAAACGTTAGGCATAAATCTGGCTGCAATACCAGAAAAGTACATCATCAAAACTGCCGAAATACTAAAATTAGGAACAATAATTCCGCTAACGGAATTCTTATTCGCTAAGGATTTTAGTTTTGCAATTTCTTCACTTTTTAGACCACTTGTACCTATAATCGGTGAAACATTATGTTCAATTGCCCAAATAGCATTTTTTAAAACTGAATCCGGTTTCGTTACATCAATCCAAAGATCATAATGCTGATTTATTTCATTTAACTGCCGAAAAATCTTTGCTTTTCCGGAATAATTTTCCGGAAAATGTTCGTGAACCAAAATTGCATCTAAAGACCAATCTTTATGTTTGGAAATAGTATTCTGAATTTCTTGACCCATTTTTCCAAAAGCACCAGCTAGTAAAATTGATTTCATAGCTTCAGCACCTGCATAATTCCATCGGTTTGTACCTCATCCAAAGGAAGAATCGGCAAGCGTGGAACCCCAACGTCAATTCCCGAACGCTTAAAAACAGCTTTTACTGGGGCTGGCGAAGGATAACTGAAAAGTGCTTTGACCCTTGGGTTAATGAAACGGAAATCTTCGGCTGCTTTTTTAAAATCTCCATTATCAATTGCGGCGAACATATCAGTAAATTCCTTGGCATAGAAATGCGAAGCAACTGAAATCGTCCCCGCGCCACCAAGTGAATAATTTAAAAACGATTGACCATCTTCTCCGGTATAAACCAGAAAATCTTTTGGAGCGTGTTCAATTAATTCAGACATGTCATAATCGGAATTGCACTGTTTAACAGCGATAATATTTGGATGATCAGCCAACTTTAAAAGTGATTCGACCGTTAAAGCAGATATACTTCGACCAGGAATATTATAAATAACAACCGGAAGTGGGCTTTCATCGGCTATCGTCGAAAAATGAGCAATCATACCGGCCTGATCAGGCTTATTATAATAAGGCGTAACAATCAAAGCTGCATCAATTCCGCTAATCCGACCCGCCTCTTTTGTAAATTCAATCGTTTCCTTTGTATTATTGGAACCCGTGCCGACTATGACTTTTGCTCTTCCAGACACAAATTCGACTGTCTTTTCAAATAACTCAATTTTTTCATCGTGACTTAAAGTCGGTGCTTCACCAGTAGTACCGGAGATAACGAAACCTTTTACTCCATCTGAAATTTGTGAATCAATCAGACGACGATAAACTTGAAAATCAATCTGATTATTTTTATTAAATGGCGTAATAATTGCCGTTAATAAATTTGTATTTTCTAGTACATTTGTCATTTTTGCATCCTCGCTATCAAAAAGCCTTTTATGGCTTCAATGCCCTTTGTAATTGCTGACTCATCTGGATTTAAATGATCAGAATGTAAACTGTGGCTGGAGTCATTAACCCCTAGCCAACACATCGTTCCCTCAAATTGGTTCGAAAGAAAACCAAAATCTTCAGCAATCATTGCCGGTTGGACAATTTTGAAATCAACCCCATCGGCATTTTTCATATAACTGATAAAAAAGTCAGTTGTCCGATCATCATTAACGACCGGCATATAACCGCCCTGACGAAAATCAATCATTAGTTTCTGGTTAAAAGAAGCAGCGATACCTTCAGCAATCAGGCGTATATGCTTTGTCATAATTTCCATGCCGGATTGGGTGAAACTACGGATTGTTCCTTCAATATCTGCTTTTCCGGCAATAATATTCATTGCTTTTCCAGCGTTAAATTTCCCGATTGTAACAACCCCGCCTTCAGTCGGATCAATATTCCGAGAAACCACTGTCTGAACACTCGTCACAAAATTTGCTGCTGCAATAATTGAATCATTAGCATTTTGTGGATAAGCAGCATGGCCGGACTTGCCGATAAAGCTTAAACGCAATTCATTCGAGCCAGCAAAGAGAGTTCCCTTGCGACTGGCAATCTGTCCAGCCGGCAACTGTGGATTGATATGCAAAGCATAAAATTCGTCAGGAAGGTAATCACCCTGAAAGCCATCAGCATCATAGAAACGTTTACCACCGAATTCATTTTCCTCGGCCGGCTGAAAAAATACTAATAAATTATCTTTTGGCTGGTGTTCGGCGAAATAAGAAAGAATACCAAGAGCGACCGTCATATGAATATCATGGCCACAGGCATGCATGACATGATCGTTTTTGCTGGCAAAATCCAGACCAGTCTCTTCTTGGATCGGCAAAGCATCCATATCAGTCCGCCAAGCAATTGTTCTTTTTGGATCTGACCCAGCGACACGAACCAAAAGTGCCGTTGGTACTTTTGGAATTGTTTCAATTGACAAATTCACTTGTGGAAACTTTGCAATTTCTTCCAGCAAAAACTGATGTGTTTTAATTTCTTGCATACCGATTTCCGGATTAGCATGAAGATGACGACGAATTTTGATTAATTGCTCATTACTAAGCATCAAAGTTCTCTTAAGGCATCAATAAGAGCGGTTTTATTTTCTGTCTTTTCATCAATTTGTTTAATAACTTTAGCAGGAACTCCGGCCGCGACCGTATGAGCGGGTATATCGTTAATAACAACCGCTCCGGCACCAATAACTGCGCCATCGCCAATTTGGACTCCTTCGATAATAACCGCATTAGCTCCGATTAAAACATTATCGCCAACACGGACAGGCTGTGCGGAGGCTGGTTCGACAACACCGGCCAAAACCGCTCCGGCACCAACGTGGGAATGTTTGCCAACGATTGCCCGGCCACCTAAAACAGCGCCCATATCAATCATTGTCGCTTCACCAATTTCTGCTCCGATGTTGATCACAGCACCCATCATGATAACGGCACTATCTGCAATTTTTACCTGATCGCGAATAATTGCTCCCGGTTCGATTCGTGCATTAATGTCTTTAATATCGAGTAAAGGAACTGCTGAATTACGGGCATTGTTTTCAATTAAATAATCTCTTTTGTTAAGACCAGACAATAACGGTTTAATATCACTCCAATTACCGTAAAGAATTCCAAAATCGGAATTGGAAAAACTTTGGACGCTGTCGGGAAGCCGACCACTTAAGTTACCTTTATAGGTAACTTTCACCGGTGTTTGTTTTTTTGAGTTAGCAATAAAATCTATTATTTTCTGTGCATCTAATTCAGTCATTTTCTACCTCATAATTTAAATCGAGATGGGTTATATCTTCATAGGTCTCTCGTTTAACAACTAATTTTGCCTTACCTTTTTCTGCAAAAACAACCGCTGGGCGAGGATTTCTATTATAATTGGAAGCCATTGAATAGCCATAAGCACCAGTTGCTAGAATAGCCAATAAATCGCCCGGATAGGTCTTGGACAGCTTCTGCTTTTGAATTAAAACATCTCCTGATTCACAATATTTACCAGCTATTCGGACAACTTGTTCGTTAGGAACGTCAACCTGGTCAGCCAAAACAGCTTCATATTCTGCTTGATAAAGCGCCGGACGAATATTATCTCCCATACCACCATCAACTGATAGATAAGAACGAATACCAGGAATATCTTTACGTCCGCCAATCGTATAAAGCGAATAACCAGCCGGACCAACAATTGAGCGTCCGGGTTCGATCCAAATTTCTGGTAATTTAATATGATATTTTCGGCTAGAAACTCTAGCTGTTTGACAAATCAAATGAATAAAATCAGCATTAGGAATCGGATCGTCTGCCTGAGTATATTTGATCCCGAAACCACCGCCAACATCAATGATTTCTGCTTGAAAATGCCATTCGCTAGCCGTTTTAATTAATAGATCAACTAATTTCGAGTAGCCATTGCTTTCGAAAATTTGCGATCCAATATGGGCGTGCAGACCTAATAAATTAAGATACTTCGAGGCTTGGATTTCATCAAAAGTTTTCTTTGCCTGACCCGACAATAAGTCAAAACCAAACTTGCTATCCTGCTGACCGGTTGAAATAAATTTATGTGTGTGCGCAGAAATTCCCGGACTTATCCGCATTAAAACGTTTTGAGATATTTTTCTTTCAGCGAGGATTCCATTCAACAAATCAAGTTCATGAAAATTATCAATAATAATCGTGCCGATTTTATAGTCAATTGCCATTCTCAATTCATCGGCAGATTTATTATTGCCATTAAAAGAAACATTTTTCATCGGAAAACCAGCTTTGGCAATTGTTGCTATTTCTCCCCCAGAAACCGCGTCGCAATGAATTCTCTCATCTTTTAAAACGTCATAAATTGCGACTGCCGAAAAAGCTTTACTAGCATAACTAATTTGATATTTAAGTTTTTCAGCATCGAAAGCTTTTTTCATATCGCTGATAATTAAGCGAATCTGGCCAACATCATAAGCATAAAGCGGCGTTCCAAATTGTTGGGCGATTTCATTTGCTAAAACACCGCCAATATAAAGTTGATTATTTTTTATTTGCATAATAAAAACCTCCGTTTGCTAAACAAAACAAACGGAGGCTTACGCTCACTCGTTTGTCCGTCCTAGCACTCCACATCTCTGTGACAATCCGCGGTCTATTAAGCCACGACTCAATCAATAAGTATCTGCTCATACAATCGATTTCGGCAAATTCCCCTTTCATTTATTAGATCCTAGCAGGGATTAACCAATAAATTACTAATGTCGTTTGCACCTCTATTACGGATGATAGGTTAAGTGTATCATAAGAATAAATCTTGTTAAACGAGAGTTTCTTTAAGTTTTCGGCTTGACTTTCAAGGTTATTTTTGGGAAACTTATATAGTTATTGAATAAAGGAGCACTTCATGGCTGTTATATCAAATAAAAATTCAAAGTCGCATAAGCGCAACCGTCGCGGACATATCGCTTTGGAAGTTCCAAATATCGTTCTTGATAAGACGACTGGTGAATACACAGTAGCACATCATGTTTCACCAAAAGGACTTTACAAGGGTCGTCAAGTTGTTGCGGCGCCAAAGCAAAAGTAATTTAAGAGTAAAAAAAACGATCTTAAATGGTCGTTTTTTTTACTCTTAAATTACTTGTAATCTACAATTATCAACTTAATCCGGTTATTTTTCCGTTCTCGTCAACATCAATCTTTTCGGCTGCCGGAACCTTTCCCAAGCCAGGCATCATCAAAACTTTGCCAGCCATTGCAACAACGAAACCAGCCCCGATTTTTGGAATAAAGCGACGAATATGAATGGTAAAATCCGTTGGTGCGCCATGAACCTTGCTGTCATCAGTCAAACTGTTGGGAGTTTTAGCAATCACAACCGGCAAACTATCCCAACCATTTTCTTTAACCTCGGCTAAATCTTTTTCAGCACGATCAGATAGCTCAAAATCCTTACCACCATATATTTTTTCGACAATTGTTTGAATTTTCTTTTCAATAGGATCATCAGCCTGATAAAGTGGCATAAAGAAGCGTTGATTATCAGCTGCTTCGATGACTTTTTTAGCCAAATCCAAAGATCCTTCAAATCCATCAACAAAACTAGTGACAATCTCAAATTTTAGTTTCTTCTCACCTTCAACAAATTCCTTAATTACCTGAATCTCATCCATATCGTCATCAAAGAATTTATTCAAAGCAACAATGACCGGCTTGCCATAACGTGTCATCGCCTTTAAATGCCTATCCAAATTATTTAATCCGCTTTTAACAGCATCGATATTCTTTTCGGACAAATGATCAAGTGCCACCCCGCCATGAAACTTCAAGGCTTTTATCGTAGCTACTATCACGACAGCATCGGGTTCTTTACCTAAAACGGGAACTTTAACATCCATAAACTTTTCGCCGCCAAGGTCAGAACCGAAACCTGCTTCTGTAACTGCATAATCAGCCAGCTTTAAAGCGGCATCTGTCGCAATCACTGAATTAGTGCCCTGGGCAATATTGGCAAAAGGACCGCCATGAATAATAAAAGGAGAATGCTCTAGCGACTGAACCAGGTTAGGGTTAATAGCATCCTTTAAAACAGCTGTTAATGCGCCGGCCACTTTAAGATCTGCAACCGTAACCGGTTTTCCCTGAACATCCAAAGCAACTACGATCCGACTCAAACGTTTCTTCAAATCAAAAAGATTCTTTGAAAGAGTCAAAACAGCCATAATTTCAGAACTAGCGGTGATATCAAAACCAGAATTGCGTTCCGGACCATTAACTCGGCCCTTTCCAAGAGTAATTTGGCGCAGAGCACGATCATTCATATCAAGCACCCGTCGCCAATAAACATTATCGGGATCAATCTGTAATTGGTTTCCTTGGTGCAAATGATTATCGATTACTGCTGCAAGAAGATTATGGGCTGCCGAAACAGCATGTAAATCACCGGTAAAATGTAAATTAATATCTTCCATTGGAATAACCTGAGCATATCCGCCACCGGTCGCACCACCTTTGAGACCAAAAACCGGTCCCATCGAAGGTTCTCGAAGAGCACCAATTGCAGACTTTCCCAAACGATTAATCGCATCGACCAAGCCGATCGTGACAGTTGTTTTACCTTCGCCGGCTGGAGTTGGATTTATTGATGTAACAAGAATCAACTTACCTTGTCGGGGTATATTTGCAATACTGGATGCATCAATTTTTGCCTTATCGTGACCATAAGGTATCAGTTGAGAGTCCGATAAACCAATCTGTTTACCAATTTCTGTAATCGGAAGCGCTTTGATACTGTGAGCAATTTCAATATCTGATTTCATGTGTACATTTTAGCAAATTGTTAAAAGATAACAAAGAATAATAAAAAAGTATCTGTAATTGGTATACAGATACTTTAAATTATTAATCAGCAGTGGTATAAACAGCTAAAACATCATCGTTATCTTCAAGCTCATCGATTAATTTTTCAAACTTTTCCTGATCGGCTTCTGGAACCTCAACCGGATTTTGAGGAATCATTGTAATTTCCGATTCAGCCAATTCATATCCTTTATCAGTTAGAGCACCCTCAACCGCAGCAAAATCTGCCGGTTGACTAAAAATTTCAAATGCATCATCGGAAGTCTGTACATCTTCGGCTCCGGCATCGATTGCGTCCTCCATTACTTGATCTTCAGTAATATCCGGGTGCGACTGGCGATCAATCACAAAATGACCTCGGCGATCGAACTGAAAACTGACCGATCCGCTCGTTCCTAATGAACCGCCATGATGATTAAAAGAATTTCTTACATTGGAAACAGTCCGATTAATATTGTCGGTTGACGTTTCCACCAAAACAGCCACACCACCGGGAGCATAGCCCTCGTACGTTGCCTCTTCGAACTTGACATCACCGGCTCCCGTTGCTTTGTCCAAAGCACGCTGCACATTTTCTTTTGGCATGTTAGCGGCTTTAGCCTTGTCCATAACTAGACGAAGACTAGCATTAGCAGATGGATCAGCACCGCCAGCCTTGGCTGCAACATACAAATCGTGACTTATTTTTTGGAAAATTTTTCCACGTTTAGCATCCTGAGCATTCTTGCGGCCTTGGATGTTGTGCCATTTACTATGACCTGACATTTTATACTCCTTCAAATAATAAAAATACTGTTCAATTTTACGATTTTTCACTGAAATAGGCAAGTTTGTCAGTATTTGTATTATGCAACTGTTTTAAACTTTCTTTAATTTGCAGGTCTCCGCAAGATCAAGCCAGGTTGAATATAACAGCGTGGAATTTTTTGACCAGGTTTTTTGAGGAATTCTGTTTTTATCAAAATAATTGCGTGGCTCATCAATTGACAAACCATTTTTTAAATCACGTATATATTCATTGGCCAATGTTTCTCGATCGTATTCGGGATGGCCAGTGATTATAAAAGTCTGATTTGCTTGATCAAAAGAAATTAACGATCCATTTTCGTCATTAGTAATTAATTGCCAGGAATTGGCAAGCCGATTGATTTTGAAATAACGGGATTGAGGCACTCGAATTGTCTCGATGCCTTCCAAAAGGCTGTAAACCGGTGTTTCATAAATACCAGAAACCTTTTTTCTTTCAAGGCTGTAATCCAGATGATATTCGATTTTTGAAAGAGCCATTGCCGACCAACACTCAAAAGTTGAAAAAGCAACATGTTTTTTGCGCCATTTCAAAATTTCTAAAAATTCCGGAAAATAATCTATTTGTGAAAAGTCGATAAATTCCAATGGTGCACCGGTTACCAATAAAGCATCATAATAATTGTCTTTAATATCGGCAAAAGTTTTATAAACCCGTCTAACCGCCAAGGAATCATGTTTTATCTTATGAGTAGTCGGAATAATAAAAGTCAGATTGAGCTTCTTTTTGGTTGAATTAAACAAATCAAAAAAATTCTTCTCGGCTCGTTGCCGATCAGGCATTAAATTCAAAATCAAAATTTCTTTTGCATTTGAAACGATATAACCTGTTTTTAAAAAACCGCTACGAACACCAACTGTCATTCTAATCCTCCAATGCTTGACTAAAATCATTAATCAAATCATCAGCATTTTCCAAACCAACTGAAATTCTCAAAAGACCGGGTGTAATGCCATCAGCTGCCAAATCATTAACTGATAATTCAGCATGGCTCATTTTTGGCGGATAACTGACAATTGTTTCCACCCCACCCAAACTGACTGAAAAAACAGGAATCCTAATCTTTCCAACAAATTTTCTAGCGGCTTCTTTTGATCCTAAATCAATTGATAAGACTGCACCGCCGGATTTTGCCTGCGATTTGTGGATTTCATATCCAGGATTGCTCGGCAGGCCCGGATAGAAAACTTTTTTTCCTGTTTTTTCAAACCATTCGGCAATTGCTTGAGCACTAGCAGCTTCTCGTTGGATTCGGACCCCTAAAGTTTTAATCGAACGCAACAGCAGCCATGCATCAGTAACTCCTAATGTTGCTCCAATTGCATTTTGAACAAAATAAACTTGATCGCCCAATTCTTTATTTTTTGTCACAACTGCTCCAGCCGTTAAATCAGAATGGCCAGCCAAAAACTTGGTTGCCGAATGAACAACGACATCTGCACCAAGTTTCAAAGGTTTTTGCAAAAAAGGAGACATAAAAGTATTATCGGCAATCACAATCAAATGATTTTGATGAGCAAGCCGACTAATTTTTCTAATGTCCGAAACTGCCAAAGTCGGATTACTTGGCGTTTCAATATAAACAGCCTTGGTTTCTTTTTTGATTGAGTTCTCAATCGCTGACAAATTCGAAAAATCGACAAAACTATGGCTTATCCCAAAGCGTGGCAGAATATCATTAAGCAAGCGGTAGGTTCCGCCATAGACTTCTTTGCTGACCAATAAATGATCTCCTTGTCCAAAAGTCAATAAAACCGAACTAATGGCGGCCATCCCGGTTGAAAAAAGAAAACCACGTTCGCCATTTTCTAATTCGGCAATCGCATCTTCGGCGACTTTTCTTGTCGGATTGCCGGAACGTGCATAATCGAATTCGCCAAACTGATCAAAATTCGATTGATGAAAAGTACTGGAAAACTGAATTGGTGTATTGACCGCTCCACTTAATGGATCGATTTCGGTAGTTGATTTAATTAATTTTGTCCAATCGGATTCTGTCATTTAGCCCCTTTAATTGCCTGTTTTAAATCTTTGAGTAAATCATTTTTGTCTTCCAAGCCAACACTTACGCGAACAAGATTATCGGTAATTCCTAATTCATTGCGACGCTGCTGGCTCATATCATGATGAGTTTGAATGCTTGGGATTGTGATCAAACTTTCTGCGCCTCCCAAACTTTCAGCAAAAGAAAATAATTTAAGGCCCTGCAAGAATTTATCGGTATCATAGCCATCACTTAAATAGAAACTGATCATTCCACCAAGGCCCGGATAAAGAATTTTATCAACTCCCTTGATTTTTGTTAAGGCTTTTGCAATATATCGAGCCGAGCTATTGTGTCTTTGAACCCGTAAAGACAATGTTTTCAACGATCTTAACAAAAGCCAGCAGGAAAAGGGATCGAGAACCTGTCCTCTCGTAATCAAATTTTCTTGAAGACTTTCCGACAGTTCTAAACGAGAACTAATAACAACTCCTGCCAAAATATCATTGTGACCACCGAGATACTTAGTTGCAGAGTGAACAACAAGATCAGCTCCTAATTTAATCGGATTTTGGAGAATCGGGCTGAGAAAAGTATTATCGACGGCAACCAGTATCTTTGGGTTAATCTTATGGACAAAATCGGCAACTTTTTCAATATCAATAACTTTCATCGTTGGGTTGCTTGGAGTTTCAAGCCATACCAAACGAGTTTTAGAGCTGATCTTTTGTTTTAAATCATTAAAATTAGAACTGTCCCAAAGAGAATAATCAATACCGTTTTTTTCCACCAAATCATCGAAATATCGAAAAGATCCACCATATAAATCGTCAGAAGTAATGAAATGATCTCCTTTTTTCAAAAAAGTCGAAAACAACAAATCGATGGCCGCCATCCCCGATGAAACAGCAAAGGCATTATCGCCGTATTCAATTGTCGCTAATTGCTTTTCAAGAATCTGCCGTGTCGGTGTTTGTAAACGAGCATAATCGAAACCGGTCGATTCGCCTAACCCCGGATGACGGAAAGCGGTTGAAAAATAGATTGGTGCGACTACCGCACCAGTTTTTTGATCATCGCTACCATTTCCGCCTTGAGCCAAAATTGTATCGATATGTGCCAACTTCTACCCCCAGACCTCCTCGATGATTGATTTAACCAATGTCAATTTTTTCCATTCGTCGGCTTCAGTCAACTTATTTCCTTCTTCAGTTGATGCAAAGCCACATTGAGTTGAAAGCCATAGACGGTTAAGCGGTAAATACTTTTCAGCTTGATGAATACGATCGATGATCAACTGACGATCTTCTAAAATCGGTGATTTGCTTGTAATCAATCCGAGCACAACATTTTTATCTCCGGAGACCTTCGCTAAAGGCGCAAAACCACCGGCCCGATCAGAATCATATTCCAAGAAATAAGTCGAAACATTTTCTTTGCCAAACAGTTTGTCAGCTACCGAATCATAACCGCCCTGAGCTGCCCAGTCTGAGTGATAATTCCCGCGGCAGATGTGGGTATTAACTGTTAAATCAGATGGCAAATCGGCAATTGCTCCATTATTCAAATCCAGATAAATATCTTTTAACTTTTCTGGATCAAAACCGGCACCCACCATCGTTTTCCAGAACTTTTTATCGACAAGCATTCCCCAAGTACAATCATCAATTTGAAGTAAACGTGCACCAGCTTGATAAAAAGCCAAAATTGCCTGATGATAAACTTTGATAATGTCGGAAAACAATTCTTCATCGGTACTGTAAAAATCGCGAATAGTTTTTGCATTAGAGCCGCGAACCAATTCCGCATAAAACTGTGCCGGTGCGGGAATTGTGATTTTAGCTTGAACACCGTTATCTTCAGCGACTTGTTTTAAAAACTTAAAGTCGTTGATAAATGGATGCTTAGCTGCATCAAAAGAAAGTTTTCCATTTAAAATTGCTGTATCGTCACGTGTTTCCTCATGCGCAAACAGGTATCCTTCGCCATAATGAACGTGTTTAACTCCACCAAAACCCCAGAAAAAGTCCAAGTGCCAATAACTGCGCCGCAGTTCTCCATCAGTTACATAATCAAGACCTGCTGCTGCCTCTTTTTTAACCAATTTTTTTATTTCGCTATCTTCAACAGCGTGCAAATCGTCATAGGATATTTCACCATCCGCAAATCTTTTCTTGGCAACTTTGATTGCTTGGGACCTTAAAAAAGAACCAACATGTTGAAAACCAATTTTATTTTTTACTAAAGTCATTTTTTTCTCCTTCCAAATAAAAAATCCCGCAACCAGAATAAACTGATTACGGGACGATAATTCGTGTTACCACTCGCTTTTTACAAAAAAGTCGCCTTTAATGTACTTAACGACTACGTCATTTTGGAAAATGATCCTCAGATTATAGTCTAACGCGATAACGGGCGCACCCGGAAGATGCTCGCGGTAAACCACTCACACCCTCGTTGCTCAAAGACCATTTTCATCCGTATTTCGCTGCCAACTCGCATCAACGCTGGCTTTCTGAAAACTATTAGCGGATTACTTATCTTCTCAATGCAATAGTTATTGGTAACTATGCTACATGAATGAGAAAAAATGTCAATGGAATATTTAAAAAAGGTTGTCTTTCCATTCGGTACAACTAAATCCAATCACACTTTTTTGCAATCTGGATTGCAGCAATTCGATTAGCAGCCTGCAACTTATCTAAAATTGTCGACATATAATTTCTAACAGTACCTTCGCTTAAAAACAATTGACCAGCGACCTTTTTTGTAGTAAACCCCTTTTCAACTAATCTTAAAATATCTTTTTCTCGTTTACTCAGAGGATTTTTTTGAAAATTAATCAAACTAGTTACCAGTTCCGGCGCATAAATAGAATGTCCGGCAATAATTTTATACAAATCTGATATCAATTCGTCACTTGGACTATCCTTTAACAAATAACCGCTGACTTTTGCATTGACCGCCCGTTGAAAGTAGTCAGCCTGGGCAAAAGTCGTCAAAATAACAATCTTACTTATTGATTTTTTATCCCGAAAAAGCTCCTCGGCAACATCAAGTCCGGACATCTTCAGCGCTGTCAATCACTTCAATATCATCTTCAAGATTTAAAATACCAGTTAGAGCTGTTTTCAGCATAGTTTGATCTTCTGCTATAAATACCCGCATTATTAATCTCCTTGATCGAATAATTCAATTGTTACAACGGTTCCGTTCGGCCACTCTTAATTTTAAATTTTCCACCTACAGCAGCTAATCTTTCCTTGATACCAATTAGCCCATGAGCCGTTGAACGCGCTTTTCCTTTATCAAAACCGATGCCGTTATCAGAAACAAGCATTCGATATTGATTATCTTTTTTTAAAAAAGTGATAGCTCAGCGATCTGCTTTGCTATGACGAATGATATTCGTAACCGTTTCAGAAAAACAAGCTGCTAAAATATTTTGAATCGAATCGGTCCAATCATTTGCTTGTTCTTCTCCTTTTGTCAATAAACGGATATGAGCCTCCTGCAAATTTTCTGACTGATTTATCAAGACGTTTGATAAAGTTTCATTTCTTAAATCAGCAACGATTTCCCGAACTATTTGCAAATTATCCCGGGAAGTGATCGCTATCTCGTTTAATTGTTGGTCGACAAGCTCCAGCCGATCAGGATGTTTATTCAAAAGTTTTTTAGCAAAATCCGTTTTAACACTAATCATTGAAAAAGACTGTCCTAATGTATCATGAAGATCACGAGCAATTCGTTTTCGCTCGTCTTTTTTCACCTGACGGGTCAAACGTTCATTGCTCTGGTTAATTTGAACTGATTCTTCATGGCGAACATGTATCGAATGAGCCGCCAACGGCGCCAGAAAAGAAAACAGAGAATAAATAATTATTGTTTGCCAATCTGAGAATGAAAATACTTTATAAATCAAAAAACAGCTAACAGTAATCGATACGCAACTTAGAACCTGCAAAGTATAAAAAAATTTAAACCAATTCTTAGATGACGCAAATCCAACTGCCCAAGCCAAATAGAGAGTCATATAAGTTCCATTAATCATTATTCCTAAAATAGTTCCAATCAATAAGCCAACTAATAAATCGTAATCGGAACCCGAGCTGGAGTATATTCTGATAAAAATAAAAATGAAAACAATCGTCAAAATAAATATAGTCAGTCTCTGAAAAGTGTCATAGGGCCAAGCGGAAGTTAACGGAAAAAACAAAAACAGAAGCCAGATATCTGAAAACCAATTGAAAGCTGAAAATGATTTTTTTATTTTTTCGATTTCCTCGCTAAACAATTTGTCTCCCAATATTTCTCAAAAAGCAGTCGTTTTTCCAAAACGATTTTTAAATTTATTTAAACACACCGTTGCAATTAATAATAATAAAAACCAAATAAACAAATTAACTATCCAAACAATTTTTATATTTTCACCATCTGCCAAATTTTGCCCGCCAATATTAAGTACATAAACCGGAGAAAAGTGACCAATCCAGCGCAGAAAGATCGGCATTTGATCAAGTGGCCACCAAAGTCCGCTCACAATAATCAAGGGAAAGGTTAATAAATTTGAAAAAACTTCTCGATTATTTTCATCGGAAATCATCGAAATCATCAGACCAACTAAAGCGATCGGCAGGCTGGCAAACAAAAGCCAAAATAACATGAAAATAAATTCCCGTAAACTAAATAGAACGTGATTGATTTTAACAGCGACAAAACAAACAAGAATTATCGAAATGATATTCTGTAATAATAGATTGATTAATTTTGCGAAGTAATAAAAGGATTTTGATTTGGAGGTAATTCTTAACCAGACCGGAATTCAAACCCGATTGTCGTTTGCCAACAAACTGGGAAAACTGAAAAGCATTGAGATAACCATACTGTAAATTGTCATACTAACCATATAATTTTTTTGAAAAGAAATTAAATATTTTCCCGAAACGCTCTGATTCATAACTTTTGTAAATAATAAGTAAAAACCAATCGGCATTATTAAGCTGAAAAACACACCACCAAAGTTTCTCAATAAAGTTCTTTTAAAATCAATAAATATCATTTTTCCAAAGGCCTTCAAACTGATTCCCCCCCACTTTTCCTTCAATTAAATTAGTAAATAAATCATTTAAGGAATTTCTTTTGATAAAAATATGTTTAATCGAATTTTTGTTAAATTGCATTAATTCACGTAAAACCGTATCACTGTCCCTTGTATGCAACCTAACAGTTTGGCCATCTTTTGTTATCGATTCAACTCCTTTTAAATTAATAAAACTGTCCTCGTTTAAATCACTATCAAAAGAAATAATTACTTAATTGAAACGCGCCTGTAGATCCGAGAGAGAACCATCGTGAATAAAATGACCATTTTTCAAAATCAACAAATGATTGGCAACATGTTCGATTTCATCCAAGTAATGAGAAGTTAAAATAATTGTTTTGCCTGCTTGTTTAAGAATATTAATCTGCTGCCAAAATTTTATCCGACTAATAACGTCCATTCCGACCGTTGGTTCATCTAAAAATAAAAGGTCAGGATCGCCACTCAAGGACTGTGCAAAGCATAAACGTCTTAATTGGCCGCCGGAAAGACTGCTTGCTTTCTGTTTTTTGATATTGGTTAAACCGCCGGCATTCAACAGCCTTTTAAGAGAAAAGGGATTTTTATAAAAAGTCCGTAGCCAGTCTAATTGTTCACCAACAGTCAAGTGGTCTATGGCAATTGAATCTTGGAACATAACACCTATCCGATCCAAATGTTTTGATTCATTCGCTTTCTCACCAAAAATTTTTATTTGCCCTTCAGCTGCAGTCAATAATCCAAGCATTAGATTAATCAGGGTTGATTTTCCAGCACCATTTAAACCAATCAAAGCGACAATCTCACCGGCCTTAGTCCTTGTTGAAAGACCTTTAAGAACCTCTTTATTCCCGAAATTCATTTTTAGATTTTTTATCTCTACAATTGGCATTTCTTACCTCATTAACCAGATTAAAAAACTTGTTGCTTTTCCACCAGTTACACCTGTCAGCAATTCAAGCGACAAATGCCATAAAAGATAAATAAAAAGTGTTCGACATTGCCAAGCACTTTAAATGGTTTTTAAAAAGTGAAGTTATAGCATTGACTTATTTAAGTTTTGATCAGGCTAGTTAGGAGAACAAACTTTATCGAATTCATTTTGAGCAAAGTGCAGTCGTTAAAAACAAATACATGAAAATATCAAAACCCATTGCTCTTTCGTCGATCTGTTAAAAATGCCAGTGGCAATGAAATGAACGCTATTAAAGCACCAATCATATAAACATACCTAAATGCTTTGGTAATCTGAGCAACCTGTTCATTATGAATTTGCGATTCTAATTTAGTAATTTCTGTTGTTTGCGCTGATAATTTAACTTCAACCTTATTTTTTGAATAATCGGTAAGAGTGCATCAATGTGACTGCGTGCTAATTTATTGTCAATTAAATCCCAAGACTGGTAACTTGAATAAGAAACGGTTCCCTTTTTTGGAATTGGTAAGTGATTCGTTTGTTTTATTACAGCTATGAGTTTACTTTTTTGTTTATCATTATTTAATGCATAAGCAACCTCTAGCAATGAATTAAAAAGATTCTTTACCGGTTGGGAAACCCTAGCTTCTTTAACAAGGCTTCTACCATATATCGTTGTTTGAAATTTAGCTGAATTAATCCCCGTATTCAGAAAAGCAACCATTATCGTCATCCCCAAGCAAGTCCCTAATTGACGGCTTGAATTAGTAATTCCCGAACCAATACCGCTTTTTTCTTTAGGCAAAAAACGTACTGATGAAACGATTGTTTGGCTCATAAACCCAAAACCGGTACCATTTAAAATCATAAAAATAATCAGAATTCCATCAGAAACTTTATCAGTAATCAGTGTCATCGCCAATAGACTTAAAGCAATAAAAATTAAGCTGATAGAAAAACATTACAATGCTAAAAACTTTTCATTATAAAGATTATGACACCGAGGCTGTCAGTTTGTGCTTTTTCAAAAGCAGATCATTTTAAAAAAGTATACGGTTTCTTTATGCTGATTCATGTGATGTATAAGTACAAAAAATTCAGTTTCTCTCAGCCTGATGATGCCTGTTCTGAAATGTCTATTTTAAGAACATTGTGAACACTTTTATCAGCAATAGCATAAACGTTTGCAGCCCCGCGTTTGCAGTAAAAAAACAGCTACTTGCTTAAAAGAAAAAATATAATATCACTAAAAAAATTAATTAAGGACCGGAGCAAATAAAAGAAGATGTACAATTAATTCGCAAATAAACCTGCGTTTATAAAAACACAAGGACTGGACTGGTGGACTCCGTGATGGCAACGATTAAAGACATTGCAAAATTAGCTCGTGTGTCGACAGCGACCGTATCAAGGGTTTTAGCCGACAAAACGAGTTTTTATACTGAAGAAACCGCAATTAAGGTTCGAAGAGCCGCAGAAGAATTAGGCTATCAAAAAAATACTGCTGCCATGGAACTAGTCACTAAAAAAAGTAACGTAATCGCTGTTATTGTCGAATCTACAAAATCAAATTTTTCAAACCAAATCATCACCGGAATCCAAACAATAGCATATAAACAGAATTTGAATGTAATTATTCTTTATGCAGGCATAAATAGTTCAGAGTTACAAAGAAAGTCTTTGCAAACCGTGATTGAAAGATCTGTCATGGGAATTTTGCTTCTGGCAATTAATTTATCATTTGATAATTTGAATCTTTTAAAAAAATCTCGCATTCCGTTCTTTTTTTTAGCAGTTTCATTTCAAAAAGGAACGATACCTTTTATTTCATCAGACGATTTTCAAATAGGTTATCAAGCAACTAAATATTTAATCTCCCAAGGGCATAAAAAAATTGGATTCGCGGGTGCTGATTCCGATATCTCCTATACAGGGAAACTTCGTCTTCAAGGCTATCAACAAGCATTAAGGGAAAATAATCTGCCGAGTGACAAAAATTGGATTAAATTAGGTAATTATAGTTATGAAGCCGGGTTACAAGCAATGAAAGATTATGGCAAAAAAAACGCCATTACCGCAATTATTGCAAATAGCGATCTAGTTGCGATTGGAATCATAAATCAAGCAGCAACTTTTGGACTATCAATCCCAAGCAACATTTCTGTCATAAGCGTCGACGGAACTGATTTTTGTAGCATTTTTCGTCCCCAAATTACCAGTGTCAGCCAATCATTTTATGAAATGGGAGTTTTAGGAACAGAATATCTGCTTAATCAAAGAGACAATTCAGTTGAAAAACGATTCACGCCAATCGAAATTAAACAAAGAGATAGTGTAAAACGTCTTAGTTAAAAAATGATTTTGTTTTGAACAAATTTTTAAAAAATCGAGTAAATAAAAAAAGTTCAATAATTTATTGAGCGCAAATTTAACAATTATAAAAAATTTTATTTCCAATAATCCTCATCCCCATAATTCAAATGAGTACTGTCAGCTTCATTATCTTTAAACTCGGCCAACGCTTCCTGATAAACGGCCGTCCCGCGCTGATAGGCATTTATTCCAGTTAAGAAATGAAATGGCGGCTGAGACATGTTAGCTAATTTAAAAATAGCTTTAGCAGCTAATTCCGGCGATCCATCTTGGTTTCCGGATATAGATTCAGTATGGTTAGCATTTGCATGAGCTGTTGTTTTATAGTCATCGATCGTCTTGGCGGCTGCCTTATGTGAGGAACCAGCCCATTTGGTTCTATAAGGTCCGGGTTCGATGTTTGTAACGTAGATCCCTAAAGGAGCGACTTCTTTAGACAAGGCAGAAGACAAACCTTCCAAAGCAAATTTAGTGGCATTATAAAAACCAAAAGTTGGAGAACTGGTTAAGCCACCAACCGAAGTGATATTAATAATCCGACCGGAGCGTTGTTTGCGTAAAAACGGCAACACCGTACGAGTAACATCGGCCGCCCCCCAAAAATTAGTATCCATCATTTTCCTAACAGTCGCTTCATCCGATTCTTCTACAGAACCAAAATATCCCCAACCGGCATTGTTGACTAAAACATCAATTTTTCCAAAATGCTCGATCGATTCATTAACTGCTCTAACAACATTATCGTGATTAGTTACATCCAAGGTAGTTGTATAAATATTTTCATATTCTTTTTGCCAGTGGGCAATTTGATCAAGATGCCGAGCTGTTGCAACAATTTTTTGTTTTCGTGCTATTAATTCATTAACTAAGGCCTGACCAAAACCTGAACTAGTACCAGTAACGAACCATATTTTTTCCGACATATTCTGCCTCTTTTCTAAACTATGCAATTAAATTATATTCGTGATTTCTAAAAATAATTATTACAGTTTTATTGGTCTAACTATTTTAGAAAAACGCTAAATTTATTTTTCATTCCTGGTGTAAATACTGAGGTCTCTTTTATGATTGTGATTTGAATTTAACAGGCCCTATCGGTTCTTTAATAATTCCCTTTAAAACAGAATGTTGATCATTAAAATTGCAAACAAAACTTGAAAACAAACTGTAACCAGTCCATAAATCATAAACTTTTGCCCAGAATTCTTAATTGTCTGCCATTTAAGATTCAAACCAATTCCAGCTAAATTAACAATCCCAAAAAAATTAGCAATTGATTTGGCGCCTGTATTAATGGCATTCGATAGATTAAAAAAAGAATTAACAAACACAAAAATTATAAAAACAATCACAAACCAAGGAACTGCAATCTTTTTATTGTTTACCTCGATTTGATCGGTTCTCCTTCGATCAGCAAAACGAGCAAAAATAAAAACAACAACCGATAAAAGAATAACTCTTAACATTTTGAATAAAGTCGCATAAGTAACAACCGCCGGATTTACCAAAGAAGCAGTCCCAACAACTTGACCAACTGACTGGACAGTTCCACCGATCAATCCGCCGATCAACAAATTGTTTCCATGGAAAATATTTGGGCCAATCACAGGCAAAACAAATAACAATACAACGCCGCTTAAAGAAACAGTGGCAACGGCTGTCCGGCGTTGATCATCACTTGCACCAATTGCCGGAGCAACGGCAGCGATCGCGCTTGAACCACAAACAGCATTTCCACTGGCCATCAACATTGAGGATTCGGATGATACTTTAATAAAATGTCTTCCAATCCAAAGAACAAAAACAATCGTGGCTATCATTTGGAAAAGAATGAAGATCACTCCTTGAACTTTTAGAGACGAAATAGTTCGTAAAGTTACCGTTAAACCCATCATAGCAATTCCAATTTCAATCGGAAACTTCTCGGCCCATTTAATTCCAGGCATCCATTTTTTGTCCTTAAAAATTGTGTTTCCAATTAAAATTCCCAACAGCATCGCAGTTGCTTCTCCGCCCAAAGTCGGCAGATAGTTGGCCAATACTTTTGCTAATAACGATAATACAAGTGTTAAAAAAATTCCCCTAATCATATTTGCTTTAATTTTCATGAATAAACTCCAATGATACTATTTAATCACGGAATAATCATTTGTTAAATAAATATTTTTAATGCTTATCATTAAAAATATAAATATAAAAAATTAAAAAAATAAAAACACCACTCATAAAATAAAATGGTGATTTTCATTAAAAAATTCGTATTATTCTAGATTGAAGCCTTTTCTTTTGGCATATTCAGTCAAAGCAGTTGTGTCGTTTACCTGTGTTAAAGCTTTTTTATTGTGTTCCGTCCAATCTTCATTGATATTCCTGCTCGTATAATAAGCCCGCATCGTTTTATTGTAATCAGCGACCCCTTTATCGATTGTGTCTATATCATAGGAGTCTTTTTGCCAGAATGTTGATAGGGGCAACTTTGGTTTAACGCCTGGATGCCCATCGGGAACGCCTAGTGCTAATGTAAAAACAACTTTTGTCATTTTCGGTAAGTTCAAATAATTTTCATAAATTTCAAAGGCCCGGACCGGTCCAGCCATAGTGACACCGCCATAGCCTAAAGATTCAGCTGCCATTATAGCGGCATAAGCCGAAACACCAGCGGACAAAGCCGCTCCTTCAGCCATGTTATAAGCACTTAAATTGGCTTGAGCAATTTCGCGCTCTTTGCCTTCCAGACCAACCAGCAATTTATGATAGTCGGCAATGATAACAAAAAAGTGATCCGAGCTGGCCACATACGGCATATGGACCAAATCGGCTGCTTGTTCTTTGATAGATTGATCCGTAATTTCAACGTAAGTCACTGGCTGATAATTATTAATATTCGGTACCGATTGTGCTGCCGACATAATCTGCTCCAAATCAGACTCCGGAATATGTTCACCGGTAAATTTCCGAATCGAAGCCCGATTGTGAATCATTTTTAAAAGATCGTTCATTGATTCCTCCTTACTTACTCAATATAAGTATTTTAAACTTTAAAAGGCACTAAATCTTTAAAGAAAAAAATACAAAATATATTTACAAAATTAAAAGTAGATTATGTATTTCAGAACTTGATAAATATTGTTATTATCCTTCGATAGAATAATATCTATGAGGTTTGATAATGAATACAAAAGATTTGGAGCTTTTTTCCGAAATCATTAATCAAAAGATCTATATATGGCAAAATAATCATTTAAATTTAGTGAATAAAAACAATATCAACGGAAATCGGGCTTTAATAATAAAATTGCTCGCGTTTGCAAAAACGAAGAACTTTACTTTAATTAACCATGAATCAGAACACGCTTTAATTGTGCCCTGCCCAAAAAATATTTTGATTTATATCGAAATAAAACATAATTCAAAAATAAAAGCTTTCGATCTTAATTCGGTTGAAAGCCTATTGTCTGTCCGCCAAACCGGTGAATTCGTTTATAAACTATATACTGGTCAGGATTGCCCATATTCTTTTATAACGTTCAAAAATACCGGGCAAAATTCATCAATAATCGGACAGCCTATCCAAAAGACAATCGTTTCGCCGGAATTACTTTTTAAAAATGAATCATCAATTCTGGAATCAATTTCAAAGCTTGATAAAAAATCCCTCAGTGAAGCTCTTAAGGGATTAACTCACGTTCAAATTATCGGCGAAATATTCGCAAAGAACAATCTAATTCGCGGTGAAAAAGATACGTTAATCAGTTTTATTGCATCGTTAACGCAAACAGTCGTCATGTCCGGGCTACCAGTTAAAGAAGCTTATGAATTAGAAGACTCTTTAATCCAGGCAATTGAACTCAGGCCAACGCTGCCATTATTTACCGAAGTAATCCAAGAAATCGTTTGGATTTTCTATGATCAACTAACGAATTATAGGCAAAAAACTATTTCCCCGATTTCAGAAAGAATTAGTAACTATATTCAGGATCATATCCGCGAAAAGATAACTTTAAGCAAAATTTCTTCTGATTTAAAGACCCCAAAACAAACCTTGAACAGAGCTTTTGAATTAAAATTTGACATTACAATCAATCAATATATTCGGCAAAAAAAAATTAATAAGGCAAAACAACTTTTACGAGCCAATATATTGAATTTGGAGGATATTTCTAAATTTTTATCATTCAGCAGTAAAAGTTATTTTGTGCAAACTTTTAGACAAATAACCGGATCAACCCCAAAAAGTTTTCAAAAAAAGAATAGTAGTGCTATTTAAAATTCTCAATCATCAATCTTGTCTCTTTTAAGTTCTTCTTTTTTCAACATGCTCAATTGTTTCTCAGCGTTCGACAAAAGGTTTCTGCTATTTTCAATTGTGCGATGCGCATCTTTTTTTTTCGTCTCGATTTCAGCATTCGAATATTTGGAAAGCTGTTGCTGCATTTGGATTGTTTGGTCATAACCACGCGCAACAAGACGATAGGTAAACTGAGCAATATTGATAAATCCATGAGAAACGATTTTTCCCGATGGCTGTTGAGAAAATTCGGAAATCGCATGATTAATCGGAAAACTAATTCGCCGATTCCAAAAGACAATTAGAGGACCAGTGAAAAACGCAATAATAATCGAGGCCAAACCAACCGGACCACCAACAAAAAAGCCAATTACCATAAAAGAAATGTCCTGAGTGACACGACAAGCTTTATATTTTAAATGCGTAATTTTAGTAGCGATAGGTGCGATTGCATCATAAGGTGCAACACCCAAATCGGTTGACATATACAAGGAGCTGCCAAGCGTGAATAAGATCAAACCAATAATCAAATAACCGAGACTCATCCAAGTACTTGTTTCCTCTCCCCAAAGATTGATAAACAACTTTGTAAAAATGTCAATCAAAAATCCAACACCGACCATATTCAGAACCGTTCCGATTCCAATTTTGTGTTTATCGAGCCAAAAAACAAAAATCAAAATAACGAAATTAATCGTCAATTGATAAGTGCCCAAAGAAATTCCCAGATGATTGGCAATACCTAAATTGACCGATGTGAAAGGATCAAGACCAAAACCGCTAATACGACAAAAGCTTGCGCCCGCCGAAAGAATTGCAATGCCAATAAAAGAAACAATAACTTTTAAGAAAAGTTCAAGATAATTTGTTTTTTTAATATTTGATAAACGTTTATAAAATAATTTCATTAACATATTTATTTTACAAGAAATATGTTAAATTACAAAATTACAAGATTAAGAAATTTATTTATAAAAATTTTTGAATTATTTACTATTTAAAAATTTTCCGCAAATATTTTTTAAGATTTTTCTTGTTAATGACATTTCATAGTTGTATACTATGTGAAATTTATATTAAAGGAGATTAATAATTATGAAATACGCAGTTGTCGGTGCAGGAGCAATGGGACTTCGCTACGGTATCTTGTTACAATACAACGCTGGAGTCGAAGTGGATTATATTGAGCCGACACAAGCCAGCCTTAAAAAGATTCACACTCAGGGAGACCAGGTTTGGAAAAGCCGCGACCACAAAAACCGTCATTTAATAAAAATCAATGTATACTCGCCTGAAGAATATCAAGGTGACCCGGATGTCTGGATTTTCTTTATGAAACAAATGCAACTTCAGGATGCCCTTGAGCGATTAGCCCCAAAAATCAAGTCACATCAAACAGCTTTAGCAGCAATGAACGGAATGGGACATATCGAAAAAATACAGAAATATTTTTCCGATGATCGAATCATTGGTGGGACCGCAATGATTGCGACTGTTTTAAATGATTATGGTGATGTTGATTTCATGGGTTCCGAAGGGGCCGGATCATCAGTCTATGCTAATTTAACCGAACAAGATTCAAAAACTATTCAGGAAATTAAAAAAGATTTCCAGGCCGCAAATTTGAATCCAAAAATCACAGAAAACTTTATGGGAACTTTGTTAACAAAAGTTTTCTTTAATTCCGTTGAAAATTCAATTGCAACAATGTTTCAATCGCGTATGGGAGAGCTGCTCTCTTATGACAACTTTCTGGAAGGCATCGCCCGTCCGTTAATTGATGAAGCTTATGACGCTGCTGATGCTGCTGGCTATAAACTGCTTGAATCACGTGACGAAATGGTAGCACAGGTTGAGTATGTCTCAAAAGTAGCTAATCCGCTCCACTATCCTTCTATGTATCAGGATTTTTCAAATGGTCGAAAAACGGAAGTCGATTATATTAACGGTTGGATCGCCGATCTAGCCGATAAAGAAGGTACAAAAGCCGCGAATCAACGAATTGTTCAAAATATGGTTCACTTAGCAGAAGCAATGCGTCAGTTTAAAAACTAGTTTATCGCCATCAATTTTCTATCGAAGTATAGTTAAAATTTGACTTGTCGACAAATGAATAATATACTTTTTTTCGAAATCTAATAACCGCAATAAAATAGAGGCGCGATCATCACGAAAACTGCTAAGTGTGTATTCACAATGAGGCAGTCTTAAGGGTCATCGCCGAAACGAGATTATAAATACAGATAATCTTTGTTGGGACATGTGGAAAAACTGCATGGACTGTCTCGGTAAATCCGGGGAGTGCTATTAATTGGGAATTTTATCTTCTTTACTTAAATTGCCTTTTTATCCTCTATTAATCTCCGTTACTAATTAATGGAGGTTTTTATTTGGTTGGATTGAATTTTAAGGAGAGAAAGATGCGTTTAAAAAGAAAATATCTATTGATGCTTTCAATAAGTATTTTAGTTGGGATATTGTTTATCCTTTCGGTGTTGCCAACGGAAAAAGCGGCAGCGGCGAAAAAAGACAATAAAGTTTTTTTAGTTGGCATGGAAGCCAATTATCCACCCTTTAATTGGACTCAGCAAAACAAAAAACATGGTGCCGTTCCAATCCAAGGATCAAATCTTTATGCCAATGGTTATGACGTTCAAATATCCAAAAAAATCGCCAAAAAATTGGGTAAACGAGTTGTTGTTGTCAAGACGGAATGGGATGGTCTCTTACCCGCTTTAACTTCTGGAAAAATTGATGCGATCATCGCTGGAATGACTCCTACTCCGGAAAGAGAAAAAACAATTGATTTCACCAAACCTTACTACAATTCCAAACAGATTATCGTTGTCAACAAAAATAGTAAATACGCTAAAGCAAAGACTTTAAGCGATTTTAAGGGTGCCAAACTAACAGCTCAGTTAAGTACCGTTCAATATAGTTTGATCAAACAAATCAAAGGTGTTATCAAAGAACCGGCAATGAAGGATTTCGCTTCAATGCGTGTCGCTTTGGAATCGAAGACAATTGATGGTTATGTCGCTGAGCTCCCGGAAGGCCTTAGTATGGCTGTTGCTGATCCGAATGCAACCTATGTTGAATTATCTGGAAAAAATGGTTTCAAACTGAATTCAACAGAATCTCAAGAAGCGATCGGTTTAAGAAAAAACGATCCAAATGAAACTAAAATCAATCATATTTTAAGTGGTATTTCACTTAAGACTCGAACTAAATTAATGCATGATGCCGTTTTAAACCAACCTCAGGCAACAACCCAGGGAAACTGGTTTATTAATATTTGGAAGCAATACGGAAATATGTTGCTTCGTGGTATTGGAATGACACTGCTACTATCAATCGTCGGCACAATTGTCGGTTTTATTATCGGCTTGCTGATTGGTATTGTTAGGACAATCCCTAAAGCCAAGAAAAGATCGAGGCGTTATCTGATTAATTTTGTTAACTGGCTTTTATCCGTTTATATTGAAATTTTCCGAGGGACACCAATGATCGTTCAGGCTGCCGTTTTCTATTATGGTGCGGCTCAGGCTTTTAATATTAATTTAGATAGAACAACTTCGGCTTTGATTATTGTTTCAATTAATACTGGCGCCTATCTAGCCGAAATTATCCGTGGTGGAATAATTTCGATTGATCAAGGACAATTCGAAGCAGCTAGTGCTTTGGGAATGACCCACTTCCAGCAAATGGAGAAAATTGTTTTGCCGCAGGCAGTTCGCAACAGTATTCCTGCAGTCACAAACGAATTCATCGTCAACATTAAAGACACCTCCGTTCTTAGCATAATTTCCGTTTCCGAATTGTTTTTCACCGGATCAACGATTGCCGGACAAAATTTTCAATTCTTCCACACTTATTTGACAATTTCATTAATCTATCTAGTATTGACTTTCACAATTACACGAATCTTCCGAATGATTGAAAAACGTCTTGACGGACCGAAAAACTATGATTTAATGACCAACGAATTTCAAGTTGACACACCAAAAATAGGAAGTGAAAAAGAAGAATGAAAAAAGATTGTATCTTAAAAATTAGTCATTTAAAAAAATCTTTCGGTCAACACGAGGTCTTAAAAGATATTGATCTAGACATTGAAAACGGTGAGGTCTTAACAATTATCGGTTCTTCAGGATCCGGTAAATCAACGTTGCTGCGATGCTTGAATCTTCTAGAAGAACCGACAAGCGGTCAGATAATTTATCAGCAGCAGAATATTCTTGATCCTGATTTTAATCGAATTCAGTATCGGGCTAAAGTTGGAATGGTCTTTCAACAATTCAATTTATTTAATAACCTGAATGTTTTAGAAAATTGTATCGTTGCTCAAACAACCGTTTTAAAAAAGGATAAGGATTCGGCAAAAAAATCAGCTTTAAAACAACTGGAGCGCGTCGGAATGGCTCCATATGTTAAAGCCAAACCAGCCCAACTATCCGGCGGTCAAAAACAAAGAGTCGCAATCGCTCGTTCTTTGGCAATGTCACCTGATTTAATTCTTTTCGATGAACCGACTAGTGCATTGGATCCGGAAATGGTCGATGGAATTCTTGATATCATGAAAGACCTAGCTCATACAGGATTGACAATGATTCTTGTGACACATGAAATGGGCTTTGCACGAGATGTGTCGGACCATGTTGTTTTCATGGATAATGGGGTTATCGCCGAAAAGGGTACAGCCGAAAAAATTTTTGGCACACCAAAAAATCCAAGAACAAAAGAGTTTTTAAAACGATACCTAAATCGAATTTAAAATAACTTGATATCAACAATCAACAGTTCCCCCTGGAGCTGTTTTTTAAACTAGAAGACACAAATCTATTAAAACAGGTAAAAAATTAAATTAACTATACTAATGTAAGGAAGATTAAATAGCAAATTAGAGAAAGCGAGATCAATGTGATGAAAATTTTAATTATTGGAGCAACCGGAATGGCAGGTTCGGAAATTGTTAAAGCGGCAAGCAACCGTGGGCACAAAGTAATTGCCCTCGCTCGTTCAGCAGATAAATTGAGAGAATTAAAAAAAATAAATCCAACGATCGAACCAATGATTAAGGACGTTTTCCATTTGAATAAAGAGGAACTATCATCGGTCGATGTAATTGTGAATGCCTTTTCCGTTAGCCCAGAAAAAGCCTACCTTCACGTTGATCTAGCAGCAAAATTGATTTCCTTCTTTCGAGAAACAGAAACTCCAAGATTAGTATTTGTTCTCGGTGCCGGCAGTCTGCATACCGGCACCGATCATCATTTGCTTATCAAAGATATGGAAAAAGATCCAAAAAACAATTCCTTTATTGCTGTTCCTCAAAATCAGCTGAAAGAACTAAATTTCTTAAAGGATGTCGACAATGTCAATTGGGTCGGTATTTCTCCATCTGCCTCATTCCATGCCGGTAAAGCCAAGCCTATCTTAAAAGGAAAAGAAGATTTATTGTTTAACAAAAATGGAAAATCGGAAACATCTGCCGCTACAATGGCTCAAGCAATTTTGGATGAAATTGAAAGACCAACACACAAGCAAATGCGTTTTACAGTTGCAGATGGAATTGATTGAATAAATAGTGATCCTTGCTTTGATCAAGAAATCGTAAAAACTCAAAAATTTTAAAAATCACCTATATAATAAAAAGCAAACTTTGTATATAAAGTTTGCTTTTTATTATATAGGTAACAGTTTATTCGGGATTTTTTTCCTTTCGATTCGGATGAACCAACAATTCTTCGCCGGTTACCTGTCTGGCAATTTTTTCCAATTCTTGATAAACAACCGTTTTATTTTCGGAATTATTATCAATTAAAAGATGTTTCCACCAATCTTCCATAATCCGATCAATCACGACGCAGGCATCTCTACCATTACCAGTTAGAGTTATCCAACTAAGACGATGATCATCTCGGTTTATCAATCTATTTATATAGCCAAAATCTTCCAGCTCAGTCAATTCTCGACTAACCAAGCCTTTGTTTATTGCAAGATTTTTCGAAATTTGTTGGGCCGTAACCTTTTTATAATCTCTTATAAATAATAATAAAACAGCGTTTGTTGCCTTAATATTTGGAAGTTTTATTTGCTGATTCAAATTTATCTGTGACTGGCGATGAATAATGCCAATGAAACGACCGATTTGGTTGATTTCCATAATTAAGTCCTTTTCAATTCAAGACACAATAGTTATACGTATATCTCAAATAATTGATAAATAAACTTTAGTTCCCACGCTAATAATATTTTACTAATTAATTATAAGGGGAATATTGAATCAAAAACAAGTTTTATTTTTCTGCAGAAATGTGTTTAGAACGGCCAACGGCCATGAGTCTATTGGTAAATCTTTTTTCAACTGGCTTTCAAACAGAACATAGTCTAATTTTTCCATTTGGTTAATACGGACAATTCTATTTGCCTATGTATACAATTTATTCGTTGCTTTCAAAATTACGAATTACTTAATTAAATCTGCAACCAGCAAATTAAGTAAGAAAACAGAAATAAAAAAATTACTGCCGAGATTTGTGGCTGGAACCTGATAATCATTTCGATTTTAACAAAAGTAAATAAACATTCTTTTTTTATTTAAGAAATTATCCCTTATTAAAACAATCCAATCTATATAAATATGCTGACATTTTTCACTAAAAGTTCGATGATTAATCAGAAAGAGTTTCATCCCCCCTGGGGCTCTTAATTTTATTTTTTGGAGAGATAGTTAATGGACACAGTCTATTTAAGAGATCTGATCGATCAGTACATGCAGAAAAAGGAATTACTGTATCAAACTTGGTTTACCCATAGCGAAGAACGTTTAAAGGCCTTTAATCAAGTTCGTAAAGGTACCAAGCGAATTATCGAAACAATCCGCGATGGTTCCTTCCCACGCGATCTTCACGGTTCGGCTCTTGAAACAGTTATGGATGTAATTGCCAGTCAAGAAGAAATTTTCAAAGGTGCTAAACATGCTTTTATGTGGAAACCAAAAATGAGAATCCCCGACATATATGAAAATCGAGAAAATCAGCTGGCCTTTGCCGAAATGTTTGATCAAATATTTCATACAAATAACGACCTCAAAATGTTGATGGCAGTTGACGAATTAGATAGACATAAAATCAAAGGATTGGGACCTGCAGTTGCTAATATTCTCTATTTTCTTGAGCCGACAATTTTTTGTCCGTTCAACACAAAAATTGTTGAAGGATACAATTATTTGACTCACTCAAAGATTCGTTTGGGCAAATGGGCTGACTACTTTAAATTACGCGACGGAATTATTGAATTAAATCAAGCTGGTGGTCTCTTTTCAAAAGATCTTGGAGCCGTTTCTGCTTTTTTGTTCGATATTGGAAAACTTAATTATGTTGTTCGAGAAAACTCAGAAGTTTACATCAAAACAGAAAGCAAAACACAAGAAAAAATTGAAGAAAAGTTAGAAAATGATGAATTAAAAAATTTACATTATAAAATTCAATATATTTTGGCCGATATTGGTAATAATATTGGATACCGGTCTTGGATTGCTTCAAATGACCATAATCGACGTTATCAAGGTAACCGCCTTGGTGATGTTTCCTTGGCAAAACTTCCAGAGACTATTAGCCAGCTACCGATTCATCTTCGCGAAACAGTTTCTTTAATTGACGTGATCTGGTTTTCAAAAAATAATTTTCCAATTGCTTCTTTTGAAGTCGAAAAATCGACATCGATTATGTCAGGTATGAATCGAATGGATGATCTCTATCAAATTAATCAAAATGACATGATGCTCTACATAGTTGCGCCTGATCATCGCGAAAATGAAGTTTTGGCACAATTTAATCGGCCTCATTATATGCATAACCATGATCTGCACGATCATATTCGCTATATTCTTTTTAAAGATTTAATTGAAAACTACCTTTCTATTAAACGTTTCGGCAAAGATTTTTCAATCTTGGCACCTATTTCGCATTTTTCAAATGGGAATTCTGTCAAATGATTTGTATCAAAAGATAGTTAATCAGTTTCTCTCCGATAAAATAAGCGACAAAATAGTTGTAAATCGGATCTTTAAATGATACCTTGTGAATGAAATAAAGCTTTTTGACAAAGTTCGATGTATAAATGAATCCTTTGAGAGCTCTTATTTCTAATCTATTTTTGAATGGGGTTTAATTATGGGATCAGAATCAAGAGGAATTTTTCATTGGGTTTACGTCCAATTATTTTCTAATTGGAAAAAATTTGAAGTAATTTATATTTCAGTGTTAATTCTGTTGCAATTTGTCGTCTATGTGATTGTTCCGGATTCATTAATCGGCATGATTTCCGGAGTTACTGGGGTTCTCTGTTTAATTTATGGAATGAAGGGTCGAAAAATAAATTTTATCTTCGGTTTAATCCAGTGTATGGCAATGGCTTATGTTGCGTGGATTAGTCACGCTTATGGATCATTCGCAATGGATATTGTTTATGTCATTTCGCAACCGATCGGATGGCTGATGTGGGGACACGACGAAGCAACCCATTCGTTTTCCAAAACAATTAGAAATTGGATTTTCTTAGGTGCCTTTATCGCTTGGGCCATAGGATGGTGGGTTCTTTCAATCCTGCATGGACAATTGCCATACCTCGATAGTATAAATTTTGTCGTAAGCATTATTGCTCAAACACTTTATATACTGAAATACAAGGAAAATTGGTCGCTATGGATTATAGTCAACTCAGCCAATATAATTTATTGGTCAGCTTTGACCTACCAAACAATTGCTGGTTATACAAGCATCGGCAACTTAGGAGCCAATCTTTCGCAAATTGCTTTGCAGGCCGCTCTGCTTTTTAACAGTATCTATGCCATTAAAGTTTGGGGAAGCGGAGAAGCTGATAACGAAGGAGGAACTGAAAATGCCTAAAATACCTGTTATTCTTGATTGTGACCCCGGAGTAGATGATGCCTTTGCAATCGTGACCGCCGTTCTCGATCCCAAAATAGATCTCAAACTCGTGACAACCGTTACTGGAAACGTCAGTGTTGACCGGACAACTAAGAATGCTCTATATATAATGCAGGATCTAAAATCCAAAATACCTGTATCATCCGGAGCTGCCAGGCCCCTATTAAGAGAGCTTGAAGAATACGAGCCCTGGTTTGGCGAAAGCGGTTTAGGGAACTATCCTCGAGGTGATTTGGAATTATCAGAAACTGATGAAAATGCCGTTGCTGGAATGTATAAAGTTCTGTCAAACAGCAAAGAAGCAATTACAATTGTCGGTACCGGTTCCTATACCAATTTAGCTCTTTTACTAGTTGAGCACCCTGATATAGTTGGCAAGATAAAACAATTCATTCTTATGGGAGGAACTTTATCCAAGGGCAATATGTCCAGTGTTGCCGAATTTAACATTTATTGTGATCCGGAAGCCGCTGATTTGGTTTATCGATCAAATATTCCGATCATAACAGCCGGAATCGATGTGTCTCAGAGAGCATTGATTTATTTCGATACTAATAAAAAAATTTCTAAAATGAGCGATATTGGTTCAAAATTATCAACACTTGTTAACGATTTCTCTAGTAAAAAGGAAAACGGTTTTGTCGTTTACGACTTGAATACAATTGCTTATTTGCTTCATCCGGAATTTTATACCTGCAAAGATTATTTTGTCGCTATTCAAAAAACCGGGCCCGCACGAGGGGCAACGGTTGCCGACTTATCTGACCGAAAAGATACAAACGTTAAAATTATGACAAATGTTAATGATGATCAGCTAAATACCTGGTTGCTTGAAGAGATGAATAGTTTTAAGTAGGCTTAAATTTTGAAATTGTTTCTCGATATATAAAGCTGGTCAAAAAGAGAATTAAATACGACTCATTCTTTAAATCGGTGGCCTCAATGATTATTATAAATGCTCAAATAAGCAACAGTATAATTAATTTTAAAATTTGCTGATTTAATCAGCTGATTCTGTAAAATCGAAACCTATCGTTTCCAACAAAGGTTGCTAATTGAATCAGTAATTCAATTAGCTTTTTTGGTCAACAATAATTAAATCTCTTCAATAAAAAAACGGCCCTCATCAACAAGTGATAAGAACCGCTTCCGGATTATCTGAGATCCGATTTACTCGTATAGGAGAAATCTCTTTAGCAGACTCAAGCTGCTGTTTACGATCTCTATTAATCCTTAACTACATTATAGCAATATAAGGAAGCGCTTTCAATATTCAATCGACTTAATATGCGGATTATCTTTAAAGAGATCCATTAATTGTGCGGGGTCGTATCCTTGCGGCAATTTAACAAATAATTCCACGTGAATACTGTCGTTGCCGTTTTTCTCAGCACTAAGATTTATAATATCAATCTTGCTGGAAGCGAATCTTTTCTGTATAAAAGCAATTGAGTCAGCTATCTTGTCAAACTCGATATCGATTTGTTCAGATTCAGGAAGCGGCATCCACTTAAAATTGTGGCGAAGAATGATTTGAACCAGTAAAACAATTACCGTGGCTGAAACACCGATAAAATATAATTTAGCACCAATTGCCATCCCTACCCCAGCTGTCGTCCAAACTCCGGCTGCAGTGGTTAAACCATTGATTGCCTGTTTTCTCACAAAAATCATTCCAGCACCAAGAAATCCAATACCACTCACAATTTGTGCTGCAATTCGTGATGGATCAAGCACATATCCCTTCAACTGGACAACATCAACAAAACCATATTTAGAAACAATCATAATCAAAGCAGCACCAAGAGCGACAATCATATGAGTTCGAACTCCAGCCTCTTTCAATCGGCTTTTTCTCTCATAACCAATCGCAAATCCGCAAACTCCCGCGACAACCAATCTGAGCAATAATTCAATCTGCGTAATTAAATATGTATCGTTCATAAGCAGTTTCCTTTGTTTAATTATGGCATAGACAAAAAATAAAAATAAAAAAGTATCTCCTAATTAAAAAACGCATAAAGGCAGGTTTACTTACATATTTTTTTAATTCTCCTTATAAAAAAGATCCACCACATATTACGAGAGGATCATCAAAATTTTATCTGATAAATATTTTCGCCATTTTTGCTTTTTGAGATCAGAAAACCCTTATGAACTTTAATAATTTTGTTTGAAGCTTCATTAACCTCTTGAACAGAAAACTGCACCGGATTTATTTTCATTTTCCTACATTCGTTTAGAAGCAAAGAGAAAAGAATGTTTCCATAAGATTTTCCTCTTTGGGTGCTTCGAATCGCATAGGCAAGATGGCCACCGTTAAGTTCAAGATTTTTATTTAAATAATGACGAATTCGACCAATACCGATTGGACGTTCATCATACAACCAAAAGGTTGTCTGTGGAACATAGGAGGGCTTTAGATTGGCTACATTAGAATCATTTTCAGCGGCAATCAACCAGTTTTTGTATTCATCAAATGACATTTGATAAACCGGGTTATGAAAACCATTTACATCGGTCTTTATTTCCTGAAGCATTTGATAAAATTCTAGACCATCATCTTTTGTCAATTTTAATAATTTTAAAACCATTTTATTATCCTAAAAACAAAAAACGAATTACTCAAAACGCTTTTTTAATTTTCCTTCACTAGCTTGAAGCAAATCATCTATCTTGATATCGTATTTGTCGCAAAAAAATAAAAACTGGTCCAAAATATCAGCCAATTCCTCCTTTAGATTATTCTCTAAAAATTCATGACTTTGTTTTTTCTCACCAGGATGATCTCGACCAATTTCCAATGCCCTGACCGCTCTTGACAATTCACCAACTTCTTCGGTTAAGTAGTTCAGTCTAATAAAAGAAGAATAACTATACCGAACACGTTGTTTGTAAAAGTCAATTAGCCATTGTTGATGCTGTCTTAAATTCATAAAGTTACTTTTAAAATAATAAAAAAAATTGGCGATTATTTCAAGGATATTTGAGAAAATTCCTCAGAATCGTTGTTTGGAAGGATATGCTCAATCGATACCGATTGAACTTCACTTTCAAAGAGAAACTTTCTTTTATTTAATTGCCCGCTTAATTCTTCAAGTCGGGGTGCTTTTAACTGTTGCCCAACTGTTAAATGAGGAATATAAGGAATATCTTTACGTAAAAAAACTGATAATTCTGAACTCTTATATAACAAATCATGAATAAAATCTATTTGTTTTTGCCCTTGCCTAACTTTGAACCAAAGATAACCGCCATGAAGATCGCCACCTAGATGTTCTAACCCAATTTCGAAACTGCCGATTTTTTCCAAAGCATTTTGAGTAATCACAATTAAACGGTCATCGGAAATCGGACTGTCAAAAGGAAATACCAAAGATATATGTGGCCTGATATTCTTATAGAGAGGATCAATTTGTCTTCTAATTAAATCTATCTCCATGCCATTTGGAAATTGTGGAAAAATAAGTATAGATCGCAGCATTTTATTCAAAGCAATATTTCAAATTAGTTCATTTAAAGAAAGCTTCATCTTTGTTTTTGAATATATATTATCACATCGATAAAATTACTATTCTAAAATATTTTCTTTATGAAAATCCAAATTTTTACTACCAATCTAATTATTTTAATCAAGAATTTTTTCATAAATTAAGAATCGCCATAATGGAATTCATTGAAAAGTTGTATACTCAATTTAGTGAGTGAATGCTCACTTACTAAACCAATTGTGAGGAAATTATGGCTAACGTGATAACTCTAGAAAAAGTTTCGAAAAGTTTTGGACGTAATCTTGTTTTAAAGAATATCAATCTTCAAATAAAAAGTGGGCAATTAATTGGTTTGATTGGTCCATCAGGCACCGGAAAGACGACTATGATTGCTGCTATTTTAGGCATGATTAAATTGGATAGCGGGAAAATAACCGTACTCGACAAAAGCATGCCAAACCGAGAAGTCTTAGGAAAAATCGGCTATATGGCGCAAAGCGATGCTCTTTACACATCCCTCACCGGCAGAGAAAATTTAAGGTTTTTTGCCGGTTTAATGAAACAACCCGGTGAAATTTTAAGAGATCAAATCAAACGAGTTAGCGAAATTGTTAACCTGCAAAATTCTTTAGACATCAGAGTTTCAAACTACTCGGGAGGCATGAAACGTCGTTTATCTTTAGCAATTGCTTTGTTAGCAAACTCACCGATAATTCTTCTTGACGAACCAACCGTTGGAATTGATCCGGAACTAAGAGTTCAGGTCTGGGCAGAATTAAGAAAGCTTCATAAATCCGGGAAAACGATTATTGTTACAACCCATGTAATGGACGAAGTCGAGCACGTAGATCGGGTATTAATGCTGAGAAATGGCCGGATAATCGCCGACGATCTGCCACAAAAATTAGAATCCGATTATAAAGTTAATTCAATTGAAAAAGTATTCATAAAAGCAGGAGAAAAATATGCGCACCCTAGTGATCTTTGAAAGAATTCTAAAGGAACTCAGCCGTGACAAAAGAACTTTGGCACTCGTATTTTTAGCACCTTTACTAGTTCTAGGACTTCTTTATTTAATTTTGCAATCAAATACAAATCTAAGTGCTCGATTGGGCACTGAAAATGTCAGCCCAAATTTAATAAAACAATTAAAAAAAGACAGTAAAATCAATTTAGTTACTATTGATAATAAAAAGAGTATTTCAAAAAACTTAAAAAAATATCATCTCGCCGCCCTTTTAAAACAGCAAGATCAAAAACTGACGGTTACCTATCAAAATGCCGATACCTCTTTAACAGCTGTCGTTAAAGAGAATCTGGTTAAAAGTATTACAAAAGACCGAATTAAATCGACGATTAATAAATCGCAACAAGAATTGACTTCCCTAATCAAATCAATGCCAATTACCGAACAGAAAGCAATTGAAAATAAATTGAGAAACAAAAAAACCGGCAATTCTCTATCCTTGTCGGAAAAGTATATTTATGGAAACGCTAATAGTAGTCTTTTTACCGCAATCGCACCAGTCCTCGTTGGATTTTTCGTTTTCTTCTTTGTTTTTTTGATCTCCGGTGTTTCCTTGCTACACGAAAGAACTACTGGGACACTTGGCAGATTATTAACCAGTCCAGTCAAAAGACAGGAAATAATTGCCGGCTATGTTGGAGCATATGGATTATTGGCAATTTTGCAAACTATCGTAGTGGTTATTTATGCAATTTACATTCTTGGAATAAATAGTCTTGGATCCGTCTGGCTGGTAATGTTAATCAATCTGTTACTTGCGTTAGTCGCTTTATCAATGGGGCTATTGGTATCAACACTTGCCTCATCCGAATTTCAGATGATTCAATTTATACCAATTTTAATCGTGCCGCAGGTTTTCTTTTCCGGAATGTTTAATCTTAGCGATATGAACAGCTTTTGGAGAATTTTTGCCCACATCTTTCCAATGTATTATGGTGGAGACGCGCTGATCGATGTGATTAAAAAAGGAGCCGGAATAGAAAATATCGGAATCGACTTGTTAGTTTTGGCTGCCTTTGCGATCATTTTAATTTCTATTAATATTATTGGTTTAAAACGCTACAGGAGAGTCTAAATTGACAAAAGAAAACAGCTTACTGGCTTTATTCGAAAATGTGATAAAAGAAAAAATTGTTCTAACTAAAAAACAGCAGGCTGTGTTAAACGCAAGTTTGATTTTATTTGCCGAAAAAGGTTACGAAAAAACTTCAACATCCGATATCGCAAAAAAGGCCGGTGTAGCAGAAGGAACGGTTTATAAACAATTTAAAACAAAAAAGAATCTGCTAATTAACGGTATCGCGCCTATTCTAAAAACAGTCTTTGAAAATGCAATTAATGAATTTTCAGAAAATAATTTAAAAGATAAGGAAATGACTTTGCATGATTATTTAGCTCGTATTGTAAAAGATCGTAGTAATTTCATCGAGAAAAACTTGCCAGCAATTAAAGTCATCTTAAATCAAATGTTGACAAATCCCGAATTCGCGAAGATCGTAATTGCAAAGTTTAAAATAAGTTTAGAAGCTTATGTTAATCCAATTTTGAACAATTTGCGGCAAAATAAACAATTAATCAACCTGCCTAATTATCAAATATTTAGATTTATTTTCAGCTCAGTTGCTGGGACGGTCATAAGCTATCACGTAAACAATAAAGGTTCTTTAGAAGAAGAAATCAACGCAACAATTATTTTGCTGGAAAAAGCTTTATTAGCAGTAAATTAAAACTATTAATTTACTTTGCTGATAGTTATTCTTTTAATTTCATTTTTCCGTCAAGAATTTCATAAATCTTATCGGCAAAATCCACCAAACGTAAATCATGAGTAACAACTACAATACTTTTATGTTGTTCTTTTGCCAAAGATTTAAATAAACTGCCAACCTCTTTTACGTTTTTGCTGTCCAGCGACGCCGTTGGTTCATCTGCTAATATAATGCTTGGATCTGTATATAGCGCTCTCGCGATTGCAGCTCGCTGGTTCTGCCCGCCTGACAATTCACCGGGATATTTATCCTGCAATTCTGCAATTCCTAATTTATTTAATAGAGAAGCTAAATCAGCTCTATTTAAATTGCCCTCTTTTTTAACCTTATCAACCAAGACAAATTGTTCTTTTACGGTTAAGTATGGAAGCAAATTGTAGGATTGGAGAATAAAGGCAATTTTATTTAAACGCAAAGTATCCCGGTCCTTTGACGAAAGATCTTTAATCGATTGTCCCTCAATATCGACTTCACCGGATGTTGGTTTTTGCAATCCACCGGCGATTGTTAAAAAAGTACTTTTCCCGGAACCGGAAGGCCCTAGTACCAAATTAAATTGATCATTTTCGGCAGAAAAATTTATATTTTTTAGGACCTGGACACGGCTTATTTTATTGCCGAAAATTTTGTTAATATTCTGTAATTCAATCACTGACATCTTTATTCTCCAATCACGCTAATCGGGTTGATGCGAACAATGATCCTGGCTGGAATCAATGCACCGATAAGTCCAGTTATAATCAAACCAATTGCCACGGATACCAAAATCGGCAAGTTAAAGCTCATCGGCACCGCGGTCGGAATAAAGGCGGCAGTTAAAATCGTCAAAAGAGCGGCGATAATCAAACCACTAATAACAAGAATCGCCGACTGACAAATCGTTGCAATAACAAGAATTTTTGCCGGAATACCTTGAGCTCGCAAAACCGCATAATTTTTGATTTTTTGAATTGTCAATATATATAAGAAAACAGCAATTACAATTAAAGAAATGATCATTAAGAAAGCAATCATAAAAGTAAAAGTTGAATTTTGAGCTGAGTAACCCGGTAACTGATTAATAAATTTTCCTAATGAATAACTTTTTAATTGAGAATCGGGTGCCTTAAAATTAGCAGATTGGGAAACAATCGCACTGGCTTTAAAGTCGCTTCTTGTACTCTGCAATTTTTTCCAAGCATTCAAAGTTCCATAAACAACTGGAGCAACACTCAATTTGGCACCTCTGGTGAAACCAACAATTCGATATTTTCCTGAAAAGGAATTGAAACTAATTTTGTCGCCAAGTCGATAACCGTCGTTTTTAAATTGTTCATCAACGACAATCTCATGGTCATTATTTGCCTTATGTCCACTGGTTATTTTTATATTCTTAAAAATAAATTGGTGTTTGTCTAAACCAATAAATTGAGCGGATTCTTTTTTATTTCCTTTCAATTTGGCCACTATTGATGCTTGTCCAATATAGGCATCTTTTTTACTTAGTTTAAAAGTACTTAATTCGTTTTTCGTAATCAAAGATTGCGATAGGCTGATATCCGAATCCTTGTCCAAAACAATTCGTTTTATATGCCAAGAATCAATTGCTTGCGTATTTTCTTGAGCTAATCCCAAAGCTAGACTAGTCAGTACAAAAATCAAATAAGCAATTAAAACGACCATTGAGATAATTAATCCATAACGCAGCTTCTCTCGTTTAATTTCTTTTAAAGCCAAAAACATTTCATTAGTCTCCCTTTTCGGCTAACTGTTTTAGTAACCCAGTTAAGCGGGTAATTGATATATCTTTTATTTGCGGATCCAGCATAATTATTTTGATAGTTTCATGGCTAAGAACTTTGGCAGCCCATTGCCGATCAGTTTCTTCAGTTTGATGAAAACCTCTTTTGGAAAAAGATTTTTCTCTGCCGATTAATAATGATTCATTTTTTAAAAAATGCATTTTTACAAATTGATAATAATTGGTCTGGTTTACTTGATTAACAAAATTTTTAACTTCTTCAATATATAAATTTGGATCAAAATCATGATTATCCAAATGGCCAACAAGGTTTCGATGAATATTAATCATGACAAGCTTATAAAGATATAAATAAGCATCGTCTAAGTCATCAAAATATTTGTAAAAAGCGCCACGAGAAATTGCTGCGCCCTCGACAATTCGAGCTACTTGCGCTTCTGCTAAGGAATGACTGGAAAATTCCTGATTTAAAGCCTCGATTATTCGTGCTTGTTTTTTTGAATTTAAATTAAGAAAAGTACTCGAAACCATTAGAAACCTCTAATAAGTGACATCGTGTCACCAAAAGAAGTCTATCAAAATAGTGACATTGTGTCAACTTTTATAAAAATTATTAAAAAAAGGACTGCTATTTAAATAGCAGTCCGATTTGCATTGATCTATTAAATCTATTAAATGAAATGAAAAAAGTTCTAAAATTCTAATGTTTGATTAAAGCTGTTTCAATACTAAGGTGTTGTAGCCATCTTGCGGCTACAAGTAATAGACTATTTCCTGCTGATTAAGCGTAAATAAAACTTGAATTAAGCATAAATAAAAATGTTTGAAAGAACATTATCGTTTATTTTTTAAAATTTCATTGAATAACTAAAGAAAGACATATATTCTGAAAAGATATTCTTTTTTTAATTTGGGGAAATAAAATGTACTATATTTTAATGATAATTTTGGGGATTTTAGGAGCAGAATCACGTTTCGCGTTAGAATCAACAATTAATAACAGCAATTACCCTTATGCAACTTTGCTTATCAATATGATTGGTTGCCTTCTCTTGGGATTTATGTATTATTTTTTTGTCGAAGCTAAAAGTTCGACCGATCAAATCGTCGCTATGATTTCAACCGGCTTCGTTGGCTCATTTACAACATTTTCGACTTTTGAATTAGAAGTTTTTAAAATGTTCCGACTAAACCAATATTCAAAAGCTTTAAACTATTTTTTCTTAACTTTGTTCGGTGGATTATTGTCTGTTTTTCTCGGATATTGTTTGAGCAAATTAATAATAATTAAAAGAGGAAAAAGCAAATGATTCAGGTGTTTTCAGTTGCTCTCGGGGCTGCGTTAGGCGTCCTCGGCCGTTATCAAATAACAAATACAATGAAGAAAAAATGGTTAAATATGATTTATCCCTGGCCGACTTTTTTGATTAATTTTTGTGGATGCTTCCTTTTGGGTTTATTTTATTCACTTAATTTATCAGAAAATATTTACCTTTTTTTGAGTATGGGTTTTACCGCTACTTTTACAACCTTCTCAACTTTTAACCTAGAGAACGTTGAATTGCTGAAGTCTCATCAGTATCGGCAATTCTTAAAATATATTTTCACAACCTATTTATTAGGATTCCTTGGAATTTATTCAGGCTTCATGCTTGGCAGTTTTCTTTATCGAAGCTAATTTTTTGTAGTATCTTTGTCTGCTCTTTTGCCTGGTTATCATGGCTATGTAAAAATGGAAATTTGTAAAATGTGAATTTTAACCAAATTCCTCTCTCGGTTTTTGTATATTCTTTAAAATGCCGTTAAAACAACGTTTTAACGCATAAAGAACAAAAAAATAAATTAAAAAAAATCTTAGAAAGACACTTTTTTATTTTGTTGTTAGTTTTTCCTCTTTATTTAAATATAACAAGACCGAGAAAAAAATTGCTAAACATATTCCCAAAATTACATAAGTCCATTGCCGCCAACTGCTGACAAAAAAACCAAAAATAAAGTCACCAACAGGCTGAATCCCATCAAAAAAAAGAAATGTTAATCCGAATATCCTGCCTAAAAATTTAACATCTGTTTCATCTTGAATAAAAGTAGTAATGCTTCCAAAGAACCTTGCTTGAAATGTACCATAAATTAAAGCTATTAAAATCCAAGCAGGTAAGGAAAAGAAAGTCCCACAGAAAATCAGTACAAAGCCGTAGAATAGTTGCTCTAAGTAAATTTTTTGAGGTTTAATTTCACTTTTTTGAAAAGTCAACCAGACGCCTCCCAGCAAACCTCCAACAGCGGAAACTGTTAAAAATAGGCTATAGTTTGTTGAACTTCCCTCAAAAAAATGATGTGCAATATAAGGCGCTGTCAATAAAAAACCAGCATAGCAAAAATTAAAAATTCCCATAGCTAGCATGTACATTAACAGATTTGAATGATCCTTAATATATTTGAAGCCGATAAGAGTACTTGTGATAACAGACTCTCTTTTGCTACTTTTTTTGTCTTGAATTTTTTTATATGGTATCAGAAAATTCATACAAAGTGCTGCGATATAAGACAATGCATTGATTATCAAAAACTCGCTGAAATTAATACCTTTGATTGCTAACAGCACCCCTCCTATGATTGGTGCAGTTACATTAGCCAAATTGAAAAAGGTATTTGAGATAGCATTAAATTTTTGTAAATGTGTTTTAATAACCACTTCAGGAGTAATTGCCTTGGCTGCAGGATAATTCAGAGCAAGCATTAAGTTCAAAACGAAAGTAATCATGATTAACAAGTAGATTTGTGGCTGTTCATTATTTACGTAAAAGCCACCTAGAAAGCACATTAATGCTGAAATGATATCTGTCCATATCAAAACTTTTTTACGATTGTACTGGTCAACTAATAATCCAACCAAAAAATCTCCTAAAAGAAATGCCAAACCTCCTAATCCTTCAATTAATCCCAATAATTTAGTATTTCCAGTTACTCGAACAAGCAACCAGTTGAGCCCTAAAACATAAATAGCGGAACCTAACTGAGATGCAAATGGACTGAACATAAGTGGAAAATAAGCTTTTTTTGAGCTATTCATCATATTTTTTGAGATTACATTAAAGAATAGAAAAGAACAACCTCAATTACAAACATACAGGGTTCAGGTAAACACAAAACGAAAAATCAATTCGACAATCAGATTGATATATTAATCAAAGTTGCTGTGACACCTAAAATTCTTTCAAATTTTAATTCAAAAAAATCACTTTTTCAAGACTACCGATAGCAATAATTATGATTTTAATGGAAAGCAATATAATTATTTGAACTCCAGAACAATTTATTTAACTTAGAATAGAGTTTGTAGGGACTATAAAAGAGACGAGCAGCATGTATATTGGAAGACCTTTTTTACAAATATTTCTTTTTTTTAAAAAAGCTATCATCGCAGTTATTGCAATGTACCTGGCACTCGCACTAAGAATTGACAATATGGAGCATTTTCCAATTAGTGGCGACAATGTCCTGGCTACAAAAATTTCAGTTTTAACCGCCGTTTTCGTTGCCCTCTTGAATGCCTATCAAGTTATTTGTGTTTTTATCGAATTAAATCAAACTTTTAAGATAATTTATTTAATCAGCTGTTTTCTAAGCAACACTTCGATAATTGTTGTTTCCGCGGTTAATTTAAGATTATCTCCAGCTATGTATTTAGGGATATTTGCCGGAAGTCTTGGTCTCCTACTCTTATTATGCGAATTCTACAAAAAACAAAAATTAGTCATCAAAAAATAATTATAGTTTTCTCAAATATTTAACAATTGATGAAAATAATCAAAAAAGTCCGCTTATATTCTCAACTAGTCAAATCACTTATTTTCATTCTTCACGAATATCATTGATCGACGCAAGAAAATTTCCAATAAGTTGCAATTCATTTTCACTAAAAGCCTTAGAAAAATCTAATAGTCGCTGATCCATATCTTGGTGATATTGTGCGTGCAAGTCATGAACCTTTTTCCCTAGTCGGGTTCCTTTTAGATAAGTATCTTTTTTGTTATCGCCTTGATGGTATTTTTCGATTAATTGTAATCGAAAAAGCTTGTTAACTATTTTAGAAACAGCTCCTTGAGTAAAAGACAAATGTTTTACGATTTCTGAAATTCTTGAATCATGATGACGAATAATGGTGCTTAAAACATCTAAGTCAGAAATTGAAAGTGACTTTGCGAGTCCGGATAAATCAACAACAGCATTTTTCAATAAATAGTTTCTGACTTTCTCCGTGTTATCGTAATTGCGATATCGACGAAGTTCATGATTAATTCTTTTTAAATTATCCATAAAATAAATTCCTTGGAATATATATTGACTTTTCTTAGTTAAAGTATAACAATGATTATATTCCTTGGAATATAAAAAAGAAAGTTAAGAAAGATCTGAAAATGAAAACTGTAATTATTTTTGATCATCCATACGGCATATCCGCCAGCCACAATCAACCACACAACCGTTCTTATTCAGCAGCTATCGCTCAACAAGCAATAGACGATCTGAAGGCTGATGGAAACAAAGTCGATATAATCGACTTGCAAAAAGACAACTTCAATCCAGTCATGAAAAAGGATGATCTATTAAATTGGCGAACAAAAAATTTTGTCGACCAACAAAGCAAAAACTATTTTGACCGTTTGCAAAAAGCTGATGAAATTATTTTTATTTTCCCAATTTGGTGGGAAATGATGCCGGCATTGACGAAGGGATTCATCGATAAAGTGTTTGCCAAAGGTCAAATAAAAAAAGTCGACGGTCACAGAATGATTTTACCAACTAAAACAAAAGTACGTGTTTTGACAGCAATCGGAACACCAAAAATTATTTATAAACTGCATTATGGAAATCCAATTGGAAAAATGTTGAAGCGTGGTGTCTTTGGAAAAATGGGTCTTAAAGATTTTAAAATTGCCAATTTTAACGCCGAAGATCGAAACGAAAAACAAAGAATTAATGATTTAAAAAAAGTCAGAAAAATAATTCTATAGAATTATTCAAGAAATCTTTTAAAATAATGGCTGGCAGCTTATCCAAGTATTCACGCTTTAAAAGTACCATGGACAACGACTTTCGTCCCTTCGGAAATGTTTTTATAGATCCATTTGGCATCAGGAATTGATAAGCGTATGCAGCCATGAGAACCCGGCTTCTTACCAAGTTCCTTTGCTTGAGAAACTACATACTTACCATTCTTATCGGTTGGAACCGTATGAAATAAGTAAACACCATTGTCTTTCCAAGATACCCAGTAGTGAGCACCCTCCTTGGATGCCACGTTATAAAAAAATGTGCCTCGTTCCTTTTGGATTTTATACGTACCGGTTGGCGTCGAATTATCAATACCGGTCGAACAATACATTTCATACAGAATTCTACTGCCGCTTTTTATATAAACCCGCTGTCTGGCAATAGAAACATCAATCCAAACGTTTCGATATTTCGATAAAATTGGATAAGATACTTTTTCAGAAGACTTCCGCCAATTTACAGTTCTCATTTTAGAATCGGCCGAAGTTTTTTTCTTTTTGTCTTTAGATTTCTTATCTTTAGACTTTAATAAACTAAGTCGATTTTTAGAATATTCTTGATTAGTCTTGTATCCAACTGCAAATGAAAGAGCTAAAAACAAGAAAAGATAAATAAAAATTTTTTTTCTTTGTTTTTTTAACATCAGGTCTAAGTCTATTACAGTGTTTCTAAATCAATATAAAAATTATTAAAATTGTAGCAAGGAATTAAAAACACAAGTTTTGCCATCCATAAAAGCTTGAAATAAAATTTTTTATTTAAATTCGATCTCTGCTCTAGTCACGTTCATTTTTTTTTGACAACAATTTTTGGTTAATCTCTTTGACATCACGATTTATTTGGCTTTTAACAATTAACCAAACAACCATATAAATCAAAACGAATCCAAACGAACCATTAATTAAAGTTACATGTATACCGTTGATGTAGGCAAAAATAAAAACAGCAAAAGCGGTTAAAAAGAAATGAATTATAAGTTGAGCAAGAAAACTCAAGCGTTCGTCTATCTCGAAAATCATTGAAAATAAACCAATAAAAGCACCAAGCAGAAGAACGCTAAAAATCTCAAGTTTGGAATTGGAAAGTGTTTTTGAAAAAAGTTCTGAAACAAGATAGATTGATGAACTAAAGGCAATTCCAATCAGAATACATCTAATAATTTTCCTTGTAAGATTCATATTTATAATCCCAACCTCTCTTTTAAATTGATTAGATATCTTCGACTAACATTAATTTTTTTATCATTTTTCATAATTGCCGTCATGTTTCCAGAAAAACCGGCCTCTAAAGACTGAAGATAGTTAATATTAATAACCGTTCCACGAGCTATTTGGACGAATTGATGATCAAGTTTTTCCAAAGTTTTATAAAGCCGGCCTCGAGTCGAGTAAGTTGTTTCCCCGGATAAAAATCTGAGCTCGTCTCCATAAACTTCGATTGCAATCAAAGAATCCTGATTAATAAATTTAATTGCATTACCAACATTGATCGAAATTATCTTGTCAAAGCGTTTATATTCTTTTATATAATCAATTAATCGATTAACGTTATCCGAATAATCTTGCGCGGTAATCTGCACAATGACTTCATCTTCCGATAATTTGTTGTTCGATAAGAACGAAATCTTCAAGCCTTTTTCTCCAGTCTTAATTGCTAATTATTATAACCTTCTATCTTTTCGAAGATGGTTTTCAAGAAATGACTTGAAAGCAACAATCAAAAGAGCGGTAAATAGTGCAATGATCAAGACAGCAAATTCTTGGGCACTCGACGTCATTGTTTTCCATTGATAGCCTATTCCTAATTGTTTTTTAAAATCAATTAGTTCGTTGGCAGATAAATGTTTAAAAGAGGAACTCAATTGATTATTCATTAAAAGACGTCTATATAGCGATGCCGAATAAGCTCCTGGATAAAATTTAATCAGAGTTTGCGCAAAAGCCGGCAAAGATCCAATTGGAATATAAATTCCAGAAAAGAAGCCGGATGCCGTGCCAATGATCGAAGAAACAGTTGAAAGTGTCGTCACTTTTTTAATAAACGCAACGATTAATAAACTAATTGCCGAAGCACTAAAAGAATTAATAATTGACAAACCCAGCAAAGGCAAGAAAACATTTGTTTCTATATTAATATCATCTGAATAGGCAAAATATCCCCACGCAGTAAAGAAAACAATTATTTGCATAATAATTCCGATTATGACCGCACTCAGAAAATACCCTAGTTGAATTAAAAAAGGTTTGACAGGAGTAATCAAAAAATCCTGAAATTGTCGCTGCTCACGATCTTTCACCAATCGATTTATACCTGCCAGAGTTGTTGCTGTTGCTGTTACAGAAAGCATTCCGCCCATCAGCCAAGGATCAAGGACCCTGGATGTATTTGGAACTTGAGACCAATTTTTAAGCATTCCATTTTTCAAAAAAACAATATACAAGCCTAAAACAAGCAAGGAACTCAAAATAGAAAAGAAAAGGCCTGATCGATCTCTAAAATAAAGTGTTAAATTTCGTTTCATTAATGAAAACATTAGCGGATTTCCTTTCCTGTCAACGATATGAAGACATCATCAATTGTTCCCTGACGAAATTCAAAACGATCAACTTGTTTTGAATATTTCGACAACAAAGAAATTGCTTCTTGAGAACTATTAATATCGATAATTAAAGTCCCCTCCGATTCATGCAATTTGATTCCAAGCGGCAAATTTTTTTTAATAAAATTACTATCGCCTTTAATAGTCAAAACATTTTTTGTATATTTTTGCTTTAATTGGTCGGATGTTCCATGAGCAATCAAATGACCATGATCGATAATATAAACATCATCCGCTTGATCAGCTTCTTCTAAATAATGAGTGGTAAGAAAAATTGTCAAATTTTCATTTTTTTGCATAAGCGATAGGGTCTTCCAAATCAAGGTTCGGGTCTGAATATCCAAGCCGGTTGTCGGCTCGTCAAGGAATAAAATTTTAGGTCGATTAAGCAGTGCTCTGGCAATATCAACCCGGCGTTTTTGTCCACCCGATAAGGCACCATAACGCTGATCTTGAAATTCTTGGGCCTGAACAATTCCAATTACTTCATCAACTCTATTTTTGGGTAATCGGCGATATAATCTCAGCCGGGAAAATAAATTTTCCTTGACTGTCAATTCTTGATCAAGAACACTTTCTTGAAAAACAATCCCAATATTTTTCCGAATTTCTTCTGGGTTCGCTTTTCCATCAACTAGAATTTTCCCTTTGCTGGGTCTTAAAATAGTTGTTAACATTTTAATCGTTGTCGATTTTCCAGCTCCATTGGGGCCCAAAAAAGCAACTAAAGATCCCGCTTTAATATTTATATCGATGTTGTCAACTGCTATTTTTTTATCATAAATTTTCGTTAGCTTAGTTGCATTTAAAATTGCTGTCATTTGTTACCTCGTTTTTAAGTTATTCAACGTAAAAACAGTTTATCTAAAAAAAGCTTCTTCAAATGGCGAATATAGATAAGCGGCAACAATAAAATGACAAGTGGTAAGAATTATTATATTAAAATCCAAATAACAGGCCGAATAAATTATGGCCAAAAAATAGGACGGTATTTTATTATGTATTAAAAAGCAGGCTAGCTTAAGCTGGCCTGCTCTGATAAGTGTCAGTCATTTTGAAGTGACGCAGTTGCACGAATTGATTCTTTGACGGATTCGGTTGTATGTTGACGCCACCAAGAAGAAAGAACCGAACCGGAAACATTATGCCAGATAGAGAAAACTGTCGATGGAATAGCAGCTGCCGGTACAAAATATTTCATAGCTAAAGTTGCACCAAGACTTGAATCCTGCATTCCAACTTCGAAAGTAATCGCCTTCCGTTGTGGCTGACGCAAACGAATCAAGTGACCAAACAAGTAGCCAAGAGCATAACCACTCAAATTATGAAGCATAACTACCGGAATAACTAAAGCAGTTTGAGCAGTAAATAAATCGTCATGGTTGGCTGCAAATACTGCCCCGATAATAGCGAGAATTGATAGCTGTGAAATAAACGGTAAAAGCATATTGGCTTTGGCAGTTTGTTTGCCCAAGAACGTATGAACGACGACGCCCAAGACAATCGGAATAACAACAATCTTCAAGGTACTCAGAAATAATTGTGCGGTCGGTATAGCAACGTAACGACCAGCATAAAATTGCAACATCAATGGCAGCATAATTGGTGCTAATAATGTCGAAAGAGCTTCGATCGAAACGTCCAAAGCAACATCCCCTTTTGCCAAGTAAGCCATAACACTTGACGAAGTACCGCTGGGACAAGATCCGACCAAGATAACACCAACGGCGGTCGAACCTGTTAAGTGGAATATTTGACACAGCAAGAAGGCAATAAATGGCATGATGGCGTAATGAGCAACAGTTCCAAGAATAACCGGAACCGGGCGTTTCAAGATTCTGGAAAAATCATCTTTACTCAAAGTTAAGCCCATTCCAAACAATATAATCCCTAAGAGGTAGGGAGTATTAGGCGCAATCCATAAACTTGTTTTTGGTAAAAAGTAATTAACCGCTGCCCATAAGATGACAAGTAGCGTAAACCATTTACTCATCCAGTTACCAATTTTAGATACAGTTTTCATAAGTTTTTCTCCAATTAAATTCAATCCTTTGAAATAATTTGTTTTCTATGATTCATAAAAAATTTTTAAAACAATTCGTCGTAGCCTTTCATGACTCCGCCAGTATTGGCTGAAGTCACAAGTGCTTGATAACGAACCAAGTAACCTGTCCGAACTTTTGGTTCAAATTTGGGAAGATGTTTACGACGTTCTGTTAGTTCTTCATCCGAAACTTCAACTGAAATATCATGGTTCTTTAAATCGATCGAAATTGTGTCGCCATCGTTAATTAAAGCAATATTGCCACCCTCAGCAGCTTCAGGAGAGATATGGCCTACAGCGATGCCTCGAGTAGCACCCGAAAAACGACCATCAGTGATTAGACCGACTTCACGACCCAAACCACGTCCAACAATGCTGGAAGTCGGGTTTAACATTTCCGGCATACCAGGACCGCCTTTAGGACCTTCAAAACGGATAACAACAACGTGACCAGGCCGGACTTCACCGGAATCAATTCCATGAACGGCCTCATCATGAGAGTTGTAACAAATTGCCTTACCGACGAATTTACCTTTGTCACGAATATTGGGATCGACGCCACCAACTTTAATAACAGCTCCGTCTTGAGCGAGATTGCCATGAAGAACAGACAAGCCACCAACATTCGAATAGGCCTTATCAACGGTATGAATAACTTCCGGATTTTTTGTTTTTGCACCAGCAACATTTTCACGCAATGTTTTTCCAGTAACGGTCATTCGATCGGGATGTAAAATACCGCCTTTTTCAATCAATTCGTTTAAAATGGCTGGGATACCTCCAGCAGTATGAACGTCTTGCATTGTCCAGTGAGAAGATGGAGCAATTTTTGCTAAGTATGGTACCTTTTGGCTAATCTTGTTAATATCATCCAAATTATAATTAATGCCAGCTTCATGAGCAATTGCCAATCCATGAAGAATTGTATTAGTTGAACCACCCATTGCCATATCAAGAGCATAGGCATCATCAAATGCTTCTTTGGTTAATAAGTCACGCGGTTTAATATTATTCTTTACCATATACATGACTTGTTTTGCGGCTTTACGAACCAGTTCTTTTCGTTCGTCGGAATCTGCTAATGCTGTTCCGTTGTACGGAAGAGCAACTCCTAAAGCTTCCATTAGACAATTCATTGAATTAGCAGTGAACATACCGGCACATGATCCGCAACCCGGACAGGCATTTTTTTCATACTCCAAGAGATTTTCCTTGGAAAGCTTGCCGCTCTTGAAAGCACCAACGGCTTCAAACATAGTTGATAAAGTAGTTGCACGGCCCTTTGGATCAATACCGGCCCTCATTGGGCCGCCAGAAACGAAAACTGATGGGACATTCGTTCTGGCGGCAGCCATCAACATGCCAGGGGTAATTTTGTCACAATTCGGCATGAATAAAGCGCCATCAAACCAATGAGCATTGATTACCGTTTCTGCTGAATCAGCGATGATTTCCCGGCTCGGAAGCGAATAGCGCATTCCAACATGGCCCATGGCTATCCCATCATCAACACCGATTGTGTTAAATTCAAACGGAATTCCACCAGCTTCACGAATGGCCTCTTTAGCAATATCTGCTAAAGCTCGTAAACGGATATGGCCGGGAACAATTTCGATATAAGAATTACAGATTGCAATAAATGGTTTTTTCATATCCTGTTCGTTTTTTACTTGGCCAGTCGCATAAAGCAAGCTCTTCGATGGCGCTTCATCAACACCAACTTTGATCTTGTCAGATCGTTTGTGGATACCTTCTCCTTCTGCATTAAAATCAAGTGTATTCGCCATTAAATATCGTCCTCTCTAATATGTATCGATGCGTCCAGCACCAAAATTTAATTCTCGACTTATGAAATAAAATAAAAAAAGCCAAGAACTGTATAAAACAGCCCTTGGCTTAAATCAACCAACGCTGCCCGTCAAGTTATAGACGGGCTCATCACAAATCAACCCGTCTAGCTAATAATAATGACGGGAACAATAATTTGTAACGATAAAACATTGGTTTTTTTCATTATTGGTATTTCCTTTCTCCTGTCTGAGAATTGCATTTAGCTTACTATAATTATTCTTACTTGTAAACAGCAATTAGCTAGAATCGAAAAATTTTATTGCACTTGTTAGCATTTTTGATCGCCAAACGTTAATTCATACAACCAAATAACAACAAACGATCGCCTTAATAAATCAAACAGATTTTTTTCTATGAGACATTTAATATTATTGTGAATTAATTTTCACCTAAACGACAAAATAAACAAATCGAAAATAGAGTCGAAAGAGCAACTAAATAAAAATAATAATATTTATAAAATCAGCAGTCAATATTTTTTTAAATCAAAAAGCGAACGAACTAAAAAACCAAAAGTGAAGCCAACGATCACATTAGTAGCCGCGAAAGCAAAGACTTTCTTGACTGGTAATTTTGTTTCAATAGTTAAAGCGTGATGAAACATATCATGGTCTTGCGCATTCCTATCTTTCATATAAATTACCACCTTTATTATTTACTATATTTTTAAGTATCATAAAAAAATAGTTATTAAAAAACAGCCCCATCAACAGTGGCAGATCATATGGTTTGAACATAATCACTAAGACTGTTTAACATTTGTAAACACTAACTTTAAAGCGATAAGCTTTGATGTTTCATGCCACTAAATGTTGGTGGAAGCTGCTTTCCGGATTCCCGAGACCTCGTTCCCCTCTCAGGAAACACCTCTGATGAAATGAATCATCAGCTTTGATCTCGTTTGAACCCTATCTATATTATATCAGCTTTCACAAGAAATTGAAAGCGCTTTCTAAATAAATGAAGATCAAATAAAAAGCGATATTGATATTTATGACAGACGAGTTTCTGCTTGATAATTAATTGGCAACCATCGCAAAACATTTTCTATATATTTGCTCCAGTAGTACCATTCATGATCACCGGGATTAGTTTCGTAAACAATGTCATAGCCCAATTTGCGTAGATGAGGAACCGCCGTTTTATTTGAATTATAAAGAAAATCCTGTTGACCTATCCAAGCATAAAGCTTAGGCAGTTCAATACCGGTATCAGATTGGCGACGGGCTAGTTCAAAAATATCATTTTCCGAGCCGGAAAATTTATTAAGGTCACCAAAAATTCCTCTCCAATAAGCCGGCTTTTCCATATCCAGAAAACCAGGATAACTTAGATCAGATATCAAAGTGCCGGATAAAGAGGCCGCATAACCGAAATAATCGCTTGCGAAAGCTAATTTAAAAGCGCCGTAACCACCCATCGACATGCCAGCAACAAAATGTTTTTTTCTTTTAGCCGAAATTTGTGGAAATAAGCTGGCAACTTTTTGAGGAAGCTCCTGAGCTATTGCGTCAAAATAATTCATGCCATAATTGGTATTTGTATACCAAGCTAAATCGGTTGTAGGCATAATAACTGCCAATTTTGTTTGCCTAAGCAAACGTTCGATGTCGCTTTTCCTTTGCCAATCAAAATGATTACCAGACATACCATGTAATAAATAAAGTACCGGTAAGTCTTTCAAATTGTCATTTGTCCAATTTGGATTATGATCGGATTCTTCTGGCAGAATAACGTTCATTGCCTGGTTCATTCCCAAAATCCGTGAATAATAATTAACTTCTAAAAACGCCATTTATCTTCTTAAAACTCCCAAAACGAAAATTGAAATATTTATAAATATAGTTAAAGAATAATTCAGTGATTTTAACTCGTGAAGAAAATTATCAAATTTTAATTTGTTTGAAAACTTTTACTGAAAAAAATCTGCCGCCAAATTCGGACTATAAAATTCGTTTCTTTAACTTTTTTTGTACTGTTAACCTTAACCGACAGATACTTTCCATAGAGAAAATCATTTGCCAAGCTGCTGCTTGTTTTCACTTTGTCGTATCCAATCGTTTCTCCTTTAGATAATGGATATGAAATATTCTTTTTAAGTTTGATACTACTGTAGGTTAAAGTAGTCTTCTTTTTCGGAACGAAAAGTGAATATTAATAGCTGTTAACAGTCTTCACTTTTCCGTTTTTACTGGCTACAGCAATAAGCTTAGTCGATCCTTCACTCTTTGATATTTTCTTGATAGAACTTGCCTTATTAAGTTGCGAAAGCATCGAAACCGTTTGGACAAATCGAGTGGACTCGTCCGTCATCGAACCACTGCCTAAAACAACCGTGATTACTTTTTGGCCTTTAATTTTTGTTTCACCAATAAAATCTCCACCAATAGACTCAGCTGATCCGGTTTTAATTCCGGTAAATTTATACGGGGATTCAATATTCTTTAAAAGCTGATTTGTATTCTCAATTGTATAAGAAGATCCATTTATTGAGCTAACTACAGCAGAAGATTTATCGGTAATCTTTCGAATTGAAGGAAAATCAAGCATCAAATGGCGCGACACTTCTGCTAATTCCTTAGCAGATAATTTGTTTTCAGCATCATCAGAAGCCGATTTGTCTTTATAAGTGCCCATCTCTCCATTTGTTAATCCAGCTGGTGAATATATTTTAACTCCCTTGATATTCCACGAGGAAAGGAGTTTCTCCATTGCTGTCTCGGTTTTTGAAACACTACCGGTAATTGCCGCTCCTAAAGCAATCGCAGCCCCATTTCCGGAAGGAAGTAAAGCGTCCTCTAACAATTCTTTAATCGTATATGAGCGAGTAGCGCTTAAAGGCACATTGGTAATAGTCGTTTCTTGGCTAATCGCTGCGATTCCGGATGGAACTTTCACTTTAGTGCTTAGAGATATTTTATTTTCTTTTATTCTCTTTTCAACTAGATAAACAACTAATAGTTTGCTTATAGAAGCAATCGGATAGCGTTTATCAGAATTTTTGGAGGCAAGAATTTGTCCGGTTTTTTCATCTATTACAATTGCCCCCTTAGCCTTAACCGAAGGGGTAATAATTGCCGCATTTGCTTTTAAAACATTGATTGAAAACACCGTAAAAAAGGCAAACAGGGATAATATAAATCGCTTAATAGTTTTCAGTTGCACTAAATTTTCTTTTCTAGTCCTAAAACTTAATTATTTATTGTTCAAAAATGTTAAATAAAAAAACATCACTAACCAAATGATGTTTTTTATTTTAATGGAGAAGGAAGGGATTTGAACCCCCGCGCCGCAGTTTAAGACCAAAAGACTTGCTAACGACCTACTTCCCTGCTAGCAAGCAAGAAAGCCTCTTCAGCCTCTTGAGTACTTCCCCAGTAAACAAATGTGTCTAATCTTTATTGCTACTTATTTCCTTCGCTTAATCAAGCACAAGGATCAATATAAACAAGAAAATTTAAATAAAATTAAATTAGATATTAAATAAAAATAAAACCGTCGTTGATAAATAGCGGCGGTTCGTGCAATGAAAAAAATAATCTGAAGCTCAAATGTTCAATTAAAAGCTATGTTTATGTAGTCACCTATTTGGCTACAAATAAGAGCGTAACATCAAATGATTAAGTTGACATAAAAGCAAAATTAATTATAAATAAAAAATCTGAATAAAAATTTCAAATAATAAAAGGGATCGTCAACGATTTTTTTGCTCAGTACTTGAACAAATTAAAAAAATCTATCACCAAAAAAATTTACCGATAATACCTGAAATATCAAAATTATTGTCCAAATGATTCTTTTTTCAATTGAAAAAATTATTGCATATTTAAAACATTAATTGGATTTATTTTTAATCTTTATTATCAAAACTCAATTTTTAATCTTTATTATCAAAACTCAAAATTACAAGCACGAATTAATATAACTGCCTTCTTTGAAATTCTTGTCTCCATTTATAGATTGTTGTCGAACTAATACCAATATAATCAGCAATTGCCGAATAAGATATACCTTCTTTACGCATTTGGTATGCCCTTTGTTTCTTTTCATATATACTTAAATTTTTGTTCGTGTTTGAATCAAACATTTCCCTTTTATGGTCGTTGTCCGATAACTGGTTCCACAAATCGCGCACTTTTATTGCCAAGTCTCCGTAACCATGCTCTGCTGAAAAGCGCATTGAATCTTCAATTTCGGTTCGGTATGATCTTGGTGCGAAATGATCCTGTTTTTGTAAATCTAATAGCTTGCTGGCTAAATCTGTTAGGCTGGTCACGATTTTCTCCTCTCTTAAACACAGTTTTATTATTTGATTGAATTAGTTTACATGCGCAAATACATGGGTATCTAACGTTCTAACTATTTAAGATTCTAATAGCAGACAACAAAAATTTCTATTAAATGAACATTAGATATTTATAGATTTTTTAAATTTTTGAATAGTACATTATTCAAAGTTCACAGAACAAATAAATTCATAAAATTACAATAATAAATAAAAAGCGGCTAAATTAGTCGCCTAAGAGAATGTGAATAACAATATTAATATTTAACTTCCTCTCGAAAAATTCCCATCAGGTAACTATCATGATATTTGCCATTAGCAAAAAAATGTTTTCTAAGTTTCCCTTCCTCGACAAAACCAAGTTTCTTATATATGTGAAGCCCTCTAACATTGTCTACATCGACATATAAATATACTTTGTACATATTCAGTGTGTTAAAAGCATAATCCAATCCCTTTTTCATAGAAATTGTTGCGATGCCCTTTCCACGAAATGTATTTTCAATAATAATTTGAATTTCAGTAGTCCTGTGTATAAAATCAATATCAACCAGTTCGAGAATACCGGCAAATTTGCCATCGGTGTCAACAACAAAGCGGCGTTCCCGATCATCATGAATATGTTTATCGTATAAACTAACCAACTCATCAAATGATTCGTAGGGTTCTTCAAACCAAAAAGCCATTGTCATTCTTTCGTTATCCAATTGATGGACAAGGTCTAAATCTTTTCTTTCTAACGTGCGAATTTTTATATCCATTTGCCTGCTCCTATTTTTAGTTGATAACAATTCATGCTTATTAATAAGGTTTGTGTTATTAGATTATCTCAAAGAATGTTTTTTTAAGATTAAATTGAAAAATTGTATAAATTATCATCAAAAGTCAAAGAAGAAAATTTTTTAGTACAGGTTTTCGATATGATTAATCACAAAGACAGAGCGGATTTTTTAAAACTTTTTAGTAAGAACTTATGCCATCGCCATCAAAAAATAACAGTGAAAAACAGAGAAAAATTAAAAAAACAGTCAGCGAAACAGAAGACATTCTTTCAAACTTCAAAGATCTTGCCGAAGACCGATCCGAGGACACCAAAAAGAATATAAACGATGAGGACGAAGAAAGCAAAAAGCAGAATAAACATAAATAGCTAAATAAAAAACAGTTTAAAAAAAGACTTTAATTAAAGCCTTTTTTATATTAATAATTATCGATCTATTAATTGGAAGCATAGGATTTCCTGATAATATTGGTCACTTCTTGATTATGTATTTTTAAAGGTCCTTATGAATCTCCATACGGTAAATATAAGACACATTAACAAAAAAAGCACATAAGTAATTGCCGATATTTTGATAAACATCAAAAAGAAAAAATATAAAAATAATACTGTTTCCATTAACTAGATCTTATGAAGTCAGAGTTAAACAAATATATATTTCAGAATAAAAGAAGATTAATAAATTTTATTGAAACGATATTTTAACAATATTTTAATCTAAAAATTTCTTTCTTATGCTTAAATACGAATATGAAAAAAAGTTATAAATACTTTTTAATGTTGCTTATTTTAATTATTGTACTAGTCCCTTTATCTTGGCTTGGGATTATTTTTAACCAACACCTAACAACTCAAAGCAAAATAAATTTAAAAATAAAAAAAGAATTATCTTATAAGAAAAATAATGAGGACAGCAGCTACGAAGAAACAGATTTAAAAACAATAAAAAGCATTCGTTATGATATATTTTGGAAAAAAATCACAATTCAAATCAAAAATAGTTTAGCGCAAGAAAGTACCGCAAAAAGAAAGAAAGTTATTTTATCCGGAGAAGATATTGTTGCAAAATCTATTTCCAAATACAATAAACAACAACATTTAAATTCTTGGAATTGGTATCGCTCGACAAATGTCTATTCAGGAAAAGAAAAGCTTGCTTCATCTTATATAAAAAATAATAAAGCTTACATAAAATGGAAAAAATAATTTTAAGCCATTCATCATATTTATAAAAATTGACATTTTAATAGCATAGCCATAGCATTATTCTTGTGGAATTGGGGTGCCTTAGTGCTGAGATTAAACCCATGGAACCTGATCCGATCAACATCGGCGAAGGGAATTCTTTTACGCATCGATACTTTATTTAATTTTTTTAAGTTAAAGTGTGTCTAAGTTTAATTTCTCTTGACAGTCTCCCCAATTCTATGAATTGGGTTTTTTAATATAAAATTTAGGAGAAATTAATGAAGATTATTTCAAAATGGCGCTTAAAAGACGTAGTCACAATTACGATTATTTCGTTTTTCCTTGGCATGATCTTTTTATTTTTTGATTGGATCTACACATTTGCTTATGCTGTATTGGCTGGTTTTGGTTTGGGACCTTTAGTTGGGGAAATACTATTTGGCTTATGGTCTATGGGAGGTCCTTTAGCATATATGATCGTCAGATTACCAGGATCAGCTTTATTCAGTGAAACCGTCGGAGCAGCAGTTGAAAGTTTGGCGGGTGGCCAATTTGGAATGCTTGCTCTAATAGCCGGTTTTTTCCAAGGATTCGGAAGTGAACTAGGATTTGCTTTGTTTAAATACAAAAAATTTAGTTTAAAGCAGCTTTTATGCGCATCAATATGTTCAACGATAATTACCTTTGCCTCAGCCTTGTATATTCATTCCTACATAAAATTAAAATTCGATGTGCTAATAACTTTCTTTTCAATAAGACTGCTTTCCAATCTTGTTTTTTCGGTTGGTTTAGTTTATTTAATTTGGCGATCATGTGTTAAAGCAGGACTAATCAATGAAAATTAATGAAAAATAGGAGATTTTTATGAACAATGCATGCAATATAAATGGTTCAAACAATGTTACCGGCTGCAAACTGAGCATTTATCCAATGAATGACGAATTTGCAGATGTTATAACTCAAGCTATTAAAGAATTAAACAAAAAACAATTACCGATTTGGTCTAAAACAGATTTATTTAGTACAACTTACAGAGGAGAACAAAAAAACGTAGTCGAAATAGTCAAAGATGCCTGCAAACTTTCATACAGAAAAAACATGCACACTGTTTTTGAACTAACATTCTCAAAAGGCTGTCCAGGAGACAGTGAGGCAGACCAATATTTAAATAAGTCTGGATTATCCTCTCCAAATGAAATTAAAAAAATTAATTTTCCAGTTCACTGTAAATACTCTTTCTATGCTTTTGGAGAAAAGGATTATATGAAAGAGATTGAAAAAATTATTGATTTGGCAAAAAAATCTGGTTTAAATCCTAAAAGCCAGCATTATGCAACAGAATTAAATGGAAATATCGATCAACTATTCAACTATTTTAATCAGGCATTATCCTATGCTCATGAACATATTAATCATTATGTGATTGAAGCAACTATTTCCGTCAATAGTCCTTCCTTAAATAATTAATATTTTTTCAGACATTTAAAAAAATTTAGAAAGAAACTTGGCCACCAGCAAATAATAAACAGTTAAAAACAAGGAGACTTAAAAAAACTATGATCCATTTAAAAGATATGAGCCAATCAGAATATAAAAAATACTTCGCTAATGCTATAAAGACCTATGCAAAAGAAAAAATTAAAGCCGGTGCCTGGGAAAAAAACTCAGCAATAAAAAATGCCGAAAAAGAATACAAGAAATTATTGCCAAATGGTTTAAATACGCCTGATGCATACCTATACAGCATTTATAACAGCAACTTCCAAGTAGGATACATTTGGTTTTCTAATGTTAAAGATAATCAAGAACTAGTATTCATCTATGACTTTGGAATATTTGCTGAATTCCAAGATCAAGGAATTGGAACAAAAGCCTTGGAATTAGCCGAAAATGAAGCAAGAAAATTAGGTTTCGATAAAATCGGTCTCCATGCCTTTGGCAGCAACTCGCGAGCTATTCACGTTTACAAAAAAAGTGGTTTTGAAATCACAGATGTTAGTATGCAGAAAATCTTGTAATTAATTATTTTCAAGTCTTAATGACGCTCGGGTCGGTTGAACCAATCTTTTAACTGATCTTCATTGATATTAAAAGATTTTTTTGACTCTTTGACAAAATTATTCCATGCTTTTTCTCTAATTGCTCGATTCCCGGCACTTGAATGGATTTGCCGTCTATACTGCTGCATCATTTTTTGAAAATCGACTCGTTCTTTGCTGGACATATCAAGATATGTTTTTCTGCCTTGAGTTGGCATTTTTCCAACTTCTTCAAAATCAGTACGATCATCATTGATAGTTAAAAACGACCTAATCGGAATTGCTAAATATAAAAATAAAGCAATTTTAGGCAAAAACAGTGCTAAAAAGATCAGACCAATGTTCAAAAAAGTTTGTTCATTATTGTGTTTTCCATAAATTGAGTAATAAACCTTCTGCATATCGCTCTTATTGGAATATTTAGAATGAATAAGATCTTTAGCTATCCAACGAAATATAAATTCAATCAGCAAATACAAAAGCCCATAAAGTATAACTGTAATCGAAATGACATCCTCAGTCATTAGTCGTGTAAAAGTTGGCATTAGTGAAAGAAAAAATACTAAAATAAGTTCTCTTAAGATAATACCTTCAGATACTTTTTCAACTTCCGAAAATAAAACCGCATGTTGGTACCATACATTTGCTAAAAAACAAAAACTGACTAAATAAACGCCTATAGAGATAAACAAATTAACAAAATCAATTTGTTTATCGACTATTTTAATCGGCAACTCTAATACCATAATAGTTGCGATAATCGCAAGAATAGCATCAACAAAAGTATCGAGTCTGTCCTTTATTTTCTTTGAATTCATTAAAAATCCTTTCGATTGAAATTATAATTGAGATTGAATTAGAATATCGCTAAATTTTAGCTAAACAGTCTCAGGAATAATAGAAATGTATGTTCATTCAACAATGGTTATTGAACTCAGCACAAACTATTAATTATCTTAGACACCACAGCAACAATTCGTTTAACTTCCCTTTTCAAATTCACAAAAGATATAATCAGGTTTGTATCAAGGAGGGAAATTATTTATTATGAAGAAATATATAGCTGAGTTCATGGGAACTTTTATGCTAGTTTTTTTAGGAACTGGAGCTGTGGTTATCGCTAAGGGAGATGTTTTAACAATCGGTCTGGCTTTCGGTTTAGCAATTACTATTTCAGCCTATGCTTTCGGATCTATCTCCGGAGGACATTTTAATCCTGCCGTTACAACAGCCATGTTGATAAATCGACGAATAAATGCAATTGATGCAGGTTATTATATTGTTTCTCAAATTTTGGGCGCGATCGTAGCATCTTTTTTTGTAAGATTATTCGTTGGCGGCTTAAAATTATCGATCAATAAATTGGGACAAACCGATTTTCCAAAAATTTCGGTTTCATTGGCATTTATTGTTGAATTACTTATAACGTTCCTATTCGTAACCGTTATTTTGAACGTTACCAGCGAGGATCATGGGAACAGAGATTTCGCAGGAATTGTAATTGGCTTAAGTTTAGGTTTCTTGATTATTTTTGCTTTAAATCTAACCGGAGGTTCTTTAAATCCGGCACGTTCAATTGGTCCGGCTATTTTTGTCGGCGGAAGTGCCCTTTCACATTTATGGCTTTACATTATCGCACCAGAATTTGGTGCAATTCTAGCTGCTTTATTTTCTAAATCATTCTTAAAAAGCGAAGCTTGATTTGTTGAATCATAAAAATAAAATTTGATCAACGCCTAAGCTGCGAAAATATTAATGACCGTATTTTTAAAAATTAATTTGAAATACGGTTTTATTTTGATCAAATTAAAAAAATTATAAAGAAAAAATTAAAAACCAATCTGGTTAGGGATTGGTTTACATTTATATATTATATTTTAATGGTTATTTTACTAGAAATGCAATCTATCAAATAGTTGTTAGGCACCCCAATAGGGCACCTTATATAATTATATAACGTTTTAATACAAAAAGCATCCAGATATTGCCCGTTTGGTATTTCAATATAGATATTAAAGAAGAAAAGAATCCAAACTTTTATGTCACAGCATAGCCACCTAGTAAAACCAGATCTTTTGATTCAACCTGATTTGAGCACTTTCGAAAGCATAAGCTAAAAAACTTTAGCCGAATTATTTTTATCATTCCGCAACAATTAAAGACAACAGGCAAACAGGCCGTCGGTCTGGCAGCCAGAACAGCCTTGATTGTTATATTAAATTGTCTATGTTGCAAATAAATAAATGAAAGGAAAATAAAGGATCAAAGAATAATAATTTTTTCAAAATTGCTCACACTATCTTGTAGCTAATTTATTGCTACAAGATTAATGTATTGTTAGTTAATTAAAAGCAAGTAAAGTTTGACTTAAATGAACATAAAAAGCTTTAAGAGATAGCGTTAAACAGAGAACGTTTAAGTTTTAAATTTATATTCTCGCAATTTATAAAAGACTAAAAAAGCCACCCAAAAGTGGCTATAATTTTTGAAATGTGAAGGTCTAAACGGAGTTATTTGGTGTTGTTTTTCAACACCATCATTAATTATAGTACATAAATGTAAGCGCATACAACACTGTCATTATTATCATTTCATAAATTGTTGTCCTGCTTGGCTATTGCCGGCACTCAACAATTTTTTATTAAATTAAAAATTAAATAATTAATTTTCTTTTTTCATCAGGAGTTTATTTTTTTAAGTCCTTTCAACAAAATATTAACCATTCTCTGAGGCTTTTCCGGATTTTCCTTGCCAAGCCATGTATTCAAGATATTCCAAAATCCACCAACTGAAAAACTCATAATGTAACTAATCTCCTGCTTGCTTCCTTTAATGTGCCAGGGCGCTTTAAAAAGATCGTACAGATCGACAGCATTCGGAGTCATTTTAACCAAAAAATTAATAAAAAGATCCTGTCGAATTAAAAGCTTGATTTTTTGACGTTCCTGCCACCAAAAATTAAAAAAAGCTGCTAAAACTTGCTCAAAACTCATTTCAGTAGTTTCGATCTGTTTAAGAGATTCTATATATCTTTTAATTACCTGATCACCATAATAATTAATTAAGTCGCCTTTATTTTTAAAAGAACGGTAAAAAGTCCGCCTTGATAATTTTGCTGTTTCGGAGATATCTTTGACCGTTATCCGACTGTAATCCAATTGCCCCAATAACTCAAATAAAGCTTGCAATAACCATTCCCTTGATTGCTCTGCCAAACGTTCCTGTCCATTCATTACCAGTTATCTCCCAGTGTCACAAAAGCCTATCGAATGCCGCACTTTAGCAATAGGCCTAGTTTTATCACTCTTGGAATATTATACTTGGGACTGGCAAAAATGTCACACGTGAGAAGCGGTGACTCAATTATGCCAAATGGCTTAGCATGCTAGCCTGAAAGATTTTTTCTGGAGGGTTTTATATGAATAAAATTAAATACTTTTTACCGGTTTTATTATTAGGAAACCTGCTTTGTATGATGGATGTTTCGATTATGACCATCATTTTGCCAAAGCTTCAAACTGCTTTCAATGAAAGTTTGACGAATTTGTCTTGGGTCATAAATGTTTATACAATCATTTTTGCAACTCTAATTATTCCTTTTGGACGACTAGCTGAAAGATTCGGCCGAAACAAATTTGTTTTCTGTGGTCTGTTTATTTTCGGATTAGGTTCGCTTCTAACCGGTTTATCAACTAATCTGGTTTTTATGTTATTCGCCAGAGCAATTCAGAGTATCGGTACGGCTAGTATCATTCCGACCAGTATGGTGATCGGTTTGGAAAACAGCGATCAATCAAACCGCAATAAAATCGTAGCGGCTCTGGCCGGTATCCAGGGTTTAGCTGTCGCCTTAGGCCCTGCTGTTGGAGGCGTTGTTTCTCAATATTGGGGGTGGCGCTGGGTTTTCTTTATCAATGTTCCCTTGGTAATTTTAGACTTATTGCTTTTTGCCTTCGTATTGCCTTTAAACCATGAAGCCACCAGTAAAACAAAAATCGACTGGCTTGGTGCGCTTTTAAGCATGTCCATGCTGTTTTCATTGTCGCTGGGACTAATTGAAGGAAATAGTTGGGGATGGGCTTCCTTGTCGATCATTGCTTTATTCGTTGTTTCTCTAATATCTCTAACAGCGTTTATTATTTTGGAATATCGGCAAAATAATCCAATGATCAATATGAACCTGTTTAAAAGCCGCAATTTCAATGGTGCAAGTATATCTTTAATTCTTTGTAATTATTTTCTTGGCGGCATGGCAGTTTTAATCCCGACTTTTTTAACCCGTGTCCATGGCGAAAGCGAATTAAAAGCAGCGCTACTTATAACTCCCTATTCTTTAGCGGTCATGCTTTCAGTTATTTCAACTTCACTTTTGATTAAAAAAATTAATAATAAATTATTAGTGACAGTCGGTTTTGCGTTGATTGGAATTAGTTATTATTTACTGAACAACTTAAATGTTGGGTCGAATTACAATGAACTAATTATTGCCGATATTGTACTTGGCGTAGGCTATGGTATGGTCGCGGCAACAGCGAATATCCTGGCAGTAGCAGATTTTCACGGTAGCCTGTTAACTGCTTCCCAAAGTGTAGCGAATGTTTTGCGTCAGGTTGGCATGATCCTGTCAATCGCCATTTTTACAACGGTTCTAACCAGTAATGTTTATATGGCAAAAAACAATACGCTAAAGTTCGCTTACGAAAAAACTCAAAAACTGAGCCTCTCTTCTAATAGCACAGCAAAACTAAAGCACAAAATTTATCAACACCTCAATCCAAAAAGCAGCAATTTTAGTAAAACTAAGGAAACAGTTAAATTGTCCAAAGTACGCGTTAGCAGTGTTACTGAAAATAAATTGTTTCAAGATGCATATCAAAAGCAGTTAAAACAATTAGCGAGACAAAAAGGAATCCAACCAGCTTTAATTCCACAAACAGCTAGGATTAAACTCAAAGTTCTTATCCACCAGTTGATCAGACAGAAAATCAGGAAAAAAGAAAAACGTCTTAACCAGCAATTAACTGTTTTAGTAAAAGAGCTTAAAGAACATCTTAAAAACCAACTGAGCAAAGCTTTTCTTCATGTATATGGAAGCATGCTCTGGTTGCCGTTTGTTGCACTTTTATCGATTCCTATTTTTAAATTCAAAAAATAGTATTAAAAACTTAAAATTCTGCGACCTTTAAAATATCATTGGGCAAAAAAATACCGCCAAACAAATGTTTGACGGAAACAAATTGGATACTTTGCTTTTATTTTTGTGGTTTAAAAACTTCATGGTTTAAAAACCACGCGGTTATTCTACAACAAAAATATTTTTTGTTTATTAAACAAATACAAAAATCATTTTTATCAATACTTTTTGTAATGCATTTTATTGATTTATTTTGAAATAGATTTTCCAACATCATCAGCAGCTTTTTCTTAATCTATTAATAACTGTTTATTTATGGACAGATAACAAGAGAAACTTATACCGATAAAAATAGCATCCAACCATTTAAAGTTGGGTGCTATAATAAGTCTCGATCTAAAAGTTATCTTTCACACTTGGATATCGGTAGCCGATACCCACGTCTTTATTATAATCAGTTATTTAATTATTGAAACGATATAACTCTGAATAACATTAATTGATTGTCCATACAAACAGCCATTAAAAAACAAAGCCAGTTTAAACAATTACTGGAATTTAATTCATTTCTTCAAATAATTCTTTTAATAAATTCTTGTCATTTTGAATATCAATTAACTTATAGGTTTTTTCCGAGTGTAGTTTGACTGCTTTAGCACCTAAATTATCTTTAACTATTCTTTCAGTCTTAATATTAACCATAATTTTATCTATGATTTTTTCACTTAAACCAATAGTTTGGTTTTTCAGTGGAAATAAAATAGCATCTTGGAGGCGATCAAAACGGTCTGGCGCATCGATTCTAATATCTTGAATCGTGAATGATATTGAATTTAATTGCGGATTATTATCTTTAAAATCGCTATCGCTTTTATTAAATAGGTAATCAAAATTAATATGCATAATATTTTTCCTTCAAATATTTATCAGCATCACAGTATAAGCATAAGTGTTTAAAGTTATTTCAAATTAATGATTTTCGATTAAGCGATTCGCCGCGTTCTAGCATGTGGCACATTACGTTGGCTGTTCTACATTTTATCTGTTCCACGTTTTTTAACATTTCTATCGAATTTTTTTGAAACAGGCCAATTATTTAAATAAAAAATGATTGCTAAAATGCCAATATTCTCAATTAAATGTAAATTATAAGAAGACATTATTCATTTACATTTAATTGATCAGAAAGTTTGAAAATCTGCTTTAAGTGAATAATTAGTTTTCTGTAAACTCCTTCGGTTATTTCCAAATGATTAGAAAGCCCGGTTAATGAGCCTTGAAGAGTATAAACCCGGGACTTGAAATTAAATATTTGATTGGAATCCGTTTTCTTGTTTCCCATAAGTTCGTGCAAAAAACGATAGCAATCACTGCAATCCATTCTAAAAAAAATTCGAGCATTATTTTGTTCAATTTTTTCTCGATCAAAATCATGTAATTCCCCATCGGGGAAATGTTGATCAAACTCGTTTGTAAATCCAGTAAGTTCATTATCAATACAATTCAGTAACTCGGAATTACTCATAACTAGATTATTAATCAAATTTCAAAAAAATAAAATACAGATGTTGATCATCTTTCAAAAAAAGATAAATATATTATCAAATTAATTTTAGTTTGTAATTTTTAGATGGTACGGACTAATTCATTATCATTGTTTTCCTGTAATTGACTAATTGCTACATGCTACTTTTACAGTATTTTCTTTTATTTGCTAGCTCCTTTTTATTTTTTTTGATAGGATATAGTGTTATGAGCATAAATAAGAGCGAATATCAAATTCTAAATAAACTTTATAAAACAAAAAAATCAATTAATATAAAAGAATTAGATAGTTTGGATTCATTGATCAAAAGAAACTTTGTGTACGCCGAAGGAACAAAAGGAAAATTCATTCTGGGAGAGGCCGGAAAAGGAGCTTTGGAAGAATATCTTGCAAACAAGAGTTCATATTACCTAAACATATATAATTCCATACTTTCCATATCTGCGCCGCTCAAACCTTTTAATCGCAATTAATTAAATGAGAAAAAATTATCAGATAATCATGAACAATTGGGACATATTTTTGTCCAAATGTTCAATGATTATCTTTTTTTTATGCTTATAAATAAATACGAACATTAAATTGAATTAAATGAGTTTTAGTTAAGATTTAACGATTATAACCTTTTTTATTGATTAATATTAGTCACTCTCTGTACTAAAATACGAACTAGGGAAAAGGTCTTTTCCAAGCGAAGAAGGGAGGATTAATTGATATCATGGAATTTCGTAAGGTTATGTCAAGCGACATTAATCACGTTGGTTATGACCAAAATACCGGTAAATTAACAATTGTGTTCCACAATGGCCGTGTCTACAGCTATCACAATATTGGTTTTATGACTTACTACTCATTCATTAATGCAACATCCATTGGACGATATTTTGCAATCTACATAAAAAATCGACCATGCCATCGTGGATATTAAAACAAATAATAACGCTTGTTACTAAAATTGGCTATCCAACAAGCAAGCAGCTGGAAACGTCAAATGATACCGTCGAATTTGAAAAAAAGCTAAATAAAGCAAAGCAAACATCACAATATTGAAAATTATTTGATTAGCTCGTCATAGAAACACTATCAATTAGGTGTTTTTTTGATCAGCAAAAGCAACAAACAAACCGAAAAAATTAAGTCTATCAATAGACCCCAGGAATAAGTGAACATCATATTTAAAACACCGTTTTGTCCAAATAGAGAAGAAAACAAATTCCTCTGGTACAAAAATCTAAAAAGCGGACTGATGACCGACAAAAGAATTACTATGTGAGCGGTGACGGATAAAGAGGCAAAAAATACCGATTTGCGAGGTTCTTTTTTGAATACAAAGAAAAGTGTTGTCACAACAAAAACCATCAAAACAATAAACAAGAACAAATAAGCGGGACTGGTCATTAACTGCCAGTAGTTTTTAGTTGCAACCGAAAAATTTTTTGCCTCTCCAATCCCTGTATGAGGTAAAAAACTAATAATAAATAATAAAAAAAGCAAAGCTTTTAAAATATTCCTATTTCTCATAATTCTCTCCATTCAATTACATGTCGATCAAATATTAATTTAACAAGATATTATCATTAATTAGTAGAGACCATTTCGTTGAACGAATATTCCAGTCAAAAAAGAATTTTCACAGAATTCTTTTTAAATTACAAACTAATTTAATTGTTTTAGGACAATTCTCGAGATACTGATCGATAGAGCTACTCCAAGCCCTAAAGGCAAAAAAGCCGAATAATTCAAATGACTAATTTCAATCAACATAAATAATGCCATTAGCGGTGCCTGTTGAGAAGCAGCCAGAAAAGTAACAGCTCCCAAAATAGCGCATTGCCAAATTGGAATAGACGGCCATATTAAAAACAAAATTGATCCCAAAAGGACACCTGTAACAGCTCCAATTGAAATCGAAGGCGTTAAAATACCGCCAGCAGCGCCTGAGCGAATTGTCAGTATAGTCAAAACAGCCTTGGCTAAAGCACCAAACAAAAGCAGCAATATATAACTCGATCCTTTAGTGTTTATCGCCATTTGTGCTAAAGCACGACCGTTTCCCATGATCTGAGGAAAAAGCATCGCTATCAAGCCAGTCGCTAAAGCCACTAGTGGCAATTGCCATAAAATATGCCAATTTTTCGCCTGATATTTTTCAGCTAAGTTAACCGACTCGTGGAAAAGAGATCCTAGTATCCCGCAAATAGGCGCAATACAAGCGGTAGCGAACAAAAAGGCTAAAGAAAAATTAGTGCCCTTCACCAGATAATAGGGCCCAAATCCTTTGCTGATAGATCCGACTAAAGTTGCAATAACCGACATAGTCAAGCTAACGCCGATTGCTCGTGGCGTAATCTTTTTCAATAAAATTTCCAAACAGAAAAATGTCCCTGCGAGTGGCGCAATATAAACCCCTGCAAAACCAGCTCCAGCAGCGGCGGCGATCAGTAACTGACAGTCCTCTCGAGACAATGCCGTTAGATGCCACTTCGCGATCAGCTTTTCCCATTTTTGAGCAATCAAAGCGCCGGCTTCTCTTGGCGCCAGTTCTCGCCCAATAGACCCACCGGTTCCAACGTAAAAAATCTGCGCTAAAACATCGATGGCAGTCTCCAAAAATGGCATATTATCACCCTTTAATGCCCTTTTAACTCCTACAATTAATTTAAACTTTGTCCGTAAAAGATACCAAACCAAGGTAACAATTGCCCCGCCAATAAAGACGGAAAATTCTCGGTGCAATGGAGAAATTCCTGTTGGAGCGGGTTTGATAGCCGTTTCCTGAAATTTTAAAAAAATCTGTTCGATTAAATTCAGAAACAGGCTAAGAAAAAGCGAACTAGCACCAACAATTAATCCTAGTGCAACGGTTGATATTGCTAGAACAAATGTTTTTTCTTTTCCGAAATGCCAATGCTTTTGCGCCACTACCCCCCCTAAACACATTCATTATGCCGAATTGGCAATCATTAAAATGCCATTCTTACTTCTTATATTTTAACTTTTAGCTTCTTAAACTCCTGTTATTTTATTATGGGCTGTCGCTTCAGCCTGTTTATTCTCAAACAATCCAATTAATGTCTTTGGAAACTTACTCATTTTAAGAGCATTAGCAAACCAGAGTAAAATCTCGTTTAATAGATCGTTACCCTTTTTTCTTAACCGACTATACACTTGTGGATTACCTATAGAGACAGTTTTTCACATACTCAACCAAATAAAGATTTTAAATTATCTGTCGATGTCTCTGTTTAAGCGACTAATCGTTCGAATTTGCTGAAGCAATTGTGATTTGATTTAAAGATTAATCAAACCTTTGCAATCATGGCTTTTTCGACGATCTCATCCAGCAAGTTAATTTGTTCCGTTGACTCTTTTTTCGATTAAGCTTCAAACACCATTAAAACTTTGCTAAAACCGTTTTAATCTATACAAATAATAAGTACCATAACTAGTCTTATAAAACCGTATCAGGCATCTCATAAAGAGTTTTATACAAAATAGTTGTCCTTACATTATTCTTTTCTTATGCTGTTTCATCATAAAAATAATTCGGATATTTTATTTTTCCAGTGATTTTAATATATACACCGAATATTTTTGTAAGCGTTACCTTTTTGTACTAGAATAAGGCTAAATTCAATTTTTAAGGGAAAAGAGACAAGGTTAATGTTTAAGAGTGGTGATAAGCCAGGTGCTGGACGTTATAAGTGTCTGACCTGTGGGGACATAATTTATTTGTTTAAAAATTCTGATATTCTGCCATCCTGCCCGGAATGCAAAGCTGCGTGCTGGATTAAATTTGGCTAACTGTTAAAATCAAAATTCCGTTCTTTGTTTGTAAATATTTCCATTAAGAACCGTAGGTTAAAATTTGTTTGAGTTGTTTTTGTTGAGCATATTTTTTCAAACCAGATAATCCAAACCAACAAAAACAAGCGTATTAAACTAATGAAAATTTCTTCACGATATCACAAGTTTACAGATCTAACTGTCAGGGAACCATTTACGAGCCTGGATGGCCATGATAAAAATGGAAAACTAACGATACAAGAGATTTTTCTTTGATTGCGTATCAAATTCAATAAAAACATCGACATAGGGTCCTAATTAAAACACACGGCAACTATCAGCAAGTACGAGTCACTTAATAAAGACAAGGACGATATAAAACAAAAAATTTGAGCTCGAGTTTAAAAATGATGTCGGTGTTTGAATCGCAAGAACAGCTAACAGCGATATTCTTCTTAATGAATACTTTAAACAATGCTACGAAACTTATAAATTAAATTTTGAAGATCTAATGTTGTATTCATATCATCCCAAAGCATTATAAAAACAACTTAGTCACTTGCTGCATAAGCATTTAGATACAAAAAAGGCTTTATACCGGTAATCGGTATAAAGCCTATTAGTAGCTCGATCGGGAATCGAACCCGAGATTTCGCCGTGAAAGGGCGACGTCTTAGCCGCTTGACCATCGAGCCAAATGGTCAGTGTCACAATTAAGCAACGTAAATATAGTACGGGAAAAAGCCACGAAGGTCAAGCATTATTTTCAATTTTCTTTGACCTTTAACAAAACTATTAAACCAATCAGAAATAAAATCGCCAAACTAAAAGCGCCAACTTGGACCTGCCCAGAAATTTGAGCCACAATGCCAAACAAAAATGGCCCAACAATTGCAGAAAATTTTCCAAAAATATTAAAGAAACCAAAAAATTCAGAAGAATGCTCTTTAGGAAGCAACTTTCCATAATAAGAACGGCTCAAAGCCTGAACTCCTCCTTGAGAACTTCCAACCAAAATTCCAAGGATCCAAAATTCAAGAACGGAATTGATAAACAAGGCATAGACCGAAATAAATAAATAAATGGTAATTCCTATAATCAACATCTTTTTTGTACCAACTCTTTTACTAAGAAGCCCATAAATAATCGAAAATGGAAAAGCAACCAATTGTACTGCTAAAAGAACCATCAAAAGTTCAGAAGAACTAATCCCGACTGCCAAACCAAAAGTTGAAGCAACCGTAAAAATTGTGTTAACACCATCAATATAAAAAAAGTAGGCTACTAAAAAAACTGCCATTTGTCGATATGCAGGGTTTTTCAAATTTTTAACCGTATTGCTAATTTCTTTATAAGCAGCCAAAAGAGCATGGCGTGGACGTAAAATGCTCGTCTTTTGACGAACATTCAGCCAAAAAGGTATTGTCCAAAGCAGCCACCAAAGAGCAGCAATCAAAAAGGCCGCAGAATAAGCTTCATTACCCTTTAAAATACCGAAAGATATCATCGCGTAAAAAAACAAAAAAGGTACCAGGCCGCCCAAATATCCCCATCCATAACCCGTTGAACTGACTTTGTCCATTTTTTGGTTGTTCGTTACATCTGTTAAATAAGAATCATAAAAAATATTTGCAGTTGAATAGCCTATATTGGCAAAAATAAAAATGCTCAAGAGAATCCAAAATTGTTGGTCACCAACAATTGCCAATCCGGCTGTTGAAACAATCCCAAGTATTGTAAAAAAATTAAAAAGTTTTCCTTTCATACCGGCAAAATCAGCTAACGCTCCAAGAATAGGTGCACAGAATGCAACCAACAAGGTGGAAAACGAATTGGCATAGGACCAAAAGGCATTAATATTAGCAGAAGAAAATCCTGATTTTCGACCAATACTAGTTAAAAAAATTGGTAAAACAGCTGTAACAACGATAATACCAAAACTAGAATTGGCCCAATCATACAAAATCCAAGAACGCTCAATTTTATTAAGCTTTTCCTTCTTCGTCCTCCCTGTATTTTTAGTCAGTAAAGGCATCTTTAATTTCCTTGCCATCAATTGGATTGGAAAATTTCAAACCAAGAATTCTGGCAAAAGTAGGTGCTTCGTCAATTAAACGAGCCGATCGGATTTTTTTAGCCTGCTTAATCCCCGGACCAGATAAAATCAAAGTTGTTTGATAATTTTTCTTCGTTGGAAGAAAACCGTGAACGGCATGATAGCGATCCGTCTGACCGATTGAATTCGGATCGACTTCCTCAATTACAGAAGCAACTGAAATTTCGTCAGTAAAATAATAGCCCGCTTTGGCTTCAACCATTAAATCGGCTTTTGGATCGGCTCCCAATTCAATTAATTCTTTTTTAGAATATATTTTTTCAATCCCCTGGCCGGCATGTTCCTTAATCAAGCGAGAAATTCCCGCAGCCATTTTCGAATCCTTTAAATAAATGTAAGTAGATCCATCGGTCGTCTTAGCCATTACCCGCCAATTAGTAATAACCCGTTTTTCTTCATCATAATCCAACCAAGAATTTTGTTTAAACAAATAGTTCAGATGAATTATCTTTGAAACATTGATCTGGTAATGATCGCCAAGAATAACAATATTTGTCTCCTGAAAACGATTAATCTTTTTTAAGGAATTAATCATCATTCCCAAATGGACATCAAGCCTCTTCAAAGCTGCAATTGCTTCTTTGGATTCAACACCATAATGATGCCGCATCGAGTCGAGGTCGACCAGATGAACAAGCGTCAAATCGGGATATTTATGTTCCAAAGTCCAACAAACCGAGGCAGTAACAAAATCATCAAGTTGCGGTTGTGCAATCCCCTTACGCAGCTTGCCAAATTTTGAATTCATTCGGATTGTAAAGAAAGGAGAACTGGCTTTAAACGACTGAGTATATTGATTCTGCCAAATTCGATTAGGAAAAATTTCAGCAATATTATATTTAATTGCTGAACTTCCGGCGGTTACCGGCCACAAAAAAGCTGCAACATCCATATTTCGACCGTACGCCAATTGATACAAAGTAGGCACTTTAATGTACTTCGCCCACCAGTACCAGTCAGGAGCCGCTCCCCGTTCGATCTGAACCAAAGTATTATTAACAACGCCGTGATTTTTTGGATAATCGCCAGTTACAATCGTGGTGTGGCTCGGATAAGTAAGTGTCGGATAAATACCGAATATTTTCTCGACATGTGTTCCTTTTTCAATCAAAGATTTCAAATTTGGCATGATATCCAAATGTTTTTTTGCATCCAACGCGCCAAAAGCATCAAAAGATACAACCAATAAGTGTTTTTTATCCTTAAACATTACCCATATTCTAAATCAGGACATAAAAAAATGCTTCGAACGAACGAAGCATCAATGCTTAATACCAACCATATTCACGATGATGTTCAGCAGCAGCAGTCCAAGAGCCATATCGAGCTGCGACATATTTATCGGCTGCAGCGCCAGAATATCCACCATACTCAGCTGCTGCTTGAGCACTTAGCTGAAAAAGTCCTTGATATTGGCCATTTGAAGCAGTTGCATCCCCACCTGATTCAACACTTTCAATCCAAGCTTTAGAGGGATCGCTAATACCATAACTATCAGAACTAGAGGTTACAGCAGTACTCGTTGTCGAAGAAGTTTGATAACTCGTACTGGTATATGTTGCCTGTTGGCTGGAGGCTTTGCTTTCGCTAGTTTTAGTCTGTTCAGCTTTATAAGCAGCTAATTTCTGTGCAGCTTTTTCGGCTTCACTTTTTTTAGCTGCCGCTTGAAGGGCGGCTTTCCCTTTAGCTGTATATTGGTCGGATAATATTTTATCCGTAGCAGCATGGACAGAAAATTGCTGACTAACAGAATCCTGTTCATCAGCACTGTTCAAAGAAGACTGATTAATTTCTTTTTGAAATTTACTTTGATTATTAGAAACCGCACGAGCAGTTGTCAAAGAAATTGCCTGAATTTGTATAGGAACAATAGCCACCGTCAAAATGACAGATCTAACAAGTGAGTTGACGCTTATTCGTTTCATTGCAAGGCATATCTTGGCTGGGGAAAATTACTTAAAAATATCAGCAATATTGTTATTTTGTAACAAGCAATTTTAATTGTATAATGCAATAAGTTGTAATAGAAGTCTTTATCTTTGTAATATTTTAAGTTATGAACATTTTTCACTTAATTATTTTTTAATATATTGGGATAAAACTTGAAATAATCCCCACTTGTATAATACAAATACGAAAAAATATGATGAAAAAAAGACTTTTTATCAAAAAAAGCACTCAAATGGATATTTTTTTGAGAAGTATTTTTTAAAACTATCTGAATCACTTTTGAGGAAGCCTACAATTATAAATTATGAGACCGCACTTTTACGCAATCATTAATCAACATGCCGGCAATCATCGAGGACGTGAAATTTGGCATAGAATACAAGATTATATTATTGATGTCGATATACGTCTATCGGTTTTGATTTCATCTTATCCTGGTGCTCCAAGAGACTTTGCTTATGATTTAGCAACCAACATACCCGATAAAAAATCCAATATTGTGATTCTAGCATTTGGTGGAGACGGAACTTTACACGAAGTCCTCAACGGATTGATCAATGCAAAACGAAAGTATCCCCTGCCCCTAGCTTATCTGGCTGCTGGTTCGGGCAACGATTTCGCTCGCGGAGCAAAGCTGGAATCCGCGCGCCATTGGAAAGAAAATCTGCAGGAATTATTAAAAGTCGATCATTCCAATAATTTAAATATTGGTGTTTACAAATTAAACAAAGATCCAAATAAACATTACTTTATGAACAGTTTTGGGATCGGATTTGATGGGACAGTCGTCAATGCAAGCAATAAATCAAAGTATAAGAAGGGCTTCAACTATGTTGGGCTTGGAGCAATTAGTTACCTTATTTCGGCGATCGCAACTGTTTTTAAGGCTAAATCATATTCGGCTGAATTAAAGGAAAACAATCTGCAAAAGAAATTTCCTCGTGCTTTTTTGATGGCCGTAACCAACCATCCCTATTTCGGTGGCGGAATAAAAATTGCTCCCGATGAGAAAATTGAGAAACACGATCTAAAGTTGGTCGTTTTTCAAAAGAATAATTTAATTCAATTAATCGGTAATTTACTAACGATTGTATTTGGATCTTTTCAATACAAAATGAAATCGGTCTACAGCAATACTTTAAAAGATGACTTCAGCTTAAACGTTGATTCCAAACAGTTAGCGCAAATCGACGGTCAGGTTCTTAATGAAGACTATTTCCGGTTAAATTTTTCTCGAACTACATATCCTTTTTGGCTTCCCGACAAAAATTTAAAAAATGACTAAAATAAATGACAATCAAAAATTTAAATGAAACAAAAAGTTGCGATGAGTTATTTGTAGTGACGATCGTTATACAATATTAGGCAGGAAAGGATTTTTTCGATGGCCAATACTCAATTAAGCGATGCAACTCACGTTTTAGCTTATATTGCGTTGCATGAAAACAACCAATCTGTTAAAAGTTCCGAAATTGCAATCAGTTTGCAAACGGCGCCAAGCTTGGTTAGAAGAATTATGAGCAAACTAAAAAAAGCTCACCTATTAAACGCAGTTCAAGGTTCTCCCCAACCAGTCCTAGCAAAAACAGCTCAACAGATCACCCTCCAAGAAATATATTTGGCGATTTCTTCGGAAAGACATTTATTAAACGTTGATCGAAATACGGCCCTATCCTGCCCGATTGGTACAGCGATCCCAAAAGTTCTGACCCATTATTACAAAGAAATCCAGGACGTCGCAGAAACAAAAATGGCTGAAATAACTTTGCAGGATATTATTGATGAGATCAAGTTAAAAGAAGAGCAGCAGCTCGATTCCATTGATTAATTTTTAACATTTTTACAAAATCGTCTGATATTTTCAGTTTTTTTAATTTTCATCTTGTTATGAAAAATATCTTCTGCTAAAATATTTTTTGTGATTTATTTTACAAATATTCATATGGATGAAATTAGAGGCAAAAATGTCAAATAAGGTTGCAATTATTACAGGAGCTGGTCAAGGGATTGGTAAAGCAATTGCTCAAAGACTGGCAAAAGACGGTTTTAAGACTGGATTAATCGGCCGGCATCTTGAAAAAGTCGAGGCAGTGGCAGACGAACTGAATAAAAAACATGGTTCTAATACCGCCATCGCAAAAAAAGCCGATGTCTCAAAACGCAATGAAGTTTTTGCAGCTTTTCAAGAAATCAGCGATAATTTTGGTGACTTGAATGTAGTTGTAAATAATGCCGGCGTTGCGCCGACCACTCCGATTATGGAAGTCACCGAGGACGATATGGAATGGACCTGGAAAATCAATGTCAACGGTGTTGTATGGGGGATTCAAGCAGCAGCAACCGTTTTCAAGAAATTTAATCACGGCGGAAAAATTATCAATGCTACTTCTCAAGCGGGGGTCCAGGGAAATCCGGATCTAACTGCTTATGGATCAACGAAATTCGCAATTCGTGGAATCACACAAACAACTGCTAAGGAATTGGCTAAGTTTGGCATTACCGTTAATGCTTACGCACCCGGAATTGTGAAAACGCCAATGATGGAAGATATCGCTCATGAAGTCGGCAAAAATGCCGGAAAGGACGATGATTGGGGAATGAACCAATTCGCTAAAGGAATCGCCCTAGGCAGAATTTCCAAACCAGAAGACGTCGCTAACGCTGTCGGCTTTTTGGCAAGTTCCGATTCGAATTACGTTACCGGACAAACAATCGTCGTTGATGGTGGTATGGTCTTTAACTAAAGTTTTCATAAACTAATAAAAAAGAATCATCTTTCTCAGGTGATTCTTTTTTATTAATCTGATATTAAAAAAAATAAATAGATTTTGTTTTCTTTTTAAATTTATCTTAAAAAAATTCAGCCTTTTTTCGTTCGTTTATCTCCACAAAGGTCAATAATTAATTATCAGCATTTTTGTTGAAATCTTGGGAGGGATGAACAATAAAATGTCTAAAATTGCAACAACCACTTTATTTTTTAGTAACGGAGAAAAATTAAAAATAACTGAGAATGATAAATTAGGCGGTCTTCGACCTCATAAAGCAGAAGAGGTTTTTAAAAGACACGACGAGAGAGTTTATAAAAGTAAAAAAGAATATTTTGATGCTTTTCCAAAAGAATTTTCCAATCATCTTCTGCCGGACTTGTCGGCCGGGGTCGACGCAACCGTTGGACTACTGGATTATATTACCGATTTAGTGATCAACTACGGATTCTTCTATGTAGGGGATGATATAAAAAATGTTTATTCGACCTCGGCAATTGTTAAGATCCAAAATGTATTCGAAGAAAGCGAAAATTAGTTTTTAATCGTATACAATTAAAAACTAAAATACAGCAGATAAGAAATCAGTGTTTAAAGAGTTCATTGAATTTCTGATTTAAAGCATCAAAATCAAGATCTTTTTCCAAAAAGCGAATTCCATCCGCCGTTTCTTGGCCACCCCACTGCAATTTATTTGCGGTTCTTTTGTAGCTGCCATGAAATTTAGCTTTAAATTGAGCTAACTTATTTTTATCCAAAATTAAATACTGATAAATCAAAAAATTTTTATAATCTGGAAGTCCTTGATAGCAATCTTCTGACATGCTTAGCCTCTTTTTAATTTCTGTCATATAATTTACAAAAAATTACTTGTTACGCCCTAAACAACGAGCTACAAGAAATACTATATTTTAAAATTATTAAGCATAAATAAAAGTAAAGTTAATCATAAATAAAAAATTGACCAAGAATTGTTCACAAAAACAGCCAGATTCTTATCGATTGCATATTTACAATATCTGCATCTTTTAAAATTATTAAACTTCCATAAAATTATCGGCAAAATAATCATTAAAAGAACGAAAATAAAACTATCGGCTTAAGTGAATCGCTATATAAAAGTTGCACATTTTAATAATCTTAAACATATGGATTGGCTTTCCTGATATCTTAGGGAGAGCCAATCCATTTTCTTTTTAGTGATTATTGCAAAATGCCTGTTTTAATTAAAACAGCTATCCAAAAATCTAGCAGCAAAAAATCAAATCTTTGGAAGCGATTCACTTAATGTAAACAATTATTAATGTCCAGAGTTCCCGCTTAAAACTAAAAATACTTACGATGATTTTCCAAAAACAAGTGGAATAAAAAATCTTAATTATTGCTCAAAAAACCTGTCTAAAAACAATTTTCTAAAAATAACAAGTAAATCATCAGAAATAGTGCTTGGAAAGCTAAGAGCTTTAATCAGTGACTATATCAGCCCAACCAAGGCAAGGTGAGTAGTTAATAAACCAGCAATACTTTAATTAATTTGAATAAAAAACGAGAAAATCAAAAAGCAACGAATATGTGTGACAAAAAATAGTAATCTTTTGATCAAAATGGATATTTATTTTTAAGTAGGCAAAGTTTCAAAATATTGATACAGCCAAGTATTTAGGCACAAAAAAACCGCCATGACGGCGGTTATTCCCAAGGACACCAGATTTGCATCTAGTGCCCCCTCCCGGACTCGAACCGGGGACCTTGGGATTAAAAATCCCCTACTCTAACCAGCTGAGTTAAAGGGGCATTGCTTTTTACGCAACAAAAATATTTTACGGGAATATAAACATTTTTGCAAGCTTTTTTTACTTTGTTGTATCTCGCATCACAAATTCGTGAGGTAAAACGACTTTTGAATCATCAATTTCCTGTCCGGACATTAACTTTGTTAATAAACGCATCGCAACAGCACCAATATCAAATTTAGGCTGTGTAACCGATGAAATCGCCGGGCGAGCCATTTTGACAAGTTTTGTATCATTCGAAGAAATAATTTGGAACTGCTCAGGAATTTTAATTCCATTGTCCTGCATATAATTTAAGATTCCCAAGGCCGGTTCGTCTTCGCCAACGATAACCGCCTTAATACCGTCTTCATACAAATGCTGAGCTAGATTATAGCCAGCCTGATAATCGTCATCGGATTCATAAATCTTTCCAGCGGAAACAGCGTTCAAAAACCCTCGTTGCCTCAAGCTCGAGAGACTTCCTTCTCCGGGATTATCAACCAGGGCAATTTCCGATTCGTCAAGATCACTCTTCTTAAGCATCTCACCAGCTTGGCTAAAAGCCTTTACATAATCGATGTTAACGGAAGGAATTTTTTCTTGGGGATCAACTGAACCGGCAAAAACAACTGGAAAAGGAGAATCCTCTAAAAGCTTCAACATTTCCGTGGAAGTTTTGTTACCCATGTAAATCATTCCATCAACGTGTTTATCAATTAAAGTATCCAAAGCAGCCTTTTCGGCTTCCGGATTTTCATCAGAAACTGCGAGAGTAACTGAATATTTATAAATTTTCGCAACCGCATCTATTCCTTGAGCTAATTCTGCATAATACAAATCAGTCAAGTCGGGCATAACCATCCCGATCATCGTAGTTTTCGAACTAGCAAGCCCTTTAGCCATTGCGTTGGGTCGATAATTCAATTCCTTGATTGCTTTTAAGACTTTTTGTCTGGTTTCTGATTTAACTTTGCCGTTGTTGTTAACTACACGACTAACTGTCGCAAGACTAACGCCAACCCTTTCCGAAACGTCATATATTGTTGGTTGCTTGTTATCTGTCATCACTTTTACCTATTATATAAATAATAACGATTATGAAAACACAATGCAAGCGCTTACATACGAAATATTCTAATAAAATTACTAAAAAAGCTAGGAAATTATCCTAACTTTCAATTATTTATCTTCTTTTTCATCATTATCCGACTTTGTCAGATCGTCTTTTAAAGCGTCATCTTCTTCTAAATCAATATCTTCTTTGGAAAAACGATGACGTAAATCATCAATCGTGTCTTTAGCTTTATCGACATAGGGACTTGCTTTATCTATCAGATCAGAAGCTTTATCCTTTGCTTTTTCAACATATGGAGAAGCTTGATCAACTACATCGGCTGCCTTGTCTTTGACTCCCTGATAAGTATCGGCATATTTCGAGTCTTTTATATGTTCATCGAACTCGCCAACTTTGTTCTTTGCTTTTTCAGAAAGATCACCTGCTAAATCTGCGCCAGCATATGCGGCGTCATACCCTAGATCTTTTAATTTATTGCCAGCATCTTTAGCCTTGCTAACCAATTCGTCTTGTTTCTCTTGAGGCAAAGCCTTAAAAGCTACATAAGCTGCTGCGGTTGCCAAGATGCCTGTTACCAATCCTTTTGCCATTTTTATTATCCTTTCTTCTTTGCTCGACTCTTTTTGAATCGATTGAATACTGCTTCTCCTGCGCTGAAGATCACGCCGGATTTAATTGTCGAATCAGCCAAATTATTAACCATTTTCCAAGCTCTTGCTTTTTTGTCAACAACTTCAGTCTTTTTTTTATTAATCTTATCCGTAAAGTGGCTAACAGTCGAGCCTAAATCCGCTGTTGCCTGGACAACTGGGTCCAAGCGTTCTACCTTACTTGTCAGGTCATTTAGAAGTGACTTAGTAGTGGCAGTAATTTGATCAGCATCGCTTGCGATTGGCTCAATATGTTTTTTAAGAATTCTTATTGTCTGGTTAATCGAAATCAAAACAACGACAATCGCAATTACGAGTACCGCAAAAGCAATCGCAGCAATTAATCCTGCTATTTGGCCAATATTCATATGTCCTCCTATTTCTTACATTATAACTGGTTTCAAGACGAATTATCTGGAGAAAGCCTGACGCAAAAACGATATTTCCTTAAAATCCCGCGAAAAATATTCAACAATAAATTCTGCTTTACTAACAGTTAGAATCACGTATGTTCCACCAATTGATCGTTGTGGCCCACGGGGATATGTAGTTGAACCCGGATTTATAAATAACTTCCCGTTGTATTTTTCAGCCAGGATAACGTGAGTATGTCCAAATAAAACAATATTGGCATGATACCTGCCCGCTAACCTATCAAGTTTTTCAAAACCATTGTTTACGTAAGCCAGATGTCCATGTGTCTGATAAATAATTATATTGTCAATTTTATTTTTATAAACATTTTCAATTGGATAATCGCTAGCAAAGGGGTCCATATTGCCTAGAACGACATGGATATTTTCCCAAATTGGATCATCCGATTCAAATTGAGAGTCTCCATTATAAAAAATAGAAACAATCTCCGGATCGTTTTGATAATGATTGAGAATTGCCTGAAATTCAGCTCTATCACCATGTGTGTCGCTAAAGATTAAATATTTCATTCTTTTAGACCTTTTTGGTCAATATGCAGTTCTTTAATTGTTAAATCGTTATCATCGAGCCATTTCCAAGTAAATTTGGAAAAACGGTCAATATTTCCCGTTGTATAAAAAATATCTTTTTCGTGGTGATTAATATCTTTTGAATCATGAAAAGCATTATTTTTTCGAAGAACTTCAATCATTTGGCGAATTTCTGCTAAAGCCGGATCGACAATTGTTACATCTTTGTCAACTGCCACCTGAATTTCTTTTTTCAAAATAGGAAAATGAGTACATCCCAAAACCAGGGTATCGGCTTTTTTACCATTGATACTCTCTTCCATCCAATTATGAATTGCTTGGTAAACAATTTGTTTTCCCTGAGAAGTTCCAGCCATATCGCTTTCGACAAGTTGAACAAATTCAGGCAGAGCTTTTTGTTCAATAATCAAATCAGAATTCAAAGCCATCAGTTGATCGTAATAAACTTTCGATTCAACAGTCGATTGAGTTCCGATTACATTGACATGCAAATTTCTTGTCGCCTCGAGACCACCAATCGCTCCAGCAGAAATCACACCAATAACCGGTATTTCCAAATGCTCTTTTAATTGGGGAAGAGCCTGTGCAGTTGCCGTATTGCAAGCAACGACCAATGTTTTAATATTATGTTTTTTAACTAGAAAATCAGCCATTTGCAGGGTAAATTTCTGAATTTCAGCAGTCGGCCGCGGACCATAAGGCATTCGCGCTTCATCACCCACAAAATAAACCGATTCATTCGGTAATTGTTTTAAAGCTTCGCGGACGACAGTCAAACCGCCCAAGCCAGAATCTATGTATCCAATTCCTCGATTATCCATGTCTTAAGTATAGAATGTTTATGGAACTTTTCTGATTCGTTACAAAAAGCTATACTAATTGGTGTGAAGAAAGACGCTTATAAAAACCTTTCAAAATTTTCAAATAATCAAACAGCCTTTTCGCTGGCCTTATTACGCGACGGAATTTTAAATGATATTTTAGATGACGATGCTAATGACATCCTTTATTACGCAGGAAAAGAAGTTGCCCGACAATTTTATACAAAAACGTTAAATGGTATCCAAGAATTTTTTTCAGCCGCTGGCTGGGGAGACATTCAAATTTCTTCTCAAAAAGAAAACAAGGAAACTTGGCTTCTAACAGGCGAAGCAATTAAATTAAGGACCGCCGCTATTGATGAACCTTCATATTTTCTTGAAGCCGGTTTCCTGGCTCAGGAAATTCAACAGCAAACTCATAGAGGAACCGAATGCTCATACCAGTCCGATGATAAGTCGCGAGTTATTTTTACAGTTTATATCGACTAATTAATCAGCGCCGACTTTGGCCGCCCATTTTAATCGGCTCGCTCAAAAATTTGATTCTTTCAATGATTCGTTCCGCCTTGATTGGTTCTGAAACTCCACGGGTGACGGAAAGATACTGTTCCTGTAACGACTTTATATCAAAATTGGATGTAAAAAAAGTTGGTCGCTGATAATTCATTCGGTCGTCAAGAATTGCTCCAATAACGTTATCGCGTACCCAAGTCGTTAAATCACCAGCTCCCAGATCATCAAAAACAAGAACCTGACTGTGCGAAATTTTGCGAATCAAACGCTGTTTTTCAAGCATTTGGATTTCATTTAAACGATTAATTAAAGCAGAAACGTTGACAAAAGCTGTTTCAATATCCTTGGCAGACAGTTCATTGAGCAAAGCCGACATTAAATAACTTTTTCCAACACCAAAATTGCCCCAAAGATAAATCCCCTTCTTAAATTGCTGATTTGCCTTATAATCCTCAAAAAAAGCAATTGAGGCTATCAAAGCCTTGTTCCTTTGTTCGTCAACCTTAAAATCAGCAAAAGTAACCTTTGCCAACTCTTTGGATTGGCCAATCCTCAATTGGCTTTCGGAAACGGTACTAGCAGATTTTTCATAAAAAATATTAATCGTGTCGTTAACTAAAAAGAGCTCAGGATAATAATCCGGAAACAAAGGCTGCTTTATCTGGTTAATAAAGTCAATGAGAACATCTGCATTATCTTTTAGCAATTGCTTTTTGTCTTGCAGATTATTTCCAGTAACAAATTTATTGACTTGTGGGTTTTTTAATATTTCGCTTAAATTCATGAGTTCTTCTTCTCATGCTGATATTTTGCTAACGCATCTAAAGCAACTTGATTATCGATTTTCTCAGCGGTTCCGTAATCTATTTTCTTTTCCTTTTGAACCGGTCCACTTTTGAAATTATGTTTTTCATTCTGTTTTTTCTGTCGGGCCTTAATTGACAAAATTGCTTCTGTGGCATTCTTGACTTTTGACTGCAAAAAAGAATCAGCAATTGCTTGGGAAAGAGGTGCAGGAAGATTAGTTGATTCCATTCCAATTATAACTTCATGAACCAAAATATTAATCGCATCAGGCGCTAATCCCAAGTCAAATAGATGTTCCAGATTTTTTTGCTCGGAACTTGTTACAATTCCCCCATTAATCTGCTTTAATTGAGCCAAAAATTGATAAGGAGCAAGCGATTGCGCCGCTTTGACTAGTTGTTGCTCGTCGCTAGATAACTGCCCAGAAAGACTAGAATTGCCCTCTGCTTTAGTTTGTTGCGGTTTAATGGATAATTTATTAATTTGCTGACGAAAAAGACTGTGTTCAATCGTTTTTTTATCGATCAAAAGAGAATTTGCCAATAGATCAAGGATTTGTTCCTCGGAAAAACCATAAATTAAATGTTGCGAAATAATAAAATTGTGTTCTTTGACTATTTCTGTTTCAGAAACACCATATTTTTTTAAATTATCTTCAATAATAGAAAAATTAAAATCCTCGGCTTCGATATTCGGAGACGTTTTTTTTGTTTTTTTGAATTGAGATTGATCCGTTTTTGGCTTTTTTAATGATAAATTACCGAAAGCTTCATAAAAATTCGCATCAAGCTTGATTCCAGAGAATTTCGGAGAGGATTTTTTTGTTTCATTAACAATTCTTTGAAAGTGTTCTTCGCCAACAACACTGAAGAAAAAGCTCGATAACAAATCATCGGAAAAGAAATCATCCCCCGAAAGTGGTTTTTTCAAGTTGAAAAGCAAAGTTCGATCATCTAAATAACTATTCAACAAACCGGTAGCTTCGAGTTTTTTTCTCGCATCATCGAATCCGGTCAAAGAAATATTTAGCAAATCCAGCAAATCATTTATTTGATATGACATTTCGCTCGAGTCCAATAATTGAAAATAAGCCGAAAAAGAATCGACTCCAATTAGCGGAAGATAAAAGCGAGTCAAATTTTTAAGATCATTGTTGTCAAACCTAATCGGATTAACAATAAAATTCCAATAAGCATTCAATTGTGTTTGTCTTTCAATCATGGATTTAGCTTATTTTCAGAAATAAATTTTAACACGCACTCTCTTAAGTTGGTTTTATCACTAGAATTATTCACGACAAAATCAGCCATACTAACTTTATCTTCCAAGGGCATTTGGGCTGCAATCCGATTAATTGCCTGCTGTTCGGAAATATGGTCACGCATAATAAGGCGTCTCAACTGCGTCTTTTTATCGGTATTAACAACAATCACAGAATCCATTTCATCTTGCCATCCGCCCTCATAAAGCAAAGGTATATCAAGAATCAGAGTTTTGATTTTCCCTTCGTTTTCAAAAAATTCCATCCGCATCTGCATCAATTGCCTAATAGAGGGGTGTGTAATTGAGTTCAATGTCTTTAGAGCTTTTGGATCGGAAAAAACAATCTTTCCTAATTCTTTGCGGTTTAAGGAAGCACCTTTCATAACCGATAATCCAAAAGCATTTTTGATTTCCTCTAATTCAAGGCGCCCTGGCATAACTATTTCACGAGCTACTTGATCAGCATCTATAATCGTATAGCCGAGTTCACGGAAAATGTCGGAAACAGTTGTTTTCCCACTACCGGTGCCACCGGTTAAACCAATTTTTTTCATCTTTATTTTTGACATTTCGGACAATAAGTCGTTCCCCTTTGTGCAACTCTAATTTTAATTAATTCTCCTCCATCGCGCTCGCAGGGTTGGCCTGCTCGTCCGTATGCATGAAGTTTATCCTGCATACGCCCTGTATGACCGGACGCATCGATAAAAGAATGAACGGTTGAACCGCCATTTTTAATTGCAAAAGCCAATTCTTGAATTATATTTTCTCGCAAATTGTCAGCTTCTTCTTTACTAATATCATTAGTCGGTCGCAAAGGGCTTATTTTGCTGAGCCACAACACTTCATCAGCGTAAATATTTCCAATCCCAGCGACATTATTTTGATCCAAAAGCCAGGCTTTGATAGCTTTTTTGGATTTTTGCAAACGATTATAGAAATAATCAAGTGTTAAATCTGTTTCGATAGGTTCCGGACCCATTGATCCAATCGACTTGACTTCAATTGCTTCGTTGCCGCTTTTCACCAGCTTCATTTTTCCAAATTTTCTCGTATCATCATAGAAGACCTGTTTACCATTATCCAGTTTAAAAATCATTTCTGTATGTTTATGAGGAGACTCCTGAGAATTTTCAACCGAATATCTTCCTTCCATACGCAAATGAGAAACAATAGTCAATTGATTATCAAGACGAAAAAGCAAAAACTTTCCGCGTCGATCAATACGGGAAACCTTTGACCCGACAACTTTTTGGACAAACTCCGTCTGATCGCTATCCAATAGTTTTGGATAAATAATTTTCAAATCTTTGATTTTTTCATTTTCAAAATATTTTTTTAATCCACGACGGACCGTTTCAACTTCCGGTAATTCAGGCATTTTTCCCTCCAAATAATTTTTTATCAGCTTTCAAAAGATAAGGCAGATAATCAGGTGATAAATAATTAACTGCTTCACTAAAAGGCATAAATTTTGCTTGTTCGAGTTCAGACTTTTGAATCTTAATATCACTAATCGATAAATCGTATTTGACAACATACCAATTGTCAAAAACCGGCCAATGACGAAAAGTTTCAACAAAATTTTCTTCAGAAAAATTAAGTTCAAGGCCGACTTCTTCTTTAACTTCTCGCTTGATCGCCGTTAGAGAATCTTCACCGGACAAAACAGAACCGCCGGTCTCAAGATCCCATTCGCCGGGTCGCCCAATTTTATTAAAGGAACGTTGCTGCATTAAAATCTCATGTTGATAATTAAAAATAGTCGCATTAACAAGTAAATGCCATTCGCCGGGCCTAAAAGGTTCGCCGCGATGCTTCAGCCCGATTTTTTGGCCTTTTTTGTTTAACAAATCCCAACTTTCCCCAAGCTTGTCGGCACGATTATCAAATTTATTTTTCGTCATACCAATTAACTCCATGATGCGCTTCAACACGCAAAGGAACATCTAGTTTAACGGCTGAATCCATTACTTTTGGAACAAGTTCTTCCAGAGTATCGATTTCCTGATTCGGAGCCTCGAAAATCAATTCATCATGAACCTGCAAAAGCATCTTCGTTTTCAAGTGGTTGTCGTCCAGCGCTCGCTGCATTTTAATCATGGCAATTTTGATGATATCAGCCGCTGAACCTTGGATTGGTGTATTAGTAGCGGTCCTTTCTGCAAAAGATCTTAAATTAAAATTTTTGCTATGAATATCGGGCAAATAACGACGACGCTGGGAAATTGTTTCAACGTACCCCTGCTTATGAGCTAAAGCGATAATCGAGTCAATCCATGTTTTAACCTTTGGAAATTCATGAAAATAAGTCTGAATAATCTCTTTCCCTTCAATTCTTGAAATCCCCAGACGTTGAGCTAAACCAAAATCGGAAATTCCATAAACAATCCCAAAATTAACAGCCTTGGCGCGGCGGCGCTGATCGAAAGTAATTTTTTGATCAGCACTAAGACCAAAAATCGAACGAGCCGTGGCTGCATGAATATCCTCTCCTGATTCAAAAGCGTTTTTTAAGTTTTCATCCCCAGTGACGTGAGCCAAAACACGCAATTCAATCTGAGAATAATCAGCACCGAAAATTTCCCATCCTTGATGACTTGGAACAAAAGCCTTTCGGATTCGTTTGCCTTCTTCATCGCGATCCGGAATATTCTGCATATTCGGGTCAACCGAAGAAAGTCGCCCAGTTTGTGTTAGCGTTTGCAAATAGCGGGTATGTATCTTGCTATCTTCGGGATTTACAACTTCCAACAAGCCTTTCACATACGTTGAATTAAGTTTTGCTAATTGTCGATACTGCAAAATCAAACCAACAAAAGGATATTTTTCAGCTAATTCTTCAAGCACACTAGCAGCCGTCGAATAGCCAGTTTTAGTTTTCTTGATCGGCGGTATTTTCATATGGGCGAAGAGAAGGTCGGCCAATTGCTTCGGTGAATTAATATTGAATTCCTGACCAGCCTCCTCATATATTTGTTTCTCTAATTCAAAAATACGTTGATTGAATTCCTGACCAAGTTCTTTTAGCTCTGATTGATCGAGCTTAATTCCATTGATTTCCATCGAAGCCAAAACTTTTGACAACGGCAGTTCTATTTGACGATATAATTCAACCTGCTTATGATCGGAAAGTTTTTTCATAGATGGATCATATAATTTGCTAATTGTTGAAGCCTTATTTGCCATGTGAGAAAATAAAGTTTCATCATTTTCCGGGATTTTAAACTTAACCCCACTTCCATAAACTTCAGCATCCGACTCAAGAAAAACATTGAATCGATTTGCCAAAGTAGCTAATTGATTATCGTTATCCGTTGTATCTAGTAAATAAGAGATTAGCAAAAAATCAAAATCTAAGTTATTAATTTGCAGTCCCATACGATTAAGCAAAACAGTTAACTCTTTAGCATTAAAAACATATTTCGGCAAATCGCTTTTAAACAATTCTCTTAATACTGACGAATTCAAAAGCTCAAGATCCCTGCTTGCAAAGTAACCATCATCCTCATTTCCAACTACAAAAGCTGAAATTTTGGCGATGTGATAATTGTCAGAATCAGTTTGGAAATAAACGGTTAAATAATTTTTAATTTCTAATAAATGATCAAGATTGGCTGCCTTTAATTCCGTGACCCGAACACTTTTCTCTTCTTCCTGATTTTGTCCAATCATGCCAGATTTCTGCATTGAATGAATTTTGGCTAATTGGACCTTAAAATCCAATTCCTCATAAAACGGAATTAATTCTTTGAAATTAATTGGCTGATTAACTAATTCCTCCATTTTCAATTCAACCGGTGCATCTGTCCGAATAGTAGCTAATTTATGTGCACGATAAGCCGATTCTTTATCATTTAGGAGATTTTCCTTTAATTTTGAAGTCTTCATTGAATCGATATGCCGATAAATTCCATCAAGACTTCCAAATTCATTTAATAATTTAATCGCCGTTTTTTCACCGACTTTCGTGACGCCAGGATAATGATCGGAATTATCACCTGTTAGCGACTTCATTTCAATAACCTGGCTCGGAGTAATTCCACCCCATTTTTCCGCCAAAAATTTTGGCGTGTATCTATCCAATTCGGTAACGCCTCTTTTAGTAACATTCACAGAAACATCGTCGGTTACTAATTGAGTTAAATCCCGATCTCCGGTGATAATTGTTGTTTTAAAGCCCGCCTGTCCAGCAATCTTTGAATAGGTACCAATAATATCATCGGCCTCAAAGCCGGGTAGTTCATAAGAATGAATTCCGTGCAAATCAACCATTTTCCTTAAATAAGGGAATTGTTCTGATAATTCCGGCGGTGTAGCCTGCCGATCACCTTTGTAATCATCAAAAATTTTAGCGCGAAAAGTTGTCGCTCCTTTTCCAGCATCCCAAGCAACCAGAGCGTAATCAGGATTCATTTTTTCAACAACCTGATCAAAAAAATTGTTAAAAGCAACCAAAGCATTGGTATGCAGTCCAGTATGAGCGACCATCCTGTCAAGCTGATTGTACATAGCATAAAAAGCTCTAAAAGCCAAAGAATTACCATCAATTAATAAAAGTGTTTTTGTCATTGCTTTTATTTTAACAGTCGTTTTCAAGCACAAACAAAAATGCCCACCTCTGGGCATTTACTTCATTTTTTAATATCAAATTGCCCAAGTTTTTCCGAACCAAGTTCTTTAAAGGAATAACTAATATTTTGTTCGCGTTTAAACTCCTCAAAAGCTAATTGAATTAGTTTTTCCGCTTGCTGGCTCCGGTTCATTCCAATCGATTCAAACAGAATCGGAAAGAGACTCATATTTGTATTTCCTGGCAGCGTATTAGGCTCGCTTAAGAAAATTTCTTCGTCCTTGCTCATCAAGAAATCAATCCGGGCAAATCCTTTAATTCCAAGCACTTTATAGGCCTTCACAGCCATCTCTTTAAGTTCCTTACTTTTGGCCGGGGAGATTTTGGCCGGAATCTGATACTTCATTTTTGAATTATCAACAAATTTGTTCTTATAGTCAAACCATCCATTACCGTGATCTTGACCGGGGGCCCAATGTGCACCAATTGGACTGGTAACAACATTATCGTTCCCGAGCAAACCAATTTCCAACTCAGTTGGGCTCTCAACAGCTTTTTCAACTAATAATTTTTCATCGTATTGAAAAGAATCGTTCAAAGCATTTTTATATTCTTCGGCACTGGAGACTCGAGAAACACCAACCGAAGAACCCTGATTAGCAGCCTTAACAAAGACGACCTTACCAAGTTTTTTATTCACATCATCCCAGTCAGGCTTGTTTTTATCATTTTGAAAAATAACAATATATTTCGTATTTCGAATACCATTAACAGTCATCAACTCTTTAGTGATAACTTTGTCAAAACTGATTGCATGGGCTCTAAGTCCCGATCCAACATAAGGAATGTTCACCAAGCGAAACAGCCCTGCTAAAGTTCCATCTTCGCCAAGATTTCCATGAACCGAGGGAAACAAAACGTCCAATTTTAAATTTCTAATTGAATCGATTGGTCCAAAAATACCGGAATTTTGTTCTGGAAGAGTTGCTAAAAGCTCGTCTTCACTGCCGCCAAGGAGAACCCGCTTTGAAGTCTCACTGTTAATCATGACTCCTTTTTTAGAAATTAATACAGGGAAAATCTGATATTTTTCCGGATCCAGTGCGTCATAATAATTTTTAGCCGAACGCTTACTAACATCATGCTCAGATGAATTCCCACCGAAAAAAAGACCGACACGTATTTTTTCTGCCATATCTGCTCCTATTTAAAAATAAAAAAGAAATTCTAGAATCTTAAGAATCTCACATATTCACAAACTTGTCAATCAGTTTAAATAATCTCTAGTACTTTGAATATAATCAATAATCGAGCTGGGAAAGCTATCTTTTTGCAAAAGCAAAACTTGCAAAAGCCGATTGCGGTTATAAATTTTGTTCCAGCCGGCTTCAGTAGCAACAGTCATTTGAGCAGTTAGACCCTGATGCCAAAACTTAAGTACACGCAAAAAGTAGTCTTCATAAATTTCGTTTAAGTTAGTAATATTGGCCAAATAAGCAACAATTCTAGAATCTTCTCCAGCAACAAAAGGAACCGGGCAATTGTGATAGCCAACCAGTAATGAAGCCAATAACAAAATTTTGTCAGAACGTTTAACTGACGGATTAGTGCATAAGAGATCCCAGACATTCCCAATATTGGTAAAAGCGTGTGCCCACCCTTTTTCGCCAACAAAACCGCGACCATCGTGTTCAAGAAGCGAATAAGCGATAACTTGGTTGATAATTCGATTTCTCAATTGAGTATCAATAAAATGAATTTGGCCATCAGCACTTAATAACTGTCCCAAAACCAAAAGCGAGAACGACCTTTGAAAAACGCCGTCATTCAAAGGTTCTAAAATATGACCAAAAAGTCTGTCGTCAGCAACCAAATAGTTAGCTATCCAACGCATTTGTTCAGAACTCAGGGCTTTATTAGAAATTAAATCCGTCAAAAAATAAAAGGCTCCTCGATCACGATAAGCCGGATTAGTGGAAGCTAGTTGTCTCAATACTTCAAAAAGCTGATCATCTGTCAATAAAACTTTCTTCACTTGAATGAATTTTTCGGCCGTCTTCTGCATCAAAGCCAAGGCAGTATCGCCATCATCAACAGGTTTCACAATCGTTTTAGACCTTTGAGATAAACGGCTAACCAAATTCTCCAATTGACCATTCAGAGACTGATAAATTTGTCCATTCGATAGTTTATCTCTCGCTTGAACAACTGTGTTTTTAACTAAAGTTATCTGATCATCGATCATTTGAAATTAGTCTCTTTCTTGGCGAATTCACTTGTGAAATTATGATATTGCATACTTAAAGTTAAGCCAATTCCAATCATATTCGCTATTAAGGCAGAACCTCCCTGACTAATAAAGGGTAAAGGAATTCCAGTTAATGGTACTAAGCCAATGCTCATTCCGATATTTTCAAAAACATGGAACAAAATCATTAAGACAACCCCGGAAACAACATAAGCATAAAAAGAATTTTTCGTATCAAAAACTCGCCGTATCATGCTATAAATCAAGAAAAAGTAAAGAGCGATCAGAACAAAACCACCGACAAAACCCAGGCCCTCACCAATGACGGAAAAGATCATATCAGACTCGCGAACCGGGACATAAACCGTAATATTATTTAAACCATTTCCAAAAATACGACCAGAACCAATCGCCTTGATTGATTGATAAAGTTGATATCCAGATGAATTTGTATCATTGCCACTTGGATCGAGCCAATCATCAATTCGTGCAAATTGATATGACTCAAATCCTAGTTGAGTTAGAAAATTTCTTCCGGGAGTCGTCGTAACGGCAAAAATAGCCAATGCGGCAATCGTTCCAAATGCTCCAACTATAGGTATTAAAATACGATTCAAAATGCCAGAAACAATAAAAATGCCTCCAAAAATAGCGATAAAGACCAAAGTCGAACCAAAGTCATGTTGCAAGAGCATCAAAACAATAACAGGTATTGTCATTGCAGACATTTTTGCAATCAGTAAGAAATCCGAACGAACTGTATGAATAGAATAATTTTGATTATGAGAATAAACAACTCTTGCCAGCATTAGAATTAAAGCCGGTTTCATGACTTCCGAAGGCTGGAAAGTCAAGCTGCCTATTGCCAGCCAAGATTTCGCATTAGTCGTTGCTTCAAGAGATCTGCTATAAGCAAACAAAACAAAAATTAGTAGAAAAATCCCCAAAGCATAAGCAACTGGAGCAAATCTAAAAAGTTGCTGTGAATCAAGATGCATCAAAAAGATGGCAATACTCCATCCGAATGCCCACCACAAGCATTGGACAAACATAGATTTAATTATTGAACCGCTCGAATCAGCTTTTAGCGCCAAAAATAAGGCAACAAAACCAATTCCCATTAAAGCAATCACAACAAAAATGATTCGCCAATCAATTCGTGAATCATCTCGCCAATGAAAAGTTGTTCCTCTGTTTTTTAAATTTAAATTCTGCATTATTTATTAATTATTAAGCTTGTCGTAAATTAAAATTGGAAATTACAGCCATTACAGCCTGATCCTGTTTCTTAAAATCACCAAGAAAACTATCCCAAGAATTTTTAGCCAAATACAAATTGTTTTCCAAAGTTACATTGCCGATTGTCTTACCAGCAATTTGAACATTAATAATCGCTCCGTCTTCAACCAATTCTACTTGATAATTTTTTTCATGATTAGACATTCAGTTAATTCTCTACTTTGTTGATATGAATATTATTTGATTCAATTTGAGTTTCTTGATCAAGCTTTTTCTTGTAGGATGGGTTTCCAATCCCTAAGATTTGATGCGAATTATGGCGTTCACGCTTTGCATACTCCAATAAGGTTCCAGCGCCCTTAGCAACATTATCAAGCGGAGAATCAGAAATATTTACCGGTACATGTAACTCTTGTTGCAATAGCGTATCAATGCCACCGCCCTTAACTTTTGAACCAAGCAAAGCGCCTCCGCCTGTAAGCATAATCCCACGATCGATGATATCGCCAGCAAGGCCAGGCTGAATCTCACCAAGAATCTCTTTAGCGGAACGAACGATTGTATTTAAAGTAGCGTGCATTGCTTCTTCAATATCATTAGAATCAATCGTAACTTGTTTTGGCAGTCCTTTAACTGAATTAGCATCATTTAAATCTTGGCCGCGAATTGTCATCTCGATTGGGTTGGTAACTTGTAAAGAAGAACCAACGTCCTGTTTAATTCTCTCAGCCATCGGCATCCCAATCAATATACCAAACTGAAGACGTAAATAACGAATAATATCCTGAGTCAATTGGTCTCCGGCCATCCGCAAAGATCGGCTAGCAACGATATCTCCACCAGATAGAACAGCAATATCAGACGTACCACCACCAATATCGATTACCATACTGCCGACAAAATCAAAGATATCTAAACCAGCACCGACAGCCGCTACTTTTGGTTCATATTCAAGATAAACGTTAGCACCGCCGGCAGATTGAGCAGCCTGAATAATAGCTTTTCTTTCGATTTCTGTAATATTAGTTGGAGCACAAATCATAATGTTAGGGCGGCTCATCCATCCTTTGACTCGCAGCTGATTAACAAAAGTCGTCAGCATTGCTTCGGTCGCATCAAAATCAGAAATAACACCATCTTTTAGCGGACGGACAACACGAATATCTTGATTTCCACGATCAATCCATTTATAAGCATCAGAGCCAATCGCCAAAACTTTATCAGTTTTAGCATCAATTGCAACTACCGATGGTTCGTTTAAAGCGATTCCTTGACCTTCAACATAGATCAAGACATTCGCTGTTCCTAAATCAATTCCAATATCTTTAGCCATAAAACCTCGCTGTCAATTATAGCACGGCATTTTTTCTCTAACGTTGAAAACTTTGGCTAAAAGTGATGATTAAATTTCCCATAGTCAAAAAGAAATTGGCAACAAAATAGCCAATAATGATCGCTAAAAAAGCACGTAGCAATCTAACCTGATGCCTAGCATCCTTTAAAACAAACTTTTCAAATTCAATATTTTGTAAACTCCAAAAAGCCATATATATACAAATAAGTGTAAAAATAAATTGAAATAAACTTTGCATGTAATTGATTGTATACAAAAAAAGCACAGTAAACTGTGCTTTTATCAGAACTTATTTTACCGAACTTTTGAAGTATTGATTCGATTAATTGCTCGAGCCAAAGCCACTCGAGCACGAGCTCTCTCGTCAGCAGTCTTCGCATTTTGGGCACGGGCCTTAGCCCGTTGCTCAGCAGCTTGAGCGCGGTTAACATCGATATCCTTAGCATTTTCAGCCGAATCTGCAACAACGGTTAATACATTATTACTAAATTCAGCGAAACCACCATTTACCGTGTACAAATCTTCATTTTCACCACGATGAATGCGCATTTGCGAGATCTTAAGAGCAACAACAATCGGTACATGGTTTGCCATTATACCCAGTTGCCCAATAGAAGTATCCAAAACGGTCAAATTAACATCCGACTGATTATAAACGGTACCATCCGGGGTAACGATGCTGATTGTTAATTTATTTTTAGTTGTTGAACCGTCTTCTGCCATAAACCAACTATTCTAGCTTTTCAGCTTTTCAGCTTTTTCAACTGCCTGTTCTATCGTACCAACATTTCTAAACGCTTCTTCAGGGAGATCATCATGCTTACCATCGAGAATCTCCTTAAAGCCACGAACAGTATCTTCAACCGGAACATACTGTCCAGGAACACCAGTAAACTGTTCCGCAACAGAAAAAGGCTGGCTCAAGAAGAATTGGATACGACGAGCACGATTAACAATTGTCTTTTCTTCATCGGACAATTCATCCATTCCTAAAATCGAAATGATATCTTGTAATTCCTTATAACGCTGCAAAAAGTGTTGAACCTGTGTGGCAACTTCATAATGATCTTCACCAACGATATCAGGTGTCAAAGCACTGGAAGTAGATTCCAACGGATCAACAGCAGGATAAATGCCCTGTTGTGTTAGAGCACGTTCCAAATTAGTCGTTGCATCCAAATGAGCGAAAGTCGTTGCAGGGGCTGGATCAGTATAATCATCGGCTGGAACATAAACCGCCTGAATCGAAGTAACTGATCCTTTCTTGGTTGAAGTAATCCGTTCCTGCAATTGGCCCATTTCAGTAGCCAATGTTGGTTGATAACCAACGGCAGATGGAATACGGCCGAGTAAAGCAGAAACTTCCGAACCGGCTTGCGTAAATCTAAAGATGTTATCAATAAATAAAAGAACATCTTTGCCTTCTTGGTCACGAAAATCTTCAGCCATCGTTAGTCCTGTTAATCCAACACGCATACGTGCTCCAGGCGGCTCATTCATTTGTCCATAGACCATAGCAGTATTTTTAAGAACACCACTTGCCTTCATCTCGTAATACATATCATTGCCTTCACGGGTCCGTTCGCCAACTCCGGTAAAGACAGAGATTCCATTATGACCCTGAGCGATGTTATGAATTAGTTCCTGAATCAAAACAGTTTTACCAACACCAGCGCCACCAAATAATCCAGTTTTTCCACCACGTAAATAAGGTTCAAGTAAATCAATAACTTTAATACCTGTTTCCAGTACTTCGGCCGAAGTCGCCAATTCGTCATACTTTGGTGCCGAACGGTGAATTGGATGTCGGGCAACGCTGGTCGGAATGGGATCTCCTCCATCGACGGGTTCGCCAAGAACATTGAAGACACGCCCTAAAGTAGCTTCTCCGACTGGTACTTCAATAGGGGCACCAGTATCAAAAACCTTCATACCACGAGTCAAACCATCTGTTGAATCCATTGCAATTGTCCGAACAACACTATCGCCAAGATCAATTGAAACTTCGATAGTTAATTCAGAACCATCAGCTTGCTGAACCTTTAACGCATTATTAATATCGGGCAATTTCGCATTATCAGGAAATTGGACATCGACAATTGGTCCAATGACCTGAAGGACAGTGCCCTGCGCCAAATTCTTTTTATTCGAAACAGAGGCTTTGGTTTGAGTTGACTTTGAACCACGAGTTCTTTTAGCAACTTTACTTGTACTTGAAGCAGTAGCTTTTGTTGTTTTCTTTTCTGCCATCTATTTCTCCTTTCTTACTGTAATGCAGCCATTCCACCAGTGATCTCTGTGATCTCAGTTGTAATTGCCGCCTGTCTAGCACGATTATATTTCAATTCGAGGGTAGAAATCAAATCCTTTGCATTATCTGTTGCTGCCCTCATTGCACTTGCAGAAGCTGCGTGCTCTGCTGTTTTAGCATCAAGAATAGCTCCGTATAACAAAGATTGCGCAAATTGTGGCAAAACAATTTTTAACAGATTCTCTGGTGCCGGTTCAAATTCATAGATACTAGATTGGCCTTTATACTTATCAGCTGTAAGATTGCCCTTATCATCACGTTGAAAATTTTCCGATCTTATCGGTAAAATTTGCTGATTAACAACATCATTTCTCAAACGATTAATAAAATGATTGAAGACTAATTCGAGAGCATCGAACTTGCGGGCAGCATATTGTTTAGTAACTTCTTTGACCAGCTCTGAAACTTCCCAAAATTTTGGAACATCGGTAATATCCCGATTCTCAAAAGCAATCGTAAAACCTTTTTTAGCGTAATAATCCGAACCTTTACCTCCAAGTGCAAAAATGACCGTATTCTCCTTCGTTAACTTCTGCTCACGCATGATCAGGTCAGATTGTTTCAAAACTTGATTATTATAGCCACCAACTAGGCCTCGATCAGAAGTAATCACGAGAACTGCCGTAGTTTTTACCGGGCGTTGCGTGATAAAAGGAATCGACGAGCCATTTTGATGCTCAAGCAAGTGCGCCGAAGCAAGATGAGCAACAATAGCTTCAACATGATTGGCATAATCAAGATATCCAGATGTATGTTTCTGAATCTGAATAAGCTTACTCGAACTGACCATTTGCATTGCGCTCGTAATCTGACTGGTTTTTTTAGTTGAATCAATCCGACGACGAATATCTTGAAGGCTAGCCATTATTTATCAGCCTCTTGCTTTGCTGACGGGGCCACATAATCAGTTGGTTCTATAGATTTAGAAAAATGCTTTTTAAAAGCTTCAATTGCCGAATTAATCTCTTTTTCGTCGGGCAAGTTTCCAGTCTTCTTGATTACAGCGAATAACTTCTTATACGACTTATCTCCAGAAACAAAATCAATTAATTCCTTTTGGAACCTTTGAATATCGGAAACATCAATATTATCCAAATATCCATGCGTCAAAGCATAAAGAACAATAACCTGATGTTCAACAGGCATCGGCTGATGTAAAGGCTGATTAAGAACCTCAACAGTTCGACGGCCACGAGCAAGTTTTGCCTGTGTCGGTTCATCTAAATCCGATCCAAATTGAGCGAAAGCCTCAAGTTCATGATAAGAAGCCAGGTCAAGACGTAAAGTACCGGAAACTTTCTTCATCGCTTTAATCTGGGCGTCCCCACCAACACGAGAAACTGAAGTTCCTGCATCAATTGCAGGACGATTGCCAGAATAAAATTGATCAGCATCCAAAAAGATCTGTCCATCGGTAATAGAAATAACATTGGTTGGAATATAAGCCGAAACATCACCAGCCTGAGTCTCGATAATCGGCAAAGCCGTCATCGAACCGCCACCCAATTCATCGCTTAATTTAGCAGCACGTTCAAGCAAACGGCTATGCAGATAGAAAACATCTCCAGGATATGCTTCACGTCCAGGTGGACGCCTTAAAATCAAAGAAAGTTCACGATAAGCCATGGCTTGTTTACTCAAATCATCATAAACAATAAGAACGTGCTTGCCATTATACATAAAGTATTCGCCAAGTGCCGCACCAACATAAGGTGCTAAATACAACATTGGAGCAGGTTCCGAAGGGCCAGCAGAAACAACAATCGTATAATCCAAAGCACCCATTTCGCGCAAAGTCTCAACCTGAGTTCTAACTGTTGAATCCTTTTGCCCGATGGCAACATAAACAACAATCATATCTTGATCTTTTTGATTTAGAATCGTATCAATCGCTAGAGAAGTTTTACCAGTCTTACGATCTCCAATGATCAACTCACGTTGGCCTCTTCCAATTGGAACTAAGGCATCAATAACTTTAATACCAGTTTGAAGCGGTTCAAAAACCGATTTACGCTGCATAACGCCAGGCGCTTTAAATTCAACCGGACGAGTATGCTGGGTTTTAATTGCACCATTTCCATCAATTGGTTGGCCAAGCGCATTAACAACACGTCCAATCATTTCATCGCCAACTGGAACTTCCATAACTTTGCCAGTTCGCTTAACGGTATTGCCTTGACTGATCCCATCGAACTCACCTAAAATGATGATTCCAACCTCAGACTCCTCAAGGTTTTGTGCCATCCCATAGACGCCATTTTCAAACTGAACCAGTTCGCCTGACATAACATTTGCCAAACCACTAGCACGTGCTACACCATCGCCAACATAGGTAACAGTTCCAACTTCATCAATCTTTAATGTAGCATCATATTTTTCCAGCTGTTGTTTAATCAACGAACTGATTTGATCTGATTTAATTGCCATCTATTACTCCTTTCCGACAGCTTGTTTGATATGACTATTCAGCTGTACTAACTTGTTCTTAATTGATCCATCAATAGTTTTTGAACCAGCAGTTAAAATTACGCCACCGATTACACTAGGATCAACAACATTTTTTACTTCAACATGCTGGTAGCCAAACTTTTTCTGGGCAACTTTACTTAATTTCTTACTTTGTTCAACCGTGATCGGAATCGCAGTCTTTGCAATTACCAAAGAATGATTGTTCGAAGCGCTAACACGCTGATCAAGATTCTCGACGATCTCTTCTAAAAGAGCAAAATGGCGATTATCAGCAAGTGTCTCCAAAAAATTCCTCGTTGTCGTAGAACATTCCTTGCCCAATATTCCAATAAAAGCTTCCTGTCGTTCATTTGAAACAGACACATCATCCAAAGTTTGCGCAAGTTCTTTATTATGTTCAAAAACAAGTTCAATAGCTTGCAACTCTGATAAAACTTTAGTGGTTTGCTTCCCAGAAACCTCCATTAAGGCTTCAGCATAGTTATTAATAATTCTATTTTCGTTAAAAGCCATTAGGATTTCTCCTTGACAGAACTATGTTCTTGCTGCTTTTCAAGTTCTGAAATAAAATCATCAATTAATACCTTATGCTTAGCAGTCGTAATCTCTTTGCCGATAATACGTGAAGCAATCGAAACGGATAGATCAGCGATCTCATCCTTAGCGGAATCAAGTGCTTCATCCTTAATTTGGCGCGCATCAATCTGAGCCTGACGGTTAATAGAATCTGCATGAGCTTGAGCTAAATCAACAATTTTCTTGCTTTGCTCTTCTGAAGATTTTCTAGCATTTTCCATTAAGTCAGTTGCTTGAGATTGGCTCTCCTTTAAGTTTGTATCAGCAACAGTTTGAAGCTTTTTCGCTTCATTTTTAGATTTAGCGGCTGAATCCAAATCATCATTAATTTGGTTTGCTCGAGCATCCATAATTTTAGTGATTGGACCCCAAGCGAGCTTCTTTAAGATGAACATGAGCAAGATGAAAGTTAGCAACACGAAAATCGGTGAACCATCTGGTATTTGAATTGCAATTGTTGTGAGCATACTAGTCATCCCTTCTTAAATAATTATTCGTTGATTAAAACAAATGACATCGCAATAACGATGATCGGCATAGCCTCAACTAAAGCCATCGAAATGAACATATTAGTTCTTAAATTTCCTTCAAGTTCAGGTTGACGTGCAATGGACTCAATTAGTTTGGCCATTAACATACCATTTCCAATACCAGCACCGATGGCTGATCCACATAAAGCAATACCTGCAGCAAGATAATTCATAATTTACTCCTTTTATTCCTTCTTAAAATAAGATTGCATTTATTCTTTGGTGACCATTTGAGAAATATAGACACTCGTTAATGTCGCAAAGACAAAGGCCTGAATAGATCCAATTAATATACTAAACGCTTGCCAAGCTAATTCTAGCGGAATCGCTAAAATAAAACTAATCGGCGAACTGAGAGTATTGTTCGGCAGCGCGAATCCTGAAATCAAAGTTAACAGAATTTCACCAGCGAAAATATTTCCGTAAATCCGGAGTCCCAGAGTCAAAAAGTTCGTAAACTGTTCAAGAATATTAATAGGAAATAAGACCGGAATAGGTGCCAAATAAGTATTCCTGAAATAACCTTTATAGCCAAACTTTCCAACGCCAGCAAAACGTGCAACCATTAATGTTATCAAAGCCATTGTCATGGTAACTAATGGAACCGCTGTTGGGCTTTTTACTTGTGCCGAATCACCGCCAAATTGAAGAAAAAGGCCCATCTGATTCGAAACAAATATAAAGAGAAACAACGTAAAAATATAAAGTCTATATGTCGATCCTTCTGCCGTTGGAATTTGGTCCTTGACAATACGGTTAGTAAAATCAATAGTCCATTCAAGAAAATTTTGTCGTTTTCCAGGACGAATACTTAATTTTCTAGACAAAAATATTGCGACTGCCAAAACCAATACGAAGGCCACAGACGTTGAAATAATCGTCGTCCAATCAAAAGTCAAACCTAGGAATTGGAAGGTCTTCAGTGTACCACTGGGCATACAATCACCTCTTTTCCATAAATCACATTGTAACTCTTTTTTTTTAGTAAAAGAATTATTTTTATTTATGTAAACGTTTCCGAAAAAATGTTTTGTCTTTGCGATATGCTTGTGTCAAGGTTAAGAATGAATAAAACAATTATTAAAAAAGAAATCCTTTATAAAGTAATAAAAAAACGAGTTAACGAGTCAAATAAAACAAACTATGGCCGGATTCTTTTAATATGTGGAAGCCAATCCTTTGGCGGAGCCGCAATTATGGCAAGCAAAGCTGCCGTTTATTCTGGAGCAGGTCTTGTGACACTTGCTTCAGATATGATCAATCGAACACCATTTCTGTCATCAGTACCAGAAGCAATGTTTTTAGATTATTCAAAAAAAGATAAATTAATCAATTCAATCGCAAAATCTGATGTAATTTTACTCGGATCAGGATTAGAAGATTCCGACTTTAGTCTTAACTTATTGGAAACGGTTTTTAATAATGTAAAAACAAAACATCTTTTAGTCATTGACGGAACAGCTCTTTCAATGATTGGAAAAAATGGCTTAAATATCCCAAAAAGTCCAACAACAATTCTAACTCCGCATCAAGGCGAGTGGCAAAGAGTTTCGGGCTTATCGATTCCAGAGCAAATTCCAGTCGAAAACTATAAAAAAATGACTGAATTAAACATAGATTTCTTAGTTTTGAAAGGCTCGGCCACAGAAATTTATTCACTCAAAAAATCGGAAGAATATAGCAAATTAAATATCGGTGGCCCATTCCAAGCAACTGGTGGCATGGGTGATACGTTAGCTGGATTAATAGCTGGTTTTCTTGGACAATTCAAAAGTGACAAAATATCGGTTATACAAGCAGCAACATACTTACATAGTTATATCGCTCACAATTTGAGTCAAAAACAGTACGTAACCCTTCCAACGAGAATCTCTGAACAGATCCCCACAGAAATGAAAAAAATCATTTAGCTTTCCAAGTATCAAAGATTTCGACTGCTTTATTTTGATATTGGTTCATTGTATCTTTTGGTACCATCGAGCCTCCGGTAGACCAGATCATGTGCGTTGCTGAATTTGGAATTTCCGGGATTTTCTTAGATTTAATTAATCCATGTATTCCGACAGCCGCAGAAGGTTCTACTTCAATATTTTCCATTTCTTTAAGCATTCCTTGATAAACAAACATATTGGAATCTGAAACCGTTGCAATACCAAATAATTTATCTTTCATATAATGCCCGGCAATCATCGAGGGCCTGCCAACAGCAAGACCATCAGCTGCTGTTTTACCATCGATTCCAACATCGTAAACGGAAATATCGTGGTTTAATCCACTAGCCATTCCTAAGAGGACTGATGGCATATGTGTGGGTTCGACGAAAATAGGAATAACAGCATCGGCAAACTGTAATTTTAAGCCAAAAGCTACTCCGCTGGGAGATCCGCCTACACCAGCCGGGAGGTAGACAACTAAAGGATGATCCTTTGAGACATCTATATGCATCCTGGATAATTGTATCTTAACTCTTTCACCAGCCGTGGCATACCCGGCAAAAAGCAATTTAGAACCCTCATCGTCAATAAAGTAGCTATACGGGTCCTTTTGAGAAGATGTTCTAGCTGCTGCAACAGCATTAGAAAAATTATCATCATAAATTTTAACTTCAACACCATTTTGTCGAAGCTTATTAATTTTCCAATCAGTAGCATCGTGTGACATATGAACCCTTGCCTTGAAGCCGAGCGTACTGGCCATTAATCCAACACTTAAACCAAGATTGCCGGTACTAGCAACTTCGATTCGCCATTGATTAAAAAGGCTACGATATTTAGCATTTTGGAGATCTTGATATTTATCTTTTTCAATATTAAAACCATTATCAATCGCTAATTTTTCTGCAAAATATAATACTTCATAGATTCCGCCGCGACTTTTAATCGAACCGCTTACAGGCATTAAATCATCTCTCTTAATAAGGAGAGAACCCTTAATAGAAAGTAAATCCCTGATAGAATCCATCCTCTGAATTGGAGATTCAATGATGCCTTTACTCTGCTTAGTATCTGAAAAAACCGATTCCAAATAAGGAGCAAAGCGTTCTAAACGACGATTAGCTTGAAAAACTGTTTCTTGATTCACATCTGAATCAAGAAGTTCACTTCCATAACTAGGATTTTTCCAAAAAATTTCTTGATAACTTTTTAAATTCGTTAAAAATTGATCGCTAAGATTCAATTGCCTTTTAAATAAAATCTCTGTCATTTTCCCCTCATATACCTGCTTAATTATACTGATCGTCAGCTGAGGCAAACAAATCCTGTGAGGATAATTAACACAGGGCAAATAAAGGAAGGCAAAAAAAAACACCCAAAGGGGTGAATTGCATCGCATCGACCTAATCTTGCAACAGGCGTTCCTGTAACTACTTTGGGCCCTGACGAGCTTAACTTCTGTGTTCGGAATGGGAACAGGTGTGACCTCATCGGAATAAATACGACACTCAGTACTTGCGCACTGATAACCGAATAGTAATTTAACACTGTTAATCAAGCAATTGAACCAAACCACTTACTTGGTTAAGTCCTCGACCTATTAGTACTAGTCCGCTCCATGCATCGCTACACTTCCACTTCTAGCCTATCTACCTGATCGTCTCTCAGGGGTCTTACTTCTGACGAATGGGAAATCTCATCTCGAGGCTAGTTTCTCACTTAGATGCTTTCAGCGATTATCTAATCCATACGTAGCTACCCAGCGGTGCTCTTGGCAGAACAACTGGTACACCAGAGGTATGTCCATCCCGGTCCTCTCGTACTAAGGACAGATCCTCTCAAATTTCCTGCGCCCACGACGGATAGGGACCGAACTGTCTCACGACGTTCTGAACCCAGCTCGCGTACCGCTTTAATGGGCGAACAGCCCAACCCTTGGGACCGACTACAGCCCCAGGATGCGATGAGCCGACATCGAGGTGCCAAACCTCCCCGTCGATGTGGACTCTTGGGGGAGATGAGCCTGTTATCCCCGGGGTAGCTTTTGTCCGTTGAGCGATGGCCCTTCCATACGGAACCACCGGATCACTAAGTCCTACTTTCGTACCTGCTCGACTTGTCAGTCTCACAGTCAAGCTTGCTTATGCCTTTACACGCTACGAATGATTTCCAACCATTCTGAGCAAACCTTTGAGCGCCTCCGTTATCTTTTAGGAGGCGACCGCCCCAGTCAAACTGCCTGCCAGACACTGTCTTCGATCAGGATAACTGATCAGAGTTAGAACGTTCATACAACAGGGGTAGTATCTCAAGGGTGACTCAATCGAAACTAGCGTTCCGACTTCAAAGTCTCCTACCTATCCTGCACATGCAGCACAAACATTCAATATCAAGCTACAGTAAAGCTCCACGGGGTCTTTCCGTCCTGTCGCGGGTACCCAGCATCTTCACTGGAATTTAAATTTCACCGAGTCTATTGTTGAGACAGCGCCCAAATCATTACGCCTTTCATGCGGGTCGGAACTTACCCGACAAGGAATTTCGCTACCTTAGGACCGTTATAGTTACGGCCGCCGTTCACTGGGGCTTCAATTAAGACCTTCGCCGAAGCTAAGTCCTCCTTTTAACCTTCCAGCACTGGGCAGGCGTCAGCCCCTATACTTCATCTTACGATTTTGCAGAAACCTGTGTTTTTGATAAACAGTTGTTTGGGCCTATTTGCTGCGGCTGGTATAAAACCAGCAGTCCTTCTTCCGAAGTTACGGACTCATTTTGCAGAGTTCCTTAACAATAGTTCACTCGCTCACCTTAGTGTTCTCCACTCGAGTACCTGTGTCGGTTTGCGGTACGGGCGATATTTTCTTCCTACGAAACTTTTTTCAGCAGCGTGAAATCACACAATTTCCAAGTAAACTTGGTACATTCACAGCTTATCCTTAAACATAAAAGCATTTGACTCTTATGAAGACTAACTGCTTAAAACCACATCCAATAGTGGCCTGTGTTATCCTTCTGCGTCCTTCCTTCGGCAATTAAATATCGGTACAGGAATATCAACCTGTTGTCCATCGACTACGCTTTTCAGCCTCGCCTTAGGTCCCGACTAACCCCCCGCGGACGAGCCTTCCGGGGGAAACCTTACTCATTCGGTGGATAGGATTCTCACCTATCTTTCGCTACTCATACCGGAATTCTCACTAGTTAACGCTCCAACATGTCCTTACGGTCATCCTTCATCGCGTTAATTACGCTATCCTACCATGCTTACGCATCCACAGTTTCGGTAATATGCTTAGCCCCGGTACATTATCCGCGCAAGAGCACTCGACTAGTGAGCTATTACGCACTCTTTAAAGGGTGGCTGCTTCTGAGCCAACCTCCTAGTTGTCTATGCACCTTCACAACGTTTTCCACTTAGCATATATTTAGGGACCTTAACTGGTGATCTGGGCTGTTCCCCTTTTGACGATGGATCTTATCACTCACCGTCTGACTCCTGCACATACTTATCTGGCATTCGGAGTTTATCTGATTTTAGTAACCCTTGAAGGGCCCCTAGACCAAATAGTGCTCTACCTCCAGTAAGCTAATTGCAAGGCTACACCTAAATGTATTTCGGATAGAACCAGCTATCTCCGAGTTCGATTGGAATTTCACCGCTATCCACAGTTCATCAAAGGGTTTTTTAACACCCACTTGTTCGGTCCTCCAGTAGGTATTACCCCACCTTCAACCTGACCATGGATAGGTCACTCGGTTTCGGGTCTACAACTACGTACTGATTCGCCCTATTAAGACTCGCTTTCGCTACGGCTCCAGTCTTTACACCTTAACCTTGCACGCAATCGTAACTCTCCGGTTCATTCTACAAAAAGCACGCTCTCAGCCATTAACGGCCTCGAACTTCTTGTAAGCACACGGTTTCAAGAACTATTTCACTCCCCTTCCGGGGTTCTTTTCACCTTTCCCTCACGGTACTTGTTCGCTATCGGTCACTAGTTAGTATTTAGCCTTGGGAGATGGTCCTCCCAGATTCCGACCCAATTTCACGTGCTGGGCCGTACTCAGGATCCTGATTAGAGAGTACAAGATTTCGCATACGGGCCTATCACCCTCTTTGGAACAGCTTCCCAACTGCTTCTGCTATCTTATACCTTTGTAACTCAACATCAGTCCTACAACCCCTGGATGCAAGCACCCAGGTTTGGGCTCTTCCGCGTTCGCTCGCCGCTACTGACGGAATCGAAATTTCTTTACTTTCCTACTGCTACTGAGATGTTTCAGTTCACAGCGTTTGCTTCATCTAATCTATGAATTCAAAAAGATGATGATCATTAAGATCGGGTTGCCCCATTCGGAAACCCCCGGGTAAGCTTACTTACAGCTAACCGAGGCATATCGTAGTTAGTCACGTCCTTCATCGCCTTCTAGTGCCAAGGCATCCACCATGCGCCCTTATTAACTTAACCTATCGATTAAAAATCGACGATTAACTAATAAATTATTTATGAGATCTATTTCTAGATTTTATTAGCGGTAACTTTTCAGTTACTTTTATCGAAGTGAATTTCTCGGTTCAATTTACCTAACGTCTCGATGTCGTAAGAGACATTAGGATTTTAATTAACAAGAAATTAAATTACTATTCAGTTATCAATGTACAATTGGCAAAAAAACTGCCAATGGAGAATATCGGGTTCGAACCGATGACCCCCTGCTTGCAAAGCAGGTGCTCTCCCAGCTGAGCTAATTCCCCAGTTGCTTGTGTTTTCAGGGCGGCGCTCTGAAAACCGAACAGAACTGAAACAAACAAATCTGATATCTAAATCAGTGTAGTATTCCGATTATCCTTAGAAAGGAGGTGATCCAGCCGCAGGTTCTCCTACGGCTACCTTGTTACGACTTAATCCCAGTCATCGATTTTACCTTAGGCACCGGCCTCTAAAAGTTAGCCAAGCGACTTTGGGTACTTCCGACTCCCATGATTTGACGGGCGGTGTGTACAAGACCCGGGAACGTATTCACCGCGACATGCTGATTCGCGATTACTAGCGATTCCGCCTTCGTGGAGTCGAGTTGCAGACTCCAGTCCGAACTGAGAGAAGTTTTAAGAGATTAGCTTGCCGTCACCGGTTAGCGACTCGTTGTACTTCCCATTGTAGCACGTGTGTTGCCCAGGTCATAAGGGGCATGATGATCTGACGTCGTCCCCACCTTCCTCCGGTTTATCACCGGCAGTCTCATTAGAGTGCCCAACTAAATGCTGGCAACTAATAACAAGGGTTGCGCTCGTTGCGGGACTTAACCCAACATCTCACGACACGAGCTGACGACGACCATGCACCACCTGTATCCAATGTTCCGAAGAAAAGCTTTCATTACAAAAGCGATCATTGGTATGTCAAGACCTGGTAAGGTTTTTCGCGTATCTTCGAATTAAACCACATGCTCCACCGCTTGTGCGGGTCCCCGTCAATTCCTTTAAGTTTTAGCCTTGCGGCCGTACTCCTCAGGCGGGGTGCTTAATGCGTTTGCTACGTCACTAGGAGGCGGAAACCTCTTAACAACTAGCACCCATCGTTTACGGTATGGACTACCGGGGTATCTAATCCCGTTTGCTACCCATACTTTCGAGCCTCAACGTCAGTTACGATCTAGCAAGCCGCTTTCGCCACTGGTGTTCTTCCACATATCTACGCATTTCACCGCTACACATGAAGTTCCACTTGCCTCTATCGCACTCAAGTAAACCAGTTTCCAATGCAGTTCCGAGGTTAGGCCTCGGGATTTCACATCAGACTTAATAAACCGTCTGCGCTCGCTTTACGCCCAATAAATCCGGATAACGCTCGGGACATACGTATTACCGCGGCTGCTGGCACGTATTTAGCCATCCCTTTCTGGTAAGGTACCGTCAAGCTGAAAACTTTCTCTGAATCCAGTTATTCTTCCCTTACAACAGTGCTTTACGACCCGAAAGCCTTCATCACACACGCGGCGTCGCTCCGTCACACTTTCGTGCATTGCGGAAAATTCCCTACTGCAGCCTCCCGTAGGAGTTTGGGCAGTGTCTCAGTCCCAATGTGGCCGGCCAGTCTCTCAACTCGGCTACGCATCATTGCCTTGGTAGGCTTCTACCCTACCAACAAGCTAATACGCCGCAAGACCATCCTCTAGCGATCCAAAAGGACCTTTCAAACAAATCACATGTGTAATTTGTTGTTACGCGGTATTAGCATCTGTTTCCAAATGTTATCCCCCACTAAAGGGCAGGTTTCTTACGTGTTACTCACCAGTTCGCCACTCTAGTCATTGCCTCACTTCACCCGAAGGATCAATTCAGCGGCTAGCGTACGACTTGCATGTATTAGGCACGCCGCCAGCGTTCATCCTGAGCCAGGATCAAACTCTCAATTTAAAAAAGTTTGAACTTAGCGTTCATAATGAATTACTGACTGTTTGTTTTACCAAACGTTGTTACGTAATTTATTGTTTTTGTATTACGAATTGACTTCGCAAATTAATTAATTTGTTCATATCTATTTACATAGAAATGAATCCCTACACAATTTGTTTGTCTTTGTTCTGTTCAGTTTTCAAAGTGCTGCGTCACTTCAAAAGCAACCTTTATATCATGCCAGAGAAGCAAGCGAATGTCAAGACTTTTTCAACAATTTCTTGAGAAAAGAAATCTTTTAACCCTGCCGCGCTCCCTGAGCTGACTTAAATATACTACAGCCATTTAAGCCGAAGGTCAATAGGAAAATGAAAAAAAATATAAAAAACCCGCTGAAGATTCAGTGGGTAGGGAAAAGGGGCTATTTACTTAGTGTTATTACCTGCTTTATTCACAGTCGAAGAAGCAGGTTCTTTATCAAATGTCTTTTGCAATTCATCCAATGTAGGGATTTTTTCCAATGGTTCAACTGGAGCAGCAACGACTTCGTCTTTAATATGACGATATTCGGCCACACCGGTTCCGGCAGGAATAACCTTACCGATAATGACATTTTCCTTTAAACCAACCAGAGGATCATTTTTGCCACGAATAGCAGCATCCGTTAAGACACGGGTAGTCTCTTGGAATGATGCGGCAGACAAGAATGAATTAGTCTCTAGAGAAGCTTTTGTAATACCAAGCAGAACCGGACGCGACGTGGCAGCCATTTGGCCTGAAAGAATTGCTTTGGTATTTGCACGACGGAAGTCAGCAATATCCAACAATTCACCAGGAAGCAAGTCTGTTTGGCCAGGATCCATCACACGAACCTTGCGGAGCATTTGACGAACCATAACCTCAACATGCTTATCGGCAATGCCAACACCTTGCATACGGTAAACTTTTTGAACTTCGGCCAGCATGTAATTCTCAGTCTTTAAAGCACTAGAAACTTTTATAAGTTCCTTAGGATCCAAAGGACCTTCATTGATGGCTTCCGAACGATGAATTTCATCACCTTCGGCAACTCGCAAACGAGCAGAAATCGGTAGAATATATTCACGTGTATCGGTTTCTCCCTCAATCGTAACTGTTTTAGTACGATCGGCCGGATTCTCCTCGATACTTGTAACCTTACCAGTTACTTCGGAAATCTCCGCACGGCCTTTAGGATTACGGGCCTCGAAAATTTCCTGAACACGAGGAAGACCTTGGGTAATATCTTCAGACAAAGCAACACCACCGGTATGGAAAGTACGCATCGTCAATTGAGTACCAGGTTCTCCAATGGACTGAGCGGCAACTGTACCGACAGCCTCACCAACTTCAACAATGTCACCAGTTGCCATATTGCGGCCATAGCATTTAACACAAACACCATGTTCGGTACGGCAAGTAAAGATCGATCGGATTGTAACTGTTTGAATGCCGGCATCAATGATTTGGCCAGCGACATGTTCGTCAATCATTTCATTTTGTTTGGCAATCACTTCGCCGGTTTTTGGATCAATAACCGGTTTCATTGCATATCGGCCTAAGATACGATCATAAAGTGGTTCAATAACTTCATTACCATCCATAATTGCCGAAACATCAAGGCCACGATCCGTACCACAATCTTCTTCACGAACGATAACTTCTTGAGCAACGTCAACCAAACGACGGGTCAGATATCCAGAGTTAGCCGTTTTCAAAGCCGTATCGGTCATTCCTTTACGTGCACCATGAGTAGAAATAAACATTTCCAAAACAGAAAGGCCCTCACGGAAATTGGCAGTAACAGGAAGTTCAATAACCTTACCGTTAGGAGCGGCCATTAAGCCACGCATACCAGCCAATTGAACGAAGTTGGAAATGTTTCCACGGGCACCAGAATCACTCATCATAAAGATTGGATTCTTTGAATCAAAGGAGGCAATCAGCATTGATTTGATCTTGTCTTGAGCGTCCGACCAGGTCTGAGTAACTTGAATATAACGCTCGTCATCAGTCAACAAACCACGACGGAATTGTTTAGTGATTTTAGCAACTTTTTCATGGGCTTCCTTAAGCACTGCGGCCTTTTCAGGAAGTTCTGTAACGTCCGACATGGCAACGGTCAAGCCAGAACGAGTTGAAATATCATATCCAAGATCTTTCATATCATCAAGCAAAACAGAAGTCCGAGTTACTTGGTAACGGGCATAAATTTGAGCAATGATATCTGATAAGAATCCAGACTTAAATGGTCCGTTCAATGATTCGTTTTTAAACCATTCGATAATATCCGTACCAGGATCGAGGAAGAATCGATCGTCGATGCCGTTAAAGTTTTCCGGTTTTGGTTCATTAATATACGGGAAATCATCTGGCAAAATTTCATTGAAAATAACTTTACCAACCGTTGTTACCATAATTCTTGCGCGCTGGTGATCAGTAAACGGCTTTGCTTTATCAAAACTAGAAGCTGCAATACCAATGCGAGTGTGCAATTCCACTTCGTGATTCTGTAAAGCCATTTTGACTTCATCAGCAGAAGAGAAGATCATCCCCTCGCCTTTGATGCCGGCTTCTTCAGTGGTTAAATAATAGTTTCCAATTGTCATATCCTGTGAAGGAGCAACAATTGGTTTTCCATCCTTAGGTGCCAGGATATGAGAAGCAGCCAGCATCAACAAACGTGCTTCAGCTTGAGCTTCATCGGACAAAGGAACATGAATTGCCATTTGGTCACCATCGAAATCAGCATTATAAGCCGTCGTAACCAATGGGTGCAAACGCATCGCTTTACCAGATACAAGAACAGGTTCAAAAGCCTGGATGCCAAGACGATGTAAAGTCGGTGCACGATTAAGCAAAACCGGATGTTCTTTAACAACTTCTTCTAAGACATCCTGAACAACATCTTCATGACGTTCAACCAAGCGACGAGCGGAACGAAGATTATTTGCGCCACCATTTTCTGTTCCCAATTCAATTAAGCGATTATAAATGAAAGGCTTAAACAATTCGACAGCCATTTGGCGAGGAAGACCCATTTGGTTCATTTTCAAGAAAGGCCCAACATCGATAACCGAACGACCGGAATAATCAACACGTTTTCCTAACAAGTTTTGACGGAAACGTCCTTGCTTACCTTTTAGTAAGTGGGAAAGCGACTTCAAAGGACGATTACCAGGTCCAGAAACCGGACGTCCACGACGTCCATTATCAATCAAAGCATCAACAGCTTCCTGAAGCATACGTTTTTCGTTTTGAACAATGATTCCAGGAGCATTTAAGTCCAATAAACGCTTAAGACGGTTATTACGATTGATAACCCGACGATACAGGTCGTTTAAATCGGAAGTAGCAAAACGGCCACCTTCCAATTGGACCATTGGACGCAAATCGGGAGGAATGACCGGAATAACATCCATAACCATCCACTCTGGTTTGTTGCCAGATTGGATAAAGGCTTCGACAATGTCCAAGCGACGAACAGCACGAGTCCGTTTTTGTCCGGTTGCATCCTTTAATTCATTTTTTAATTCCTTAGCTTGTTTTTCAAGATCAACTTCAGCTAATAATTCCTTGATAGCCTCGGCGCCCATCTTCGCATCAAAAGTATCAGTACCATACTGATCTTGATATTGACGATATTCGGCCTCGGTGACTAATTGCTTTTTTTCAAGCGGTGTATTACCAGGATTTATTACAACGTAGCTGGCAAAATAAATAATTTCTTCAAGAGAACGAGGGCTCATATCCAAAATCAAGCCCATCCGACTTGGAATTCCTTTAAAGTACCAAATGTGTGTAACAGGAGCGGCTAATTCGATATGGCCCATTCTTTCACGACGAACCTTCGAAGAAGTAACTTCAACGCCACAACGGTCACAAACAATTCCCTTATAACGAATCCGCTTATATTTTCCACAAGCACATTCGTAATCTTTAATCGGTCCAAAAATTCGTTCGTCAAAGAGACCATCACGCTCAGCTTTTAAAGTACGATAGTTGATCGTTTCTGGTTTTTTAACTTCACCATAAGACCACTCACGGATCTTAGCTGGCGATGCTAAACCAATTTGCATAGATTCAAATTTGTTAACGTCTATTGCCAAGTTTTTTCTCCTTAAATATTTTCTTCATCAAGCTTTGCTGCTGGAATCCGTGGCGTATCGTCATCGTCTCCTTTAAACAAATCAGGCTTTTCTTTGGCGATCTGTTCCAATGCATCGACCGTTGCAACATTATCATCCTCATCCATCTGTGCCATACGAACTTCTCGGCCCTTGGCGTCAAGCACTTTGGTGTCAAGACCTAATGATTGTAATTCTTTGACAAGAACACGGAAAGACTCTGGAACACCAGGTTTTGGAATTGCCTGTCCCTTAACAATAGATTCAAAGACCTTGTTACGACCGCGAACATCATCGGACTTATAAGTCATGAGTTCCTGCAAAGTATAGGCAGCACCATAAGCTTCAAGAGCCCAAACTTCCATCTCACCAAAACGTTGGCCACCAAATTGGGCTTTACCACCCAAAGGCTGCTGAGTAACAAGAGAATATGGTCCGATCGAACGAGCATGAATCTTATCATCGACCATGTGAGCCAGCTTCATATAATGCATGACACCAACGGAGATTCGATTATCAAAAGCTTCGCCGGTTTGTCCATCATAGAGAACCGTCTTGCCATCTTCGTCGAGTCCGGCTTCTTTTAGAGCATCAATAATTTCGTCATCGGAAGCTCCATCGAAAACAGGAGTCATAACTTTAATACCGAGCTTTCTAGCTGCCATACCCAAGTGAAGTTCCAAAATCTGTCCAATGTTCATACGGGATGGAACACCCATTGGCGAAAGGAGAATATCGATCGGTCTGCCGTCAGGCATAAAAGGCATATCTTCTTCCGGAACAACAACCGAAACAGTTCCTTTGTTTCCATGACGACCAGCCATTTTATCACCGACTTGAATCTTACGTTTCTGAGCAATAAATACCCGGACCATCATGTTTACGCCAGGTGCTAATTCGTCACCATTTTCTCGAGTGAAAATTTCGACATCCTGAATAATTCCGCCACCGCCGTGAGGGACACGCAAAGATGTATCACGAACTTCACGAGCTTTTTCACCAAAAATAGCATGAAGCAAACGTTCTTCGGCTGATAATTCTGTCACCCCTTTTGGAGTAATTTTTCCAACTAAAATGTCTCCGTCTTCGACTTCGGCACCAATTCGAATAATTCCGGAATCATCAAGATCCTTCAATTGATCTTCACCAACGTTAGGGATTTCGCGAGTAATTTCTTCAGGTCCAAGTTTTGTATCACGTGCTTCAGACTCATGTTCTTCGATATGAATAGATGTATAAACATCGTCACGAACCAATCGTTCGTTTAAGACAATTGCATCTTCAAAGTTATATCCATGCCAAGTCATAAAGGCAACAACCGGATTTTGTCCTAGGGCAAGTTCACCATTTTCCATTGCTGGTCCATCGGCAAGTACTTCGCCTTTTTCAATTTTTTCACCAACTTTAACAATTGGAGTCTGGTTATAATTCTTTCCGCCATTCGAGCGCTGGAACTTCATTAATGGATATTCATGGAGAGTTCCATCTTCTTCGCGGACTTTAATCGTTCGGCCATCGACATATTCGATTGTGCCCTTTTCTTCAGCAATTTGTGCTAGCCCAGAATCGACCGCTGCGCGATACTCAATCCCAGTTCCAACAATTGGTGAATGAGGAGCAACTAAAGGTACAGCTTGGCGCTGCATGTTGGCACCCATCAAGGCACGGTTGGAATCATCATTTTCAAGGAAAGGAATAGCAGCCGTCGAAACAGCAACGACCTGTTTTGGAGAAACATCCATATAATCAACATCTTCGATCGGTGTTTCAATATTGTTATCGCCATGACGAGCAGTAACAGTCGGGTTTGTGAAAGAACCATCATCATTTAACGGCGAGTTAGCTTGAGCAATTGTATAATTATCTTCGACATCGGCAGTCAAATAATCGATCTTGTCGGTAACCTTGTGCGTATCCCAATCAACACGACGATAAGGTGTCTCGATAAAACCATATTCGTTGATTCGTCCATAGACAGCCAAAGAAGTAATTAAACCAATGTTTGGACCTTCTGGAGTTTCAATTGGATCGATACGGCCGTAATGAGAATAATGAACATCACGAACTTCATAACCGGCACGATCACGAGTCAGTCCACCAGGTCCCAAGGCAGACAAACGACGCTTATGGTTCAACTCGCCAAGCGGGTTAGTCTGATCCATGAATTGAGAAAGTTGTGAAGAACCAAAGAACTCTTTGACTGCAGCAACAACTGGACGAATGTTAATTAATTGTTGTGGTGTAACAGTGTCGGAATCTTGAATCGACATCCGTTCGCGGACAACACGCTCCATTCGTGTAAGACCGATACGGAATTGGTTTTCGAGCAGTTCGCCAACCGAACGAATTCGACGATTACCCAAATGATCAATATCATCGGTTGCGCCAACTCCCTCTTGGAGGTTAAAGAAATAATTCATACCGGCAAGAATATCAGCAGGCAGAATATGATGAATTGATTCGTCAATGTGACCGTTGCCAATTAATTTAATAATCTTAGTCGGATCAACTTGACTGAATATTTTAATCGACTGGACTTTAATCGGATCAGGTAAAACACCTTCTTCATCAGGCTGCAGATTTTCAACGTGAAAATCTTCTTCGTCTAGCAAAGGAGAAATCAGTTTCATACTTTTCTTATCAATCTTCGTGTCTTTAGGAACAACAACTTCGCCATCGGAATTCAAAATATTTTCAGCCAAGGTTTGACCTAACAGACGAGATTTTAGAGAAAGTTTTTTATTAACCTTATAGCGACCAACATTGCCAAGATCATAGCGTTTCGGATCAAAGAAACGGGCTGCTAATAGCGAACGAGACGAATCAATCGTCTTTGGTTCACCGGGGCGCAAACGCTCGTAAATATCTTCCAAAGCTTCACCGACCCGTGACATTGAAGGGTCTTTGTGGACATCTTTTTCAATTGCCAAATTCAGGGATTCTACTTCATCACCAAAGATATCTTGGATCTCTGAGTCTGAGCCAAAACCAAAAGAACGAATTAATTCTGTAATTGGAAGCTTACGAGTTCGATCAATTCTAATATTGGCAACACCTTTGGCATCAGTATCCAATTCCAACCAAGCACCACGGTTTGGAATAACCGTCGTTCCATAAACGACCTTACCGGTTTTATCTGTATCTTCGTTGTAGTAAATTCCAGGAGAACGAACAAGTTGCGATACAACGACACGTTCGGCTCCGTTAATCACAAAGGAACCATATTCGGTCATTAATGGAAATTCGCCAAAATAAACATCCTGAGACTTAATTTCACCAGTCTCTTTGTTTGTCAAACGAAGAGTAACGTGCAGTGGAGCTGCATAGTTAACACCTTGTTCGCGGGATTCCTTTAACGAATATTTTGGTTCTCCCAATGAATAATCTACATATTCAAGTGATAATTTGCCAGCAAAATCTTCAATAGGCATAATATCATTGAACATTTCTTTAATACCTTTATCCATAAACCACTTATAAGAGGCGGTCTGGACTTCGGTCAACGGTGGGATTTCAAGCACTTCTTTAGCAGAAGAGTAACTGCGTCGAGTAACATGCTTATTTATCTTCACATTATGTGCAACCAATGTAATTCCTCCAATTTTTATCTAGGTCAGTCAATCTTGCTCTTATCAAACAACATTTGGTAAGTAATTACCAAATGTTGTGAGATTATGAGCATAAAAAAACGCTGATCCAATACGAATCCGCGCTTTGAAGTAGTTATGGGACAATATTTCCATAACTACATTTTAAAAGACCTCACTGTATAAAAAGTATACACAGAAGATCAATAAAATGCAAATCTATTAGTTAGCTTTATTAACGTTAACGGCTTGTGGTCCACGTTGGCCATCTTCAACTTCGAAAGTGACCTTTTGACCTTCATCCAATGACTTGAAGCCATCAGTTTGAATAGCTGAAAAATGTACGAATACATCGCCACCATTGTCGCGAGTGATAAAACCATAGCCTTTATCGGCATTAAACCATTTAACTGTACCTGTTTCCATGAAAAAATTCTTCCTGCACCTAGTGCGTCTTTAATCTATTTTTTGTTGTACATAATTGGCGCAGAGCTTTGAAACATTTGAATTTTGAATCTTGGAACCTTACCGATTAATACTTCTCCATTATAACAGAACTATTGAAAGAAAACCGATTAAAAAGTTCGGTTTCTCATTAAATCTATTTGCTGCTGGAACTGCTACTCTGCTTTGAAGAAGCAGAAGATGAATTATTAGAGCTAGAAGAAGATGCCGAACTTGAAGAACTTGAAGATGAACTGGCGGCCGATGAAGACTTTGCAGCAGCCGATGCACTGGCTGACGCGGAACTTTGTTCAGCTTCCGACTGAGAGATCGAGGCTGATTCCGAAGCTGATTCTGCAGCCTGTTGGGAAGCAAGTGCTGCACTTGACAAAGCTTCAGATTCTTTTTTAGATGCAGATTTACTTGAAGATTCGATTTTTGCAGTAAGATCTTTATCTGCTTTGGTCAAAGAAATTGATAGCAAAATACGAATAGCGGTCGCCTGAACTCTAGCTGCCTTTTTGTCCTGCCCTGCTTCTTGAGCTTCTTGAGCAGTTGCTAATAGCGTTAATACTCTCTCATTTTTAATCTTCTTCGGATTAGCAATCAATTTTTGCAGTTTTGATAATTGCTGCTTGGTTAGTTGGAGCCATTCATTATCAGGGATCTGGAAAACAATCTGTTTTTTACTAACAACTTTATCAAGGTTGCCAAAACCAAAGAACAATTTCGACAAAGCATTTTTGTATTTCCATTTCGTTACTTTAGTAACCCGGTAAGCCTTACTACCAGAAATTTCCTTCATTGATAAACTACTCCTCGATGAAGGAACTGCTGTTTTTATTTTGCTCTCGTTTTCCTTGTTTTTATAAAGATAAATTGTTAAATCGCTACCAAGCTTTTTATTACTGGTAGTAGCCAAAATGCCTGTACTTAATTTATTACCGGCAACTGAGTAGATCCTTTCCTTTTGCGTGCTAACAACTTTTGCCATTCCAAAATGTTCATTCATATTCAAAATCATTAAAAGAATACTGCCGAAAAGAAGCAAACTAAACACTATTCCCAAAAGACGACGCAAAAAAACAGTTTTAATCAACATCCAACTTACAAAAGTGGCCAGAGCAAATGTAGCAACTAATATAAAAATCATGATTGCTTGTCTCCTTTCTCATCAAGGAGGTTCGGATCATTACTGATAATCTTACCCGAATGAAGGAAACTGGAAATAATAAATCCAAGCAGCGCAAAAGCCAAGGCAATCGCAAACGAGGCATGAAAACCGCTCAGCGTTGCATCAAGTGTTTTTCGACTAAATTCCAAAACATTTTCCGACTTTAGAGCTTTAGCAGGACCTTCCGTGTTAGCGATATTTTGTGTTACAGAGGAAAGAAGCGAAACCACAATAGCAGAAGCGACCTGCCTTGCAGTGTTATTAGCAGCAGTCCCATCAGAAGCTTTTTCCCTTGGAAGTGCCGACATAGCTGAAGCAGTGAGTGGCATCAGGACCATCGCAATTCCAAACATTCTTAAAGCATAAAAAATAGTTATAAAAGCCTTCGGTGTATTCAAACCAACAAATAGGAAAGGAAATGTCGCAATCGACAATATCATAAAACCGACTCTGGATAATCGTTTTGCACCATTTCGATCATAAACAGCTCCGGCAACTAGAGACATAATTCCCATCAAAAGTGCGCCTGGAAACAAAGTTAGGCCAGAAGACAATGGCGACAAACCACGAAGTTCCTGCAAATAAGTCGGAATCATCATCTCAATTCCCATCATTGCCATCATTGCTAGAGAAATCAGAATAGTCGTAACAGAGAATTGCTTTATTTTGAAAACACGAACGTCCAAGAAGGGATGTTTCATTTCTAATTGGTGCAAAACAAAAGTTGCAATAAAGAAAATGCCAACCAGTCCCGGAATAATAACGTGTGGTATATCAAACCAACCATTATAGTGTGAATTAGCAACATTGGTCAGTCCCCATAAAAAGAGGCCAAAACCAACTGTTGATTGAACCAGGGAACGAATATCAAGTTTAATATTCTGATTAGGGACAACATCGTGTAACAAGAATAAACTCATAATTAAATCCAAAGCAATTACGAACATTGGCAGTAAGAAGATAGAACGCCAAGAATCAGTCAAAGTCAGGCCGAGAATCGTATGATTCCTATCTAAAATCCATCCCGAAAGTGTCGGCCCAATCGCTGGAGCCATTCCAATAACCAAACCACCCAATCCCATGGCAGCTCCACGATCCTTAGCTGGAAATATGTAAACTATAACCACCTGCATTAAAGGCATTGTAATTCCAACGGCAATTGCCTGAATAATTCGGCCAACCAAGAACCAATTCCAATCGCTGCTCGGGGCACTATAAGAAACATATTGACCTATTAGGAGCAATGCAAAAGCGACGATATAAAGCCATTTGGTCGAAAACTTGGTTGACAAATAAGCTGAAACAGGAACCATAATTCCGTTTGCCAGCAAAAACCAAGTAGTCGCCTCCTGAGCCGTCGCTAGATCAATATTAAAATCATTCATCAATGTCGGAAGAGCAGTTCCTAAAGATGTTCCCATTAACATTCCAGCAAAAGTTGCGACTAAAACAGCCAGCATAAATAGACCGCGACTATATTTTTTTCCGTGTATATCAACTGATTTGGCCGACATTTATACCTCCATAAAAACAAAAAATAAACAGCAATTATACTCACATTATCTTTTAAAATAACGAAAAACCAGCAACATTTCAAATGGCTCCGTTTGAAAATTGAGAATTATACAAACCGGCATAAAAACCATTAGCATCCAAGAGTTGTTCATGCGTTCCGGTTTCAACAATCGATCCATGATTCATAACAACAATATTATCAGCATTCTGAATAGTCGAAAGCCGGTGAGCAACAACAAAACTTGTTCTAGAACTTTGCAGTTTCTCCATTGCCCTTTGAATTAGAATTTCTGTTCGGGTGTCGACGGAACTGGTAGCCTCATCGAGAATCAAAATCTCCGGATCAGCAAGAAAAGCTCGGGCAATTGTTAGCAACTGCCTTTGTCCTTGCGAAATGTTAGAAGCCGATTCATTTAAAATCGTTTGATATCCTTCGGATAATTGACGGATAAAACCATCAGCATAAGCTTCTTTAGCAGCCGAAATCACCTGCTCTTCAGTTGCCTGTTCATTGCCATATTTAATATTGTCAAAAATAGTTCCAGTAAAAAGCCAGGTTTCTTGAAGAACCATCGCAAAATGAGAACGGGTTGCCTGTCGAGTCAAAGAACGGGTGTCAAAACCCTTATATCTAATTGAACCATCTTTTACATCATAAAAACGTTCGAGCAAATTAATAATCGTTGTTTTTCCAGCTCCTGTCGGCCCAACAATTGCAATCATCTGACCTTTATTAACTTCAAGCGAATAATCTTTGATTAATAAATTATCGTTATAACCAAACTTAACGTGATCGAAAGATAACAAAGATTTGGGCTTCTCGATATTTTTTGGCAAATTTTTAAAATCATCAGTCATTTCTTCAGCATCAAGAACTTCAAAAATTCTTTCAGCACTGGCGATCGTTGACTGAATCGTATTGCTTAAATTAGCAATTTGAGTAATCGGTTGGGAAAACTGATTGGTGTATTGCAGAAAAGCCTGGATATCGCCAAGCGGCAATTGGCCATTTGCAACTTGAATTGAACCGAAAACAGCAATCATTAAATAATCCAAGTTATTTAAAAATTGCATTGCCGGAAAAATTAAAACCGAAATAAACTGAGCCTTCCAAGCAGCTTGATAATATTTTTGGCTTTGCTTTTCAAATCGGTCAATAACCGGAATTTCGCGATCAAAGGTTTTGATAACTTCGTGCCCGGAAAAAGTTTCTTCAACTTGACCGTTCATAATTCCCAAAACAGCCTGCTGTCTGGCAAACAACTTTTGGGCATGCGGAGCAATAAAACGAACAACAAAAATACTGATCGGTACAGTAATAAAGGCGATCAAAGACAGAGACCAACTAATTGTCAGCATAAAGAAAATAACGCCAAGGAAGGTTAACCCGGAAGTAACAATTTGAATCAGTGCCTGTTGAAGAGTCCCGGAAATATTATCCATATCGTTAACAACCCGGCTCATAATATCCCCATTTTGATGTTGATCATAATATTTAATCGGCAAATGAGTCATCTTTGCTTTGAATTCCGATCGCAAACGAAAAATGGTTTTTTGAGAAATTCTTGTCATGATAACTTGTTGCATAAAACTCATGATCGCGGAGAGGACGTAAATAATCGATACTTCAATTAATATTTTTATAATCGGCTGATAAGAGATTTGATATTTACCAGATTTCAAACCGGCAACAACACCCTTATAAATAATCGTTGTAGCAACACCTAAAATTTTTGGTGCCGAAACCGACAACAAAACCGAACCAATCGCAAGAAGAACCGAAAAGATAACACCAATTCTGTTTCGACCAAGGTATTCAAACAATCTTACTGTCGTGCCCCAAAAATTATGCGGGTGCTCGGCAACTCTTGCCATTGGCCTTGGTCCGTTGCCATTTCCGCTCATTCTTGCTGCTGGATTACGCATAGACTTCGCCTCTTGCCTTGGCCAAGATATCATTCTTATGAAGCTGAGAATCAACAATTTCTTTATAAATTGAATTAGTTTTCAATAATTCTTCATGCGTGCCAAGACCAGAAATCTTTCCATCTTCCAAAACAAGAATCTGATCAGCATCGGCAACCGTTGAAACACGTTGAGCAACAATAATCTTGATTGCGTTTTTTATATTTTTATCTTTGGAAAGTGCCCGCCGCAAATTGGAATCTGTCTTAAAATCCAAAGCAGAGAAAGTATCATCAAAAATGTATATATCAGCCATTTTAACGACCGCTCGAGCAATCGATAAGCGTTGAATCTGACCACCAGAGAAATTATTTCCTCCCTGTTCAACTGGGGCATCTAATCCACCTTGTTCTTGAATAAAAGAATCTGCTTGAGCAATTTCTAAAGCATGGTTCATGTCTTCATCGCTGGCTTCAGGATTTCCATATTTTAAATTGCTTCGTATAGTGCCCTCGAAAAGAAAAGACTTTTGGCTGGTGAAAGAAATTCGTTCGTGCAGATCGCTTTGGGAAAAATCACGAACATCATCTCCATTAACCAATACATTGCCTCCGGAAACGTCAAATAATCGAGGAACAAAGTTAATAAGACTACTTTTACCTGATCCGGTTCCTCCAATAATTGCTAATGTTTGGCCACTATGAATCTCAAAATTAATATTATCTAAAATTTTTTTACTCGAACCGGAAAAAGTGAAGTCGACATGAGAAAACTTTAAATCACTAATTGGATCAAGCTTTTTCGGATGAATAGGATCGTTAATAGTATCTTTGATATCAAGAACTTGTTGAATTCTTTGTGCAGAAGCCTGAGCCCGTGGAACAACAACGAAAATCATCGAAAGCTGCATAAAGGAAAAAAGCATTTGTGTTGCATATGTAATAAATGACAACAAATTACCAACCGGCATCAAACTTCCGGCAATTAGATGTGCACCAAACCAAACAATTGCTATGTTTGATGCACTAATAATAAAAGTCATTGCCGGACTCATCAGACTAGTAATCACATATGCGTTAATCGCATTTTGCGTGAGATTAATATTAGCCTTCTTAAAACGGTTCTGCTCGAATTCGTCTTGATTAAAGGCACGAATAACCCGAACCCCAGTTAATCCTTCACGAAAAACCAAATTAATCTGGTCAGTCAAAGCTTGAATCTTTTTAAAAAGTGGAACCGACTTAGTCATAACTAAAATAACAACCAGAGCCAAAACCGGCATCGCCGCAGCAAAAACAAGCATTAAACGAGGACTCTTAAAATAGGCCATAATACTAGCGCCAATCAGCATCATTGGCGATCTAATCATCATCCTTAACATTGAATAGGTAGCATTCTGCATTTGAACAACATCATTGGTTGTCCTCGTAATTAAAGATGCCTGACCAAGCTTTTCAAAGTCACCATCGGCCATTTTAGTCACTTTGTGAAACATAAAACTGCGTAATTTGACACCTAATTTCTGCGAAGAAGTGGCCGCTAACAATTGATTACAGATGGCTCCGGCAATTCCAAAAAAGCTAACGATCAACATGACTAAACCCGTTTTCCAGATGTAAGAAATATCGTGTTTGACAACTCCAATATTAACGATGTTAGCGGTAATTGAGGGCAAAATAAGATCGGTAGCCACTTGAAAAAACAAACAAAAAATAGCTAGAAAAACAACAAATTTATTTAAATTTTTATAAGCTAACTTGAACATGCATTTTAAAATATATATTACGCTAGTTTTAAAACAAATTTCAAATTACATTGTCAAATAAATTGAAGAGTACATTAAAGCCGTGCCAAGAAGAACAAATAAATGCCACCAAACATGGTTCCACCAAATTTTCGTATTCAAATAAAAAAAAGTTCCAGCCGAATAAGAAATCCCGCCCCAAAACAACATCCAGAGTGAAGTAATTGGAATACTATCTTTGACAATCGGAAACAGAAAAACAATCAGCCAGCCCATTGCCAGATAGATTAGAACCGAGATCCAACGATATCTGCCAATAAAAATAAAATCATAAACAATCCCTCCAATTGCCAAAACAAGATTAGCAATCCATATCCATATGGCAATTGGATTTTTAATAAAAATCCAACAAAAAGGAGTATAGGTCGCTAAAATTATTAAAAAGATACCCAAGTGATCGAAATGTTGAAAAACCCAAGCAGATCTAGTAAAAATTAAGGCATGAAAAAGAGTCGAATTTAAAAGGAAGATGATCAGACAGACTGAATAGATAATTAATGCAGTTAAATCAATCGCTGAAGTATATCCCGTGTTTACAGCTCGAATAAAAAGAAAAATAATTCCGATAATCGCTGCAGCAAAACCTAGTCCATGAGTAATAGAATTAAAAATTTCCTCAACAATACCAAAAGTCTTTACACTATGCTTTTTACTATCCATTATTCAAGTTTACCTTAATAAAAAATCCGACTCATGCGGATTTAAAATAATTAATAAATATCATCATCGGATAAGTCATCACCAGGATCACTTGATTTAGGATTATAGTTTGGATCATCAAAAGGATCAGAAGCAGAATCCTTGCTTTTAGCTTTGGTTTTCTTAGTGCCTCCAGGATCTTCATCGGAATCCTTTTTTTCGCCAATTCCATATTGGTCGCGAACAGAAGTGAAAATTTCGTCATGTTCTTTTTTGTGTTCCGGGCCGTCTAACCAAGAAATAGCATTAACACGACCTTGACCGATTTTTTCGCCTTTATAAGCATACCAAGCACCGGATTTATTGACAATATCCTTATCAACTGCAAGGTCAATCAATTCTCCGGTCTGGCTAATGCCTTTCCCGTACATGATATCAACTTCGGCGACTTTAAAGGGAGGAGCCACTTTGTTTTTAACGACCTTAATTTTGGTATTATTTCCAACGATATTAGTGCCATCTTTAATTTGAGCAGCTCGCCTTACTTCTAGTCGAACGGTCGAATAAAATTTTAGAGCACGTCCACCGGGGGTCGTCTCTGGATTTCCGAACATAATTCCAATTTTTTCACGAATTTGATTAATAAAAATCGCAATCGTGCCGGTTCTATTAAGCGTACCAGCAAGTTTCCGAAGTGCTTGGCTCATCAAGCGAGCCTGCAGGCCAACATGAGAATCACCCATTTCTCCTTCGATTTCGGCACGTGGAACCAAAGCAGCAACCGAATCGATAACCAACAGATCAATTGCTCCAGAATTAACCAAATCATCAGCAATTTCCAGGCCTTGTTCTCCAGTGTCCGGTTGGCTGAGTAACAAATCATCAACATTAACACCAAGCGCCTGCGCGTATTTAGCATCCAGAGAATTTTCGGCATCAATATAAGCCGCTGTGCCACCCTGCTTTTGGACTTCAGCAACTGCGTGCAAAGCAACCGTTGTTTTACCGGAAGACTCAGGTCCAAACACCTCGATAATCCTTCCCTTTGGATATCCGCCAACTCCTAAGGCAATATCGAGTTTCAAAGACCCTGTCGAAATAACGTCAACCTGTGTATGGACATTCTCGCCCAAACGCATAATCGATCCTTTTCCAAAATCCTTTTCAATTTTTTTTAATGCTGCATCGAGTGCAGCTTTTCTTCCATCAGCCATAAAACCTCACTTGTTTATTATGCTACGAAAAGCAAGCAAATACGAACATTTGTTCGTATTTTAAAATAACTTAACCTTCAAAATATTAATACGTTTTTTTATTACATTTTTAGAAATCACATACCATCAGAGAAAACGGAACGATTTTTAACAAAATAATCAATTCCAGAATATATCGTGAAAATAACAGCTAAATAAATAAGAATTTGTCCGATAGGAAAGTGGCTTCCAAAATTACTGCAATATAAGAAAATAATTGCAAACATTTGAGTAAAAGTTTTAATTTTACCAGGCATTTGCGCAGCGAAAACCGTACCGCTGTTTTCAACGATCAAAGTTCGAAGACCGGTAATTGCTAGTTCACGTATCACAATGATTGAAGTAACCCAAGCTGCAACAACACCATACTGAGTTAAAAATATCAGTGCTGTCATCACAAGCAGTTTATCTGCCAAAGGATCAGCAAATTTACCAAAATTAGTGACAAGATTACGGCTTCTGGCAATTCGCCCGTCAAGTAAATCAGTGATTGAAGCAACCGCAAAAATTATTGCAGCGACAATCCATCCCGTCGAATGTCCAAAAGTTGAATGCCATTTGAGTGGCAGACTTAAAATTAAAATAAAAACCGGAATCAAAAAGATCCGAAAAGTAGTTAATTTGTTGGGTAAATTCATTGTGAAACCTTCTCCCTTTTGATAATTATATTCGTGATTTGCACTGAAGAGCCAGACATAAAATTCGTATTTTTGCTATCAAATAAAATCTTTGTATTGTAGGGATTGCCGACATGAATCGTGGCTTCCTTTTGATCTTTGCTTAAAGTAACATCCTTGTAACTACCAGCGGGAATCGTGGTCTCAAATTGAGTAACACTGTCTACTGTGAAAATTGTCCAAGAAGCGCTGCTTGCTTGAACTTGAATAGTATGGGCCTTGTTATCATAAAAAGTCATTGTCGCCGTACTACTGTTAAATTGCGGTTTCGATAAAGCTTCAACATCAGAGCTGCCGGAAGACGACGAACTGCTTGAGCTGCTAGATTTTTTGCTGGAACTTTGCTTGGAGCTCTGTATTTGCGTTGAACTAGAATCGATTTTTGTCTGCGTTGCAGAATCGGTATGAACCTTACCAATAACGATCCATGCACCAAAAGCCAAAAGAAACAGCACAACGATAGCAACAAACAAAGGTATTTTTTTTATTAAACGCTGTGACATTGGAACAGATAAATTCATTCCTGCTCTAGGGATTCGATCAGGACCAACGCGAATAGAATTTTTCGAAAGTTTTTCGTTACTTGGTTGCTGTTTCTCCGTTTGATCATTATTCCAAGTGTTTTTCGAATCCTCCTCACCGAAAAAAAGTGAATCAGGATTACTGGAATTTTCTTGCTCGGATTTAAAATCAGAACCCGCACTTTCATTAGACTTTGTCGAAGTATCCAAAATGGTATTCGGATCCAAACCAACGGTATTGGCATATTGACGAATAAAGGCCTTCACATAAAAAGGACCAGGAAGTTTATCAACTTGGCCAGTTTCAATTGCCTGTAGATAACGCATTTGAATCTTAGTAGACGAAGAAACATCTTCTAAAGTTAAACCGTGGTTTTCACGTGCGTCCTGTAGATGCTTTCCAATTGCTCGGTAATCAGTGTCCATTCATAAGAATTATAACAATCTTATTCAACAGGATTCACGCAAAAAGTGCTAAATGAATCTATATCATAATACCTTTTAAACAAATTAACGGCTTTCTGATAAGTTAAATCTTGTAATTTTTCAATTACTTGAAATATATTTACATCATTATCAAAACCATCAGCAATTGTAAAAACGTTATTCTCTAATTGGTCCAAGGACATTGAAAGCTCGCCCAAAGAGGCTCTCTTTTGTATTTGAAATTCTTGTTCAAGTTCTTGATTATAGGAAACATTTTTCAGCTGGAAATATATTTGCTTGAGCAACTCTTTATTTTCGGAGTGACCGGTAAAACTAATAAAATTATAATTGCGACTAACTTCAGCCTGAGCGGAAAAATCATCATTCAAAAGGCCACGATTGTAATTTTTCAGATACCAATCAGAAGAATCCGAGAAATAAATATCCAAAATCAAATCACTTGAAAAAGATAGGTCAATCGCCGTGTCGAGATCAGGTATATCTTTATTGCCTTTAATACCGGCCGTTAGCAAAGGAAGAGCGATCGGCATATCTTGGTCGGCTTTTTTTTCAACCGGAATTTTAGTATCAAACAAACTGACACGAGAATAATTGACTTTAGGACGCGTCAGATGGTTTTGGGTCTGTTTCAGCAAATCCAAGATTCGTTTAGGATCGATATTACCGGTAATTTTCAATTGCAGGTTGTTTGGCTGATAAAAATAACGATGAAATTTGTAGAGTAAATCAGCATCTATTTGTCCAATCGTTTGAATATTACCAGCGATATCCTTTCCGAGAGGCTGTTTCCGATAAAGATTTTTCATTAAGCCAAAAGATGAGACCCAGTCAGGCATATCTTGATACATTGATATTTCCTGGCCAATAATTCCTTGTTCTTTGGCAACCGAAGCTTGGGTATAGTAAGGTTTCTGAACAAATTGCAACAAAAGTTTGATTGATTGATCAATATTGTCAGTCCCTTGAAAATAATAAACGGTCTGCGATTGACTTGTATAAGCATTGGAAAAAGCACCATAAGTACTGAATAACTCGCTAACATCACCGGCCTTCTTTTCAAACATTTTATGCTCAGCAAAATGTGCCGTTCCGGAAGGAAAAGTAACTGTTTCACCGTTCTCGTCAACAATTCGTTGGTCGGAAGCCCCAACATTAACAAAAAGAGCCGCAAAGACGGAGCGAAAACCTTTTTTTGGAATTAAAGTTATTTTGAGGCCATCACTTAGAGTCTCTGAATAAACGTGTTGCTTATATGATTGGAAATTTTCAGTTTTCATTTATTAATAAAGCCTCGGTTTGTTCAATAGAATGTTGAGAAAATTCGGATACCTGATTTTTTGTGACCGAATTAATTATCCTGATGGCATCTTCTGGATCTGTGCTGTAACCGCTTAAAAAGCCATTCAAGTGATTTTCAATTGCATTGCCTTGATAGTCACTGCTGGACACAATCCCTGTCATTAATTCCTTTTTAATTGAAGCGAATAATTGATCGGAAAAATTGCCCTGTTTGATATTAAAAATTTGCAATTTTATTTCCTTTTCAACTTCAGGAATGTTCTTTTTATCAAGCCCGGCCTGAATAATCATTAGACTATCTTGACCAATAACCGAAGAATTCGCATAATATACCAAATGTCTTTTCTCTCGAATATCAGAGAAAAGTAGTGATTGACTTGAACCGCCGAGCAGTCTTGAAAATAAAATTGCTAAAAAGCGCTGTTCCGAAGAATAATCGTAATCGATTAAACCATATATATTTTCTATTAAAGATTGATCACCTTTTTCATCAAGACTTATTTTTGATAGAGCATGAGTCGCCTGCCTATAATTCAAGTCCTTTAAAGCAGCCGATTTTATCGATACTGCCGGCCATTGTTCAATAATTTTTTTAATACAGTTCTTTTTAATTGATCCAGAAACGGACACCATTACACGATTAGTCTGCAACATTTGTTGGAAGGTTTTAACGAGCAATGAATTTGTCAATTTTTTAATAGAATAAGTATCTCCTTCCGGTGATATCTGCATATTAGGATCAGAAAAATACTTGATTAGTGCTTGATGATGAAGCCTGTAACTTTTATCATCAAAGCCTGCGAGATATTCCGATAAAAAATTCTTTTTCTCGGTTTGAAAAAATTTTTCTGGAAATAACCCATCAACAATCAGAGGTCGATAGATTTGTTCAAATAGAAAATCCAGTCCCTTTTCAACTAGTGGATAATTGGAAAAAATAGTCGGATCGGGCATTTTCAAACTAAAACGAATTTTAGATATCCGCCCAAAGCGAACACTCGAAACAGAAAAATGAGTACCATAAAGCTCATTTAATTTCTTGGCAATTAACTGGCGATTCGAAAAAACCTGAGAACTATTTTCGAGTAATCTTGCCAACATCGCTCTGGGCGCAGCTGACTGTTTTTCAAAAGACTGACAAAAATCGACGACTATTTTAACCGATTCAAACTGATCCGTATGAATTAGATCCAGATTTATTCCATTAAATAATTTTTCCATATTTTCCTTAAAGTATTGGTGATAGCAAACGAGAAAACTTTTGTAATACCGTCATCCAAAATCCTTGTGCTTCAAAATCCTTTTTGCTCAGGAGCTTTGACTTAGAAATATCAATCGAAATTTGTTTCTCAATTTTTTTAGCAAAATTACTGCTATAAATAAAGGCATTTGCTTCAAAGCTTAGTTCAAAAGACCTAATGTCCATATTTGCCGAACCAATACTGACAATTTCGTCATCGATAATTAAAAGTTTGCTATGCAAAAAGCCGCCATCATAGCGATAAACGTTTGCTCCGAAATCAATAAATTCCTGAGCATAATACTGAGTTGCCCGATAAACAAAAGGATGATCCGGCCGATCCGGAATAAAAATATTTACTTTAACTCCAGCGGCTAAAGCAATCATAAGGCTTTCATAGATCGGTTGGTCAGGAATCAAGTAAGGGGTTTGAATAGTAATTGATTTCGTTGCTAAGGTTATCATTTTTAAATAGCCCTGCTTAATTTGAGCAATTAAAGAATCCGGTCCAGAAGAAACGATTTGAATTGGATGAATTCCATTAACTTGAGTAGCCGGAAAATAATCATTCAAAAAAGATAATTTGTCACGATTCTTGGCCGTTGCATTCCAGTCAATAAAAAAACGTGATTGCAGGGAAAGTACCGAATCGCCAATAATTTTAAGCTGGGAATCACGCCAATTACCAAATCTTTTTGATTTTCCCAAATACTGGTCCCCAATATTGAATCCTCCAATATAACCTACCTTGCCATCAATCACGACAACTTTTCTATGAAAACGAAAATTAATTCGCAATGCCAATAATTGAAAACGCCTAGTTAAAAAAGGGTAAACAACTCCACCGGCCTTTAATAAACGGCGATACATTCCCAAATGAGTGCCATGAGATCCATAAGCATCATAAATAACTCTGACTTCAACTCCTTGATGGGCTTTCTTAGTCAATAGATCCACCAACTGGTTCCCAATAAGATCATTGCCGATTGCAAAGTAAGCTAAATGAATGTGGTCTTTAGCTTTCTCTATTTCGGCAAATAAATCATCAAAAAATTTCTGGCCATCAAAAAAAGTTTCCAGGTCATTGCCATAAGTAAGCATTGATCCGGAATTATTTTCAAATAACTCGACAAGCATATTCGACTTTTGATTTAAATGTAAGTGATGACCATAATACTTTTGGTTATCTCTGATCTGTTCGCGACCAACAATTTCCTGACTCGTAAAATCAAATATTTTTTTATCAGAAATTCTGCGACCAGCAAACCAATAAATAATGAAACCAATTATCGGAACGAATATCAAAACAATCAGCCAAGCCCAGATTCTGCTAACATCTCTTTCGCTCCAAAAAACTGTAATAAAAGCCAATGTCGCGTTCAGAACCAAAACTATTAAAATTATGTCAATAAACAAATTCATGAGTCATTTATTTATTATATAAGTTAACGACTCAACTGGACGGTAAAAAATAATTTCAATAAAAGCATTAAAAAGAATTGTCGGTAAAACAGTAAAAATTATGTAATTAGCAAAAGCAACATTGGTTTCGTCAACTAAGATTCCAGCAATGAAGACCAAAAAATAAAAAACCAAAAGCCCGGTTGCGACAGTCCAAAAAGTCGACCAAATACGATATGGCATACGCTGGTCTATTAGGTAAACAACATAAGCACCGACTAAATAAGCAACTAAATAAGTACCAATTGCCTGCGTATAATATAAATCAAAAATGAGACCGACAGCAGCCAGCCACCACCAAAAAGCGAAATGTTTATCCGAATGAAAATGAATTGCATAAAAGATACCAACAAAAGTTAAATTCGGAAGAATATTCCAGCCAGAAAAAGACAAAAAATTTGAAAACCCGGACATTAAACTACCGTCAAAAAAAACTAGAAAAATTAAAAAAATCGGATAAACAATCTTCGGACGCAAATAACGATTATTTGAAGTAACTTTATTTTTCATCGCCGCCGACCCCAGTTACTACAAGAACACTAGAAATATCCGATAGATTTGCAGCCGGTTTGATATAAATCTCTTTGGCAATCCCATAAGTATCATCACGAACACTAACAACTTTTCCAACATAAAGTCCCTTAGGCAAAATTCCACCAAGACCAGATGTTTGTACAAGGCTTCCCTTTTTGACCGTAGCTTTTGAAGTCAGTTCGTCAAGAACCAGCTCATTTGTATCAGAATCATATCCGGAAATAATTCCATTAACAACTTTTCCGCCACTAGTAACTTGGACAGGAAAACGATCGGAATCAGAATTCACATTTGAAATAAGTGTCACTTTGCTGCTTGTGTTAGAAACCTGGCTTACCTTACCAATCAGACCTTTAGAATCTAAAATTGGCGAATTCTTTTTGACACCAGCGTTTGAACCTTTGCTAATAACTAATTGTGCATTCCAACTGCTTGGAGTTCGACTAACTACAACTGCACTAGATGTAGTGTAATTAGTCAAAGAATCTTTCAAATTCAAATTAGCTTTAAGTTCTTTATTTTCTTTTTGCAGTGTCTGAATTTTTACTTGATCGGCAGCAATTTGATCCACACGTTTAACAAGACGTTTATTTTCTTCGTAAGTTTTAAACAATTGCGTCAAGGAATTAGTTGAGCTCCCTAAAACACTCGTTGGTGCAGAAACACCGCGCCCAAAAAAAGCTCCTACATCAGAAACAAAACGTTGAGCAATTGGTATTTCCTTGGCCTCGCCATAAAAAAGACTTGATCCAATAATCAAGCTTACGGCTACAACGACCGAAATTATAGTGATTAAAATTTTCTTTCCGTTAAATCGCAAAACTAACCTAATTATTCTTTAAATTGTAACTGAGAAGAGCGAAGCATCTCACCCAGTCCATTAACAACTGCTTCCTGTGGATTTGGTGCAATAAATACTGGAACATGAACTGTATCGGCAATTGCCCGATCCAAAAAACGCAAATTAGCGCCGCCGCCAGTCAGTGTAATACCACGATCAATGATATCCGAAACTAATTCTGGGAGTGATTCCTCCAAGGTTGTTTGGATCTCCGTCAAAATGTGATTTACCGGGCTAGCAATCGCTAAAGCAACATCTTCAGCGGTAACATCACGCTGTGCCGGTAAACCGGAAATCAAATCAATCCCCTTAACGGTCGCCGAGCCCAACTGTTTTGAAGCCTTAACATCCGCCGAACCAATTTCTTCTTTAAGAATCTGAGCATCTCCTTGAGAGATCCGGAAATTATAACGCTGCAAAACCATATCCTTAATTGCGTCATTCATTGCGTCACCTGCATAAACAGTCGAACGGGTCGCGTTGGCCTTGCCCAAACTAATAGTAGCAATATCAACCGTTCCGCCACCTAAATCAACTATCATCGTACCCGGAGCATCGTAAACCGGGAGTCCTGCGCCAACAGCAGCAGCAATTGGTTCATCAATAATATAAGCGTCTTTGACACCAGCCGATTGAGCAGCATCTTTGACAGCCCTGCGTTCAACCTCGGTTACGCCACTGGGAACACCAATAATTGCAACCGGTTTTCCTGGATGGTTATTGTAGGCAACGTTTAAAAAATAGTTTAATAATCCAATCGTCGCGTTTAAATCGGAAATAACTCCCTTTCGCAACGGACGAATAACCGAAATAGTTGGTGGATTTTTCTCAAACATTTTATGTGCCGCTGAACCGACAGCCATCAATTCGCCTGTTGCTGTATCTTTTGCAACAAAGCTTGGTTCGTTAATAATAACTCCAGATCCTTCTAAAAAGACTAAAGTGTTACTGGTGCCGAGATCAATCCCGACATTTTTTTGTCCAAATCCTAATGCCATATGTGTCCTATCCTCATAAGTATAACACGCTGTTTTCTTAGCTTTTTAATTGCTTTTTGCTAATTTTTCTTTTAAATATGCACGTGCTTGGCTAACGAAATAAAGCGAGCCGGTTACCACTATCATTTGTTTTTTTCGATTAATTTTACGCAACAACTCATCTAATTGCCAGTGCCATTCTTTGTAATTACTGGATTCCGCTGTCTCTTTATAAGCCTGCCAATTTACCGGAAAAACAGTTGCCAGCGGTAGATCGTCAAAACTGTCAACCGAAATGTCTTTCTTCTTCAAGTGACCAAAAACAATTAATTGCTCTCGATCGCCATACTCCTTTAGTAATGAATCATTCAATGTTGCAACACCTTGAACGTTGTGGGCACCATCCAAAATTATCAAAGGATCTTTAGAAATTTTTTCCATCCGCACCGGCCAAGAAACAGAATTTAAAAACTTTATCAATTTATCTTGTGGCCAACTGTCAATTATATTTAAAAAATGGTCACTTGTTAAAGTTGCATGCAGATAAAGTTTAACAGCTGCCCAGGCCAAAGCCGAATTATAACGTTGATAATAACCGCGGGAAAGCGGAAGCTTGGAATCGATTTGTCCATAAGGAACTTTCAATTCCTTTGCGCGCGCTTCGATCACATCTTTGGCTTCGCTTGGAAGGCGGCCATAAACCAAGGCTTTAGTAGTTGGCTTAACAATCCCAACCTTTTGAAAAGCAATTTTTACAAGTGTATCACCTAAAATATCCATGTGATCAAGCCCGACGCTGGTGATAACGGCAATGGTTGCATCAATAACATTCGTAGAGTCCCAAAGACCACCGATACCGACTTCGATAACCAGAGCATCTAAATGGGATTCGGAAAAATAAAGAATTGCGATTGCTGTAATGACTTCAAATTCGGTCTGATCAGTATAATTATCAAAAATAATTTTAGTATATTTAACCAAATCATCAGCTGAAATATACTCACCATCAATTTCAATCCGTTCATTGAATTTAATAATAAAAGGAGAAACAAATAATCCGGTTCTAAATCCAGAGGCAGTTAAAATTGCCTGTGAGAAACGAGAAACCGATCCTTTACCGTTTGTCCCGGTAACATGAATAATTGCTGGTAGCTTCTTTTCCGGGTGACCGATCTTCTCCAGCAGGTTCAATAGTCGTTCTTGAGTATCATGCTTAGCTCGGTTGCCCGCTTTCGTTAAGGAATGAATCCATTCGATTGCCTCGTTTTCGTTTTCAATCATGATTTTCTTTTAATTCCTCAATACGAGATTCGGTTGCATTTAGTTTCCTTTCCCAATCAGCCAGTTTGTTCCTTTCCGCTTCAACAACTTTTTTTGGTGCACTATTAACAAATTTATTATTCGATAGCTTTCCGGATGAGCGTTTTACTTCACCGACAAACTTTTCTACCTCTTTTTGCAGACGATTGATTTCTTCATCCAGATTAATCAGCTCAGCCAAAGGAATATAGATTGTTGCTCCTGAGATAACCCGCGACATCGCTAAGGAAGGCGCTTGAATTTTTTTGGCAATTTCTAATTTTTTTGGGTGTCCGAAACGATTAATATAGTCAATATTACTCTGAAAAATCCCTTCTAATTCCTCATTATCAATTTGAATAAGAATATCAACCGGAATCGAGATTGGCGCTTTTGCTTCAGTACGAATATTTCGGATTGCAACGATTAAATTCTGCAAAATTGTAAAGGATTTTTCAGCCTCTGGATCATTTAGAGTTTTATCAATTTTTGGATAATCGGCAATTACAAGGCTTTGATCATTCTGATGTTGAGGTAGTTGTTGCCAAATAGCTTCAGTAACAAAAGGCATTATCGGATGTAACAGGCGTAATGTTTGATCCAATACATAAGCCAAGACTTGTTGGACCGTTTCTTTATTTAATGCTGAATCATCAGTCAAAGTTTCCTTGGTCATTTCAATATACCAATCGGCAAAATCATCCCAAATAAAGTTATAAAGTTGGCGTCCGGCTTCACCGAACTCGAATTTATCAAAATTTTTCGTTACATTTCCAATTGTTGAATTTAAGCGCGACAAAATCCATTTATCGGCCAAAGTCAAAAGATTTCGATCAGGCAGCTGGATTTTTGTATCAATTTCCAAATTCATCAAAACATAACGAGAAACATTCCAAATTTTATTGATAAAATTCCAGGCTGAATCCATTTTGTCATTGGAAAAGTTCAAATCCTGTCCAGGGGTTGATCCGGTAGATAAGAACCAACGCAGAGCATCAGTACCATACTCGTCGATCACGTCCATTGGATCGATTCCGTTACCTAAGGACTTGGACATCTTGCGTCCTTTTGAATCACGTATCAAGCCATGAATCAAAACGTTTTTAAAGGGCCGCGTACCAGTAAATTCCTTAGCTTGGAAAATCATTCGGCTAATCCAAAAGAAAATAATGTCATAGCCGGTAACCATTGTCGAAGTTGGATAAAAGCGCTTGTAATCAGCGTTATCTGTATCCGGCCAACCAAGCGTTGAGAAGGGCCATAAAGCACTGGAAAACCAAGTATCCAAAACGTCCGGATCTTGGGTCCAGCCATCACCCTCTGGAGCAGTTAAACCAACGTAGGTCTCCTTTTTTCCTTTATCCGTACTTCGATACCAAGCCGGAATCCGATGTCCCCACCATAATTGTCTTGAAATAACCCAATCATGGATATTATTCATCCATGTCTGATAAGTATCTCCAAAACGAACCGGCCAAAAATCAACTTTATCATTCTGCTGGTTTTGCATTTCTAAAGCCTGTTTTGCCAGAGGCTTCATTTTTACAAACCATTGAGTGGATAGACGAGCCTCAACCTGAACATCGGTTCTTTCGGAATGGCCAACCGAATGGACAATCGGTTCGATTTTCAACATATAGTCGCCATTCTGCAAATCCTCAACCATCGCCTTGCGGGCTTGGAAGCGATCCATGCCTTGATATTTTCCGGCATTTTCATTCATCGAAGCGTCTTCATTCATTGTGTTGATTCTAGGCAAATTATGGCGATTGCCAACCTGAAAATCATTCGGATCGTGAGCCGGCGTAATTTTAACCATTCCGGTACCGAAGTCTTTATCAACATACTGATCGGCAATAATTTCAATTTCACGATTAACTAAAGGAACAATAATCTTTTTGCCAACTATTTTTTCGTAACGCTCATCAGATGGGTTAACTGCAACAGCCGTATCTCCAAACATTGTTTCCGGTCGGGTTGTCGCTATTTCAATGTAGTTCTTACCATTAAATTCAAAATTTTTATCAACGAAGGGATACTTAACATGATAAAAAGCTCCTTTATCATCTTTATGAATAACTTCGATATCCGACAAAGCAGTTCGGGCCTGAGGATCCCAATTGATAATATATTCGCCGCGATAAATCAATCCTTTGTTATATAAATCAACAAAAACTTTTCTAACCGCATCGTTTAAGCCTTTGTCTAAAGTAAAACGTTCTCTTGAAAAATCCAAAGAAAGGCCCATTTTAGCCCATTGCTCTTTAATTATCGAAGCATATTCATCTTTCCATTGCCAAACTTTGTCTACGAATTTTTCACGACCCAGATCGTAGCGGGAGATACCGTCTTCACGCAAGCGGGCTTCGACTTTCGCCTGCGTTGCAATTCCGGCATGATCCATTCCCGGGAGCCATAAAGTATCGTAACCCTGCATTCTCTTTTGTCGAATCAGCATATCTTGTAAGGTCGTATCCCAAGCATGTCCTAAATGAAGTTTCCCCGTCACATTCGGCGGAGGAATAACAATTGAATATGATTCAGGCTGACCATCAGCGTATTTTGCGGGTTTTAATTTTTTGTCAACATCCGGATTGAATAGTTCTTCTTGCTGCCAATGATCATAAATTCCGTTTTCAATCTCGCTTGGATTATATTTAGTTGACATATCGATTTTACGCATTTTATTTGTCCTTTCGACGAGTGTATATAAAGGTTGCCAACGCAGCAACAAACAAAATAACAGCTGCTAGATGCATTTTGTCATGAAAAGCTAATTCTAAAATTTTCTTAATTAAAAATAATCTTGCTCGCATAATCAAAATAAAAACGCCCTGAGAAAATCTCGGGACGCTTTCGCGTGGTACCACCCAAGTTGCTTGTTACCAAGCCACTTAATATCTTCCATTTTCTATATCTTAGCAACCTTCGATTTACGCGTTCTGATTTTCACCAGCCATCAGATCTCTAAAAACGTTACCATCTACTCCTCTAAGTTGTCTATTAGTATATCTAACCAGTGATTTGCTTTCAAGCTAAAAGGGCGTTTGATTGCGATTCGTATAGCCATCTTTCAATCGCTCATAGCTGCCTGGATCAACTTGATTCAAGGCCCGGCCAACAAGATCGACAGTCCGTCCATAATCAAGATCTCGTTCGTAGTACAAACGTGCCTGCTGCAAAGCCGATACAATTTCCTGACGATCGGAAAAACGATTTGCATAATGGATCAGTTCAACGGCTAAATTAGCATTAACATATAATTCCGAAGAACTGGATTTCAGATCAGCAAGATCTGTAGTAACCTCATGGGCTTGTCTTTGAGCATCGTCAAGATTTACTCTTGACGCCGAAACCATATTATTTAAAGCCTTGATTTCATCTTGAACAGAAATAAACTGCAAACGATAATCTGCCGGCAATCCTGGCATATCAACTTGTTCCAACACGCGACGAATGTTTGACAATTCGCCGGAATACTGAAGGGAAATTCTTTTCAAATCATCAAAAACCTGTGGATAAGAACTAATTGTCACATAAAGGTCTTTTTGATTCTTAGCAATTTGGTCCAATTGTTCGAATAATCCATTTTGAATTTCACGTAATGCTGTAAACGGGGCTTTCTTTTCATGCCAACGCTTTTTGCTTTCATCATTTTGTTCGGAAACGGATTTAATTTGTTCACCCCAACCACGGGTGTCCTCGACTTCCGAATGCGATAGTGTAAAGCGTTGAGCTAAACGATCAATTTCAAGCGTAAGTTCCTGGTTCTGTGCCCTCACGTGTTTAAGCTGATTGGTTAATCGACGATCATTTTTCTTGACATCGTATTCAGCACCATATTCGTTTTCAATCGTGTCGTAAAGAGTCTTAATCTGCACTTCAAGAATTCTTTCAGCATCAGCCGTTTTTTTCATATCCAAATTTTTCAAAGCATTTAAAATCTGGCCATGGCTCTTTTTCATGTCGGCAATTACAACATTCGGATCAGCATCAAAAACAAATCCCTGCTTTGTCAACTGATCGGCACCAGTTTGAAGTTCTTTAAAGTTCGTCGGATAGCGATTGACCAGTTTGTCATAAAGTGGCGGAATATCAATCATTTTCTTTTCCAAATCGTTAGTCTCGACACGAAGCTGTTCATAAACGTCAGTCGCAGCCGTATGGTCACCCGATTCAGTTAACTTAACAAATTTGGCAAAATTATCTTCCAAACCCGAAAGAACGTTTTCAAGCGGTTCAGAAGCCGGCCCATACTTAAAGGATTCTGCCAAAATTTTCTTCCGCAACTTGTCATATCTTAGTCTAAGTTCATCAACCGCTTTGCGATGTTCCTGATCAACTTCGTTGAGCTTTTCCAAACCACTCTGAATACTGGCGATTTTTGCTTTCGTCTCTTTTAAAGTTGAATTTAACGTGTTGAATTCATCGCGTGTTTTAAAAACATTCAATCCGCGCGAATCAAAAACAACCGAATTGGCTAATTGATCAATATGTAAGAATTTTGAATTCTCAATATCGTTATAATCGGCCTCCAACTGCTGATACTCATGCAGGGATTTGCCGGTCAAACTCAGTTTGCGAGCATCCAAAAGCGCCTGTCTGACATTAATCTGTGCCAACTTATCTTTTTCGTCTACAACTTCATTCGCTCGTTTTGCATAGGAACGCTGAAAAAGTACGGCTGCCAGATAACTGACCAGTAAAATTATCGAAATTATTAATAAGACCCAAATCATAGCTGCTTATTATTTTATGTCTTATGGAGACAAGTCTAAAGCAACATCAGCTTTTCTTAAAATATAGTTCGCTTTAATACGAACACAGCCAATCTTCATGCTTGCTTTTCAGCCATTGAGCGCGTATTATGGAATGGTTGTTTACAGCAGTCAAGCAGGAAGCTCGTCAACAAATTAGTTTCAAAGCAAATCTTTGAGTAGGCACGCTGTCAGACCGAAGCTGATTTGCACGAATCCTGGCTTGGCTCCATTTACAACAGAATGGAGAATATATGTCACGTTATACCGGACCAAAATGGCGTTTAAGCCGTCGCCTCGGTATTTCTCTTTCTGGAAGCGGCAAGGAATTAGCAAGACGCCCTTACGCTCCCGGAGATCATGGAAATACTGGACGCCGTCCAAAATTATCAGAATATGCCACGCAGCTGCGTGAGAAGCAAAAGCTTCGTTTTACTTATGGATTGTCTGAACGTCAATTCCATAATTTATTCTTAAAAGCCGGCAAAATCCGCAAAGGCTTGCACGGTACTAACTTCTTTATTTTACTTGAGACTCGTCTTGATTCAGTTGTTTTCCGTCTTGGACTAGCAACTACTCGTCCCCAGGCACGTCAATTAGTAAACCATGGACACATTCTTGTTGATGGAAAGCGAGTAACAATTCCTTCCTATGAAGTAAAGCCTGGACAAGTTATTTCTGTTCGCGACCGTTCGAAGAAGATTGTTCCAATTCTTAATTCCGTTGAGGCTTCATTGAATAACACTCCCTTTGTTGAATTCGATGCAGACAAACTCGAAGGTAAGTTAACTCGTTATCCAGAACGTGAAGAACTTGGTGCTGATATTAACGAATCGCTAATCGTTGAATATTACAACCGTCTTGGTTAATATTTCAACTAAAAAAGAATCATCGCAAAGGTGGTTCTTTTTTTGTACAAAAAAAGAAGCCTTTCGGCTTCTGGATTCTTCAATTCGTTGTATTAATTGTATGGTGAAACCAAGCAATTTTTTTATCCAGCAACGCAACTGCATCATTGGCCAAATAAAGCATATAAGTGAAGAACAAAACTAATGAGGCATCACCTTGAGCAGCAGTAACTCCCCACAATGCTACTTGAGCCAGTCCTTGCAGGATCCAAAAGTAATAGGATTCCGAAAAACGCAAAGTAGTCAAGAGTGCTCCGGTTATTCCAATTGCCGCCGTGAATGAATCGATAATTGGACGGGGCGTCTTAGTAATATAAATTTCAAAGAAATATAAAACGATCCAAGCAATAAAGAAAACAGCTGAAAACATTTTGTACCAATAAGATGAATCATGTTTCTCTTTACGAGCTCCGACTTCAGAAATCTTACGTACCTTTTTTTCAACATCAATCGCCCAATTCGGTGAAATTAAAACAGGTATATCCAATAAAACAATATATACTCCCTGCAAGATCGCATCAGAAGGGTTCTTGGCGTGAACTGCAACTACAATATAAATTAGCGCAGAAATTAATCCAAAAACCCCGTTTAAGGGACGTGTATTAGTAATTGCAAGTGTAGTCGTAAAACCTAAAATAGCAGCTACAAAAGTCCAAATTGCAATTGCGTTCAATGGTGCGTTAAATGTCTGCCATGCAATAAAAAGATAGCCAAATAGCAAAAGTATGTATGATGATGTTGACCAGCCAGACATTTGGTGAACGTACCAAGATGGTTTGAATAAGTCTTTAAAAGTGTGTTGTTGCTCCATATAATTCCTCCTAATTTTTTATTCCTATACGCGAGCGCGCGTTATTAAGAGTAACAAAAAATCCTGATCGAAATCAGGATTTAAAACAGTAATTTAAATTTATTCAATTCATTTTACCGGTCATCAAAAAACTTAATCCTAAATAGAGGATTTTACATCATACCTGGCATACCACCGGCATTAGGAGCAGCTGGCGCAGCTGGTTGATCCTTCTTAGGAAGCTCAGCAACAACTGCTTCAGTGGTCAAAATCATGGCTGAAACAGAAGCGGCATTTTGCAAAGCAGAACGAGCAACTTTGGTTGGATCAACAATTCCGGCGTCAATCATGTTAACCCACTCACTCGTTGCAGCATTATAACCAACTTCGAGTTTTTCATTTTTAGCATGTTGAGCAATAACTGATCCTTCCAAACCAGCATTTTCAACGATTTGGCGTAAAGGTTCTTCCAGGGCGCGAAGAACAATCCTTGCACCGGTTGCGGCATCCCCTTGTAATTCATCGACAACTTTCTTAACTTCAGGAATTACATTAACAAAAGCGGTTCCGCCACCAGCAACAAATCCTTCTTCAACGGCTGCCCGAGTAGCATTCAAGGCATCTTCGATCCGATATTTCTTTTCTTTCAATTCGGTCTCAGTAGCAGCACCAACTCTAACAACAGCGACACCACCAGCTAATTTAGCAAGACGTTCCTGCAACTTTTCGCGATCAAAGTCAGAAGTAGTTGAATCAATTTCTTGACGAATTGATTTAATCCGATCAGCCAAAGCTGTCTTATCGCCTTTGCCTTCAACAATTGTGGTTTTGTCTTTTGTGATACTTATACGGTTAGCTTGGCCCAATTGATCAATGGTTACATCTTTAAGTTGCAAACCAAGGTCTTCGGTAACAACCGTTGCACCGGTCAAGATTGCAATATCCTGTAACTGGTCCTTACGGCGGTCACCAAATCCAGGAGCTTTAACAGCAGCAACGTTAAAGGTTCCACGCAATTTATTTAATACCAAAGTCGGAAGAGCTTCTCCAGTAATATCATCAGCAATAATCAAAAGAGAACGGCCTTGCTCAACAACACTTTGCAAAACTGGCAAAATGTCTTGAACGTTACCAATTTTTTGGTCAGTAATTAAAAGATATGGATTGTCCAAATTTGTTTCCATCTTGTCATTATCAGTGACAAAGTATTGGCTCATGTATCCACGATCAAACTGCATGCCTTCAACAACATCCAATTCAGTCTCGATACCTTTGGATTCTTCAATCGTGATGACACCATCATGACCAACTTTTTCCATGGCATCGGCAATCAGCTTACCGGTTTCTTCATTGGCAGCAGAAATTGAAGCAATCTGCTGAATAGAGGAAGAATCTTTAACTTCGTGAGAATTCTTCTTTAAACCGGCAACTGCAGCTGAGGTTGCCTTTTCAATTCCACTGCGAATACCAACCGGGTTGGCACCGGCAGTCACATTCTTTAAACCTTCATTAACAATAGCCTGAGTTAAGACGGTTGCTGTAGTGGTACCATCACCGGCAACATCATTGGTTTTCGAGGCTGCTTCAGTAACAAGCTTGGCACCCATATTTTCATAATGGTCATCCAACTCAACAGCTTTAGCAATTGTGACACCATCATTGGTAATTGTCGGAGTTCCATAACTTTGCTCCAAAACAACATTACGTCCTTTAGGACCAATTGTCGTCTTAACAGCATCCGCTAATTTATCAATTCCAGCTTGCATACGACTGCGAGCATCTTCAGAAAAGCGTACTTCTTTAGCCATGTATTACAATACCCCCAAAATATCTTTTTCGTGAACAATGAGGTAATCTTCCCCGTCAATCGTAACTTGCGAACCGGCGTATTTATCAAACATAACTTTATCGCCGACTTTAACAGACTTAGGAGCTTTTGAATCTCCAATACTCGTCTCCGAAATTGCCACAACAGAACCCATAACTGGTTTTTCTTTGGCATTATTTGCAATTAAAATTCCGCCAACCTTTTCTTCCTCCGGTTGGTCAATACTAAGAACAATTCGATCGCCTAATGGTTTGATCATGTATGTAAAACCTCCTTTTAATTTGTTCCGCGTAAAATTATAACGCAATTGGTCAAAAAAGGTCAAACTTTTTGACAAAGCCTGACCTTTTTAAAAACAAATTGTATAATTCTTATTTAGCACTTTTAATATTTTTAAAATTATCAACGAAGTAAATCAAAGTCTGCATTCCAGTCGTTAAATCAACATTCTGCACCCGGACACTATTTGGAACCGTAATTCTAATCGGAGAGAAGTTCAGAATTCCTTTAATCCCCGCATCGACCAATTGGTCAGTCACTTCTTGAGCAGATTTTTCAGGGACCGTTAAAATAGCGATAGTAATATTCTCTTTATTTAACGTGCTTTTTAAATCACTGATCGAATAGACCGGGATTGTTTCACCTTTTCCGTTGCCGATCTTAAGTTCCTTTTTCTTCGGATCAACGTCAAAACCCATTACAATCTGAATGTTGCTCGAATGAACAAAGTTATATTTCATTAAAGCCTGACCTAAATTACCAGTCCCAATGACGGCTACCTTGTTAAGTTTGTCTTGAGACAAAATTTTACTAAAAAAATCAAGCAAGGCTGAGACATCGTAACCAAAGCCGCGTTTTCCAAGAGCCCCGAAATACGAAAAATCACGACGGACAGTAGCTGCATCAAACTTAATTGCCTCGGAAATTTCCGTTGAATTAATTCTTTTTATTCCTGCCTCATGCAGTGAAGATAAATAATAATAATAAATTGGTAAACGCTGAGCGGTAGCGCGTGGTATCTGTGTATCAGCAGTCATAGTATATTCAAATCCTTTCATTGACCTAATATGTATATTGTAAACGAATTAGATAAAAAGATCACAAAAATTGTGAAATGCTCACATTCTTGCGAAATTTAAAGATGGATCAACGTTCAAATCAAGTGTAGCAAATAATTGTTGTTTGTAGTTAAGATGAGCAGCCGCGCCAATCATTGCCGCATTGTCACCGGATAATTCAATTGGCGCTTCGGTAAACTCAATTTTATACTCTTTTGACAAATTTTCAACAGCGGTTCGCAAAGCTAGATTGGCAGCGACGCCGCCGCCAAGCAGCAACTGTTTTGGTTGAAATTTTTCAACTGCCAATTTGCTCTTTTCAGTAATTGCTTCAACAACTGCTTTTTGAAAACTTGCAGCAACATCGTCTTTATTGAATTCTTTTGAAATTTGCTCGTTATGATGAACGTAGTTTAATACAGATGATTTCAAACCGGAAAAAGAAAAATCAAAATCGTCTTCGGTATGTGCAATTGGAAATTTAATAACAGCTTTACCGCGGCCAGCCATTCCCTGAATTTCTTTACCAGCTGGGTATTTAAGGCCAAGAATTCGTCCCACTTTGTCAAAAGCTTCACCGGCAGCATCATCAAGAGTTGTACCGATAATTTGAAAAGAGTTTTCCTTTTCCATCCAAAGTAATTCCGTATGACCTCCGGAAACCATAATTGCCAATGCTGGATAAATTGTTGGTTTAACAAAGTTTGCCGCACTAATATGACCAGCCAAATGATTAACAGCAATAAAAGGTAAATGATTAACCATTGCAAATGTTTTTCCCGCCATAAAACCAACTAATAAAGAACCAACCAATCCCGGTCCATAAGTAGCTGCTACAGCGGATAGTTGCTGCTCGGGATAATTAATGTCGGCCTTTTCCAAAGCCTCTTTAGTCACTCGATTAATCCATTCGAGATGATGACGACTGGCAACTTCCGGAACGATCCCGCCAAATCGTTGATGGCTGGCAATCTGGGTTGCAACAACGTTACTTAAAATAGTATTACCGTTTTTAACAACCGCCGCGCTTGTTTCGTCAGCCGACGATTCAAAAGCCAAGATTATATCATCTGCCATCTTATTCATAAACACCATTCCATCTCAATTGCGTCCTCGTGATCATCGTCATAATAATTGAGTAATTCTTGAATCTTTTTAAAACCAATTTTTTCATAGAGCTTACGCGCCTTGTAGTTTGAACGACGGACTTCCAAAGACAAAGTTCCCAATTTATTTTCCTTAGCCAATTCACCGGCAAACTTAATCAAATAACTGCCAAGCCCTTTGTTTTGCCAAATCGGAAGCACGGCAATATTTGTAATGTGCAAATCCTGCTGCCGCTTGCGATGAGAAAGACCAATAAAAGCAATCGCCTGTCCATCAACATTAGATGATAGATATAAATTACCGCGGCTTTGATTAATTTCCGAAACAAAAGCAAATTGATTCCAAGGTGCCGAACCAGTATAAACAGCCTCTTCAATTGCAACTAATTTTTTCGTGTCTTCCAAATCAACCTGGCGAATTAAAATTTGCTTTTTTGCGATCTCGATCTGATGCTCGCTAAAACCCTCAATTTTTTTAGACTTCAGAAACATATTTAGTGTATTCCTCATCTTTTGCTTCCGGATGTTTTGCTTCCCAATTCATTTCAGCAGCCGTCTTCCGCAAGTAATTAGGAACAAAATGATCAGGATTAACAATCGGCAAACGCAAACTTAATTTTGCTAAAACTTCCGGATCAATTAAACGGTTAGATTCCTGTTCGATAAAATTAAAATCATTATCCCTGATTTCGTTTTTAAACTCATCAGCAGTATCTTTTTCGAAAATGAAGCAACTGTTCTTAGGCAACTGTTTTAATAATTTGGAAAAAACCCAATGTTTTTCAGAAATTACTACTTTGCCCTGCTGATCATAGACCGAAGCAAAAACATTATGGTTACGAGCGTTAATCAGCGGAACTTTAAATTGTTCGTCAGAAAGCTTTATCGAATTACTAATTGCAAAAAGGGTTGAAACAGCAACTAAATCGCAGGAAAGTTGACTGGCCAAAATTTTGGCAACGGTTGCCCCAATCCTTAAGCCGGTAAAAGAACCAGGTCCCGCCGTCACAACTATTCTATTCAAATCTTTGTAATCCCAAACTGCTCTTTTCATTAGTTCGGAAATTGCCGGTAAAATCTTCATTGAATGTGTTCTGGCCTGATCGGTATCATGATTATGTACAAAAAAAAGACCAGTTGTCGAATCAAAAACACCGACATTTAACGTCGATCCACTTGTATCAAAAGCTAAAATTTTCATTATTTTTTATCATCGTACCCATTTGGATGTTTAGTCATCCAATTCCAAGCTGATTTGATTTCATCTTCAACATTACTTAATTTAGGATTCCAACCAAGAACTTCTTTGGCCTTCTTTGGGCTGGCAACCAAAGCGTCCGGATCACCGCCGCGGCGTGGACCGACTTCAACTTTAAAATCAATCCCCGTAACTTTCTTGGCAGCATTAATTAACTGTTTATTCGACATGCCTGTTTCCGTTCCTAAATTGAAGCGGTTGGATTTATTTTCTCGTTGCAAATATTCCAAAGCCAGTACATGGGCATCCGCTAAATCAACGACGTGTACGTAATCACGGACATTTGTTCCATCAGGGGTATTATAGTCATCCCCAAAAATAACCATTTTGTCTTTCTTTCCCTGAGCGACCATTAAAATATTAGGGATCATATGTGTTTCTGGATTATGATCTTCACCAATTGAACCATCAGCTTTCGCTCCGGCAACGTTAAAATATCGAAGGGCAACTCCTTTGATTCCATAGGCCCGATCGGACCAATCCATAATTTGTTCCATCTGTAATTTTGTTAATCCATAAGGATTAATCGGCTTTTGTATTTCATCTTCGGTAATTGGGTTATGTTTTGGAACACCATATGTCGCAGCGGACGAAGAAAAAACAATTTTTTTAACATCGTGATCGCGCATTGCTTCAAGCAAAGAAATAACGCCAAAAGTATTATTATCAAAATAAAAAAGTGGTTTCTTCATCGACTCGCCAACCTGTGTTAGAGCGGCAAAATGAGCAACTGCATCAAAACTGTTCTCATCAAAAATTTTTTTGAGAGCTGCTTTATCACGGACATCAGCTTCGTAAAATTTAACCTGATCCGGAACTGCCTGGCGATGGCCAGTCCAAAGATTGTCCACAACCGTTACCTGATCACCATGAGCAAGCAAACGATCAACAGTATGAGAACCAATATATCCGGCGCCGCCTGTAACTAATACATTCATTTTCAATCTCCCTTAGTATCTTCGATAATGTTATCACTCAACTTCCGACCACTCAATTTCTGCTTGAGCATTAATCAGCGAATCATCGGATATTTCGTGAATGCTATGTAAAGGACCGGTAAATTGAGCTTTTGAAACAACCGATTGATTTAATCTAACTTCCTTGACGTATTTAATTAAAATTCGTTTGGGTTCATGTTTCAACAAAAAATTCTCTTCGACAGGAATTAAAAAGAACTTTAAATAATTAGAATTGTTAACATGCTGATTGGTATCAATATCAAAATAATTCGCTTTAATTTCCTCGACTGAAATCGGCCCTCCGTTAAAACTTCGGTCAAGATCGGCTGGGCTTTCCAACCTTTCAAGATGATCTACAAGATCGCCCTTCAACGGTTCTACAAATTCAGGATCAAGGCTAACCAAACGGCGGCGCTTCAAATCAATCATCGCCCACAAGGAATCTATATGAATCAAAACATTTCCGTCTTGATCAAAAAAATCAAAATCACGAAAAGCAAAAAAACGATTATGTCTTTTTGGATCAGTTGTAATCTTGATTTTTTCACCTAAATCAGGACGGCGATTAATTTTAATATCATACTGCAACAAAATCCATCCATGATTAGACTCGACAAGTCGTTGCATGCCGATTCCCATTTCAACAGTCTGTTTAGAACTAGCCGAAATTGCCAATTCCGTGATCATCGGTAAAGAAAGTTTCGCTGTTCGATCACAATAGAAGTCCTGAATATAAAGTTCTTCGGAATAAATTTTAGACATCGTTTTTCTCCTTATGGTAAATTTCATAAACATCGGCTCTAATTAGGCCCGATATCTTTGCAACCGCCTTAATTGCATCAATCGGCTTAGTTCCGGAAGCAATTCTTTTATCGATCAGTTGGACAATCGAAGCCCTTGAAAGTACGGCTGGTTCGCGAATCTTTCTAATCAATAAAACAAATTCTCCTCGTGGACGATTATCTTTTATAAAATTCAATGTTTGAATAATATCTCCGCGATAATAAGATTCAAATTTTTTTGTTAATTCTCTTGCCAAAACAACTTTGGTTTTTTCACCGAAAATTAGGCGAATATTTTCCAAAGTTTTGCCAACTCGAAATGGAGATTCGTAAAAAATTAATGTCGAATCCAAAGAAATTAATTCTTTTAATTCTTTTTTTTGTTCGGAATCTTTTTTTGATAAAAAACCAATAAAAGTAAATTTATCAGCTGGAAGCCCACTTGCGATCAAAGCTGTAATACCAGCCGAAGGCCCTGGCAAACTAATTACGTCAATTTCGTTTCGAATTGCCGCTAAGACCAATTCATGACCGGGATCGGAAATCGATGGCATGCCGGCATCGGATATCTGAGCAATACTAAAACCTTTTTTCAATTTATCAATTAATTCCGGGACTCGTTGAGCATAATTATGCTCATGCAAACTAATTAAATCTTTTTTAATTTGAAAATGTTGAAGAAGAATTCCCGAATGCCGTGTATCTTCAGCAGCAATCAAATCGACTTCTTTGAGCGTCGAAATAGATCTAATAGTCATATCGTCAAGATTCCCTATCGGTGTCGGTACCAAATATAGTTTTCCATATTCACTTGTTTGAAAACTTTTCTGTTCCATTAACTATCCTTAAAGCTTCCAAAGTAAACGATTCAAGCATTACTTGCCAACTGACAGTGAACCTGGATCGTTGAGAAATTATCAGCCATCTATCGAGAAGATCGGCTAAATTCATATCGGGTGTTTTTTCTAATCTAATTGCCAGTTCGGTAGAAAGAGCCAGGTTGAAAATATTTTGGTGTTCATTCGTGTCAACGAAATTCAATAGTTTGGTTTGCACAAAAGCAAATGATTCCTCTTGACGATTAAGTATTTCATCAAGCCATTCTGTAATTGTTCTCTTTAAATTAATCGCAAAGCCATTAATCAAAAGATCATCGGCTTGGCTGATGGACTTACTAATTCGGCTAATAAATACCGCTTCGTCTTCTTCGATACCTTCATTAACTAATTGCCTGCTAATTTCCGATTTTTTTTGTTTAGGAATGTGAATTAATTGAACCCGCGACAAAATTGTCGGCAAAACCAGATTACGGTTTCTAGCTTGTAAAAATATATATTGGTTATCATAGGGTTCCTCGATAAATTTAAGAATCGAATTAGCAGCAGAATCAGTCATTTTATCAGCATCGGTAATTACAGCAATTTGCGGCTGGTCCGATTTTTCGGCAAATATATCACGAACTGTCCGCATTTGTTCAACCGACAATGTTTTCTTGCCCTCGGGAATCTTTACTTCGATTAAATTTGCATTTTCAAAAACATCGTCATCGTGCTTTTCCTGTAAAATTCGGCCACTGATCGCAGCAATTAAATTATGTATTTCCCTTGGATCGTCACCAAGAAAAAGGTAAGCATGAGAAAGCTTACCAGATTCAATCAAATGCAAAAAAAAAACGCTTTAAGTCATTAATTTTTGAAACTTGGCTTGGCATTAAAAATGTTGAAAATCCTCAATCGCCTGAACGATAATTGTTGCTCCACCGATTTCAACTTCAATCGGCTGACCAATGGTATCAATACTCATATCCAAGCCAACTGGCGGGGTGACGAATTGCTTACGTGTTTTGGAATGTTCTTTAATGATTCCGATCGTTGTGTTGACTTCATCATCTTTAACAGCAATCAGGAAAGTCGAATTTCCAGAACGTAAAAATCCGCCAGCAGAAGCCAAACGGGTCGCACGAATATTATGCTCTACTAGAGCGTTGGCAACTGAAGAAGCATCCTTGTCTTGTACAATTGCAGTAATAAGTTTCATATCCAACCTTTCAAACTTTCTTGAATTAATTGTAAAGCATTAATAGCTATTTTTTCAGGACTTTGCGTAGCATCAATAACTTTTATCCGATTTGGCTGATCCTTGGCAAGTTGCAAATAGGTCCGCCGAACTTTTTTATGAAAAATAAGTCGATCTTTGTCCAAACGATTAACTTCATTAACGCGATGCTTCATAATTCTCGAAATTCCAACTTCGCTTGGAAGATCCAGCAATAATGTTAAATTTGGCCGGAGTCCATTAGTAGCAAACTTATTAATTTTGCTAACTGCTTCAATTCCCAATCCACGTCCGCCACCTTGATAGGCAATTGATGAATCAACAAAGCGGTCCGACAAAACAATTTTTCCTTCTGCCAAAGCCGGTTCAATTTTTTCAACCATATGCTGCGCACGAGCAGCCGCGAACAAAAGAGCTTCTGTACGTCGATTCATTTCCGGATATTTAATCCCTAGGACAATTTTTCGAATTGCCTCGGAAATTCTAACGCCGCCGGGTTCTCTCGTTTCAACCAAATTGTCGCCGAAAATATCTCTAAGAGCCGGCATTAAATTATTCAACAGGCTTGTCTTCCCAGCACCATCCGGTCCTTCAATCGTAATAAAAAATCCCGTCTTCATTTTCTAATTCCCACATCCTTCAAACGCACTTGACGCATCAGGTAAGCTTGTTTATTTTTAGCCAGCATCGTTCTGGAATGAATAAAGCGTTGGTTGACATGGCCGGATTGTAAATTACGTTCAGTCTGAAGAGACGCATCATAGTCGTCCTGCAAACGGCTGACCGCGTCAATCAGACTCTGATGAAAGAAATCGCTGTATGAAATTTTCTTTCCCCAAATCATATTTCCGTCCTCCCATTCACTGCTTGTGTAAGCGTTAATTGATCAGCATAATCAACATTTGTGCCAACCGAAAGGCCACGTGCCAATCGAGTGACCTTAATTCCGGACGGTCTGATTAAACGGGCTAGGTAAAGAGTCGTTGCCTCGCCTTCCGTCGAAGCATCCAAACCAACAATTACTTCTTTAACTTCCGAATGATCAGACAAACGAGTAATTAAACTAGTGATATTGATATCCTCTGGACCACGTCCTTCCATCGGTGATAAGACACCATTTAAAACATGATAAAGTCCACGATAATCATGCGTATTTTCAATTGCCATTTCATCTTGGCTATTTTCAACGACGAAAATTTTGCTTTGGTCACGCGAATCATCACTGCAAATGACACAAGGATCATCATCTTTAGCAGTAATAAAACCGCAAACCCGACAAAAAGTCAGATCTGATTTACTGGCCGCCAGACTTTTGGCAAAATTTTTAACATCATCATCAGACATTCCTAATGTGTAAAAAGCTAAACGGGTCGCCGATTTTCGGCCGATACCCGGCAATTTACTATAAGATTCAATTAACTTCGCAATTGCTTCCGGATACTGCATTACTTATCTTCGTCCTTTACTTTGACAATATCACCAAATAATTTTTTTGCTTTATCAACAACGTCTCGGTTCTCAGACGATTCAGGCGGTGTCACCTTTGTTTTAGGAGCTTGTGATTCAACAGGATCCGGTAATTGAGTTTCTTGATCAGCTTTATCTTCAATTTTTTCGCCACGAAGCTTTGCAATATAATTTTTTCTTAGAGTTACCCAATCAGCCTCGCTAATAAAGACTAGTTGATATTTAATCCCAAGTAAATCAAGAAGGCTTTCAGAAAGTTTTACCACAAAATCCGGTGTCCTGGCAGCCGCCTCGGCTAATTCAGGATGATTAAAAGAGATTATCAATCCTTCCTGACTAGCAGCAACCGGTTCGGAATTTTCTGCCAGCATCGAAACGGATTCATCGAAATCAGCGACAATATCCGGCCAAGCATCTTTAACAGCCTGCAGTTGGCTTTTAACTGCTGCTTCCATCACCTGCCATGCCGAATCATCATCTGTTTTTGCCAAAGAGTTTTCTTCAGTCGATTCCTCATTCTGCGATACAACTTCTTTAGTCTGTTCGATCGTCTGATCAGAATTTTCTTTTTCACTGGCAATATCAGTTTGCACTTGAGAGCTATCATCAAAATCAGCGGCCAAACTATCAGTTTGGCTTGCACTGCTATTAACTGCCACGGCCGAAGAATCGACTGCTGCTTGAGGTACGACAGGAGCTTGTTCAACTTTCTGATGGCCGCTTTCCAAACGAGAAGCAATTTTAACGGTAAGAATTTCTAAATACAATTCGGGACGAGTCGTTTGTTTCATTTTCATTAAATTATCAGAAACATCGTCAATTGCCCGCTCGAAAACGGAATTTGAAAACTCTTTGGACAAATTTTCGATCTTTTTGAAACCGGTTTCGGAAACGAGATCCGGGGCAATTTTAATCAGCATCAAGTTCTTAAGAAGAACTAATAAATCTTCTGCGAAACGAATCGGATCCTTACCATCCAACAACAATTTGTGAATATCTTCAAAAGCTTTAGCCGTTTGCTTCTCCAGGACGTGTTGCAAAAATTCAATTTGTTGATCGATTGGACTGGTACCGGTTATTTTAAAAACATCACTCAATTCGACACGATCGGTTTTTGTAATTGCAACAGCCTGATCAAGAATAGAAAGAGCGTCACGCAGGCCTCCATCGGAAGCATTGGCAACTATTTTCAAAGCTGACGGATCATAAGCTATTTTTTGATCATCCAAAACGAATTCAAGCCGATCAACAATTTGATCGACACCGATTCGGTGAAAATCAAAACGCTGGACCCGGCTTAGAATTGTTGCCGGAATTTTTTGCGGCTCCGTTGTCGCTAAAATGAATTTAACCTGTGCCGGCGGCTCCTCAATTGTTTTCAAAAGGGCATTAAAAGCACCTGTCGAAAGCATATGTACTTCATCAATAATATAAATTTTAAATTGATACTCGATTGGCGCATAGTTGGCAGCATCACGAAGATTTCTTATTTCATCAACGCCATTATTTGAGGCAGCATCGATTTCAATAATGTCAGAAAAGGTTTCCCGACCGGTGTCAGCTGGAATGCCCTCGATCTCACGAGCGAAAATTTTCGCGACCGAAGTCTTTCCAGTACCACGCGGCCCGGCAAACAAATAAGCATGGCCAACCTTGTTGGACTCGAGTGCATTCTCTAAAGTTTGTGCAATGACTGTTTGGCCGACCAAATCATTAAAAGTGCGTGGCCGGTATTGTCGATAAAGTGCTTTATACATTACTAAAATTCTAACATTGAGATAAAACAAAAACGAGCACAATACCTGACTAGCTTAAGGCTGCTACATTCCTGTCCTGACCTGATTCACTAGTGGCATTTGCCCGCTTCTATATTGTAACGAATTTTATAAAAAACTGTCAAAGAATAGGCAAAACAATTTTGCTTTCTTTTAAATCGACTGTATATTCCTGGATTTTTTTAGGATGCAATGTGTATTGCATGTCGCTAGCAAAAATGAACAAAACGATTTTCGAATCTGCCGTTAAACGATATATTGTTGGTTGAAATAATAGTTTTAAATCAAGAAAACAATTTTCATGTATTTGATTAACGATATTCGGTCCTTGAATATTTTGCAAATTAATATGTCCATTGCTAATTAAATGTTCATCTGCTTTTTTTGAATAAAAATCTCGTAAAGGAATCAAACGATCCTCAAAATTAATCTTGAAATTACGATTCAAAACAACCTTAGTAACTTTACTAGAGTGATTTTTAGCCCCTATTTCAACCAAAGCCGCCGTTAGCAGACCCGTCTTAGCATTTGTTTTAACCCTTATATTTAACTGAACACGACCATTAATTGTTGAATCGGCGATTCTTGGCAAATTTATTTTTAAAACCGAACCATCAAAAATTTTATCAGCAGAATAAAAATCCTTTTCATAACTTTCATAATTCGAATAATGATTACGATAAATTTCTGTAAGATTATCTTTATAGCTGGCTAGTTTCCTATCGGTTAATTTAGCCAAATTAAATTCCGTTTCGTGCTGCGTTTTAGTCCAACTATCCTGACTATGCCAGATTTCTGGATCGAGATTGTCTTCAACAATAACTTTGGGAAGAGTCTTTTGAACAGCATTTTCCAATCCAAATAACTCATGAGTCAACCAGGCGTTGCAAATATCAAGATAATCAAAGGAACGAAGATCGTGTGGACTGATGTGCTGGCCTTGATGAAGAATTACATTCACGTTTTGACCACTGTGGTTCGATAATCTAGCAAGAATATTAAAAACATTTATCGGCTTAACATTCCAGTCATTTAAGCCATGGACATATAAACAATCAATTTTGATTTTTTCTGCTTGATTTAAATAATTTCGTTTATCCCAAAATTTGTTGTAATTTCCGGTTTGACGGTCTTCAGCTTTTTTCATTTCCAACAAACTTTTTTTAAAAATCGGTTTAACTTTAAAAATCTGTGATCCGTCAAACCAGCGGGAAAAAGTATCCAAAGCTAAAACATCGGCATCTTCGCCTTGAAAGCCTCCCGGAGCAACCACTAAACCATTTTCACGATAATAATCGTACCAAGAAGAGATCGCCGATTCGGAAATAATTGTTTTTAAGCCAACCGGATTACGTGTTGCACAAGCTGTTGCAAGCGTGCCTAGATAACTTCGACCAGTCATGGCGACAGATCCATTCGACCAGGCTGCCCGAATTGAATTAGAAGCAGATTTATCTGTAAATGCCAGTCTGTTTCCGCTTAAATATTCAATTGCTGCACAACAAGCCGTTGTCTCATCGGGCCCACCAGATGAACGCAAACCATCAGAACCACGAGTACCCAAACCGCCGTAGTAGGCAACCGCAAAACCCCGAGCCAAAAAATAATCATTTAAAGGAAACGTTTGAGCACCCGTACTGCTGCTTCTTTGAAAAGATTCTTCTTCGACCATTTCCTGCTTTTCTAAAGCCGGCAGTCGATCTTCCTTATCAACAGAACTACCAATTTCAAAACTAAAATCGTCTTTAACCGGCAAGTCGCCTTCCGGACTATGAACATCAGCCTGCATATCATTTGTTCCATAAAAATAAGGATTAGCTGTTAAAATTACCGGAACTTTAAAAGCAGCAATCTCTTTTTTCGGCCGAGTAATCGTCAATAAAAGCAGGTCGTTTTTTGAATCACGATCTGTATCAATTCGTGTATCAATATATACCGCCTCATTCAAAAGATCTTCTTTTTTAAAAACCGCTAATGATTTACCAGCGAAAAACAGTGGCTTCGGAATTTGATCGGCAAAACTTTCGACTAAAAAACCGTCATTAACTAAATTGTCAATCAAGCTTAACCCATTTGCCGATCGAAGAATCAGAGCATTAAAAATAAAATCAGACAAATTAGTTGAATCAATCGTTGTTGCTTGCAAAACCTGCTGCCCGCTTTCGGTTAAAAATTGTTTTCCATCAGCAAATTCAAATTCCAAACCTAAATTAAAATCAAGCAATTGGTCAATCGCTAAATAAAAATCTTCAGCCGATATCGAACAGAAATCTTGCATCAAATAAGTTAGCAAATCGGTTTTTTCCGTAACTAAAATTGTCTTTTGAGCCTCTTTTTTAGCCTTGGAAGAATGACAATTCGGAAACATTCGATCAAAAAAAATTCTTAAATTTTCCTGAAAATTATTTTTAAAAAAATTATCGTCAAATAAATTAATTTTTTTTAATTCATCAAGGGGGTCAAAAAAAGAATCATCAGTAAAAGCGTTGTACTTAAAATTATTTTTCAAAATACCATTCCTTTGTAGTTAATGATTTAAGTATAATGAAAAAATTAAATAATTAGCCGATTTTCAAACTAAGCATGTTTTCTAACCCAAGCCTTCCGCGCTTCTTCAAGTAAAATCATTGGTATAGGAACACAGGCTAGGATAACCCACTCAAGTGGCTTTAAAGGAGCCGTTTGAAACAAATTTTGCAAAAACGGAACATACATCAATACAATTAAAAGCAAAATTTCAAAGAAAATTCCGAAATCAACGTGGCGGTTGGAAAAGATTCCAATTTTAAAGACCGAAATTTTTTCTGTCCGCGCATCAATCGCAGCCGAAATCTGGAAGAAAACAATCGCTGCCAGCGTCATCGTTGTCGCTTCGCGATAATTTATACCAGATGAAACAAGTGACTGTCCGGGCCAGCCGAAGGTCCAGTTGACAAAGAAATAACCAGCAGTCGAAATAATCGATCCCCAAAGACCATACCAGCCAAAAGCTTTGATTAGAAGATTTTTCGTTAATAAGTGGGCTTTGCGATTACGCGGCGGCTGTTCCATAACACCGGCCTCGATTTTCTCGGCTCCTAAACCCAAGGCAGGTAGCATATCAGTCCCTAGATCAACCGTTAAAATCTGCATAACTGTCAAGGAAAGCGGAATAATTCCTCCGGAAATTAAAAACAGGACAGACGGAATAGCTTCCGGCATATTAGAGTTCAAAATATAAAGAAGGAATTTTTGAATATTAGAATAAACGGCTCGTCCTTCTTCGATTGCGGCGACAATCGAAGCAAAATTATCATCGGTTAAAATCATATCCGCTGCATCTTTAGCAACATCAGTACCGGAAACCCCCATTGCAACACCAATGTTAGCCTGTTTTAAAGCAGGGGCATCATTAACACCATCACCGGTTGAAGCAACAATATGGCCCATTGATTGAAGAGCTGTGACAATTTGATATTTTTGTTCCGGAGCAACTCTCGCAAAAATAATCTCGCCGCTGAGGACTTTCTTCAGCTGGTCGGTATTCATCTGACTGAGTTTCTCGCCGGTTACAACCTGAACATTTTCGGAAACCAGTCCAATTTTCATGGCGATTGATTTGGCCGTCAGTTCGGAATCACCGGTCACCATGATAATCTTGATTCCGGCCGAATGAGCTTTTTTAACTGCTTCATAGACTTGCGGACGAGGTGGGTCTGACATTGACGCCAGACCAACAAAAATTAAATGTTCCTCTGTATTATCGATTTTGTATTCTTTTGGATCAATCTTATCATCAGTCTCACGATAGGCAAAAGCCAAGGAACGCAGACCGTCGCTTGCGTATTTTCGATTAGCATCAAGAATTTCTTTTTTATCATCATCTGTAATCGGGCGAACCTTTTGATTGTCCAAAATCTTATCGGTAACTTTAAGTACAAAATCCAAAGCTCCCTTGGTGAAAATAATTCGTTTATTATCAGCAAGCTGATGAACTGTACTCATTCTTTGACGACGAGAATCAAAATGGATTTCACGAATCCGTGGCAGTTCCTTTTTCAAAGCAGCAAAATCGATTTCAGATTTTTCAGCCAAAATCGTTAAAGAAGCCTCGGTCGGAGTTCCGATTATTTTCGGACTGTCTTTTAAAGATTTTGGCGCTTGAACTTCAGTGTCGTTATTAAGGCTGGCAATTTTAATTAATTGTTCCAAAGATGGATGTTCGCTTAAAAGAACAGGCTTATTTTTCTCTCGAATTTCACCATTATTGATGTAACCTTCGCCGGAAACTTCATATTCGGATTCTCTGGTCCAAATATGATTAATTGTCATCTGATTTTGAGTCAGGGTTCCAGTTTTATCAGTGGCAATAACCGTTGTTTCGCCAAGCGTTTCAACCGAATTAAGGTTTTTAACCAAAGCATTCTTGTGTGCCATTCGTTGAACAGCTTGTGCCAAAGAAAGAGTAACTGTCGGTAAAAGGCCTTCTGGAATAAAAGCAACAATCATTCCTAAAGCAAAAATAAAGGATTTTGCAATTGGATTTTGAATCAAAAAAACAGCAGCAGCGAAAAAAACAACTCCAATTGAAATCGAAATTATTGATAGTTGTCGAGTCAAGCGATTCAGCTCGATCTGTAGTGGGGAATCTACCCGTTTAGCCGTTTGTGTTAACTGAGCAATTTTGCCAAACTCTGTTTTCATCCCGGTTGACAAAGCGATTGCCAAACCCGTACCCACTGAAACAGTCGTTCCAGCATATATCAGATTTCCATAGGCAAACTTGCCCTGACCTTTTGAGTAGTCGGGTGATTTGCTAACAAGCATCGATTCACCTGTTAGTGGCGATTCATCAACTTGTAGCTCATCAGTTTCAATCAAACGAGCATCAGCCGAAATGGAATTGCCCGCTTGTACCGAAAAAATATCCCCGGGAACCATTTTCGTTGCTTCGATTTTCGTTAACTTGCCACCACGATATACACTGGCATAAGTCGGAAGCATCTTCATTAGTGAATCAGTAGCTTTTTTAGCAGCATATTCCTGCCAAAATGAAAAGAGGCCGTTGATAACATTAACTGCCCAAATCGCAATTCCTAGTTCGATAATTCCAGCAAAAACCGCAATGATACCAGATACCCAAAGCAAAATTGCCATCATACTGCTAAACGATTTAAAAAAAGTTTTTATTTGAGATTCGCCACGAGCCCGGACAATAATATTTGATCCAAATTTCTTCAGCTTCTGGTCAGCTTGGTCCTGGGAGAGACCCACTTTACTAGAATCCAATTGCTTGTATAACTCTTTCAAGTCAATTTCAGCAAAATCTTTGTCATCCATATTAATCAAACTCCTCAAACAGTAAAGACCGTAACCACTAAACTAAAATGATAGATACCAAAATGAGACAATTTATTAAAATCAGTATTTAATTTACATTGTATATCTCTTTGAGAAACGATTTTTTGATTAACGGTGAAGAATAGCTTCTTATTGCTTTTGCCTCAGTTTTCTAAAAAAACTCTGCATCAAATCTGTCGATTGGTCGGCCAGAATATTCGGATGCACTTCAACAAAATGATTCGAACGACTATCTTCCAGCAAATGATAAAGCGAAGAAACACCACCGAATTTTGGATCAGTTGCACCATAAAACAATTTCGGAATTCTACTCTGAATAATGGCTCCGCAGCACATAACACAGGGCTCAATAGTCACAAATAACGAGCAATCATTTAAACGCCAGCTGCCCAAATAATGATTGGCAGTTTCGATTACCAGTTTTTCAGCATGGGCCGTTGCCATTTTAGACTGTTCTTTTCGATTATGGTCGGCCGCAATCACCTGGCCATTTTTAACCAAAACCGCTCCGATTGGTACCTCTCCTTCGTCAAAAGCCAGCTGGGCCTGTTTTAAAGCCATTTGCATGAATTCTTCAGTCGTTGCTTGATCGTAAGACATAGTAACCCTTATCGCGTTTCAAAATTTCAACATTTCCAAATGTGTTTTCTAAATTTTTCTCAGCCGAAGGTGCTCCCTGCTTTTTTTGTAAAACCGCTAAAATGATACCTCCATCGATTAAATGTTTTTTACTTTCTACAAGCATTTTTGTAACGACTGTTTTGCCAGCCCTAATTGGTGGGTTAACAACAATCGCTGCATAGTTTTCATGAATATTTTCATAAATATCAGATTGAAAAACATTAGCCGAAAAATCATTTAATTCTAAATTACTTTTCGCCAAATTCAAAGAACGTTGGTTGATATCAACCATGTCAATGTCCAAATCCTTATCAAGTGCTTTAAGAGCGATACCAACTGGCCCATAGCCCGTGCCGAGATCAAGAATTTTTCCACGCGGAAGTTCATAGAAGTGCGTATAAATAGTTTCCAACAAAACATTCGTTCCAAAATCGACTCTTGATTTGGAAAAAACACCAGCATCAGTTTTAAAAAGAAGCTCTTTCCCAGCAAAATTAAAATTAATTGTATGTAAATCATGCGCCGAAGTAGGCTGGCTCACAAAATATTGTTCATATTTTTTATTCATCGCTTGCTATTTCAAATAAGGTATCAGTCGCGATCACCTGATCGCCAACGCTAACGTTAATTGAAGAAACGACCCCAGTTGTTTCACTCAATATATCGTTTTGAACATCATTAACACTAAGGGTGCCAACAATATCTCCAGCATTGACCCGATCTTTTTGATTAACTTGAATATCAGTAATCTTGCCTGCAACCGGAGCTAAGATTCTAATCGATCTTTGTCCTTTCATATCCTTTCATTATATCCTGACAAAAATCTAAATTAAGAGACAAAAAAACCGCTTAAGCGGTTTTAAAAAAATCTTAAATTACTTGAGAGTAACAGTAGCACCAGCGGCTTCGAGTTTTGTCTTCAAGTCGTTGGCATCGGACTCGTTCAAGTCTTTTTTAATAACTGATGGTGCACCATCAACCAAGTCTTTAGACTCTTTTAAGCCAAGTCCAGTAGCATCACGAACAGCTTTAATAACACCAATCTTAGCTTGTCCTGGTTCAGTTAACTCAACATCAAATGAATCCTTAGCTGCAGCATCTTCGCCGGCAGCACCAGCAGCTGCGACCGGAGCAGCTGCTGAAACACCAAATTCGTCTTCGATTGCCTTAACCAAGTCGGCCAAATCGAGGATTGAAGCTTCTTTCAAAGAAGCGATAATTGCATCTTTATCAAATGCCATGATTTTCCTCCAATATGCAGATTAATTCTGCGCTTTATTTGTTTTCAGTAGTCGAAGCATCAGATGCTTCAGCCTTTGTAGATTTTGAATCGTCACTAGCAGTTTCTTGTGCTGGAGTCTCAGCAGTCTCGCCATCTGCTTCGCGCTTTTCAGCAACAGCCTTAACTGCATACATAAAGCTGCGAAGTGGTGACTGGAATTCGGAAAGTAATTGCTGGAGCAAGGTCTCTTTAGAAGGCAATGCAGCATAACGATTAATTGTGTCAAGATCAGCAATTTTGCGATCAATGACTCCACCTTTTAATTCCAAAGCATCGGCAGTTCCACTGAATTTCTTTAAAATTCGAGCAGGTGCAACCACATCCTCTTTAGAAAAAGCAATCGCTGAAGGTCCCTTGAACAAATCACTTAACTCTTGATAACCAGCTTTTTCAGCTGCACGAGTTAAAATCTTATTCTTGATAACCTTGAGTGAAACGCCTTCATTACGAAGTTGGGAACGCAAATCATCAGCTTGGGCAACAGTCAAACCACGTACATCAGCAACAATTGCCGATACGGAATTTGAAAACATATCAGCGACTTCGTCAACTCTTTGAGCTTTGATCGCAATCGTTTTTTCGCTCATGAGATATCCTTTCTGTAAATAGTTCTACACATAAGAAAAACCGCGCAACAGACGCGGCCCTAAAAAGCTTAGCTTTCCTCGGCAGGAATTACACCTTACGGTAACCGACGTCTTAGGTAAAAACGATATTTACTTAAATGATCATACACAAAACGGCTTGATTTCTCAAGTCGTTTCACAGAATACTTACTACTTATAATGAAGAAACATCAAGTTCAACACCAGGTCCCATTGTCGAGGCCAAGTGAACGCTCAATACATAAGTTCCCTTTACAGTGCTTGGACGAGCGCCAAGAATCGTTGAAGAGACACTTTTGATATTTTCGGCTAGTTTGTCACTGTCAAATGATACTTTTCCAACTGGAACGGCAACATTACCATTCTTATCAGTCCGATAAGTTACCTGTCCACCCTTGGCATCGGTAACGGCTTTTGTAACATCCATTGTTACGGTGCCTTCCTTGGGATTCGGCATCAAGCCTTTAGGCCCCAAAGCACGGCCAACACGACCAACTTTAGCCATCTGATCCGGTGTCGCTATTGCAACATCAAAATCGGTCCAACCGGCCTGAACTTTTTGAATCAAATCGTCGGTACCAACGAAATCTGCACCGGCTTGAGTAGCGTCTTTGGCCTTTTCACCATCGGCAAAAACAACAACCGTCTTTGGATTACCTGATCCATTAGGTAAGACGATCGCACCGCGTAATTGTTGATCTGCTTTAGTTGTATCGACATTTAAATCAAAAACAACTTCAACATTAGAATCAAAATTAGTAAATGAAATATCTTTTACCAAAGATGCAGCATCGGCAAGCGAATACTTTTTGGAATCTTCGATCTTCTCGGCAGCAGCTAAATATTTTTTACTGTGTTTTTTAACCATTATTCAGCACTCCCTTCCGCTGGAGCATCAGTTGCATCAGCATCAGCATCTTCATCATCTTTTTTAACTGCAACACCAGCTTCGGCAGCAGCACCCTCTGCTTCGGCTTCTGCTTCGGCCTCGGCAATTTCAGCACCAGTTGCCAAACGAGCGGCTCCCTGGTCAAGAGATTTCCCGTCAACAAGGAATCCCATTGAACGTGCAGTTCCCTTAACAACCTTAATAGCTGCTTCGAGACTGCCGGCATTCAAGTCGGGCAATTTGGTCTTGGCAATTTCCTCAATTTGTGCCGAAGTAACGTTGGCGACTTTTAAAGTATTCGGTTGTCCCGAGCCTTTGTCGACCTTGGCTGCTTTCCGCAACAAATCAGAAGCTGGTGGAGTCTTCAATACAAAAGTATATGAACGATCTTCATAAACCGAAATTACAACCGGAACGATTGATCCCGCCATATCTTTTGTTTGTGCATTGAAACTTTTAGTGAATTCACCAATATTAACTCCGGCCTGTCCTAGAGCTGGTCCAACCGGCGGAGCCGGAGTAGCTTTAGCGGCGGGAATTTGTAATTTAACAATTTTTACGACATTTTTTGCCACGATAATGTCTCCTCTCATAATCTAGCGGTGAAAACGTAGCCGTGACGCTACTTCCGCACATGATTGTTTTAAAACATGCAGAGTTAATTATACGCTGACTTGATAATTTAATCAACAGTAATTAATGAAAAATCGTTGACAGCAATAGAACCATCAATAATCCGACCACAGAGATCAAAGTCTCCAATACGGTCCAAGTTTTCAAAGTCTCTTTAACATCCAAATCAAAGAATTCCTTAAACATCCAGAAACCGGCGTCGTTAACATGGCTCGCTGCTAACGAACCGGCACCAATAGCCAAAACAACAAATGCTGGATTAATGGCCGTTTGCGAAGCTACAATCGGGGCAACAATACCAGCCGAAGTCATTCCGGCAACTGTCGCTGAACCAACCGAAACACGAATAATCACAGCAACCAGCCAAGCAAACAAAATCGGCGACATTGACGAGTGGGCAAAAGCTTGAGCAATTGCGGTTGAAATCCCGCCAGAAGTCAAAACGCCTTTAAAGGCGGCCCCACCTCCGATAACCATTAGCAGATTCGCAATAGATTTGATCGCATCAGTTAATGTATTATTGACATCTTTAATAGAGCGGCCTTGAAGCGGTCCCATTGACCAAAGAGCGAACAATAAAGCAATTACCATAGCAATCAAAGGATTGCCAAGAAAAGCAATGATTTTCTGAAAAGTTGTTGGATGAAGCAGGTAGCCGTTTTGAGCTGCGGCTGTCATCGCTTTCCAGGTTGCATCACCAATCGTACCGGTATAAACCTGTTTTCCGCCATTAACAACCATTGTAATAATGGTCGTAATAACCATAAAGATAACTGCCATCAACGAAGTCAAAATAGAAATTCCAAATGACGGCGTATCTTCTAATTTAAATTCCTTAACCGTTCCTAGAGCATCAAGATGCTTAGTAATTTTAAAGGCTTTCGGAACATATTTTTGGGCTATTTTTGTAAATAAGGGTCCAGCAATAATCATCGCTGGAATGGCCACGATAATTCCGTAAATCAGAACCATCCCCATATTAGCTCCGAGAAGATTGCTGACAGCCGTGGGTGATGGCTGTGGAGGCAGAAAACCTTGTGCGGCCGACAAGGCAGTTGCCATTGGAATACCTAAATAAAGCAAAGGAACATCAGCTTCAAGAGCAATCGTAAAGACGATTGGAATCAAAACAACCAATCCAACTTCAAACAATAAAGAAATTCCAATAATAAAGGAGGCAAAGGCAACTGCCCACTGAAGTCTTTTTCGTCCAAATTTGGCAATCAGAGTTTTGGCAATCCGATAAGAACCACCAGAATCGGAAACCAAACGGCCGATCATAGAACCAAAGCCAAAGACAACAACCAATTCGCCTAAAGTACCACCAATTCCATTTTGAATTGCCGCAGCAATTCCGGCCGGATTCATTCCCAAAGCGAAAGCAACAATAATTGAAACAAGAATCAAAGTAACAAAAGTATTGATTTTAAATTTTAAAATCAAAGTTAAAAGTAGAGCAATTCCCAAAATTAAAATCAGGAAAGGCCAAATATTGAACCCGTTGACCAGCCAAGAAAAAAAGCCGGTTTTCGGATCGACAGTAATAGCTGCAAGTGATGACATGTTTTCCTCCAAAAATCAAAAAAAATTAATAAACGATTACTTTTCCGTTAGTTTGATGTGAACATGTTCACGCTGGAAATTAGCAATGTTTTCATATTCCGTCTGTAATTGACGACTTAGGCGAATAAAAATTGGTGTAAGTTCACGATAAGCCTCGTAATTTTCTGGATTTGGTTTGTATGTTTCCGCATCACCAAGCATGCCAGATATGTTTTCAATCTTATCTGTTAAACCTAAAGCTTTTTGACCAACAACCGTCGCTGCCAAAGCACCAGACTCAATCTCTTGAGGGACAGTTACGGATTGTTCGAAAATATCGGCCAGCATTTGCCGCCATAAAGCTGAATGAGCAAATCCTCCAGTTGCCTGAACCGATTTCAACTCACCAACTACTTCTTCTAAAGCTAAAGCAACCATATAAATATTAAAAATAATTCCTTCAAGAACCGCTCGTACCATATGCGCACGAGTATGATAATGCGTCAAGCCAAAGAAAGAGCCACGCGCATTGGCATCCCAAATTGGTGCTCTTTCGCCTCCAAGATAAGGATGAAAAAGCAGACCATCCGCACCAGCTGGAACTTTCGAGGCTATTTCAGTCAATAGATCATAAGTATCGATGCCCAAAAGAGCTGCTGTTGATTTTTCGGCATCAAAAAGATTGTCGCGAGCCCAACGAAAGACATCGCCACCATTGTTAACCGGCCCACCAACAACCCAGTGATTACGATCAAGGGCATAAGTGAAAGTGCGTCCTTTTGGATCTATTTTTGGTTTGTCAGTAACAACTCTAATGGCACCGGAAGTACCAATTGTGACAGCAGCGACGCCTGGTTGAATAGCATTTACGCCAAGATTTGACAATGGCCCGTCTCCAGCCCCATAAATAAATGGAGTTTCAGCCGGAATGCCAATTACCTTGGCATATTCTTTGCTCATCCCACGTTCAATTTCGTAAGGATCAACCGGGATTGGCAATTGATCTTTAGACAGTCCGGTAATTTCCAGGGCCTGTTGATCCCAATCCAAGTTAAAAATATTGAAAAGTCCGGTTCCCGAAGCAATTGAAATATCCATTTTGTTCGTTTTAAACAAACGATGAAATATATATTCCTTAATGCCGAGGAAATGTTCGGCCTTTTTATAAATATCCTGTTGTTCGTTTTTAAGCCATAACAACTTGCTCAAAGGCGCCATCGGATGAATCGGTGTTCCGGTCTTGCTGTATATTTCTTGACCAACACCACTTTCTTTTAATTGCTCGGAATATTTAAAAGCTCGGCCATCGGCCCAAGTAATCACGCGGGTTAACGGTTGCCAATCTTTATCAAAAGCAATCAGTGAATGCATCGCGGAACTAAAAGAGACACCAAGAATCTTGTCATCATTTCCTAATTTGCCAGCACGAACAACGTCTGTTAGAGAATCAATCAAAGCTTCAAAAATTTCAACCGGATCTTCTTCGGCCATATCTGGTTTATCACGATAAAGCGGGTAACCCTTGCTTGAAGAGGCGATTATATGACCCTTTAGATCAAACAGTACCGATTTTGTACTAGTTGTTCCGAGGTCGACGCCAATCATGTAGTCCATATCTTCCCCCTTAATTTTCAAAAATAATCTAAATTCAAAAAAATTAAAGCTGCTTTCCATTGTTGAAAAGCAACAAAAAAAGATTCAAATTGTTAAAAGGAAAAGGTTTCCGAAAGGACGATCAAACAAGAAATCTATTGTTGCGATTTATCCGGAAGTATTTTGGTCAAATTGTCATAATCAATCTTAAGAAAAATCGTCAAAATAAAAACTTGCAAACAAAGATTATGCATCAATGACTGAAGTTTTGTGTAATTTGAAATTATTTCTTCCTTTTGATAGGAAAACGGTTTCCTTAATTGATTATAGTACTATCAATATATTTTATCGATGTCATTAAATGGAACTTCTGTTTCGGTTTCACGTCCAAACATGTCAACAAGTACTTGAACCTCTTGTTTTTCTCTATCGATGGCTGTAATTTTGCCTTCCATACCATTCATTGCACCGCCAATAATTGAGACAGTTTCACCGACTTTGACATTGAGATCGTCAACTTTGCGTTCGATTAAGCCCATCCGATGCATAATTCGATCAATCTCATCTTTTGTGACAGGATTCGGTTTTGAACCTTGACCATGAGATCCCAAGAATCCAGTGACCCCAGGTGTATTACGAACAACATACCAGGATTGATCGGTCATTACCATTTCAACTAGCACATAGCCAGGGAAATCATTTTCTACAACTTTTTTTAATTCACCATTGGGTCCTGTTTTGATTTTTTCATTTTCAGGTACGATAACCTGAAAAATAAAATTAGTCATTCCCATTGATTCACGACGCTGTTCCAAATTTTGTTTAACTCGATTTTCATAACCTGAATAGGTATGAACAACATACCAATCTTTTTGTGGTTCTTCTTCAGCCATAATTACCTCTTTTAGTTCAAAATAAAAACCGCGGTTCCCCTCGGTTTCTCTTTACTCAATATAACTGATTTCTATTTATTCATCAAGAACTTTATGCCGATACTAACTAATAAATCAACTAGGGCCAAAAAACCCGAGAAGAAAATAGACGTAATAATAACATAGTTAGTATCCCGACTGGTCTCATTTCCATTCAGCCAGGTAACATTTTTCATTTCCTCAATTGTGCCTTTTATATAACGAATCATACTGCAAATATCTTAACAGATTTAAGCGGCAGTGTCATTGTCATTTTTTAAACCATAAAAATATTTATAGATTTCATTAATCAAACGTTTTTGCCGATAATCCAAAGAATGTGCCTTGGTTTGTTTCTCAATTTTTTCAGACAGTTCGGCATTGCCAAATAAGTGCTGAACGGCCATGCTTTCCTGCTTGCAGCTATGAAAATCCGTTTGGCTAATCGCATCTTCAAAATCCAGTTTCGTTTGTGCCTGGTTCCAACTATGGTCAACTGGATCAAAACCATCGACCGCCAATTTTTCCAACGAAAGATGCTGACGTCTATTCTGTTCTTTTTTTGAATATGTCTTTCTCAAAAGGTCCATTGCTTTATGCTGCAAGGCCGAAAAATAATAAGTGGTAAATTTACTTTCGAAATCGTTTTGATATTTATCAACTGAACGCATCAAGACATCTAAAGCTTCACTTTTCCATTCGTCGAAATCCAACACATTCCTCAAATAACGATTATGTATTTTCCTAAGGAAACCTTCGGTTTCTTCTATTAGAAATAAATAACCCATTTGATCCCCTTTTTTAATCATTTCCAAAGCTGATTCGACCCTCATATTTCCTCCACTGATTTATCAAAAAGCTTATAGTGGTTTATTTTTAAAAAATAGAGAACAAACGTTCTTCGAATTTTAAAAAATAAAAAATATTTGTTTTAAAATAAAAAAATCCACATTCACCAAGGATTTAGCATGATTGAAATAAGCATGAGGTAAAAATAAAAAAATATTTTATAAAATATACCAAATAATTTTTATTTATTCTTTAAACGGCGACTATTGAAACCCTGATAAATCAGTAAAGCTGCTGCAACACTCGCATTCAAAGATTGGACATGACCGGACATCGGAATTGTTAACATTTGATCAACCTTTTTTTTAGTTTGGATTGAAATACCTTTGCCTTCGTTGCCAATCACGATTGCTACCGGTCCGTTAGCATTCCAATTAGTATAGTCTTCTCCTTCCACATCAGTGCCGAAAATCCAAAAGTTCTGTTTTTTTAATTTATCGATCGTATTATTTATATTAACTACTCGGGCGACCGGAACATGTTCAATTGCTCCGGTCGAAGTTTTAGCAACGACCTGAGTCAATTGAACGGCTCGCCTTTTGGGAATGATTATTCCATCGACTCCTGTCGCATCAGCCGTTCTTAAAATCGAACCAAGATTATGTGGATCTTCAATCTCATCCAAAATAACCAAAAACGGATCATGACCTTTGATCCCATTTAAAATATTATCAAGCGAGACATATTCATAAGCAGCAATCGAAAGAGCAATTCCTTGATGATTACCATGGTCCGTTAACTCATCGAGCCGCTGATTATCGACTTCCTGAATAACAATTTTAAGAGTTTCGGCTTTTTGCCTGAATTGCTGAGCCCGGGTTTTTGCCAACGACTTGCTTAAATAAAGCTTGTTAATTGTTTGATTATTTTCCAGAGCTTCCATTGAAGCATGAACTCCGTATATTATTTCCTCACTCACGTGTTTGCCCACTTTCAACTTTTTCAATCATCCAATCAATGATTTCATCCAAACGAGTACTTTCCTTATTTAAATAAAGGTAGCCCAACAAAGCCTCCACACCGGTTGAGATTTGGTAAGTCATAATATCGGTATTTTTAGCTTTCGTATGAGGATGAGAATTACGACCGCGCTTAAAAATATCGATTTCGCTCTCCGTTAAAAAATCTTCTCCTTCCATCAAAAAAAAGAGTTTCGCATGAGCTTTTGCCGAAACAAATTCTTTTGAACGGCGTTGAAGATCATTAACTTTTGTCAAACCGGTCGACAATAAATAAGTTCGAATTTTCAATTCATCAACCGCATCGCCAATGAAAGCCAAAGAAAGTCCGTTAAAGGTCTTGACATCTTGAATCATGCTATATATTATAGTGTGCAATTCACGTAAAATCTGTGAAGGATAAATTATTTAGGAGAAAGTTTCAAAATGAAAAAATTGATAAGTAAGTTTTTTAGTGGTTTAGTGTCGGCGATTGCAGTAATTGCTATTTTCGCGATAACCGGAAATCAGGTTCAAGCAGCGGGAAATAAGCAGGATGTGCTGTACTCGAAGATTAAAGCCCGAGGAAAGTTAATTGTTGGTACATCTGCTGATTTCCCGCCGTATGAATTCTTGGTTTCAAAAGATGGAAAACAGACTCCGGTTGGAGCCGACATGTCCTTGGCCAAAAAAATAGCCAAAAATCTTGGAGTAAAACTTCAAATTAAAAACATGTCTTTCGATTCATTATTGGTTGCCCAAAAGGCCGGCAAGGTCGATATATTGATTGCCGGAATGGGTTCGACGCCGGAGCGTAAAAAAGAGGTCGATTTTTCGATTCCTTATTATACGGCCAAAGAAACTCTTGTAATTCGGTCCAACGAAGCCAAAAAAATCAAGTCTTATAAAGATTTGAGTGGTTTAAAAGTTGGTGTTCAAACCGCTGCTCGGCAAAAGGACTTAGTTAAAAAGTCATTGGCAAAATTAGGTAAGAAAAAGGCTCAATTCGATCAAATGCAGTCAACCAACGACTTGGTTTTGGCTTTAAAAACCAACAAAATTGACGCAATTGCTCTTTCGGGTGGTGTTGGACAAGCTTATGCTAATAGTGTTTCTGGATTGAAATATGTATACGCGGACTATCCAAAAGGTGTTCAAGATGAAGAAGGAATGTCAGTTGTTATTCCAAAAAATCAAAAAACCTTAAAAACAAAAATTAACAACATTGTAAAAAAATTGAACAAAACAAAGACGTTTGCATCTTGGATTAAAAAAGCAGGAACGCAGCTTAAAAAGGCTAAATAATGCAATCAGTAATTATAGACGTTAATCTTTGGAAATTTCGTTCCGAATTGATTTCTGGAATCGAAGTTACCTTACTCATATCTATTTGTGCTGTTGTTTTGGGATCAATTATTGGTTTATTTATTGCAATTATGCATATGTCCAAAAAAAGAATCATCAATATAATTGCGACAACCTATGTCGAGATTCTTAGAGGGACACCTTTAATAGTCCAGTTGATGTTTGTCTACTATGCCGTTCCATTGATCTTGCAGTCAATGATTGCTTATTTTGGCCCATCGGTTGAAATTAACATTCCAACGATTCCAGCAGGAATTATTGCGGTTGCCATTAACTCTTCAGCCTATGTTTCCGAAGCAATTCGAGCTGGCTTTAATTCAGTTGACAATGGACAGACCGAAGCCGCTCGTTCGCTTGGTTTACCAAAAAAATTGACCATGCGTTATGTAATCATTCCCCAAGCTTTAAAAAATATATGGCCGGCTTTAGGAAATGAATTCGTTGCTTTGATCAAGGAATCATCAATCGTATTAATTATTGGGACACCGGATATTATGTATCAGATTAACAATATCCGTGCTGTAACCTTCGAACCGGTTGCACCTTTGATTCTGTCGGCAGTTATCTATTTTGTTCTCACTTTCGGTTTGACGAGAATAATGAAGCATTTTGAAGGGAAGATGCAACATGACTAAAAAAAAGAATGAAGACATCATAATTGAATTAAAAGGGCTAACAAAAAAATTCGATAATAATATCGTTTTGGACCATATTGATGCCAAAATAAACCGATCAGAAGTGATCACATTGATTGGTCCTTCAGGAACTGGAAAATCAACTTTAATCAGAGACTTGAATATGCTTGACACGCCAACTTCTGGATCGGTTATAGTCGAAGGCCAGGATATTACCAAAATAAAAGACAAGCAGCTTGATTCAGTTAGAGAAAAAATGGGAATGGTTTTCCAATCTTTTAATCTTTTTCCGCACTTAAACGTCGAACAAAATATTTCCCTTGCCCCAACAAAACTAGGAAAATGGAAGGAATCTGAAGCTCATGAAAAAACGGAAAGTCTCCTGGAAAAAGTTGGTCTAACCGAAAAAATTGCTGCTTTTCCCAAATCACTCTCAGGTGGGCAGGCTCAGCGTGTTGCTATCGCAAGATCCTTGGCTATGAATCCCGATGTAATGTTGTTTGATGAACCAACCTCGGCTTTAGACCCGGAAATGGTCGGAGAAGTTCTAAAAGTTATGCAAAATTTGGCAGCTGAAGGAATGACAATGGTCGTAGTAACCCATGAAATGGGTTTTGCGAAGAACGTTGCTGATCGGGTTTGGTTTTTGGACAAAGGAAAAATTGCAGAAGACGCGAAGCCCGAACAATTCTTTGCCCATCCAAATAACCCACGAGCCCAAGAATTTTTGGGTAAATTGCTTGAAGTTAATGTTTAACTTAAAAACCGCCTTTCGGCGGTTTTTAATATTGGTTAATTCAATTATTTGTTTACCTTTCTTAATTCACTAATAATAATTCGTGCTTCGTCTGTTGAATGAGTATTAATCAGAAGATCACGATATTTAGCAGCATCACGAACACCGCGAATATAAATTTTAAAGAAACGTCTCAAAGTTTCAAAACGTTTTGGGCCAACATTCTTGATATATTGGTCATAAAGGTCTAACTGCATTTCGAAAAGATCTAAAGAATCATTAAGTGAATGAATTATCGGCTTTGCTTCAAAACAATAAGGATTTTCAAAAATTCCTCGTCCAATCATAATTCCATCAATACCGGGATGCTTCTCTACCAATTTAATCCCCTCAGTTCGATTTTTAATATCACCATTGATTTGTAATAAAGTTTCCGGGGCAAGTTGATCTCGCATTTTAATTATTTCATCAATCAACTCGAAATGAGCCGGGACTTTGCTCATCTCTTTTCGTGTACGCAAATGGACCGTCAGCACTTGAAGATCCTGCTTTAAAAGCCAAGGAAGCCAATCATACATCTCGTCAAGCTTTGAAAAACCAAGACGCGTCTTCGCAGAAACTGGCAATCCAGCTTCTTTGGCAGCTTGAATAACTTCGGCGGCCGAACTTTGATGGCGGATTAAATCAGAGCCTCCTCCATTTTTGACCACCGTCGAATCAGGACAACCCATATTAATGTCGATTGCTTTAAAACCTTGATTTTTGACAGCTAGGGCAGCTTTGGAAAAGTCAGTATCATGATTACCCCAAAGCTGAACAATCGGCCTCTGTTCGCTCTTTTCAACATATAAACGTCCCATAACCGAGAATTTGGCTTTAGGATGGGTAACACTAATTGCATTCGTGAATTCAGTGTAAAAAAGATCCGGTGGTGCGGCTTTGAAAACAACCCGGCGAAATACGCTATCTGTCACAGCTTCCATTGGTGCAAGACTAAAAAAAGGTTCTTCCTTTTTTTCTGATGCATCTTTAATTGATCTCCAAAACTTGCTTATCATAGTTTAAAAAATAGCCTCATAAGCAACCGGGGAACCGGAAATCGGTTGAATCGCGACTTTGCTGTCCGGACCTTTCAAGCCAATATATTGACCGCCGCCAATATACATGGCAACCTGAAACTCAGCCCCTTTTTGACCCCAAAAAAGCAAGTCTCCAGGCAAAGCCTGTGAAATACGCGTTTTTAATTTACCAGCTTCCCTTAATTTAGCAGCTTGCATATAAACTTTGTCGCCAATTGCTGTCAAACCAGAAATCGCCCGTAAATATTCGATAAAGCCAGGTATATCAAAGCCTCTTTCATTATCGCCGCCCCAAGCAAAGGGTTTGCCAATCAATGATAAAGCGTTAGCAATTGTACGCCTAACTGAGATCGGTTGATTAGTCATATATTTATTAGGAAGCTTTATTTGGGCCTTGCGGACAGGATGATATTGATCAGAGTTGGAATTTGCATCATCTTTTTTGATTTGTTGAAGATTTTTAAAAATATCAGCTTTATGTTTTAAGCTGGCCACCGTCTGATTGGAAACATGATTAAACAAACCACTGATTTTTGATTGAACATCAAAGCCATTAACTTTATCAAGTTGAGCAGCTCCAGATTTCTCCCAATTATCAAAATCAGTTGTTAAATTAACCGCTAAAAAGCTTGGTGATTTTTCCGCTTCGATTCTTCTGATAATTACTTCCTGGTTATTCAATTCATCGATATATGGCTGGACCAATTTGAAAACATCCGACGGTTTTCCAGCTAAACCGGTCTGCAAGTTGCGAAAATTAAGCAAATCCTCAGTTCGAGAAAAGTAATAATTAATCTCCTCAAAACCGCTGACTTGGTCATCGAGCCATTTGCCATGTTTAACCAAATCTATAATTGATTGATTACGAAAAACCTGAAAAGTATAGCTCAAATTCCGTCCTCGGCTACCATCATCATTCTCAAAAGGAATAATGCCGATATTAAGAGCGAAAAGTGCATCGTTCCCAGAATATTGGTCTCGACTGTGCCGCCATTTTTTTTCATCCAACATTTTTTTAGAGAGCAAATTTGTCAATTCGTCTAAAGCTGATTCAACGGTCGAAAAACGTCTTTCGCGAGACCTAATTGTTTCGATCAGTTCGTCCGAGACAAAGCGGCCCTGAAATTGAAAGGTCCTCATATCTGGAAAAAACTGACTTACTTCACCAATTGAAGTGTTGGGAGAAAAAAGCCATTTGTTTTCATTTGTAAAATAATTACGAAATTGCATATCTCTAATTTACCGTAAAAAAAAAGACCGGAGTCTTAATTTCTAAAACCAATTTATTTAATTTATTACTCGTGGATATATTGATAACTTGAAGCAGATGTAACAGTACGAGTGTTTGTTGCAAGTCCAGCATAATTCCCTTCGGAAATACGGATAGATCCATCACTATAAACAGCGGTAACAACAGCAACATGACCTAAGCTACCGGCATATGCTTGGCCAGCCTGGAAAACGACAACCGAACCAACGGCTGGAGTGTTATTAACGGTATAACCTTCAGCTGCAGCTGCAGAAGCCCACTGATAGGCATTTCCTAATCCATTCGGAACCCATGAAAGCATATTCTTAACATACCAAGTGCATTGGCCATAAGTGTATGTGTTGGTACTAGACGAAGTCGTTGCATAACTAGAAGAAACTCCACTAGTAGTAGTCTTCGAAGCTGCAGACGTTGATGACGTAGTTGCATATGTGCGAACAGTCGAGTACGAAGAAGTACTGCTTGAAGCTTGAGTAGCAGAAGAACTGGTTGCTGGTGCCTGGCTGGAAGCTGCAGAAGAAGCAACTGATGAGCTGGCAACCGAAGTGCTGGAAGCTGCAGAAGAAGCAACTGATGAGCTGGCAACCGAAGTGCTGGAAGTTGCAGAAGAAGCAACTGAAGATACGGCATCAGATGAAGTAGTCGTTGTTGCGGCAGAACTAGTAGTCGCTGTTGCGGCACTGCTGGTAGTTGTAGTAGCTTTCAAAGAAAGCTTCTGACCGGCAACAATAAATGTTGATCCATCATTATTAGCAATTAAAGTCGAAACAGAAACGCCATAACGTTCAGCAATTCCATAAAGGGTATCACCAGAAGCAATCGTAACAGTTCCATCAGAATTTTCAGCAGAAATACTTGTAGCGGCTGTTGTAGAAGCTGAAGAAGCTGTTTCACTAGTAGTTGTTGTAGCAGCAGATGAACTTGAAGGAATATTCAAGCTCGAACCACTTAAAATCAAAGCAGGATTTGATAATTTGTTGGCCTTAGCGATCGCACTAACACTCGTATCGTACTCTTTAGCCAAAGCCCAAACACTATCACCCTGCTTAACAGCAACAGTATCGGCATTTGCAGAAACAGCACCAACCGCAAGAGCAGCGGCAGCACCGGTAGAAATAAGAAGCGCATTTTTAACAGTTTTTGTAGTCATCAATAATTCTCCAACGTGCAAAGTATCCGATTTTTTAAAAATCTATAAGGATTTCTAAAGCACGGTCTCTACAATAGGGGGCTTTCTTGACAGCACAATTAATACTTTTTTAAGGTTATTTTACATTGTTACAGAAACATTACATAAATAAATTGAAAGCCCAGTGTAATGGGCTTTCTAAAGGTTTACATCAATCATTAAAATAGATTTTTTTATTGAATTAATCAAAATTTTGTAAAAACAATTCAGGGAAAATCGCCTTTTTCCGACTTAATTGTCTTATATATTTCTTAAAAAGTTTCTTTTAATTTCCCGAAGTCGAAGAAGAATTGACAATCGACTTTATTGTTGCGACCACCGTATTGGACGGAATCGAAAAACTCATTCCCTCAACATCCTCACTACCATCTTCGGTCGAACTGATTTTCATCGAATTTATGCCGATAACTTCTCCGGCCATATTGATCAAAGGTCCACCTGAATTACCAGCATTTAGAGCAACGTCAGTCTGGATAGCCGACAATTTAATTGGGTCATCATCAATTTGGCGGTTGACTGCCGAAACAATTCCAGAAGTTAGAGAGCTTGCATAATCGGATCCCAAAGGCGAACCGATTGCCAAGACCTGCTGACCAGGCTCAACATCGCTGGAATTAACAAAAGTTGCCGTCGACGTAACATCAGCCGAACTAATTCTTAAAACAGCAACATCTTTTGTTGCATTCTTCCCGATCAGCTTCGCTTTAACTTTAGTTCCGTTGGCCATTATGATCTCAATTTCGTTAGCCCCTTTAATCACATGATTATTTGTCACAATATAAGAATAGTTGCCATCGGTTTCGTAAATCATTCCGGTTCCCTCGGCTGCCAATTCGTCCTCTGTAGATGAAGAACTGCTTGAAGAATCCGAACTACTGCTGCTGCCGCTTTGACCAGACTCGCTGCCAAACCATTCAGAAAAATAATCACTGGCTTCCGCAGAAGGTTTTTGGTAATTTTCAACCGTTACAACAGCATTTTTAACTTTGTTATAAGCCTTGGTCGCTTGTGAGCTTGAAGTCCCGGTCAAATTAACAACTTTTGTCATACCAGCTGCTATCGACGAACTTTTGGCAGCTTTATTTTGAGCCGGTGCTAAATAAAATAGATAAAAACAGCCCAAAACAACAGTGGCTCCGATTATGGCGCTCAACAGCCCAATTAAAAAATACTTGAAAATATGGTCTTTATTTTTCATGCTTATATTATTATCTCTAAAAATAAAATTAAAGTTAACTATTTTTTTAAAAAACAAAAATAGCCCTTACCCTGAGCTATTTAAAAGTTACATATAAAATAGTTTATTAACAAATTTATCGGCCCCTTCTTGAGTCAACTGCCAATTATCATTAATAATGACCGTTGCCCGATTTTCAAGTTTTTTAGGAAGGTGCATATCGCGTTCGAAATCATTTGAGCTGGTTCGTTCAACAACCCGTTTTGGATTGTCTCCACGCGCAATAAGGCGGTTTCTCAAACCGGCAACATCGCTAACTGTTACAAACCAGATAATTGCTTGATCCTTCAGTGTTTCCTTATAGGTAATCGCTCCAATCGTATCGACCACCAGGCTTATAATGCCCGGATGATTCGATTGTTTTGACTTAGCCCAAGCACGCTCGAGCCCCTCATAAGAAGAACCATATTTGTAGCCGGAATAATTAACCTGTTCGATAAAGTGGTTCTTATTCCATGAGTCTTTGGTTTCAAAGTAATAATCAACGCCATCAATTTCCCCTTCCCTTGGTTCGCGGGTTGTATGAGTGATCACACGCGGAACACTGTATTTAGCCCGAAGATAACGGGCAACTGATGTCTTACCGGCACCGGAAGCGCCAGTGATTACGATTACGCGATTTTCATTTTCCATATTGATTAAATATTATAAACTGAATTAACTTTTTCAAGCCTAAAATAAAATAATTCCCAAAATACCAAAAATTATTCTTCCACTTCTCCCGGCTGCATATTCGACATGGAAGCAATATCGATGACTTTATCGATCCAGCCTTCATAAAAACTCCGTTCGTGAGTAACAAGGATCAAACTGCCATCGAATTTTTGAATTGCTTTTTTCAAAGAATTTTTAGTTGCTTCATCCAAGTGATTGGTCGGTTCGTCTAAAATCAAGAAATTTGATGGTGTTAACTCCATGAGCGCCAATTTAACTTTTGTTTGTTCGCCACCAGACAATAAACGCATTTGCTTAGTCGCGTTATCTGCATTGATACCAGCCGCACCAAGCCTCTGGCGCAGTTGTTTCTGTTCTTCTAAAGGATAAGCAGCCTGCATGATCTGCAAAGGCGTCTTTTTATCATCATCCCAAATTAAATCCTGATCAAAGTAATTCGTCTTTGCTGACGGAGAAAATTTCGATTTACCGGAAATAGCCGGTAAAACACCAAGCAGGGTTTTAATTAAAGTTGACTTACCGGCACCGTTAAAACCGGTAAAAACAATTTTGTCACCTGAAGACATGCTGAAAGTGATCGGATTCAAGACCGGTTTTTTAGGATCATATCCAACCACTAATCTTTCCGCTTTCAAAGCATCGGTCGACTGAGATTCAATATAAGGAAATTTAAAAGTCGCCTTTGGATTAGTCTGCGGTGGCTCAATGATATCCATATGAGCCAACATTTTCTCTCGCGACTTAGCTCGTCCGGTTGTTGAAGCACGTGCCTTATTCTTTTGAATAAAAGTCTTTGTTTTCTTAATAACTTCCTGCTGTTTGTTATAAGCCCGCAACTGCTGCTCGGTTTTTTCTGTTTTTTGCCGCATCGCCTGATCGAAATTTCCACGATACTTTGTCAAAGTGTTAAAAGACACGTCCAAGATCACGTTGGCAACGTTGTTTAGAAAGTCAAAATCATGGCTGATAATTAAAGCGGCTCCGTCATAATTTTGTAAATATCCTTCCAGCCACTTAATATGGGAAACATCCAGATAATTGGTCGGCTCATCAAGAATAATGACATCATTACCTTCTAAAAGCAGTTTTGCCAAAATAATTTTTGCCCGCTGGCCACCCGACATTTCAGAGATAATGTGATCGCGACCGATCGAATCCAAGCCTAAGCCGGTAATAACCTGTTCGACATTATTATCAATCGAATAAAAATCGGCTGCATCCAATTCATTTTGAAAACGCGTCGCCCGTTCCAACAATTTGTCATCGACAAGCTCGGCATACTTCGAATATAAATCAGTCATCTTTTTTTCTTTATCGTAAAGATCACTGTAAGCGGTATGCAAAAAATCAATTAAGCTCATTCCTGAAGGAATATCGGCATACTGATCCAAATAACCGATCTGGATTTTTTTCTTCCATTCAATCCGACCGGCAATTGGCAAGACTTTTCCGGTCAAAATTTTAATCAAAGTCGATTTACCGGCTCCGTTTTGACCAACAATCCCTAAATGCTCTCCTCGCTCTAGCGTAAAATCCGCATCGGTATATAATTTTTTATCGGCATAGGCCATTGTCAACCCAGTCACTTCTAATAAAGCCATCAGAAACAGTCTAGCATGTTAGAATATTTGCTGAAATGAAACCTCGTAAAATGCGTCCAAAAATAATTCCGGCCGACGATATAAAGCGTGCTTATCGCTTTTATCGGGACGTTTTTGAATTCCTTCGCAATCCAAAGGATCAAACAACATTAATTGTTGACGGCCAACCGATAAAATTTGTCAAAAGCTCACAAAGAATCGAACTCGAACTGCTCGTACGCGATCATCTTCATGAAATTCGCGAACATTTAACCAATAATTTTTTAACAGAAATAGCCGAACCGGAACATCGTTTTAATAAAAAAATTGCCTTGAGAGTCCATGACTCGGAAGGCAATACAGTTATTATCGAGGGTAATGAGGATAATTAATCTTTCAATGCTTGAGCAGCAGTGATAATAGCTACTTTGTAGGCATCTTCTTCGCTCGCGCCGCGTGACAGGTCGGAAACAGGCGCTGCCAATCCTTGTAAAATGGGGCCGATTGCTTCATAGCCACCCAGGCGTTGGGCAATTTTGTAACCAATATTTCCAGCTTCGAGACTTGGAAAAATGAATACATTCGCATGCCCGGCAACTTTCGATCCCGGCGCCTTTGATTTGGCGACCGATTCGACAAAAGCTGCATCGAATTGCAACTCTCCATCGATACTATCAGCTAGTTCCGGCGCCATTTCCCGTGCCAATTTGGTTGCTTGAACAACTTTATCGACTAATTCGTGTTTTGCCGATCCTTTGGTCGAAAAACTCAGCATAGCAACTTTTGGATCAATTCCAAATATTTTAGCCGTAGCAGCCGATTGAACGGCAATTTCAGCCAAAGTCTCTGCATCGAGTTCGATATTAATCGCCGAATCGGCGAAAAGATAGCGTTCAACCCCTTTTTGCATAATAAAAGCACCGGAAATACGACTAACACCAGGAGCCGTCTTAATAATTTGTAAAGCCGGACGAACCGTATCGCCAGTTGGATGGACAGCACCGGAAACCATTGCATCGGCTCTGCCGGTATAAACAAGCATCGTGCCAAAATAGTTTACTTCCTGCAACCACATAGCTGCCGTTTGCGCGTCGGTTTTCCCTTTTCGACGAGCCACCAGTTTATCAACCAATTGGTTGAACTGAGTTCCATCGAATTTAACCGGGTCGATAATTTCAATTTCATTTAGATCGAAATTGTTATCCGCAGCTGTTTTTTCAACTGCTGCATGGTCACCCAATAATATCGGAGTTAGCAAATCATCCTTTTTTAAACGGATAGCCGCACCCTGAATTCTTGGGTCATCACCTTCGGGAAAAACGAGCCGCAGGTTTTTCCCTTTAATTTTATCAGCCAACTCAGTAAATAAATTTGTCATATTTCCTCCAACCCCATTATCATAGAAAGGGTTTTCATTTGCACGCTATTTCAACCAATCAATTGCCGTTCGGTCGTGTGAAAGCAGCCAATCATTTGTTTGACTGAAAGGTTTGCTACCGAAGAAACCTCGATTTGCCGAAAATCCCGATGGATGGGCCGACTGAACGATCAAATCTTTTTCTTGATCAATCAAAACTGCTTTTTTTCGAGCAAAACTTCCCCACAAAATAAAGACTTTCGGCTGTGGTTCGGCACTGGCTAACTGGATAACCGAATCAGTAAATTTTTCCCAGATAAGTCCAGCATGCGAATTGGCTTTATGTTCTTCAACAGTTAAAACAGAATTCAAAAGTAGTACACCTTGTTTAGCCCAGGGTATCAAATCATGCGAACTACGTGTTTTTCCAAGGTCACTGGCAATTTCTTTATGAATATTCTGCAGACTGCTTGGAGCAGGAAAATCGTCCGGTACACTAAAGCTGAGACCTTGTGCCTGGCCAAATTCATGGTATGGATCCTGGCCAACAATCACAACCTTTGTATTTGCCAGGCTCGTATAAAGCATCGCCGAAAAAATTTTGTCCTCCGGTGGAAAAACCCGAAGCGATCCAGTATAAGCCTTATTAAGAAAGTCATTAATCTGCTTCAGATACACCAAACCCAGAACCGGTTTTAAGTGTGGATACCAATCAGTCTTTTTTAAGTTAACTAAATAATCTTTCACGGTTAAAATTATAGTATGAGTCGTTACTTTTTAATGCAACAACATAATACAAATCAAAGAGAAAATCGAGCTTACAACGAAGACTTTTCAATTGCCTTTAATATTTCCGGAAAACTTGGAAGTAAAAATGATGTTATCTATGTATACGATACTCAAGGTGTCGAACAATCGCGGATCAGACAGGTATCCTACGGAATATTACCGCGTTTTCAGCTCCTGTATCAAGACAAATACATTGGCTCGATTGGTTTTAATTTTGCCGGTTTTAATGATGTAATTTTCGTTCGTTATTTGAATTGGGTGATCACCGGTGAAATTATTTCAGGCAAGTACCGCATTAGACACGGACGAAAAAAGTTATTGGAAGTCAATCCAGTTGAATTCCCTGATGGCCTTTTCTATCAGCTGGATGTGCAAAACGATGCTCAAGCTTCGGTTCATGTTGCAATCGCCGCTCTTTTGGATCGTTGGGGAATGAAAAAAAATCGTGGTCTATTGAAGCTGCCAACCAGATCGACCAAATATAAATACAAAATGGCAACAAAAGTTAATCAATGAAAATTCTTTAGATTTTTTCCCAACTCTCGTTTTAGATCACGTTCTTTTATTGTTTGCCGTTTGTCATAATTCTTTTTACCGGTTCCAATCGCAATTAAGATTTTGGCGAAACCTTTGACAATGTAAACACGCAAAGGAATAATTGTTTTCCCTTCTTTGGAAACTGCCCGATCAAGCGCAAGGATCTCTTTTTTATGCAAAAGTAATTTGCGCCGCCGTAATGGATCGACATTAAATTGGTTCCCCTGCTTATAAGGAGAAATATTGGCGTTGTTTAAATAGGCTTGCTGGTTGCGAATCGTGATGTAAGCATCCCCGATTGTGATTTGGCCAAGACGAACCGATTTAATTTCGGTACCGGTAAGCTGGATGCCCGCTTCATAAGTCTCGCCAATAAAATAATTAAAAGATGCTCGACGATTTCTTGCTAGGGCATCATCATGCTTATCTTTTTTGGCCATTAACGATGTCCTCCCCGTAAACGATATTTACCGGTCGATTTATAAGCACCTTTTTGATGACGATTATTTTGTCGATTTTCTTGGCGGCGATGATCGCCATTGCCATTATTATCATGATGAAAACTGCGTCGTTCCGGCTCGGCGGCCAAACGAATCTTGGTTATTGGCGCCAATTGTGGATCAATTAATTTAAAGTCGATTTTGCGGGTTTCTTTATTTGCGTTAATAACCTGGACTTTGACTTTTTGGCCAATCGTAAAGATTCGATGGTAGGTCCGCCCGATTAAAGCCTGTCGGGTCTCATCATATTGATAAACATCGTCTTTCATAGTACTGATATGGACGAGTCCCTCGATTGTATTCGGCAGGCTGATAAAAAGTCCAAATTTCAAAGCAGAATTAACAACCCCATCATAAATACCGCCAATATGGTCTTCCATATATTCGGCAAATTTCATATCGTTAGTCGCTCTTTCGGCATCGACCGCCCTGCGTTCCCGCTCAGAAGTATCAATCCCAATTTGGGGCAATTTTCCCCGCACAGCGTCGGTTGACGAAGGTCCGGTACCAAATTTGGCGTAATGTTTGATCAAACGATGAACAACCAGGTCAGGATAACGACGAATCGGCGAAGTAAAATGAGTATAAAATTTGGCAGCAATGCCGAAATGACCGATTGGTTGCGGGGAATAATGAGCCTGTTTGGTTGCTCTAAGCATCATCGTTTGGATCATCATTTCTTCCGGCAAACCGGCAACTGCATCCAAAGCGGACTGAAAGTCTTTTGGCCGCAAATTTTTCGGATCGGCTTTAATGGGATGGCCAATTGCACGCATAAATTCAAAGAAGTTAACAACTTTATCACCTTCTGGTACTTCGTGAACACGATACAAAAAAGGTACGTGCAAATGATCAAAGTGTTCGGCAACCGTTTCATTGGCAGCCAGCATGAACGATTCAATCATTCGTTCACCAATTCCACGATCGCGAACCAACACATCGATCGGATGGCCTTTGGCATCGACGATAATTTCCGCCTCATCGGTTTCAAACTCGATTGCTCCACGTTTTTTTCTCATTGCCGCAAGAATTTTGTGCAATTCACCCATCTGATGGATCATTTCCGATAAATCAGCGTATTTAGCTGTTTCCGCTTGATCGCCGGCTAAAATTTTATTAATCGAATCATAGGTCATTCGGGCATGTGAACGAATAATGCTCGGTTGAATTTTATGTTTAACAATTTGGCCTTCCTGATTAATTTCCATTTCACAAGACATCGCCAGACGATCTTCATTAGGATTCAAGGAAGCAATCCCGTTGGATATTTCCGTTGGCAGCATCGGAATAACCCGATCGGTTAAATAAACCGAAGTGCCACGTTTATAAGCTTCCGTATCCAAAGGCGTCTGCAGGGGCACATAATTTGAAACATCGGCAATATGAACACCTAAATGGTAATTGCCATTCGGCAGCTTCCAAACGACGACCGCATCATCAATATCTTTAGTATCAGCGCCGTCGATCGTAATCAAAGGCTGTTCGCGAAAATCCGGACGTCCGTCCGCTTTAGCAGCCTCTAAATCAATCGTTTGCGGAATATTTTTCGCCTGTTGCGCGGCATCTTCTGGATAATTACTGGGAATCTTCAAGCTGTAAACAATCTCCAAGATATCGACTCCCGGAGCATCGGAACGACCAATCACATTGGTAACTGATCCAATTAATAAATTCGGACGATCATTGGTTGGAAACTGGCTGGTGGTCGCCGTGACTGAATCGCGATCCTGGGGCTGCAAGCCCTTTTTGTCAACCAGATATTTATATTCCTGCAGTTTTTCATCGTTAAAAGTAATCGTGCCGATATAATCGTCCGGATTTAAATTACTTTTGCTTGGCAAGTCGTTTTCGTTAACGCCGGAACGAAAAACGCCAACAACCTGTTGGTTGGCATGGCTAAGAATCTTTTCGATTTTTCCTTCCGGAACCCGACCATCTTTGCCCGGATGAAGAATCGAAGCAAGCACTTCATCGCTTTGCATGGCCAAATTCGTATTACTGTGGCCGATAAACAAATCATCCTGTCCTTCATCGGTCTTAACAAAGCCGAATCCCTTTGGATTGGCAACAAATGTGCCATTAATAAAATTTTCAGAAGCGAATTGAGTAACAGACATACTAATAATTATATCGGTTAATAAAAACGCCGCGATAATTAAATCGCGGCGGGTAGGTAGATAGATAAACTACCTCAGCTGGTCGTTTATCATTATATCAAATATTTTCATAAAATCGGTGGTCGATTTGATTAAACAAGTTGCTAAAAGAATCATCGGCAAGAACCGTCAAACGATGCATCGCACGGCTAGCTACGGTATACAATAATTCCCGATCGGCTTCACTACCATAATTTTGATTATCGGCCTGCCAAAGAATAACAGCATCAAATTCCAACCCCTTGGCCAAATAACCGGGAATAATAATTGTCCCAGGAACCAAACGCTGATTTTCCAAAGTAATCAAAGTCGCCTGATAACTGTTTTGCTGCAGTTCTTTAAAAACATTCTTGGCCTCAGCAGCTGTTTTTGTAATGATAGCAGTCGTTAAATCAGCTTTAAGATTGCGGGTTAACGTACTAGTGAGATTTTTCAAAGAGTTGCCTTTACGAAAAACCGGTTTTTCACCCTCACGAGCAAAAGCTTCGATTGTTTCAGAATCCTTCAGCAAAGCACTTGTAAAATTAGTAATTTGTTCGGTTGAACGATAAGTCTTTGTCAATTTGATTGTTTTTGATTTTTCCGGATCGAATAACTCATACATCGCCGATTGCAAAGTTCCGGCATTCGTCCGCGTAAAAATAGCCTGGTTTAGGTCACCCAGCAAAGTAACTTTGGCCTTTGGAAACGAAAACTTCAAAAAAGCCAGTTGAAAAGCCGTGTAATCCTGAACCTCATCGACAAACAGAAAACGAATTGTTCGATCTCCATGATGCCCATTGACTAAATCAAATAAATACAAGTAAATCGCCGTATCGTTCAAATTAAGTTTTTGAGTACTTAAATCAGATTTTGATCCTTCAAAAGCAGACTGCCATTCCTGATCGGAAATATCGAAATCAGCTAGATTGATTAATTGAGGAACAGAATTTAGAAACCCTAAGAACAGTTTGTTTGGGTTCATGAAAATTCCATGACGAATTCGCCGAATAATCGGTTTTAAAGCATTTCTGACAATTATTCGTGCCAGTTCATTACGCTCTTTTTTCTCCGACTCGTACTGCCGTTTGTCCGGATCGCCAAGCATACTTTCCAATTCATCGGCTTGGAGATTTTGAATCGCAATGTCAACCCAGTCCTTTTTCATTTCTGAAGAAATTCGGCCAAAAACTTTTCTTAATAAAGCCTGTTTCGTTGCTTCTAAACGCTGATTTAGCGAATAATTGTCATTGAAAGAATAATAGATTTTTTCAATGTCCTCAGCTTTGAAAAATACTTCTCCGCGAAAAGCGAGATTGCGAAAACTCATTCCACTATGACTGATTTTTTGAGAATAACGACGAACAGTTTTAAAAAACGCCAAACTGCCCTTTAAATTTGTCATCTTAACCGATTCCGGATCATTTTCGCTTTCAAATCGCTCAGCAAGAGTCTGAACTTCGATTTTCGGTAAACGGTAATTGGCATATTGGTAAAAAGTCATCTGAACCATGTTGTTTTCACCAAGATCCGGTAAAACTTCATTGACATAGTCGTTGAATACTTGGTTAGGCGAAAAAAGAACTACTTGTCCGGAAGTTATTTTTCCACGATAACGATACAAAAGATAAGCAACCCGCTGTAAAACAGCTGCTGTTTTCCCGGATCCGGCAGCCCCCTGGACGAACAACAAATCAGAATCGGTATCACGAATAATTCGGTTTTGCTCATGCTGAATCGTTGTAACGATCGACTTCATTTTCGTCGAAGAATCAGATGAAAGGGCATTTAGCAAAAGCTTGTCGCCGACCGCCTCTTCTGTATCGAAAACAGTCAGAATAACTCCATCAGCAATTTCAAATTGACGCTTTAGCTGAACATCGGCTGTCTGTTTGCCAACCGGAGTTTGATAATCAATTTTCCCAAGGCCACCGTCATAATATATTGAAGATATCGGAGCCCGCCAGTCATATACATAAAAATGGCCGTTATTGTCGGAAAAGGAAGCCAAACCAATATAAATCGTTTCTGTTTGATTAGATTGGTTGCTGATATCGGCAAAGTCGATACGGGCAAAATATGGCCTTCCCCGCAATTTTTGTAATGTTTCGAATTGGATCTCCGCTTGGGATTTATCACGTTCTTTTTGCGCTAAAACCTGCTGTTGTGCATGAACTGAGGCCCCAGTCTCGACAACCGCATTAAAATCAGAGAATTTAACTCTAATATCGCGCCAGCCCTTTTCGGCTTCTTTTAAATTGTCATTAGCTCGATCGATTCGTCCTTGAGTTTCGCCGATTCTTTCGTCGAGTTTTTTCAAAACCAAATCGAGATGCCGTTGTTCTTGTGTCTTTATATTATCTTTCATAAATCGTCATAATATTATACGCTAGATTTTTGCAATTAGATACGTCTAACTGCGTGCTAGAATTGAAACATGACACAAAAGGGTATTAATGTATTTTTTGTCCGACATGGACAAACCTATTTTAATTTGATGAATCGTTTTCAAGGATGGTCGGATATCGATTTAACCGAAAAAGGAATCGCCGATGGCGAAGCGGCTGGCAAAAGATTAAGTAAAGTTCATTTCACAGCCGCCTATTCCTCTGACTTGGCAAGAGCTTATAAAACGGCTCGGTTCATTCTAGACGAAAATGAAGCCTCCTCGCCAGCCAAGCCGACTTTGAGCAAAGACTTTCGGGAGATTTTCTTTGGCAGCGCCGAAGGCTTAACGATCAAACAGGTTACCGGCGAATTTGGCAACGTTATCGATACTTCCATGGTCAACGGAGCGAGTGGTTATGGAGACACAATTGAAAAATACGGTTTCGATGGCTTGATGGATTTGTTTAAAAAAAATGATCCGCTTGGTCTAGCAGAGGATTCCAATGAATTTAATTCTCGCTTGCAACATGGCTTGAATATGATTCGTCAAAATTATCAAGTTGGCGATAATGTCCTCGTCGTTACTCACGGAAGTTTAATGCGGGCCTTGGCCAATAAGTATCAATCTCAGGAATTAGCTACTAAAAGTTTATCGAATGGTGCTATTTCAAAACTTACTTTTGAAGCAAAAAAAGATGGCGACGTGACAATCAATACATGGAACGATACAGAAAAGGTCTGGTAATTATAACCAGACCTTTTTTATTGGCGACGGAGAATTTTTTTCAATAAACGATAAAAGCGATATTTTGTCTTTTGAACCGGAAAATCAAAGCTGCCGACCATTTCCCTTGTATAACCATTAAAATGTGTCTTAAAGCCAAGAACGCCATCCGAACCATCAAATTTACCGCTGACTCCATAAAAATTGTAAAGAGGAATACTTTTTTTAACCGCTTCAGTAATCATCGTGTCCTGAATTTCGTAGGGAGCAAAAAGATCCTCGTATTTTTCATCGCTGCCCGAATAAAGATAAACAACCTCTTGGTTTTCAACTACAAAAAGTGCTACCGAGACCAATACAATATCCTGTTTGGCTTCTTGGCGCATTTTTTTAGCTTCTTCCAAACGTTTTTGCAAGGCCGTCTCGGTTTTCAAACCTTCGGACAAATGCCGTTTGGCAGAAGCGGAAAAAGTACTTAAATCGCTGATATTATGGTAATCTTGACCAATAATTTCGGTTAGGCTTTTTTGAATATTGGTTAAATCTTTTTCAATCGATTCCAAGTAATTTTTAAAATTGATCTCGGCAAAAATAAATTTGGCTTTTTCGCCATATGTATCGAATAAAGTTTCATAAAAGTCTAAACTTTTATCGTGATAGTGCAAACGATCAGCAGTCTGTTGAGTGATTCTCTTAAAAGCCGGCAGTTCGTCCTTGCTGATTTGCCGTAATTTAACTCCAAACTGTTTATTTTTATTCAAGTGGTATTTCGCCTGTCGATTATAGGATTTAACGACTTGTTTAGGATCAACCTCGGTTAAGTCCTTAACGAATTGCCATTCTGGTTCGGAAGAAGTTGAAAAACCAATTTGTGGTAACTGATGATCAACTGCCATTGAATTCAATTTCTCGGCAATATCAGTGTTCTTTTCGCCAATCAGCTTACCCTTCTCCGTATATTTGGCATAGGCAATATTTGGACGGATTCTGATAAATAAACCAGCATGTTTTTCGGCAAAAATCGTTAAGCCGCTGATAAAAGCCTTGATAACCTGCTCATTTGAATAATCAAGCAAAGGACCGCGCTCAATTGAAAACAAATTTCCCAACTTAACTTTTGCCCAAGTAACTACCGCGCCGGCAACTATTTTTCCAGTATCATCTTTCAGGCCAAGCAAAGCGACTTTTTCGCCACGCTTTTCCAAGAGACTTTTTTGCTCGGCCGACTGAATAAAATTCCCTTGTGGATGCTTATTTTCGAAATTGCCATACTCAAAAACAGATAACTCACCAAAATGATAATTCATTAATTCTTAAATCCTCCCATAGCTCCATTTGATCCTTCTTCTTGCCCGGGATTCCACCAATTAACATGCGCGTTAGTTTGATTAATTCGCATATCAAAAACTTTTAGCAAATCCTTTGGAGCCTTTAGGACTGGATATTTAACCAATAATGTCGCTCTTGTAATAATCCGATAATTAATATTAGGAAACAAACAGGAAATGATCGTCAGGGTCGACTGACCATTAATTGTATTGCTCGAATCCATAACAGATACTTTTGTTTTATAAACAGTTTTTTGAACTTTGACCTTGTAAACATATAAATAATTTTTATCAATTGTATATACTTTCGTATTTTTAAGATCGTGAACGCTATGAGTTCCACTTGAGGTCAAATAAGGTGCATTTTTATTCTCGGTAACTTGTAGAGCAGAAAAACCAGTTACGTGATTATTAAAGTTATGAGCTGCTAAAGTAAAATTTGTTGCTTTTCCCATCGTTTCGCCTTTAATAGAAGCTGCGCCCAAGTTCAAAGTACTGCTGCTATACGGGTTGACGTAAATCGGCAATAAAATATGGCGACTTGGAATACCAACATAGCCAATCTTTGTTTTGCCCTGCTTAGTATGAGGATTCCATTTAACCATTTTCAAAATATCTTTTGCATAAGCGGTATCGCTTTTGGACTTAGATATTTCTAACGAGGTTTTTTTCGGCGTATAAACTTTTAAGGGTTCGAATTTAGCGAGAATCTCTTGATAATGCTGGTAACCCCAGTAACCAAGGGAACCTATCGAAAGCGAAAACAAGAGAATTATAATTAACCAACGCCTAAGAAAATGTCCCTTGTTCACTGCTGATCTTTTTTTACTCATCTGTTAAATGTTAGCAAATATTTGTCGTAAGCTTCTTGATCAAGAACTTTATCAATCTCGCCAATATATTCACGCGGCGCATCTTTATAGGTAAAACCATGCTTAAAGCGATAAAGGCCGTCAGAGGGATCAAAAGCACCAACGCCACCAAAATCGTATTCCGCCTTTTCCAAGGAAAGACCCCACTTTGTCATCTCCCATTGCAACAGGTAAGGACCATAATGCTTGGAATATTTACGATCAGAACCGGCATACATATACCAAATTTCGTCACCATGAGCAAAACCGATTCCGGCTGCTACGATATGACCTTCTAAATGTGCTAAGAAAATCTTGAACAAACCGGTTGAAGCAAATAAATCGCTCATTCGATAAAAATATTCTTTCGGCCGGTAAGTAATCTGCTGAGCATTGGCCATCATGACATAAGTATCATAGAAATCATCGACGAATTCATGGGAATGACCAAAGTCAACCGTCATACCGTCTTTAATTGCATGACGGATCTGAGTCCGGTAATCACGTTTGAAATGAGTCATCAAATCATCCTCATTTTTAATATCCTTATAGCTCAGAACCATATTTTTCCGTGGCTGGATATTTCCATGCATGCTCTTGATATCGACATTCCTTGTTTGATAGCCGGCTGCTTGATATTTATCATTCAGACTCTGATCGTAAATAACTTCCGGATCCATTCGCAAGAGAAAAACATTATTCGGAAGAGCTTCAATCGCTTCGCTAACAAGGCTGTTAACGAGATCTATATTTTCAAAATCGGCAATTGGCCCACGTGGCGAATATGCCAAAAGTTTTCCAGGAACGGCCTCGATCGTTAAAACGGCCATCGTGGCATCAATCTGATCGTTTTCATTTTCATGATAAACATATAGATGTCCCCAATTGGACTTTAAATCTCCCCAAAGAGTATCTTGAGTCACTTGGCCACGCCAATTAGTACGTACAAAATCGTTATACTTTTTTACTGCTGTTTCATCGTTTAAATCTAATATCATTACTTATCCATCATACCCGACATTTTTAGAGCTTCCTGCCAAGTTGGAATTATAAATCCCGTTTGTTGAGATTTTTTTAAATTTAAAACCGAATGTCGCGGACGGTAGGCTTTTTGAGGGAATTGATCGGAACCGACTGCTTGTATTTCAACCGGATAATCCTTTAAAATTTCTTTGGCAAAATCATACCAACTTGCCGTTCCTTGATTAGAAAAATTATAAATTCCATAAGCTGACTGATTATCGATTAGATACAAGATGAATTCAGCTAACGTCTTTGTCCATGTCGGCCTCCCGGTCTGGTCATTGACAACCGTTATTTTTGGGTGTGTCTTGGCCAATTTTTGCATTGTATAAACAAAATTATTTCCATATTTGCCAAAAACCCAACTGGTACGAATAATATAGGCATCAACAGTGGAATCTCTAATCGCTTTTTCACCAGCTAATTTCGCCTTGCCATATTCATTTTTTGGATTAGTCGGGGCATCTTCGGAATACTCGTTACAGGAAGTGCCATCAAAAACATAATCAGTAGAAATGTAAACTAATTTAGCGGCAAATGCTTTGGCTGCCTGAGCTAAATTCTTGCTGCCATCTCGGTTAACAAACCAATTTAATTCTTTTCCCTGATCTTCGGCTGCATCAACTTTGGTATAGGCTGCGGCATCCAAAACAACATCCGGTTTTTGAGCTTCAATTGCCTCAAAAACCAGTTGTCGGTTGGTTATATCTAAAGTTTTCGAATCGTAAGCAATAAAATCCAAGTCACGATCTTCTAATAGTTCATGGAGTTCTCGTCCAAGCTGCCCGTTTGCTCCGGTAATCATATATTTCATATTTCTAATCATAATACTGAAATTAGACAAAGTTCTCTGATGAGTAAAAAAGTATGTGAAAAAGCTCTATAACAGTGCTAAGTTAGAAATTAAATAATTCTTTTTTAAGGTGGTTAGGTTTCAATGCAGATTTTCTTCGAAAGCGGTTCGGGTATTTTAATGATTATTTTAATGGTAATGGTTGGCTACTTTTTGGCAAATCGTGGTTGGTTCTCTGAAGATTCAACCAAGTTGATTGCTCGATTAGTCACGCAAGTAGCCTTGCCGCCTTATATGATTTCTTCAATTACAAGCGACTTTTCAAGAGAAAAACTCCTAAGCATTCTTCCTGATCTTCGCTTTCCGATTTTATCAATGATGATTCTTTTTATCGTTTCGATTATGGTGGCCCACTTGATTAAGGTTCGTCCGATTCACAAGGGACTTTTTGAATCGATGTTTTTTAATTCAAACACGGTTTTCGTTGGCTTGCCGATTAATTTAGCGATTTTCGGAAGAAAAAGTCTTCCTTACGTGCTTGTTTACTATATGGCAAACACGATGATTTTTTGGACTTTGGGCGTTTATTTAATTCAAAGAGACGGTGAAACGACTGAACGAATGAGCCTGCAGGCAATTATAAAAAAGATTTTTTCAGCTCCTTTAATCGGTTTTATTATCGGAGTTATTTTGGTTATTTTAGGAATTCATTTGCCGACTTTTTTAATGGAAGGCTTTAGTTATATGGGTGGATTAACGATTCCGCTTTCAATGATTTTTATCGGCATCTCAGTTCATACAGCTGGAATTAAGAATATGGAATTAAATCGGGATAGCCTCGGCGTTTTATCGGGGCGTTTTATTTTTGCCCCGTTTTTGATGGCATTGCTGGTTCTGCCATCGTCAATGCCAATCCTGATGAAACAAGTCTTTATTCTGCAATCTTGCATGCCGGTTATGACAAATGCTCCGGTTGTTTCAAAAATTTACAAAGCGGACGCTAATTTTTCATCAATCATGGTAACTGAGACTACTTTGCTGGCTTTATTGATTGTGCCGATTATGATGGTTATCATTACTCATCTGGCCTAAATAATTATTTTTTGAATTGTTTTATAAATTTTAGCCTGATCTTTGTGGTCACGATTTAGTATCGTGAACAAATATCAGTTCGCATTGGAACCACCTCGTTTCTTTTCAATCAGTTCTAAAATATGTAACTGACTATGGAAGAATAATATAGGCGGTCTCAATTAAAAGGAATATAAATAAAAATTAAGTAAAGATAAAAACGAAATTTTTCCAACAAAAAAGCATTCCGGTTTTTGGAATGCCTAATCAGTATTACTTCAGTGTTGCCTTACTCTTCAAAGGCTTCCACCAATCTTCATGATTCTTATACCAATCAATTGTTTTAATAATTCCTTTATCAAACATAATCGTTGGTTCCCAGCCCAATTCACGTTTGATCTTGCTTGGATCAATTGCATAACGACGATCATGACCCAAACGATCCTTAACATACTTGATTCGATCTTTGGGAAGACCAAGATTATCAACAATTAAATTCACAATTTGATTGTTGGTTTTTTCATTATGGCCACCAACGTTATAAATTTCACCGGCCTTGCCTTCATGAAGAACCAAATCAATTGCCCGGCCATGGTCCTCGACATACAGCCAATCACGAATGTTTTTGCCATCCCCGTAAATTGGCAGATTTCCACCAGTCATTCCGTTTGTAACCATTAATGGGATCAATTTCTCCGGGAACTGATAAGGACCATAATTATTAGAAGTTCGCGTGATATTGACATTCAAACCGTAAGTTTCGTAAAAGGCGCGCGTTTCCATATCCGCCGCGGCCTTTGAAGCCGAATAAGGAGAATTAGGTGCCAAAGGAGAGTCCTCGGTAAAATAGCCCTCTTTGCCCAAGCTGCCATAAACCTCATCAGTAGAAACCTGCAAATATTTTTTAATGCCATACTTTTTTGCCGTTTGTAACAGGTTTACCGTGCCTTCAACGTTTGTCTGAACAAAAATTTCCGGATGAAGAATCGAACGATCAACGTGAGACTCGGCAGCAAAATTAACAACTGCATCGAAATCGTAAGTCTTAAATAAATAATCAACCAATTGAGCATTACGAATATCACCATGGATAAAGATATGGTGTGCCTCGTTTTTAATGTCATCGAAATTATGCAGATTTCCAGCATAAGTCAATAAATCAAGATCAATCAAATTATAATCAGGATGCGCTTTTAACATGTAGTGGACAAAATTCGAACCAATAAAACCAGCTCCACCCGTAACGAGAATATTCATTGCCATTTAATCAGATCTCCCCATAAACAAAATTATTTTCAGCATCTTTAAGCAATGGATGCTTTAAATCTTTATCCGACATAATCGCATGTTCAACATTAGTTGGCCATTGGATACCTACGTCAGGGTCGTCAAAAGCAATTCCGCGATCAGCTTCCGGAGCATAATATCCATCAACCTTGTAAACAAAATTAACGTTTGGAGTCAGAGTTACAAAGCCATGAGCAAAACCTTTCGGTACTAATAATTGACGATGGTTATACTCGGAAAGAATATATCCTTCCCATTTTCCATATGTTGGCGAACCCTTGCGCATATCAACCAAACAGTCCCAAACGACACCGGTAACAACCCGAACAATTTTCGTTTGGGTGTGGGGAGCCAATTGATAGTGCATGCCTCTTAAAACGCCCGCTTCAGCTGAAAGAGATTGATTATCTTGTGTAAAATCAAATTTCAAACCAAGTTTTTCAAACTTTTCCTTTGTCCAGGTTTCCGTAAAAAAACCTCTTTTATCACCAAAAACTTCAGTTTCAATTAACTTAACATCCTGTAAACTCGTATCAATTAGTTTAACCATTCATTTATTCTCCTCATCGGCAATCCGCAAAAGATAGCGTCCGTAATCATTCTTTTTCAAAGATTGGGCTAGATCGCGCAACTGCTTACTATTTATATAACCCATTCGAAAAGCGATTTCTTCAAGTGCAGCAACCTTTAAATTCTGCTGTTTTTCAATCGTAGCGATAAAATTGGCTGCATCCAATAAGGAATCGTGCGTTCCGGTATCAAGCCAGGCAAAGCCACGTCCCATGACCTGCACTTCCAAATTACCCTGACGCAAATATTCGGCATTAATATCGGAAATCTCAATTTCGCCGCGGCTGGAGGGTTTGATCCCCTTGGCAATTTCAACGACATTGTTGTCATAGAAATAAAGCCCCGTAATAGCATAGTGCGACTTTGGCTTTTCCGGTTTTTCAACAATCGAAAGCGCATGGCCTTTTGAATCAAAGTCAACGACACCAAAACGCTCAGGGTCTTTCACTCGATAGCCAAAGACGGTAGCACCACTCTTTTTTGCTGCCGTTGTCCGCAACAATTTCGTCAGTCCGGCTCCGTAATAAATGTTATCGCCAAGAACCAGAGCAACATTATCATTGCCGATAAAATCAGCTCCGAGAATAAATGCTTCGGCCAAACCATTTGGTTTTTCTTGAACTTTATATGAAATATTCAAGCCTATTTGCGATCCATCGCCAAACAACCCTTTAAACTGATCAACAAACTCCGGAGCACTAATTAGGAGAATATCTTGGATACCGGCCAACATCAAAACCGACATCGGATAATAAATCATCGGTTTATCGTAAATCGGTACCAACTGCTTACTGGTGGCTTTTGTAATCGGATAAAGTCGAGTACCGCTGCCACCCGCTAAAATAATACCTTTCATAAAATTCCTTTCATTTGTCTAACAATAATCAGTATACTAACTTTTTACGATATATTGGCATTTATGAGTAAATTATAAACAAAATGAAATTTTAATTTCTTAATTTATCATGTTTTGAGAAAATGTAAATGATAATATTAAATTGGTTTTTAAATTTATTGAATTTTGGAAAAATAGGATATGCCATATAAAACACTAAAAACAATTGCCTACGAAGCACACCACGATAAAAAAACGATCGAAACAGAATATGAACGCCGAATTCATAACTACGGCGTTTTTAAAAGTGGCCTTTATCCTTATTTGATTGACCACCAGGAGTTGTCACAGGACCATCGTGAATTATTCGTCACCCCTTTAAGAGAGATAGCGATTGCCTGTGAAAGAATCGAATACAATTCTGCCGAATTAAAATCCAGGTTAAAGCAATTACCCCCGATTGCCAGAGATTTGTATTTAAAAAGATCCTTAATCAATGAAATCATTTCGAGCAATCGTTTGTCAGGAACCAAAATTCAAACAACAGAAGTCAAATTGGCACTTAATTCGATTAAAAAAAGCAATAATGAGGAAGTTCGTTTTGCTTCGATGACAAAAATGTATGAAAAAATTCTTGAGGGCGACTTCCAAAGAATTGAAAGCTTTGTCGACCTTCGAAAAATATATAATCAGCTTCTTTTCGGTCTGATCGAAAAAGAACAGCTATTGGGTGAAACATTCTTTCGTAATCGAACCGCCTCGATCGAAAACGATCAGCAAAAGATTATTTTTCAGCTTCCTGGTAATGAAGCGGATTTAGAACAGCGGCTTAATGCCTGGTTGAAATTTATTTCCGACAAAAATATTCCTTTTATGATTAAAGGACTGTTGGCGCATGGTTATTTTGAAAATATTCATCCTTTTTATGATGGAAACGGACGGACGAGCCGTTACATTCTTTCTCTTTACCTGGCCAGAAAATTGGATGTTATTAGCGGTCTAAATATCGCACAGGCAATTTACGAAAACCAAGGAAACTACGAAAAAGCTTTACTCGCGCTCAGCGATCAGGGAAACTATGCCGAAGGAAGTTTCTTTGTTAATGATTTGCTTTCAATGATCGAAGACAGGCAGCGTGCTGTCATTGAGGATTTTGATGTAAGTATTAAGCAATTATCCCGGGCCAACAAAAAAATCCAGCAAATTTATCAAATAAATTCACCAGAATATTTTGTCTTAAATCTTTTGTTACAATCGAAAATATTTACCGATAGTCAAGAAGACGGCCTACTTGATCGCGAAATCGTCGAGATTTCAGAAAACAGTAAACATTCCAAACGTGCAATAAACCTATCGATCAAATCTTTAGAGCAAAAAAAACAAATCCTTACCCTAAAGAAAAATCCGTTTCAGCATTTGATAAATATAAATTAAAATCAAACCCGGACTTAGTAAAAAGATCGATTTCGTCAGCAATCACTTTCTCTAATTTCTGCTGTGCCTGCTCTGAAAAACGGGAACCGGATTAGCTAAAAGATCGATTTCGTCAGCAATCACTTTCTCTAATTTCTGCTGTGCCTGCTCTGAAAAACGGGAATAGGAATAATTATGTAAGAGAAAGTTCTGGATTGATTTTAGAAAGACAATATAATTCGGTCCTTCCTCAGGCAAACCAACAAAAAGACTACGATTATTCTTTCTAACTGTTTGCCAAGTACTATCCAAATGAGCGCGATGAACCATCAGTGGCTGGCATACGTGATAAAGAGACTCACGCATCAATCCCGCCAGCCAGGTTGCCTGATCATGAGCCTGGTCCAAACCGTTTGAATCGGATCTGATTCCCGCAAAAACCTCTTCGAGCGGTCCAATAATTGATTTTCGAAAGGCCATAGAACAGCCATCGCGACGAATAATCAGATTGTGCAGATCGGGAATAACCTGACATACGTCTCCGTCATCGATTTCATCAATTTCATCTTTTGGAAGAATCTTTTGGTCGACCGGCAGAAAGCTGTAATCAGATACCAAAACTTCTATATCGTCGTGCAAAGAAAAACACTTCATTGATTCGGAAATTTTGTTTTCATTCCAAAGATCGTCCTGATCGGAAAAGAAGACAACATCCGTATCGGTTTGGTCAACCATATCCATAAAGTTGTCGCGCCAATCTTTTCTTTTTGAATTAACCTTAAAATCCCAGCTATCCTGTAGATTGTGTTCAAAAATAAAGTTCTTGACAATTGTCTCCGTATCATCGGTTGAACAATCATCTCGAATAATTACTTTTGTCGGTCTAAGTTTCTGATTAGCGATCGATTCAAGCTGATCGTAAATATATTTCGACCCGTTGAATGCCGCCATAATCACTGTTGATGTTAATTTCATAACCACCCCCTGATTTTAATTGTAATTTTTTCTGACAAAAGCACAAATCAGGGTTAAGTTTATGTACTTACTAAAAATAGATCGTACTAAAATATGTATCGGTCGAAAGGACTGCCAAAACCAATAATTAAGACAGCTCATCAACGGAAAAACTACGAATTTTATTTTCGATTTCCTCTTGAAAATTCTGATGCAAAAAATAAGGATAAGATTGGTTATCGGCAAAAAATTTCTCGACTGCTTTTAAGTAAATGATAAAATTCAGGTTCTCCTTTGATACACCGTAAAAGTGACTTTTATGCTGCTTTTTTTCCATTTGCCAAGTACTGTCGGGGTGAATTCTTCTAATAAACAAAGGCTGGTGAAGATGATAAAGCGATCCGCGAGCAACTGCCGCCAACCAGGCAGCTTGGTCGTGGGTCTGAGCAACCGCGTTAAAGTCGACTTTTACCTTACGAAAAATTTCCATTGTTGAATCGATAATCGATTTTCTCAAAGCCATTCCACATCCAGGGCGGTAAACAGCTAAATTGGTCAGTGTCAAATCAACTTTATACAATTCACTGGAAACAAGTGTCTCTTCAAGCTGGCGAACAATTAGTAGATTTTGCTCTTTTGGAATGATGACATAATCGGAAACAAGCACTTCCATTTGATCTTCACCTTCAAAACTAGCCAAGGTAGCAGCCACTTTGTTTTCCTGCCAAATATCATCTTGATCACTATAAAAAATAATGTCCGTTCGAGCTTCGCTCAACATAGAAATGAAATTTTCCCGCCAGCCTTTTCTTTTTCGATTGACTTGAAAATCCCAGCTGCTTTTCAAATTGTTGTCATCAATAAAATGATTAACAATTTCAGCCGTATCATCGGTTGATTGATCGTCACGAATAACAACTTTAGTTGGTAAAACACTTTGATTAAGAATTGATTGGAGCTGATCATGGATATACTTGGAGCCATTGAACGTTGCCATGATCACCGTGGACGTTAATAACATACATCACCTCTTGTTTCTATTGTAAAGCGTTTTCACAAATTCTGCTTGAGAAGACAATCTGCATAAAATAAATTAGCTTCGTTAATTCAACAGTTATAGTTTTAACTTCGCGAAACAACATAGTTATATCGAAAAAAATATCTTAGTAATATAATTTAAATCATAAAGGAGAATAAATGAATATGAGCTTAAATTTGGGCGCCGGTGACTTAACAAAAGCTACCAAATCAAACTATGATTTGGTAGTCGAGAAGACAAGCATTCTGGTTCAATTTAAGGAAGCTGCTTATACAGGAGAAGGAAACAACAATCTACTCATATTAAAAACATCTTTTAGTAATCTTAGTTTTGATGACAAAATTGTCGATGGCATTGAAATTATGATTGGTAAAAATATAAAAAAACAGGAAGCTAAATTTTCCGGAATCAAATCAGCAGCTTACGAAGCACTGATAGATTTCGGGGAAGAAAAAAAGAAAACCTCGATTCTGCCGATAGTCGTAAAAGCCAGGGAAACAAAAACTGTCTTCCTTATTTTCGAAAGAGCCAACGGATTAGACGAGTGGCCAAGAAAAGCAAGCCACTACTATTTTCTTGTATCGGTTGACTACAAAAAATATAAGAAAGCTTATTTGAAACTTCAGGAAGATCCGATCAGCCTTAAAGAATTTAAAAGAAGAGAAGGACTGGTTATCTAATTTAATCTAATAAAAAAGCGTTTCAGAAGAAACGCTTTTTTATTATTTAAATTTTAAATTTTGGATTTTGAATAAAACCAGAAACCGACACAAAATAATTTATAACCCTCAATTGACTAAATTTATTCTTTTTTAAGAACCCTCTTCCTCGCTAAATAAATCGAATTAATTTTCTTAAACACAGCTCTCGTAAAGAATAAAACAGCTACCGTAATCATATCTGTCCCCTCATTGCAGAGAACATCATAATTCATAAAATAAGCAAAAAATATAAAGAAAGAACAGAAACGTATAAAAATTATTTTTTGTCAAAAAGCTCATGGCGGTATTTTTTTGGAGTAACGCCTGTCACCGAGTGAAAGATTTTAACAAAGTAGCTTTTATCAACAAAGGACAAATAATTGGAAATTTCCTGCAGACTTTTTTTATTGTCGGCAAGCATCTTTTTGGCCAGTTCGATTTTTTTATTATTGACATATTGTTTAACAGTTACGCCATATCTATTCTTAAAGATTGGATTAAGAGCTTGCTTGGAAATATTCCCCCTATCAGCAATCTCGCGTAAAGTAAGTTTTTTTTCAAGATTCCCATCAATATAATTTCGGCAAATAAAAGCAACACCAGAACCATCTTCCCGATTATGGTTCTTTAACGCATCAAAATATACCCAAGTAATTTTCTTGATTTCACTGTAAAAACTGACAATTTGCTGCTGGTATACCTTGTTGATAAGTTCCATCCTGATTTTGGCAGATTCATTTAGCGACAAACCTGAATCGATCGAATGATCGGCCATACTACAAATAAAAGAGATCAACAATTCTTTTAAATAATTCTGATCGGCTGGAACGATAACCTGATTTTTCTGATGCTGGTAATCCGGAAAAAGAGATTTTAATTCATTCATATTTTTAATGACATTCTTTTGATCCAAAGCCTGCAAACTGTCGGCAATTTGTTCTTGGTAAAAAAAGAAAAGCGATTCTTTGGAATCCTTTTTAAAATTCAGGTTTTCAGCCTGTTCCAAAAACTGTTCCTGCTCAAGCCAGTAAGCCATAACTTGGTTAGCCGGTGCTTTCTTTTGTGCATAAAGAGAAAAAACAAGTTCAGCAAGTTGACCAACATCAGCAATTGAACGGGCATTGCTTTGAGACTTATCACTAAATTCTCTTTGAATATATTCGTTTGGAACAAGCAGTAAATGAGTTCCCGAGCTAATTGGTATCTCAATCATGACTCTTCCAACTCCGCGAATCAGAACATAATTACCAAGGTTTGCCAGTCTAAAGACTCGTTGAAGGTCGTCTTTCCCAATGGCCGGAAGAACAAATTTATTAGGGTCGAATAAAAAATTGAGCCCGTTCTTTTTTACAAAAAATATTTCCTGATCGGAAATATCGCTGAAAAACTTTAGTTGTCGATTGGATTCATTCATCTCGCAGACAGAAGGTAGAAACAAAACAACTTTATACAAATTAATTATAACGTTACATAAATAAAAGCATTCAATTGCTAAGATACGACCGTTTATAAAAAAGAATGGAGATGATCAATTCTTAAAAAATCAGTTGGGATTCAAAATCGCAAATAAGGGAATTTACGGAGAACTACTTTGTCAATCGAATTTAAGAATATTACGAAAACTTATGATCAAGAGCCGGTACTAGAAGGCATCAATGCGGAAATTGAAAACGGCGAATTCTTTGCCGTCGTCGGACCATCTGGGTGTGGAAAAAGTACACTTTTAAGAATGTTGGCAGGTCTGATTGATATAACGGACGGAATTATAAAAATAAATGGAAAACAGGTCAACGGCCTTGCAGCCAAAGAGAGAAATCTAACAATGGTTTTTCAGGACTATGCACTTTTTCCCTTTCTCAATGTCGAGGACAATATCGCTTTTGGATTAAAAGCCAGAAAAATGCCTGAAGAAGAAATCAAGCAAAGAGTTACTCATGCTCTGGAAATGGTTGATCTTTCAGATTATAAAGAAAGAAAACCAAGAGATTTATCCGGAGGCCAAAGACAAAGAGTCGCATTGGCCCGAGCAATTGCCAGTGATGCCAAAATATGTTTGATGGATGAACCTTTGTCCAACCTGGATGCTCAATTAAGAGTCAAAATGCGTTCTGAGATTCGCGATTTACAACAAAAATTGGGTTTAACGCTTATTTATGTCACCCATGATCAAATCGAAGCAATGACAATGGCCGATCATATCATGGTTTTAAACGATAAACACGTTCAACAAATCGATACGCCGCTGGGAATTTATAATCAACCGGCTAATGAATTTGTCGCTAATTTTTTTGGTTCCCCACAGATCAACATTCTTTCGGGAAATTATCAGTCTAATAATAAAGAGATTACGATCGATAAATATTTAAAAATCAAGGTCAATAAAAAACTCGATAAGACAAATTACGTTGTTGGAATTCGACCGAATCAATTAGATTTTAAAGTGATTAATAACTTAAATGAAGGAAATGCAGTCGTAAAAGATGTTTCCAATTTGGGCTCGCAAACAATTGTATCGGTCCTGTTGGATAATGGCCAAACAATCAGAATCGTAAAAGAAAATCAGCTATCAATTGGGCACGGAGAAAGAGTGAAGGTTACATCAAAAGGTGATGCTTTTGTTTTCGATCCCGAAAAAAGAAATCTGGCTGCCATCAGCTTGGGAGCTTGATCGATGGAAGAAGAGAAGAATTTACTCGACACAAAAAAACAAAATATCCTCGAGAATTCAAAAAATTCGATATTAGCAAATAAAATCAGTGTCAAAAAAAATGATAAATTTTATGCGCTACTGTTTTTGGGGCCATCGCTCCTCCTACTAACCCTTTTTATTTTTTATCCAATGCTGAAAACACTTTATTTAAGTCTGTTTCTCACCAATGGAAATGGACAAAATACGGTTTTCGTTGGATTGCAAAATTATATTTCTCTTTTAACATCCAGTACCTATCTCGCAAGTTTGCTGGCAACTTTCGTTTATGTCTTCAGCATTTCCGTCTTGACGATTCTTTTGGGGCTTTTGCTTGCAAGTACGGCCAGCAAAAATATCAGAGGATCAGGATTCTTTCGAACAATTTTTTCTTCGACAATGGGTGTTTCGATATCGGTTTCCGCGATCTTTTGGTTATTTATCTTCAATCCTTCAATTGGAATTTTGAACCAGATCGCAGCCTTTCTTCACCTGCCGATTTTAAACTGGTCGACTGATCCGAACCTGGCAATGATTTCGGTAATAATTTCAACCGTCTGGATGAATTTGGGTTTCGCATTCCTGGTACTTTTCAGTGCTTTTGAATCTTTGCCATTAAGTCTTTACGAGGAAACCGCCATTGAAGGAGCCAGCCCTGCATATCGTTTTATGCATGTGACGATTCCACTAATCTCGCCAACCCTTTTCTTTGTTTCCATTATTACGCTAATCGAATCATTCAAAAGTTTCGGTCTAATTGATCTAATGACAGCAGGTGGTCCTAATAATGCGACCAACCTACTTGTTTATCAAATTTATCAAGATGCTTTTTTAAATGGTAATTATTCGCAAGCCAGCGCTGAATCAGTAATCTTAACGATTATTATTGCTGTCTTAACCTTTGTTCAATTTAAATATCTGGAAAAGAAGGTCAACTATTAATGGAAAATATAAATCAGTGGACCGGCAGCAAAAAAGCTTGGCACTATCTGCTGCTGATTATTTTGTCGCTCATAATCCTTGGCCCTTTTATAATCGGCCTTTGGACAAGCCTTCTGCCCACTGCCGATATTTCAAGTGGGAAACTTTTTATCGATAACATTTCGTTAGACAATTATTGGGCAGCTTTAACGCAAACGCCGATAATTCGTTATTTATTCAACAGTTTGTTCATCTCGATTTTAACAATGGTTTGTCAGGTATTCTTCTGTTCACTTGCAGCTTACGCTTTCGTTTTTATTGATTTCAAGCACCGTAATTTTTATTTTTACCTGGTCCTTTCAACCATGATGCTGCCATTTGAAGCGGAAGTAATCCCGAACTTTCAAACAATCAAATCATTGGGACTACTGAACAGTTATTTGGGAATGGTCGTCCCTTTTATGACGTCGGCTTTTGGAATTTTCATGCTGCGGCAGTCTTTTATGCAAATGCCCTACGAATTAAAAGAAGCAGCCGATGTCGAAGGATTAAATCACTGGCAATTTTACTTAAAAGGTGCTCTGCCCTACAGCAAATTAAGTGTTTACACCTTAGCAGCCTATAGTTTTCTTTCTGCCTGGAACCAATATCTCTGGCCACTATTAACGACTTTCAGCGATGATTATCGACCAGTTCAAGTCGGCCTGCGGGAACTGCAGTCCCAGGAAACTTTCAATAACTGGGGAATGATTCAAGCAAGTGCAGCAATCATTGTGATTCCGACCCTGATCGTCCTTTATTTTGGTCAACATTATTTTAAATCCGGTCTTAATGAAGGTGCCGTCAAATGAAAAATCAGAAGAGAGTTTTTTATCGATTAATTATTGTTTTGACAATTACACTTTTGTGTTTGATTCCAACCACTTCGTTAAGCGCAAAGCAGGCCTCTGCAGCCGACAATTCCAAAAGAATAAAAATTGTCTTTTGGCATGAGATGACCGGCCCGGCGCAAACCCAATTAAACGAATTTGTCAAACAATTCAATAAATCACAGAGCAAATATCAAGTCGTTTCCCAATTCGAAGGGACCTACGAAGAAGCCGTCCAAAAGATTTTAAACACGCATGGCAGCAGTACTTCGCCGGCTGTCTTCCAATCTGCCGATATTTCGGTTAGCCAGCTTTATCACAGCGGCTATATTACCAAGGTTCAAAAATTTATTGATAAAGACAAAAGTTTTAATGTAAACAATATATCTTCGGTTGCCCGGGCTTTTTATAGTCAAAAGGGAGAATTATTGGGGATGCCCTTCAATACATCGCAACCAGTTCTTTACTACAATGCTTCTCTATTGAAAAAATACAACATCACTCCGCCACCACTGAATCCAAGCTATAGTGATATTACCCGTGTGGCAAAACAGCTTTATCAAAGATCAGACAAAAAAGTTAAAGGAATGACAATGGAAGTTTACGGCTGGTTGTTTGATCAGCTAGTTGCGAATTCCGGAAACTACAGCGTCAATAATCAAAATGGTCGTCTGGCAACACCGACAAAAGCTTCTTTCATCAATTCCGGATCGCTTAAAGCAATGGAATGGATTCAGGAAAACGTTAAAAGCGGCGACTTTATAAACTATGGTTCCGGCACAAACGCCGCCGCAAACGAAATGGCAGCCTTTCTATCCGGCAAATTAGGTATATTTATGGAATCGTCAGCGGATATCGGTCAATTAACACTGGGCATGAAAAATCAAAAACTTGGCGTGACCTATTATCCCCATGCCGATGGCCAAAAGGCCAACGGTGTTGCGATTGGCGGTGCCGCTCTTTGGATCAGCAACGACAAAAGCGAAGAAGTCCAGCAAGGTGCCTGGAATTTCATCAAATACCTGGAAAGCGCCAAAAACCAGGCCACTTGGCAAAAAGCAACCGGCTATCTGGCTTTGAATAAGAACTCGAAAAAGACAAAAACTTTGAAAGATCTTTATAAGAAAAATCCAGCCCTGAAAGTTCCAAGCAAAAAATTAGCCAAGACCATTCCAAATAATTCCAATTCAGGAATTTTCGTCGAAGGAATTGTCCAGGAGCGAATCATTCTCGACACTGCCCTTGATCAAATATATAACGGCAGCAATATAAAAAGTTCTTTGACTCAGGCCGAAGAAGCAATGAACAGTTATATTAAAAATAATAATCGGGCCAATGGTTGGCGGTATTAAAATTGTCATTTTAGGAGTAAAGAAATGTCATATCAAAAAACTTTAATTTTTGCTCATCGCGGAATTCCAGTCCGCCTTCCGGAAAATTCACTAGCAGGTTTTCAATACACAATCGACCATTCGGCCGACGGAATCGAATTCGATGTTCATTTAACCAAAGATCGAGTTCCGGTAGTCATACACGACGAAAGAGTCGACCGAACAACAGATGGAAATGGTTTTATTAAAGATTATCAGTTTGACGAACTTAAAAAGTTCGAATTAGCCAATGGACAAGCGATTCCTTCTCTAAAAGGGTTTTTAAAATTAGTCGAGAACGAACCGATTAGACTGAACCTCGAGTTTAAGACCGATTTATTCCATTACGAAAATATCGAAGCAATTGTCATGGAGATGGTTAAAAAAACAAATCTTAAATATCCGGTAATTTATTCATCTTTTTATCTGAACTCTTTAAGAACCTGCTACCAAATAGATAAGGACGGTCAATATTGTTTCCTAACACCCAAATACGTCCACAATGCCCATCATTTTATGAAAGTCAACCACTTGGCCGGTTTGCACTTAAAACACTATCAAAAATTGGCCAATACAACCGAAAGAATATGGACAGTTGATGACCCGTTAGAAGAGAAAAAGTTGTTAAAAAAGCATGTTGCCGGCATTTTTACGAATAATTTTCAAAAAGCGGCCGAAATATTAAGCGAGTAAATAATTTTATTTAAGGGAGAAGGATTTATGCAATTAATATCAAATGACAATGCTCCATTTAAAATATGTCAGTTAACCGATCTGCATCTTGATCCATATCCCTTTTCGATAACAGACCAACAAACTATATCAATGATCGAACAATTGTTGGAAAAAGAGCAGTTCGATTTAATAATAATTACCGGAGATCTGATTTGGGGCAAAAAATATGCAAGTCTCGAAACAACTCTGAAATATCTTTATAGAATTTTCGATAAAACAAAGACTCCTCTCGCAATTACTTATGGCAACCACGATAACGAAGGAAGCTTTAGTCGCCGACAAATTCGCAGTTACGAGTCCCACATCAAATATCCAGCAAACAAGCATCAACAATATCTTGTCAACGATCAAGAGAATTATACGTTGGAGATATTCGATGAAAAAAGCAAGCAAATATCTCATGTTATATATGTATGGGACAGCGGCGCCTATTCGAATAATGAAAAAGTCGGCCTTTATTCACCAATCGAAGTTGAACAAATAAGCTGGTTTAACAATCTCCCCTACGATAATCAAGTGCCAAGAACTGATCTCGGATTTCTGCATATCCCAATCCCGGAGTATACTCAGGCACAAAATTTTATTCGCGACGGGCAAATTGGCGAGCCAATTGGTGCGCCAGAAATCAATTCAGGGCTTTTTTACAGTCTGGTTAAAGATAATAATTTTAAAGCAATTTTTGCCGGCCACGATCACGACAACAATTTTGTTGCAAATTACAAAGGAATTGACTTTGTTTATGGAAATATAAGCGGCTTTAATACCTACGGAAAAATAAAAAGAGGCTATAAAGAAATCAGTCTCTATAAAGATAGAGTTATTAGTAAAAACGTTTCTTTTGACAGCGTGTTAAATATCAACTAGCAGTCAAAAAATTTTTAAAACACAAAAACCGCCAGCAGTTTGGCGGTTTTTATTTAAAATCTTATATAAAGACAATCTTTTATTCATTAATATTAAACAGGTTAAACAGGCGCTTTAGTCGTCTTGACATTGCTATTGAGTTCACTTGGTGTTTTCAAAAAAGGCGTCAGAATTGCTGATAGAATATAAAAACCTGCGTATATAAATAGAACTCCTTCAGCTCCCAACGGCTTGAAGAACAAGCCGGCAATTGCCGGCGCAACGAAAGTCGAAAGTCCTGCGCCTAAATTAAGAATCGACATTGCTGCACCCTTATTTTCAGGCGAAAGTAGTGGAAACAAGGCTGAAAGCGGAACATAACCAGCCATTGTGACACCAGCAAGACACATTACGAAGGTCATTACATAAAAATTATGGCCTACGATCCGCGGAGTAAAGTAAATTGCAACTAATACAAAAGCATAAGCAACTCCACCAACCCATTGAATTGTATTTCTCCAACCGATATGATCACCAACGTATCCAAAAAACAAATTAGCGAAGATAGCCACCGTGAAAACAAGAGACCACATATGCAACCATTCTGTTGTTGAATAACCAAAAGTAGCTAAATAAATTGGTAGAAAAACCGCCAACCCGTATTGAGCCAGTCCGTTGATTGTTTTTACAACCAACCCAACTGAAACACGAGCATTTTTTAAGATTGTAACAGCTTTAAGAAGTTCATGAATTGAAAAATCATGTATTTCCTTTTGAGGAACCTTATCACGATTAAAAACAACCCCGATGAGAGTTCCAAACAAAACAAAGGCTGTTCCAGTCCAAAGAATCGCAATATGTCCAATTATTGGGATAAAGACAGCAGAATAATAAGGTCCAATAACACTCAGCCCCAATGAAAACATGAACCAGAACCAACCAACCGCAGCCCCTCTTTGATCAACGGGAGCTGTATAGTTAATCCAAGTAAGAAAAGAATAAGCAAAGAGTGGATAACCAAAACCTCTGATGGCATAAAATATTTCCATCACAGGCCAATTCAATTGTGGTACTCCGAAACCAACAAAACCGATACTGCCAATAAAAAAGGCCGCGGCAGCACCCAACATTACCCTTCTTGGTCCTAGTGTTTGGACCAAAATTCCAGATAACCAAGCCGCAATTGCAACGGTAACACCATAAAGCGTTAACAGAAATGATGTACTACTTACACTCACGCCTCGTGAAACCAAGTAAGGAGAAATCCATCCCTGTTCGACACCATCACCAATCATAAATAAAGTGAGCCCGACGTAACCCCAAAAAAGGTTTGCGGGTAATTCAATTTTATCCAATATTTTTTTCATGAATACAGTAGCTCCTAATTAGTTATGGCTCATATCATGATTATTTAATAAATTTAATAACAACTTTCGTTGTACGCTCAAGCCGTCTTGACTGTTAATCAATGAATCAATTTCATCAAGACCGAGATCATCGATAAAGTTGCTAAGGCGTTTATACATTTCAACATTTTGTTGGCATTCCTTAATAGGATTCTCACGAATTGGAAAAGTATCGAAATAATTAACTTCATCATAGTGATACTTTTTTGCGTAATAGATAAACTCAAGCGTTTCCAATAAGTGGACAGTGCCAAGCATCAAACCATCGTCGGTATTCCCCTGGCCATCATTCAAGTGAAAACCTAGTAAGCGGTGTTTACGAGCAGCCAGCGCTAGGGAATATGCTGGATTTTCCCTTTTCATTAACATGTGACAAAAATCCAAGGTCACACCTAAATTCTTCGCCCCAACTTCGTCTTCCAGCAACAAAGTCGAACTAATTCCTTCAATTAAGGAAAAGGTTCTTGGTTCATAAGGTTTGTATTCAAAACTAATTTTATTATCCGGATAAGCCGTTGTGACCCGCTTTAAAGCATCAACCGTTTTGTCCCAGGCATCGTTGTAATTAATTTGGAAGGGATAGTCAAAACCATCATTAGCTGTCCAAATAGTGGTAACTGAACCGCCCAATTGTCTGCAGACATCAACGGCATCCTTGGTCATTTGAATTGCCTTTTGCCTTATTTTTTCATCGGGATTAGTAAACTCACCATTTTCAAAGATATGTTCGTATCGCAATGCAACTCCACTAACTTTTAAGCCAGCATTTTTGACAGCATCTTTTATTTTTGGTATCGTGCTTCCCTCGAATGCTTGAGGAAAATTTAATTCAATATCCGTGATTCCGTCAATTTGCGATATTAAATTAATTACGTTAATCGTACTTAAATTTTGATCCTTATAATAAGGACTCTGTTTAAACGAATTAATTCTCGTTGCGTACTTCATTTAATTCCCTAACCTTTCTTAAAACCAGCATATAAACAGCCGGCCGGCTGCCAACACTCAGGTTAGATTATTCAATTTTAAGCGTCAACGAAAATAAAAAAATGACATTGAAAGTGGCGTTAAACCAGTATTTACCGCGTCTTTTTTTTACTTTTATAAAATTATAGATAAAATGTAAACGATTTTTATAAAACTATGCTAGTTTGAAATTATGGTTAATTAGGAGTTAATTTGGCTTATGACTGAACCACTATCCGGAAGAGAAATCATACTGTATGCAAGGAGTATCGCTCCTTCTTTAAGCAATAAGGAAAAACTAATTGCTGATTTTATTGGCAATAATTATTCCCAAATTCCAGAATTATCAATTAATAATATTGCCGATAATTTGGAGGTCAGTAATGCTTCAATTACGAAAGTATGCAAAAAAATAAAATGTAGCGGTTTTTTTGAATTGAAGAAAAAAATCAAAGAATACCTTGAGGACAGCAGCCTACCATCATGGGACAGCACAGTAGAAAATGAATTTAAATTTGGTGACGATAACAGTACAATCACACAAAAAGTCTTCGCTCACGTTATTATTGCCCTACAGGATACACTGGAAGGTTTAGATAAAAACGTAATTAATTCAGTTTCAAACATCCTAATTAATCTTCCAACGGATAATAAAGTTTTTTTGTTTGGACAAGGAGGATCCGGAATTTTATGTTCCGATTTCCAACATAAATTATTGAAAATTGGAATTACTGCTGTTTTTCATCAAGACGCTAATATGCAATTGATGAGCGCTTCTTTAGCAAAAAAAGGAGATGTTGCAATTGGTATTTCTCATTTCGGCACAACAAAGGATGTTATCCAGTGTTTGGGGCTCGTTCGCTTTTATGGAGGAACATCTATCTGCATTACCAATCATGCAATCAGCCCCGCCGCGGATATTTCAAACTATACACTGCATTCATCTGCACGAAATTCTCCATTGATTGGAGAAAATGCAGCTGCCCGAGTTTCTCAATTAACAATCATGGATGTACTTTACAGTATTTTGGTAGTTCAGCACGGCGGCATTTTCCTAAAAAATTTGGAAAGAACAAGAAGTTCTGTCGATTCTCACAGAACAAATAACGGAGGCAAAAAATGCTAACTGATTCAAAAGTTGTGGTAATTGGAAGTTTGAATTACGATATCATTGTCAAACAACAACGTATGCCGGCTAAGGGCGAAACAGTGCAAGGCGATGATGTCATTCAGGGTCCCGGGGGAAAAGGTGCTAATCAAGCTGCAAGTTCGGCTCTCTTAGGAATCAATACTTATATGGTTGGGAAAGTCGGTGACGATCGTTTTGGCCAGGCTTTAACCGGTTCCCTGAAGGCTTTTGGAGTTAATGTTGATCACGTTTTGAAGCATAAAATTACCGGTCTAGGTTTAGTCCATAGCATGCCGGATGGCGATTATTACAGCACTGTAATTAAAGGTTCCAACGGATCAGTATTAAAGGAAGATGTTGACAAGGTTTCAGAGTTAACAAAAAATGCCGATTTCCTTGTTTTGCAAGATGAAATTCCCGCTGAAACAAGTGATTATGCGATCAAAAAATTTTCCATCGAACCAGTATCGATTATTTTGAATAATGCTCCAGCACGAAGAGTTTCCAAAGAAATATTAGCAAAAGTCGATTGGTTAATAGTGAACGAAATAGAAGCGCAAATAATGGCTGATATAAAAATCGATTCACGCGAAAAAGCCTTCGAAGCATCCGACAAACTTCTAAAAATGGTTAAAAGCGGCGTCGTAATTACTTTAGGTGAACACGGATCCATTGCCAAGACGAAGAATGAAAAAGTCTTTATTCCCGCCAAAAAAAATATTCATGCTATCGACACAACCGGTGCCGGAGATTCATTCATCGGTGGACTAATATCAGCTTTTGAACAAAAAATGAATTTAAAAGACAGCATGCGATTTGCAACAGAAGTAAGTGCAATCACAGTAACAAAAAATGGTGGCCAAGCATCCTTCCCGACCCTAAAAGAAATCCAAAAATCTTTTTCAAAAGCAAAATAAATTAATAAAAAGCAATCAGCATGATTGCTTTTTATTAAGCAAAAAAATAATATTCTGACCTAAATTATGTAAGCGCTTGCAAATATGACTATAAAGATTTACTATCTACTTGAGTACTCAAGTACTCAACTTAGGAATTATCTATGGGAATTTATAACGGAAATAAAAATTCAAGAAAACAGATTGTCTCCAGTATTCAAATGGACATTATCAAAAACAGAAAAATCGGAGAAAAATTACCATCAGAAACTGAATATGCAAATCTTTTCGGAACTGCCAGATCAACAATTCAAAAAGCCTTAAGAGATTTAGAGACCATGCAGTTAATCAAAAGGATTCAAGGAAAAGGATCATTTGTAATATTTAAGCATCCAAAAATAGAGATGTTTAATTTCAAGGGATTCTCAGAGTATGCACACCAAATTGGGGCTATTCCGATAACTAAATTAATTGAAAAAAAGAAAATTAGTGATGGCCATAAAATGGTCCTGAGACGTTTGCGTAGTATCAAAATCAGCGAAGAAATAACTCCTCTAACACTGGACCAATCTATTTTGAGTTTGGATGATTTTCCGGGACTAGATCAATATGATTTTGAAAAGAATTCTTTATATGACATTCTAAGGACTGAATATGAAACTAATCCAGCGATAGCTAATCTCGAAGTAGCACCATTTATTCCAAAAAAAGAAATTAGTAATTTGCTGGCAGTTTCTCAAAAAATCCCTTTGCTAAAAGTGAATGGTTTTGTGTATAATTCTAGTTCCGAAATCATGGAAGAAGTTAACATAATCTACAGTGATCAGACACGTTTCAAATTCACTCTTGGAATTTAGGAGAAATCAATGAGAGATAAAGACAAAATTTTAGGAACACTTTATGGCCAAGCAATTGGTGACGCAATGGGAATGCCCTCTGAATTATGGCCTATTCAAAAAATTAGAGAAAAATTCAATGGAAAAATCACTGATTTTATGGATGGAACAAAGGACAACGACATTGCATTAAACTTCAGCAGAGGCCAATACACCGATGATACGAACCAAGCCTTTGCAATTCTTGACGCCTTAATTGAAACAAATTGGGAACCCAAACAAGAAGTTTTGGTTAAACACATCATGAAATGGGCCAATGAAGTAGGGGCTTGGAAAAATAATATCCTTGGCCCAAGCAGCAAGGCCGCTCTTACTTTAATTAAAGAAGGAAAAGATCCAACCGAAGTTACTAAAAAAGCACTAACGAACGGAGCCGGAATGAGAATAGCTCCAATAGGGTCCCTTTTCGAAACAAATCAAATTGATGATTTGGTTAAGATGGTGTATCAAGTCACAAAAATAACTCATTCAAGCGATGTCTCAATAAGTGGAGCCAACATGATTGCCGGTGCAGTAACGGCCGGAATCGCAAATTACTCATGGAACGATATCATTGATTATGCGATTAAAGCAAATAATTTGGGCTTAAAACTCGGATCGCCCACTTGGGCTGCTAAAAACAAAAATCGTCTAGAAATAGGGATCGATATAGCAGACAAGTACGTCAACGATGAAGACGAATTCAGCAAGCAAATATATGAAACTCTAGGAACCGGAACCATGATTTCAGAGAGTATTCCAGCAGCTGTTTCGATGGCCTATTATGCAAAAGATGTTGAGAAATGCGCAATTCTATGTTCGAACCTCGGTGGAGATACAGACACAATCGGAGCAATGGCTACAGCAATTTGTGGTGCTAAGAACGGAGCATCAAACATTCCAATTGAGTGGAAACAGCTGATAGATCAAGAAAATCCGCAACACAATATCGATAAACTCAGTGATAAAATCATGTCATTTAAAAACTAGAAAAAATATTTTTATGAATATCAAATCAAGAATTTTTTAAGTTATTTTTATAGATTCCAAAAAAGGGGTTAAAAAAATGAATGAAGATTCAATTAAAATAAAAGGATCAGAAAAAACACTAACACCGGGAAAACTTTTTTATAACTGGTTTGCTGCTAATATCGGAATATTAGGATTCGTCTATGGGGCTATCATTGTAAGCTATCATCTATCCTTTATGCAATCAATCTTTGCAGCTCTAATCGGAGCCCTTTCATTCACGATACCAGGCTGGGTGGCAATGATCGGACAAAAAGAAGGAATTACAACCTTTAAATTGAGCCGTGCTGCTTATGGAACTCGTGGAAACAAGATTCCAAACTTCATTGCCTGGATCAATATGATTGGTTGGGTCTCGGTTAACGTTTTAACAGGAACTTTATTGCTTACAGCAATGTTTAAAACAATTAGCATTCCCAAAAATACATTTTCTGAAGCAGTAGCCTTAGCTATCTTCGGTGGATTAGTTATTGCCTCAGGTCTACTTAAAGAAAATATTTTAGCCAAAATTCAAACCTGGTTAAGCTGGATTTTTGGAATATTAACATTGTTCATTTTATTGATATTTCTATTTAAAGCAAATTGGGCTGAAGCATATCATTTACCGTCAGGAAGCTGGATCAAAGGTTTTTTGCCAGCAATAAGTATCATCGCTGCAGGATCCGGAATTTCTTGGTCTATGGCTGCTGCTGACTGGGGTGCTTATGTAAAAGCCGATACTAAACCCTTTGCTACTTTTTGGAATACGACTTTGGGCGGAGCAATTCCACTTTTTGTCCTAATGTCAGGAGGGGTTCTGTTAAGCACGATTTCCCCAAACTTAGCAAATGCCAGCGAACCATTTTCAGTTATGTATAACGTATTGCCAAATTGGTTCGGTTTTACTTATTTTCTAGTAGCAGTGGGCGGTTTAATTCCGCAATGTATTATATCGCTGCGTTCAGCAAGAATTAATCTATCAACCGTCGGCATCAAGGTCTCTCAAAAAGTGTCACTTACAATCCACGGAGCTATTGTTATATTAATTCCGATTTACGTTTTGTTTGTCTCTGGAAATTTTCTAAGCAGTTTTGAACTTTTTCTTAATTTTCTTGGAATTTGCCTGGCATCTTGGGTTGCCATCTTCTTATGCGACAGTGTAATGTACAGGAAAAAAGGATACGATATCAAATTAATGGAAACTAATTCGCTTATACACTATAAATGGGATGGAATAATTTCTTGGGTTCTGGCTACCCTTATCGGACTGTTATTCACAAATAACGCAATTTGGAATGGGCCGTTTGCCAGAGGAATATTTAGAAATAATAGTTTAGGTGTCTTCATTTCCGGAATCATCGCAATTGTATTCATGTTAATTTTCTACTCATTTAAAAGAATGGACAAACACGGTTCAAAGGAGTCGGCGATATGAATAAGACTTTAGTAATTGGAGCAGCTTTTGTCGACGTGATTGTTAATGTACCAAAACTGCCAAAATCAGGAGACGACGTTACCGGGAATCTCAAATCGTATACAGTTGGCGGTTCGGCATTTAATGTTTTTGGAGCTTTAAAACACGAAAAAATCGATACCGATTTATTTATACCGGTTGGCGATGGAAACTATGCAAATCAAGTCAAAGAAAAAATGAATGAATTAAAAATTCCGATAAAATTGCCAATTAAAGGGGGCGACAACGGGTGGGATATTTGCTTTATCGAGCCCGGAGGAGAAAGAAGCTTTTTAACAATACAAGGTGTTGAGCAAAAGTGGCAAACGGAATGGTTTAACAAAATCAATATCGATGAATATAAATATTTTTATTTAAGCGGATATGAGATGGAAAGTGAAAATGCTGCCAATGTAATTCTCAAAGAACTGCAGAAACGCAATCAGGAATCATTTGTATTATTTGATGCATCCCCTCGCATTTCCTCTATACCCAAAACAACAATTCAGAAAATCATGCAAAAAAACGTAATTATAAATTGCAATAAAGAAGAAATAAATTATTTCATGTTAAAGGGACAGTCACTTAAAGAAAAAGCAAGAAAAATTTATGAGAAAACAAAAAGCCCGGTCATAGTCACTTTAGGAGAGGAAGGAAGTTATTACTATGATGGGAATGACCATGTAATTCCTTCTGAAAAAAAACGTAAGATTATCAACACAATCGGAGCTGGAGATACTCATTGTGGTGGTATTTTAGCAGGTTTGAGTAAAGATATGACTTTTAAAGATTCCGTCATATTAGCAAACGATCTTTCCGGCGTGGTAGTGCAAAGAGAAAGCGGCAGCCTGCAAATATAAAATATAGACAAGTTCCACAATTTAAAATAATAAAAACAAAAGCAACTCAATATTTACGCTTAATTGGAATAAATCTTGAGTTGCTTTTTGATTATAAAATTAAAAATACAAAATTTCGTTAATTAAATATTGGGCTATATAAATGTATTATTTAAATTCAGGTATTTCATTTTCCGATAACAGAAAAAAGGCTATATACAATTCCAGAAATAACAATAACCACAATTATAAAAGAGACAGCCATTTGGAAATTAGAGAATTTATTAGTCGATTTTTTATCGGATTTTTTTTGGTAGCGCATTTTCGATAAATCATGATTGATATTTTCTTGCAAAGGGCTATTTGTATTTGTCTCGTTTGAATTTTTATTCTTCTTATCCAATTAACGCTACTCCCTTCATAATTTTCTTATTGTAGTATCCTTCGGTAATCTTCAGGTGTCGATCTAACAAGGTGGTTCTTTTGCTGTGAGAGCTCCTTATACAAAATATTTTTATCTGAAATAATTTGTTTGATTCTCCTAATCATTAAATCAGCTCTATTAGGATCATAAACTAAGTCATCACTAACATACAAAGGAGCATGACAGGTATTTGTAAAGGACATAATTAATTGCTGATTTATAAAAGCATTTCTAACAGCGGATAATATTTGATTTCCATGATTAATATCAAAATAATAATTTGACCGAGAAAATAACCTATTCAACAAATTTTTTTGAATATTTGGATATAATTGTACATTTTTAAAACCAGAAAATTTCATTAATTTATCTGACATTTCAGTTAATGAAGCAACCGAAAAATGCATTTCGGGCAAAGCTTTGACTAATTTTTCAAACTGTTCAAGCTGATCAGAATTTGTCAAAAGCAAAGCATTGGCTTTCGCATCATTTTTTTCCTGATAACGATAAAGCATACTTAGATATTTTACTTTTTCTAATCCAGCTCCACGATATTCCTTTTGAAAACGCTGATAATCATAATAATTTTGAAAAACAACCTTTTTTGTTCGTTGCTTGCTATCATTTAAAATTACCTGCATATTACCAGGAATTTTATCTTTGATTCTCTCGTTCCAAAAAAGAATATCCTCGCCTCTCTCCTGCAACTTATAAGAAACGAGCATTGGAGTCGAAAGTGAATTATAAAAAATTCGATCCACGGACAGACTATTTTTTTTGAAAAAATAAAGAAGAAATTCAGTTTTGGATTTAAAAATTTCAACTTTTTCAGAATTGCTAAGAATAATATCACCCGTTTGAAAATTTTCGACAATTATTTCTTTACCAAACTGATTAAAATAACTTTTCAAAATCGCTTTACCAGTTTTGTCGCATACCGTTTCGGCAAAACGCAAACCAAAACAATTATATGAATCTACCAATCTAATGACACCATCACGGTCAAACCATTCTACCGTCTCGACTATTCTGTGATATGCCAAAGGAGAAAAATAGTTTATTTTTCCGCGTTTCTGATCACCATCAAAAATCTCCGCATAATTATTATTGCCCCTAATTTCCCAAAATTTAGGAACTCGAATCTGATAAAAGCTTTTTGCTTTTGTTGTTTGGTTGCTATAATAACCAGCGAAAAAAGCATAGGGTGAAATAATATTTTTCGGCAGGAAACCGTTGTCATTAATTACAACCGTTTGATTGTCATAACCAGAAAAAATTAATGATTGATAAAGGTCTTGACTGCCTTGATCAAAGTTATCAAATAAGTTAATCATTAAGTCCCTCTAAAAGATCCTTCCATTTAGTTTCAATTTTATTAGTCATAAATTTTGTGGAAATTTGATAAGACTTTTCTCGAAAAGCTTCTAAATTAACTTTAGTAAACAAATCTACGATCCTTTGTGACATTTCATCGAGATTATAATGTTCTTCATCATTGCGATCCGAAGAAATCAAAAAACCATTTTTATCATTTTGAACAAAAGTTTGATTGCCATAAGGAACGTTAAAACCAATTATCGGCAAACCAGATCCAATTGCTTCAAGCAAAGTCAATCCAAATCCTTCACTTGTAGATGAAGATAGATAAAGCTGATATTGCTTATAAATATCGGATAGATCAGTATGGCCCTTAAGATGGATATAATCAGAAGCATCTAATCGCTTAATTAAAGAATTTAATTGATGTTCCTGACCTCCTTTTCCATAAATATCAAAAGTTATTTGTGGAATAATTTTATGGGCGCCAACAACAGACTTAATTGCCCAATCAATGTGTTTTTCGGTCGCAATACGGGAAGCAGTCATAACAGAAAATTGTTTTCTTGGCTTTGCTGGGTAAATTAATTGGTCAATACTTCCTACTGGAATATCATAAATTTCGGGAGACATCGAGGTATATCTTAAAAAATGTTTTCTTAAAACATCTCTTTGCTTTTCCGTGGCAGTAATGAAAAAATTAATGTGATTGGCATTTTCAAATTGAAACTCATAAAAATTGTTCCAAAGTATATAATCCTCATCTGTAAAACTTTTATTAAAATGATCTGCGTGAATAACAACACCAACTTTGGCGTGTCCTTTGGCTTTCATAATCGCTGGTCCAATGCCAGTCGAACGATCAATAATAACAACATCCTTTTTGGCTAATTTTAAAGATGATACAAAATATTCAACAAGTTCCTCTTTTGAATAAAATATATGATCAGGAAAACGATAAAGACTATTCTTATCATCGATTATTTCTTCATAAGCCGTACTACCGTCTTGGTTAAAAAAACAACGCAAATATATATGAGCTCTATTATCCTTTGGTGCATAATATTCTGAAAAAATACGACCATAAGTATAATAATCTTTCCTAATTAGTTTTCCATCAGAAACAAATTCAACCCTTTCAACTAAATTATCGCTATTTCTTTTTAGGTAAGCTGTCGCTATTTTATTCGTTTGATTAAAAAAATAACGCACAAAGTTTGAATGAATTTCTTTTTTGATTGGATTCTCTGAAAAATTTTTTTCCAATTCCAATAAACTATAAGTAGTTGGTGAAATTTTAAAATCAGTAAAATACTCATAAAGCCATATTATTTCCCGATCCTCAAAGCCAATATTTTTTGTTAAATGCTCGATATTTTCTCCAAGAATCAGATCGGTAAAAACAAACTTTGCCTCTTGTTTTAATTTGCGAAAAATTTTTGCTCGGTAAACTTGTGCATACTCAACTCCACTACTGGCCCAGCCGATTCCTAAATTAAAATTATAAATAGTCACGATAAGCCTCTTTTTTCATAAATGCAGTTCCAATAGAGTCGATTAAAGCCTTTTTTGTAAAATAGCCGGTTCTGAGTAATGGTGCGAAATTCTCAACATTTTTAATCATCTCAGCATATTTATTAGCAGAAAAATTGTCTATAATTTCGTTTGCTTCTGATAATGAAGATGCAACGAAACCAAGACGATTATCTTCAATAATTTTCTCTATCGAAATTCCTCGATTGGCAATTACCGGTATACCAGCGGAAATATAAGTTGATAATTTATACGAAAGATTTAAGTGGGAATATTCCTTCTCAGCCTGATTGCTAATATTCTCGCTCCAAACTAAGCCAAAACCATCCGTTAAAGCATTTAATAAAGAAAAATCATTTTTCCAACCACTGAATATCACATTCGAATTGTTTTCACTATCAAAATCAATTGGCTGATCCGAAAAAACTTCTAACTGGTTTGAGAAAGTCCAATTTTTAACAAAAGGAAAACGCTTTGGACTGCCAGCAAAATAAAATTTTTTTGTAAACCTTTTTGGAATAATATCAATATTATTAAGGTGATCCCACATGCCTTGTATAATAATCTTACTTTTTAAACCATAAGAGATAAGTTTATCAGCCATTGCATTGTTTGGTAAAATGATTGCATTTGCTAAATTGAAAAGCTCAATATGTTTAGCCATTAAATAAGCATTGTTCTGGAACATTAACGGGATAAAATCATGCATGAAAACAATTAGTTTAATGCGTTTATAGCTCTTTAATTTTTTTATCAATAACTCGTCAAATTCAGTTCCATTCCACGACGGAAGCTGTAAAACGACAAGATCGCCAAAACTAACGCTAGCAATCATTCCATCAATTCTTTTACTCATCTCTTGGTAGGTATCGGTTTTAATCGGGTAAGAATAAATACCAATTTCTTTAAATCCAAGTTCTTGTGCAACTGAAGCTACCATATTTTGAGAAATCATTGCTGTGCTTTTTGGAGACTGTCCATAAATATTTGTGATATGCATTTTCATCTTTGTATTCATAATAATATAGGAATAAAAACTAACTATATAATCCTTCCAATAATCTTGATTAAATTTATCTAAGGGAATAAAATAGAAACTTCATTATCTTCTTCCACCAGATCACTCAGCATAAAGTTCTTCAATCCTGATAGCATAATTTTTCTTTTCATTAAATTATAAGAGGATACTGCCTCGCGCTGATATTCGTAAAGTGGATTTTTCTGTGAATATTGTCGACTAATTACCGCTAATTTAATTTGCTGAAGATTGTCAACCTGCTCAATCCAAGAGCTATCAATTGCTTTTAAAATTGATATTTTTTCAAAGTTAGCTAGTTGCTGATCATTCTTTAAAACAAACTGGCGATCTTTCATTTTGTCTTTTACCATTTTAATTAAATAATTTTTTATAGATTTCCGATCACCATTCTTAGGCAAATCAAAGCTAAAATCATAATTTAAATTATCGAGAACGTATCGTGACAAATTTTCAAACAGGAGATTTCCCGGACTTGATAGAAAAATATCAAATGTTTTCGAAGCAAGAGTGATAATTTGTTGATTAAGAAGTTCCTTAGAAAAAATAATTTTATTACGTGCTTGATAAACAATTTCACGTTGAATTCGTAGATTTTCATCGAATTCAAGGGATTGAATCCTTGCGTCATGGGACTGCTCGTCTTCATACTTTTGTATCTTCGTAACTAGGCTAGTGAATTTTCGACGAGTTAACGTTTTTGGATTATTCATATTGATTCTATTTGATTTTTTTTCAAAATATTTTCTAATCCAATCAGGGCCTTCTTTAATTAACAAATTATCTTCCAGCGAAACATAAAATTGGCTAAGACCGGGATCGCCTTGGCGCCCAGCTCGGCCTCTAAGCTGTTCATCAATTCGATTGCTCTTCATGTGCTCGCTTCCAATAACTGCTAATCCTCCCAATTGAGTAACACCAGATCCAAGTTTAATATCGGTACCGCGTCCAGCCATTGACGTTGCAACAGTAACCGCACCAAGTTGACCTGCTTCGGCGATAATTTCGGCTTCTTTTGGAATATTATATGCATTCAATACATTGTGTGGGATCCCCTGTTCCAATAAAATCTTTGAATAAATTTCCGACATTGTCACAGATTCGGTTACAAGCAAAATGGGCTGCCCTTTTTTATGAAGTGATTTAGCCAGTTTTATCAGAGCCGAAATTTTCTCTGGCAATGAAAGAAAGATTTTGTCAGTCAAATCTTTACGAACTACATGACGATTAGTAGGAATTGAAATAACTTCCATATTGTAAGTCTCTAAAAATTCTGATTTTGCAGTTTTAGCAGTACCAGTCATACCAGAAATTTTGTGAAACATTCTAAATAAATTCTGATAAGTTATAGAAGCCATCGCCCTTGTTTCCGGAGTTGTTTCTATATGTTCTTTTGTTTCAATTGCTTGGTGAAGACCAGATTGCAATTTCGTGCCCTCCATTACTCTCCCATTTACTGAATCAAGCAATTTAACCTTTTGATCCTCAACAACATAATCACGATTTATTTTAAATAGTTGATGGGCTTTTAAAGCCAATTCAATGTGCTTAAAAAGTTCTTTGTATTTTTCGCTAAATAAATTATCTATATCAAAAAAATGTTCAGCTTCATTAATTCCGTGTTCGGTTAACCAAACGTTTTTTTCTTGATCATCAAGACGAAAATCAAGTTTCTTTTCCAAAGTAAGAATAAAATTGTCACTGATTTGATATAAATTCGATTGAACTCGGGGAGCTCCAGAAATAATCAGAGGCATTTGTGCACTATCCAGCAAAACCGAATCAACCTCATCAATCAAAACATAATTGAAAGCTCTCATATATTTTTGCTCAGCGAAAGTTGATAAATTATCGATTAAATAATCGAAACCTAAAGCATAGCTCGTTGTATAGACTATATCCGACGCATAAATAGCCTTTTTTTGATTCTCTTTAATTTCCTTTTCTCGATCGACACCAACCGAAATGGATAAACCAAGCCAACGATAAACTTTCCCCATCTCCTGAGCATCACGTTCGGCTAAATAGGAATTTGCCGTTACTAAGATTGCGCCTTTACCATCAAGAGCGTTTAAGTATACAGGCATAGTAGCTGTCAATGTTTTGCCTTCACCTGTTTTCATTTCTGCGATATTTCCTTGGTGAAGAACGATTCCTCCCAGTACTTGTACGTCGAAGGGAAACATTGATAGAATTCTTCTATCAGCCTCTCGAACAACCGCAAAAGCCTCCGGCAACAAATCATCAAGACTTTCACCTTTTTTCAAACGGTCCTTAAAGACTTTCGTTTGGTTTTTTAACATATCGTCAGATAAAGAAGCCATTTTCGATGAGTAGCTATTTACACGATCTACAATTTTAAAAAGTTTTTTAATTCTAACGTCTTTTGCTTTATACATTATTGTAGTTTCGATTTCTGCTTTCGGTTTTATTTAAACTCGTAAAAGGCAATTCTTTTAAACGAGGAACTGTTGAAATCAATTTGTTAATAAAGAATCGGTCGGCAGAAAGACTGCTTTTAGCCTGGAAATAAATTTTAATAGGATTATTTGTTGAACCGGAAGATAACAGATTATTTTTTTGAAAAAAACTCATCAAATATTTTGATAAAACTGGATTGAGATTTTGAATTTGGTCGAAATCATTAACCGAATTAAGAAAATCATCAGTAATATAAACAGACACATTCATAGAAAAATGTTGGCGATAAAATAAAGCGGCAAAACTAGAAATTGGTCCAAAACCAATTAAATTAATAGAAGCAAATTTTTGGCTTAATTTAAAAATAGTTTCTTCGAGTTCCTTTTCATAATCAAGATAATTACTATCAGATAAATAAAATCCAGCAAAAGGACGAAAATCATTTATCAATACAAGATTATTTATTTTTTCAAAAATGTCTTGAGGTAGCCTAGGAACAAAATTATTTTTTGGTTCATTAAAAATTATATTCAAAGATTTTTTTGACGAAACAAAATTAATAATCTCCGAAATATTAAATATTTTATTTGCTGGAGATTCCTCGCCCATTGTTTTTACTTTAAAATTTTTTGAAGAGTCGCATATTTTTCTTAGTCTTATTTCATGAAAAATAAAACGATGCAAACCGGCATTTATTAGATCAATTCTATAAGAAAATGAATTCTTTGGATAAACAAAAGTATCGCTCGATCCCTTGATATTGATTGTTTTTATTTTTATTTTCGCAATGTCATAAAACGATATTTGTGTATAAACAGATTTTTCAGGAAAACTTTTTAAGTCGATTTCTATTTTATAAACACCGGATTTCTCTAAAAGCGGGAGATCTGCAGAAACACGATTAGCTTGATAATCAACCAAAGAATTCCAACTGTGAATTATCATGCTTGACGGCATCAAGGAATTCACGAAAACAACTCTATTCAATGACGAAAAATCAATCGAAGATCCGTAAAGATAGTCACTAGAAGTTCCGTTTTTCCAAAAAATTAAGTTTGTGGGATATTTATTGTCCATTCTTTTTTCCTCGTTGAAAATCAGCAGCTAAGATATTTTTGAATTGACGTATAAACCAATCGTTAATTGCTTGGCTATTATCATTATGTCTACCAGGAATTCCCTTACCGATCAGAGAAGTTTTTTTATTTTTTAAGGCTGCCAAAATATCCCGATAAGCGGTTGGATCGTAATCATCGTTAAGCATATAAGAGATCGCTAATCTGGTATTATTTAAATCTGCTTGATTAAATTTTTTCCAAAAACGTTCATTTAATCGCTTAATTCGATCAAAATAATTGTCGTTCGTTAAAAAATTCAAAATATCCAGAGAAGTTGGAAAACCACCAGGTCGAACTAGTTTTTCATTTTTTGCTATATTGCCAAGGTTAACCAAAGGCTTACCAACGATAATTGCATCTGCTTTGAAATCCGATCCATAATACAGTGCTCCAAATGATCCCATTGAAAGGCCTGATAAAATCAGTTGATTAGCTTTAAAATCGAGCTCTTTTAAACAATTAGAAATTTTTTTGTGCAAAAATCTTTCTAATTCCTCTGAGCCCAAATAAAATGAGCCTCCTTCAATACGTGGATCGGCAATCAAAAGAAAAGGGCTGCCCAAAGATTTCATCATTGGATATCCTTCAAAACCTTCAGCAGTACGATAACCTGAAAAATAAACATTCAATGGAGGCCGTAAATCTCCAGGATCAAAATATGTTAAAAGTTCTTCTCGACTGGAATCAGAAAATCTGCGTCCGCCAACAATAAGTTGGCCGAATGAATGCCGCGATTTTCGATAATGGAGTGGCCCAATTTTTAAACATCCGCTTCCATGTGCATAAATTGAAAAGAAGGCATATATATCCTGATCTGAAGATTTTAAAATAAAAGGACTGTTTAATTTTGATTGTGGGATAGTTAATGTCCTAATAACATTCGAACTTTGTTGTTTGATCTCGCTAATTCGGAGTTCGATTGAAACATTTGCACTAGTCTCGAATTCTGGCCATAATTCATAATCAAATTGCTTGTCAAAAGGAATATTATATTGCCAAAGCAAAAGCTGAGAAAAACGTTCACCAAAGAAACCGTCTAAAGACACATTTACATGTCCATTAAAAGCAATTTTGCCTTTAAAATCGCTACTAATTTCAACACGATTCAAATCAAGTTTGGCACCAAGCTGTTTTCCTGAAAAATCATTCTCGATAATATTAAGAATTTCAATCGGATTTTCTATATTAATTGAAAAAGATTTTTTTATTTTTAGAAGTTGAGAAACATCATTGGATATTAAAAGATTAGAGTTATACAAAAGATGATAAGAAGGAATACTGGAAAATAATTCTTTTAAAAATTTCAAGCTTGATTGACTAGTAAACAAATAAATATCAAATTTCTTCGATAAGATATCTATCTTTCCTTCATCATCGTTTTCATCAGAGTTTAAAAATATCCAGTTAGTTTTCTTATTCTCACCATTTAGATAAATTTGCCAATCCTTATTGCCAATCTGAAGTACATTTATTAATTTATTCATGTTACTTACCTAAGGCTTTCAGCCACTGGTCAAGCAAATTAAAACTTGTATATTGCTCCATTTTTTTAACGGAATAAACCAATGATTGATTCCAATGTTTTAAACCTACAAAATAATAATTAATTGCCTTGCTTAAATCATTCAAATCAGAAATAATCAAACCATTTTTTTGATCATTTACATATTGAGACTCATCAAAATTAATTTGAGGAATTCCAGCACTAATTCCAGCAATTTGAATAAACAAGTCTGCTTCTCTAGACAAATCAATGATTAGACGAACCCTCTTCATAGAAGTAATGATTGATTCCTCTGAAAAAAATGTATTAATTTGAAAGCGTTGATAAAAATCAATTCCCGCTTTAAAATCATCAGAATTTGATTGATCGACTTCAGAATCAAGCAGTTGATTTTCATTTAGCTGAGAAACAACTTGCTTCAACTCATAATCATCAGAAGGAAGATCAATTTTAAAATTATCAGAAATTTTTCTTATAATCATTGATTCCAAAGTATTTTTATTCATTTCGGTAGTAACAATGATTAAATTTATATTTTCGTTATCAATCATTTTAGAAAAAATTGTAAAAAAGATTTTTTTTGAAAAATCATTGTTTGGATTTTTGGCAACCCAATAAATCGTCAACTTTTTCTCTCGTTGGCTGAGACCTAACTGTAGACGAGTATCATAAGGTGTCAATTCATGAATCTTTTGAATTAACAAACGTCCTTTTTCCTGAGAGAAATTTGTATTAATAAAATTTTTAAGCTTTTGATAATTACTTTTTTGATCAACAATAAGACCACTGGATTTAAGAAGTTCATTTTTAATGATGGATTTATTTTGATGTTGAAAATCATAGCGATTACTAAAATAAGATAAAATAACTTTTTGCTTATCCAAAGATTTAAAAACTAATTGATCTTGTTCCGCTTGTGCTGCCGATATAACCAAATCATCATGAGAATTGTTCTTTAAAAGATGAGCTTTTGTAAATTCTAAAATCAGCTGATCGATACTTTTGTATGATTTTGCTTTGAAATTACTCGCGAAAAGTGGATTAACATACACGCTATATACATCATTATTGAAATAATGACGAATTCTTAAATTACCTGCCGGATCCAAATAATCCTGAAAATCGATCTGACCATCAGAATAATGAATCACACTAGAAACAAAACCGCGATCATCAATTAAGAAGCTTCGAACAAGTTGCTTAAAATTATATCTTTCGATTTTAATGATTCTTCCTTCCTCGGAAAAATGAACTCGACCGATTTGGTTTCCTGACAAATTAACAATGATATGAAAAGGAGTATAAATTTTTTCAATTCCATCAGGCCAATTAAAATCATAAAAAGAGAGTGGCCTAATACCGTTAATATGAACATTCTGAATATCATCGAAAACAGACCAAGCTGGAATTTCTAATAATCCCTGGCTGTGTAGACTGCTTAAAAGATTTGGTGAATAACGAATGAACATCAATTCAACTGGAATGTTCCCTTTTTTAAAAATTTTAATTTGATGAACGGTATCATCGAAATCAGTGGGACGAAAAGTTTGATCTGACCAAGATGGAACAAAATATATCATCAAAATCTCCTTTTATCAAAAAACGGTAATAAAACGTCATAGTTGTATTTCTCAGTTAACGCTCTTACTTGATCAATTATTGTTAATACCATGCTGACGAGAGTTACCAAAACTCCTAAATAAAGTGCATAATTCGTAAAAGCTGGATCACGAAGACCAATAATCAAAGGAACTACGGAGATGAAATCGATATAAAAAGTACCGATTGTCGACATTCTCATTAAAGTTAAATTTATATAGCTCTCAGTCTGCTTGCCTGGACGAATATTAATAATATAATCTCCATTCTTCTGCATGTTTTCCGAAATATCGCCCGGATTAATATTTAAGAAAGCGAAAGCGAAGGACAAAATACTTAATACAATTAAATAAAGAACAATACCGTTAATATGGCTGAGACTAATATTTTTCAAAAGAGAACTGAATAAAGAATTTCTAAGCGAAAAATAAGAAGAAAAAAACAAAATTAAGTATCGGACAAAAGCAAAAAATGAAACTCCGAACATAAAAGGCATCGCACCCGCTGGAACCAATTTAATAGAAATATAGGAATCGGCGGATAATTCGCTGTTTATCATAATATGCTCGACTGGAATTCTATATTCAGCCTGATACATGAAAACCATGATCATTAAGAGAAAATAAGCTCCGACAATTACAACAAAAACAAAAATTATAGAATGAAAAGTAAAAAAATCAATTAAATATTCTTCAAAGAAATTCTTAATTCCATCAAATAAATTGCTCACCAAACCGGCAATAATTAAAACGCCAGGTCCACCGATTCCTAATTCATTATTTCTATCAGAAAGCCAAGAAAGATAAACTGCTCCAATCGTTAAAATAATCGCGATTATAAAAGACGCTGAAAAATTCGTCGAATTAAAAATTGAACTACTAGAAACACTGCTGACTTCTTTAGCAATAACAAATCCCTGAATAAAAGCGACAATTATGGTAATTAATATTTTCAATAAATGACTTTTATTTTTAGATAGCCTCTCAAGTTGAAAACTTTTAATCGAAGAAAATGCTCCCCAAATAATTAAGGCAGACATATATGGGCCAAGTCCTAAAGCAAATAAAGAAAATCGATGCAAATTTCCGCCAGTTAAACTACTAGCGAGATTAAAAGCGTATTGGGAATTAATCAAATTTGTCAACTTTTGTTTATCAATTCCAGGAATCAATACATTTTGTCCAATTTCATAAACTATAAGAATTAAAAAAGTCCAAATTAGTCTCATTCGAAATTGTTTTTCAAGGAGGATTGTTTTTAGAGTTTTAAACATACTTAAAAAAGTGCAATGTTACATGTCTAAAAAAAGTAAAAACCATCTAAATTTTTAAGAAAGGTTTTTACTTTTAATTAGATTAATTAATCAACATCTTTATGCTTTTTATTGCGTCGATTTTTCTTTGGTATTAGTCCTAATGAAGCTAAGAGACCAACATCAGCAATCAAAGATAGATTTGGACCAATTTCCCCAGTTGAAGGCAACATACCGTCATTTTGTTTTTTAGTAACCTTTGGAGATGCTGAAGTTGATTCAGAACCAGAGACGGATTCCGAAGTAGATTCGGATGCTGAAGTTGATTCAGAACCAGAGACGGATTCCGAAGTAGATTCGGATGCTGAAGTTGATTCAGAACCAGAGACGGATTCCGAAGTAGATTCGGATGCTGAAGTTGATTCAGAACCAGAGACGGATTCCGAAGTAGATTCGGATGCTGAAGTTGATTCAGAACCAGAGACGGATTCCGAAGTAGATTCGGATGCTGAAGTTGATTCAGAACCAGAGACGGATTCCGAAGTAGATTCGGATGCTGAAGTTGATTCAGAACCAGAGACGGATTCCGAAGTAGATTCGGATGCTGAAGTTGATTCAGAACCAGAGACGGATTCCGAAGTAGATTCGGATGCTGAAGTTGATTCAGAACCAGAGACGGATTCCGAAGTAGATTCGGATGCTGAAGTTGATTCAGAACCAGAGACGGATTCCGAAGTAGATTCGGATGCTGAAGTTGATTCAGAACCAGAGACGGATTCCGAAGTAGATTCGGATGCTGAAGTTGATTCAGAACCAGAGACGGATTCCGAAGTAGATTCGGATGCTGAAGTTGATTCAGAACCAGAGACGGATTCCGAAGTAGATTCGGATGCTGAAGTTGATTCAGAACCAGAGACGGATTCCGAAGTAGATTCGGATGCTGAAGTTGATTCAGAACCAGAGACGGATTCCGAAGTAGATTCGGATGCTGAAGTTGATTCAGAACCAGAGACGGATTCCGAAGTAGATTCGGATGCTGAAGTTGATTCAGAACCAGAGACGGATTCCGAAGTAGATGCGTTAGGTGTATAAATCACAATCGTATCTTCACCTAAATCAGAAGGTACCAAGCCATCCTGAATATCACTAACATCTACAGAATTTCCGTCACTATCTGTGGCCGTTATGTCATAGCCTGCTTCGCTAGGAACAAGCGTCTGCCCACTTGCGTCAGTGGTTGGATAATAAGCATCGGATGCATTGGTCGGATCATTAGCATATTGTGTTTCACTAATAATATTGCCATCAGAATCTTCGACTATAAGGCTTCCTAGCTTAAGGTACTGATATTGAATATTTTCAGTTTGTTGAACATAAGGATTGACAATATAATACGTGGTGTTTCCAACTTTAGTACTAGTAGTTGCGCCTGGTCCCAAATCGTCATCTTGATAAACCACAGTCCCATTATTATAAACAGTCACGCTCATCGTACCGTCTGAACCCGTCTGAGTATAAATGACACTTACACCATTATGATAATTCTTCTCATATTGAGCCCCAATATCACCAAATTGAGACATCGTTCCGTTACCATTATCATTCGTATCATCGGAGTAATATCCGGTAATAACTTCCCCGGACGAAGTTGTATAAACTTGTCCTGTCCATCCTGTTTGAACAACAGAGCTAGCAATGGTGTTGCCACTGTCATCAACATAAGTAGTTGTCTGAGTCACGTCTTCGGGAACAAAATTAGAGACAGTACCATAGCTAGTGGTGAGGCTACCTGTATTGTCAATATAATTCACATAATCATTTCCTAATGTATCAGTTCCACCAACTACAATTAAGGAACCATTACCATCAATATCATCATAATAATATATCAGACCAGAAAAAGCAGAAGAAGCTGTTCCAGAGGTATCGGTCCCTGTATTTGGCTGAATAGTAAGATCCTTCTCTGATCCACTAGTAGGAATTTCCCTCACATACAAAACTCCGCTACCACTACGATCGATTGAAACTGAAATACTTCCAACGAGTTTACCGTTTTTATAAACCGTAAGCCACTCAAAATCGTAACGATCAGCATTATCGGTATTCCTAGGCATACTGGTTGGATACGTTGGATCAGCAACTGTAAAACCAGTACCAGTGGTTGTGGTTGCAGCTACAGCTTTGCTAGTTGCAGTGACGGTCGAAACATTTGATGTAGAAGTACTTTCAGAAGTCTGGGCAGTTATAGAAGAACTCTCGCTAGTTGAAAGCGATTCTGAAGAAGTGACAGACCCAGAAGCAATTTCATCAGTTGAAGAAGTACTCGTGTCAGCTAAAAGACTTAAACTTTCAGAAGACGAGACAGATTGAGATTGTAAAACAGATTCGCTATTTGAAACACTGATCGAATCAGAATTATATTGGCTTTCAGAAGTGGATTCAGAATTCGAGTTGGACGTTGAAGTAGATTCAGATGCTGAAGTTGATTCGGAAGTAGAAAGTGATTGAGATCCACTAGTACTTGTTTGGGAAACCGCAGAGATTGTTACTTGATCAGCAGTTGCTAAAGTCTGTTCACTCACAGCTTTTTCGGTTGCAGCTTGAGCATCCTGCTGAACTTGATCAGCCGATACATGAGTCGAAGCAATTAAAGAAGATCCGCCGAAAAAAGCAGCAAGAGCCGAAATACCTTTAAGAGCAGTAACGGCTTTATGGGTTGAATATGTTTCATCATCAAGATCCACATGCTTATTTTTTATTGGTTTAATAATTGGAAAACTACGAATGATTCTACTGGTAAATCTCGTAAGGCCGGAAACGACCCATTGCTTACCAGATTTATATAACTTAAAGCGTGTTGTGTTATCTGCTGTCGGATAACTTGGCTTTGTTTTTTTCATCAATATCCCCCTATAATTTATATTGTCAAGCGGTTAATAAGGCTGTTTAAGCGCATCCGAGAGGAAGTTTAAACTAGATTTTTGAAAAAAACATGTAAATTTAAACTACTTTTATGTAATAAAAAATAATTATATTCATTGCATCAAAAAAAATTAATACAAATTGATACAGTGATATAGCCCGGTGAACTTGCAAGCCAATAATGCTAATCGTTTAACAAAAAGATTCTAAAAAAAATCATACACTTTCAACAATTGGAAATCTATGATTTTGAGAAGAATATATTAACTATTAAGAATAAAAATTAAAGGAATTAAAAATATTAATCGTTATTATTTTTTAATATTTTTTTTAATTTTGAATATGGTAATAACCAAAAGAATTATTACTACCACAAGAAATACTATAATAGCGGGAACGATCCAATCGTAATTCGAACTCTTCTTTAGATCTACATCAGACTTATTTAAAGAGGCAGCTTTTTTAGCTTTAATCTTGAAACTTCGAGAAAAATTCCAAGTTTTTGGATTTTTATAAGCAGTCGCTGTGACTTTTAATTTCAAAACATAATCACCGGACTTCATTTTAGTTCCATTAAGATAAATCGGGTATTTAAAATTGCTGTTTGGAGCAATCTGTAAATTTTTAGAGGTGGAACTATAAATCGCCTTACCGCTTCCCTTTTTATAAATTTTTGCAGTGATTTTTCCAGAAGACATTAAAAGTGATTGATCATTTTGAATTTTCGCGCTAATTTCATTTCTTCCATTAACCTGTCCCGGTATAACGGATAATAAATTCAAATTTGGTGTCAATTTATCGTCAGATTCTTTTAGGATAACGGCTACCGCATAAACAAAACGATTCTGGATCGTTGTTCCTTTTTTTGAAGTTGAATTTTTATCAACTTCGCTTTCTTTTTGCTGGAATGTTAAGCCACCAAGAATAATTCCTCGATAGGATTTATTAGGCATTGTAACAGAAAAAGAAACGGTTTTTGATTCCTTTGCCGGAATAACAACACTCTTTGGATATTTAATCAATGTATTCAGTGGATATTTAAGAGTCTTATCATTTTTAATAGATGTCTTATCATACTCAATTACACCATTTAAGTTCGTTTTGGCAGAATTAACACCAACGTTAACAGTAATACTTTTAGAAGTATTATCTGTTAAAGATACTGTTAATGTTTGTTTTTGCCCAGGCTTCATTTTTAAATCAAAAAAACTTTTATTACTATTAATTTGGTTGCTTGGAAGATTCGTGCCGACCGTGAAATTCATTTCACTGGCACTGGCTTTGAATGGCAAAAAAGCAAAAATAGCAAAACTAAAAAAAAGCAGAATAATTTTAGAACAAAATGAAAATGTATTCCTCAAACGGGTCTTTCTTTTCATTAATTCAAACCAGATTCACTTGCCGTTGGAGTGTTGCCTAGAGTCCAAGTCATTGTTGCAGAATAGCTTCCCTTATAAAGAGGCGTCGAAACTGGCAGATTAAGTTTAATATTTGATAATGGATCGGTCGAAGTTCCCATTCCTTGATTACTATCAGCAGATAATACTGTAGTTGCCGCATTGGTTGATTCAATTGAATTAGATCCACTTGTTAAAGCAGATGAATACTGATTTGTAGCAGCTTGGTCAAAAGAAACCGATGCTCCAGTCAAAGGCTGATCTGCATTTCCATTACTAAATGCAGTGAGTGATGCTTGCAAATTCCAACCATCACCGCTACCGGTTAGATCACTTACTGCAATTTCATCATCACTTTGATCTTCGGTACTGCTATAACTCACATTCTTATCAGATGTCACTTCTTGTGTCCCGAAATCAAAAGCTGACGGAAATTTTGACAAAGTCAAATCTCCAGACTGGAAACTAACAGTTCCATTAGTCGTGGTGGTGCTGTCAGCAAAGGCTGCTCCTGCAGGAACAAAAGTAATTACAGATGCAATAGCAACTGCTGCCAAAGACAATTTATTTTTTTTCATAATTAAAATCCTCATAATCTTTATTTTTTGATAATTCATTTACATCGAACACAAACTGAATAATAATAGCATTTGTTAGGGCCCATCTGTAAATGTCCAAGTCAAAGTTGCCTTATAATCTCCAGAATATTTAACAGATTTCAAATTTGAAATCTGAAAATAATATTTTTTTAAAGGCGACTCTTGAGTATTACTATTTTGAATCGTGTAATCCATGGAAACAGTGGGAGGATCAGAAGTTGAAAAAGGAGTTATTTCATTGTCTTCGCTATTAACCAATGACCACTGAACTTGATCAGCGGTTTCACCAGATGCTTCGTCTTCAAAGTTATTCGACAAAGCAACACTAATTTTTAATGCCTGTCCTTCATCACCGGAAACGTTAAGGTCCTGTGACCAAGTACCGTTAGCGGTATCAACTGAATTTATTCCCAATTGACCAAAATCAACATCAGGAACGTTACTTATTGAAATATTTCCCGGTGAAGAAGTATCAGATGGAAGATCAATATCAGAAGATTTGTCATCATTCTGAGTTGTATATGTACAAATAACTTTTTTTGCAGCGACATTGCCGCTAAAAGATGTGCTCATAAGGCTGACGGTTGCTTCAGGAGCTACAACAGAACAAGCTTGAGAGACTGAAAAACCCAGAGTAATGCTGCCAGTATAGGCTGATGGAGAACTAGCAGAATTATTATAAAAAATAAATGAGATGTTTTTACCATCTGTTCCGCTAACCGACGACATGTCATAATTCAAATCCGAACTCGAATCATAGCCACTTGTGTCAACAACAAAGACTACGTTCGAAACATCAGAGACACCCGTCAAAGTTAAACTGCCCCAATTTTGAGGAAGATCACTTGCTGTAATATTTATGAATTTGGTATTGCCATTTGTAATATCAACATTTGAAGCATCTATTTCTCTGTTATATTCCCAACCGGGAGCTGTAACCACTGGTGTATGCCCAGATTCTCTGACATAACTTGCCACTTCGGCTACATTTGAATCCAAACGGTCAAATTCTTCATCAAAATCAATATATTTGCTACCAACGGTATCCTGTTTGAGGCTCCCAGTAAAACCAGTTAATTCAAAACCGTTAATCGCTGGATTGAAATCATATTGAGAGTATTGTGAATTATAAGTAAAACTGTCTGAATCTCCCAAGATCAAAGTACCGGCATTACTCTCAAAACTGCTTGTTGTATCAAGTGTTTTCTGAATATAAGATATTCCGCTCGTCCCAAAAATATTCCACGGTGAAGTATCTAATTCTTCAGTTGCAGCACTTCCTTTAATTGATTGACTGTTTGTATTTTGAATTGTTTTTGCAAAAATATTAAATTCGCTTGCAATGCCCAAAATCCCATTAGAATCAATATCCGGGAAATCATCTTTCCATGTGCCGGCAGCTGGTAGCTGACTAGAAGTGGATGACGAAGCTGATGCCGATGCTGAAGATGACGAAGTGGAAGACGAAGATGAAACTGATGCCGATGCTGAAGATGACGAAGAGGAAGAAGAGGACGTTTCATCGGACAATTTTTCGAATTTATAATTTTTTTTTGAACTTAATAAAGCACCATTTTTAACAGTGTTTTTGGTGTTATAATTATTCGCATAGAGTAGGAAGCAGAAAGCCAGCGCAGACATCAAAAGAATGATGATTGAAAGCACGATTGCTTTAGTTTTAAAGTTTTTATATTTCATGTAAGGTTTTGGTTTGTATTTTTAGACGAATTATTACCTGATACTGGTATACATACTGAAAGTTATTATACCTCGTTTTTTTAATTATGTAATTGTTTTTTAAAATTTAAAAATAACGTTAAATAAAAATATAACAAAACAAAAAAAGACGCCGCAGGTATTAATCGACGCCTTTTTGAATGTCCACTTTTCATAATCCGACTGTAAGATTGAAAAATAGTATTGTGTGCTGATTTAAATTACTAAAAACCATAAGATTGGATTATTATTTGTTAATTAATCGACCAATATTTCCCGAGGTCTGTGTTAAGTTTTTCTTAGCATTCTTAATTGCCTGATCCAAACTAACTACTCCGGGCAAAATACAAAAGATCGAATCAATCCCTAATTGATATAGTTGTTCAATTCCATCACCAACGTTTCCGGCTAAAGCGATCACCTTAGCATTTGGAGCAACTTCTTTAACAGCTCGTGCGGTGCCCATTGGGGTTTTGCCATATTGCGTTTGAGAGTCAATTGCTCCCTCGCCAGTGATAATGTAATCGGCTCCTTTTGAGCGTTCTTTTAAGCGCGTCATTTCGACAACAATTTCAACTCCTTTTTCCATTTGAGAATTGGTGAAAGCTAGCAAACCGGCTCCCAGACCGCCAGCTGCTCCAGCCCCGGGAAAATCAGCCAGTTTTTTGCCAAGATCATGTTGAATCACATCTGCATAGTGTTTTAAATTTTTGTCCAAAATTTCGATCATCGGCGCTGTTGCACCCTTTTGTGGACCAAAGACTTTGGCTGAACCTTTTGAACCAATCAAAGGATTCACAACATCGGAAGCTATTCTGATTTTTGTTTGATTAACTAGTGGATCAACTTTGGAAATGTCGATATGATCAAGCTCAGACAGCCCACCTCCACCGCGCTTAATTGGATGATTGTGTGCATCTAAAAATTGGGCCCCTAAGGCTTCAGCCATTCCTTGTCCACCGTCGGTTGTTGCACTTCCACCGATTCCGATAATAATTTCTCTAGCGCCTTGATGCATAGCATCCAAGATCATCTGGCCCGTACCAAAAGTCGTAGTAGTTAAAGGATTTTTTGTCTCATTATTGACAAACTGAATTCCACTGGCAGCTGCCATTTCAATCACGGCTGTTTTTCGGTTGCCAAGCAAGCCATAACGAGCTTTTGTTTCTTTTTCTAAAGGGTTCAAAACAGTGACCGTTTTGAAGTTACCACGAGTCGCATCAACAAGTGATTGAACCGTACCTTCACCACCATCAGCCATTGGAATGATTTCGTATTTGGCTTTGGGGAAAATACGTATCAGGCCCTCATAAACTGCATCTGCAGCCTCTTTTGCCGTTAGACTTCCTTTAAATGAATCTGGTGCAATTACAAATTTCATATTTTACCTCAAACTTCTCTACTAGCTTTTAAAAGAATCCATACATCAGTGTACCGACGATTGTCATCGTTAAGCCAACTGCTGTTTCATATGGAACCGAGCCCATTCGTTCCTTTAAATTCATATTCATTGCATTAGCTGTAACGTGAAAATAATTTCCTTGTGGTAAATGATCAATAACCGTTGCTCCCGTATGTACCATCACAGCTGCCGCCAATGGTGCTGTCCCAAATGAAAGAATCGCTTTACTAAACGATCCAGTTGCGAGAATAACTCCCGTTGAAGTTGAAGCAGTAGCTGCAGCCATTAAAATTCCAGAGATTGGTGCAAGAAAAATTCCAGAAATACCAGATGACTTAATCAATGAAACGATCTCAGCTGGTAGTGTAGAAGATGTGATTAATCCACCAATTGCCCCAGCACCAATCAAAATAAGAACAACATCGGTCATTCGTTCCATTCCAGCTTTTGTGTATTCCAATACCTTATTTCCCTTATGCATCGCTAACATTCCGGCAATACCCGCAAAGGGAAGAATATACATAGCATCAACTTGAAATTTTTCTAGAAAAGAAATATGTAAAATACTACCAATAGGATTTATCAATAACAAAATAATTGCTAGCAGTGGAGCAATAACAGCTGAGCGAAGTGATGGCGTTTTTAATTTAGGCTGTTTTGTCTGATTTTGATTAATCTCAACATCAGCCATTGTAGCAATTGGCCCCTTATGTCTAAGCAAAGTTGCAAGTAATACAGCCATTACAAGTCCAAAAAGTGCAGGCACAAAATCAGCTACCATTAATTGGCTAAGTTCCAAATTAAATCCATGAGCAGCAGCAATTGTATTGGGATTTGGAGAAATTATATTACCGGCTTTGCCACCGCCAGATAGAGCGACCAAAAGAGCTAATTTAGAAATTTTCATGCGGCTGCCAACCTCAAGAGCAATTGGTGCAACGATCAAAACAGCAACCGGAATAAATACTCCGACAGCAGTAATGATCATTGTTGCAAGCGCTAATGATAAAATCGCCCATTTCTCACCTAACTTGGTAACAATCGCCCTCGCAATTGCATTTGCGGCTCCTGATTCCATCATGACACCAGCCAATACACCGGCAGCTAGAACTCGAACCACTGTTCCCATAATACTTTGCGTCCCAGATACAACTATATTAACTGTTTGAGTCAGATTAGCGCCGCCAATTATAGAACCAAAAATAGTTCCAAGCAGTAATGAATATACAGGATTTAATTTCCATAAAATCAATCCAATTGCCAATGCTAAGCCCAGTAATGCTCCAATCCAACTAACTGAATTCGTCATTTTCTCCCCTCCCCAAAATTTTTTAAAACCGCTTCAATTATAGCCGTTATGTGTAAAAAAGTTTTATTTTTCACAAGACAAAAAAAGACGCCGCAGGTATTAATCGACGCCTTTTTAAATGTCCACTTTTCATAATCCGACTGTAAGATTGAAAAATAAATTTATTCTGACTATTTATAAGTTTTTATTTTGGTCGATCATTTCCTTAACCACCCGGGATATATGGTAAACATTGAAACCGTAATCATTAATCACACTGTTTGCCTTCCCAGACTTGCCAAAGGTATCGACTGCTATACTCTTTCCAAAAATTCCGGTATATCGCCCCCAATCCAAGCTTGATGCCATCTCGATCGAAAGTCGATTAACAACTTGCTTTGGCAAGACACTATCTTGATAAACCTCGCTTTGTCTTTCGAAAGCTTCCATACTTGGCATAGAAACGACCGAAATATCATAACCTTGTTTTTCGAGTTCTCTTTTAGCATCAAGAGCCAAATGTAGTTCAGATCCGCTGGCAATTAGAATTGTGTCCGGAAGAGTTTTTTGTGCCGGCGAAACAACATAGGCTCCTTTTTCAACTGGAGCACCTTTCGTTTCTCTTAGTACAGGCAGTTTTTGTCTTGAAGTAATCAGGGCGGTTGGATGATCAGCTGTTTTGGCAATTGCTTTCCAGGCGGCCAAAGTTTCGTTTTGATCGGCAGGACGATAAACATCGATTCCAGGCGTGGCTCGAAGCGTCTCTAACTGTTCAACCGGCTGATGAGTCGGTCCATCTTCACCGACAGCTAAAGAATCATGAGAAAAAATGAAAATCGAAGCGAGTTTTTGCAGGGCTGCCAAGCGAATTGCCGGCTTCATATAATCGCTAAAGATAAAGAAAGTCGAAGCAAAAGCGCGACTATTGCCATGGAGGAGAATGCCATTGGTAATTGCAGCCATCGCAAATTCCCGGACCCCATAAAAAACATTCGATCCCTGGGGCGTTAAATCGGTAAAATTAGTTTTATCTTTCAGATAGGTTTTGTTAGATGATGAAAGATCGGCTGAACCACCCCAAAAAGTTGCGTTTTTATCAGCTATCTGTTGCATAACTTCAGAACTGCTTACACGGGTTGCTAGTTCTTGATCATTATTTTCAGCTAATTTTATACCATCGATATTCAAAGACAAATTGTCGTTTTTTAGCTGAACGGCCAATTTTGGGAAGGATTCTTCATAAAGTTTGAAGGATTTTTGCCAGCTTTTGTAATACTTGTCTTTAGCTTTATGGCTATCGCTAAAAAGATCGTAAACGTCTGTTGGAATTTCAAAAGGCTGATATTGCCAATGATAAAAGTCCCTGGTCTTGGCCACGTTCTCTTCGCCAATTGCCGCTCCATGAACTTTATTGCTTCCTTGAAGAGGAGTCCCGTACCCAATGATTGTTTTTATTTCGATAAATGATGGTTTGTCACTCTTTTTCGCTTCTCTGATTGCTTCATCAATATCAGATAAATTATTGCCATCGGCGACAAACTGATAATCCCAGCCATTGCCGATGACCCGGTCCTGAATCTTTTCGTTAGTTGAAAGATTTAACGGTCCATCTAAGGAAACATCGTTTGAATCAAAGAGAACAATCAATTTACTTAGTCTTTTCTCACCAGCAATTGCCATTGATTCTTGGCTAATGCCTTCCATTAAGTCGCCATCACCAACGATTACATAAGTTTCGTGGTCGAATATATTAAAGCCCGGACGATTATAGATTGCCGAAAGATGTTTTTCGGCCATTGCCATCCCGACTGCCATCGCTAATCCTTGGCCCAAAGGACCGGTTGTTGCATCGATTCCCGGAGTATGTTTCCATTCCGGGTGCCCCGGAGTCAGCGAATCCAATTGGCGAAACTGCTTGAGATCTTCTATCCCGACTTTAAATCCATTAAGATGAAGCAAACTGTAAAGCAAAGCCGAACCATGGCCGGCGCTCAAAACAAAACGATCCCGGTTAATCCAATATGGATCGTGATTATTAAAATTAAGAAACTTTTGCCAAAGCGTGTAAGCCATCGGCGCAGCGTCCAAAGGCAGGCCCGGATGACCGGAATTAGCCTTTTGGATCATATCGAGACTGAGAAAACGAATTGCATTAACCGCCCGTTGCTCGTCTTGATGATTCAGCTCTTTAAGTGAAATACTTTCAAATTGAGTATCGATCATTTGTCCTCCTCTTTAATAGATTGATTGTTGAAAAAATTATTTAGCGGGAACCACTTTTGAGCGGTCCTTTGCATTTAATACGATTGAGGTCAAAATAACTACAAGCAGGAAAATCAATATCCCAGAAACCAGCGTTATTGCTCCATAACTGCCTAATTTACCGACTATTATTCCTGGAATCAGGTAATCTGTATCAGCAAAAGTCGATGCAGCTAATTTAAGAGTTCCAAGAACCGGAAGAATAAACAACGGCAGCCAAGAAATTAGTAAACTATTAAATGCTGCTCCCAAGACGGCTCCTCGCCTTCCGCCGGTTGAATTTCCATATATTCCCGAAGCTGCTCCACAGAAAAAGTGGCCAACAACTCCCGGAATAATAACAGTTGTCCCAAGCGCAATCATTGCAAACATACTTAGAGTTCCAACGAAAAAGCTGACGAAGAAACCTATCAAAACGGCATTTGGTGCATAAGGAAAGATTATTGGAACATCAAGAGCAGGCTTTGAATTTGGAACAAGTTTCTTAGCGATTCCCTGAAAGGCAGGAACAATTTCTCCAAGTATCATACGAACACCTTGCAAAACAACAACGAATCCAGCTGCAAATGTTCCTGCTTGAATAATTGAATAAACAATGTAGTTAGTCCCACCACTTAATTTACTTTCAATATAGTTGGGACCGGTGGCAATTGCCAAGATAACATAAACAACACTCATTAAAAGAGCAATTGACACAGTAGAATCTCTCAAAAATCCTAAGCTTTTGGGAATATTAAGATCCTCGGTACTTTTACTTTTATCCCCAAAAAGTTTTCCAATCAGCCCAGCCGAAGCATAGCCGATATTCCCCGTATGGCCCATTGCAACCTGATCACTTTTCGTAATTTTACGCATAAAGGGTTGGCAAAGTGCTGGTGTGATAGTAAGCAATGTTCCTTCAAATATTCCACCGAATAAAATTGTTTGCCAACCATCACCCATCCCTGCAGAAATTAAGATAACTGCAGATAGGCAAGACATATAAAGCATTGCTTGACCAGTTAGAAAAATATATTTAAATCTTGTGAATCTAGCTAACAAGATATTTACGATCATCCCTGTCAGCATAATTAAAGCAGTTGGGGTTCCATACTTTACCAAAGCAATTGCAACAACTGCTTCATTGGACGGAACAACACCTTGAACATGCAAGGCGAATTGAAACATTTTCGCAAAAGGTGCCAAGGCGGTTTCCAAAATAGTCGCCCCACCGGTTAATACAAGAAAGCCGGCGAAAGTTTTAATTGTACCCGCGACAACTTCATTAGCTTTTTTCTTTTGAAGCAGCAATCCAACCATCGATATCATGGCAACAAGAATGGCAGGTTGGCTAGCTATTGATACAAATAATTCCAGTATTTTTTCCATGATTAACGACTCCTATTTTTATTTATGATTAATTTTGTTTTTATCAAGGATTTCATTAACTTTTTGTTTGGTTTCGTCTGCATCAATAATTGATTTAAGCAGGACTACTTTCTCCTTTGGCAAATTTCCCAGGGCTGTTTCAAGCGTGCTTTCGATAAAAAAGTAATCTGCCGAATCAGGTGTTGCTGAACCGACATCCATATGGGAAAGCTCGAAATTCCCAATGTCGACTCCCTCATCATTGAGCACATTTTGAATATTCATCTGTACCATAAAACTGGTACCCAGACCTGATTGACAAACAGCGGCAAGTCTCATTTTTTATCCTCTTTTCTTTTGACATCAAAATTTGAATCGACGTTCTTTATTACATCGAGAAGATCATAAACACTATTGGCGGATAATAGCTTTTCAACATTATTTGGATTAGTCAATAACTTAGTAAGTTCCTTGATTGATTCCAAGTGACTGTTAGAATCAACTGCTGCCAAGACGAACCAGATATTTATCATGTGGTCTTTAGAAGTCAGGGCAACTGGTTCTTGAGTCTTTAGTAGCGCCATACCAACCCGATTGACAAAACCATTGGGTTGGGCATGAGCTAATGCAATTCCAGGTCCGATATTTATGTAGGGACCCTCTTTTTCAACAACATTAATCATTGAATTTACGTAACCGTTTAGAATCGTTCCATCCTCTAAAAGCGGTTTTGATGCTTCTTTAATAGATGTTTTCCAATCTAAATTTTTTCCATTAGCGATTCTAACTGTTTTCTCATTCAATAAATTAGAAAGCATATATTCACCTCTCTTCCCAAGAAATAAGACTATATCTTGCTGTAAGCGCTAACAAGTGCAAAAATAGCAATATAGGCAGTGCAAAAAGTGCACCAAAGGAATTAAATCTATGTACACTTCGAAAAATAAACGCGTTAACCAGATGCTGAATTTGTTTCTTAGTTCAAAAGATCTAATCACAATCCCGGAACTTGAAAAACAATTATCGATATCCCGTCGGTCTGTTTACTATTCAATTGAAAAAATGAACCAATTTCTGGATGAAAAAGGTTTTGACAAAGTAATTAACGTTAAAAATTTGGGATTTTATTTGAATCAAGAAACAATATCAGCATTAGAAAAATCGAAAAAATTTAATAACGAAAAAAATGAAGAATTTTTTAATTTCTCAGGAAAGCAAAGAATTGAAACTATTATTTGGCTATTAATCAATAGAGAAAGAGTTTCGTTGACACTAATCGAAACAAAATTCAATGTTAGCCGAAACACAGCTGATAAGGACTTTAAGAAAATTAACTGTATTCTAAAGGATTATCAACTTTCTTTATCGAAAAGCAGCGGTGGCCATATGATCAATGGTCCTGAAATTCAAAAAAGAAATTGGGTATACGAACAGTTTTCAAAAGGAAATCCAATTCTATTTTCTCTACTTGCCAAACGAGTCAAATCAGTTCAAAACATCAACCCCCTTTTAAAAGAGTTTGAAAGAATGACCGGAAATTTTTTCACCGATGATGCTTTTATTTGTTTGAGTGCCTACTTGGACTGGTATATCGACAGAATTCAAAATCAAGTTAATAGGTTGGAAAATACAAATGTGATTCCGAGCAATCTAATTGCTTTGGAATGGGCACAAAAATTTTTATTTAAAAACCACGTCGTCAATTTGGGCGAAGCAAATTACTTAATCAATACAATCCATTCAAGTCAATTCGATAAAGCAAATAAAGAGTATGGCGGAATTCAAGAGATATTGCCAATCGCAAAAAAAATAATTTTTCGTTTTAATCGAATAGCCGGAGTCAATTTAAAATTGGATTCACTGCAGGTTAATCTCTCTACTCATTTATTAGCCACCTATTATCGAATCAAATACGGTATATCCTATAAACACCCGGATTTGGATTTGATCAAGCAAAAATATGAACAGTTATTTTCTTTCACAAGATTTTCTGTAAAACCATTTGAAGAATTTGTCAAAAAAGATATTCCGGATGATGAACTTGCTTTAATTGCGCTTTACTTTGGTGGTGAAATTAAATCAATTGAAGATGAGAATTTAAAAAAACAAAAAAACGATGTTATGATTGTCTGCTCAAGCGGAATTGGAACATCACGAATATTAAAGCAGCAATTAGAAGATAGATTTCCTGAGGTTGCTTTCTCAAAACCTTACAACACATTAAGCTACGAGAATTCATCCCTGGAAGATATTAAATTAATTGTTTCAACGATAAAAATTAAAAACCGAAAAGGAATTGATGTTTTAAAAGTTTCAGCAATTCCAGGTAAGCAGGATTGGAAAAATATTGAATCGGCTTTAAAAAAAGAAGGTCTCGTCAAAACAAAAAGTCCCAAGATGAACATCGAGGGACTTTTAGACATTATTTCCGAATATGCAAGAATTGAAAATGTTAGCGATCTGAAAAAAGCTTTAAAACAATATATGGAAAATTCTTCAACAAACTTCCTGAACAATAAGAACAAACTTACAAACAAGCCCCAAACTAAACTTGAAGACATTTTTACTAAATCAAATATATCTTTTGTAGATCATGCGAACAATTTTAGAGAAGCATTGTCTTTAGCTTTCGAACCCTTAATAAAAAACAGATCGATTGAAACGAAATATATCGATAAAATTGAATACTTGACAAATAAATATGGGCCCTATATGGTGATTGAAAACGGCGTTCTACTAGCTCATGCAAAACCCGGGGATGGAGTAAATAAAACGGATTTTTCATTTTTGCTTTTAAAAAAGCCGGTCTACTTAGTCAAGAATAATGATAAAGAAGCTATAAAAATAATTATTGGTTTCGCAACCGTTGATACCAGCAGCCATTTGGAAAAACTGAGTGAAATCATGAAAATATTGCAAAATGGAAAGGCAATGAACAGTATTTTATCCGTTTCCAAAAAAGAACAGTTACTAGAAAATACTTTGATTAATTAATTTAAATGGCTAATTATTAACAAATATCTATTTTAATTTTCCGGCTCAAGGGAAATTCCGTCGACAGTACTTGTCAGAAACTCACCGGTTGTCAAAGTAATTGTGCCCGTGGAAATATCGCCGTGACCAGTCCCAAGATCCAAACCAACAGTACCATCATCAGTGTACAAATAACCTTGTCCCAATATATCGGCTACTTGATATTTTCCAGGTCGAATATCAACGCCGACTTCATAAATTCCTGCGCCAAGGTCTTGAAAACTACTTGGAATTGGACTTTCCGGGTCAATCAAACTAGTCGCTGGTCTAGTTGAAAGAGCTTCTAAATGAAGGCCTTGATCAATTATGGCATCGTTGTTATCCTGCATCTCAATAACTTGTCCAGCTGTGAGATACGCTTGATAAGAAGATATTTCTCCAGCCGAACTATTATTGCCAAACCAAGCTCCACTAATATCATTGGCCAAAGGAAGATCACTACTATCACTTCCTTCAACATTTAAGACAATATTATCATCTGTTCCCAGACCGATTGGCGTTATTTTATACCAACCAGGCTGAACGTCAGTACCAACAGTCCAACTATCGTTGCTAGTTCCCTGTCCTTGGCCACTAATCAAGTCAGTGGTTGCTGCAGTACTTTTTTCATAGATATAAGTGATAGTTTGCGTGGTTGGAGAATAAGTTAAATTGGTCGAACCTGTTTTTGCTAGATCAACACTATATCCAGTAATCGCTTTAGGTTCAGGTTGATAAGTTGATCCAATCTTACCAGTATATTCAATTGAACTTGCAAGTTGGTTACCATTTTCATCTTCAAAGTTAACCATAATAGCGCCTGAATAAGTACTATTATCCAGAGCTCTAACATCGACCCAGTAGGTATTGCCATAAAAGTTTATCTTGGCATATTGATAGGTATTGCCATTGGAAGCGCGTTTGGTTGTATCGATTTCTGTGACAGTAACTTTATCGCCGTTTAGAGTTTTAGCCGAGCCAGTCGAGGTTAAAGAACTGGGACTGGTTAAAGCCGGAGCACTATATAGGCCATCTGAACGGCTTCCCTCATTAATCGTGGCTGTTTCATTAACCGTCTGTTGATTAGTAATGCTGTCAAAATTATAAGCTGTCACAGCACGGCTATCGATCCAGTAAGTATTACTGCCGTCTTTTACTTCCAAGTAAGTATACTGGCTGCCATTAGATCTCGTCGTGGTATCTGAAGCAATCACTTCTACTTGATCGCCGTTAACTGTTTTAGCTAAAGCCGAAGCCGTTAGAGTCGTAGGACTGGTTAAAGCCGGTCCATTATTATAGATACCGTCCTTTCGATTAGCTTCGTTAATATAAGCCGAATAGTCTTCGGTCTTAGAACTAGTGATCTTGGCAAAACCGCTGGTATTTAGAGCCCTAACATCTACCCAGTAGGTATTAGTACCATTAGTAACTTTTGCATACTGATACTTTTGGTCGTTGGAATTTCTAAAAGTCGTATCGATCTCAAGGACCTCAACAGAATCTTGATCAAAGGTTTTAACTGAACCCGTCGAAGCCATCGAAGCTAGACTGGTTAAAGCTGGTTCCTCGTATATACCGTCATTACGATTAGTCTCGCTAATTGTTGCATAATAGTTCAAATTAGTCTGTTTACTGGTAATCGAATCAAAGACGGCCCGAGCATCGACCCAATAGGTCTTGCCGTTGTAAGTGATCTTGGCGTACTGATAGCTAAGACCAGTTGAAGTCCTTTTAGTCGTATCAATCTCCGATACTGTGACCAGCTTCTTATTTAAAGACTTGCTATAAGCAAGTGGTGTTAAAGAACTGGATGTTGTTAGAGCTGGGGCACTATACAGACCGTCGTTTCTGGTATCACCATTGATATAGGCTTGGAAGTTAACTGTTTGCGTAGAAGTTATCTGAGCAGAGTCACTCAAAGCCCTAAGATCAACCCAGTAGCTTTTATTATTTTCGGTGATCTTGGCGTACTGATAGCTAAGGCCGGTCGATGCCCGTTTGGTAGTATCGATCTCGGATACCGTTACCAAATGGCCATTTAGGCTTTTGGCCAATCCAGTTGAAGTCATTGAAACAGCACTGGTTAAGGCCGGAGCTAAATATAAGCCGTCATTTCGGTTGTTTTCATTAACATAAGCCGAATAATTAACCGTTTGTTTATTGGTTATCTTGTCATAGCTGACTGCTTTAGTTTGACTACTAGTAGTCGCACTGGCGGTCTGCTGACTTAGGTCAGCCGAATAAAAACTCAAAACTGAAGCTGATAAAAGCAATGTAGCAACCCAATTTTTGCCGGACTTATACAACTTCTTTTTACCCTTTTTTAAAAACATCCCTTTACTCTCCATAAAATATCCCGAACCAAAGAAAACAATTTCATTTTGAAACCTTTTGAATTATTTCACTATATTACTTAAATAACAAGAAAAAAAGCCATGAAAAAGATGGCTCTTAAAAATATATACAATAAAAATTTCCTCAAATAAAGTCATCCGCTAATCAAGCCATCATTCTTTCATAAGCGTAAGCAAAATCAAGCAGTTGCTGATCTTGGTCAAAAGGCGCAACCAGCATCATGCCAACCGGTTTTCGTCCTTCGCTTAATTTACAAGGAATACTAATAGCCGGGCAACCAAGAATATTAAAAGGACCATCATTGTGACCAGCACCAACTCCACTATCTATTTGTTCTTCAAGATCGGCATTTAGCGGAGGTAGTTTCCTTGCGGTAAAAGGTACCGTTGGCAAGGCCAGGATGTCCACTTCTTTAAAGGCTGTTTCAAAGGCTTTTTTAACTATTGGAATCATATTCTGAGCACGACCATAATAATCTTCAATTTGGCTATCAGCCATTTCGCCACCATATAACATCAATTGAACAAGTGGTGCCAACGATGTAACGGTTTTAGTGTTTACCCTGCTTTTAAAAGTCTCACTAAGATCGATCGGATAATAAGTATTAGTGCCAAAACTACTCCCACCATATCTAAGCTGCTGCCGAGAAGTTCCAAGCGTGTTAATGACATCGGCAATGTTTCTCGCTAAATCGAATTCAGGAATAGACATATTTTTAATCGAGACACCCGCTTTTTTGAAATAGCCAACATTTTCTTGGACTATCTGATCGACCTTGGGATCGGAAACACCTTCAATGGCGAATCCCTGCTGAAGAAGACCAATCCTTTTACCTGAAACATCAGAAGACAGCTGCTCGACAAAAGAAAAACTTCGATCCATGTCTAACCATTCCTGACGACCATCCAATCCATCTTTACCGGCAACCGCATCTAAAAGCAAAACAAGATCATAAACATTGTTCGCCATCGGCCCAACAGTATCAAGCAACTGATCAACTGAACCGATTCCGGTATAAGGAACCAATCCACGTGTTGGTTTAAAACCATAGATACCACACCAGGCACTTGGAATTCGAATTGAACCAGTTTGATCGCAGCCTAAAGCCATATCGATTTGTCCGCTGGCTACCAAAGCACCCGAACCGCTCGAAGAACCACCGGCCGAATAACCCGGTACTTTTGGGTTCTCTACTGGACCCGTATCAGCTGTAAAACTGCTTCCGGAACAGAACAGATTTTCGCTAACAGATTTTCCGACAATATCAGCCCCGTGTTCCAAGAGCCTGCTAATAACAGTTGCATCTTCTTTTGGTTTGTAGTTTTCCAACAGCTTGGTGCCCATACTCATTGGCACGCCGGCAATCGAAATATTGTCCTTGACAGCAATTTTCTTGCCTAATAAAGAACCACTCTTGGCGTGTTCCATTTTGGTTTTGACATACCAAGCATTATATCGGTCGTCAACATAAGGCCGACTTTGGAAAGTTCTTTTATAAATTGATTTTTTTACCGGTGATTGATATTGATCTGCAATCTCTTCAAAAGAAGAGAAAAAGCCATTCGAAAGTTCTTTCCAATAAACAGCCTTTTCCTTTTCTGTCAGATCGAAATCATTAACAAGTTGATAAAATGTTTTTTTGTTCAAACTATCTCTCACCATAAGTCCACCCAATCTACAAATTTACAAATATACTTGTATACAAAATCTACAAATCCAAATCTATTGTATCTGCTTTTTTAAATAAGGAAACATAAATAAAAGAGACTGCCAGTATGGCTAAAGAAATTAATAAATTAACGACGGTTTGTCTGGAAAGTACATAGACCGAAGCAACAATCGTCACAATTGGTGCCATAATTCCAAGAGTATTTTTATATGGAAAAGGAACCTTTTTGCCACGAGCAATAATATCGCAAATTCCAATTAACGCATAAAGTAAAACAACCAAGACCGAAGTAAAGGAAATCAAATCACCAAGATTGGAAACGAAATTTAAGCAAATATCGATCAAACCAAGAAGAAGAGTCGCTTTCCAAGGAGTTTTGAATTTCGGATGAATACTTTGGAGAAAACGATTAACTACTTTGGGCCACATGTTATCCCGCCCACTGGTATAAAGGACTCGAGAAAACTGCAGCAGGACGGAAATTGTGCAGGCAAACATCGCCAGCGATATTCCCAAACTTAAGAAATCATGCATTGTCGGACCAAGGACATTATTTGCTACATAAAGAACCGGGTTTGAAGATTTCAAAAATCCTGTCAAAGACGGTGCTGCCATCAATATGACGGCCAAAGGAATTAATTGAGCGATAATTCCAATTGAAGCTGCTCCAAATACAGAACGACCAATACTTTTTTGATTTCCGGACATTTCTTCAGAGAAATTCAAGGCTGAATCAAAACCATTGAAAGAGAAAAGCATTACGGCAATAGTTGCAAAAATAGTTGGCCAGGATGCATTGGAAAAAGTATTTCCATGAATAATTTTTGTTGAAAAAAGTACCGAAAGCGGTTGTTTTAAATTCAGCAAACAAGCTACAGTGATCGTGAGAACGACCAGCAGTTCCAAAGCGAGCAAAAAAGTTGTAAACTTCCCAGTCGACGAAATATTCGCAATCGAAATAATCATCGCAATCAGCATAAGCACCGGAGCAACTAAATTAACTTTTAGCGCTGGAAATACTGCTGCTAAATAAGTGGCGGAGCCCATCGATGTTACAGCGGGGATAAAAACTCCCTCGGCTAAATAAGCAATCAAAGCGAGAAAACCGATTTTATTGCCCATCACTCTATGAATCACAGAATAAATTCCACCCGATTTAGGAAAAGCCGAACCAATCTCCGCCATCGTGAGTGCAACACAGATCGCAATAATCCCGGCCATTAAAGAAACCAAAAACGAGCCAGTCCCTACCATTGCGATCGCAACGGGCATATTTAAAAAAACACCTGTGGTAGGTGAAATATCAGAAGCAGCCAGAGAAACTGTTTCAACAATATTTAGAGTTTTCGACAAATGTATTCCCTGAGTGCTGGAGACTGAAGAATCGTGGTTTTTCATTATAAACTCCCAAATTATTATTAAGATCAGATTAAAACTTAACGATGTGATTAATTTAAAAATGTCAGAAAAGGTAACAAAAAACAAGCGTGAGCATACATTTGTTCGGCGATCAGATTTTTTTATCTTTCAAGAAGAGGATCAGTTTCAAAACTAACGTACAAGTAATTATCTAACAAAACCCAAGCATAAAAGAACAAAGATACTCAAATCTTAGTTTTGGCTATATATCATAATTTACCAAATAATAAAGCAGCTGCCCAGAATAATTATTGCCAGTCCTGTCAAAGACCGCCACAAGCTGACCGGACTGGATTCTTTAAATATATAAATACCAACTAAAGTTGCAATAACAACATTCATTTGTGAGAACAAAAAAGCATTTACTATACCGTTTAAATAGATAGATATCAAATAAGCCATCGCTGCCAAGCCAAAGAGCAATCCACTAGCTGTATTAAGAAGAACTTTAACCTTATTAATCTGTTTTCTTGGACGGATTAAAAACAAAAGAAGCATTGCCATAAAAGTCATTCCAATTGATTGGGGTAGCAAATTGGACGATGCATTTCCATTTTGTATCATTTTGGCAAATCCTGAATAACCCCAATAACCAGTTGTTGTTAGCAATAGCAATAAATATGTTGGAAATTGATAAGCTAATTGAGAAAAAGAATGATTAATAACTAAATTTCCGATCAGAATACCAATTAAAATAATGGCAATTCCAAGAAATCCTTTGACGATTTGAAATAAATCAGACCATTCGTGAAAAAAAATTCCACCAATCAATGAATTTCCGGCAATTTGAAATCCTGTCGAGATTGGAAAAACCTTACGAACACCAATTCGTTGATAGCCTATATATTGCCCACATTGCCCAATACTCCAACTCAAACCAGAAAGCAATCCCCAAACAACATTTGGAAAACTAATCTGGAAACGTTGCCAAAAAAATAAAATCAGTGCTATTAACAAGGTGCCAATTGTAGTCCCCGCTAGTTGTTCAAAAGCACTCCCTTTAATATAATGAAAAGTTATCGGCATTATTCCCCAGATAATCGCCGGAAAGAGTCCTATTATTAAATCCGACATACTACAAGACCTCACTTTGCCAAGAAAAAACAGATAGGTCACCCGGACCTATCTGTAATTCCAAATGTAATTTTAATATTAAAATGTAATTTTCAACGATAATAAGTCATACGCCTTGATTAATCCTTTGTATTTACTAGAAACTTCCAAAGCATTAACGGCCTGAACATTTTTTGGCAACTCATATGCAACAGGTAGCCCAGTCGGATTAAATAAGCGTAGTATCATAGCATTCCCACCGAAATAAGATAGGTAACAAGCACTAATAGATAAATTATCCGGTATATTGAACAAACTTAATTGAATTGGCAGTTTGCCAACCGGTGCCAAATCATCTTGTAATTTATTATCAAGTCGATTTAGAAACAGATTGAAATCCTGTATTTGGTAACTTAAAGGTTGAAAATATAATTGTTCCTGCTTTTTTGAAATTGACAATTCATCGAAACGTTTAGCAAATGATATTTGAACATCGTAATCGTGCTTCCCAATTATTTCAGCTCCAGGAGTTGAAATAATTGGATGACCAACTTTTGTCGTATCACCAGACGCCCTACCTGGGCGATTAATTAAATCAGCTTTTCCCAATTGATTCGTTGTTGCTAACAAAGTAAATAATAGATGAGTATCAAGCTGCTCATATTCTTTAATCGTTTTAGAAAAAACAGTCACGCTGTAATTTTTGTTTTGAACAGTAACGTTGTTATCCAATGGCCAACTCGATACTGGTTTTTCAACAAAATGTTTTTTCCAATCTCTCAAAGATTGTTTACGACGTACTAAATATCCGAATGGAACCGATGCAATATTTTGGCTAGCCATAATTCCCGTATTAACAGCTAAAACAAGCTTGTGATCAAATATTTGATTGTCAATACTAATATGAGCATGCATTAGTTCATTGATGAAGCTAATAACGATAGAAAATTTATAATCAGTATTGAATTCTTTATGCTGCCGATCGTTTAAAGTAGATGGTAGTTTAACCATTCCGTTTAGATGCATTTCTTGATAATGCCCACTTCTCAAAACTTTCACCGATTTAAAGTGCAAGCTAACAGTTTTGTCACCATAAAGAGGGGAGTAATCATAAGTATCGCCAGCATTGCCACGATCTTCAAGGCTAATAAAATCGTTGATAGCCGTACCGTCGTTTAATCGCAAATTAACATGTCCCGAAACAAATTCAACCGTAAACTGTTTAGTCACTATTTTTGTTTCTGTCGTTGCTTTTAATTCAGATGGAACAGAAACAGTATGAAAATCTAAAATCTTATATCCTAAAGAAGGTAAATTAGTTTTTACAAAATAATCATTAATATAATATTCTGGTTCAGTAATATATTTATCCCCACTGCTTGTTTGTTTTAAAATGTGGTCACGTTTTTTTATTTTTTTGCTAGCAATAAGAATGCTGTCTTCGACATCACTGAAACAAACATTTTTTGTAGGACTAACAATCTGGATTTGGAAATAATCAGTCGTATTCCTAGGTAACGGGTTGAACACTAAAACTTGGTTCTGGTCTAGTTTTAATCTTAAACTGATTAATCGTTCGATAGTATTCGAAATACTATCTGCCAATTCATGAGCTTCTTTTAAGCGATGTAAAATATCTTCGGCAACTGAATCAACTACACTGCCAGCCATACTATCATGTGCTTGACTATCCAATAATTTCTTCCAAGCAGTAATCAAGACATAATTCCCTAAATCAACCCCACATTTCATACCAATTACCAACAATGGCTCTACTTGATGTATTAATTTATCTTCCAGTTGTGTTGCCGCGATTTTAATGTCCATGCGGCTTGATCCACAAGTCCTGTGAACTCTTGCCAAAATTGGATCTATAAATTCGCCTTTGTATTCATGCAACGACGGCTCATGAGAAACCTTCTGAATAAATGTCTGATAATCGCTAACCTGATAACGGTATTTCCCAATTAGATTTATCTTATCGACTTTATTACTAAAATCATTGATAATATTCATTTGATCATTACCAGTAGGTATTAATACGTTTGCTTGAAATTCAGCCGATTGTTTTTCAACAAATGCTACTGCCGGATCCAGTCGCTGTTTGACATATTTATCGGAAGCATCTAACAGCATCCCCGTACTATATCCCTGTGGCATATTAATCGCTGTAACAGTTCGGCTATTCCCAAGACTATGCCATTTAAAATAGCAACCAGAGGTTTTTTCTGTATCAATACCGCGCCAAAACACGAAACTATTTAGTCCCAATTCATCCAAAACAACTGGTAACTGACTATTGAATCCAAAAGTATCAGGCAAATAACCAACTGACATTCTTTTGCCGTATGTGCTGGTGCACAGTTCCCCAATCATGCCATTACGAAATAATGATTCACCTAAAACATGCAGTGCATCAGGCTGAGTATACCAAGGGCCAATCTGAAGTTGGTGGTTATTAACCAGATGCTTAATACGCGAATTCATTTCCGGATGGATCGCCACATAATCATCCAAAATCGATATCTGGCCATCCAATGTAAAAGACGCTTCAGGATGTTTTTCTAATTCCTTAATTGTGTTGGTAAACAACATATCGCTTAAAATTAATGAATCTTGATTAGAAAAATACCATTCCCGATCCCAGTGAGTATGATTAACAAGATAAACATTTATTTTTTTTAATGACATTTAAATCAGTTCTCCCATTGGTCTTCCGTAAAGTAAGAATCACCTACCGGCTGCTGTGTATCTTGTGGTTCGGCTTCCTCAGCTACAGACTGTTGCCTTCTGAACAACAAGGTCAATCCAGTAACGGTCAAAGTTCCAACGAAGATTCCTAAAATATAAATCCACCATTTCTCAACAGCAAACCAACCGTAAAAGCCGGAAATAGGCGCACGATTGACAGCTCCTAAACCAACTGCCACAGAACTTCCAATCGCCGATCCAATTACATTTGCCGGTATTACTCGTAACGGTGATTCTACAGCAAACGGAATTGCACCTTCGCTAACGCCAATCAGTCCCATAACCAGAGCAGCATTACCAGCTTCTTGTAATTCTTTGCTGAACTTTCTTCTGTTTATAACAGTTGCCAAACCAAGTCCAAGTGGTGGAATAATGATAGCTACTTGAGCAGCCGTATTTGGATCATAGACTCCGCTTGTCAACAAAGCCATCGCAGTGGTTACGGCGGCTTTGTTTACAGGACCGCCTAAATCAAAACCGACCATCACACCAACAATTGCTGCCAGCAATATCCTATTAGTTCCAGTTAAACCTTTTAGCCAGGAAGCTAAACTGGTGTTCAAATCGGCAAACGGCACACCAATTACATACTGTATTAATATCAAAGTAATAAGTGATCCAAGAACGGGTACTATAAATACCGGCAGAACAGATTTAGCCGCCTCTGGAAGATGTATATGTGTAATTAAAAACTTAACCGTATATCCAGCGATTAAGCCGGAAGCCAATGCACCCAGAAAACCTGCATTCATGTTGGAAACTAAAGTTCCACCAATAATTCCTGGAGCGATTCCGCCCTTATCAGCAATTGAATACGCTATATAAGCGGAAATGACCGGAAACATCAGTCCCAACGCGGTGCTTCCCCACCCATCATCGGTATTTAAAAAACGAATAATAATACTGGCACTTTTGGCCCATTTAACATCCCAAATATCAGAAATTCCATAAAAGGAAGCGCCCACGCGACTGATTGCCATCAATACCGCGCCGGCAATAACAATTGGAATCATGTAAGAAATGCCAGTCATTAAATGTCGTTCTAACTCTTGGCCTATTTTTTTCCAATTCATATCGAATAACTCCTTATTTTGTATCGACTAATGTCAAAGCATCGTTAATTACTTTTTCTGCATTTTTAATTGGATCACTAACACCAACTTGGAGAATCTTCTTCCCATTGAAACGGTTCAAGTCGCGAACTTTGGTGTCGGTAGCAAGAATCACAGTTTCACCAATTTGAACATCTTTAGCTGTTAAATAATGGCCAATTCCTGTTGCTCCCTGAGTTTCAACCTTGATCAAAACATTCATTTTCTTAGCAGCTTGTAACAAAGCTTTCTCCGCCATATAGGTATGAGCTACTCCGGTAGCACATGCTGTTACCGCAATTAATTTTCTTGTCATAATTCATTACCTCGATCTTTAAAAATTGCTTGAATATCTCCAGCAGACTTTGCCTGCTGCAATTCAAAACGGACATTATCATTCATTAAAATACCGGCCAATTCGGAAAGCAGTTTCAAGTGTTCAGTGTCGCCACCGTCCGGAATTGCCAATAAGAAAACATATTTTACCGGGTGATTGTCCAAAGACTCCCAAGCAACTGGATCCAATAACTTTGCAATTACCACCGCAGAACGAGTAACTGACTTCGATTTCCCGTGGGGAATCGCAATGCCTTCTCCAACTCCGGTTGTCCCTTCCTGTTCACGTCCATAAACGGCCGATATATAATTGTCTTTATTCGTAATAACGCCGTTCTTAACATACAAATCAGCAAGCTGATCTATGACTTCCTCTTTGTTATCAGCTTTTAAATCAAATTTAATTAAGTTTGATTGAACGATTTCAGTTACCGTCATTTACTAATTTCTCCTCTTATTCTTTTAAACAATTCTTCATCAGAATCACATCTTATTAACGAACCCAGTATTTGTTTATTATTCACAAGATCGTAGAAATCATCAAAAATAAGATCAATTTCTTTTTGGGTCATTTGTTTAGTCATTGCCAAAAAGAAAATTATCGATACTCGACTGCTCCCCCAATCAATTGGTTTTTTCATCGTGTAAACAACCATTACTGGCCTTTTAATTAAAGTTGGTTCTGCATGAGGAACAGCATAATCACCAAAACTGGTAAAAGACAGCTCTTCACGTTGAATCGCACTTTCGCCAACTCCTTTATCGGCATAATCATAAGCAATTAATTTCTGACCAACCATTTTTAAAAGTTGGTGCCAATTTGTAATCGGCGCTTTGGCTATCGTTAATCTGGAATCTATTAAACGGAGAAAATCTTCATGCGGGTGCTGCTTATTAATAGAAAATTGATTAACCGCGTTTTTAATAAATTCAATTTCATTATTTTTCAATAAAGGTGAAACAATCACGGTTCGTAATCCATCTATTTTGATTTCGATTGTGCTAATAATTAAGTCAACGTTTTTCAGTTGTTGTTGTTTCAAATCACTTAACGACCAAATTCCAACAATGTTGAATTGTGGAAATTCTTTGCGGACTTTTGCAGCCAGAAGCTGAGCAGAACCCAGTCCGGTACTGCAAACCAATCCAACATTGAATTTTTGCAAATGCATTCGTTTTCGCTCAAGATAAGCTTCTAAATATAAAGCAAAATAAGAAATTTCATCATCGTTCATTTGAATCCCATAATACTTTTCATAATATTTTCCTATTTGTAGAGCTCTATCAAAAGCCTGCGTATAGTTTTGCTTGATACTTTTCGTATAGGGATTCGCGATTGTCGCATTCAATTTTAATCTCTCAATTGCCGATTGAAGATGAATCGTCAGACCTGATAATAATTCTTGATCAAAACCAAAATCTGCCAGCAATGTCTTTAAAGGTGAAGAAATTTCTTCATAATCACTTTTCAAATTTAAATTCACGCTACCAGCAATCGCAGCAATTAAATGAATTTGAACGTAACTAATTTCTTCGTTTGGCAACTTAATTTCGAATTTTTGTTGAATGATGTTTGCCAAGTATTTGGCATTTTTAAATTGTTGTTCACCAACATCTGTCGATAAATCGATATTGCTTGAAATTAAATTACCTGTTTTGACACGTTGAATAACAATTGCAAGATGAATAACGAGCGCTTGAAAGGAATAATCACTGAAATTAATTCGACGCTTGATAGCAAACTTATTTACAAGAGGAATCAGTCGATGAACGATTTGATTAGATAAAAGAGAATTGTCACTCATGCCTTGGTATTTAATCGAATTTTCTGAATTAACATAGTCAGCAGACCAGTAATCGCTCCAATAATTATTCAACAGCAAAAACAACATTTTTCTTTTTTGATGTTCAGTTGCTATCAAACGTATTCCTTCTCGTGGCTGGCGCTCAATATGCATCTTGTAGGTTGAAAGATATTTACTCAATTGTTTTATATTTCGTTCAATCGTTTTGCCGCTAATGAATAATTCCTCGGAAAATTTTGAAACTTTAAAAAAATGATCAGTTTGCAAAAGTTTCGTTAAAATAAACGTGATACGATCCTGATCTTTATCAGGTATCGGTTGGTGCTGCAAAATATTTTTAATTAATAGCTGCGAGTTATTAGCATTCCCCTGTAAAGAAATTCCAATTCTCGGTTGAACTTTAATCGTCATAAAAGATTCTGCCAAAACCGGTTTCAGTATTTGTAAGTCATTATAGATAGTTTTAGCAGAAACACCAAACTCGTAAGCTAAATGATCAGCAGTCGTTTTATCAACATTAAGTAACGTTTTCACGATTGCCAATTGGCGAGCATTTAAGTTATTCATTACTGTTCACTTCCTTTCGGACTTCAGCTTACATTTTTAGTATAAGGTGAAAGTTAGCGCTTACATTATCCTTAATGTTCACATTATTGTGGAAGAAAATTTCGATTTATCTGCGGCAGATCAACAAAACGCATTATGCAGATCATAATTTTACTAGTGAAACACTCGCTGACCATAATTTAAAAGTGGGAGGCCCTTTAATATAAAAACCATTCCATACATTAGCCTGATTAACGACTAATACATGGAATGGTTTTCCTAGTGGATAGATTTTAATGTTTAAGTTTTGCTTGCTTTCAATAGTCAGCCAGCACTTCCAATCACAAAAAATTAAGCCAGGTCACCAACGACGCGGACTTTAACGCGGGTTGTATTTCCAGGGGCATAAGCTAATGGAATTTCTTCGACATCAACCACTTCCGTTGAACCTCCCTTAGCCCCGGCAGTCATAGCCTGTTGTTTAGCTAACATCGTGGCATCGCTTATTGCTTTAGTTCTGTCAACTGTTGCATATTGATACAATTTTTCATACTGCCCGCCAACCTGAGCAATCGTGGCTCCGATTGCATTAGCAACACCGCCATTCGGATCGGTAAAGACGTGACTGGTTCCGGCAAGATCGCCATGAACAATAATTCTACCGCCACCGACTAGAATCAAATCAACATCTTCAGCGCTTGATTTCATCTTGTCGATTGCTGTTTCTAACATTCGCTTAATTTCCGCTGATGCTTTTTGAGCGAGATTCTCATCAATTTTCTTTGTTAGGAGAGGATTTCCCAAATCGACATAACCCAAGCGTACTGCGATATCTGTAGTGGTTATCACATCGCCACCAAAACAAATCGCCTTGTCAGTGATTTGATAGCCAACACTATCAGGACCAATTGTTACAGTTCCATCATCATGTTGTCGAACGACGCTGCCGCCTCCAAGACCAATTGATAATATATCAGGCATTCTGAAATTCGTCTGAACTCCGCCTACTTCGACGCCTTTACTAGATTCTCGTGGAAAGCCATTAACCAGCACGCCAATATCAGAAGTAGTGCCGCCAATATCCAATACCAGTGCATCTCTTTTTTTGGCCAAATAAGCAGCACCACGAATACTATTCGTTGGTCCGCTTCCGATAGTGAGGATTGGATATTGCGCTGCGAAATCAAGGGACATTAAAGTACCATCATTTTGGCAAAGATAAATATCAGCTTGGACAATTCCTTGTTTTAATAGTGCATTAGAAAAACCATCTGCAACACGTTGAATAATCTTACACAAACCTGAATTTAAAATGGTCGCATTTTCACGAGTAATTAAACCAATCGAACCAATGGCTGCAGATAAAGAAATCGGGATATTATTGCCAAGTATTTCATGAGCAATTTTAGCAACGTGTTCCTCTTGATTTTTGTTTAGTGCGGAAAAAACACCTACTACAGCGAGGGATTCAATTTTACCTCGCCAATTAGCCAATACCTGACGCAATTCTTGATCATCAACGGACGTAATTAATTGGCCATCATATTCATATCCGCCATGAACCAAAGAATACTTGCCAGACATGCTTTTAACTAAATCTTTTGGCCATTCAGAATATGGCGGAATGGCAGCAGTTGCTGGGAAACCGAGACGAATAACGCCGATTTCAGCGAGACCTTTTCGTTCCACAATTGCATTAGTTGCTTGAGTGGTGCCTAACATAGCTAAACGAATGTCCTCAGGATTCAACTGACTTATTTTAAGAACTTTTGTGATAGCATCGTAAATTCCGGATTCAATATCTTTAGTTGTATGGGTTTTAACACTAGCAATGATTGTCTGCTTTTTATCGAGAATGACAGCATCAGTATTAGTCCCCCCAACATCAATTCCTAAACAATAATTCATTGGACAGCCTCCATTTCTTTTGAAAGAAAATCTTTGATACGCATCTCTACAGGTTTATAGTCCAAATCATACTTGAAATATCGAGGGCTAACACTTTTAATACCAGCGGGTGTCCGCCATTTAGAATTGCAAGGAATACCCAATACGAAAACGCGTTTGCCATAATATAATTCTTCATTAGTAATCGGCATCAGTGTTTCTTCGTCAACTAAAGAAATTAAATCTGGGGATGTTGCAAGAACCATATCATCTCGCTGGAAAACAATATTTTCATTTTGGAATTCAAGTTTGCCAACTTGATTTTGATCATCATCCAAACCCTCCAAAATAACAGTGCCAAAATTGAAGCCGCCTTTTGTGACATGATGGACATCGACAATCTTAGCGGTCATCATTCGATAACCATCGGTTAAATCTAATAGGGCTTGTAGTGCATCGTTAACATTGTCATATTGATTGATATCACTTAATAATTTTCCAATACTTTCACAAAGTGTGATGATACCTGTCACGCCGTCTTCACGTAATCCTTTACCAGTGGTTGTATCACTCGCGGATTGAGCTGTAGCACCCATTTGTACTGTGATAGCCCGTGCAAATTTCTCAGCCGACTTAGGATCATCAGTATTAATCACAACCAAATTTCCTTTTTCATCGCTCATTACAATCGGACAAATTTTATGTCCAGCCAATACAAGCGTCGACATTTGCAACTCAGGAAAAGCTCGTCCCATTGCATCGGCATCAACTACTGGCAAATTTAATTGCGCACCAGCAATCAAAGGAATCATGGAATTGATGCCGCCAGCCTCAACCGGAAACAAAGCCGAAATTTTCTTGCCCAATACTTCTTGGAGTTTATCCAAAGACAATTTAAACTCACAGCCATTAGGAAATTTTTCCAATGATACTGCCGGTGCGCCGATGGACGATGGCGAACTAACTACTGCATCATCTGCTAACTCATCAGGTCCTAACAAAGTGACAGGACCAAACCTGCGTACTGCATTAATGGCCATTAGTTTACCAATAAACGGATTGCCGCCACCACCAGCACCCATTAAAGCAGCACCGATTGCAATATTCTGAATTGACTCAACACCTAGTTTTCGCACTATACATTTCTCCTTTCTTCGTTGATGCTCACCGCAGTACGCTTAGCTGATTTATCAAATATTTTTATACCGGCATAATAAACAACTGCTGAAATCACCAACACATTGAATGAAGGAATTCCCCAAGTAATAAAGAAACCAGATGCAATTCCTACAAGCCAGGCTACAATCGTAACCGGATTAAAGATTTCTGACTCGGTAGGTAATTGGCCCTTGTTGCGACTTTTATCCAATTGTTTGCGGGAACGCTTGAGGATCCAATAATCAGTAAACATAATTGAAGCGATAGGTGGAAACACAACACCTAAAACATTGAGAAAACCGCTGAATTGATCAATTAAACCAATTACAGAAAGGAAAGTTCCAAGGATGCCTGCGACAATCGTAACCAGTCCACGGTTTACATTCCAATGAAAAACTTGTTTGAAGAAATTAACAAAATCCAGAGTAGCCGAATATAAATTAAGATCGTTCACCTTGATACTAGAAAAGACTACCAACAAGATGCCAAATCCGCCTGTGAGCTTATAAATAATTGGCATAATGTTACTGCTGCCAACCGCGTGAGCCATTAATACGCCTAAAACATTCACACCTAATTCGCCAATTAATGTTCCAACAACTGAAACAATAAATACACCTTTCCAATTGTGATTGAATCTATTTAAATCGGGCATGATAATCGCACCGATAATAAAGTTTCCAGTTACCATCGTGATCGCTGCACTCATGCTAAGAGCTGCACCCGGCGCTGCCATAGTCACCAATCCGGTCATTGTATGGCCTTTTAACATATTGTAAGTTGCTAAGCCAATGACCAAAATAAATGCAGGCACCGAAATATTGGAAGTCCAACTCAGACCCTTAAAACCAAAGAGAACTGAAAAAGTAACAACTAATCCCGTGATCGCTGCAACCAAAGCGAAATTAATATGGCCACCAAGCAAAGAGATAATCCCTTGAGCAAAAATAGAATTTTGGATACCAAACCATCCGATCAAACTAATCGCGAATGTCAGTCCAACAAAAGCTGAACCAATTGTGCCAAAACCGGACCATTTAGATAGCAAACTTGTTGACAAACCTTCTCTTTGACCGGCTACTCCAAGTCCAAAGGCAATGAACTCCAATAAAGTTGAACCTAATGTTGTTGCAATAACAGCATCCAAAAAACTCATACCATAACCTAATTCTGCACCGAGCATAAATTGGCTAAGAGCAACAAATCCACCAATTTGGACAATCAAAACTTTCCAAACAGGCGTCTTATCTTTTTCTGGTACACGAGAAAGAGAATGATCATCTGCCATCTGACTAATTTTTTTGCTTTCCGACTCCACGGATTTTAAAACCATAAAATACCCCCTAATTTGTTTAACAATTGTTTAGGTTCTGCAGCCAATTGAAATTTCATCATCTTTATCAACCACTTATAAACTAAGCAAATTGCTTCTTTAATTTATTAAGCATCAGTGTAAAGCAGGGTTGGATCAGCGTCTATGTTATTAATAACAAAAATAGCCCATTCATTTTGTCAGAACAGGCAAAAGAATGGGCCATCAATCATGGCAGCTTTTCAATTATTTTCCTTATTGATTAGCATGGTTGACCAATCGCCAGACACCACATAATTCGTAAAGAAGCCAAGATGTCGGTGTTTTGTCAATTGAAAAACCAAAACGAATTTCCAGTTTTGCTAAACGATATTTAACCGTATTCGGATGAACATATAATAAAGTGGCCGTAGCAGCTATATTTTGATTAGTATCCAGCAAAAAAGTCGTCAGGGTCTGAAACAGCTCCGTTTGTTCGTGAGCCTTATCAATTAAACCAAGTTGACTATTCATAAAAGCATTCACCGATTGATCTCCCGCCCTAATTCTTCGGCGGCAAATTTCAGCCAAACGTAAATCGCCTAAAGTCACTACATCACGCTTAGGAAAAATAATCGTGGCATCGTCGGCAGCTGATTTAGTTAATTGAACAGCTTGACGTACTATTTCAGGTGTCATAATTCCCTGGCAACAGATCGGAACGGTATCCTGCCAATCTCGACATTTAGCAGCCAGCATTTCACCCCACTTGTCCCAAACAGCGGGTTCCAAATCGCCTTTTGGCATGATATAAAGCATGCCATTATATCTTTCACAGATAGCAATCGAGGCATATTTAGCTGACAAATTTGCTATTTCCGTTTGATGAATTTGTCTATCTATTCCCTGAAAATTTGGAATCAGCCACATATGATGCAATTCCGATAAATTAATATGATAAAACTTGCTCAAACGACGCATCCGGATTGGCTCATCTTCCATAATCGAAGCAAGTAAAGCTACTTTGCTATCAGACTGAATATTATGTCCCCATAAATTCAAGGTAATCTGCAAAACTTCGGTTGCTTGCTGGCGATTATAGAGCCCAATTCTCTGATGGCCAACTAATAGTAAATGAATGATTCCAAGACGTTGATTATCACTCACAGTATCCCAATATAGAAATCGGTCATTAATCTCTTGTTGGCGATGCTCAGCGATAATATAGTTTCCCCAATGATCCTGGATGTTCAATGGCCATGAGGCACTTTGCAATAGCTGATAATCTTGATCAAATAAAGCCGCACTCACATGCAGACGCTCTGAAATAGTTCTTAACACCATACTCACAGACCGCAAAGAATCAGGCATTTTAGAAATTTTTTTAATTAAATCAACTGCAAAAAGAGGATGGTTCATTTTATCAAGAAAAACTGCTTGCATGATATCGGCTATGACACTGCTATAAGCCAGGCTCATATCGTGTGGTGGCATCATAATCAGCACATAATTAAGCTCATTAGCTGTCTCAACTAATTTGGCATCAATCTTAGGCATTATCAATCCAACATAAAAAATCACCATGCCAATATTGCCAACGCTCGAAAGCTGCTGGATATTTTTGCATTGCGCATTAATGTCATGACTAATACTGGCGAAAGCCGTTAGAGTAAGCTCGTTCCCAGAATATTCGATATTTTCACTTAAATCTTTTTGCATCGGCGTGGTGTCCGCATACTCCAATACAGACACTGTATTAACTGTTTTTTTTAATTCTGAAGAGTTAGTCAACAGAACACTACCCTTCATTGACGGCAGATGCAGCACATCTTGAATAGTCACACTCATATGAAAATATCACTTCCTATCATTTGATAATTAAAGCCATGTTAGCACAGGTGCTGGCTTACATTAAAAATGCCAAGTCGCTTGCTCACAGAAAAACAGTACGCAAGATTCTATAAAAAAACTCAGTATTTTTTATGTACTGAGTTCGCTTATTTATTGGTTTGAAATTTTTAAACGAGATTGATTAAAGACGTGGATCTGATCACTTAGTATTTTTGAACAATAAAATATTGAGTAAGAACAGGAGATGGTGAATCAGTCTTTAACCTTTTCTGCTTTTGAGTTCTAATTTCTGGCCAAATTTACTAAAGATGTCGGATATCAAAACAAAAGACACATTATATTTTTATTTGTGATCACGTTTGTTAGATTTTGGTGCGACTGAAAATATATCTTTTGGGAAGCCTGTTTTCATAATGTGACCACACTTACCAAATTTTAACGATTCGCTCTTTTTTTGTCGACTGTATAAGCTACTCTGTGTTCACTATTAATTCGCATTGAATAAATTTTTTTATTTTTTGGGCTTAAAAGTTCCCAGTGATGTATCCTCTAATATGGATTTTCTTTCAAACCTGCAATAATTTCAAGATACGCCATATACAGACCGGCTTCTTTAGGTAAAGGAATTTCAAATTTTCTAACATCTCAATGAGAGATAATAATAAATTCTATCATCCAAATTAGTATGCATTTCTTAAATCGAAATCATCTTCCTTTTCGTTTGCCATACGGTTTAATACTGCATCTAAGGTATCAGTCTTTTGGAGGTAATTCAGTTCTTGCATCTGCTCGTATTTTTCCTTGCTCATAATAACAGTTCCTTCATTGGGTAGATCTTTTTCGGACCAATGCATCGTAATTTCGACTTCTTTACCAAAACGTGCAACATTTTTCAAAATATTATAGATATTATCGCGTAATTTAGTCTTTGCATAAACTTCCATGTCCAATAAATTTGTCAAAATACCAGCATACGTTAATTGCATGGCATGTGCACAAATGCACAGCGAAAAAACAACCAATCTATTTGATACTAAATAGTAGCAAAAAATGGTTCAACGGTTTATAATGTATAGGTGAAGGGCGATGGGTGCGGGGTGGAAATAATACAAGTACTGGCTAAATTGAAATATTTAGTCTCGAGAAATGATTTCATCCTAGTGAATAGACGAGCATCACACGCTCAGGCTGTTACGTCCAGTCTGGCTAAAATAATTACAAATCAGCTCCAAATTCGCGACTTTCAAAAACACGAGTCAGACCGTGATAGGCCGGATGAATATGTATGGGTTTTCAAAACAGAATATGGCGACACCTACTACATCAAATTCAAATTTATTGAGAACGGCAGTAAAGTGAAATTCATTAGTTTTCATTTATCAAACTAAATTGAGGGGGCAAGACAAGATGGCTGATACATATATTAAAGACTATACGAATACTTTTATGATCCACGGTCGTGAATACAAAGTGACTGCTCCGGCCAAATTTGATAACGAAACCGATGAACTGCTTGATGATATGGAATTGGACGATCAGGCAGTCGAAATCGCTAACAGCAAGTACCGGACCGATATGGGTCTCGTATTTCCTGAGGACATAAAAAAATATCGCGCTAAGATTGGTCTGTCCCAAAGAGAACTGGCCAAATTTTTGGGCTGGAGTCCTAACACGATTGCTTTATACGAGACTGGTGCCTTCCCTTCAAAAGGAAACAACAGGTTGTTAAAAGCCTTGATGTCTGACGACCATTTGCTGACAGATTTTCTTGAGCAAGACGATCGTGAACTGTCCTCTACTATCATTGGCAAAATTAAGGACTATTTGAACGCTGAAAGTGACGACGTAATTTTGGAAAAGGCATCTAAGCCTCACTTCACAGCTGTACAGCTTGCTAACTGGTATCGCGTGATTAATTATTTTAGCGCGCAAGATGACGAAAATATCGAAAATTTAACGCAAATGAAAGTTGTCAAACTATTATATTTTGCCTTTGGCCGTTATGCAGCTAAGTCACATGGCAAATTATTTGACTCACGCATCATTGCAATGCCTTATGGCCCTGTGATTGAAGAAGTCCACCAAAATTTTAACGGGCAGCGAGATATTGTTTCTGGTGGTTTGGATGAAAAGGCGTTTAAAGATTTCAGCTTGGTCCAAGAGGACGTTGAAATTACTGCTTTGCTAAGAGGCATTTTGGACGATTACGGTGACCAGACTGCATCTGGGCTGAGTAAAATTACTCATCAAGCCGGTTCCCCCTGGTCTCTCACTAATCAAGGAGCTGTCATTAATCCAACACTTATTGCCGAGACATTCGCACGTGGTGCCGAACAATAATCTTAATCGAAACAAATATTCCTTCCTCATGAGATATCTACGTGCAAAAATCAATAGTCGCCAATACAGCACAATTTGATCCCGATGGCCGCTACAACTACACGACCAGAAATTCTAGCAAGTTCTAGGACAGGCATAAAAAGACAGCACTCTCGAATAAGCAAGACTTAATTAACTTAAAAATACCTAATCTGATATGCTAATCGGAGGGAAACTGATTGTTCCGTTGGTTTCCCTGATTTAATAATCGTTTAGACTGACAAACGGTTCCCTGGTAGTTGGGTTAGTAAACTACTAGTTATCTTGGTGGTTGATAAAATTTCCGCCCTGCCGGTATACATAGAAAAGAAGGAACTAAATATGAGTAAGACTTTAGATAAAAGTATGCAGGAATTAATGCAATATGCTAAAGGAGACTCTTCCAAAGTAAGTGTGGAATCCTATCAAATTCAGGATGCACCACATTTTCATGCAAAAGAGATTAAGCACATTCGGGAACAAATACCAGCTACTCAACGTGTACTGGCACGTTATTTATCAGTTTCTCCTAGGACTGTTGAATCTTGGGAAGCAGATAGAACAGAGCCCAACGGCAGCTCTAGAAGATTGTTGCAGCTTATTGAGAAATATCCCAAATTGATCATGGAATTCTCAAAATAAATCTTTGATAAACGTCATCAAAAAGAGTCACAAGCCTTTTTCGTCCAAAGGATTGTGACTCTTTTATTTAGCAAATGTTTAAATGGACTTGCGGCAGTTTTCTGTAATCGCAACACAAACGTTGCGATTACAAATATGTATGGTGGATTTTCTTGTGCGACGGGAGCGCTGTATTTCTAAAAATATAAATATGAATCTTGCAGGCCTTACCGTCCTGCTTTGCCCCAATGGTTGTCCAAAAAAAAACAAGCAACAGCAATCAGGATAATCCGTTGTTGCCAATAGCTAATACAGTCCCAATGCCCTACCCGTTTCGACACAATATGAATATTTATAGTTTTTGCAATGAGAGAGACCATTCATCTGTTAGTTTCTCGAATGCTTGAATGGCCTCATAGACTTGCTTGTTCACCAAGGCTATAAATAAATTCCCGTGCACAATATCGTTACGATATTCCCTAATTTGCTCAACTATTTTAAGAAATTGTCTTTTCGAGATTGGGACCCGTTTTTCTTCGGGTACGATTCGGTAATAGTGCTTTATAATTTGATAAACAGAAGGTACGCCAGTAGAAAATGACCCAGATGTTTTGAGTGCGTCGAATGTTTCCTCACTGATAAGCTCTTTTCCTGCAAAATCTTGGTACGATAAATCCCCCTCAAAAAAAGCATCTAAGACACTCTCATCTTCGAATCTCGACAATACCATTTTCATTTGAGAATAAAAATAATTTTCAAAAGAACTATTTAGAGCAATAATCGATTCACGTAATTTTCCAACTAATAAGTAGTTTTTTGCATCAGCTAATAGACTCCTCCACAAAATTTGGTTCTCATCAACTGCGAGCAGATTAGCGAGCTGCTTATTTTCGTCTGCCGAATTATACTCATATTTAGCACTCATCCTGAATGTATTTTCACTTTGAAACACAACATTCATTACTTCTACATCATCGGCCAAAAATCTAGTTGAGTTCATAGTGACCATACACGTATCGATCTCATCAATCCAATACCAATTTTTTTGCAACCTGTATCTGCTAATAATCTTATTGAGAAAGGATAGGCATCCTATTTGAATTTGACTTCTTGTCTCAGTATCACCAAAAAAATATATTTTCTTTGCAGATTCAGAAAAATATTTATTAACAAGTAAGGTGACCTCTGTTCTTGTCTGACTACCGTATTTATCAAAGGCCATTTCCGCTACACCGTTAGTCGCTTTCATAGTGGCAGAACTTGTAGGTATTTTCCGAGTGGTTAGTTTGGTCCTAACACCCTCGACCATAAATTCAGTTTGATTTTCATTGATACCTAAAGGAAACGGAACATTGAATTTAAACTCAGTCCAAAAACTATTTCCCGATATAGACTTCCGAAGATGAATATTTTGTGAATATATTTTAGTTTCGTTCTGCAATTGTTCCGGGGACAAGGATTTCTCCAAATTAAGTTCAGCCACTTCTTTTATCAATTGACAAGCTTGATCATAATATCCAGATTTTGTTTGCTCACTTTCTAAAAATAAGAATAGAAACGCTCTGATTAGCTTGTCCTTGAAAAGGATTAGATTTGCATTCGGCTCGTTCTGGTATCGATTTGTATTTTCGATAAACCTAAATTCATCAAGCACACCAGAAAAATCTTTTTCTTGTAATTTGTCTTGAATATTGTCACGCAGAACTGGATAAATAATTTCTTTGATTTCAGTTAAATTTTTATCACGCACATGTCCAAATAAAGAATTAATTTCTAAGCGCTTTTGCCGCTTTTCATTTTCATTTGGCGTATTTACATAATCCAACTTCAATAATTGGAATTGCTGTAATTCATCTTCCATGATTAGCTCTCGGCAAACGCAATAAATTGTCTTTACCGGTGTTGTCTGTTTGTGACTTCACATATTGAGTATGTCCATCCGTGGCAGGCTCCAATAAAGGGTATGGGTCTATATACACCTTAATTTTTAGTTGATTACTATTAACTAGCCAACGATGAATATCCTCTTTTTTATACCAGCCAATTAAGGGTTGCTGAGCTATTGTCCAATTAGTAGCAGAATCTTGTTTCAAGTAAATTGAGTCAATCACTTTAAGATCATCGTCATTTTGATGTCCCGCCCGCATTAATATCTCAGTTGCATAAATCATTTGGTTGTTCCTCCACTTTTGCTCAAATATTTTGATATTTGCGTTTCCCACCCCAGCATATGAACAAGTCGATCTTTTGCTAAATGATTCTGAATGATCTCTTTCTTGGTTAATTTCGAGACATTTTTCCATTCTCCTGCAAAAATGTAGGTTGCATTTCCATATACGATAGAATCAAAAATAAATAACTGTTTGTCTTTGAATTCAAAGACAAGATAACCTGTGTACCCGCCTATACCTTGAAAAATTCTATCGGGGCTAAAACTTTCAATCTTTTTTAAGCGTCTTTGAATCAAAGTTTTTTCACTTTTAGTCGTATGCTGATAAGATTTTCCACGTTGAAAAGATTCCCAAATACGTTCTCCTTTTGGAAGAATCTGCCACTCAACTGTTTCTATTGGTACTACCCGTGATGTCAATGGATCAAAGGTGAGGGTCTCCGCCTCTGAAAAAATTTCCAGCAACAAGTTAATCGCAAATTTAATTTCTTCGTCATTATCTGTGCTATTGACAAAATGCCGGTCGATAATAATTAATTTCTCGCGTCCATTGCCAACATCATTTAGATAACGAAATCGCATTTTTTTCGGTCCGACAAATTTCCTCGGAAATCTTTGATAAGGAACTTCAGATGTCCCCGAACGCCATACGCCATCGTAGCCCTTTAGTTCCCAATATTGTGCCCTATATGCTGTCTCTTTAGGTTGTGTTTTGTCAGGTATCTCCTCACCAACAGTGTTTCTTTGAGACATAATGCCAAGAAACGGACTCGGAATGAAAATAACGTGCTGCACATCCAAATAATCAAAGCTCTCCTCAATTACTTTCTGTCGATCCTCATTAAACCTTACGCCGATAAGAAAAGTATCTTGCTCTGCGATATCAGCCAAATATTTCCTAACTGATCTAATTTGTTTTTTGTTAATTTTCATATCCCGTCTCTGACAAAATTTAGGTGTTACCTGTTTTGCTGAATTTTACATCTCAAATTAATCCCCAATTTAGCTAGATAGAAGATACTACATTCGATGGCAAAAATAAAGACATAAAAACATTTTTTTATATAAGAAAACAACTCCAAAGGTGGTTTAGAATCATCATCTACCACTTTTCAGCAAAAATAAAAACCACCAACCTCAGCTGGCAGCTACCCACTCACTCCACAGACACCACAACATTCTGAGCTTCGATAATCTGTTGGTCATCGGCCTGTAGTGTCTCAGAGAAGACTTTGATCAGTCTCTTGCCCATGGGACGGAAAGTCAAAAAAGTCTGGCCGCCAGAGGCGATACCGCCAATGATGGGCACAGTCTTCGTGACCAAGCTGGAAGCGGTCTTTTTAGTGACTTGTATGCCGATTGCGGCGCCGATTTTTTTCATCAGCGGGTACCAAAAAGTCTTCGCCAGAAAGACCCTCCGATCTACTTTGACTCCCGGTAATTTAATCGCTTTTGAAACAATCTCCAGTAGGAACTGGTCCTCTTCTTCGTCCATGATTCTCTCCATGTTGATTAATTTAAAAGAAGTATATATTAAAAAACCAGAAAGCTATCGACCTAAAAACGATTTTGAGACTTAGTCAGCAGCTCAATCCAATCACTATTAGCTGCTAGCAATTGAGAGATCAAGACCACAGATGACTCCAAAATTTCATAAATAACGATGTACTTGCCAGCAATCGATCCATAAGTCTTATGAGGCGGCCTTAACTGGACACCAATCTTTTGATCAATATCCAAACCAGCCTCTGGAAAAACACTTAAACGGTCAATCGCTAAAATAAGCTGACCAACTGTTTTTTTAGCTGTTTCTTCAGAACGACTTAAATTCAAGGTATAAGCGTAAATTTGATCAATTTTGTCAGATACTTCAATAGCATATTTGATCTCGTAGTGCTTAGAGACCATAACGAGCTTTCATTTCTTCTTGACTGACCACATGACCAGCTTCATAACTTGCAAAACTTTTGTCAATCTGGGACTTGAGATCTGCGATCATCTGTTCTCTTTTTTTATCGGTGTTGGTTTTAAAGGGGATGGCTCTTGTTTGAACAACATATTCTAAAAACTCATTCATCACTTCGGTTAAGTTCAGATCTTGTTCAGCAAACACTTTCCTGGCTTTTTTGACTAAAGCAGTATTGGACTTAAAGCTTACTTGACTATTTTTTTCTAGGGTTGCCATAATTATCATTTCTCCCACTCATTTTTGTAACTACATCATACTATCTTTTGATTAAATTAAAAAGATACACGGTACATGCTTTAAGTGATGCGTTATCAGTTCCTCGACTGTCTTGATTTGTGATTTTGCTCCTAGCAAATAGCGCTAGAATAGAAAACAACAAAGTTTTTCGATGGAGGACCATAGCCATGTTAAAATCAAAAAACACTTTTTATTCATTACTGGCTGCCATTATTTTGTCGGTCATCAGCCTGAGCGTTTATTTAAGTAATGGAAAATCATTTAGCGCCTGGTTCGCCGTCACCAATAATGCAAACGGCTCCAGCATTAATTTCGGTTCCTCATTCTTGTTCTTGTTTTTAATCGCCAGCCTAGCCGCATGGATTAGCTTTGGCATCCGTTATTTGAAATACAGAAAAGGCTGATTGATCTTGGCCAAATAAATAAATCCCTAATATCTTAATGATAGATATCAGTCAGGGATTTATTTGTTAACAGATTCTGCATATGGCTAATTAAACCCTTAATGTGCCCAAAATTCTGAATTCAGTTCTTTCGTGAAAGCACATTCGAACGCAATAAATAAGAAAAATCGGCTTATTCAATGTTAAAAAACTGATAGTTATAAAGGCTGACCGTCATTATCTTGATGTGGCTGTTGACTCAGATACAAGATATAGGCCGCTTCATCCTCCGTGACCAAACGACCGTTTTTCATATAAACAATTTTCTTTTGACCAGCTTGAATGGTTTGCACTGATTCTTGCACTTTTAAAAAATACTGATCCAATAATTGATCAGATACAGGTACTTTGCTCTCAAAAATCATGATAATTTGAGCCTGATTTTTGAAGGGGATATGGACATTGATATCCGGCTTCTGTTTCTTGTGGCCAGAAATGAAGTAAAAAGACTTTGTAATCATTCTTTTATACAGATCGGTCAAAAAGCTTTTCAGTAAATCATACAAAGGATCGATTACAATGGCCATAAAAAGCATGTCAGCGACAGGACCAGAAATGATTACTTGTAATCCACTAAATAAGGAGTTTTGTGCTGATCTCCTTTCCAAGGAAACGAATTCGACATCAAACTGATCAAAAGATTTATTAATTGTCTTAATCTCATCTGTCGTATAAAGTCCTGAGGCATTTATCACTACAATATTTTTATCTTTTATATTCATGCCAAAATTATGGCACAAAAAACACCTAGGAGCTTCTGTACGTGACTAAAGTCAATCCAATGGCACTTTCATACCGAAATTTACTAGATAAGTTCATTCTGAATTAATTAATAAAACGAATTTCACTGATACCAAAAACCGTTTCAGTCGTTATTGGCATCGCTGTTTTTTGATTGCTCATATTGTTCAAGCTGCCTCTTTGACTTTTCCTCAATAAAAGCTTGAGCCAACGCAGAATCCTCAGAAAGAGGTGAAACCTTAGAGTAAATTGCTCTGATTTCTTCATCGTTCGGATGCTCAATCCCTAATCCTAAATAAAATGTCACAACGAGATCGTCATATCGAAAATCATCAATATCAAAATACTCAAAACGCGCTTGGACAGGTACCAAGGTACTAGCGACCGCCACGATATCATCTTCTGACATAAAGTCAGCATATATATGCAGGAAATCATGCAGCGTTATAGCATTACTGAGCACCGGATAATGGATCTGAATTGATTTTGAACTATAAACATTAAGATCAGGAGCCTGCCAATTAACATTTGCATTTTCCTTCCTTAAATTTTGATATTTTCGTGGTGTTTCCTTTGGTGTCAGTGGTGTAGACACCCATCCTGATCCAAGGTTTAATTTGTCATTTCCTTCGTCAGAAATTTCAAAACCCAACAATTTAATTTTCTTAGCGGGAAATTGTCCATCAACAGTTATCGTGAAATTCAATAAATTTGGTTCTGGCTGGAGCGATCGGAAGCCTGGTCGAATCGGTGCAACCATCGCCTGGAAAACAGAATACCAACCGTGTGACTCATCTACTCGGCCGGATGGAACGAGAGAATCTGATATTGATGACGCACCGTCAAATGTGGCAAAAATGGCTGGCTTAATTTGCTGTCGTCTCTCGTATGCTCGTCGTTTTTGTTCCCCATCAGTGTCTTCTTGACGCTTTTCTCGATCATACTGCAGTGTCCACCGTACCCCAAATATAGTGGCTCCGGCACCTAATAAGGCAGCGATAACTGTCCAAAAATTGTTCTATCCATCCATTTGGATTTTCCTTTATAATCTGATCTATCCACTCACTCCACAGACACCACGATATTCTCCGCTTCGATAATCTGCTAGTCATCGGCCTGTAGCATCTCGGAGAAGATTCTTGATCAGCTCCGTAACTATGAAATTCAAAATCAAGCCAAACGCCAATCCTAAATCAAACAGTGTAGACAACATGATCAATTTATACATTTAATTTTTGCCAAGCATTCAGATAAGCGCTCAAATCTATTTTATTATCTCTTATATCTTCAAAATGAAGACCATCTGCACTGTGAACGTAAAAATGAAATGCATTGGCTCCAACGAGCTTTTTTTGTGACAAAATTCTTCTAAAATCAGTTTTTGGAATGATTAGAAAATCAAATTTATTTGCACTTTCTAAAATAAATACCCAAGTGCCTACTTTTCGAGCCATTTCCTTATTGACGACAATCCAGCCACTGTAATAATCGCCATTATCTTGTGACTGAGCATAATTCTTACTAAATTTAGTTTCGACAAATTGTTTGCCCTCACTCATATTTAGTACAAAATCAATCTTCATCTTCAAGTCACCTTCGACTATTGAAACGTGTTTGGTATAGACAAGCCCACGTTTCTTTAACTCGTTTTCGACTTTCTCAGCATAAAAAGAATGACTATGTTTGATAGCCGTATCTGCGCCAGCGGCACTATTATTAGCTACCGAAGAAACAAAATGTTCAGCGCAATAGTTTTTAATTTGTTGGCTGATCTTACTCGCGCGTTTTTTAGCTTTCATATTATTCTGGTAGAAACGGAGTGCTGACTGATCGTCATCTAAAAGATTATTTGGATTTAGATCAGTGATGTACTTCACCTTTGACATCGGGCTTTGGAAATAAGCATCCTTAACTTTTTTGGATTGAGATAATAAAATTGGCAAAAGTATTTTAGAACCATCATTCTGAATCCAGCCAGCCCCTAGTTCTGAAACGCAAAAAATACTGTCAAAAAAATTCTCTGTGAGGAGATAAATAATAATATGAGCAGATTTCAGTGATACTGAGATTGTTTTACCAACATCGTCTCCACCTGGGATGCTCAAATCCTGATCAGAAGAGAAAAAAATACTTTGTCTCGTGTAGGCATCTGTGCTGGTTAGCAATTGTTGATACAACTCAGCGATTTCTTTGTCTTTTGTTGAATGGCTGATAAAAACTTCTGTTTCTGACATGAAAAAACTCCCTCAAAGAACTTCAAAATTAATTGTATCCTCTCCCTAGTAAAGTGCTTGCTAGCAATCAAAAAACGCGTATCCCTAAGTTTATGAAGCAAATTCTTCAATTAAGTACGTAAAAATTCCATTGTGTATTAACAACTTTTAGGGAGGTGTCTATGCGACCTGCATACTAATAAGTTATTCTACGTCACCCAGGAATTGTTACAATCTTCATACGCTGTCTAAGAATTCCCTTTAATGCCTTTTACGGAAAAAAGTGAATACTTTTTATCCCGAAGATTAAATGCCGGCTTGGTACCTTCGAGAATATCCACCACATATCGATTAACATCGGAATTCTCTAGCGCACCACTTGCAAAGTGAAACGTATTTTTATCCTTATCCATCTCGGCAACAATTACTTGGTCGGCATCCGCTGCAATAGCTATATTTGGATTGTGAGTCACAACGATTATTTGACGTTTAGATTTTGCGTATCTAAGGTATGGCACCAGATGTTTGTAAATTGATTGATTGTCCAAGTTGTCCTCTGGCTGATCTATGACGAGCGGAAGTTCCTTTTGGGAAAGTCCAAGATAAAATATGAGCAACACCAATCCTTTTTCCCCTGCAGATAGAGCTTGCAAAGTTTGTTTGTTGTAGGTCAAATTTAGCTCTACGTCCAAAAAATGGAGGCCATATAGATAATCGTATATCTCTCCTTGATTTCGAAGAACGCCTTGAACAAAATTAAAATCTGGTTGAGATTCCATAATATTCGGAGTCTGGTATATTACATTTTCAATAAAACCAATAATAGAACTGGAATCACCCAGTTCGGTACTATCCATTTTCTCATTAATATACGCTAAAGCCTCACTGTTGCCTCGCATTCTGCCGGCTTTTCTTGTGTCCACCTTGGCAACGATGCTTTCAGCAAAATCAGCAACAGGAATAATGTTACTAGAAAAATCAACCCCTTGGTCCTCATCATCTCGGCCCACTCTGTTAAGAGCATCTATATCTGCTTTTGCATTCTGGCACAGATCGTCTAGCTGGTGACTCTTATCCTTTAGCAAAACTAATATATTATTGACATATTCATTTCGTTTCTCATACGCTTTTTTTAATTCAGTAGGTATATCTTCAGTAAAATGTTTGATTTCTTTTTCAAGTGAATCCTTTGACCCTTGTTCCGTACCAGGAGTCCCTTTTTCTAGCAAAGCAATCTTTGATTTCCACTCGCCGAGTTCATTACTGTACTGCGCTTGAAGTTTTTGCTCGCGAGTCATCCTACTTTGAATTTGGTCTGCCTTCTGCTTTTTACTCTTAAGAACTTTTTGGAGATCTGTAGACTCTTTATCTAATTTGCCTTTCTCCTTCTCAATATTTTGCTTCTGAGGTCCAATTTCCTTATCCAAGTCCATATTCCTTGGTTCGTCAAGCACGAGTGAGGCTGTGAGTGTGCTCCCGTCAATAACACTCGGATTCAAATCCTGATATTGATTATTAAAAATATTAACCGTGGACTCATATAGTTGAATAGATTTAACAATATCGCTACGCTCTTTTAGCAACCTGTCCAAATCTACGAGAAAACTTTCCAAATGAGCTAGCTGAGTCCCAACTTCTTTTTGCTGAGTCTTTATATCAGCTGTCTCTTGCTTTAACTCGTCCCATTTCGTCTGTTCGTCCGAAGAATTTTGCTTGAGAGTTGGTTTATGAGGCAGATTATTTCGTAAGCTCTTTATTTGTGCAATAATTTCCGATAATTGCCTTTTCTTTTCGGCTAGTTTTTCCTTAGTCGCTTTCCCTTCAAGCGATATAATATCGACATTAAGATTATGTAATTCATCCCGAAGACCACTAACTTGATCGTTTATCGTACCCCCGAGTTGGTGGATTAGTGCTTTCCAACTTGTTTGCTGCAATCTCTTGCTAACTGGCAACGCGGAAAACACTATTTTTTCAATCTCAGTTCTCAACTCTATATCGTCAACTGATGATGCTATCTTCTCAATGAAACTTTGAGGCAAATATTCAACTTTTTCCTCTTCGAGAGATTCACGTGAATCCAATTTTATCCAGTCAGTTTGTGTATCATCGGCCCAAATTATTCTAGAACTAAAATTGGATCCGTAATTTGCCTTATTGTTAAATCTATCTTTAGATAAAAATGAGGCATCAGACATATTTCGAGATGTGCCGTCAAGTCCGATAACATCAGATAGGGCACTCTTACCCGCACCCTTATTGCCAATAATCGTGACCAATCCCGGGTTAAGCTGTAAAGATAAATCCTGTCCATACCAATCTGATTTGCCCTTATCATTGCGAACTTCAACAGCAGAAATCGTCCTGTACAATCGCAATTGTTGATCACTTAACTGATCTGGCTTAACCTTAAAAGATATTCTTCCATTAGGTTGAGAGAAAGCTTCCTTTAAACCATTAAAAGTTAGCTCAGCTTTAATCCAAGTAACAGATGCCTCATTATATCCATCCGGGTGATGTATGTCACTGTTAACCGTCACCGGTAGCCCTTGTAAGTCTTTGACGCAAGTATATTTAACAAGATCGTTTGCAGATTTTTCAGAGTTCGTATCCAAAAAATCGACAAATGATCTAAAATCGTGCCTCAGGAGTTTCTTGAATTCTTTATCAGTATCACCTTCTGGTCCGTTTAATTCTTTAGATTTGCCAAGCCCGTTACTTTTCTTTCCGTCATGAACAGAGATAAGTCCATCATGATCATCCCTGACAAATTTTACAATTTCATTCAACGAAATATATCCAGTTTCACTGTTCTCCCCAATATGGCGTTGGCGTAAAAATGCCCTAAAATCCTCAACGAGTCCATTTAAATCTATTTTTTCCGAGAAAATACCAATTACATGGATATTGGGACTTACAGTATCGGTGCGAAACTCAACACCTGGAAAAATCGTAATGTTGACATTCTTCTGTTCGATAATACTTCTTATGTGATTGATACGATCCTTATCAATACAAAAATGGTCTGTAATCGCAGCAGCATAGATATCATTATCAATCCACGCCTGAACAAGTTTTTCATCATAATCCTGCGAATGGTATTTTGCATCATACGAACTTGCAGTGTGAACGTGAAGATCCCACTTGTGCCAAAGTGAACCAATTTCTCCCATGACCAATAATAAATTCCTTCCCTAATTCCAAGCCTATATAAAGTTAAGCAGCTTTCTAATGCCTCAATTTTACTATTTTTTCAGAAATGCGAATATAATTTTTTTCAACTAGTATCTACAAAAAAATTCCGTTCTCATATCAGCACAAGGATCGATTGGTCTATTGCAATCTAACCGAGCATCTTATCCTTCACGCTCTTATTGCACGCGAAACTCATGGTCGTTTTGGATATCCAGGTTTAATACAATTCATTCAGCCTTGCGTAACAGACTGGTACATCTCTGGCATCAGACCAGAAAAAACTTGGCAAAAGAAATGCTTTGAAGCAGCTTACATGACAAGTGATGAAGCGAGTATATTGTTAAATATGATTGCAACACGATGAGCAACATCTTAGCAACAAGAACCATTGTTCAGAAGATCATGCGAAACAAGAAACACCACAGCACGCTGGCCGTTAGACTGGTAGAAATATCCTGTAAGCCTCGTTATCTAGATCTATCGGATCATAATAGGGAAGCATACGTTGGAAGTGAAAATAATTTTCCTTATGATTAAGATTTCTTAGTCGTTAGTGTGTTCTCAATGAACGCGGCCGTCATCTTAGTTAGAGGTTTTCCTATAGCTTCTTTGTAGTTATATCCGAGCAGTTGCAAAGATTTTAACGTGTCTGAATTGAGTAAGCCTAAAACAGTATTGACTGTCTTATCATCTAAACTTGGGCTACCGGAAAAATTCCGCATTGTTTCGATGGCTTGCTTGATAGTGTTATGTAGGCTCGTTATGTCATCATCACTGATCGTGACTCTTTCCAGAGCTTGCTTGTAACTACGAGCTATTCTTCCTAAATCCGCTTTCTCTTCTTGTAATTCGTCTATCAGATTGCGATATTCTTTAATCTGATCTTCTTGGCTGTGGTTTGATTTGATTGTTCTTAATTTATCAGTAACGGTAGCATAAGTGTTTTTTGCTAATAATGTTGCCAATTCTGTTCCTAAATTAGTGAGTACGTTGTCCATAGATTCTTCTTTTTTAAACTTGCTGCCTATGATGCAATGCCCATAGATCCATTAAAACTGTTTTCTCTCAAAAAAATCTATTTAACTTTGTCGATCATTCTCAACAAAGTTTGGTCAATTTTTATCACTCGTTATTTGGAATGAGATTAAAAAGTTTGCAGTACATTTCAGCTTCGTGTTCTAAGAAACGCCTTTGTGGTCTATCATTTTTGGTAATTTCTTCTGGAGCATAAAGTTTTAGACATCCATTTTGCAGCCTAAAATGTCCACCAGATATTTTTCCTCCTTCAATATAGATAGATAATTGACCATAGGAAGAGTAAGAGGTGACTATAATAATCTCATCTCCATCATTACTGTCCTTTCTTGTTGCGTCAGGAATAGCAAATAAACAATATACTTGTCCAGAAACTGCAATCCCATTATGCCCAATAAAATTTACAGAATTCTCTTCTTTGCTACCTATCGTGGGAAACATCTTTTTGGGTTTTTGGGGGGTCATTGTTCTTACCTAAAACTAAGTAGTAATAACGAACAGCCTCTGCCAGAGATTTATGGCCATTTGAAGGAAGAAGTTGAATTCTTTGATAGGCAGCTGGCATGAGCCACCTCGGCAAACTAGCATTTATCACATCTCGCTGTTTGTTCCACGAAGTTAGCTCATAAATATGAAGAGCCATAAAAGCACTTAACGCCGTTCCAGAAACTCCTAATAACGGTGTAATTCGTTTTAAATCATTTTGAGGTAACTTTAAATCGCAATACCCTAACAATAGCACCAGAATTATCAACAAAATCATGACAAAAGTCTGGAACGCCAACGGACTCTTCACTTTGAATTTCAATCTTTTTTTAATTTTTTTTAAAAAAAATAGAGTGAACAAATCGGATACAAAATTAAAAAAGTTCCAACATAGAGTGCCCAACGATCAAGGAAAGAATTAATAACATAAAAAATTACGGATACAACACCTAGAGTGAAAGCAGCAGATCGCCAAAAGGGCAAAAAATAAAGCAAATATAATTTCTTAATACCCTTTAACTTTGGTGCAGGATGCTATCCTGTAGGGATTCTTTTACTGAGGCTGGAGACATATCCGCACCATTGGGATTGGTCGTGGAATCGGTCGTGAGATTGTCACTATCGTCTGAATTAGTATTCTTCCTACTACTCATAATATCGCCATTATAATCCTTTAATACCAATTCAGTAGCTGAAAAATTTTGGTTAACGACACCATTATGATTTAAAATACACATGTCCACCAAACACTAGGAGTTAACCAAATTGGCAAAAGAAACTCATGAATTAAATCAACTCATAATTATCGGAAATGGTTTTGATCTAAGATGCGGATTGCCTTCACGTTTTAAAGATTTTTTCAACTATCGATATGGAAATTTTAATCAGGTGGGAACGAATTTTAAAAAAATATTAGCCGACCACCAAGCGCTCTCTGCCGATGGCTATTAAGAAGCATTAGATAGCATTCAGCAGCCGGTCAATACCAACAACATTCACATAAAAGAACTAAACTTTTGGGATTTGATTATATTGAACAAGATATTGGATGATCCTAATCATAAGTTCGAACTTGAATGGTCCGACTTTGAAACGCTTATTGAGCAGACTTTGAAAAAAGGCATTGTCATAAACAAGCGAGCATTAAGTGGAGACAATTTTTATAATCATATGATGAATCTACTTAGCCAGCATGTTAACATGCAAGACCTTCTTGCAAAAGAAGAGTTGGACGGAAATGGAGAAATTGCCTTATTTGAAAAACAGGTATACAACATTTTCTAACACAAATATTTTAATCAGCCGTATGATAATGACTCCAATTGGATCATATCCTTTGATAATGCCAACAATGAGAATAAAATTCAACTTATCAAAATACTTCTTCTACGAGAACTGAATGCTTTGGAAGCAGAATTCTCGGATTACCTCACAACAATCACAACAAATAATGCTAATTATTCACACAAAGCCGAATTCTTATTTAATAATCTATTTGAAGATGATATTTCTGGCAGTGAGCTTGGCGATGACACAAAAATTAATATTGCTCTCCTAACTTTTAACTACATGCAACCCAATTTTCAAGATCCAATTTTCAAATCTGAAACATATTATTCAAGAAATGTCCACGGAAATATCAATGACAGGAACATTATCATGGGGATTGATTATGAAAGCGATGGCGAGAAGCACTCTTTAGTGAGATTCACTAAAACTTACCGTACTCTTGCCTTTACAAATATCCAGCGTTCCCATAATTTGTTCGACTATCCCTTGGATAAAGTCAAAATATATGGTCATTCTCTAAATATTGCGGATCAATCTTACTTCTATGCAATATTTGACGCAGTTAAACTCTATAGCTAAAAGACAGAACTATATTTTTATTATTCTCCCTACAAAGGTTTTGATGAGAACACTTTATTCCAGAATATTAATCGCTTAATTAAAGGATATGGTGAAACCATATCTCGAGATCACGGAAAAAGTTTGTTACATAAGCCGATTCTCAAAAGAAGAATTCATATCAAACAATTGTTCGAGCACTATCAACTGGACGACGGATCAGCCAATGATAGTGAAACAAATGAAGTTGAGAAGTGTTTTACTAAAATCCATGATTTATTGTTGGACAATATTAGTTCCGATGGAACCTATTACGGTGTCGACGAATAAATCTGGTAAATTCATAAGAAACGACTAGGCATTGGAAAATCCTCAGTATAGTCCCACTGAGTGGGGATGGTCTTCACAGTTTTCAGCTTTTTTTCAGTTTCTTCAAAATTATCCGAATCAAAAATCGACCAAGCATCTTTGCCCGCCGAAGACAAATTATTCAGCAAAGGAAAATCCCGATCCTCATTTGTCCACAGAACCCAAGTAATTGAATACCACCAATGATGAATTAAGTCTTTTCTTCCCTTTTCGATCTGTGATACATAATATAAAAGCAGATCAAACTGTTTAATGCCTTGCTTTGTTCGCTGATCTAAGTTCTTATCAAAAAAATCAAGAATAAAATCAGGACCGGCATCTGTGCTGATTTTGCCATTTTTCAAGGGAAAACTGTGGCCCTTATCTTGAATCAGGTCCATAGGATAAAAGGGTTCAAAATTACTGCGCTGATTAGATTGATTAGTGAAAACATGTTTCATCAGCACATTGGCTAATTTGTACTTGGCATTAATAATTAAGTCGCCGCCAATAATCATGAAAACCGCATAGCGGATAAAACCAAAGCTTAATCTGTATTCCTTGACACTACCAATATAACTAGTGTGCTGGAGTATAGAATTCAAAAACGACAGCACATCGTCCAAATTATCAAAAGCAGTGTCGTTGTATACAAGATGAAAAGTCTTTTGCAGGGACTTTAAAATCGGTATAGCCGTCTCAACTTGTTCTGCAATAGTCTCTTTACCAGTACAATGTTTATCCCAATCAGCGAAGAAAGTTTTGACTGTCGGGAGATAGTCTGTTTTGAATTGGTCTTGAGCTATCAAAGGATTGCCCATGAGCGTATTTTCGATTTGAAAAGAAATATTTTGGATTTTGCGAATGCCATCATCTTGCGGCTCTGCAGCCGTGAAATTCGGTTCAAGTCCAAGTGGCGGTCGCTTTAAAACAGGTTCCCCATAAATCCGCCGTTCCAATTCCTCTAAAGACTCGTTATAAGTCCGCCTCTTGCCATTGAAATTAATATATTTTTTCGTTGCCAAAAAGGTCGGCACGATCGCTTTGTTTTCGGAATCAAAATCGATGGCCAAAGGTATGATTCGGGAATTAGTAATCGATCCATACACTTCTGGTGTCATAATCGTCGATTCTGTGCTGACACCGCTGCCGTCTTTCACATCAGCTTTCTTTTGATAATCCTGATCGCACAAGACGATGATGTAGTCAATGCTCGGGTCTTTTAAGCTCTGTTCCATAAAGCGAAAAAGATCACCTCCTGCAGGAAGACTCCATCCGTCGAAGACAACTAAAATCCCATCGTGTTGAAGGTTCTTAGATAATGTCGTCGCTAGTTCCTGTTGTGTGTGCGAGTATGAGATAAAAACTTTTTTTGATTTGTTTGTCATCACTTACTGCCTAATTTAACTTTCTTCATAAATATCCTAGTGTATATTTTGCCAAGCCATTGTTATTTCAAATAAAAATCTCATAGTAAACGTATTTGATTTATAATGCATTGCCATAATCACATATTTCAATATAAGGCGAAACAATTTTGGATAAACAAAAACCTAGTTCCAAAAAATCAAGAACAAGGTATTCCATGAGTTAGGACTAATAAATCAAACAAATCACTTCGGATCAATTAAGTACAGACAGCACTCAAAAATAAGATTATGGCTATTTAACATGAGCCTAATTTGATCCAATTAAGTAATTCATTGTACACGCCTAATCTTGATAACAATTTTTTTTAATAATCAAGAAGATAGTGTCCATACCAGATCTAGCATTGGCCAACGCCAATTAAACACAGTAAATTAATGGCAAATACCTATTATCCAAGCAAAATAAAAATTCGACTAATTAGTAAGTCTGCAACTCCCCAAGATTGTCAGCTCTGATGCCGTTGCGTTCAGTTTTAATATATTTTTCCGAGCCAACTGTTTCTACTATCACTCGCTTACCTTGGTCCCATTGGCCATTGTTATCTTTATAAATTGTGCAAAAAGTTCTTCTGTGATCAGTGCTTTCGATATAACGGATAACATCATCCTTTGAAAAAGGATACGTTTCTCTCCCAATCTTATCGTCTAAATCCTTATGTGTTCTGACTTCAGCAATATGTTTCCGATATGGTTCATCTGCATAATGCACTGCATAAATTAAATAATCTGCCCACTTCGACATACATCTATCCCCTCTTTTTGCTGAATTTTTGGTCTGAAATTCCTCTACCCTAATTTAGCTGGCTAAAATATAGTTCAATTAGATTGAAAAGAAAAGATAAAAAAACATTTTTTATATAAGAAAACCATAGAAAAATTGAAAACTTATTCAGAATTATCCTCTATTGCCCTCAAAGCCGAATCACAAAAAAAGCCTAAAAATAACGGCCTCTTAAAATTCTCAGATGAAAAAATTAATCAACTACATTTTTCTAAATCACATAAAAAACATTTTTCGCAAAAGCTGCACAAACCTATCCAAAAAACAGCCGGGAATAAATACTTGTTGGTTATTTGTGATTCTCGGAACTGCGATAAACAAAATAGTGAGGAATTCTATTGAATCAAAAAAGACCAGCAGATTAAATATTTGATCCCAAAAATGCTCCTTTTTTACCAGTTGATAATCATCCACCCAATTCGGGTTATTTTTTCGACTCTTATAAAAATCCCAAGTATGCTCGCTCCCTCTAGTTGGCGATTCATACAATTTCCCAGATGCCATTCGATCCCTCTCCAATAGGCTGAGATAATTATATTGCAAAACTAATCGAAGAAAAATAATTATATCAATATTAGATTGGATATCGTGAACGCGAATAATAAGAAAACCTTCGTTACAGTCAAAAACAAGCTTTTTAATAATTTTTAAATAATGATCGCCTATACAAAATCATAGCAATACCCTTCTCATAATAAGAGAATAATCTCATAAAAATATTTTTTACTAGGACTAACAAGAGTTTTTTAAGCATGCTCGATCAAGATAGATACGCCTACTATAAATGGTCGTATTCGTGTCACCCATCCATACGTATAAAGAAACGATAAATTGCATTACCTCATTTTAAAAATAAAAATAATTATCATACAATTTTCAGGAGATCAAAAAAACTTTATTTTCAAAAAACCTATCATTTTATAAGAAATCATTAACAACCGCTAACGATTTACTAACGATTTACTAACGATATTATGATCATTGCGGTTCGGACATAAAAAAAATAAGCAAAAAGCTGAATATATATATAAATTTTGTATTATTATCAAAAAAATTGATACTCTTTATGAAAGCAGTTCTTGGCCCAAGACATAAAATTTAGATATTGTTCCTTAGAATCATCAGAAAACATATTTTTTCATATTACTACCGAATTAATGTATCATCAAACAAATTCATTTTAGTTTTTAAAAACTCAATTATGCTAGCAGAAAAATCATTAATCTTTAAAATGCGAAATAAATATTGTCTTAAAAGATCAATCAAAGATATTACAAAAATCAAGAGAAAAATAATAATTATGAATCCTGTAATATCCGCTATCCAAATATTGGATACATTTTTTAGAGCAAGCATTTTCCAAAGAACAGGTCGCAGTATTTCTTGTTCCGTTATAAGATAAGCAGAAAAAACAGTTGAGGCTAAAAGATTAGTAAATTTACTGTGAAATTCTTTGTATGCGATAGTTAATAGAAAAATCATAGTAGAAACAATTAATGGCAGTATTCCATACATCAAATTTCCTCCATGAGGCTTTCCTAAAATATAATCACTAGCTACAGGTACGAATAGCATTATAAAGGTACAAAAAAGAATAATGTTTTTTTATGTCTAACATTAACACCGTAGAGTCTTATATAAGTGCCAATAAAATAAGCAGATAAAATTGCTCCGAATCCAACTGTTCCAGACGAAACTTGATTGCTTAAAACCGGAAACACATTGTTGAATAATACTATTGATACTATTAGTATTTTAAAATAATTTTTTCTTAACCTTTTAATTAAAAAGTTCAAAAACGGAGTCAACAAAAGCAACATCATATATGCGGAAACAAACCAGTATTCACCAAAAGAAAATGGCACTAAAGAACGAATAACTGTTTTGATAGATATCTTAAATCCAGTATCTGTGATTAAAAACAGAAACAGTATCGAAGACGAATAGAAAAATACCTCAAACCAAATCTGGAGAAACTTGAAAGCACTTGTTCGAAAATTAATTTCTCTGGATCCTAAAAAGAAACCAGTAATAAGTACAAAAAGATAAACTCCTATTTGCCCCAACGGTTGGAATAATATACTCCCCAATAGATTTATAGAGTTTACGTTATTTTTTAAACGCCAGCTTTGTCCATACTGAGAAAAATGGCTCAAAACTATCATAGATATTGACACTATTCTGAGGAGCTCAAACCTGCTATCCCTTATTTTCTTCAAAGCTGCCCTCTTAAAGAAGCAATTACATTCTTAATTTTAAAAGTATAAGTAATTTTTAACTACAAAAATTAACATTTCCAACAAATTAAAAAAACAAAATCTCTAAGGCAGCAATTCTTTAATTAAAAAAACAACCCTATTGTAAGTTATTATGGACTTTTTTATAATTAATTTTTCCTTAAAATATTTACTTTTAAATTTTAATGATTTCTCAATATTTTTTTATATAGAGTCACCTTAAGTACCATATTTTACAATGAATATAGTTCTGGTTTTTATAAAATTTATACAAAAAAGTTAAGATCAAACTGTTGAAATCTGATTAAATAAAATAGTATAGTCATGGATATTAACATTCATAAATCACCTGCGAATAATCAATTACTGAACGATTATCTTAAATAAACTATTATTCCAACAAATACAAAACAGGCATCATTGTAAGAAAAAATAATTAAAAAGAGTATTGAAAATAAAGTTACCAAAAATTTACTTACTATTTCCGATCGTCAATCAAAAATACGAAATAATATAATGCCAAAAAAAGTCCCAGTTCTGTTCCAGTAACCTAAACAAATTAGTCCGTTCAAAAATTGGATTCTGTTGAAGATTTTGACCAGCTAGGATGTTTGTGCCAACAGCGCCAATATTGCTTTCATATTTAAAATGCATTAGCTTGCTCAAATAAGTGTCATCTTGGAAAAGCAGATCATTATTAACTATAAATATTTTATACAAATCATAATTCTTTTTCAGAAAACTAATCCCTAAATTATTCGCCTTAGCGAATCCGAGGTTATCAGAAGTTTCAAGCAAAGTAATCTGTTGGTTGTCCGAATAGAGTTCGGATAATCTTTGAAAAGAATTGTTAGCCGAATGATTATCAACGATTACCATATGGAAAGATTGAAAACTTTGTCTTTGCAAACTTTTAATCATCTCGACTGTATCCTGCCAGTTCAGATAATTAATCGTGACAATTCCTAAAAGCGGCCCTGTTAGTCTCTTTTCCATTGGTCCCTGGTATAAAGTTTCTCTGCCGAATCTTTGATTTCTTCAGTGACCCGGTTGGCAATGATCAAATCAGCCTTCTTTTTAAAATCAGTTAAATTATTATCGACCTCTTTCCCCTGAAAAAGTTCCGTTTTTAAAGTTGGTTCGTAGATAATAATTTCAACATTATTTTCAGCCAGATAATTCATCACATCAATAATCGATGACTGACGGAAATTGTCGGAACCAGACTTCATAGCCAGTTTATAGATACCAACTGTTTTTGGTTTCTTCGACAAGATTTGTTCAACAATGAAACGTTTTCTTGTGTCGTTGGATTTCACGATCGCCGTCATCAGTTCCTGTGGAACTCCTTCATAAGAAGCCAATAGCTGCTTGGAATCTTTCGGCAAGCAATAACCGCCATAACCAAAACTTGGATTATTGTAGAAGTCGCCGATCCGCGGGTCCATGCCGACCCCTTTGATAATCTTGGCTGCATTCAGATTGTTGCTGACAGCGTAGGTATCCAATTCGTTGAAATAAGCTACCCGCATAGCCAAATATGTATTCGAAAAAAGCTTGATTGCTTCAGCCTCTTCACTGTTGGTATACAAAATCGGAATATCTTCTTTAACTGCAGCTCCCTTTAATAAGCTGGCAAATTGATGAGCTTCTTTTGATTGGGAACCGACAATAATCCGACTCGGATATAGATTATCGCTTAAAGCCTTGCCCTCCCGCAAAAATTCCGGAGAGAAGAAAATCTTTTTAAAATTAAAATGTTGAATTGCTTTATCAACAAAACCAACTGGAATTGTAGATTTAATAACAATTTGTGCCTGTGGATTGATTTCAATTGTCTCTTTAATCGCAGCCTCGACACTGGATGTATCAAAATGATTTGTTTGCGGATCATAATTGGTTGGCGTAGCGATAATGACAAAGTTAGCCGCTGTAATTGCTTCTTTAGGATCCAGAGTCGCTTGAAGCTTTAAATCTTTGTGCTCAAAAAAATCCGTAATATCATGATCAACAATTGGACTGACTTTTTGATTAATCTTCTCAACTTTTTCGGCAATGATATCCAAAGCTTTAACTTCGTTTTGTTGAGATAATAACGTGGCTAACGAAAGGCCAACATAACCTGTACCAATAACTGCAATTTTCATAAACAAATCTCCATTCACATAATTAATGAAACATTTTTTTAATTGGATATTTTGGAACAAACTCCTTTTAACAAATTCTGGATCTGATGAGTTTTCTTAAATTATTAATAGTATTTCAAATAAAATATCTTAACTGTTAGTTGAAAAAATGAAAACTAAAATCTTATGAGCCATGTAATAACACAAAGAAATTAATATAAATTTCAAAAACCAATCTAAATATAAGATGTGTTTTTTTTATAAGCTTTTAGTGTAAAAAAATATAATACTTTTAAAATGGCTTTCTATATAAATCTATGCTTACTACTATTAGATTTTACCGCAATATTATAAATTGAAACCTACAATGAACAATAATAGATAGGCATGATATTAATTAGGCAATCTATAAAATCTATTTTTCAATTACTTGATTCTCATTAAATATTTTCTTCAAACTAGTCAATCTCTCGTAACCTGTAATTAATATCATTATCAAAAGAATTATCATTGTTGAAGATATTATCTCCACAAAAACATGCCCAGCGAAAAAACTGTATATAAAAGAAAATAAAATCATTAATTTAATTGAAATATAGTTCAAAGAGAATATTCTAACTTTCATAATACTCATAATAGATTTAACATAAGTGATAAATACACCTAATATTCCAAAATAAAAATATAAATCAAAAAAATCCATTTCCGAAATGTGGCCAATTTGGTTAGCTATGTATCCTTGCCCGGCTCCTAAAATAAGCACGCCATAATTTGGTTTTTGAGAAAAATAATTGAATATGCTATTCAAATTAGAAATCCTGCCACTAGTAATTACTTCAAATAAGTTGCCCCCACTAATTTGATACAAATAACGTTGGCGTTCAATTAACGACGACAAGCTGGTACTAATAATATACAAAATATAATTAATTTTAGATAAGATCAGTATCACCAAAAAAAAGAAAAACAATATAGAAAAAACCAAAAATAAAGATTTAACAATGGTAATTTTATGAATTAACATATTGAAAAATTTAAATATAGATATAGATAAAATTATGCCTATCATAATTAAACCGGATTTGGTTGATTGAAGATACAAAGCATAGAAAGAAAGAATGAGAAAAATAAAATCAAATATCTTAGATTTCGTATATATGTCGTTACCTATAAGAAATACTAATAGAAAAGTAGATATTATTAAAGTAAAATTAGAGGAATTGTTTGCAATGAAAAACCCTGAACTACCAAAATTTGAAGATTCATAAGTTTGTCTGCCTAAACCTAATTCTTTTGGAAAAATGATCAGAAGCGGCATTGAATAGCTAATTACTCTTACGATTCTCATTATATCCGAGAATATATCATTTTTTTTAGATATTAATAAAAAGTAATCTAATAAAATACAAAAATAACAAACTTTTAAAGCTTGGGACATATTTTGAGAAACATATTGGTTATTTGTCGGATCAATAAAAAAACTTTGTAGAAAAACAATAGAAATAACGAGAAAAATAGTAATAGTATCATAACAAAAAGCAGAAAAATTCAAAGAAAATATGCAAAAGAGCATTAAAATCAAGATAAATAACCGAACGGCAGGAACGAATTGTTCTAGTGGCCCTGGTAAGTACATTGTTATGAAGCCATTAAGCGAATCCAATAAAGGAGTTATTCCGACAAATATGAAAACTACTTTATATGCAAACGAGTGATTATCTTTTAGATTCATAAAAGTTCCTTTCATGTCCCTTTGCTGAATAATTGTTATCTATTTTTTTGAAAAACATTAAATTTATTTCTCGCAAATCATATAATCATTATCACTTTCTCAGAAAAATATTTACAATATTTTTCATTTCTCCGAAAATAGATAAAATAATTAAAGAAACTAATATAAAAACAGATCCCTGAGAAAAGAGTATAAGAAAAGTCGAGTGCAAATTTGGAATTAAAATATTTTTCGCAATAATTAAGCAAATGGCTATGATGGTAGACATAATAATTGGCTTAATTAATTTTCTTATGACTTCAAAAAAACTAGTTCTTAAAACATCTTTTGATAGACTATATAGCGAAATGAAATAAGTGGTTATGAAACCAGCTGATACAAGTAAAGATAACCTAGATATATTTCCCAAAATAATTCCAACGATTATAAAACTTACCATTATTAAGGTGTTCTTTTGAATAAGTTTACGCATATTTTTAGTTAAATTTCTTACTTCAAACATAGGAGATATTATTGAATAAAGAACTTGTACCCACACAGAAATACTAAGATATTTAAAAGGCAATACAGCTTTTCCCCATTGATTACCAAATAAAAACAAAATAATTTCCTTTGCATCAATTATAAAAAAGGAACTCAAGGCAAATCCGATATACGCTAAAGTCTTCATGACTTTATAATACGATTCCCTAAGCAAGTTAATATTATCTTGTTTATCTGCTAATACAGGTACTAAAATACTTGTAAATATACCCGAAACCAAATAATTCGGATATCTAAGCAATTGATAAGCTTTACCATAATTCCCAAGTGCTGAAGCTCCATATACTTTTCCTACAAGAAAATTATCAAAATTTTGAGAAAAGTATTGAAGAACATTTCCAAAAAACATATTAATAGAAAAATTAAGTACTTTATCAAGGGAATCACGCCTTAATTTGCCAAATTTCATCCTAGTGATGTAAATCTTGACAAAATAGTCAAGAAAAGTAGCAAAAACAGTATTAATAACCAGTGCATAAACACCTAAACCTGCAAGAGCTGCAATTACGCCCGAAACTCCTCCAACGAAAGATGTCAGTAATTGGGTTAAATTTAATACTTTAAATCGTAATTCCTTCATAAGATACGCATTAGGAATTACGATCAAACTATAAAACAAAACAGCTAAAGCAAATGGAAGGGATAGATAAAAATATTGAATACTTCCATAAAAAAAAGAAAGTAACAAACCTATAATAGGGAATAATAGCATTAACATCAAAGATAAAATACCAGAAAAACTGTATATGGATTCTATATCCGCAGCTGTTAAATCTTGGTGCTGTATTATTGCAGCGCCAATTCCAGCATTAGAAAGTAATTGAAAAAAAGATATAAAAATCAAAACGTTACCAACTTGACCATATTCATTCGGAGTTAACATCCTTGATAAAAGTAGATTAACCGCTAGCGTAATCAAAAAATTGCCATACCTACCGATGAATGAAAAAAATATGCCGTTCTTGAATGCTTGATTCAAAGTATTTTACCAACTTCCTATTCTGTTTGGTATAAATATCTTAAAAATATATTTTTAAAAACTAAATAAAAAAATTATTTATAAAAATATATAAATATTAATATAAAAGGAAATGAATTAATAATTAATTAGACAAAAGCGAAAAAATCTAAAATAGTAAATAATTCTCACGAAAATAATAATGTCATATTTTATTCGTAAAAAATCTATGAAGAATCTTCTTCAAAAGCAGTTTGACTAAAAAAAAGATGTTTGAAATGTTAAGCATTTTATTTTTAGTCATATAAAAAATAGTTTTTGTAAAGGATCCGTTTCCAGCGTATTTCAATATAAACATATCTGTCTTTCTTATTCGATGTTTCAAGAATTTTTCAAAAATATAATGATTATCTAAAGATTTGGATTTGGATAATAGCATATCTTCAAGCTTGGATCGTATAATTTTAAAGCTCCTTACTCTATCAGTATAATTATTATTACTGCTCGAAATTGAATTTGGCCTTTTATTATAAATTAAAAACTTAAAATTAATGTATCCAATTAGAATATCGGGATTTGATAAAATTTGGACATAAAATAAGCTATCTTCATGCAAAATGCCAACACAGAATCTAATATTATTTGAAATTAAAAATGATCTTTTAAAAAAATATATCCAGACAGGACTATGATTCCAACGATCCTTTGACAAAAAAGCGTCTCTAGTATATAAATGATTGTCTAGCAATTTGTCGTGGACAATATCGCGTTCTGATGAAATATCTTGGTCTTTAATTAGTATTTGAGTTTTTGCATTAAAGGTAATAATATCTGAACGGCTATTTTCTGAAAAAGAAACAAGTTTTTCTATAGCATCGCGTTCAAGAAAATCATCGCTGTCAAAAAAATAGACATATTTACCATGAGAATTATCAAGCCCAATATTTCTAGAAGCCGACAAACCATGATTATTTTGATTTATGATTTCAATATTTTGCTCATTTTTCTTGAAATGTTTCAAAATATCAAGAGTAGAGTCGGTGCTCCCATCATTAATGGCAATAATTTCAATATTTTGATACGTTTGTAAAAAAATAGAATTGAGAGAACTTTCTAAATAATCTTCAACGTTATAGCATGGAACAATTATTGATACCTTAGGATTTACCATAATGAGTATATACCGATTTCCTATTTTTCATAATATAAATCAATTAATTTATCATCAAGAGATTCTGCAACATGATTCTGTTCATATGAACAAGATGTTTGTTGCGAATTATTGGAAAAAATCTCCCATTCTTCTTTCCGAAATCTACTTGCTTTTATAAGTAGATCAGCTAATAACTGAGGATTATTAGGTTCAAATAAAAGAGAATTATAACCGTCCTTGGCATAGGACAGTATCCCACCTATTGAACTCGCTACAACGGGAGTTCCGGAAGCCATTGCTTCCAATCCAACCAAACCCAAGCTTTCTCTTTCACTGGGAAAAATAAGCCAGTCTAATTTTCTATATAAATTAGCTAATTTAGCATGTCCCAATGGGCCAAGAATCGAAATTTGATATCCTGTCAATTCCTTAGCTTCCATAGCCAATTCATTTTCTTGAGATCCTCCCCCAACAAAAATAAAGTTTATGCATTTTAAATTACTAATTTTTATAGCCTTTATAAACGTTTCCCATCCCTTTACTTTCTCTATTCGACCAACAAAACCAAATGTTAAGTGATGGCTATTGTAAAGTTTGTGATCAACAAAAAACTTTTTGTCTACTCCTCCAGACGGAGAAACAAAAATTTTGTTTTCCGAAATTCCATATTTATCCTTTACTATTGTTGAAAAATATGAAGACGGAGCGACAATCAAGTTCGCTTTTTTTAAGGCGGACTTGGAGAAAAAGTTCAATAGCTTTTGTATTTTCGTATTTGGAACAATATCACTCCCATGTACATTGACGACTAGTTTGGAAGGTCTTCGACTAAAAAAAAGCGGAATAGAACTATGCGAAGCATAATGAATATAAACAATATCGGATTTATTAAAAGTTATTGAAAGCCATGCTTTAAGAAAGAAGATGAAATAATTAAAAAATTTAACAGCTAAACTTCCTTTACTTTTTTTATAAGTTATTATTTTTATTCGCCATCCTCTTTGTTTCATCTCAGAGCAAAAATTAAAGACAAAAGTACCATATTCAGGAAAATCAGAAGATGGATAAAGATTTGAAATCATCAACATTTCAAGTTTTTTCTTTTTCAACTTAAAAAATCCTCTATTGTTTCAATATATTTATTGTTATTAGAGATAAATTGTTTAAAATTAAATTTTCTTACTAGATTGATTGAATCAAGTAAGGAAGATTTGTCATTCGCACTTAAAATGTATTTATTATTAACAAAGTTACTTACAATTTGTTTTTGATGATCATCTATGTGTTCCCCATATTTGCTTAATCTCGGCATAGCAATAACTTTTTTACCTTTTTTAATTGATGATATTATTGAACCAGTCCCAGCATGAGTAATGATTATACTTGATTCATAAATCTTCTGATCAAAATCATTCTTACTCATAAATCTTTCAAAAGGATATTTTTGAGGTTCATAATCACTATGACCAATTTGGGCAAAGACTTTATCTCTAATTTCCCCTGATTCTAAAAATTCGTCAATATATTTTAAAAGGCGATTGAATTGAAATTTTTGAGATCCTAAAATAATAAAAATCATAATTCTCCATTAATAAATCGAACCCAAGTATACGGATTTGGGATAAAAAGTTTTCATATTTTCCCATTGAACAATAAATAAATCGGCAAACTTGTAAACCAGTTTCCCAGTTAATGTTGGGGAATCACTTTTTGCATAGCTCTCAATAAAAATAATTTTCTTACCCATTATTTTGCCAATGAAGAGAAATGGAAAAGAAGCCATAGCGCCAGTAGAAATAATGCAAATGGGTTTCTCGTGAACAATTATCCCAATTGCTCTTAACATTCCAAAAATTATCTTGAATATGAAGAAAATATCTCTTCTATTGATCTGGGGAACAAATAAAATTTTATCATCATTACCAACAGCATAAGGAACCTTTTCAGTAACAAACTTAATATTAAATTTATTATTAAGTTTCTTTAACATTAACAACTGTTCAAAATGTCCACCAGATGATGAAACCAGCAATATTTTCTTTTTATTTTCCATACAACTCATTATTTTGAATTCTCTCCTTTTAACAGAATGTGCATACTTCTATGAGATTAGTAATTAATTATGAAAATTATTTTTAAAAAGTTTCTAATCTTAAACTGCATTCTACTAATAAGCTCCCGGATCTTCACTAAACAGCACTATCCCAATCGTCTTAAAACAGATTTTTAAGTCCATTTTAATTGATCGTTCTTCTATGTATCGCAAATCCAATTTGATCATATCGGCAAAATCAAGATTCGACCTGCCGGATACCTGCCAAAGCCCAGAAATTCCTGGCTTAACCAACAAACGCTGCTTATCATGTTCCGAGTATTGAGTTAATTCCCTTTTAAGACATGGACGCGGTCCAACTAAGGACATTTCGCCCTTAACAACATTCCAGAATTGTGGCAATTCATCCAAGGAATAATGACGGATTTTTCGGCCAATTTCTGTCACCCGCGGATCCTCTTTGATTTTAAACATGCCACCATGCAATTCATTTTTCTCTAATAACGTATCTTTTAATTCATCGGCATTCGGTACCATACTACGTAATTTATACATTATAAACGGCTTACTGTTTTTCCCAATTCGCTCCTGGGCATAAAAAATTGGTCCACCGTCCTTTTTAATTCGAATTGCCAAAAAAATAATTGGAATCGCACTGAGAATCAAGCCAAAACAACCACCTAAAATGTCCATGATTCTTTTGTTCACACAATAAAAGGAGGATTTACGATGAAATCCGTTAAAATTATTCTCGTTGCACTCATCAAATCTCATCGTCTTCATTAATAACTATCCCCTATTACTAACTAGAATTCTTGAATCGTCGTACCGTCAACCGGCTCTCCATTAACAATTCGAACCGCATTTTGTTTGATAATATTTGCCTTTCCTCCGCCAATCAATTTAGCAGCAATTGAATAAGCATCCGCTAAATGATAATGCTGATCACTAGTAATTCCATGAGTCTCGCTGGCAATCGTTGTCACAAATCCTCGTCGCAGCATTGTCAATGAAAAATCAGCAATTTGTTTACCAAAGAAACCGTTAATTGAAGAACTGGTTACTTGAAATAACGCTCCCTGCCTTGCCAATCGATTCAATTCTTTTGGATCATTTAAAAAGGACAGATTACGTTCCGGGTGAGCAATTATCACCGTAATAGCATGTTCTCTCAATTTACTAATCACCTGATTAATAATTTCAGGAATGGAATTATTAGGCAATTCAATCAACATATATTTTTTTGAGTTTGCCAATGTTAAGAGGCGCCCCTGATCAAAAGCTGTCAGAAATTGATCAGAAAGGCGGATTTCCTGACCCGGTAGGATTTTAAGATCAATCTGGGATCTCTTTAAGACGCCATTAAAATCTTCAACATCCGACAAAACTTTATCAGCATCATTTATATAGCGGCCGTCCATTTGATTGGGAGTAGCAATAATTGTATGAATTCCTTCTCTAACCGCTTCCTTGGCTAATTGCAAAGAGGTCGTCATTGAATCAGAACCATCATCGGATCTTGGAAGCAGATGAGCATGAATATCAACCAAAGGAATTTCTTGAGTATTGTTAGGTCCAGGTTTGTCAGTATGCTTGGAAGTCTCTGATTTCTCAGATTCACCACTTGTGTAACTAAAACTTGACCAAGAAGGCTTAGGATTTTTTACTTGAGATGCCTTTGGAGCTTCTGCAACGGTTTCTTTATCAAAAATATGTGCTGTTTTAGCAGCTTGTATTTTTGAAGATGGCGAAGGTTTCCTCACGGGTTCTTCCTGCTTTAATTGTTCAGTATTTGTTGAACTAGTTGGTTGAACCTTCGTTTTCACTAGGGCAGAATGATTCGAAGTGTCTTTGGGAATATCTTCCGTTGTCATAGCGTTGGTAGAAGTATAACCATAGCGGTAACCATATCCATAGCCTCTGTCAGCCCGCTGAGGATCCCTGGAAACAACCCCGAGGACATTCGCTTTGGCTAATTTAAGGATATGAGCAGCCGAAGCCATACTTTTTCTTTTAGTTTTGCCAAGCATGGCGGTTAAAACAACTCCGTCAGAACGCGGAATCAACGCCTGCGCATCAGGAACCAATAAAAGCGGCGTTGAATCGATCACAACCATTTCGAACTGTTCCTGCATCCAGGTGATAACTTTCAGCATCTTATCAGAAGACAATAATTCCGAAGGATTAGGCGGCATCGGTCCGGAAGCCATCGCATAAAGATTGGGAACTTCAGTTGAATTGATTAAAGAAGCCGGTTGATCATGCATCGCCAAAACGGTCGTCAGCCCACGCTCATTGGAGATTGAAAAAGTCTTGTGAACAGTTGGCCGACGAAGATCAGCATCTAACAAAAGAACCCGTTTACCATTTTGAGCCCAGGCAACTGCTAAATTTTGAGCAACGGTCGATTTACCATCAGACATTTCCGCACTCGTAAAAAGAACCGTTTTAAAACTTTTCAACGAAGCTGCCGCAAAATCAATATTGGCCCGGAGAACCCTGAATTGTTCAGCAACAACATCTTGTGGGTCCTGAACAGTAACCAAGGGAATTCCATAACGAGAAGACCTTAAATCGTTTGTTGATAATTTTTGAGGATTTTTCTTTGAAAACATTAATTACTTTCTCCTTTTATGAAAGGCTGCATAATTAACAGTCCCAAGATTATTAAAACCAAGCTGACCGATATAGTCAGTTTCGCGATAAGTATTGTCGGAAAGTTCCCTAATTAAGACATAAGCAACTGCCAAAAAGCCGCCAATAAGAAAGCCAGCCAAAGAGAACAACTTAGTATTTGGAAAAACCGGGGTGTTGTTTATAATCCCACTAGAAACAACCGTTACGTTAGAAATTGATTTGCCCATTAAGCTAACAGCTTCATTTTTGAAAACCGAAGCAGTCGTATTAGCAATCTCTTTAGCTTCTTGTGAACTGGTCGAGCGAACAGCAATTGAAAAGATTTGGGAATTAGTCGTGCTGGAAACAGTGATCATTTTTGTTAAAGAGGTTGAGGTTAAACTTGGATAAGTCGATTTCAGTTCTTTGGCAACTTTATTTAAAATTACCGGGCGAGTAATAAGATCCTTATAGGTATAAATAAGTTGAACATCGGCCTGTTCATCGCTCAGGGCCGTCGTTGCCGTATCATCCTGACTGCGGTTAACCAGTATGGCAGCGGTCGACTGATATTTTGGTGCAATCACAAATTTGCAAATTGCAAAAGCCACAATCGCAAAAATAAGTGCCGAAAAAAGCATAAAGAAAAAGTTCTTCTTAAACAGTTCCCAAAGGCGTTGATAAGAAATCGTTGTATCCATTTAATCTCCTAAAAATATACTTCAATATTAGTCACCTAATATAAGGATATCGTCCACTTAATATTATCACGTTTGACATTTGATAAAGAAGAAGATAATTTATCATTCGGTTACATTAATTACAAAAGATAAAATTATTTTATCAAGCGGATATAATAAAAAAGATATGTATAAAGACGAGTTAGCTTTTTTAGAAAAAACGGCCTCGGTAGATATTTTTCTATACAACAAAAAAGGTATCCAAACAATCTTGGAAAATCCCAAACACTATAACCATGGATTAATGATCAGAGCCAGTAAATTATCAAAGGAAGGATTTTATTCTTTAGTTAAATATAATGTCGGCTATATGTTGCTGGTTCCACTGGAAAAAGATGAAGGACTTATATTATCGCCAAAAATTGATAGTCTGAATAATTCCGAAAGCAGTTTTTCGAACATAGACTTTATTAATCATTCGACAAGTTTGGCTAAGCTAAGTTATTTTTTGTACAAAAAAGAATCTGCTCCAAATTGGAATTTAATTATCTATAATTTAAACGAAATCAGTGATTCGATTCAACAAATCAAACCGGTCGAAAATCTGCATAATTTTCATCGTTATGCAAATAAAATGGTTGATTGTATTTCAAAGCTGGATGAAAAAAATTTCAAAAAGTACATCATCCAAATGAAAAAATGCAAAGTCTTCGGCGATGCCCTTACGACCAGCAATGTAATCCGAGGTGAAAAAGATATCTTAATAGATATAATCAGCAAGCTAACCGACAGAGCAGAAAAAGATGGTTTGCCATTTGAAAAAGTTATTTTTTTGCAATCCGTTACTGTGCAAAAAATAGAATTACAAACGAACATCTTGAATTTTGACGGCTGGTTGGAAGAAATTCCATATGCGTATTTTAATGAATTAAAAAAATGGCGGGAGAACTTATTTATCGATAATGCGGATAAAATTGAACGCTATCTCAAACTCCATTCGAGAGAAAACATTAAATTGAAAGATGTTGCCAATGAATTAGAGATTTCCGAACAAAAATTGAATCCGACCTTTAAAAAGAAATACGAAACAACCATCAAAAAGTATTTGACACAATTAAAAATTGCTGATGCTAAAGAACTATTGAAGACAACACAATTAAAAATTCGAGACATATCCGAGTATCTATCTTTTGTTGACGAAAGCTACTTTATCTCAACCTTCAATAAATTATGTGGAATCACGCCTTCCAAATATCGACAAAACCATATCGAAGAATTTTTAGCCAATAAAAATAAATAGAAAAATTATGGATTTTTTTGTTGAACTCTTAAGCTAACTCAAAAAATCGTCGGATGGAGAAAATGGAATAAATTATGTTTTTCAAACAAACGGCCAATTCTTAAGAGATCGATTTCGCGACCCTTTGCCGCCTGAAACTGGATTCCCAGTGGCAAGCCGTTCTTCGTCAAGTGAGTAGGCAAAGAAATAGCTGGCTCACCGGTCAGATTAGCCTGTTGAGTGAAAGGGCTCAATGCCAAACTTGGCAAAAAAGCATCATAAATCAATTGCTGACGTTCAGCTGCATTTAAAGAAGTTACTTGTTTCATCTGATCAATTAATTCCGAACCAATCAGCTGGTCCGTCAACTTGGGCGCTGGATAGGCAGTTGTCGGTGTCAGGTAAAGATCATAATCTTGGTGGAACTGATTCATTTGATAACTAGCTATGTCCCATTTGCTAAGGGCCTGGCTGTATTCTCCAGCCTTGACAAGCTTGCCGGCCTGATAAATCACCCAGGACATCAGTTCCATATCCTGAATATTTGTGGGCCGTCCAATTCCTTTTTCAATATCGGCGAACATCGCTGCCGTCTCGCCAGCGTTCATTAGATAATAAAGCCGCATGATTTCTTTGCCATCTAACGGATTTTCCCGTTCTTCGACATGAAAACCTTCCGACCTAAGAAAATCAACAGCGTCATCGACAGCTGTTTTCGCTTCATCGCTAACTTCTGTACCAACTGGAGATTTAGTCGTATAAGCAATTGTCAGATTACGGCCCAGCTTATCCATATTGGCAAAAAATCCCGGTTCATAGAGCGGCGTAGTAAAAGCAGCAGCTGGTTGAACAACCTGAAGCGCATCAAGTAAATGGGCATTATCCCGAATCGAACGCGTCAAGGCAAAACTGATTGAAGCTCCCTGCCAAGTCCGCCAGTCAGTCGGGCCGACCGGAATTCGTCCACGCGTTGGTTTTAGTCCAATCAAAGAAGAAAAGGAGGACGGAATTCGAATCGAACCGCCGCCATCGCTGCCACTGGCAATACTAACGAAATCAGCTGCCATGCTGCTGGCTGCTCCTCCCGAAGAACCACCCGAATAATAGTCAAGATTCCAGGGATTGCGCGTCGATCCGTAAAGAGTCGGATCGGTGATATTTTTAAAACCAAATTCCGGAGCATTTGTTTGGCCAATCACGATAAAGCCGGCTTTTTGCAGAGCTTGAACATAAAAATCAGTCTGGTCGGCAACGGTATTCTTTAACAAACGAGAACTGGCAGTCGCCGGTTCGTCAGTCAGTCTTTGACCAAGCCCTTTTAATAGAATCGGGACACCCAAAAAAGGCTGGCCGTGATCAACCAATTGTTGGGCTTCCTTTAATGCTTTGTCGGATCGTAAATAAGTAACCGCATTAAGTTTAGAATTGCCCTGCTCGATTCTACTTAAAGCCGCCTCGACTAAACCACTGCTGCTGACAGCTCCCTTTCTAACCAATTCCGATTGTCTGCTTGCATCTTCCATTTTTGGTCTCCTGAATTTTTAAAAATATCTTCCTATTAATTTTAAATTGAACTAATGGTATATAGCAAACCCAGTCTTTTTTAATAAAAAAAAAACAATCAAGCAGGCAGCCTAATTGTTCTTGTCTTTAGGAATAATATAACCGGCAATCTTGCTGACAAGCGTTTCGCCGCTGTCCTGGTCGGTGTTATTCTCCGTCAAAATTGCCACCAAGTAACGTTCGTGATCAGAATAACCGATTGTGTTAACGTGCCAAGTACCATTATCGGCATTTAACCAACCGTTTTTAAAAGCCGGATCTTTCATCACGCCAATCCCAAAACGCTGGCTCGAGGTAATATTGGACATCAGGTTCAAGATATAATCCTTATCACTGGTTGACATCGTCAAAATATATTTCAATAATTTTATTTGATCAGAAGCTGTAGAAGTCGATAAACCAAAACCTTCGGTGTTGGCAACCGTTGAAGTCATTCCCAAATTCTTCCACAAGGCTTCAAGGGCCGGATAACCACCAATATCGTCAAACAAGTCGATTGCTGATTGATTATCGGATATCTCGACCATTTCCGTAGCGATATCATTCAAATCACCAGTCAAAGGACCATCATTCTTCACTATCTGGGTTAAAATCGAAGCCTTAACGGAACTGGCAAGCCAAAAGTCTTTGCCACCATTTGAATAAGTTAATTTAGCGCCGGTTTTAGTATCCAAAACATAGACATTAGCTTTAGAATCCCCGACAACGGCATTGATCTTCTTTGTAAATTCAGACTGAGAAATCATTGGGCTGGAAATCGTCTTAGTCGATGTCTTTGTGCTGCTGCTAGAACTAGTAGTTTTTTTATCAAGTATTTTATCTATACCATCTTCAACATCCGATTGAATAGTTTCCAAAGAGCTCCTTTTCGAATCCGAATCGGTCGTCTTACCACTAATATGGTCGCTCCAAACAAAAAAGATCAAGCAAACCACTACAAGAGAAAAAAATATTAAAAACAGCCTCTTACTTCTCATTAGTATATATAGTAACAATTCAAAATTAAAATAATATTAATATTTTAATGATGGCGAGCGATATCTTTCCAATCATCCATATAAACGAAGCCAACCGCTTTCTCACCAGTGTGAACGCCGATCAATGGCCCGATCGGAATAAAATCAGTAAGCACATCGGGATATTTTGTATGAAAATCAGCCTGCCAATTTTCTGTCAAAGCCCGATTATTTGCATCGGCAAACAGTACTCGAATCGGTCGATCATAATCCGGGGCATCGACGGCATACTGTTTTAAAAGCCAGTTCCAGGCGCGTTTCATCTGCCGTTCTTTACCAATTGCAACAATTTTTGATTCCTTATTAAAAACCAAAATCGGCTTGATATTCAATAAACCGGCGACCAAAGCCGCGCCGCCAGCCAAACGACCAGTCCGCTTCAAATGGCTTATATCGTCAACGACAATAAAAACTCTGGTCGAATCGCGAAGCAAAGCAACTTCTTTTAAAATTTTTTCACGTGGAAGACCTTGGGCCGAGAGTTCGGCTGCTAATAAAGCCTGTGCTCCGGAAACCATTAAAGTAAATTTAGAATCCCAAACTTGAATATCAAGTCCTTGATATTCGTTCGCTAAATTAACCGACATATTGTAAAAACCGGAAATTCCGCTAGCCATCGTCATTAAAATTGCTTGTCTATACCCATTGGCTTTAACTTGATCAAAGGTCTTCAAGACGTCAGCTGGGCTAGCCATCGAAGTCGAGGGCATGTTTTTAGCAGAGTTCATATCTTTAAAAAACTTGGTTGCCGAACTCCAATCGGAATCATATCTAATTCTGCCATTGAAAATAATTGGAGTCGGAATGACATAGATATCATATTTTTGCTGATCTTCTTTAGGAATATAAAAAGAACTGTCGACGATCACCGCAACATTTTTTATCATTTCAATCCTCCAATCTTTTATAATCTTCTCCCCAGATTAAACCAACTGCTTTCCCGCCGATATGAACACCAATCAAAGGACCAATAATACCACGTTCAAAAATAATTTCCGGCCAAAGTTTTTTAGCTTTTTTAAGCCAGGCGTCGGCCAGTTTAGGATTATTGGCATCAACAATCGAAACACGGAGCGGCCAACCTGCCCGCCGATAATCATCTGCTACTTTAGAAAAATGCTCTTCGATATAACGCCAAGCACCAGACATTTTGCGCGTTTTAGCAACTGCATCGATTTTACCCTGTTTATTGGTATTAATATTCAGAATCGGCTTGATGTTTAGCAGACCGGCAATCAAGGCCTGCCCGCCAGACAAGCGTCCAGTCCGCTGCAAATGATTGATTGAATCAACAACGAAGAAAACACCTGTACGGCTGCGAAGAATCTGCAATCTTCTCAAAATTTCATCAAGGCCAATGCCTTTTTCGGCTAAATCAGCTGCCAAGAGGGCCTGGTGCCCAGTACCGGCACAGGCAATTCGCGAATCCCAAACACGAATATCAAGATCGGGGTAATGTGAAGCAGCAGTACTGGTATTGACAAAAGTACCCGAAAATCCGGAAGAAAGTGTGATAACAAGTGCTTGCTGATAGCCATCGGCTTTGGCGGCTTTAAAAGCCGCTTCAAAATCACCAGGAGCCGGTTGGCTTGTCGTTGGTTGTAATGGAGTAACTGCCATCTGCTGATAAAAATCTGCATTAACCGGCCAATTAGACTCATGATAAATAGTTTCTCCAAAAATGATCGGATTGTCAATAACATAAATATGATGCTTTTTTAATTGGTCCTTAGGAATATAGCTCGAACTATCAACGATAATGGCAATTTTTCTCATCTAAAACAACTCCGTCCTGGTAATCACCGCGTCATGCGGTACTGGGTTGATTTAAAACCAGTCAATCCATATTTTATCTTACTATAGGAAAGTTTTAACAAGGATCGAAAATTATTGGAAAATAAAAAGACAGTTCCTATGGAAATTAATCGTTGAACTGCCTAGTTGTATTCAATTTAATTATCGCATTTGTCAACGGCATGACCACCAAATTCATGACGGAGTGCTGCAACAACCTTACCGGTAAAAGTGTCATCCTGCATCGAACGATAACGCATCATTAGTGAAAGAGCAATGACGGGTGTTGGAATACGCATATTCATTGCCTCTTCGAGTGTCCACTTGCCTTCTCCGGAAGAATGCATTCGTCCAGCTATCTGATCGAGTTTTGGATCTTTGGAAAAGGCATCTTCAGCTAATTCCATCAACCAGCCGCGGATAACGGATCCATGATTCCATAATTTTGCAACAGCCTCATAATCATAGTCGAATTGCGAGCCTTCCAGGACTTCAAACCCTTCGGCAATCGCTTGCATCTCGCCATATTCGATACCGTTATGAACCATTTTAAGATAATGACCCGAACCAAGTTTACCGGTGTAAAGATAGCCATCCTTTACCGAAATAGCTTTGAACAATGGTTCGATTGTCTTCCAAGCTTCAGGATCATCTCCACCAATCATGAAGTTACCGCCTTCTAAAGCCCCTTCCATACCACCGGAAGTGCCTGCATCGAAAAACTTGATTTCAGCTGCAGTAGTGCGCTTATTTTGTTCTAAATTATCCTTATAATTCGAATTTCCGCCATCAATCAAAATGTCGCCAGCATCAAGTTTCCCAATCAAGTCATCAATTGTCGAATTGGTTGGTTTTCCAGCAGGCACCATTACCCAAACAATTCTCGGCGAATCCAGCTTGTCAACCAAATCCTGAGTATCAACAGCAGTTTGTGCGCCATAAGAAGCCGCCTTATTAATGGAATCACTATTCAAATCGAATCCCACCACTTCAATTTTGTTGTCGATCATATTTTTTACTAAATTAAGGCCCATTTTACCAAGGCCGATCATTCCAACTTTCATCTCTGCTCCTTCTTAACGCTACTATTTTATGTAATTTTTTTACTCATATCAAGTTTTTATGTGTAAAATATTTACATAGGGGTAAATCTTAGTGCAAAATGTAACAGAGACAATCAGATCATATTATGAAAAATTGCATCCTGGAGAAAAAAAGATCGCCGATTATATTCTTTCCCATCAAGATTCGGTAATGGATGCGACGATTCAAAGCCTGTCCGATAAAATTGGTATTTCGACTGCTTCTATTTCTCGTTTTACACGTCATCTCGGCTATCCAAATTTTCGTGATTTTCTGATCGCTTTATCGGCCAGTAAAAAAAACAGTAGTTCGGATTTCTTCACGGAAATCAAACAAAGCGACCAAAGTGAGCAAATCGTTAAAAAACTTTTTTCAGCCGGCATTGCCGCTTTAACCGCAACAGCTGCCAACCTTAATATGAAAGATTTGGATCGGGTCGTTGACTGGTTGGTATCTTCAAACAAGATCGGCTTTTTCGGGATTGGTGGTTCGTCAATCGTGGCCTTCAATGCCTATCATAAATTTTTGCGAACTAACTTGAATATTGTCAGCCACCCGGATTATGACATTCAAATTATGCAAGCAGCTCATCTAACAAGCAAAGACTTGGGAATTGTTATCAGTCATTCCGGTCGAAATCAGGATACTCTCTTGGTTGAAAACAAATTACGAGAAAATGGATCAAAAATTGTGGCAATCACAGCTTTCCCGGAATCACCAATTGCGAAAAATGCCGATATAGTTTTGAATTCCTATTCCGAAGAAGTTAATTTTCGTCAAGAATCAATGAGTTCGTTAGTTGCACAAATTACAATTATCGATACCCTATTTACTCTCGTTGGCCACCGATTAAATAAACAAACCGACCAAGTCATAAATTCGATGCGTCAGGTTATCGAGCAAACACGTGTTAAGAAATAACGAATCCGGTCCGTTTTGATAAAATGAAGGAGCAGATAATGGATTGAACTAAGAGGATAAATTATGGCAAAAACTTATCATTGGGCAATTGTTGGTCTTGGCAATATAGCCAATAGTTTTGCGGAAAATTTTAATCAAGCAGAAGCAGAATTGTATGCCGTCTGTTCGCGTTCGCAGGCTAAAGCCGATGCATTTGCAAAGAAATATAAAATTCCAAAAGCTTATGGAGATTTGCAGGAACTTTTAGCCGATCCGATGGTCGATATTATTTATGTCGCGACTCCCCATAATTTTCATATTGAAACAATTTTGCCGGCTTTATCAGCCGGAAAACATGTACTGAGCGAAAAAGCGATCACAATGACCAGCCAAGAACTCACACAAGCAATCGAGCTTGCCAATCAAAAAAGATTAGTTCTTGCCGAAGCGATGACAATCTACCATATGCCTTTATATGCCAAGATTCATCAATTTGCCAGTGACCACCAATTGGGAGCTCTAAAAATGGTACAGGCAAGCTTCGGCAGTTTTAAAGAAGCCGACCTGAAGAACCGTTTCTTCAATCCAGATCTGGCCGGTGGCGCTTTACTGGATATCGGTGTCTACGCCCTAGCCTTTGTGGAAGAATTTTTGGATGGTAGGCCACAGTTAACAGGGACAAGCATGCATCGTTTCCCTAGTGGCGTTGACGAATCTTCAACAATTTCACTGCGGACCGAAAAAGATGAATTTGCAAATGTTTCTTTGACCTTTCGAGCAAAAATGCCAAAGATGGGAATTGCCGCTTTCGAAAAAGGATACTTTACAGTAATAGATTATCCGCGAGCAAGTAGCGCAACCTTTACCGACAACCAAGGGAAAACAGAGATAATTTCAGCCGGAAATCAAAATCAGGCTTTTAATTACGAGACCGAAGATATGCAAAAAATGATTAACGGTCAAATAAAAAATATCGCTTTAAAAAAGACTAAGGAAGTTATGCGGATCATGACCGAAGTTCGTAATCAATGGGATTTTCGTTATCCGTTTGAAAAATAAAAAAGACCTAAAGGGTCTTTTTTGTATAAATTAATCATTAACGATTGTGACTTGTTCCAAGCAATGACGCAGTTTTTTATCACAGGCATAGATATACAAGCCTTTGCGGCCGCGTTTTAATAAAACATTCAAAGCATTCAACATAATTTGTTGCTGATCTTCTGTTGATATGCTGCTGCCCTGTGGAGTTCGAAATGCAGCATGATCTTCGTAACCACGAGGATCGACTGTCACTTTCTCCTTCTTTTCATCATAAGCGATTGACGGGCCGATAATCAAACCAACATAATTCAAATCAAAACCCTGAATTGTATAAATCGAACCGACTTCATTGATGGTTTCATCCCGCAAAGCCCATGGTTCGTTGCCGATATCCAACTGGTCCCAAGGAAGACGAAAACCTCCCGCTTGAACATACCAAACTCCTTTACCAACCGTATAAGGAAAATCGGTCGTTGCCAACATTCGAGAAAGACCAACTTGTTCATTATGTAGTTTGATTTGTTGAAACATTGAGCGGGGGGTTTCAAAAAACTTCAAATCAAAATGTCTGCTTTTAACTGAGGAAACAATTTTGCGTTGACGCGTAAATTGGTTAATCCAATTCGCTAAATTATTACCAGCATTTTCGATACGATATTGCTGCTTTAAGTGAAAAACTTCATGCGGGTAAGCAGCAATTAAATCAACTAATTTTTCTTTACTCCAAAGGCTCTTGAATTTAAGAACCTGGTAAGGATCAAAGACAAGCACAAGAACCCGACTGCGTTTAATTATTTCCAATAACTGATTATTCTGATGAAATTTATTGTAATTATCACTTTGGGTTAATAATAAATGTGCTTCGTCAATTAAGACAACATCTCCAGTTTGCTGAAGCTTATCCATTTGATTGATATAAGATGTCGGCTTCATGAAACTATTTTTCTTTAAATCAGGATTGTCTCCGGCTAATTTACGATAAATTTTCAGCATTTCGGCATGATTGACCAATAAAAAATTTTTTGTCCGATAAAGAGAAGATTGGGAGTCTTCTTGACTTATTCGCTGAATATTCGTAAAAACCTGTTGAAGAATTAAACTTTTACCAGTTCCAGCATCCCCTTCAATCACTAAAATACTGGTCTTTTCCGATGAAATATTTTCTTGACTAAAAGTGATAATTTTTTGAATCAACTTTTTTTGTTCCAAAGAGAGTTTTTTATCTTTATCAAGCAAAAAAGTACCTTTGCTTGAAGTTAAATCTTGTGCCAATATTGATCCTTTCGATTTTTAAACAATCTTTTATTATAGTAAATACTTAAAAATGAAAGTGCAAGTTCACTTTTACAAACAAAAAAACACCCGCAAAAAAACAGGTGTTTTTGACAATCTCCAAATCATTAATTAATAACTGCTTGTACTAGAAGATGAACTTCCGCTAATAAATAGGGAAACCAATGAGAAAATTACTTGATACATGATAAAGTAACCACTCAGGATCCACATGCCGATGTAAAGCCAAGCATAAGCTTTATACTGGCCCTTAATCTTAGTAACGGTTTTCACAGCTGTCTTAGTAGCTGGTTTCTTATCTTTAGCATCGCTTGTTGCGTTCAGCTGAAGGCCAAGGCCATGATTCTTGATGAAGAATCCTCCCCAGATCAGCATGACACTCAAAGCAAGGAATAAGATTTGTTGAAGGATTACATAAACGTAATCCAAAATTTCTAACCATAAAGTAGACATTTATTATTTTCCTTTCGAACAACCTCTTTATTCTAACAAATGAAAAAATTATTACTTAAAATATAGATTAAGAAACTTCTTAATCTGAGCTGTGTAAGCGCTTGGATGATCGGCGAAGCCTTCCACGTGACCAGAATTTGGAGCTATCCAAAGCTGTTTTCGTGGATCCTTATCAGCATCGTAAAGTTGATAAACCATTTTTGTTGGCACGTAACTATCGGCACCACCGTGCATAAAAAGCATCGGTCGGGTATTTTTCTCAACTTGTTTAACAGCACTAGCCTGAGTATATGAATAACCGGCCAACAATTTTGAAATTAAACTAACAGTTGACACGAAAGGTTTTTGCGGCAGATTGTACATTTCTTTTGCTTCATAAGTGATTTCTGCCTCGACACTTGTGTAGCCGGAATCCTCGATCAACGCCTTGACATTTGAAGGCAAGGAATCGCCCGACATCATTGCGACCGTCGCTCCGCCCATTGAGATGCCAAAGGGAACGATTTCGACATTTTTATTTTTTGAGATTAGGTAACGAATCCAGGCTTCGACATCCCCTTTGTCCAACCAGCCAAAACCAACAAAATGGCCTTGAGACTTGCCATGACCACGATTATCGACCGTTAACGTATTGTAGCCTAAATTAGCAAACATATCAGCATAAGCTTTCATACCGGTCTTATTGCGACGAAAACCATGAATGACAATGACAGTCTTGTTAGTTGCTTTTTCGGCTGGCAAATAATAGGCATCCAATTTCAAACCATCGTTTTTAATTGTCACTATCTTACCGGAAGCTTGGTAACGTTTTTGAAAATCGTTCACATAAGATTTAAGGCTGGCTGGCAAACCGGCGTAGGTATAATTTTTGTCGTTTTCAGAATTGCGGAGTTCGGCAACGTTAAAGAAATAGGCACAAGCTCCTAAATAGATCACAAGGATCAAAACAACAATTCTGGTTAACCAACGCAACATCTTTTTCAATATACCCTTTCTACAGATTTTTTGCTTTCGAAAAATCTTTCATAAATGCAAACTAAAATTTGAATTAAAAAGGATCAAAATTCAACAAATTATCCGAGCTATATTTTAAATTTTCTGCTCCATTGACGGCTGCTTAATTTTTTCACGAAAATTGTGCTCCAAATGAGGCCAAACAAGCTCATCCGACATTCTAATAATTAAGCCGTTGAATAAAACAGAATAGAGCGTTGCAATGTTCACGGAATAAATATGATGAGTAAAAATAAAAGAGACAATCATAACTAAAATAGGCGGAACAAAATCAATCAATTGAGAGCCGGTCGCACTCCCTTTTAAATAAAGAAAACGCAGGATATTGGTTGTATCGTCGTTGGGATGCATAACAATATTTGCCCGCTGATATAAAGAAATACCAATACAAAAGAGAGTAATTCCCAAGCAGGAAACAATAGTTCTTAGAATTATCGGTAAATGACCAATGCCAAGATTATTGAAAAAAATGACGAAGAAATCAATAAAATAACTAAAAAAACATATAAAAATCATTTCATTCAAAAAACGTTTCCAATCAAAGTGGTGAATCAGAAATTGGTTGGTCAACGCATTCAAGAACCCATTAATAAATAAAAAGATTCCAATACTAAGTCCGGTCCATTTACTTAAATTAACAGCAGAGGCTGTCCAAACACCGCTTCCCATGTTCCCGGAAACAGAAAGTGCGTTTCCCAAAGCGTTTAACAATAATCCCAAAATTAAGCCAAACCAACGTTCAGCTGATGTATTTTTGATTTATGAACACCTCCCCCGCATAGAACCGTCACAGTATTAACTAACACATATGTAGAATAGCACTGGCTGCCATTAGTAATTACCTAATATCTTTTAAATCAATGAAAACACTTAAGCTCGCAAGGATCCTGTGAAAACAGCTTCAGGACTCTTGTATTCTTTATGCAATCTTTCCTATAGTAAAAAGACGAACAGAGGTGCGCGTTTAATAAAATCCTCGTTCCTGATAAGATAGAGGCATGTTTCCAGAGAGATTGAGGGCATTGCGGCGAGGCAAAGGGATCACTTTAAAGCAGCTTGCCAAAGCTTTGAACAAAAACATATCAAGGGGCGAAGCCAAAAACACCGAATCCCAAATCGGCAATTGGGAACGCGGCGAACGAAACCCGAATTATTTAGAGGTCAAGAAATTGGCAGATTATTTTGATGTTTCAATGGACTATTTAGTCGGTCGCTACAATAACGATCAAGTTGATTTAGCCAAGGCGATGATTACTTCGTCAAAATTAACTTACAATGATACTCCTTTGGACAACAACGATAAATATGAAATTCTCCAATTAATTTCCGGTTATCTGCATGCTCGAGGCCGTCGCTCAACCGGTGATTTAATCAACATCGATCATCAAGAATCGCTCGACCTTTTTAATAATCAAAATGACTTTTAATCTTGAGACCTACATTCCCCGCTTAAAAGCCTGCCGGGACTATTTTGCCAAACTTTATTCAGTCAGCGATCTAATTGATGCGCTGCTTTTTTCTGATCTGGCAATCAGCAAAAAACGTCTACCGAATAAATTGCCGAAACTCGAACTCTCCGATTCAATGATCATTGAAATCCAGGATTTTTTGTCCAAACAAATTACTCCGGGAATGTCCGAATTGGAAATCCAGCAAAAAGTCCGTCCTGCTGAAGAACTGGATGGACTTTTGAACGATTATCGTGATTATCTGATTGAAAAATACGGAATGTTTGCCTATATTTCAAAACCATGGATACGTGATTTATTAAAATTCCTAAATGACCGACCAACGGTCGAAATAATGGCCGGAAACGGCTTTTTAACAGCTGGAATCCGTGAACTAAAAAAAGATTATCCAATTAAGGCAACCGATAACTTTGATTGGCAGGTGATGAGCCACCCCTTACAACCGGTAACAAATGTTATCAAAATGGAAGCAACTGCAGCGATTGAATACTATTTAAAAGATACCGACGTTGTTCTATTGGCCTGGTCGCCTCAACATTCTAATTGTGACTGGCTAATCTTAAATTATCTGCGCGTCAACAAATTTTTTGATCGTGGCGGCCAATTGATTGTGATTGGCGAAAAAAACGGCGCCACTAATTCAAAAAAATTCTGGAAACAGGCTGAATTATCATTGCCAGAAAATTTAAATAAAAATTGGTCAAGATTTGATCTGATAAATGACCAGGTTTTTATTGTTGAATAATCTGTGTAAGTTTTCCGCGATAAGCCTGAATATAAGAGCCGGCAAACAAATGCGCATGAACCATTAAATAATAAAGTTGGTAAAACATCAAACGTTTTTCAACACCGGCTTGAAATGGTCTAATATCCTGATAGCCAGCATAAAAGTCTTGATTAAAGCCACCGAAAACTGTTGTAATTCCAATATCGAATTCCGGATCACCATAATAAACATCCGGGTCGATAAATATCGGCTGACCACTATCAGCATCGAACATAAAATTGCCCGACCAAAAATCTCCGTGAAGCAGGCTCGGTTGGCTATCGCGTTTCTCCATTAGCGATTGAAAAATTTCAATCGCTTTTTCATAGTTTTGATCATCATTCCACTTGCCTTCATTAACAAGTAGACCGCGCAAAACATTTAAACGCTGCTTAACAAAAAAATCATTCCAACTAGATTGCCAAGTATTGATTTTGCTGGTTTTCCCAGCTTTAAAATCCTTGCCAAAACCAAACTGCCGGTTAGGACTCGTAATTGAATGAATCTTTGCCAAGTCCTGGCCAAGGGAATATTGGTTACCATAATTAGTCGCGTTTAAATACTCTAATAAAAGCCATTGATCTTGATCAACATGCCCTAAAGCAATAACCTTGGGAACCCGGGCTGCCTGGCCAAGCAATTTCAAGCCATCGGCTTCGTGCTGAAAAAAAGCTGGAACAGAATTTGGTTGAACCTTTAAAAAGTACTTCCCACCTTCAGTATCCGTTAGCGAATAGGCTTTATTAATGTCGCCACCATGAACTTCGTGAAAATCTATAACAGCAGCATCCGTCGGAACTTCTTTTAAAAAGGCCTTCGTTAAATTAAACATACCTTCATCTTAATCATTTTTGGTGACAAAAAAAGAACGACCATAGGCCGTTCTTAGTTTGGCTTTGCAACTTTACGTTAGTTGCTAACGACAATTGTTACCAATTGCGTCCACGTACCAATAGTCTGGCAGTTCGGGAAGTTCCACAACACCCCAAACGACAACGGAAAATGCGTTCCCTGAGATTTAACTCAATTGCCCGTGTTTAGAAACGCGCCGTAGCTAACGTTTCCTCGACTCATCGCATCAATTACTTAGTATATCATGAATTTTTACTTTTAAAAGACCTCAAAAGTTTCTTTAAGGGTTTTGTGTCATCGTAATCCAAAGAATTTCTCGCATAAATGCCCGAAGCAAAGCTGACTAATAGAAAAATTACTATTAGTTGCAAGGCAAAAGCGATCAAGGCATCGAACGTTGTTGCCGAAGAGACCGCCATGCGAATCGGCATTATCGATTGGCTAATCAGAGGAATAAAAGACAATATTTTGAAAACCGGCGCATTGGCCGAAGAAGCAACCGCAAAGCTTAGAAAATATGGAACCATTGCAATCCACATAACTACCGAAGTAGATTTGGCGACATCTTCCTGTCGGCTGACCATTGAAGCAAAAACTGCCGCTAAAATAATATATATAATAATTGCACCTAGAGTTATTAGAACAGTTAAAACAATAAAACCAATTCCCAATTGCGACCAATCAATCAAATTAAGATATTTAGAATAATTGAATGGTTTCGCTAAAGCAAAAGCTATCAGAGCAATAAAAGTATAAGTAATCAGTTGGAAAATAAAGAGTCCGACAATCGCGATAATCTTACCGGTAAAATGCTGGCGGGCTGGAACAGCAGCAAGAATACTTTCAAGAATTCGCGAACCTTTTTCGGTACCGATTTCGCTCCCTGTCATTTGGATATAAATAGCCAGGAACATAAAAATTACAATCGTGGCTCCTTGGGCGAAAATATAACGGACGTCACGGCTGTTACCACTGTCGTGACTGATTTTTTTGTTTTCGACGGAAACATATTTTGTTTGGATATCGGCTGGTGAAGTAATACTTTTAACCTGTTTTTCCGAAAGCCCCAATGCCGCAACAGCGGTCTCCGTCTTCAGGCTACTAACAATCTGCGAAATCGAACTACTGTCAAAATTAGCCGAAGCCTTGGAATTGGCGACAATTTCCGTCTTCGTATAATTAGAATTTGTTTTAACGTATGCATCAATCTTCTCAGTACTTAAGGCTTTTTTGGCCGATTTTACGCCACTTTCAACTTTAACAATTGCCTTGGACTTCAAAGCTTTTTTAAGAACAATTGTTTGTTCGGGCTGACCAATGATTCCGACTGTTGGCTGATTCCCGGAAACAGCTTTGCCAATAAGAAAGCTGGCACCAATACCAATTAAAACAAAAACAAAGGGAGCCAAAAGCATCCAATAATAAGCCGGGCTTTTTAAATTTTTTAAAAAAACATGTTTGGCAACGATCCAAGTCTTATTCATGGGTCAAGCCCTCGCTTTTCGCTTCCTCAATCGCATCGGGACCAATTTTCATTCTAAAAATTTGGTCAAGCGTCGGTGGCTGTTGATCAAATGCCGTAATATAACCATTTTTAGTAGCTAATTTAAAAATTCTTTCACCCGCTTTGGGGTCGCTTAAAGAAATTTGTAGACCACCAGCAAATTTTTCAACTTTTTCAACACCCTTGATTGCCGATAGTTCATTTGCAGTCAGAGGAGATTCCAAATAAACATTCGTTCGACCAAAAGATTGACGGACCTGACTTGTTTGACCATTCAAGACAACATGGCCACGATTAAGCATGACGATTTTGTCGGCAATCGACGAAACGTTATTCATGTCATGAGATGAATAAATGATCGCCGCTCCTTTTTCTTTTTGCTCGACAATAATATCCAAAAGAATTTGTGCATTAACCGGGTCCAAGCCGCTGAAAGGTTCATCCAAAATAATCAGTTTCGGCTCGTGAATCAGAGCGGTAATCAATTGAACTTTTTGTTGGTTTCCTTTTGAAAGCTTCTTTACCTTGTCGCTAAGTCGGCCCTTAACATCAAAACGATCCATCCAGCTTTGAAGCTTTGGTTTAATTTCGGCCTTTGAACGTCCATGCAATTCAGCAAAGTACATTATCTGGTCGCCCACCTTAACGTCCGGATAAAGTCCGCGCTCTTCCGGCAAAAAACCAATCTGGTTCATCGTTTGATTATCAATTGCCTTTTGATTCCAGGTAATTTGACCGGAATCAGAATTAATAAAATTTAAAATCAGCTTGAAAGTCGTTGATTTGCCAGCACCGTTCTGGCCGATCAACCCCAAAATCTGACCATCATCCAGTTGCCATGATTCATCAACAACCGCGCGAAGACTATTGAAACTTTTGCTGACGTGTTCGAGTTTTAACATATATCCCCTCCGTTTTTCTCCCCTCGCTTCTTTAATAACTATTAAAAATTAATCAAAGAAGTTCTGAAACACTTAATTAATTTTCGCATATCTATCCATTAAATAAAAAACCTTCACTTTTTCGTGGAGGTTTTGGCATCTTTTTCAGTAGTTTTCTCGTCGTCTTCTTCAGGGGCTTTCCAATTTTTTTCAATTTCATAAAACTTTTCAATCTGAGAATCCAAATCCTTTAAATCCGGAAGTTTAACAATTTGCAACTTTGATCGACTAATTTTATTCGACTCAAAGATTAAATAAGAAAAAACTTCAATCTGCTGATCAACATGAATTAACTTTTTATATTCATTAATATATCGAAGAGGCAATGGATATGGAGCTAATTCCAAAGAAATGGTTTGCCCGTCATTTTCAATCCCTCCGTTAATTTTAACTTCGCTATGATTGATCTTATCTAAATCGAAATTTCCTTCTAAAGTATCAGCTACCGCTTGAGAATATTTTTCAGCGGGGAAACTTGCCAACGGAAAGTTTTGATCAACAATTTGATCCAATATTGTTTGTCCTAAAATTTCAGTCATCCAACTTATACTAACAAAATGTTAGAATGTTGTTTGTGCAAAATTCAAACTTTACAAGTTCAAACAAATTAGATAGAGATCACATCTGGATATTAGTCGCTTTGGGCATGCTGACTTTTATGAGCGTGCTCGATGGTTCGATCGTTAATATTGCCCTGCCCTCGATTTCAAAAGACTTAAAAATACCTCTAAACCAGGCAACCTGGACTGTAATCGTTTATTTGATTGTTATTTCCGGTTTGCTGCTTTTGTTCGGCCGTATGGGCGATGTATACGGAAAGATCAAAATTTTCAAAATCGGTACAATCATTTTCACAATCGGTTCCTTTTTAGCCGGTATTTCCAAGTTCGGTCTTATCTTTCTCTTAGCAGCACGGGCAATTCAAGCCGTTGGCGCCTCAATGGCAATGTCAACAAGTTTTGGCATTACTACCTCTAATTTTGCGCCAAATATTCGCGCAAGAGCCATGTCGGTAATCGGAATGTTTGTGTCACTTGGAGCAATTGCCGGCCCAGCACTCGGCGGAGCTATTTTAAATTTCCTCAGCTGGTCATATATTTTTTGGGTCAACGTACCGGTTGGAATTTTAGCAATTTTTATTGGTTTTAAATATTTTCCCAAAGATACGATTTCCCAACCCGATGGAAAAATTGATTATATCGGTTCAGCCCTCTTCTTTGGTTTTATTGCCTTCTTCTTCCTAGCAATCAATGCAGCCGAATCGGTTGGTTTCGGAGATTTTTGGGTAATCGCCGGATTAATCTTTTCTATTATTCTACTAATTGCCTTTTTAAAGGTCGAGCCATCCTTTAAAGAACCGATGATCAGGCTGGAAATTTTTAAGAACCAATTATATTCAATTTCGTTGATAACGGCTTTTCTTGTTTTCGCAATTAATTCCTACACAAATATTTTAATGCCCTTTTATTTACAGGATTTACGTAAATTAACACCGGGACAAGCCGGTTTAATCCTAATGGCCTTTCCAATCACCAATTTCATTTTTTCCCCGATTTCAGGTTGGGCCGGAGACAAATTTGATAAAGAAATGATCACCTTAATTGGGCTGGCCGGTTTAACGCTCAGCCAAATCGGTTACCTTTCAATCGGTGGTCAATCGCCTTATGCGCTTCTAATAATTACTCTAATTGCCAACGGATTGGCTTCGGCTGTTTTCCAGTCGCCAAACAACGCTTTAACAATGAGTACTGTGCCGCGGCCATTGTTGGGAATCGCCGGTTCGGTAATGGCCCTGGCAAGAAATGTGGGATTCATTGTCGGAAACACTTTTGCAACAACGATGCTTTTCCTCAATATGAGTCGTTTAGCCGGCCGACAAGTTGTTAATTATCTGCCAAGCCATCCGGAATACTTTATTAAGTCAATGCATTTCTGCTTTATCTTCGCTGGAATTCTCAGTTTAATCGCCCTAATGCTGACTCTCTATCGTATGCTTAGGCGTCAAGTGCTGAGCAAGTATATTGCCAAGAATTAATTTCTTGGTTTTTTATTTCCTTTTTTTGAATAAATAATTAGTGTTTTAATAGAAATATGTATTATTTGGACGGGGAATATTTTGAGTTGACTTTAAAACAGAAAATCACCTATTTTTTTATTTCCCTGGCAATTATTTCTTTTGGAAACGGATTATCGATTGCCGCCCAGTTAGGCGCCGCTCCCTGGTCGGCATCAGCTGTTAATCTTGCCAACGTGACCCATTTACCAACCATGCTCTTTTTGGCGATTGAAGCAATTTTAGCGGCAGCGATAAATCTATTCATGGTCGAAAAAATTAATTGGCAGCGTACACTGGGCAATATTATTTTTGGACTCTTATTCAGTGTTTTCGTTGCTGAATTCGCCAATCTGTTTCGGCCTCTGCTCTCAACACTTAGTTTGATTCCAAAGCTGGTAGTCGATTTATTTGGAATCTGGTGTATCGGAATCGGAATATCGGTCATTCAGAGAGCCAATTTTGTATTGCATCCGCTGGACAATTTGACAAACGTGGCTCGTTTTAAATTCTTCCATGGTTCGGCCCCACTTGGACAACTTTCCAATTTTATATTCGCTGTTAGCATTTCTTTGATTTGCTGGGCGATTTCAGGAAAAATACTTAGTTATGGAATCGGTACGCTATATTGTTTCTTTTTGCAGGGGAACAATATCGCTTGGGGAGATAAACATCTCTTCACACATCTATTGCATATTGATCCAACGAAGATATAAAAAGCTGATGAATTAATCATCAGCTTTTTGTTTATTATTCCAATGTTCTTTGATAAAACCATCTCGCGGAGCATCCTGAACCTTCATTCGAGCCTGATTGTATTTGTAAAAATCCTGGTGATAATCTTCTGCTTCCCAAAAAGTCTGAGCTTTTTCAATTTTGGTAACGATCGGATCATCGCCGAAAACTCCCGAATCAGCCAATTTCTGTTTTGATGCAAGCGCCGTCTTGTACTGATCGTCGGAGCTAAAAAAGATAACCGGTCGATAATTATCTCCACGATCTTGGAATTGGCCGCCGGCATCAGTTGGATCAGTCACCTGCCAATAAAGGTCAACCAGTTCGGCGTAAGATATTTTTTTCGGATCAAACCATATTTTAACTGCTTCAGTATGGCCGGTCTTATGTGACGAAACCTGTTCATAAGTCGGATGATCAACGTGGCCGCCGGTATATCCGGACCGGACTTTAATAATGCCGGGAAGCGAATCAAATGGCTCGACCATACACCAGAAACACCCACCAGCAAAGATTGCTGTCTGAATTTCATTTGCCATAATAAACTCCTTTAACGGATGAACGGATTCCAAAAACGTCCACCATTAACCACCAATAGGATAACCCCGGCAATGATAATTAGCAAGACGCTAGCTAAGACCAGCCAATCGACAGTTTTGAGTTTTTCCGAAAAGTACCAACTGCGTTTTTTCTTGGCGCCAAATCTCCGCAATTCCATGGCCTGGCTGACCGATTCGATTCGATCAATTGAACTCAGCAGTAAGGGCACAAGAATCGCAGCAGCACCCCTTAAACGTTTAAAAAAGCCGGCTTTTTTAGAAATCTCGTTGCCCCGGGCTTGCTGGGAAAGACTAATTTGCTGATATTCCTTTGTTACATCGGGAATATAGCGGAGCGCCAAAGAAACAGCATAACTAATTTTATAGGGAATTCCAATTCGGTTCAGACCGGAAGCAAATTCCGAAGGATTCGTCGTCAGCAAAAATATCAAAGCCAGAGGAACCGCAACAAAATATTCAAGCGAAATATTAACCAAATAAAGCAATTCCTGTTTCGTCAAAGCATAAAGGCCGCTGCCAAAAATAATATCCTTGGAATGATAAAGCTGGGCACCGTAACCAGGTGCCAAGAGATAAATCATCAGCAGATTGATAACCATAAAAAAGACAACCAATTTAATCAAAAAAGAAACCTCGGAAAATTTTACCCTACTGATTTTTAAAACAATCAGAGATAAAATCACCAAGAAAATTAAAAAGCGAGTGTCCAAGACAATCATCGAAATACCGGATAGGAATATAAACGCCAATAATTTCGTTGCTCCACTGGCTTTATCCAACCAAGTACCCCGATCTCGATAAGCAAGGCTAAAAGAATTATTATTCATAAATCCACCTCGCTTTCAACCAGTCTTTCCGATAGTCTAATTGGATCGACCCGACTGAATCGAGCCAGATTATAAAGACTCGTTGGGGCTAAAGAAGCTCGTTTTAAAAGATCCAAATTGCTCAAAAGCGCCGCCGGTCGATCATCGGCAAGAATCTTGCCATCAACCAAAGCAACTGCACGATCGGCATATTCCAACATTAAATGCATATCATGAGTGATAACAATAATTGAAGTATGCTGTTTTTGATTAAGTGAAGCAATAAAATTCATGATTGAACGATAATTTAAATAATCCTGTCCGGCTGTCGGTTCATCCAACAGGATAATCTGCGGTTTCAAAACCAAAACAGACGCAATTGTTACTCTTTTCTTCTGGCCGAAACTTAAAGCCGAAACCGGCCAATGGCGCATCGAATCAAGACCGGAGATCTTTAAAATACGTCGAACCCTTGTATCAATTTCCTGGGGATTGACTTCACGTAATTTCAGCCCGTAAGCAACTTCGTCAAAGACAATATTTTGGCTGATCATTTGATTTGGATTCTGCAAAACGTAACCAATTTTATCGGCACGTTCCTTGACAGATAAAGAATCCAGGCCATGACCATCGAAAAAAATTTGTCCGGAATCCTGTTTTAAAAAACCAGTCACCAAATTCGAAAAGGTCGATTTTCCAGAACCGTTCTTGCCGACAATTGCAGTAATTTGTCCAGCATAAAAATCTAAATTGAAATCCTTAAAAACGCTCTGCTTAGGATAAGAAAAAAACAACTTTTTGATTGACAGAATCGGTTGACCAGTGCTTTGTTTCTTTATAGAGGTTTTCCTATCAAGCCAATCGGAAATTTTTTTGCTGACCACTCCTTGATTCAAAGAAGAAAGATCCGTTAAGTGTTTCTCCAAGCTAAGATCCAAGCCGGCTTTCTTTAAGGCAGTTAGATAAAGCGGTTCGCGAAGCCCAACTTGAGAAACAATTCCGCTTTGCAAAACACGATCCGGCGTATCGTTGGCAATAATTTTTCCGTGACTGACAATTACCAGTTTGTCCGCTTGAATTTTAAGCGCTTCTTCCAAACGATGCTCGATAATAATGACCGTTAAATCCAATTTTTTCTGCAGTTGGGAGATCAATTCAATTGCTGCTCTTCCAGCCGCCGGATCGAGATTGGCCAATGGCTCGTCAAACAAAAGAATTTTACTGTCCGAGCTTAGAACCCCGGCCATACTGACCCGCTGCTTTTGCCCGCCGGAAAGCTCCTGGGGATGATGATTTCTAACTGATTGAAGATTTAATTCCTTTAACCAATAGTTGGTTTTCTCTAAAAGTGTCTGATGATCGGTATTTTCATTTTCAAGCAGAAAAGAAACGTCTTCGGCAACTGTCATGCCGACAAACTGAGCATCGGTATCCTGAAGGACAGTGGCAACGGCAAAAGACAAATTGAAAATATCCAGTTTGGCGACATCCCGGTCATTAACCAAAATTTGGCCATTAAGTTTGCCCGGAAAACTTTGTGGAATCAAGCCGTTGATTAAATGACCAATTGTTGTTTTACCAGAACCAGAAGGCCCGGCAATAATAATTTTCTCCCCATAATCAAAAACAAAGCTGACATCATGCAATGTGGCTTGGCTTTGAACGCGGTACTTAAAATTAACATTTTTAAAAGTAACAGCTGGCATAGAAATTAATCTTCAGACTTTAACGATCCCGACCTGGTTCTGGTCTTGCTATAGGCAGCCAACAGAATCGTTCCAACGATCGCAATTGCGACCATGTTGCCAACGCCAGCCCAAATACCCTGCAAAAATACTTTGGCAGCCGGCTGCTTGTAAACAACAATGTCTCCAAGCGGAGCAATCAAAAACCAGGCAATTGCGTTGGAGATGATCTGCCAAATATTGAAGAAAATAATTTTTTTCTTCGTTAAAGGTTCGCTTTGCAATTTCAGGCGGGACTTCGTTAATCCCAATAACAAGCCCAAAACTCCATCGGCAAAAACCCAAGTCCACCAAACGCCCCAGCCAGAGGCTGTGTCATTTAAAGCATGACCGATAAAGCCAACCAAAAAACCAACGATCGGACCAAAAATGGCTCCAATCAAACTGAGCCAGGGTTCGCCCAAATTAATCGTTGTATTGGCAACAGGAGTCGGTACTGCCAAAAAGCGCATTAGAACAAAGAAGACCGCCGTGCCAATCCCAATAGCAACAACATCTCTGACACTAATAAAACTTTTTTTCTTTTCCTGCATAATTCCTTCTCCTCATTTTTTAAATCTCTGTCTTTTTAATTTTAAAATCTGGACCAAAAGCGGTATCCGTCTTTATTTAAGCAAAACCAGCAAAAGGTGCCGGCATCAATCACTAATTTATAAAAAGTACTTTATGGTTTGTCTTCTCCCTGGCCATGTTCGGCATCATATTTAGCCGCGAAATCCTCATGTGACATTCGTTGCCAAAAATCAGCTTTATTCGTCTGTCGCTGGCGGGCAATTCCCATTGCATGCCGGTCAACGTTGTCGGTAATCGTCGAACCGGCTGCCGTAATGGCTTCGGAAGCAATTTCAACCGGAGCTATCAACTTGCTGTTGCTGCCAATAAAGGCCCGATCCCCAACTTTGGTTATATGTTTGTTTTTACCGTCGTAATTAACGAAAATTGTTCCTGCGCCAATATTAACCGCCTGACCAACTTCGGCATCCCCAACATAAGTCAAATGGCCAATATGGGTATGATCGCCAATCTTGGCGTTTTTCGTTTCGACAAAATTTCCAATATGGACGTCAATACCGGTAATAGTTTTTTCACGCAAATGAGCATACGGACCGATAACGTTTTCGGCTCCGATTACCGAGTCGTGTTCGATAACCGTGCCGGGTTTAATAATAGTGCCGGTCCCAACAAGAACATTAGCATCAATGTAGGTAGTCAAAGGATCGATCATCGTAACGCCATTGGTCATCATCTGATTGTTAATCCGTTTTCGAGCAATTTTGCTAACCGCTGCCAATTGTTGTTGAGTATTCACTCCAAGGATGTCCTGCCAATCCGCAGCCTGAACAATCTTGGCACCGGGCAGGGCGTCAGTCAAATAATATTCGCTTTGGGAATTATCAGTCGTAACGTTATTGATTGCCCGTTTAATATAGTCGGTACGAAAAAGATAAACGCCGGCATTAACCAAATTTATCTTCTGTTGGTCGGTGGTTGCGTCTTTTTCTTCGACGATTTGTTCGACAACGTTGCGTTCGCCAACCGGAATCACGCGGCCATAACCAAAAGGTTTTTTGAGATCGGCCGTCAGCAATGCCGCATCGAATCCCTCGCCCTGCTTCACCAGATCAATCAAAGCATTTTCGGTTATCAGAGGCATATCGGCATTAATAACAATAAGTTTTTCGGCGTCAATCTTTGGAAAAGCATTTCGCAAAGCATCGGCAGAACCTAATTGTTCTTTTTGAACAACGGTTTCATCAACATAAGAAGAAAAATCTTCGTCTGCCGCCTGAACAGCAATAATATTTTTCGGATCGAATTTTCTGACTGCCCGGCAAATCCATTCAAGCATCGGTAGACCGGCGACTTCATGCAGCGGTTTGGGTATACCGTCTTTCATGCGGACACCCTTGCCAGCCGCTAAAATAACAACATCAACTTCTGACAATCTTATTTTCCCTTCCTCTGAAAATGTTCTGCTTATAATTTCCAAACTGAACTTTAATCACTTCTCCGGAATCAAGATTAGTATCAACATGCAGCAAAGAGGTGAAATCGTCGACTTGGCGCTCCTGAGCCCGGCCTTCGGCAAAAATAGCAACCCCTTTGACATCAGAATCAAATTCCTTTGCAAGTGTCTTCATACCATTGATCGTGCCACCGGCTTTCATGAAGTCGTCGACAATTAAAATATTCAAACCAGTCGGTAAACTGCGCCGGGACAATTCCATCTTTTCGACATGTTTGGAAGAACCGGTTAAATAATTGACTGAAACAGTCGGACCTTCAGTAACTTTGTTTTCTCCCGAACGGACAATCACGAAAGGCACGTTTAGTTGTTCGGCAACAGCTGCAGCCATCGGGACACCTTTGGTTGCTGCGGTCATAACTGCCTGGATATCAGTGTTTAAATACTCCGTTGCAACCAAACGACCAACTTGGCGCAAAACCGACGGTTTGCCTAAAAGATCGGAAAGATAAACGTAGCCACCGGGCAAAACCCGCGTCTCGTCATTAACCTGTTTGAGCATGTCATTAACAAATTCATCGGCCTCTCTTTCTAAAATATATGGATAAAATTTTGCTCCGCCGGCAGCTCCGGGGATCGTCTCCAAAAGTCCAACGCCGCGCTCTTTTAAAGTCTTTTTTAGAATTGTTAAATCTTCGGAAATCGATGACTTAGCCGAAGAATAGCGGTTAGCAAAAAAAGTCAACGGCACAAGTGTACGCGGCCTTTCCACAAGATAATGAGTCATATCTACTAAACGTTCAGCTCGGGGTGTTTTCATAAATGTCCTTTCGCTAATATTCTACTAAAAAAAACGATTAATACCAGCAAATTCCGAACATTCGTCAATTTTTTAAAATAGTTTCGATGCAGTTTAATACAATTCGGTTAGAATAAGGCTTATGAAAATTGTCAAATTCGGCGGAAGTTCATTAGCCAGCGGAACTCAAATCAGAAAGGTCTTTCGAATTGTAAAAAGCGATCCGGAAAGAAAAATTGTCGTTGTTTCGGCTCCCGGAAAACGATTCAAAGGCGATGTGAAAATTACTGATCTTTTGCTGCAACTGGCCGAGGCCATTTTAAGCAAGGAAAAAACTGCTCAAATCTATGAACAGATCTTTCTTCGCTATCAAGCTATCGGTGATTTCTTTAAAATTCCAGCGACAGGAATCGAAGAGCTTAAAGCACATCTCTATTCGGTTGCCAAAGCAAATTATCCATCTGATGAGTTTTTCAAAGCTGCTTTATCAGCCCAAGGCGAAAATATGTCGGCCCGACTAATCACGATTATTTTTAAGCAGCTCGGAATGAATGTCCGTCTTCTAACACCAAAAGAAGTTGGCTTAACTGTAAGCGACGAAGCCAGAAAAGCACAAATTTTACCAGGTTCTTACGCGAAAATTGCCCAAACAGAAATTGCCGATAATGAAGTACTTATCTTCCCAGGTTTTTTCGGTATCACAAAAAACGGTTTAATCAATACCTTTTCACGTGGCGGGTCCGATATTACAGGAGCAATTTTAGCCCGCGGATTCGGAGCCGATTTATACGAAAATTTTACAGACGTTGATTCGATTTACGCCGTTAATCCCAATTTAGTGGACAATCCGGCACCAATTAGAGAAATGACCTACAACGAAATGCGTGAGCTAAGCTATGCCGGCTTTGCTGTTTTTCACGACGAAGCAATCCTGCCGGCAATCCAGGGGAAAATCCCAATCTGTGTAAAAAACACGAATCATCCCGAAATGCCCGGAACGATCATTGTTCCGCGCGATAAAGTTTCGCATAAAAATAAAATTACTGGTATCGCCAGTTCCCATCATTTTCAAGCTATTTACCTTCACCGTTATTTGGTCAACCGGGAAGTCGGTTTCACGGCTAAAATATTAAAAATCATGGCTGATTTGGATATTTCCTACGAACATATGCCGTCAGGAATTGATGACCTGACGATTATTCTGGATAAAAACCAGTTAACAAAGGGACGCAAAGAAAAACTGACACAAAGAATTAAAGACGAAATTCAGCCGGATGATCTCCAGTGGAAAAACGACTACGCAATCATTATGGTGGTTGGCGAAGGGCTAGTTAACCGTGTCGGCGCAATGGCGGACATCGTTGACCCGATCAGAAATGCCGGAATTTCTTTGACAATGGTGAATCAGGGATCTTCGGAAATTTCAATCATGCTCGGCGTCCGTCCGGAAGACGAACAAAAAGCCGTCAAAGCAATCTATAACGATCACTTTAAAGACGGCCATCCTAAAAAAGAAGTTTAAATTCCGAGAGCTTTATTTAAATCAGTTGGTAAATCCTCGATTGCCAACTTTTTTGTATGAAGGACTTTTTTATTAAAGAGGCCATTAATTGCCTCAGGAACTGCTTGACCGCTCAAATCAGATAAAAGATTCAAATTTGTCTGCGGATCATTGCCGGCTTCTTTTCCGAGCGCTTTCAAAACAGTTTCGGCAAACTTAAAGGGGCTGGCTGTTGCAACGATGAGTTGTTGCCTATCGCTTGGAAAATCTTTCTCAACAGAAACCGCGACCGCTGTATGGGGATCCAATAAATAGTTGTTCTGCTGAAATGTTTCCCGGATTGTTTGAGCAGTTGTTTTAGGATCGGCAAAAGCTGCATTAAAAGAATCCTGAAGCCTGCTCAAAGAAAGATCATCAAGCTGATATCGACGCTTATCGGCCAAATCTTTCATCCAAGCAGCGACCGCCTTGGAACCGGCAACGTCAAATAAAAGTCGTTCCAAATTACTGGAAACAAGAATATCCATTGCCGGGCTGCTGGTAACTTGGAAGGAACGATCGGCATCGTAAATCCCGGTTGCAAAAAAATCAGTCAGAACGTGATTAGCATTAGAAGCAACAGTTAGTTTCCCGATTGGGACACCGAGTTTTTTTGCCCAGTAGGCAGCCAGAATATCACCAAAATTACCGGTCGGAACCGTTACATCCAATTTTTCACCAGCCAATAAGCGTTTATCCTTGACCAATTGAGCGTATGCATAGACATAGTAAATAACCTGAGGTATCAAGCGTCCAATGTTAATTGAATTCGCGGAGGAAAAAGCAAGTGACGCTGCATTCATTTTTTGAATTAATCGATGATCCGTTAAAAGATTTTTAACTGCTTTTTGAGCGTCGTCGAAATTGCCCGTTACAGCAACAACATGAGTATTTTTGCCGTCAGCCGTTGTCATTTGCTGACGCTGTAATTTAGAAACGCCGACCGACGGGTAATAAACAACGATTTTTGTCTGCGGGACATCACTAAAACCCTTTAAAGCCGCACCACCGGTATCACCGGAAGTTGCCGTTAGAATAACAAGAGTCTTTGAACTGCCACTTTTTTTGATAGCTGCTGTCAGCAGATAAGGCAAAAGCGAAAGGGCCATATCTTTAAAAGCCAAAGTCGGTCCATGAAACAATTCCAATAAATTTCGTTTGCCGTCAAGTTGATGGACTCTAACAATTTTTGAATCATCAAAATCACGATAAGCCGATTTCAAAAAATCAGCTATTTCAGAATTTGAAAATTCGTCAAAAAAAGTCGAAAGAACCAACTGCCCAATCTGAAGATAATTTTCATCCTGCAATTTTTTCCAATTAAAATCAATCGTTGGAAAAACAAGCGGTACATAAAGCCCGCCATCTGGTGCCAATCCGTTGATAAGGGCGTCAATCCCATCAACAATCGCTGCTTGTCCGCGTGTACTTTGAAATTTCATATAACCTCTGCCGACATAATAGCAGAAAGCAAGCCAGCGTGTTAACATTTGTTCATGAAAAACTATCGGATTGGAATTTTCGGCTTGGGAACGGTCGCCAGCGGACTGATTAAAATCTTAAAAAAAGAAAAAATTAACTATCAAAATAGGTTCGGAGTTAATTTCGAGCTTTCTCAAGTGGTAGTTCACGATCTTCAAAAAAAACGCGATCCAGAACTCGGTGAACTGAACATTTCCGACGATCCAAAAAAAATTATCGAAAATCCAGCAATCGATATTGTCGTTGAACTTATTGGTGGCAAGACAGTAGCTAAGAGTTTAATTGAGAAATCACTTCAGGCTGGCAAACATGTTGTTACGGCCAATAAGGATTTGATCGCCAGCGAAGGACGAAAACTAAGTCGGCTTGCCAAAGAAAAGCATGTCGGTCTTTTTTATGAAGCAGCTGTTGCTGGTGGAATTCCTATTTTAAGATCCCTTTCGAATAGCTTGGCTTCCGATGAAATCGAACAAATCAATGGGATCGTTAATGGAACGTCCAATTTTATCCTTTCGCAAATGCGCCAAAAACGGATCTCATATTCAAGTGCCTTAAAAACAGCTCAGGAAAAAGGCTTTGCCGAAGCTGATCCAACTAATGACGTAGATGGAATCGATGCTGCTTATAAACTACAAATTCTGACGGATTTTGCATTCGGAAAACAAATTAACCAACGGGATATTCAAATGAGCGGAATTCGAACAATCACCCAAGCCGATTTGCACGATGTAGCTGATCTCGGTTATGAAATAAAACTGTTGGCCAATGCTACGGTCATTTCCAATAAATTAGAATTGTCGGTTGCTCCGACACTCGTCCCTAAAGAACATCCGCTGGCATCAGTCCAAAACGAAAACAACGCCGTTTTTGTTAATGGGCGATATTCGGGCGGCCTAATGTTCTATGGACCTGGTGCCGGTGAGTTTCCAACTGCCAACTCGGTTGCTGCCGATTTGATAGAACTCGTTAAAAGGATTAATTACCCAGAAAGTTTCAACTCGAATTTTTCTTCCGATTTAACTCTGGCAAAACCAAAGGACCGGATTGCCAGCCGTTACATCGTTTTCAACGTAGCTAACCGTCCAGGGGTAATGCACAAATTATCAGCCTTTTTCCTAATGAGCGACATCAACTTTCGTAATATTCGCCAATATGATCCGGTCGGTGAAAACACCCGTGTCGTTATCATTACTTATCCAGCCTCAGACGCTCAATTAAATCCCGTGAAGACGACAATCAGAAAGGCTCGTGGCGTTGAGATAGTCCATGAATTCAAGCTCTTAATAGAGCCAAAAGAGGTCACTAATGCCTGAAATAATCGTTCCAGCCACTAGCGCCAACATGGGCCCAGGTTTTGATTCACTAGGCCTGGCAGTTAATTTGTACTTAAAAGTCAGGATTGGCAAGCAAAGCGATCAATGGACAGTCCATCATCCTTTTGGCAAAAGAGTTCCAACTGATGAAAAAAATATGATAGTTCTATCAGCCCTAACGGTTGACGCAAATATTCAGCCACATGAAATCTTTGTTAAAACCGAAGTCCCGCTGGCTCGTGGTTTGGGTTCTTCATCTTCGGCAATTATTGCGGGCTTAATGCTGGGGAACGAATTATCTGAATCTGTCCATCTAACTCGACAACAGATTCTTGATCGAGCGGTAAAAATAGAAGGACATCCGGACAACGTTTCACCAGCAATCTTTGGTGGAATCGTCGTTGGCGGTCCCGACCCACAGACAAGCGGGAATTTTTTAATTTATCAAATCGATACGCCCAGTGATTATGTGCCAATCGCCGTCATACCTAAGCGCGAATTAGCTACCAGCGAATCACGAGATGTTTTGCCGGTTAATTTGAATAGAAAACAAGCAGTCAGAAATAACGCCGAAAGCAGCCTTTTGTTAGCAGCCCTTTTTAAGCATGACTGGGATAATGTAGTCAAGCTCTTAGAATCCGATCAATTTCATGAAATATATCGAGCAAAATTAGTTCCGGAACTAGAAATCGTTCGAAATCTTTGCCACTCGCTGGGAATCTTTGGCAGCTATTTGTCCGGTGCCGGAACAACAGTCATGCTGCTCGTAAAAAAAGATCAAACAGATTCTCTGCTTGATCAGTTGAATAAATCGGAAAAACTTCAGGACTGCCAAATTAAATTACTAGAATTCGATTTAAGCGGTGCAAGAATCTCTGAATAAAAAAAGCTCCCATTTGGGAGAGTTTAGGCAGTTTTTACTTGACGTCCAAAATTAACATCAATATTTTTTGTTAGGATATCAGTGTAGCTATAGGAAACACGTTCAAAAGTTCCCTCGGCCTTGTCAAGTTCAACAACAAACAAGGACGGATAAGTCTCAATCAGGACACCTCTACGAGTGGTCGTCTTTTTTCGACCAGCCTGAGCAATCACCGTAATCGGACTGCCGATTTTCTCATCTAAATTATCTTTAATATTCTGTAATACTTCTGGCATACTACCTCCTCGTATTATGAGACTAGCTAATTTTAGCAGATATCACGATTTTTTGCAAGGTTTGACAGTCTATTTTTTAGAAAAAATCGTATTTTTAGACAAATTATTAACTAATTGTTCGTAATTTTCCAAAGTTAAACGTTCGCCTCGGATATTTAAATCAAAACCGCTTGCAGAAATCGAACGTTCGATTTTTGTCCGATTTTCATCGCTTTTTCCAAAATAATAAAGTAAATTATTAACAAGTGATTTTCTTCGATGGGCAAAAGAAGCTTTGATAATTTTAAAAAGTTCCTTTTCATGCGGAAAAACCTGAAAGTTTTCTTTCGGAGTCAATTGAACAACCGCCGAATCAACATTTGGTGACGGCATAAAAGCTTTTCGCGACACCGGAAGAATTATTTCAACATTAACACGATACTGAATCGCCAAACTCAGTTCTCCATAATCCTTACTGCCAACGTTAGCCTGCAAACGAGCCGCAACTTCTTTTTGCATCATCACGGTAATCGATCGAAAATTCAATGAACTATTAAGCAAATAAAAAAGAATCGGCGTGGTAATGTAGTAAGGCAAATTTGCAACGATTTTCAGAGATTGGTCTTTTGCGAAAGTTGAAAAATCGGCTTTTAAAATATCCTGGTTAACAACTTCGACATTTTTATAAGGCCGTAAAGTTTCCGACAATATTGGGATTAATTTTTTATCAATTTCATAAGCAATCACTTGTTTGGCATTTTTCGCCAATTGTTCGGTAAGCGAACCGATTCCGGGACCGATTTCAATAACCGTATCGTCTGGACCGATTGTGGCCCCTTGGACAATTCCTTGCAAAACATTTAAATCGATCAAAAAATTTTGTCCAAGACGTTTGCTGGCATGCAGGTTATACTCATTTAAAATTGCTTGCGTTCTTATCGGACTGCCAATAGCTGGGATATTATTCAAGGTTTTTAATCGCTTCTTTCAATTCTTTTTTTGTTATGCCAAACATTTGCAGCCGCTTAAGAAACTGTTTGCCATTTGTATCTCCTAAGTGTAATTGATCAGACAATTTATTTCTTAGAATCGCCGAACCGGACTGATCGATCAAACCAAAAGCAGCCAAATCGGAGCGCTTGATTTCTGAGTTAGGAGAAAATTCTTTGACATATTTTCCAAGTAGTTTTTTCAAAAATTCCGGATCAGCGTGCTCAACACCCAAAGATCCTTTGTGGTTTGGTTTACCATCGCTTTTATTAAGAAAAAGCTGTTTAATATTGGGAACCCGTTCCAAAACAATTTTCCTGATCCTTTCTCCTTGAAAATCCGGATCAGTTAATAAAATCAGGTCATGATCTTTGGCGCTTTCTTCAATCAGGTCCAAAACAGAGGACCTGATTTTCGAACCGCCAGTTTCAATTGTTTGAATTGAATCTCCAAAAGTAAGTCGCAGACGGGCTGTATCGTTTTTCCCTTCAACGATAAAAATTGTCTTCATCAATTCTTCGGCCATAATCGGTGTGCATTTTCCGTTGTGATTTTTGCCAATTGATTGCGATCGATTTCAAGAACTTTTGCCAGACCATCAACGACGAATTTAGTCCAGGCCGGTTCGTTGGTTTTTCCACGATTAGGCACCGGAGCTAAATAAGGGGCATCTGTCTCAACGAGAATTCGATCAAGAGGAACAACTTTTGCAGCCTCATGAATCTCTTTTGCATTTTTAAAAGTTACCATCCCGGAAAAACTGATATACCCGCCAAGTTCAACTAATTTTTCAGCTTGATCAGGGCCACCGGCAAAGGAATGCATTTCGAATTTGCTAATTTGACGCTCTTTTAAAATTCGATAAACGTCCTCAAAAGAATCCCGCATATGGATCGTTGTCGGAAAATTAAATTCGGTCGCTAAATCAAGGTGTTTTTCAAAAGAATTAATTTGCGTGTCGCGATCAAAACCTTTCCAGTACCAGTCAAGACCCGTTTCACCAACGCCAATCACAGACGGATCGGATAATTGTCCGCGCAAAACGTCTTCAGCCGATTGATCAAATTTACCGGTATCTTCCGGTTGAAAGCCAACAATCGCACGAACTCCTTTGTCAGAAAAATCATGAGCAATTTGAATCGCTCGTTGATTCCCCTTTGAATCATAACCGACTACATTCATTTCCATGACGCGAAACTCGCGTGCACGTCCAACATAAGCAGCAACGTCATGATATAAAGCATCATCATTTAAATGGGTATGGGTATCGTAGACATCCCCGGGGATTTTAGTTGGATCGTAAATTGCCATGTTTCTAGTATAAAAGAAAAACACTTATTCAGTGTTCCTTTTCTAGAGCCTGTTCAGTTTTCGCTTTAATAAAATCAGCCGATTGTTTCAGTTTTGTCTGCTCATCTTCAGTAAGATCCAACTGCAGCTGCTTAATGATTCCCTTACGGCCAAGAATAGCTGGATAGCCAAGATAGGTATTAAGCGGTTTGTAATAATTGGAAACCGGTAATTCCTCATGGGCGTCATTTAAAATAGCTTTTAGCAAACGGACCGCTGCCGCAGAAATACCATAATTAGTATAATGTTTGCCAAAGAAAACTATATGACCGCCCATTTTCGAATCATGATCGATTTTTTCTAAATCAATATTCGGATAGCTACCCTCTTTTAAAAGTTTTTCAATCGGTTTTCCCAAAACACGAACCGTCGACCAGGCAACAAATTGTGAATTTCCGTGTTCACCCAAGCTATAACCAGCCACACTGCGAGGATCGATTTTCAAAGCAGCAGCTGTTGCTCTTTTCATCCGCGCCGAATCAAGCAGGGTTCCCGTGCCAATGACTTGATTTTTCGGTAGTTCTGTTATTTTTTGAAATAGCGAAGTAATAACATCACAGGGATTTGAAACAACAATCAAAACACCATTAAAACCGCTCGCTTTTAAACGCGGAGCAGCTTCTTCGACATACTTTTTTGTGTACGAGAACTCGGCAAAACGATCGGTCGGCGTTTCCCAAGCTTTAGCAATATTGCCAAAAGTGCTGATAACAATATCAGCATCGGACAGAGCCGAATAATCATTGGCAATAAGTACCGTGTGATAATTCAAATTAGCTTGGGCATCTTGAAAGTCCAGTAAATCGGCCGATAATTTGTCCTGATCCGGATCGATCAGCACCAGCGTATCGGCAATTCCTTCGATAATAATTTGATGAGCAATTGTTGAACCTACATGCCCACTGCCTAAAATTCCAATCTTTCTAGTCATGTTTCAGCCCTGAGTAGAATTATGGAAATGAGCCGGTGCCGCATCAGGCATCGCATTCAAAGTTTTCATATCATCATCGTTAATTGTGAAATCAAGCTGAGTATTTTCTTTAATATGGTTTTCACTGATAGCCTTCGGAAGAGTTACTGTTCCATTTTGGAGCGTAAAACGCAAAGCCAGCTGAGCAACGCTGACATTGTACTTGCCGGCAATTTCGCGAACCGCTTTAGAATTGAGGATATCACCAGTCGCCAATGGTGAATAAGCCTCGATACGAATGTCGTGTTGTGCAGCAAAATCGGAAATCTTCGGTTCGGTGAAACCGATATAGTATTGAATTTGGTTAACAACCGGTTTGATTTCAGCAATCTTCAAAATATTTTCCATATCATGAACATCGAAATTTGAAATTCCAATCGACTTAACGCGTCCAGATTTTTGTAATTCTTCGAGTGTTTTCCAGGTTTCCGCATTTTCTTCATCAAAATGTCTGCTGCCAGCCTCTCCCCATGGCCATGGAGCATGAATCAGATATAGATCAAGATAATCAAGTCCGAGACCGGAAAGAGAACTTTCGAAATCTGCCAAAATAACATCACGAGTTTTGTCTTCGGCGGGCAGTTTGGTCGTTACCCAAAGATCTTCTCTTTTGACATCCGAATCGGCAATTGCTCTGCCGACAGACCTTTCGTTGCCGTAAATTTTAGCGGTATCGATATGACGATATCCTAATTTCAAAGCTGAAGAAACCGCTTGATAAGCGATATCTCCGTCAGGTGTCTGCCAAGTTCCAAAAGCAACTTTAGGGATCTTTGTTCCATTATTAAGAGTATATGTATCTGTTAGAATTGACATAAGTTCCTCCTATAAATACGATTATCCCACTTGGCTGTGAGAAAATTAAAGCATGGCAGATAAAGACTTATCACATTTAAGTAAAGAACAATACGAAGTTACTCAAAATGGGGCTACCGAACGTGCTTTCACCGGCAAATACGATGATTTTTACAAAGAAGGTATTTACGTCGATATCGTTGATGGAACACCACTTTTCTCCAGCAAAGATAAATACGATGCCGGATGTGGATGGCCGAGTTTTACAAAACCAATCGAAAATCCGAATATCGTGAAAAAAGTCGATCAATCTCTAGGGATGACGAGAACCGAAGTACGCAGTAAGGATTCCGGCAGCCATTTGGGCCACGTTTTCGATGATGGTCCCGATGATAAAGGCGGACTTAGATATTGTATAAATTCAGCCGCTTTAAAATTCATTCCGGTCAAAGAGCTCAAAACTGTTGGTTACGGCGACTATCTAAGTTTGTTTGAATAATTTATTCGCAGTTCTAAAAGAGGCTCTCAAGATCTTCAAGCGATATTTTGTCTCCAAAATAATTTCTGAGAGGAATCTTTTGCAGAACCTGCTTGACGGCGTCCTTTGTAAAAAGAACCCCTTGTAGAAGCTTTTCTATGTCAGCAATATCACTGATTCCTAAAAAATCTCCTTGGATTTTGATTGCAGTAATTTTGCCTTGAGAAACATTAGCATGTATTTCGACAGTACCACCGGTAAAACGCTGACGATTGTTAAATTCGAATTTTGGCGTTTTTCCCCAATTCCAATTCCAAGTAGAAAATTTATTATTACGCAATTCTTGAACGCGCTTTAAATCATGTTGTTCTAATTTTAATTCGCTATCTCCATCGGCGAGTTCTTTTGTTAACTTATTTTTTAAATCCAAAATTGTAAATTCTTCTGGAAGCAAGTCCTTTATCAAACCAACACGACTTTTTACGGATTTGGCTGCTTTTGAAATAAATTTATCTTTCGCCGGTGTCAAAACCCGGCTCATAACCTCCGTATTAATATCGAACAAAAGAGTTCCATGATGCAATAGACGCCCCCATTGGCATAACGTTGTGCATTCCCGGAAACTTTTCTTCCATTGATAACTAAATCGTTTCGACCATCGGCAATAACCGGAACGCCGACCTTGTTTAAGGCATTAATCATTGGTTGAACAAATCTTTTAAAATTAACTTTAGCCGGATCGCTAACCGGCAGAACAAAAGAAAAACTAATATTGCCTAAATCGTCATAAACGGCGCCGCCACCGGTTTCCCGACGAGCGACTTGAATTCCGTTTTCTTTTGCGTATGTCTGATTAACTTCAGCAAAAGTATTTTGATTTTTACCGACAATTACGGCATTGCCATATTGGGAAAAGAAAAAGACCGGTTCGGTCAAAGGAAATTCTTCAAGCAAATAATGTTCCATCGCAACATTAAAAAAAGCATCGGTATTTTCATAGCTTATATATTTCATGTTTTCTCCCGGAAAACAAATTTAAAAAATCATGCACAATCATAACTAGGCTTTTCACCCTTGTATACATTGATAATTTTGCCATCCGATTGGACGGTAACTTCGTCATATTCGCCAAAAAGTTCCTCGTAATTCTCATTAGTCGGAAGATCCTGCAACTCCATTTGGTTAGCAGTATCACCGGAAACAATCAATTTTTCATCAGAAGATCCATCTAATAAATCTTTTTTATCAAAAATTCCATATTCTTTCATAATTTGAAATACCTCCTTTTTAAGCTTTATGACAAGCGTTCTTCTTTAATATAATCAATCGGAAGCCATTTTAACACCTTTTCGATCTCTTTGTTCCAGTAATACCACTCATGACGACCGTGCGATGTTTGATAATCAACATCGTAACCAAGTTTTCTAAAGGCTGGAATGGCAAATTGATTAGCTGGATAGAGCGAATCTTCTAATCCAATCCAAGCAAACAATTTTGGCAATTCTGTTTGACCTTCGGATTGTTTTTTGGCTAAAGCAAATAAATCATTTTTTGAACCAACAACTTTGTCCAAATCGCCAAAAACACCCTGCCAATATTTCTTTGGCGCCATTTTAAGAATTTGAGGAAAATTAAAATCATGCATCAAAGCGCCAGATAACGAAGCAGCATAAGAAAAATAGTCAGTTGCCATCGCTAATTTAAAAGCGCCATATCCACCCATTGACAGACCGGCAACGAAATGTTTTTCACGCTTTTTTGAAATTTTCGGAAACATGAAAGCCACTTTTTGAAACAATTCGCTTGTTAAAGCATCGAAATACTTCAAGCCGTAATTTGTATTTGTATACCAACCAAGACCAGTATCCGGCATAACAATCGCTAAGTTGGTTTTCATAAGCAAACGTTCGATATTAGTCTCGCGCTGCCAGGAAAACAAATCATCACCCATGCCGTGGAGCAGATACAGGACAGGAATATCTGTTAATTTTTTGCTATTTTCATCAGAATTATACGCATCTAATTCAGGAAGAATAACATTCATCATCGTCGCCTTGCCCAAGATGCGTGAATAATAATTGATCTGTAAAAAAGCCATTGATTTTCCTCTTTTTCTATCTACAAATTTTTCTTTAATGAAAATATCATATAAATTATAAGCAAGTTGTTAAGCAAGCAGATTTAAAATTGTATCCAAAACACCATCGTGATTATGGTCGGAAACAGCATATTGATCAGAACTAAAATAAGCTTTTAATTCGTCCTGTGAATTAGGCATAATATAAGGACGGCCAACATACTGCAGCATTTCCAAATCATTTAATCCATCACCAAAAGCGGCCATTTCCGCTGGTTCAATTTGTAATTCTTTGGCCAAAATACGTAGTCCAAAAGCCTTATCGGCATTTTTATTTACAACATCGATTGCCCCAAAACCCGAAGTTGGTGTCCGTAAGTCAGAGAGAAGCGGATCACTATTCAGTAAATCGAGAAAATTCCGACCACTATTATTGGTCCAAGCAAGCGAAATCTTGTCGATTGGAACGTTAATTTCTGCAAAAGTTTTAATAGGAATCCAATTGGGGTAAAAGTCGTTAATTGTTCCAGCAAAAAAAATTCGCGTATCTTCAACTCTAACCGATTCCTGCCAAATCGGCGCAAAGGAAGCATCTTTCCCGGCAAAAACCGCTAAAGTCGGCCGAGGATTCAAATTTGGCAAAAGATCATAAATTCGTTTTACTTTAACCGGATCGATAATTGACTGATGCAACAGATTTTGACCTTTTTGAACAAAGGCGCCATTTTCGGCCACCATAGAAATTACCTGGCCATTGGAATCAAAAGGAAGAAACATTTTATTAATTCGGATTGTCTGGTTACCGGTGGCAATCACAAATTTCTTGTGTTGGCGACGCAAAATATCAATAACTTTGGCAAATTTTTGACGATTAAAAGAATTTTCCCTATCAAGTAGCGTTCCGTCCATATCAGCTGCAAAAAGACGCAGGTGTTTATTTGTCATAATTTTCTCACCTGCTGACCATTCGCTGAATCAATTACCTTATAACCAAGCGAAAAAATTTCGTCGCGCAAGTGATCGGACTGCTGCCAATTTTTGTTAATTCGGGCAGTTTCCCGCTTTTTTAATAGAAGGCCAACTTCCTTTGGCAATGATTCCTTTTGTGTTTCCAAACCGGTAATTCCGAAAACACCGGTCAATTCAGACATTTGTCTGAGAATTTCTTTAGCAGTTTTCTCCTTGGCCTCCCCGGAATCAACGTAGGAATTGGCCAAGCGAACCAATTCAAAAATAGCAGCTAAAGCATTGGCAACATTAAAATCGTCATCCATTGCCTCAACAAAGGCTGCAGTCTGCCTCAAGACAAGCTGATCGATTTGTGGATCATCTCCACTTCTTAAATCGTTATTTTTCAGGCGCCGATAAGCAGTTCTGATCCGGTCCAACTCGACTTGAGCCCGCTCCAATTCGGAAGCCGAATAATTAATTGGTCGCCGATAATGAGTTGCGGTCATTAAATAGCGAATTGCCATCGGATCACTGTAAGAATTTAGCAGTTCATGAACCGTGGTGAAGTTCCCCAGCGATTTACTCATTTTTTCGTTATTAACATTCACGAAACCGTTATGAAGCCAATAACGTACGAATTGTTTGCCGGTGTGTGCTTCGGACTGTGCCATTTCATCAGTGTGATGTGGAAAAGCCAGATCGATACCGCCTCCATGAATATCAATTGTGTCTCCTAAATACTTAGTCGACATAACCGAGCATTCGATATGCCAGCCTGGCCGTCCCTTGCCCCAAGGGGAATTCCATTTAATAACTTTACGCGGTTCACTCTTCCAGAGAGCAAAATCCAGAGGATCTTCTTTTAAGGCAAGCGCGCCGTCATCCAAACGGCCAGATGCGCCAACTTCCAAATCTTCTAAATTTTCATGAGCCAAAAGACCATAGTTCTTGGCTTTCCTGACCCGGAAATAGACATCCCCTTGTGATTCGTAAGCGTAGCCTTTATCAATCAAATCACTAACAAATTCAATAATATCGGGAATCACATCAGTTGCTTTGGTACGGGTTGTTGCCGGAAGAATATTCAAGGGTTTGGTATCTTCGTAAAAAGCTTTGATATATTTTGATGCAATCGTGCTTTCGCTGACTCCCTCTTCTTGAGCTCGATTAATTATCTTGTCGTCGACATCGGTAAAATTGGAAACAAAATCAACGTCGTATCCTCGATAAAGCAGATATCGGCGAATCGTATCAAAAGCAATCGAACTACGGGCGTTTCCAACATGAATGTAATTATAGACAGTCGGTCCACAGACATACATGGTAATTTTCCCCGGTACAATCGGTTTGAACTCTTCTTTTTTTAAAGTAGCGGTATTGAAAACTTTCAGCATGCCTTCATTTTACTATTTCATCATTTTCTTCATAACCATATCGGTAAAACTATATGGAAGATGACGAAAAGCCCAAATTACCGCCCGATTAGAAAAGCCATCAATATACCGACGTTTTGGATGTTTGTCGGTTGCCGCTTTATAAAATAAATTTGCTAAATCCTGACTGCTTCGTTTCGATGACATTTTTGAAAACAGTCTATCAAAGGCATCGATTGAAGAATAATAAACGGAATTTTTTGGAGTATTTTTTTGAGCATTTTTTAAAGCTGTTTTCAGCCATTCCGATCGAGTCCCGCCCGGTTCGATCAAAATTGCCCGAATACCAAAAGACTCCGTTTCCAAACGCAAGCTATCGGTCAAAGTTTCCAAAGCATGCTTTGTCGCATCATACCAACCTCCCAGAGAAGTATAAAGAAAACCAGCAACCGAAGAAACATTGATAATTCGGCCATTATGCTGTTTTCGCATAATCGGGAGAAGTAATTTGGTTAAATGAATCGCAGCAAAAACATTGACCTCAAATTGAGCGCGCGCCTGTTTGATCGATGTATCCTCAAGACTGCCATATTCGCCATAACCGGCATTGTTGATTAAAACATTGATTTCATCAGTTTTTTGCAAAACCTGACGGAAGAAATTTTCAATTGACTCGTCTTTTGAAAGATCAAGAAAAAATATCTCGACACCAAGATTTGTTAATTCCTTCATTCGGTCGACCCGACGAGCTCCGGCAAAAACCCGCCAACCGCGCTTAGAAAATAATTTTGCCGCAGCGAAACCCATGCCTGAAGAAGCACCTGTGATAATCACAGTTTTTTGTTTTTCCATAATGCGCTCCTTAATAAAAAAAGACAAAGTAATCAGTTATTATCCAAGTACCGAGGACAACATTTTTTCCGATTCAACATAGCAGTTGCGTCCCTTCGGTTCAAGAAAATTGATCTTAGCAGCAAGATAAACTGTCACGAATTTTTTTTGATCGACTTGAACAACCCCAACAAGAGATTCGGTATCGGGAGAAGTTCCGGTTTTTAAACCGAGCCATTGATGATTAGCAATTGCCAGAAATTTAAAACGATTTAAATAAGGATATTCCTGCCGGTCGCTTTTAAAATTAAACTTCCATTTTTGGGCAATCGTCAAAACTTCCGGAAAACGATCAACAAGCTGCTCGGTAATTGTCAAAACTTCTTTGGCTGAAAAAAGCGGTTCATAGGAATCAGTCATCTCAGGATCTTTATAAGTTTCCAAGTCTTGGTTAGAAAGTCCGGCAGGATTTGGAATGATCGAATTATTAATACCCCAAGAATCCAAAAGAGCAATCGTCTGTTGATGCCAGTTCTCCAAACTTTTGAAAAGTTTTTCTGCGAAAACAAAAGCAAAAGTATTTTCCGACAAAATCAAAAGCGCATCTAATGCATCTTTAACCGTGTAAGTCTCGCCCTCAGTTAATTTAATTTCAGCAACGACTTCCCCTTTAGTAAATTCAGCAATCTTTTTGGTTGTCGTTAATTGATCGTCCCAATTAAGTTGGTGTTTTTCAACGGCTGCATAAAGCTGATAAATAATAATTAATTTTGTAAGCGAAGCGATCGGTACCCGTCGATCAATATTTTTTCCAGCCAAAACAGAGCCGTCAAGTTCGGCAACTAATGCTGCCGGCGCCAAAATTTTCAATTGTTTCAAAGCTAACTCCTCTCCAGCTGGTAAGCTTTATCTAAAATTTTATTAATAAATTATAAAAAAACACAGTTATTTAAACTGCGCTTGAAAAAATAGTTTTCAATTCAATCAGACAACTTTTCTTTCAAAAGGATCACTACTGATACCTTCATCCAAAATAATTTTTGCCCAATTTTTGGCGCTCCACAAAGAATGATCCTTGAAGTTACCGCAAGTCTTTTCAGAAACACCAGGGATATCTGAAAATTCAACACGATCGCGAATTTCAGTCAAACTTTCTTTAAGTGCCTTTGCGACCGTTTCAGTATCATAGGTATACCAACTAATCATATGAAAACCTGTCCGGCAACCAAAAGGCGAGATATCAATAATCCCATCAAGTCGATCTCGCATCAAAGAAGCAAACAAATGTTCCAAGGTATGAATGCCACCCGTTTCAATCGAAGTTTGGTTAGGTTGAGCCAAACGCAAATCATAATTGGCAACCGTGCCACCCTTTGGTCCCTTCTGTTCTTCAATCAAGCGCACGTATGGTGCTTTGACTTTTGTATGATCCAAAGTAAAACTTTCGACTTCTGCCATTTTTTCCTCCTATCTGATTAAAATTGTACAAGAAAAAAAGACTTACGGAGCGTAAGTCTTTTAAACGTAAATTATCATTATACAAACTGCATCAAAATTGGTACAACGATTACGAATAGAACCGTCGAAGTTGTAACAACATTCGTTGCATATTCAACATCTCCATGATTTTGTCCAACCAAGATTGGCAAAACAGCCAAGCCCGGAGTAGCTGCTTGAATGATCAGAGTTGAAGATTCAAGTACCGGCATTGATCCTGCAAAAAGTTTTAAAATCGTAATCATAACAGCTGGAGCAATAACAAAGCGACCAATTAAGGCGAGAATCGAATCACGATCGAAATGAATAGATTTCAAACCAGCATCAGCTAAAATAATTCCGATATATATCAGGGACATTGGCGTTACAATCCCGCCAACCATGGAAAAAGTCGTACTAATCCATGTAGGAATCGGAATTGCCAAGAGTAGTACAACAATTGAAATCAAGAAACCGACCAGGGGCATTGGCAATAACTTTTTCCAATTGAAACTTTGTTTTTTCGACTTGTCTCTCGTTGGATCGTCAGCTGAAATAAAGAAGACCCCAATTGCCCAAGTCGAAATTGTATTCATAACATAATAAATTAAGAAGTATGGCATCGACTTTGTACCGAACAAAGCCGAATTTAACGGTAAGCCAATAAAAATTGTATTAGCGTTGACGAACATATTGATAAATGTTCCACGACGACCAACCCGAATTTTGAAGATTTTCGTGATTAAATAAGCAATCACGTAACTGACAGCGAAACTAGCTGCAGCGAAAACCAAACCACCGGATAAGCTGACTAATTTATCACGTGTCAAATAAGTCAGTACACTAACAAAAATCGACAGTGGCAAGGCAATATTCATAATCAGGTATGAAATATTTCCTTTAAAAGAATCAGCTAATTTTCCTGATCTCCGTAAAACATAACCAAGAGCAATCACTAGAACAATTTCTACGACACTCTCAACACTGGTAATAAATGCATTCATTAGTATTTAGGTTCCCATTTCAAGTCATCGACAGCCTTTTGGACATCGTCAATCGGCTGACGGTTAATGCCCTGTTCAACGGCTTTTTTAGCCACGGCAACCGCCACTGTTCGTGAGAACTCGGCTAATTTTGAAACTGGCGGCAAAACAGCAGCGCCAACTTTCGTCGTATCAACAATTCCTCCAAGACTATGGGCAGCGGCTGAAATCATTTCAGGTGTGAGCAGCTTCGATTGAGCAGCAATGGCTCCAAAACCAAGTCCTGGATAAATCAAAGCATTATTGGCCTGACCGATTTGATAAGTGTTACCCTCGTATTCAATATCATCAACCGGAACACCGGTACCAATCAAAGCTTTCCCATTAGACCATTTCAAGACATCTTCGGCTTTCGCTTCAGCTAATTTTGTTGGGTTGGAAATTGGAAAAATAATTGGTCTTTCCGTATAACCAGCCATATCTTTAACAATTTCTTCGGTAAAGGAATTCGGATGTGTCGAGGTACCAACTAAAATAGTTGGCCGAACAGCTTCAACAGCTGCTTGAAGATTAGTTAATTGATCGGCATTTTTAAAGTCACTCCGCTTGGCAGCAAACGGCTTTTGTTCCGGAGTTAGATTGGGATCATCATCAAACAAAAGGCCCTGCTTATCGACGAGGAAGAAATGCTTCTTAGCGTCTTCGTCAGAAAGACCCTGTTCAACCATTTCTTCATGAAGCTGCTTAACAATTCCCATTCCAGCAGTGCCGGCACCAAAACTCATATAAGTCTGATTAGTTAATTTCTGACCAGAAATCTTTAATGCACCAAGGACACCAGCCAAAACAACGATTCCGGTTCCTTGAATATCATCATTAAAAGTAGCGATTTTATCTTTATAGCTGTTTAGGATATTAGAAGCGTTTGAACGGCCAAAGTCTTCCCAATGCAAATATAAATTAGGAAAAATAGTTTCGGCCTGATCAACGAATTTGTCGACAAAATCATAATACTTGTCGCCGCGAATCCGATTGAATTTGTTTCCCAAATAAAGAGGATCTTTTAGAAGCTGTTCATTATTGGTTCCGGCATCGATAACAACCGGAAGAACTGTCGACGGATCGATTCCAGCAGCAACTGTATAAACCATCAACTTGCCAACGGCAATGTCGACACCTTGGACACCCCAGTCTCCAATTCCGAGAATTCCTTCAGCGTCGGAAACAACTAACAACTTAATATCACGGCCATTAGCGGCATTTTTCAAAGTTGATTGAATATTTTCCGGATGATTAATATCCAAAAAAGCAGCACCCTGTGGTTCGACAAACAGTTCTGAATAATTTTCAATTGTATCGGCAATTGTTGGATCATAAACAATTGGCATAAATTCAACTACATGTTGAGAAAAAAGTTTATAAAACAACACATGGTTTGTATTGAATATTTCCATTAGAAATAATCGTTTTTCAAGATTTGAAGCCTTACTTTGAAACTGAGCATAAGTCTGATCGACCTGCTCTTGCAAAGTCTGAACTTTGGCCGGCAGTAAACCGTTTAAACCAAGTTCGTCCCTTTCCGCTTCTGTAAAAGCGGTTCCTTTGTTAATAAAAGGATCATTTAAAATACTTACTGGATCTGTCATATTTTCTCCTCAAGAACCAGACAAGCTTATTCCATTAAGATTAATATAGTCAAAATTTATAAAAAGGATAAAATTATCTTATATGAAGTTCACCGATATCGAATACTTTGACAAAATATCCGAGCTTGAATCATTTTCAAAAACGGCTATTTTTTTCAATGTCAGTCAACCAACAATTTCATTTGCTGTCCAACGTTTAGAAAGCGAGATGAAAAAAACTTTAATTAACCGCAATCGATCACATGGGGAAATTTCATTGACCGATGCTGGCCAGATTTTTGAAAAACACGCAAAAAAAATTCTTCAAGAAGTAGTAGCTGCCCACGAAGAAATTGATCGGATAAATTGGCCGACAATCGAATTTGGTCTACCACAAATTATTGGGAATTATTATTTCCCAAAATTAGTCAAACATTTCGTTGGCAACCCGTTTTTCCAGAATGTTGCGACCCATGAAGCCGGATCCGACTTGCTTTTAAAAGCTTTAAAAAATCATCGCCTTGATTTGGCAATCATTTCTTCAGTCAATCCAGTAAAAATCGAGGGACTAGAAACAATTGAAATTGATCGAAAAAAATACTTAATCGTTGTCAGCAAAGACAATCCTTTGGCCAAACAGAAAGAAATTTCTTTTGAGGATCTTGTCAATGAAAAATTTGTTTCCTTAAAGGAAGGCAATGTTCATCCAATCGCTTTTCGCCAACTAGAAGAAACTTACAATGTTTACCCAAAAATTATTTACGAAACGCCTGATGTTAATATTTTAAAAAAAATGATCGCAGAAAAAACCGGCATTGGTTTTATTGTTGAAATAGCAGTCGACAAACAAGATAATTTAGCAACATTACAATTAAAAAACAAAAGGGTTCCGGAATTTATCATCAGTTTTGTCTATAAAAAAGACTTACAAATTCCTGGAATTAAAAATATAGTCGAAGAATTGAGAAACAATAGTATCTTCGACCAGAATCAAGAAACAAAACATTAGGAATTAGATTTATTTAAGTAACAATTATAGATTCGCCGGGCTTCCTTTTCCGGAAGATAACGGATCTGAACTTCGTGATTAGAATTAGCATGGCGAATGCTGACAGATAAATGAACTAAATGTTTGTGAGCCATCCAAACAGTCTGGCGATAACTGACAAACTGTATTTTATTTTGTTGAATCAAATACAATTCATTAGTCCAAAAACGGCCGCTTTGAAGTAAATAACGTCCACCGGAAATAATCGCAAAAGCCATATGGTGGCCCTTATACCAGCCAAGACTGACTGCTAACGGGAGAAGAAGCAAGGAAAAGCAGCCCCAAAAGTGAAAAAAATATATCAAGACTAGAGCTGGCAATAAAGAAAGCAGAATTCCGTTACGGATAAAATACCAGCTCTGAAAAGATGGTAAGTGAATTAACTTAGGCATTTGTTTTGGAAAGTAAGAAATAAATTTCTGTACTTGTTGAAAAAGCTGTTTCTTTTCAATAACAGGAAGAATAACCAGATCGCCACCGTTCTTCTCATTTTTTCCAGCATCCGAGGCAACAATTGTTTCGACTGTTGCCAATTTCAGCCACTGACGTAAAATACTTTGTTTGACAAAAACTGCCTGAATCTTTTTTAAAGGTAAACTGACGATATTTCTTTGAAAAAAACCACGAATCGTCGTCAACTTATTCTTGCTTTTAATCAAAGTGAAATGATAATATTTTTGAACGGTCGTCAAATAGGATGCGAGCAAGCTAAAAAGCAAAATCAGAATTGCAAGAATAAAAAAACTCTCTGCCACTAAATTATCGATAGTTAATTCAATCGGTTTCTTGATAGTTTGCGGCAAGTAACCATCAATCTGGGAAAAAAATCCGACAAAACCCAAAAGAACCGGAATAATACCAAATGAAGTCAGGGCATATTTTGATAAATCACGAAAATTTATTTGATAGCTGCTATCAATTTTTTTATTTTTGGCTTGTTGAGGACCAGCTTCCGACGAAACACTTCCCAGACGGGACTGTTGGTTGAGTTTTTCAATAAAATTAGAAATTTTTAAAGGGATAACCGGTAAAATCGCTTCGGCTTTTCCATCATTATGACCGGCCGTTTCGATTGAAAGCGATTCAAGATCAAAAGGCTGCAAGAAAAACCATTGTTTGTGTTGAATCGTTTGGATTTTGTTAAAGGGAATATGCTCATGGTGGCGAATAAAAACTCCGGAATCAATCGTCAAACTGTTTTCGTCAAAGTGATAAGCAAAAAATATATATCTAAGCAGGGCATCCACAAAGGAAAAAATTACTAAAATAATTAACAATCCATACAAAAATAATCCCGGATGACGGTCACCGATAATTTCAAAAAATAAAAAAAGAATTAGCAGAAAAGATCTTTTCAAATTATTGTATAAAAAAACAAAAAAAGCCAATGGATGCAAACGATTACTTTTATTCGTAACATTATTCATCACGAGCCTCCAAAGCCAGGCGCATGATCTGATCACGCAACTGTTTTGCGGTATCGTCTTTTAAACCATCAATTTTGTGACTGCTGGAAGCGGTTGCGACAATCACCTTCTCAAGTTTTTGCCACTGAAGTACTGGACCGGCTGATAAAGTAACGTTTTGAACACGGGCAATTGGAATTGCCACTCGTTCGCGAAAAATAAAACCAGATTGTATTTCAACCGAATCATTGCTAATTTTATATTGCCAAAAACGATAGCGATAAGGAATCGAAAGCAGTTCAAAAGAGATAATCAATACAGCAGCGACCAGGGCTGGATAGATTAGCCAATCGGCCAATTTCCAAAAATGAACGGCAAATTCAAGCAATATCATGACAATGGTAAGCAAAAACAAATTCCCAAAAACATGAATTAGCCAAATGAATTTAATTCTTGAGGGTAATTGTTCAATTTTATTCATTCTGTCCCTCCAAAATGACGAAATATTCATATTCAAGATATCTTATTTGGAAGTATGTGTCAAACGTTTAAAAATAAAATTCTTTTTTGAATTTGTTCAACAAAAGAGATTGTCAAAATCAGCTGACTTTTAAGTTAAGATTGTCTTTTATAGGCAATCACTTAAATTATTTTCGCTAAGGATTGCTTGCTGTTAGACTAAAAATAAGAGGTATAAAATGTGTGGGCGTTTTATGTTTAAACCAACAGATAGTCCAGAAATTCAACGAATTTATCAGCTGGCTCTCGACAATGGGTATCAAGTAAAGAGCGGAGAAATCTTTCCAACCGATCAGACGGCACTGATTGTTGCCGGCGAAAAACAGGTCAAAATTGTACAAATGCCCTGGGGCTTTCCGGGCTTTAAAGCAAAGCAAACAATCATCAACGCTCGGGCAGAAACGATTATGAATAAGGAAATCTTTGCCGATGCTTTTATCAAATATCGCTGCGTTTATCCGACAAGTGGTTTCTTTGAGTGGACCAAGGACAAACAAAAAATCTATTTCAATTATCAAGAAAAGCCGAGTGCACTATATATTGCCGGTTTTTATAATTTTTTTGATGGGCAGGCTAAGTCGATTTTAATTACAACTGTGCCGAATGCTTCGGTTGCACCGGTTCATAATCGAATGCCGCTGATTTTAAAGAAAGAAGAAATTAATCGTTGGATTTATGATTCGGATTTCGCTAAAAATTTATTAGTAAAGCAAATGCCGCTTTTAACGGCGAAAAAAGTTTAACCCGATGAACCCAAAAAATACAAATTGTAGATATTTTTTCAATTTAAAACCTGTTGTTTGAATCAACAACAGGTTTTAAATTGAAAAAATATATAAAACAATTTAGGCAATCGAGCTTTTAGCTTTGATTGGCAAGATTAACAAATTGTTGAATCTGATGGTTAGAAACACCCATCATCATCAAGGCTCTCAGAGGCATATTGGTCAAAATTGCCTGATTATTTTCGTCTCCGGCCAATTGTTTCAATAGTTCATCCAATCCACTCTTTTGCAAAGCAACTTTAAAAGTTGGTTCCCTTAGAATATCACTCAGGTAACTATCGGAACTAATTGCCTGCCTTTTATTTTCCGACCAATCGATGACCAGGTTCTTGGTTAAACGAATATCACGGCTAGAAGCGGCCAATTGGACTTGATAGGAACCGTTATCCACCTGCCATTTTTCAGTTTTAGGATTATACCAGCTGAAAGATCTTTTATCCAAGGTGATTTTGGCCTGCTTTGTCTGGCCTGGATTCAGAGAAACTTTGACAAAACCTTTCAGTTCTTTAGGCGGTTTTTCAATTTTACTGGTCTGATTGGACAGATAAAGTTGAGCTATTTCCTTGCCTGCGACCGAACCGGTATTCTTAATTTCAAAACTAACAGTTACCTGCCGATCACTTTTTAAAAGTTCCAGTTTCCTGTAATCAAAAGTTGTATAACTCAATCCATAGCCAAAGGGAAAAAGAACTTCCTGCTTTTTCTTATCGTAATAACGATAGCCAGCAAAGAGCCCTTCATGATAATTCTCCTCGTTCTGATCAGCATTAAAAGCTAAATAAGTCGGATTGTCGGATAACTTAATTGGAAAGCTTTCAGCTAACTTACCCGAAGGGTTAACATGACCAAATAGAACATCCCAAGTAGACTGGCCAACGGCTTCACCAGCCAGATAAGTCTCGACGATCGCACCAACTTTTCCAACCCAAGGCATTTCAAGAGCCGAACCGTTTTCTAAAACAACAATTATTTTTTTATTAACGGCGGCCAATCGTTCAATTAAATGATTTTGGTTGTCCGGCAAACTGATTGTCTGCTTGTCAAAGCCTTCCGACTCATAAGAACTTGGAAAACCGGCAAAAACAACTATCTGGTCAACCTGCTTTGCCAGATCAACTGCCGCTTGTTCGGACTGCCGATCAATTTGACCAGAATCTATTTGATACCCTGCTTGATAAGCTGTCTTTGGCAAAGCCTTCCGAACGGTTTTTAAAGGACTGATTGCTTTATATGCATTGACATGAGCACTGCCGGATCCCTGATAACGCGGTTTTTCGGCCAGTTGTCCAATCACAGCCAAAGACTGGTCCGGTTTAAGCGGCAAAAGCTGCTGTTCGTTTTTTAATAGAACGATGCTTTCGTCGGCCAGTTGGCGAGCAAACTGATGCTGTTTTTCCAGATCATAAGAAACAACAGTTTTGCTTTGTGGCTGCCATTTTTCAACCATTTGGATCACTCTTAAAACAGCCCGATCCAAAATTTTCTCATCCAGCTTGCCGTTGTTAACAGCCTCGACAATCTCTGTAGTTGATTCGGCCCCTTTGCCTGGCATTTCTAAATCCAAGCCGGCTTTCAAGGCTGCAACATGATCACTGACAGCACCCCAATCAGACATCACCAGACCTTTAAATCCCCATTGTTCTCTTAGAATTTGAGTCAGCAAGCGCTGGTTTTGCGAATTAAGGGTACCATTAATCGCATTATAAGAACACATAATCGTTGCCGGATGAGCTGTTTTAACAACCTTCTCAAAAGCCGAAAGATATAGTTCGTGCAGACTGCGTTGATCAATATTGGAAGAAGCTGTAAAACGCTGGTTTTCCCGATTATTAGCGGCAAAATGTTTTAAACTGACGCCAACACCGGTTTCCTGGACACCTTGAACATAGGAACTGGCTAATTCACCGATAAGATAAGGATCTTCGGAAAAATATTCAAAATTGCGCCCAGCCAAAGGACTTCTTTTTAAATTAATTCCGGGACCCAATAGAATTCCAACTCGTTCAGCCTTGGCTGCCTGGCCAAGGTTTCTGCCTAATTCCTGCAGTAACGCGCAATCAAACGAATTGGCCGTCAAAGAAGAAGAAGGGAAATTAACTGCAACAACGCTTTTATTTAGACCCAAAGCATCGGAAGTATCAGCCTGTTTTCTCAAACCGGACGGCCCATCGGAAACCATCATTCTATCCAAGCCAGGAACTTGAGCCGTAAACCAAAAGTCTTTGCCGGAAACAAGATCGGCTTTTTCTTTTAAAGATAATCCTGAAATAATTGAAGTAATTTTAGACAAATTAGACTCCTTTTTAAAAATAATAATTTTTGTCAAAATAAATATTTAAGAGAAAATTTAACGAATTTATAAATTGACGATTAAAACAAGTACCTAATTATTTTCATCTACGGCTTTAGCTGTGTTTGATCCAATACTCTTTTTGAATAATGGGAAAACAAAGATAACTGCTAAAAGCCCGTAAAATAATACAGACAGGGACAATCCCTCTTTAGCACTGCTGTTGCCGATTGTGCTGGATATAATCGATACAATATACGGAGAAAAGAAAGCGCCTAAATTACATGCAACCATTGCCAATGATACTGATAAGTTTTTTGATGCAGCGTTGACGTTATCGAATATTACCCCGTACAAATAAGATATAAGCATACTATAGCCAATATATACAAGTGAAGTTCCAACTGTAAAGAGAACCATTCCGCTACTATAAGCAACACCGGCAAAGCCAAGAGCAACAACCGCGCTGGAAAAAATAGGAGTTACAGTTTTCAAATGAACGTAAACTCTTCCATATAGGAAGCCACTCACTGCGCCTAGCAAGCCGCCAATCGTTAATGCAGCTCCGAGAAAAGCGGCGTTCTTAATATTCTGTTCAGTCAGGAATTCGCTTGTTTTCGTTGCTATGTTCATTAGAAAAACAAACATGAAAAACATACTAATAACCGACAGAATAACAGTCGAATTAAGCTTTATTTTATTTTTTTCCTCTGAATTCAACGCAGAACTATCGTTAATAACTTTTTTAGTTGGTTCGGGAACATTGAAATAAAATACGAGCAGAATTGGAATCGATAAAGCATAAACCAAATACGCGTAATGCCAATTATAACTTACTAAAATTCCAGCCAGGAAGGTTGTTAAGGCCGATCCGATCGCCGAAGTAGCTGTTTGAAAACCTAAAAGTTTTTTCTGTTCGACTCCGGTAAAAAAGTCGCTAATCAAACCAACAGCAAGTGTGTTATAAGTTCCGACTCCAGCGCCCAATAAAAATCGGCAAAAAATTATAGCCGGAAAGCTGGTTGCGAAAGCAGGCAAGACCCCTCCGATAAATGCCATAGAAAGACCCAATAAGACGGTCTTCTTTTTTCCAATTAGTTTAATAACAAAATTACTAAGTAAAATGAACAGCAACATTGAAAATGATGGAATTGTTACAAGGGATTCAACTGTTGTTGCACTAACATTAGAAAAAGTTGCCTCCATCGGCGCAACGGTTACTGAAATAGCCGTTGCATCGCTTATTAGCAAAGAAGTTGCCAATATTCCAAGCTTTAAACCTAAATTATTTGTTTTTTTGTCCATGCTTATATACCTCTAAAGAACACTTTTCAATTAACTGTTTTTATGTGAAAAACATTTACTGAAGCCGGCGATAACTCTAAAGCTATTTCTCCTTTACTAAAATCTTTAACTTCCGTTTGCTGCATTCTAATTTGATCAGGTTTATCGGACGAATTAAAATCTGTGGGATGATTCGATTTCAGAAAATCTTTAGTAACGTTTTTGATTTCTTTATTTAATTCGACTGTTAGCTTGACCTGATCATTTAAATTAGCGTTAATAACATCAAGAATAATTTCTCCATCTTTTTTTGAGGCAAAAGTATAAACGTTTTTTTGGTCCTGATTAGTCTGAATTCTCAAAGCAGAATTGCCTCTATGCGCCTTATACATCATGAAAACATCATAGTTCGGCGTCAAAATTGTCTGATCGCCTTCAGTCAATATCAGCGAGTTTAAAACGTTAATTGTTTGAGCAACACAAGCCATTGATACTTTATCGGAATTTTTTTGCAAAATGTCCAGCATAAGAGCCGTTGAAATTGCATCTCGCATCGTGACCTCTTGTTTTAATGCCGGTTTGGCGGTAAAGGCAGTTCTATGCCAATTGCCCCATTCCCCGACCACCAAATCGATTCGGTCAAGTCTATGATCCAGCGACGATTCAGGCTGAGGTATATTTTGCAAACCTTCTTTGATCAAATCGGCTTGTTGGTTGATAATCTGATCTAATTCCTGAGTCCCATTAATAACCCGGTACCAATCATCTTCGCCAAAATCTGTCGGAGTATCGGACTCGTGTTCAATGTTCCAGTTGTAAAAGTGCAGATCCATAGCATTAATACCCGGTTGTCGATAACGAGAAAAAGCTTTCAAGAAATCTTTTGTCCACTCCACACGTTCTATCGACTTATTGCCATCAGGACCGCTTGCAATTTTATAGATTGGGTTCTTATCAAAAATGCTTTTTTGGAAAGTCGGCATTGCCGATGCATATTCCCGATATTTATCGGCATACATTTCCGGCGTCATTGATCCGCCGCCGCCCCAAACTTCATTACCAATTCCCCAATATTTAACGGCATATGGGTCAGCATGTCCATTGTCTTTTCGTTGATCCGATAATGAAGTTTTTTCATCGCGATTGCAATACTCCATCCAGTCCTTCATTTCTTGAACACTGCCGCTGAGCATATTTATATTGAACCAAGGCTGTGAACCGATTAATTCACAGAATTCCATAAATTCATCTGTTCCAAACGAATGTCGATCCTTTTGATAAGTTCCAAAATTTTCATTAAAGGAAACAGGACGATCTTTTTGTGGACCAATCCCATCCTGCCAATGATAGGTGTCGGCATAACATCCACCAGGCCAGCGAACTACCGGCGGAGCAAGTTTCTTTAAAGCATCAATGGTTCCTTTTCGCATTCCATCGATGTTTGGAATTTTTGAATCTCTGCCTACCCAGATTCCTTCATCAATGCAATTCCCTAAAAATTCGATAAACTGACCATGCAAATTAGGATTAATTTTTCCATAAGTATTTTGATCATCAATATTTATCTTCATAGATTTATTGCCTCCTTACGAAATCTATGGTAATAATAATGTAAGCGTTTTAATATAAGAATTTTAAACAGATTATCAAATTTTTATGCTAAATCGGCATGAAAATGCGCTAATCAGAACTCAATTAAACTTAAATTCTTAAGAAGGCTCAGTCATTGAAAACTACATTGGATGCCATTTTGAATCATCTTATAAGAGTGCTTCGGGTCCCAATTCGTCTATTTCAGCAGGACCGTTTAATTCAATACTGGGGCCACCCTCCACATTCAGATAAAATAATCAATGATCATGAATTAATCAATCAAATACTGCTTAATTCAAGCAAAAAATTTCCATATTTAAAATATTTATCCCAGCAAAAAATTCTTGCAGTAATTTCCGGCAAAAACGTTAAATATGTCATTGGCCCGGTGACTATCAATGATTCCTCTGAAAAAGCACAGGCAGCTATTAAAATCGACAATCCCGGCTATTCGACAGAATTTTTATTCGAAGAACTAAATTTACTTCAAAACGCAATTCATGGAAGCGACCTTCAAAATTCGGATATCTTTATCGATAATCACTTGAGCAAGAGCAAAATTCAAAATAACGATACTCAAATAGCCCGGTATTCCAGCGATAACCAAGAAAACGAGTTTGTTCATAACCCTTACGACCAAGAAGTGAGAGAACTTCGCAGCGTAACCGAGGGTAATTTATCAGCATTGAATGAAAGCATTCACGAATCATATGAAGGCAGGTTTGCTACACTTGGACCAACAAAATTGCGTTCTCTGAAAAATCTGGCAATTGTAGATCTGGCATTACTGGCACGGGCAGCGATTAAAGGAGGAATTGATTACGAACAATCATTTACAATAAATGATCAATACATTCGATCAGTCGAACAAGCCAGCAATGTTCAAGACGTTACCGCTTTAAGTTTGCAAGCGAAAATTCAATATACCGAGTTGGTTCATAAAATTCATTATCCAATTGAAAAAACAAAAACTAATCTAATCATTAAACGCTGTAAAAAATATATTCAGACTCATCTGCATAATAAAATCCACCTCGATAAACTGGCTAGATATTGCAATGTTAGCGAACCATATTTATCTAAGCTATTTCACAGTACTCAACAAACAACCATAAACGAATACATTCAAAAAGAAAAAATCGAAGCAAGTAAACGCGATTTAATTTATACAGACTCACCAATTAACACGATTGCTCTTAATTTTGGCTACGCCTCGACCAGCCATTACGGAAGCATGTTCAAAAGAATTAACGGCATGACACCGCTTAAATATCGCAACACATTCGGTAAAGTTTGATAACGATTTTAGTAATGAGCAGGTTCATTAAAAAATTGACATAGGAATAATAAAACAAAAGAATTCTCTTTTAGAATTCTTTTGTTTGAATATGTCTTATAAGAAAGCACCTAAAAACAAATAAATAAATTTAGCGATTTCTTTACAAACTTAGAGATGCTGACAAAAGAAATCTGCTTCAAGATCATTGCATTCTTTAGCCAAATCATCTTTTTGATTAAGATGAAAAACATGTCCTTCCGGATGTTGATCATCCCCAAAAACACGTTGTTGGACATTCACACCGACTTTTTTAAGCTTGACTGCCAACTGAAGAGACTGCCGTTTTAAGAAATCATCTACAGCCGTGACAACATAAACCGGGGGGAAATCTTTTGTCAAATATTCTTCCGTATGCAATTGTTGTCCCCATTTTTCCAAGGCATGTTCGCCAAAATAAGCTTCAACCTCTCCATCCTCTGGCAGACTTTCCGGGTCAGTCAGAAAAGAGAGAGCAGAATTCAATCCAGCTGCCAGAATTTTTAATTTTGGCAAATCGTAATCAAATAATTTTTTAAAATCCGGATTGCTGAGAATTGTCAAATATTGTTCAGCCAGTTGGCCCCCGGCGCTATCGCCAACAACAAAGACTGACTGCGTATCCAAACCGTAATCCCGAGCGTGATTGCCGAGCCAATTCATCATTTCATTAACATCATCCAAAGCGGCTGGGTAAGGATGATCAGGCGCTAAACGGTAATTAAAATTAATAACGCCAAAACCACGTTGAGCCATTCCTAAACAGTAAAACTGATACCCTTCTTTGTTTCCATAGAAGAAGCCGCCGCCATGAATACTAATAATCATTGGAATTGGAAGGGCTTGATTTTCCGGCAAATATATGTCGAATAAGTTATCTTCACCATGGGACCCGTAACTCAAATTATCATAACGTTTAATACCCTTTGGCGAAGTCGACAAGCCTTCATCGCGTTTAGCATCGGCTTTTGTCCATTCCTGCTTAAATTTTTCAATTTTTTTTAAAACTATTTCTGACATTTTTCATCCTGATTTTTATTTTGTTTGTATGAAATTTAAATTAAAAACGATCGGCTTAAACAATTTCTTTTTTGTTCCTCATTTTCACAGAAAATACTGAAAGAATTGATACTACGAACATAATAATAAATGCAATCATCGCAACCTGCATACTCGACTGAGCGCCAGCTGTCCAAATTAGTCCTCCGAGAAAATTTAAAATTGTCGGGCAGGCGAAAACACCAATATTGGTAGTAACCAGCAAAACAGTAGAAGCCAAATTTTCTGAATTCTTTGGAGCAACCTTAGCCATCCAGACATAAATCGAGGGCACCATAAGTCCAAAACCAACGCCGGAAACAATCGCGCCTAGGCCGACCAACAGCAAATTATCGCCAAAAGCTATCAATGAAAATCCAAGGGCAGCGAATAAAAATCCTGTAGATAAAGTGAGATTCTTTAGGAATTTACTTACTTTGCCATAAACAGCACCAACCGGAATACCAAATAAAGTTGTAATTCCGTTTAAAACGGATACTTGACTCAAAGTTCCGATTTTTTTAGCTGTCACCAAGGCTGGAAGCTGAAGCTGTGAAGCTAGGAAAAATGCAAAAACCAAAAAAATCAAAGCTGCTAATCCCCAAACTGGAGGATTAATTGTCTGTTTGCCCGAATTTGAAGATAGTTGTTTTTCCGAAGAAGAACTACTTTTCCTCTCATTTATTAATTGTCTCGGAATACAAAAAATGAATAAAACCATAATCGGCAAGGCAATCAAATAAATCAGAAAAGTCTGATGCCAGCCCAAAGTAACCAGCCAGCTGACAAGGAATGCTCCCAAAGCGGCACCCAGTGATCCGGTTGCACCTTGAAATCCCATCATCGTCGATAGTTCATCCCCGTTATAAAATCTCGCAATAAGGCTAACGCACATAGAATTGAAAAGACCGATTCCGGATCCCAAAAGGAATCTCGAAACAAACACAAGTACATAATTGTTTGAAAAAACCGGAATCATGCCCGCCACAAGTGCAAGTGATAGACCGAAAATTACTGTATTCTTTCCCCCGATCAGCTTGATAACAAAGGGGCTTAGAAAAAGAAAAACAATGATTCCAAAATTCGGTACCGTTACCAAGGTTTCAACAGCAGTCTCTGTCTGACCTTTAAAAGATCCATACATCAATGGCAAAGCCGATGAAATAGCGGGAGCAATCATCGTCATCAATGAAATTGAAAGAATGGATAGTTTGAATAACGGTCTGTGAACTATGTTCTCTTCTTGCATGTTTTGTACCTCCAAATTAATTTCGTACAGGTATTTGTTTAATAATTCTTTCTATCGAGAAATTCCTAAATCTTTTTTAAGTTAATTACCTGTACAAAGTTAGGTTACAATGAAAGCGGTTACTTTAAGAGCGAGATACAACCCTCTTTCTAGTCGTTTTATGACGTATTTTTCCGTTAAGCAAAAAATATTTATGTTATTCATTTTAAAAAAGAGCACTTCAATCAATATCGAAAGCAAAACTTATGTATTATCATGAATCAATTGACAGCAAATCCAAAGTTTTTCCAGTCAAAGTAATTCTGCATGATAGGGCGGCTAATGTTCCCAAACACTGGCATCGTTCCCTGGAGATTAGTTATACATATCGCGGTAGTATTCCCGATTTCACAATTGCCGGCAAACATTTTTCAACTCATCCAGGAACAGTTTTAGTTATTAATTCCAATGAAATTCACTCGGTTTTCTTCCCAAAAACAAAAAAGCAGGAAGATAATTTAGCTTTGACTTTAATTTTTCCTTATCCCTTTTTAATGAAAATAATTCCCAACTATCGTTATCGTCGGTATGAAATTCCTGACAAGGAATTATTAACAACAAATAATCGACAGAATTTAACAGAATTAGAAAGCGCTTTGAAAAATTTCTTCGAATTTGCGTCCCACAAAACGAGTCCTTTGGACGAACTTGACGAGACATCGCAAATATTCCAGATTCTCTATCTGTTGACGAAAAATTTTTCCAGTATCGTAAAAACGCCAAACGATTTAACTACAGCAAACAAGCCATTTGAACGCTTGGATGAAATAATCATGTTTATTCAAGAACATTCAAAAGAAGCTTTGACGGTCGCGAAAATTGCTGACCACTTCAACTTATCAACTAGTTATTTTTCAAGAAACTTTAAATATTATATGGGCAACTCAGTGATTGAATATTTGAATTTGGTCCGTCTTCATGAAGCTTATCAACTGTTGATAAACACAAAAAAATCAATCCTGGTAATTTCCGGTCAAGTTGGTTTCCCGAATGAAAAAGCTTTTGTGAGAATTTTTAAACGAATTTATAAAGCTGCCCCAACAGATTATCGTCAACGACTAGATGCTAAAAATAGAATAAACAGGCCCGATTAGATACTTATATAATTAGGTTAAGTTATCGAAAGGAATTTTCTATTTCGGTAAATTAAAGGGGAGCTCAATGGACAAACATAAATTGTTTAACAATTCTCTTCGTTGGGCTAAATTATTTAAGAAATATTATCAGCAAGGGAATATTAATAATAATGCGATAATTTTGTCCTATTACTTATTGCTTTCCCTACCACCGATTATCCTGATACTTGGAAATTTGCTGGCGCACCTAAAAATCAGTGTTAATACGATTCTCAATTATATTATTCAAATCACACCATCCGATATCAGTAGTATTATAAAACCGATTATTAATTCATTTTTGACTAACGGCAGCAATAGCAGTTTATCGATTGGTATTTTGCTTACAATCTGGTCGGCATCAGGACTAATTTCAACTTTACGGCGCTGCTTTAATCAAATTTACAGTTCTTCGACCAAGCAAAACGCTATTGTAACTAGGATTCTTTCTTTTATTCTACTTTTAATTGCCTTTATATTATTTGCTCTTCTTCTATCGATAATGCTGTTTGGACAATACATTCTCGAATTGTTGAAAACTAACTTCAATTCATCCTTCGGCTGGCTGGCAAGCTTGCTGGGAGTAAAAAATTCAGTTGGTTTAGTCGGCCTGTTTGTCTTGTTGGCATTAATCTATTATTTTGTACCACAAGCTAAAATCAAATGGCGTTACGTTTGGATCGGCGCAATTTTTACATCGTTAGGATGGTTGCTGCTGGCTCAAGGATTTCAAGTATACGTTAAATATTTTGCTCAACGAGTTTCCTCGTATCAGACAATTGGCAGTTTTATATTATTGATGTTCTGGCTTAATTTTTCCAGTTTTATTATCTTGACTGGTGGAGTAATCAACGCCAGCTGCCAAAATTATTTTGAAAAAGTAGTTAAATCTTAAAAAATGCCGGTAAATTCAGAAACATATTTTGTTAAAGAGCGAAACGAATTAATAAAATTTAAGATAAATATTTATTCCGCAAAACTTGAATCTTTTGGTCATCAAGCCCAAGATATTTTTCTAAATAGGCTCGTGAACTTCCTGCAATTTCATCCATAGCAGCAAAAGCATTTTCGAGATAGCGACGATCGGTCAACAAAAAGTGTTTGACATTATCTATATCAGTGTCGTCATCGCCATTTTTCATCATTCGATCCAATTCGAATTCTGTCTGCTCGTGATTATATGTATCAGTCAAAAAATAATCCTGAAAAATAGTATCTTTGTCAATGCCGACTGCCAACAAAAAGAGGGCCGTAGCAATACCGGTTCGATCTTTTCCTTTCGTACAGTGGAATAAAATTGCGCCATTGCCCTGATTCAATAAATAATCAAAGAACTGTCGATAAGCTCGTTGAGAAAATTCATCAGTGATCAGGCGACGGTAAGTACGCATCATTTGTTGATAGGCAAAACCAGTGCTGTGGGATAAACGATGAAATTCTGCCGGAGTAATCGTTGAATAGGTGGTGTCCTGATCAAGAACTGTCAATCTTAGATCGTTAACTGTTTCCGGATAAATATCCGGATCATTTAGGCTCTCGTCCAGACTACGAAAATCAATGATCGTTTTAATATGATGGTGCTTTAAAACCCGGAGATCATGATTAGTAAAATTGTTCAGCGCAGAACCGCGGAAAAGCCTGCCCCAAAGAATTTTTCTTCCATCACTCGTTTGGTAACCGCCAAGATCGCGAAAATTAGAACCGCCTTTTATTTTTAAAACACGTTTTTCAAACATAAGACTCCAAAAGACTCCAAAAAGAAAGACCGCCAAAAAAGCGATCTATAATTATTTACTTCGTACCGAATAAACGATCGCCAGCATCTCCTAAACCGGGAACAATATAACCATTTTTATTTAAATGATCATCAAGCGCAGCTGCAAAAATATCAACATCCGGATCAGCCGCTTGAACGGCTCTAACACCTTCTGGTGCAGCAACAAGCACCATTAACTTTATGTATTTCGCACCACGTTTTTTCAAGGCAGCAATTGCGTCTTTTGCCGAACCGCCGGTTGCGAGCATCGGATCAACAACGATCACTTCTCTTTTTTCGATATCTTCAGGTAATTTAATGAAATATTCATGTGGTTCGAGTGTTTTTTCGTCACGATACATTCCAATGTGGCCAATTCGAGCGGCTGGAATTAATTTAACGACGCCATCGACCATTCCCAAACCAGCTCGTAAAATTGGCACAACGGCAACTTTTTTTCCAGTTAATTGTTTGACTGTCGCATGAGCAACAGGCGTTTCTATTTCAACATCCTCCAACTGCATATCACGGCTAACCTCATAAGCCATCAGCATCGCAATTTCGTTAACCAGATCACGAAAATCTTTCGTACTAGTATTTTTATCACGTAAAATTCGCAATTTGTGTTGGATCAATGGATGATTGATTACGGTAAATTTAGACATGTTTTTAAGAACCCTTTTCTATACTATCATTACAATCCAAAATGTTGGCCGCCAGCTGATTTTTCCAAACGATTCATATAAGCTTCCCCAATTCCTTCGCTTGGCAAAGATTCAACATAAATTATTTTGATATCTTTTTGGTCATCGAAAAATCTTAAAGCAGAAAATAATTCCTCGGTTGCCGAATCAGCGGTTTCGCCCAAAGACCATGAGTACCGGCGATCAAGATTCAATTGATTCAAACTGTCTTCCAAAGCAACAACGGCATCGTCCTTTTTAAGCTGCCGTTTTAAATCATCCAAATCCATTTCATTAAAAATAACAACTGTTTTACTAGGAGCATAATGACGATATTTCATTCCCGGAGCTTTGGGAGCAATATTTGCAGCAAGTGAAATCGGGCCAGCCGGATCAATTACTTCTTCCCCTAATACGGCCGCTATTTGATCGGCAGTGACAGCTCCTGGACGCAAAATGGTCGGTTGTTTAACCGATAGATCGATAATTGTCGATTCAACGCCAATCTCGGTCGGCCCATCATCAATTACGGCATCAATTCTCCCGTTCATATCATGAAGAACATGTTCGGCAGTCGTTGGCGAAGGCTTGGTTGATAAGTTGGCTGAGGGACCAACAATTGGATTGTTTAACAGAGTAATCAAATGACGGGTTACGGTATTTTTTGGATTTCTAAAAGCTGCTGTCGATAGACCGGCAGTAACGTTATTAGGCAAAATATCCTTGTCAATCAAAGTCAAAATCATTGTTAACGAACCAGGCCAAAAATTTTCAATCAATTTTCTAGCACGCCAATCAAGTTTGGCAAAACGAGCGACCATTTCAGGGTCCGATACAGTTACAATCAAAGGATTATCGTGCGGACGTTTTTTGGCGGCAAAGACCTTTTCAACAGCATTATATTTAGTCGCATCAGCACCAATCCCATAAACGGTTTCAGTTGGAAAAGCAACCACACCACCACTTGCCAATATATTAGCCGCTTCGGTAATTGCTTTTTCGCTTGTTTTCAATACCAATGTCATATTTTTAATTCCTCCATGCGATAAAACGGTCTAATCCGGAAACATCTTTAAAAATTTCTATCTGAGCCTTTGGAAAACTTTTTTTAATCAAGGATCTAATTGCTTCGCCCTGGCGATAGTCCATTTCAAAAATTGCATAACCATCAGGCTTCAGATGATTAACGGTTTCTGGAATCATTTTTCTAAAAACATCCAGGCCATCTATACCAGCATAAAGAGCTTGATGTGGCTCGAAATTAACAACCTGCTTGTCAATTTCATCTTCATCGATCTTAACGTAAGGCGGATTGGAAACAATCAAATCGAACATACCATTAACATTTTTTAAGAGATCGGAACGAATGAATTTAACCTGAGTAGCCGACAAATCCTGCGAATTTTTTTTAGCCAAGTCCAAAGCATCTTGGCTGATATCAACAGCTAAAATATTCTTTACTTTTAGTTCCAATGCCAAAGTGATTGCTAGATTTCCGCTGCCAGTCCCAATATCCAAAATTGAAAAATCATCTTCTAATGGCAACAATACCGCATCTTTAACATGATCGATCAATTCGGCCGTCTCAACTTCCGGAATAAGAACCTGTGGGCCGACAGAAAAATTCCGCCCGTAAAAATTGGCAAAGCCAAGAACATACTGCACCGGTTTACCGGCTTTAACTTTATCAAAATCCAATCTAAGTTTGCTTTCGGTTCGTGCTGGAATTTGTTCAGAAAATCTTAATAAAAGCTCTGTGTTATTAATTTTCAATTCTCCGCGCAAAAAAACATCGATCGTTTCAAAGTCGACTGATGTTTTAAAAAAATCATTTCTAATTTGCCGTAAAGTGGTCATTAACTTTCATTATAGTTAAATCATTTCCTCTAAGCGCTTAGTTTGGTCGGCAATTATTAAAGCATCGATAATTTCTTCCAAATCTCCATTAATTACCCTATCCAATTTATTCAAAGTGAAATTAATTCGATGATCGGTAACTCTGTTTTGAGGAAAATTATAGGTCCGAATCCGTTCCGAACGATCGCCACTACCAATTTTTGTCCGTCGCTGTTGATCATATTGTTCACGATTTTCCTGAGCAAAATGATCATAGACCCGCGAGCGAAGAATCTGCCAGGCTTTGCTTCGATTCTGCTGTTGAGAACGCTGTTCCTGCATTTCAACTTTAATTCCGGTTGGGAGATGGACAAGGCGGACTGCTGAACTGGTCTTGTTAATATGTTGGCCTCCGGCACCTGAAGAACGATAAACATCCTCACGAACATCCTTTGGATCAATCAAGCCCTCTGTATCAATATCCTCAAACTCAGGCATGACTCCAACAGTCGCAGTACTGGTATGGACACGACCTTGAGTCTCTGTAACAGGAACTCTTTGAACCCGATGGGCTCCAGACTCGAATTTTAATTTGCTATAAACATTTTCACCAGAAATATTAATAACCGCTTCCTTAAAACCACCGGCTTCTCCGACTGTCTGATCAACAATTTCAAAACTCCAATTTTGCGACTGAGCGTAATGAGCGTACATATTCAATAAATCACCAGCAAACAAATTGGCTTCGTCTCCACCAACGGCGCCACGAATTTCCATGATGATATTCTTATCATCGTTTGGATCCTTTGGAATCATCAGAAATTTTAGCTTTTCTGACAGTTTTAATTGTTCTGGTTCTAATTCGGCCAATTCAGTTTTTGCTAAATCAGCCATTTCTTTATCATTTAGAAGTTCTTTATCGTCAGTTATTTCATCAGACACTTGCTGATACTTACGATAATTTTCGACAATTGGCGTAATTTCGCCAAGCTCTTTGGCATAGCGAGTATATTTATTGCTGTCAGAAGCTACATCGGGATCGGCTAACAGCTCATTAAGCTCGTCATAACGATCAACCACATTTTGAATTTGTGCAAAGATTTTGTCCACTTATCTATAATAGTTGATTAACGTTGGCAAAATAAGCCGATTTAAAACTTCCGGAAACGTTGATAGCGCTGTTCGACCAAAGCATCAGGGGTTAGAGCGAATAATTCGTTGAAAGCCGAAAATAATTGTTGACGAAGTCCAACTAAGTCCAAAGGTTCCGGCAAAATTTGTTCAACAACACCGGCATCTAATAAAGCGGCCGGTGTCAATCCCATCACTTCGGCGGCTTCTGAGGAACGCTTGGCGTCTTTCCACAAAATCGAAGCAAATCCTTCCGGAGAAAGAACAGCATACTCACTGTGTTCAGTCATCCAAACACGATCGCTGCTTGCCAAAGCCAGTGCCCCACCACTACCACCTTCACCAAAAATAAGTGAAATGACCGGAACTTTTAAGTTCATCATTGTGGCAATACAAGAAGCAATCGCTTCGCCCTGGCCTGCTTGTTCGGCATCCATCCCCGGAAAAGCACCCGGTGTATTGATCAAAGTTACGATCGGACGACAAAAAAGCTCAGCTTGTTTCATTAGTCGGATTGCCTTTCGGTATCCCCAAGGTTCCGGACTACCGAAATGAGTTGCTAATCTGTTCTCAACATCATGGCCCTTTTGAGTAGAAATCAAAGTCACCGGCCGATCCAAAAGACGGCCGATCCCGCCAATAATTGCCGGATCGTCACCACTATTGCGATCACCGTGAAATTCACGAAAATCGGTTAGTAACTGATTAATCAATACCCAACTATCGGTTTTATTATCATTACGAGCTTGTTTGACAACTTCTGCGGCTGAAAGTTTTTCTTTATTTGCCATGGTTAGTTCTCCAAACTGTTGATTGGTTCATATCTAAAAGAACTTTTAATTCCTCAGTCAATTTTTCACGCGGAACTATTTCATCGACAAAACCGTTTTTTTGTAACTGCTCAGCGCTTTGAAAGTCGGCAGGCAATTTTTGTTTGACGGTCTGTTCAATAACTCGTCGTCCAGCAAAGCCGATTAAGGCTTTTGGTTCAGCTAAAGTAATATCAGCTTCCATTGCAAAACTAGCCGTAACGCCACCGGTCGTTGGATCGGTTAAAACAACAACATACAAAAGACCAGCTTGACGATGGCGATTAACAGCTGCTGTAACCTTTGCCATTTGCATAAGCGAATGGATACCTTCTTGCATACGTGCACCACCGGAAGCTGTAAAAAGAATCACCGGAAGCTCATGAAGAGTAGCTCGTTCAAACAAGCGTGCCAATTTTTCACCAGTAATCATTCCCAGACTTCCCATAATGAAATAAGGATCCATAATTCCTAATGCAACAGACCGTTTATCCAAAAGAGCCAGTCCCGTCCATACGCTATCATTTAATTTAGTTAATTTTTGAGCGTGCTGTAATTTTTCCGAATATCCAGGAAAAGAAAGCGGATCTTTGGTAACCAAATCAGTGTCCCATTCAACAGCATTCTTAGTAAGCATTCTCAGTCTTTTACGCGCCGTTAAACGGAATCCATAACCGCATTCGGGACAAACGTCAAAATTACCAAATCGTCGATAATAAAAACGCGCATGACACCTTGGGCATTCCCGCCAAATTCCTGATGGAATTTGGGTCAAATATCGATTAAGCAGTTTATCGGTTTGTTGCTTGGAATAGTCTTTAAGTCGGTTAAACCAGGTCATCCTACTTTCTCCTCAGCCAGTTGGGCTTGCCAACAGGGTAAAAACTCTTTTTCAATATAATCTGTTGTCGTATCGCCCTTAAGAACAGCTGGAGAATGAAGAAGTGCCTGCTGGAAATCCAGATTGCTTTTAACACCGACAAGTGACATCTCACTTAACATGCGATCCATAATTGCCAAAGCTTCCTTTCTATTCGACCCATGAGCAATCAATTTTGCTATCATAGAATCATAAAAAGGCGGAATAGTACTGCCACTTTCAATAGCGGAATCGACACGTGCACCTGGACAGCCCAATGGAAAATGAACCGCTTTGATTTTTCCAGCCTGAGGCAGAAAATTATGAGCTGGATCTTCAGAGTTGATTCGGCACTCAATCGCCGTTCCATGAATTTTAATATCTGCTTGTTTTAGGGAGATTTTTTCTCCGGCCGCAACTCGAACCTGCATTTTGACTAAATCGATGCCTGTTACCATCTCTGTAATCGGATGTTCAACTTGCAAACGAGTATTCATCTCCATGAAATAAAAATGATGCTGATCATCCATTAAAAATTCAAAAGTACCGGTATTCAAATAATTGATTGCCTTGGCCGCTTTTGATGCAACAGACATCAAATATTCACGCTCTGAAGAATTAATTAAAGGACACGGACTCTCCTCAACCATTTTTTGATGGCCACGCTGCAAAGAACAATCACGTTCCGGAAAAGCCAGAACATTTCCGGCAGTATCGCCCATTACCTGAACTTCGACATGCTTAGGCGATTGGATAATCTTTTCAATATACATATCGTCATCATCAAAAGAAAGTTTTGTTTCGCGTTGCGCATCGGGAAATTTCTTAATCAACTCTTCCCGGTCTTTGATAGCACGGATCCCTTTACCACCGCCACCGGCTGCAGCTTTCAACATAATTGGATAACCAATTTGGTCAGCAATTTTTAAAGCTGCGTCAATAGTTGTAATTTCCTGATTACTACCAGGAACAACTGGAACACCATGCTTTCTCATTGTATTGCGGGCATTAGACTTATTGCCCATTAACTCAATTGTCTTGGCTTCCGGGCCAATAAAAATAACGCCGCATTCAGCACAAACTCTTGCAAACTCGGCGTTTTCAGACAAAAAACCAAAGCCAGGATGAATTGCGTCGGCTCCAGAAAGGACAGCCGCGCTGACAATGTTCTGAATGTTCAAATAAGAATCGGCTGGCTGCGGCCCACCGATACAAACAGCGATATCTGCCAGTTTAACAAAAAGACTATCGCGATCAGCTGTCGAATAAACCGCAACTGATTCAATCTCCATTTCGCGGAGTGCACGAATAATCCGGACAGCAATTTCGCCACGATTAGCAATCAAAACACGTTTAAACATTTATTTCACCTCACTTGATCAAAAAGAGCAAATCCGCAGAACAAGCTTTCTCTCCATCAACTGTTGCCAGAGCATGTGCACTGCCAATGTTGTCCTTTAATTTGTCCAAAGTCACATTCAAGATTAGAGTATCACCGGGACGAACCATCCTCCGAAACTTAACTTTATCAACACCACCAAAATAAGGTGTTTTTCCAGCAAAACGGTCCATTTTCAACAATGCAATCGCACCGGCTTGGGCAAGTGCCTCAACAATCAGAACACCCGGCATAACCGGATTGCCAGGGAAATGTCCTTGAAAAAATTCTTCGTTGATCGTAACATTTTTTTGAGCTAGAATTCGTTCACCTGATACTAATTCTAAAACCCGATCAACCATTAACATTGGATAACGATGAGGCAAAACCTTTTGAATCTCAGCCGCCGTCATTACAATTTGTTCCGTCATTTCTTTGCCTCCGTGTGTACTTTAATTAAAGGCTGATCATAATCAACCATTGATTCGTTATCAATTAAAATTTCGGTAACCATGCCGCTAACCGAACTTTTAATTTCAGTCATCATTTTCATTGCCTCGATAACACAGACAACGTCGCCAGACTTAACCTGATCACCAACTTTTACATATGGATCTGCATCTGGATTGGCCTGCAAATAAGCAACTCCAACTAATGGAGAGTCGATTGTGCTGGTATTTTCGTCTTCTTTTTGTTGTTTTGCTTTATTTTCTTCTTGACCCTTATCGGTAACTTCTATATTCGAATCATAATCGCCTGATTCCGATGAATTTTGCGTTGGGGAAGCTGGTTTATCGGCTATTTTAGAAGTTGAAGTTTCACGATTATTTTTGTTTTTCGACAAATATAAACGAACCCCGTCAACTGTCAAATCAAATTCACGAATCGAACTTTGATTGATCTGTTCAATTAGATCTTTAATAGTTTTTTCGTCCACGCTCAATTACTCCATTTTTTAAAAGCCAAAACAGCGTTATGGCCGCCAAATCCAAAGGAATTGCTCAAAGCATAATCAACTTGAGTTTGAGCATTTTCTTCAGTAACAAGATTGACTTGGCATTCCGGATCTTGGTCTGTAATACCAACATTAATTGGTAATTGTCCATCACGTAATGCGCTGACAGTCGCAACTGCTTCAATCGCACCAGCGGCACCGAGCAAATGGCCAGTCATCGATTTAGAACTGCTTACAAGAACTTGTTGATCCTTGGAAAAAACTTGATTAATTGCAGCTGCCTCTGCGAAATCATTACCATGAGTGGCTGTACCATGAGCATTTATGTAACCAATTTGTTCGGCCTTCAAACCAGCTTCGTCAATTGCCAATTGCATAGCTCTGGCTGCTTGAGTTCCAGCCGGATCAGGACTCGTAATATGGTAAGCATCTTCGCTGGCACCATAACCAACTAATTCGCCAAGAATTTCAGCACCACGATTTTGAGCATGATCAAGCGATTCTAAAATAAGCGTGCCGCCTCCTTCTCCCATCACAAAACCATTACGATTTTTGTCAAAAGGCAAAGAGGCTTTCGTTGGGTCGGTTGCTTTGGACAAAGTTGAAAGAGCAGCGAAACCACCAATTCCAATTTCATTAATCGACGCCTCGGATCCACCGGTAAGCATTATATCAGCTCGACCAGACTCAATTGCCCGAAAAGCTTCACCAATCGCATTGGCACCAGAAGAACAAGCCGTTACAATCGTCATACAAATATTTTGTGCATGAAAACGAATCGCCAAATTTCCGGCAGCCATATTAGCAATTGAAGTCGGAACAAACATTGGTGAAACTCGATCAGCGCCAAGATCATGCATTCTAATAACTTGCTCTTGAATAGTTGTCAAACCACCAATTCCAGAACCATAGATTACTCCAAAACGTTCGGGATCTGGTGTTTGATCTTCCAAACCAGCTTGTTGATAAGCTTCCAAAGCCGAATAAACGGCAAATTGTGAAAAACGATCCATTCTCCGCAAATCTTTTTTGCTTAAGCGAACCAAAGGATCAAATCCCGCTGCTTCGCCAGCTAAAGTCACGCCGGTTGCACTTGAATCAAAAGTTGAGATTGGTCGAAAACCAACCTGCTGTTTTCGCAAACCGGAAACAAATTCGTTAACCGAACTTCCCAACGGCGTTACGGCACCCATACCGGTGATTACTACTCGTGTCATTAAATACCTCCATCTTGTCTAAATAATTCAAGCCATCGACAGACCACCGTCAATGGTGATCACCTGACCTGTAATATAGTCATTCTCCGCTAAAAAGACAGCTGCCTGGGCAACTTCGTCAGGTGAACCAAAATCTCCTAAAGGAATCTGTTTTTTTAACTGTTCTTGATTTTTTTCAGCCAAAGCAGAAACCATATCAGTCGAAATCATACCCGGTGCAATTGCATTGCAGCGTACATGGCGACGAGCAGCTTCTCTAGCAAGTGTCTTTGTTAAACCGATTAAACCAGCTTTGCTGGCAGCGTAATTAACTTGGCCGATATTGCCAATTAAAGCAACAACGCTGGAAATATTGATAATACTGCCTCTTTTTTGGTGGTACATTGTTTTAAGAGCTGGCTGAGTAACATTAAAACTACCAATTAAATTGGTTTTAATCGGCGCTTGGAAATCTTCTAAAGACATCCGATTAGCCAACATATCTCGGTTGATTCCGGCATTGTTAACCAAAACATCAATTTGATGAAAATGATCTATAGTCTGCTCAACTAAAGATTGGGCTTCTTTTTGATTAGCAACATCCCCAATTACCGAAAAAACACGATTGCTATCGGAAAACTGTTGAATCAATTCATCAGGAATCGCATGCCGACCATTCAATACAATATTGCATCCATGTGAATAGAAAGCTTTTGCAATTGCTAAACCGATTCCACGAGTACTGCCAGTAACAAGTACTGTTTTATCTTGTAAATCCATATAAACTCCTTTATTTCCAAACTTAGGCTACTAAGGCAGCTAGAGCTTTTTCCAAGGAAGCCGAATCATTCACAGCATAATATCCATCAAGTTTTAGAGTCTTTTTCGCAAAAGAAACCAGCGAATGTCCCGGCCCCAGCTCAATAACAGAATTCACGCCTAGATTTTGCAATTCAAACAAGCAGTCGGTAAAACGAGTCGGGCTGACCATCTGTTTACTAAGAGTTTTACCAATTGAGGAATCCTCGAAAACTTTTCCCGTCGTATTGCTCACAACTGGAATAGTTGGGTTTTTAAATTGAATCTTTTCAAGATCAGATAAAAATTGTTGATTAGCTGATTCCATCAAAGGAGTGTGAAAAGCACCACTTACCGGCAAATCAACAATCCGCTGGACGCCGGCTTGGTGAAGTTCTTCGACTGCCGCTTTAACAGCATCTGACTGGCCACCAATGACGGTTTGTTTTGGATAATTATAGTTAGCAGCTTGAACTTTTTGGCCACTCGCTTGAGAAATTTTTTGGCACACACTTTCAATCAAATCTGTGTCTTGACTCATGACCGCTGCCATTGCGCCAGGAAAATCCTCGCTGGCTTGTTGCATCAATTGTCCACGCTTTTCAATTAACCTTAGACCGGTTGAGAAATCCAAAGCATCGCCAGCAGCCAAAGCACTGTATTCACCTAAGCTCAGGCCAACAAGAGCACTGGCTTGTGGTAGCTTATCTCGTATAACGCGATAAAGAGCTGTACTTAAGACAAAAATTGCCGGTTGGGCAAAACGTGTTTCTGCTAAACGTTTATCTCCGTTCTTCCAGAGATCCCACAAATCAAATCCCAAAATTGATTTCGCTTGATCAAAGGTCTCTCGAAACTTGGTTGATTCAATGTAAAGCGAGTGGTCGAGTGGTTCAATCTTTCCACCTTGGCCACTAAATAAATAAGCGAGTTTAATTGGCATGACCTCCTAGTAATTTTGCAGCCTGGTCAGTTACTTCCTGCAGAATTTCAGCAACTGGTTGTTCTTTAGTAACTAAACCGGAAATTTCGCCGGCCATATATGAACCTTTTTCTGCATCACCAGTTTCAACCGCTCTACGCAAACTACCATTACCTAATTCTTCAACTCCGCCAAAATCGGGATTTTCCTTTTGAGCTTCGGACTTTTCCTGGCGAATAAAATTAACAGCCATTTTGTTTTTTAAGACACGTGCCGGATGACCGGCAAATTTGCCAGTTACCAGTGTATCGATATCTTTTGCTTTTAAAACCGACTCTTTGTAACGAGGATGAATATGACATTCCTCAGCAACTAAGAATCTTGTTCCCATTTGTACACCTTGAGCGCCAAGCATGATTGAAGCCGCCAAGCCACGACCATCACCAATTCCACCCGCAGCAATAACCGGAATATCAACGGCGTCAACAACCTGGGGCACTAAAGCCATTGTTGTCATTCGACCGATATGGCCACCGGATTCCATTCCTTCGGCAATCACGGCATCAACACCTTCACGAGCCATAATCCGAGCCATTCCAGTTGAAGGAACAACTGGAATTACACGAATGTTTGCTTGTTGAAATCCTTCTAGATATTCGGAAGGATTACCAGCTCCAGTTGTAACTAGAGCAATTGAATCTTTTTCTTCTAAAATAACTTTCACAACTTCTTTAACGTGTGGCGATAAAAGCATCACATTAACGCCAAAAGGTCGAGAAGTTAATGATTTAGCAACTTCGATTTCATGGCGAACAACATCAGCTGGTGCATGGCCAGCCCCAATAATTCCCATTCCGCCAGCATTGGAGACCGCTGCTGCGAGCTTGCCGTCAGCTACCCAAGCCATTCCACCTTGAAAGATTGGATAACGTAAGCCCAGTGATTTAAAAAATGGACTTAATTCCATAATTATTATTCTCCTTTAGCGTTAGCTAACTGTTTATCAACAAAATTTACAAGATCACCAACTGTATTCAAGCCTTCCTCGACTTCGATTTTGACGTCCAATTGATCTTCGATTTCATTCATAACTTCAAAAATGTCCAAACTGTCGGCATCCAAATCATCTTTAATATTTGTAGCCATAGTAATTTTTGAGGCATCTTCGCCGGTCTGATCTGCAATAATATCTTTTACCTTGTTAAATAATTCTTCTTTTGACATTTTTATGTCCTCCAAAATTTAATAAATAATTGATTGATGTTTTTATTTTTTAATATTTATAAACTATGCTTCCAACGCTAAGACCAGCCCCAAAGCCACTGAACGTTAATAATTGTCCAGATTTAATAACGTTGCCTTTAACCATTTCATCTAATAATAAAGGGATACTGGCAGCTGAGGTATTACCATATTTGGCCAAATTACTAAGAAAACGATCTGCAGGTTGCTTTAACAAATCAGCAACTTTGTCAATGATTCGTTGATTGGCTTGATGAAGCAGAAAATAGTCTGTGTCACTCATATCGGCTGAGGTTTTTGCAAAAGCTCTTTTAATCGAAGCGGCTACTTGCCTAGTGGCAAAGGAATAAACCGCATGACCATCCATCTGAAAATAATGGCTGCCCTTTTCGGGTTGATTCCAGGTTGCCGAAGACCAAAGATGCCCAGCTGTCAAAGATTTTGCGTCTTTGCCAAAAGTTCTTAGATCAGCCGCTAACAAACGTTCAGGCTCATTAACAGACTCAACAAGAACTCCGGCCGCTCCGTCACCAAACAAAACAGCTGTGCTACGTTCCTGCCAATCAACCAGTTTGGAAAGCGTTTCGGCTCCAATTACAACTCCGTAATGAGAACCCAGTGTGTTGATCAGGCCATGTGCCAGGGTCAAACCGTAGACAAATCCGGAACAGGCAACATTGATGTCCATTGTAAAGGCATTGGTTAAACCAGCCAAAGCAGAAGCTTGAGCAGCGGTCGACGGAGCCATTGAATCCGGACTCATCGTTGCAACAATTACGAAATCAATTTGTTCAGCAGAAATACCACTTTCTTCCAACAACTTTTTCAAAACAGAAGCAGCTAAAGAAGCGGTTGTTTCATTAACGGCAATATGCCGTTTTAGAATTCCTGTCCGACTACGAATCCATTCATCCGATGTGTCCATCATTCCTGCGAGATCATCATTACTGACAATTTTTCCAGGCAACTGACTTGCCGTTTGAATAATTTTAATCGTCCTCATTGGAATCACCCTTTTCGTCTGCAATTTGTAAAAACGTCTGTAGATTAAGCATTGAGTGCTCAATAATGTCGATTTGTTCAGGATCCATTCCATTAAGGAAACTCTCGGTCATTTGTCGATGAAAGGATTGGTGAGCTCTATAAATCAAGCGGCCTCGACGGGTTAAGCCCAAACGAATTACACGTTGATCATCTTTTGACTGCAAACGAACAACATATCCCTTTCGAACCAACTTATCGATCGAAGCAGTCACCGTTCCCGGAGAAAGCCTCAACTGACGAGCAACAGCGGTCGTTGTTTTATGGTCATACATCGTAATTGCATCAATTGTATGAACCTCTTTAACGGTAATATCGCGAAATTGAGTGGTTCGCAAATATTTGTCTTCAACTTGCATAATGCCGTTATAAACTTCGATCAGCAAGGCACTAATCTGTCTAATTTTTCGATCAGTCATATAACTACCTTTTTATTTTGATATTTAAATATCGAAATACTCCAAATCGACATTTTTTTAATCAACAGCCGGTTCCTCCGGTGAAACGACAAATAATAGTTGAGCATGGCAAATTTCTTCTTCGCCAACTCGAGCAGTACAATCAACAACTCCCATGTTTTCGCGAACTTTGGTCAATAAAATTGTTAATTCAAGCTTTTCTCCAGGTTCAACCGATCTTTTAAAACGAGCCGAGTGAATCCCACCAAGATAAGCAGTTTTGTGTGCAAACTTAGGTGATTTAAGGATCAAAATCGAAGCGGCTTGAGCCAACATTTCAATAATCAATATATTCGGGACTACTCTTTCATCTTTTCGTCCTTGAATGAATCGTTCGTTGATTGTCACATTTTTGAAAGCGGTAATTGATTGATCGGGAACGAAATCTGTTACTCCATCAATCCACGCAATCGGATATCTGTTGGGAATTAAATCAGCAATTTGCTGAACATTTAATAGCACCAGCCAACCTCCTTAAAATTTATTTCAAACATCAAAGTGTTTGTGCTATGTATACTAACAATCAGCATTTTGCTTGTCAATTATTTCGCAATTTAAAAAGATATCCAATGATTGAAAAACGCCTATAAATAGGTCTTTTTACTGAAAAATTACAAATTTGTTCTTCTTATAGATTCCGAATAATTTATTTCGAGTATCAAATAAAATCTTGACATTTGTTAACTTTAAGGGGAGAATTGGTTAACAAATGGAGGTGAAAAAAATGTCAACTGGCCAAAAGCTATTGACTTTCTTAAGTTCCTATCCAGAAAAATGGTTCTCCGGAACTCAATTGGCTTCTCAATTAGAACTGAGCCGAACAGCGGTTTGGAAGGGAATTCGTTTGCTGGAAGATCAGGGATATAGTCTTGAAAGTCGGCATGGACTTGGCTATCGCTTAATGATTGACAATCAACTAAATGCAGCCTTGATTTCCAAGGCACTCAAGATGGATTTCCAGCCAAAAATTATCGTTTATAACAAGGTTTCTTCTACAAATACCATTGCTAAACAAATGTTATTTGAAGATTTGAAAATTCCAACAATAATACTCGCAAACCAGCAGACCGCAGGTCGAGGGCGCTTCGACAGAAAATTCTATTCACCGGCAGCGTCCGGTATCTATATGAGTATTGCGTTGCCATTATCAACCGAAGAAAAAGTGAATCCAGGTCTTTTGACAACTGCAACCGCCGTTGCAGTTGGACGAGCAATAAAAAACATTTTTCATCGACAGGTTAAATACAAATGGGTGAATGATCTAATCTTAAACAATCGAAAATGTGGTGGAATTTTGACTGAAGCCATGACTGATTTGGAATCAGGTAGGATTGCTTCAATAGTAGTTGGCATCGGACTGAATCTAACTCTTGACAGCAAAAAAATGCCAGCCGAATTGCTCGGTAAAGCCGGGGCAATCAGCAAAGGAGATAGTTCAAAGAGAAATCAATTGATCGCCGAATTTATTAATTTTTTTTTCGATATCTATCAAAACTATCGCAGTGGAGATTTCTTGGAGGAATATCGTCGGCATTCAATCGTATTAGGCAAAAGAATCACTATAGTTGTTAATCGAAAAAAAATAACTGGAAAAGTTGAAAAAATTAATAGTCAAGGAGCTATTCTGCTAAAAAGCGACGACAATCAATTATTAACTATTAGCAGTGGAGAAATTATAAAACTTAATCTTTTAGAAGGAAAATATCATGAATAAACAAACTTTGAAAAATTTCGGACTAAGCCTTGTCCTGGCCATTTTCTTGGCACTTAGTTCTCAAATCACGGTCCCTTTGCTTTTTGTTCCAATTACCTGTCAAACCTTGGCAATTGGATTAATTGCCACGATGTTCGGCCTAAATATCAGCTTGGAATCAATTAGCCTGTACATCTTAATGGGTGCTTTGGGCTTACCGGTATTTGCCGGAGCCCATTTCGGTATTGCGGTTATCTTCGGAACGACTGGTGGCTATATTTGGGGATTTTTAATCTATGCATTTTTGGTAAAGTTCATGCTTCATAATTCCAAGACAACTCTGAAAATCGGTGTTGCTAATCTAACAGCTGCCACACTTCAGTTATTTATCGGAGCGGCTTGGTTAATGTTTGTGGCCCATTTGACCCCACAAGCAGCCATTGCAAACGGTGTTTTACCGTTCTTGGTTCCAGGAGCAATCAAAATAGTTGCCATTGTAGCTGTGGCTCGCTTATTTTCCCAACGAGTTCCCGTTCTTTATCGCTAAAATCCTATCTTCACAACAAAAAAGTATCGAAACAAGTTATTGCTTCGATACTTTTTTGTTTACTGGAAAAAGTTCTTTAAGTTTTTTAAGATCCGGATCCTTCCAATGTTTTCGACAAACCGGTATATAAGTTTCGTCTCCACCGATAAAAACCTGGCTGCCTTGGTACTGCGGTTTTCCATCGACAATACGTAATTGAGTAATTGCCTTTTTTCCACAAAAGGTACAAATCGTTTTCATTTCTTCGAGTTTGTCAGCGATTTCAAAAAGCCTTTTCGACCCTGGAAAAAGATGATTAAAAGCATCTTGGCGCAATCCGAAAGTCATCACCGGAATATTCAGTTTGTCAACAACATCGGCCAACTGATCGACTTGGATTGGTTCTAAAAATTGGGCCTCATCAATTAAAACAGCCGCAAGTTCCCCATCAACTTTTGAAACTTCTTCAAATAAATTGTCTGCTTTATGAATAGCAATTGCTTCTCTTTTTAAACCGATTCGGCTGGAAATAACTCCGGCACCGGCTCGATCATCAACTGCAGGAGTCATTAATAGAACTTTTTTGCCTTGCGATTCATAGTTGTGAGCAACTTTCAAGATTTCAATAGTCTTTCCGGAGCCCATCGCTCCATACTCAAAAAATAGCTGTGTCATGTCCCTAATTATATCAATCATGATTTGCGGCTAGTCTATAATTTGTTTATGACTATTAGAAGCAAATTCGCCTTGTTTGCCGGCTTAAGCAGCTACACACTTTTACATAAAGTTCTCCATCGCGGTGGGACATCGCTTCCAGGTAAGATTGCCTATAAGATTGATCCGGGATTCCTCGAAGAATTTCGCAATCAAGTTGAAACGGTAATCGTGACTGGTACGAATGGTAAAACGCTGACGACCGCCCTTTGCGCAAGAGTTCTTGAAAAAACAAATCGTGTCGTTGTTACAAATAATTCCGGTTCAAACATGATTCAGGGAATTGTTGCCGCATTACTTTCCCAGAAAGATAAAATTAAAAAATCGATTCGTCACGGTACCATTCCAATTGCAGTGCTGGAAGTTGATGAAGCCAACGTAAAGGAAGTTGCAAAAACCTTACAGCCGACTCATTTTGTTTTGACGAATATTTTTCGCGACCAGATGGACCGTTACGGCGAGATATATACAACTTACGAAAAAATAACGGACGGGATTAAAACGGCTCCAAAAGCAGAAGTAATCGCTAATGGCGATTCACCAATTTTTGCTCGGAAACCCTATAAAAATGCAGCTGTTTACTTTGGTTTTGCCCACGAAAAATCAGTTGGCGATCTGCGTGCTCCGAATAATACTGATGGAGTACTGGCACCCACCAACGATCAGGTTCTTCATTATCATTATTTAACATACGCAAATCTTGGAGATTATTTCACGAAAGACGCTTCTTTCAAACGACCACAGCTTAAATACTCGGTGAACAAAATTGATTCATTAACCCCATCGAAATCCGAATTTAAAATAGATGGCAATAAATTTACACTGCCGCTGGGTGGTCTTTATAATATTTACAATGCTTTGGCCGCTTATTCTTTGGGACGGGAATTTCAAATTTCCGCCAAAGATATTTTCGATGCTCTAAACGAAGATTCAAGAATATTTGGCCGACAGGAACAATTAAAAATTGGTGACCATTTAGTTACAATTGTTCTGATCAAAAATCCAGTTGGGGCCAATTCCGTAATCGATATGATGATGACCGATCCGAAAGAATTTAGTCTGGTAACTTTGTTAAATGCTAATTATGCCGACGGAATTGATACGAGCTGGATTTTCGATGCCGAGTTCGAAAAACTGCACAAGACAGCGCTAAAAAAAATTATTGTCGGCGGACAACGTTATAAAGACTTTAGTGTTCGCTTAAAAATGGCCGGTTTTAAAGATCAAATTGTCGAACAGGATTTTGCTAAGTTAATTGATCGCATCAAAGAGCTGCCGACAACTAACGTATATGTTGCCGCAACCTATACAAGTATGCTGATGTTCCGCGAAGAATTAGCAAAAGCCGGATTAGCAAAGGAGAGTTTTTAATGGCAGATTATCAACTAAGAATTGCTCATTTATATGGTGATTTGATGAACACATATGGCGATTATGGCAATGTAATTGCAATCAAATATTATGCCAAACAAATTCAGGTTGAAGTTGATTATCATTTAATTTCGCTTGGTGATTCTTTTAAAGCTGATGATTATGACTTTGTACTTTTTGGCGGCGGCCAGGATTACGAGGAATCAGTGACCGCAAAGGACCTGCCTGACAAATCAGGTGAAATAAAAAAATATATTGAGAATAATGGCTCTCTGCTTGCTGTTTGCGGTGGTTTCCAGCTGCTCGGCACGACAATGGAATTCGCTAGCGGAAAAACAATTAACGGCATTGGTGCCATGAGCCACCATACGGTTAATTTAAATTCTTTTGAATTACTTGATAGCATGCGTGGCAAGCGTTTAATTGGCAATATCCAAATCAAAAATAACGAAAACGGCGAAACCTACCACGGGTTTGAAAATCATCAGGGAAGGACCTTTCTTGGCGAAAAAGAAAAAGCCTTGGGAACTGTAATATCCGGAAATGGTAATAATGGCGATGACAAGACCGAAGGCGTTATTTATAAACAGGTTTATGGAACTTATTTTCATGGACCGATTCTGACACGCAACGGCAACCTAGCCAAAAGAATCTTAAAAAATGCCCTTTTCAAACGTTATCCGGACATCGACTGGCAAACAAAGCTCGACGCAATTTCGACAGAAAGTTTTTGACTTTTTTGCTTGGTCAGTAATTGATGATACAAATTCAAAAAAATTGACCATAAAACAAAAAAAGACAAAATCTAATTGCCTTATTTAAAAGTTTGAAAACCAGCCGCTGAATAAGCAGCTAATTAAATAAAAATATTTTATTTAATTACCCATTTTATATTTATGGTCGGTCAGTTTGAAATTGTTTTTCAAACCATTTGTGATATATATTTTGTGAGCCTTCGTAATAAAAATCGCTTGGATGTTTTCCTTATTTTTCTTATTCATATATATAAGCCCACTCTTTAAGCCCTTATCAAAAGCCGCGTTTGATAAAGCATCCCCATCAACGGATTTCTTCGAAACAATCGTCACGGAAACCAAATTATTCTCATAAGGATAACCAGTTTTTGGATTCATCAGATAAATATATTTATGTCCATGAGAAATTAAATATTGTTCATAAGTACCAGCTGTCACAACAGACATATCAGATTCACGAACATAGCCAACACTTGATCCTCTTGATTGATTGGGATTTTGAATGCCGACATTCCAGTCTCTTGTTCCGGAAGCTGGATGGCTCTTGCCAATTACATAAACATTGCCGCCCAAACTAACAATTGCACTAGTAACGTGATTTTTCAAAAATGTTTTCTTAACCTGGTCTGCAATATACCCCTTAGCGATACCACCAAAATCAAGTCTCATGCCTTTACGTGTCAAATAAACAGTGTGCTTTTTTTTATTCAAAATTACATCATGATAATCAAGTAACGGCAAAGCAGCCTTAATTTCAGAATTTGAAGGCACACGTGCGCCTGGAAGACCGATTTTCCAAAGATTGGTCACCGCTCCAATTGCCATATCAAAACTGCCATCTGAGTTCTTAGAAAAATACATGGCTTTTTCAACTAAAGGCCAAAAATCATCCGGAACTTTAACGGCTTTAATTCCGGCATTTGCATTTATTTTATCAAGAACCGATCCCTTTTCAGTCAAGGTCGCTTCTTTATCAAAGTGACGGATTGTAGCCATTCCTTTATTTAATACGTATGCCTTGCCTTTATCATAAATCGTCAATGTACAAATTGTTCCCAGTAGAAATTCATTTTTTTGATAAGGAACATCAGCATACTGAACGGCATTTTTTTGTTTGTTACTAATATAAAAATAAGCAAAGATCGCTGATAAAGAAAGGACAATCAGAATTAAAAAGAACCAAATTTTCTTCTTCATTATTGTTTACCCCATTAACCTCTGATGATTTTAATGAACAGATGAATACCTTGTGAAAAACTCGTACCTTTTTTTGACAATCAAAAAGTCAATCAAGTTATTTTAACTTAATTGACTCTCCCTTTACCAAATAAGACAAATTTTGTTCTATTAATTCCGCCGATTAAGAGAATTTAATTCCACCATCAACAGCAATTGACTGGCCAGTAATATAATCACTTTCGTCGCCAGATAAGAAGCTAACCAATTTAGCAACATCTTCAGGCTCTTCACCACGACCCAAAAGAATTCCATCAATAAAGGCTTGACGAGTTGAGCCAATAGGAACGTTTTTGCGCTCGGCGAAACGAGCATCTATTTCGTCCCACATCGGTGTCAGGACAATTCCCGGATTGTAGGCGTTAACACGTATTTTATCAACGGCTAATTCCTTGGCGGCCGCTTGAACCAGTCCGCGAGTTGCAAATTTAGTCGCCGAATAAATTCCAAGCATCTCGAATCCTTCCATTCCGGCAATTGATGAAGCTAAAACAATCGAACCACCATCACCGCTCTTTCGCATAACTTTCGGTGCTGTCTGCAAAGCCCAAATTTGTGATTTCAAATTAATATTTATCACATTATTGACGGCATCTTCCGGAGTTCCCTCAATAGTATCGACCCAATCGATTCCGGCATTAGCAACGAAGACATCCAAACGACCGAATTCCGATTCTGCCTTCTTAACCAATTGTTCGTTAACCGCCCTGTTAGAGACATCGCCGGCAAAAGTAATTGCCGTTCCGCCGTTGTTCTTAATTTCTTCAGCAACTTTATCTAATTTGGATTGTGTTCTTCCATTAACAATTACCGAATATCCGTCTTTTGACAGACGCAGAGCGATTCCGCGACCAATTCCCTGTCCGCCACCAGTGACGATTGCTACTTTATTTTCCATAATTCACACATCCTTTGTACGTTAATTCACAATATTATTGTACTATTTTTTTTGGAAAAAGGCTTACATTATTCACAAGACAAAATAAACAGCCGCTCATTATTTTAGAATAAGATACACTTCGATCAAGTTTTATAATTGTAAATAAACTCTTTAATTAAAAGCTTTGATCTCTTTATTTTTCAGTGACTAATTGGTCTATTCGCTGAAACCTAGCTAAATATTCAAAAAAACATTTTTTTAAATTTTGAAATTGTTTTTTACCTGATAGTGATTTTATCAATCCGGTGACCTTTTGTTTTATGGATAATGATGTCAGCCTTGCTTTCCATAGGCTTTATAAATTCGGTTAAGTTCTTTAAATCTGTTTGTTCCCAAGTTTGATTGATCGCCGGCATGATTTCAAGAATCGGCATCTTTGAAAACTGATAGTAAAAATTATTCGGATCCTCTTTACTATTCCTAATAAAAGAGAGCGTCCGTTTTAAAAACCATTGGTAAACTAATTTTTCATTTGCATCAACATAAATCGATAAATCATAATTATCAATTCTAAAAGCACAAACTCCTTCAACAATTAAAATTTTCGGTTTTTTAATTGTTTCAAATTCTCCTGCCGCAATATTATTAATTGCCTGAGAATAAACGGGAATCAGGATTTCATTAGCACCATCTTTTAATTTGGATAATGCGCTTGAAAGTGCCTTTAAATCATAGCTTTTAGGAAAACCTTTTTCGGAAAAAATCCCACGCGATTTTAATTCTTCATTAGAAAGAATAAATGAATCAACGGAGACGACAGACGTTGTCAAACCCGGAAAAGACTTCTTTAATTCATCAGCCAATTGCTGAGAAATTGTAGACTTTCCAACCGAAACTGAACCGGTGACGGCAATCACAAAAAAATTCTCCCAACCAGCTTTATATCTCCTCAAAACTTCATCAACTACTTTTCTCATTCTTTAATTATGCAGCTAGATTAATTGTCTTGTCTAACCAAAAATATCGATTATATTAAGCCAACAAACGATCTCGACGAATTTCGTTTCCATTCTTATCCAAAATCAAAATATTCAAAGCTGCCTCAACGTCAGCTGAATGCGAACCACCATCGATATCATAACGTGGAAAATCATTTTGATTATTTTTCATTTCAACAATCGGATTTAACTGATCGGCTGACAAAAAATAACTCGGTGTATGTCCGGCAACAATCACCTTGCTGCTTTTGTTTTTATGCCAATTCTTGTCGACAATTGGCCGTTTAACCGGATCATATAAAGAAGCTTTCGAAAAATTACTGAAAAAATATTCTTCTCGAATCCAGATTAAATCCTCCACTGAGGTATCATGATAATTCTTTTTGGTCCAATTGATACCAGCATGAATAAATAAACGGTTTTGGTCTTCAATCCCATAAGGAATTTTATCGAGGAAATCCACATATTCAAAATACTTTTCGTTCAATTCATTCTTTGTTAATTCGATATTAATATCATTAGGCGTCAAGCCAAGCAATTTCTGAGTTTCTAAAATTCCATTATTACCCCAATTAAAAAATTTGTCAGAATCACCAATTGCCGTACCGTAAAGCATGTCATCGTGATTGCCATGAATCGCCAGAGCGCCATAATTTTTTACCTGATCCATAATGAAGTTAATGACCTTGATCGGTTCGTGCAAATTAGATCCATTAGCATCGGTATAATCACCAAGAAAAATCAAAGTATAATCGCTTTTTCCATATTCAGGCAAATCAACAATTTTCTTCAAAGCCTGCCAATTCTCGTGAATATCGGAAACAAGAATAACTTTATCCAATTGTTCGTGAACTTCAAATTTATTCATTATAAGTATCTTAGTATTCTGAGCCGGTTTTTTCCGAACTTTATTCGTTCTGTAATCGATAAAAGTTACAAAAAAATAAGTGAACAATTATTCAAATAAAATTCTCGCCTTTCAAAGGGCAGTCGCAAATCTCTTTAATCAACAAAAAAACGACAATTTGAAGAAAATAATGACTATTTTTTATCTTCAAAATGTAATATTCGAATTTTCAACGTTCGTGTATTTATAGGCTATTGTAGTTTTAGGCTATTTAGTAACGCATTTCAGGGGATATTACGAATAATAAATTTAAAAATCTCTGAAAGTGTGAACTTTTAGCTAATCAAGTTAGGAGAGATTTATGAATCGTTTTCGTTGGACTATCGTAGCAATAGTCGTAGTGGTCATTGCAGCAGTCGGTGCTTATTTCGGCCTGAATCGTGGAAAAACAACTTCCACTAATGATTCGGGCAAAAAATCAGTCGCGATTATCACCGATACTGGTGGGATCGATGATCATTCCTTTAACCAGTCTGCATGGGAAGGTTTGCAGAAATACGGTAAAGAAGAAGGTTTATCCAAGGGGAATGGTGGATATAACTACTTCCAGAGTAATGACGAGTCTGATTACAAGCCGAATATCAACTCTGCTATTCAAGCAAAGTTCGACACAATTTTCGGTATTGGATATGCTTTGGAACCAGCTGTTAAACAAGCAGCCAAACAAAATCCAAAAACCAATTTCGGTATTATCGACGACACAATTCCAAATATTAAAAATGTCGTTTCGATAACATTCCATACCGAACAGTCTTCTTATTTGGCTGGTGTTGCTGCCGCCAAAGCGTCAAAGACGCAAAAGATTGGTTTTATCGGTGGTGTTAAAGGCGATATCATCGACACTTTCCAGGCTGGTTATGTTGCCGGAGCCAAATCCGTCAATAAGAATATTCAAATCAACGTTCAATACGCTAATTCATATTCTGATGCCGCTCAGGGAAAGACAATCGCTTCAGCTATGTACGCTGATGGCGACGACGTAATCTTTACTGCCGCTGGTGGAACCGGTAATGGTGTCTTCGCTCAAGCGAAAGCTTTGAACCAAAAACAATCAGCCGACAAAAAGGTTTGGGTAATCGGCGTTGATCGTGATCAAAAATCCGATGGTAACTACACGGATAAGAATGGCAATAAGTCAAACTTCACTTTGGCCTCAGCAGTTAAGGAAGTTGGCCAGGCCGTAATTGATATTTCCAAGAAAGCTCAAGCTGGGAAGTTTCCTGGTGGAAAAACAATCAGCTTTGGGTTTAAAGAACATGGAGTTTATCTTGCTAAAGATTCAATGAGTTCCAGTGTTTGGTCAGCTGTTCAAGCTGCCAAGAAAAAAGTTGAATCCGGAAGTGTCAAGGTTCCGATTCATCCAAAGTCTTACGCTTCAGTGCAATAATTTTAACTGCTCATCTGCCTAATGGCAGTGAGCCTACATAGTATGGAGAGGCATGAGAAAAACATGACAAAACAAATCACAGAAAAAATTCCGGCAATTAAAATGGAACATATCGTTAAAAAGTTTGGTAATTTTGCTGCCAATGATGATATTAATCTCGAAGTAAAAGCTGGCGAGATTCATGCACTGCTTGGTGAGAACGGTGCCGGAAAATCAACTCTAATGAATATCTTGTCGGGTTTGTTGCAACCAACATCCGGCGAGATATTTTTGCGAGGAAAAAAAGTCGAAATTAAAAATCCAGCTGCCGCTTCCAAACTTGGAATCGGAATGGTTCATCAGCATTTTATGTTGATCGACGCTTTTACAGTTACCGAAAACATTATGCTCGGTGCTGAAAAAACCAAGGGAATGTCTTTGGATATCGAGACTGTCAAAAAAGAAATTCAGGCCCTTGTTGATAAATATAAATTAGAAGTTAATCCAAATGCTTTAATAACGGACATCTCCGTTGGTCAACAACAGCGTGTCGAAATTTTAAAAACTCTTTATCGGAAAGCCGACATCTTAATTTTTGATGAACCAACAGCCGTTTTAACCCCACAAGAAATTCAAGAATTAATCATAACAATGAAGAATTTAGCAGCCGAAGGAAAAGCAATTATCTTGATAACTCATAAACTAGAAGAGATTCGTCAGGCAGCTGATCGAGTTACCGTGATCAGATCAGGAAAATCGCTTGAAACTTTTGATGCAAAAAATGTTTCCGCAATAACTTTGGCAGAAAAAATGGTTGGTCGAAAAGTTTCCTTTACAACTGAGAAGAATCCAGCCAAACCAGGAAAAAATATTTTAAAAATTAAAGATCTTATGGTTAAGGACGCAGAAAACGTTACTAAAGTCGATCATCTTTCTCTTGATATTCGCGCCGGAGAAATTATCGGTATTGCTGGAATTGATGGTAATGGTCAAACAGAATTGGTTCAAGCAATTACCGGATTAACTCATTCCCAATCCGGAAAAATTATTTTAGATGGTAAGGACATCACAAACAAAACACCAAGAAAAATAATCAAAGCCGGGACTTCGCATATTCCCGAAGATCGTTTGCGACACGGATTAGAAGTAAATATGCCGCTTGCCTATAATATGGTAATTGAAAATTTCTACGAAGAGCCATACGCCAAGATGGGAATCCTTCAGTGGCAGGCAATTGCCGATCATGCCAAGAAGTTAATCAAACAATTCGACGTTAAAATGACCTCGATTGACGAACCCGCCGGATCTCTATCAGGCGGAAACCAACAAAAAGCTGTTGTCGCAAGAGAACTTTCGCGTGACTCTAGACTGATTGTTGCTGCACAACCGACTCGCGGTCTCGACGTCGGGGCGATTGAATATATTCATCAACAATTAATCAAACAAAGAGATCTTGGCAAAGCAGTCATGCTCATAAGTTTCGAACTTGATGAGATCCTGGATCTGGCCGACAGAATTGCAGTTATTTCAGCCGGAAAAATTATCGGTGTTGTTAACACTAAAGACACAACCAAAGAAGAACTAGGTTTGATGATGACTGGAATTAATTTGAAAGACGCCAAAAAAGAACTGGAAAAAAGCAAAAATAAAGCAGGAGTTAAATAATGCAACCAAGAAATAATAAAACGATCATTGCCATCTGTTCTGTTATCTTCGGTTTGATTGCCGGAGCAATTATTATGCTCTTTTTTGGATATAATCCTTTCTCTGGTTACGGATCTCTAATAGTTACAGCTTTTGGAACGCCACAGAATATTGGCGAAATTTTCTCGCAAATGACGCCACTAATTTTAACCGGATTATCTTTTTTAATTGCCCAACAGGCAGGGTTTTTCAATATTGGAATGTCAGGTCAGCTTTTTGGAGCATGGGTAGGTAGTGTTTGGTTTGCACTAACTTTTTCTAATTTACCGGATTTTCTAATAATTATTGGGGCAACTACTTTCGGAATTATAATTGGCGGAATTTCTGGTTTCATCCCCGGTTATTTAAGAGCCAAATTCGGGGCCTCGGAAGTAATTGTCACAATTATGATGAATTACGTAATTTTATATCTTGGTAATGATGCCATTACGGCTATTTTTCCAAACTCAATCAAGCAAACAGTCGATTCCAGTAATCAGGTTGGTAATCACGGTGGAATAAGTTTGAAATGGTTATCTGATTTAACCAATCAATCATCAATTTCAGCCGGAATTTTTATCGCGTTGTTTACGACAATTTTGATTTGGTTTGTTATGAAGAAGACAACTTTAGGTTTTTCAATCGATGCGGTTGGAAAAAATGCAGACGCAGCCAAGTATGCCGGCATTAATGAAAAAGCAACTCAAATTTGGGCAATGACCTTATCTGGAGCTTTGTCGGGACTTGGCGGTGTTACCGAAGGATTGGGCCACTATGGAAATGTTTTTGTCCAAAATTCAACTCCCGAAACCGGTTTTAACGGGATGGCGGTTGCCCTGTTGGGATCGGGCTCTTTTATCGGGGTAATTCTAGCAGCCGCTCTCTTCTCCGCTTTGACGGTCGGAGGAGCGGGAATGCCAAATATATCAGGCGTTCCAACAGAACTTGTCTCAATCGTAATCGCTTTGATTATTTTCTTTGTCGGAACCGGTTACCTAATCGATCTAATGATTGAAAAAATAAAATCAGCCGATCAAGCATCATCAAATAAGGGGAAAGGTCCTGGGGGTAGTAACAAAAAGCAAAAAAAGATTGGTAAAAAGGAACAAAAGGAGTTGAAAGCATGAATTTTCTATCAATTTTAGCTCTTTTAATCAGTACTACGATTATCTATTCCGCTCCACTTGCTTTTACAGCTATCGGTGGTGCCTTCTCCGAACATGGTGGTGTTGTCAATGTTGGTTTGGAAGGAATTATGACAATGGGTGCTTTCAGTTCAATTGTCTTCAATTTAACTTTTGCCGATCAACTTGGCAGCTTGACACCATGGATTGGTCTGCTGGTTGGGGCTTTGGTTGGGTTGGCGATTGCCTGGGTACATGCTTTAGCGACCGTTACCTTACGAGCAGACCACATTGTTTCCGGTACAGTCATTAATTTAATTGCCCCGGCTTTGGGTGTCTTTTTAATCAAAGTAATCTACGGAAAAGGACAGACCAACCAAATCAACGAAAGTTTTGGTTATTCAGATATTCCTTTATTAGATCGAATTCCAATTTTAGGAAAACTTTTCTTTCAAAATACAAGTTACCCAGCCCTTCTCTCAATCGTAGTAGCGATCTTCGCCTCCTACGTAATTTATAAAACCCGTTTTGGTCTACGTCTTCGCTCAGTTGGTGAAAATCCACAAGCCGCTGACACATTAGGCTTAAATGTTGCTCGTTTGCGCTACCAAGGAGTTTTAATTTCCGGATTCCTTGGTGGAATCGGTGGTGCTCTTTACGCCGAATCAATTGCCTTGAATTTTGCTAATTCAACAATTGCCGGTCAAGGTTTCATTTCAATGGCAGCAATGATTTATGGTCGTTGGAACCCAATTGGAGCAATGCTAGCCTCGATGTTTTTCGGTCTTTCGCAATCATTATCGGTAATTGGGGCTCAGATTCCAATTATCAAAGAAATTCCTGCTGTTTGGTTGCAAATTTTCCCTTACGTCTTGACGATTATTGTCTTAACACTATTCTTCGGAAAAACGAAAGCTCCTAAAGACGACGGAATTAATTACATTAAATCTGAATAAAAAAAATGGACTTTAAAGTTGAAGTCCGTTTTTTTATTTAAGATAAGCATATTTATAATAAAAAGAATCGCCGGAATTAAAATTTTGTAACCCTTTTAACTTCGGATTAACCAAGCTTGGGTAGGCATTCCAATAAACTGGCGACGCACCAGCATCTTTAGCAAGAGCAATTTCCGCATCGATTTCATCTTTCGTCCGCGCTTTACTATTCAAAGCGTCTTGATCCATAGCTCGATTGAAAGCGTTGGTGTAGGTCTTTGAAATCCATTTGCCATCATTGTTAGTACCATCATTAGTAAATAAAGTCAGAAAACCAGTCGGCTCGGCATAATCAGAGGACCAACCAGCAACCATTACATCGAAATTTTGATTCTGTTGATCCTGTAGCCTTTGCTTGAATGGAACGAATTTTTCCGTAACTTTTATATTACCGAGTTTCTGCCAAGTTTGTTGAAGATAATCAACTTCAGGCTTTGACACAGGACTTTCAGCGGTTGCTTCAACCGAAATCTTCAAATTTTTCAAACCAGCCTCTTTCAAACCGGTCTTGAAAAGTTTTTTGGCTTTTTTCATATTGTATTTATAATATTTCCCAGTATATTTTTTGGCAGCTTTTGCAAAATCTTCACCAGTTGAAGTCTTGCCACCGGCACCTTCCGGAACGAGACTCGTGGCCGCTGTATACATACCACCGGATATCTCGTTAGCAACGGCCTTTCGGTCAATTGCATAACTTAAGGCGAGCCTGATATTTTTGTTGGCAAGTCCCTTATTTTTGCCTGTTTGATTATATTCGAGATAATAAACCGCATCCCCGGAATACTTTTTAAAATCAGACCGTTTTTTATTAGCTGTAACCGATTGTTGAGAACTCAGTGGAGCTAGATCCAATTTGCCCCTTTTGTACAAGCCAATTGCAGCCGTAGGTTCTTTGACGACCGTTTCAACGACTTTATCAGTTTTAACGTGTTTTTTGTCCCAATAGTTTTCGTTCTTGACCAAGGTAAACTTTCCGTTAGTACCATTCCAACCGGTTAACTTATATGGGCCATCATAAACTTGTTTATCAGAAGTAGTTCCCAACTCTTTGCCGTACTTTTTAGCGATCTTTGGGTCTTGGGCAAAGAATGACTGAGAGGCCATCTCCAATTCAAATTGCGGCATTGGATGATCCAGTGTTACCACTAAAGTTCGATCATTTTTTGCCACGACTCCAAGTGAACTGACCTTCGCTTTCCCGGCCTGAATCTCGTCGGCATTTTTAATTCCAGAATATTTGTAAGCCGCCTGACTGGAAGTTTTCGGATTAACGACTCTTTGCCAAGCATAAACAAAATCCGAAGCAGTCAATTTGTCACCATTTGACCATTTAAGACCTTTTCTCAGAGTAAAAGTCCAAGTTTTTCCGTCAGAACTATGTTTCCATTTTTCAGCCAATCCAGCCTTGACCTGGCCTTTGGCATTTCGACTGAGTAAGCCTTCCTGAACATTAATCGCAATCTGGTCGGCATAAGCATCGGTCATTAAAGCCATATCCATCGTTGTCAAATCGGTCGGCATCGAGAAATACAGTGTCGGATTCGTTTTGGCACTCGCCGTAGCCACGGGAAGCAAACTGTTTCCAATACCGGCCAATAGTAAGCTGCTCAGCAACAACAAATTTGTCTTTCTTTTAAATTTAATTAATCCCATTCCCTTCAATCTCCTTCCTTCTCATTTCATAAAATGAAAATTAAATTGCATTATTATACACACAAAAAAAGACGAAGATTAAACAAAAAAATAAATTAATCACAAAAAATAAAAAACTAAATCATTGCCTCTTGGCATTTGGACAATTTATTGGGATTTTTCAAAATAAGCGGTTGGCCATCTTGCCCTACAATCACTTTATCGACAATATTCAAGAATAACCCATGTTCAACAACTCCAACTGTATTAATCAACTGATCGGAAAGTTTGATCGGATCGTTGATTTTATTCAAATGCAGATCAATGATGTAGTTTTGGGAATCCGTTATAACTGCTTTATTGTTCTTCTCTAATCTCAAAACTGGATGAAAGTTTAGTTTTTTGAATTTGTTCAAAACATGTGAAACTCCAAAGGGAATAACTTCAACCGGAAGCGGAAAACTACCGATTCTATCGACTAATTTCGACTGATCAATAATCCAGATATTTTTCTTAGAATTAGTCGCAACAATTTTTTCCCACAGTAAAGCTGCCCCGCCACCTTTGATACCGTTAAAATTATTATCAACCTGATCCGCCCCATCAATCGTCAAATCAATTTGAGCAATCGAATCAAGACCAACAATTCTTATACCTAATGATTTTGCTTGAAAAGCAGTTCTTTTCGAAGTAGTCACTCCGGTAAAAGATAAATTTTCTTCCTTAACTTTTCGTCCTAATTCATCAACTAAAAATTTGACCGTTGATCCAGTACCTAAGCCTACAATAGTTCCGTTCTCAACAAAATTAGCCGCCTTAATAGCGGCTTCTTTTTTAAGCTTGTCCTGCAAATTTTTTTCCATAGGAATATATATACACCTAAAAATCGACCGCTAAAACAATCTTGTGAAATTTTCTATTTATGCTTTATCAAATTTAAAAAATAATTGAAAACCCTTCCAATCAATGCTAGACTATTTAACTGGTGAAGTTAGTAAAGCGTTTTACTTAATTTTTACGAATTTCATCTTTACTAAGAAAGAGGTTGGACTTGTGAACAAGGTAATAGTTTTAGGCAGCTTAAATGTTGATACCATTCTAAAAATAAAGCGTTTCCCTAATCCTGGAGAAACATTGGAAAGCTTAGAAAAAAATTCCGCTGCCGGAGGAAAAGGTGCTAATCAAGCTGTAGCCGCTGTTCGCTCGGGAGCACAAACAACAATGATCGGACAGATTGGCGATGACGATTTAGGAAAATTCATGCTTAAATCACTTAAAAAGGATCAGATCAACGTTTCACCGGTTACGATCAATAAATCTATCGGCACAGGCACAGCGACTGTTTTACTGGATGAAAATGGTCAGAATTGCATTTTGGTATATGGGGGTGCAAATCAGGAAATAGGTCAGGAAGACATTAAAAAAATAAGCAACAATATTCAAAATTCAGACTTCTTAATATCTCAATTCGAAACTCCCCAAAGTGCTACTAAAACGGCTTTCAAAATAGCGAAAGAAAATAATGTGACAACTATTTTAAATCCTGCTCCGGCGTCTAAAATTGATTCGGACTTATTAGCTTTGACCGACTTGATTGTGCCAAATGAAACAGAAAGTGCAGTTTTAACCGGTATTAAAATCACCGATGAAAAGTCGATGATCGAAACTGCAAAAACATTTTCAAAGATGGGTATCGATAATTTAATTATCACGATTGGAGATAGAGGTGTCTTCTATTCCACAAAGAAAGATCATGAATTAATATCCGCATACCATGTCAAAGCAGTTGATACAACAGCTGCCGGAGACACCTTTATCGGAGCGTTGAGTTCTCAGCTAAAAAAAGATTTCTCCAATATTAAATCCGCTATCTCCTTTGCTCAATGTGCTAGTTCAATAGCGGTTCAGCGGCTGGGAGCGCAACCTTCTATTCCCACTCTAAAAGAAATTAACATTGCAGAAAAAAACTACACCAGTGTTAAATCCTAATTTGAAATTTATCTGGTCATTCTTTAAAAAAATTAAAAAGGAAGTTGAAATCTAATATGAAAAAAACAACAGTTATTAATTCGGAGATATCAAGTGTAATTGCCGGGATGGGCCACATGGATTGGCTGGGAATTGGCGATGCCGGAATGCCGGTTCCGATTGGAACCAAAAAAATTGACTTAGCACTGACGAAAAATTTACCAAGTTTTATCGATGTTTTAAAGAACGTGTTAACAGAATTAGAAGTCCAAAAAATCTATCTGGCAGATGAAATAAAAACAAAAAATCCGGAACAATTAAAGGAAATCAAACAACTGATGCCAAATGTCGAAATCGAATTTGTTCCTCATTCCGAATTAAAAAAAGATCTTGCCAAAACGCATGCCTTTATCAGAACGGGAGAGATGACAGCATTTTCAAATATTATTTTGGAATCCGGCGTAGTCTTTTAATTCAATTTAAAAAAATTTAGGAGGTTTAAAATTATGGAATCAACAGCAGTCGAAAAAAAACACGGATGGATTCAATTATCCGATGGTTACCTGGATAGAACACCTATTTTCCAATTTATAATCGTTTCTTTGATATTCCCACTTTGGGGAGCAGCGGCATCTTTAAACGATATTTTAATTACCCAGTTTAAAACTGTTTTTGAATTAAACGATGCTTCAACGGCTTTCGTACAAAGTGCCTTTTATGGAGCGTATTTCTTAATCGCTATACCGGCTTCGATGATTATTAAAAAAAATAGTTATAAATTCGCTATCATGACTGGTTTGATATTCTACATCATCGGTTGCGGATTATTTTTCCCGGCTTCAAATATGGCAACATACAGTATGTTTCTCGTTGCTATTTTTGCGATCGCAATCGGTTTAAGCTTTTTGGAAACATCCTGTGATACTTACAGTTCGATGCTTGGGCCTAAAAAACAGGCAAACATCCGGTTGAATATTTCTCAAACCCTGGTTCCACTAGGCGACATGATGGGCATTATTTTGGGAAAATATTTAATCTTCGGTTCTGTCGGAAATCTATCAGAGACGATGAAACATATGCACGGTGCCCAAAGACTTGCTTATGGTCAAAAAATGCTTCAACTGACCTTGGAACCCTATAAATACATCTTGCTTGTTTTAGTTCTGATGCTCGCTATTTTGGCCTTTACGCCAATGCCGAAATCAAAGGCAATCAGCACAAGCAAAGATAAGAAAAGCAGTCCAAGTCTAAAAGAAACATTAATATATCTGGCAAAGAATTCTCGCTTTAAAAAAGGCGTCATGGCACAATTCTTTTATGTCGGAATGCAAACGACGGTTTGGTCATTTACGATTCGCTTGGCACTTGATTTAAATCATTCAATAAGCGACAGCGATGCCAGTACCTTTATGATTTTCAGTTATGCCGTCTGGTTCTTCGGAAAAATTATTGCCAATCTGCTAATGAATCGCTTTTCCGTGACAAAAGTTTTGACCGTTTTTTCAGCTCTCGGTACTATCGCTTTACTGATAACAACTACGGTTACAAACATGACTGCTGTCTATGCGGCAATTGCAACAAGTTTCTTTTTCGGACCGGAATGGCCAACGATCTATGCTCACACCTTAGATACGGTCGAGGATAAGAGATTTACAGAAACGGCCGGAGCATTTATAGTAATGGCAATTGTTGGTGGTGCTGTTATCCCAGCAATTCAAGGGGTTGTTTCCGATATTACTGGTTCGATGCAATTATCATTTATCGTTCCAACAATTTGTTATGTAATAGTTACTAGTTATTTTTATTTTGAACATCGCTTGGATGTTTCCAAACAAAAATTAGCAATAAAATAAATATTCAATCATTTGAATCTTTAGTCTAAAAACTTCCAATTAATTAATTGGAAGTTTTTAGTTATCTTATTTATAGGAAACAAAGCATAATGAGCTAAATAAAAAGACGAGAACTATGTTCTCGTCTTGCATTTAACCCTACATCTTTTACTTTATCAATAATTGTAAACTATCAAATTAATGTTCAACAGCTTACTTGATCTTAGACGAAGTAAGTGACAAATTACTCCAGAATTCGTTATTAGATGGGCTGACATTATATCCTTTAACACGATGGTTAACAGGAGCCCAAGTGTAACTGAAACTGAGTGGAGCATAAGCAGCTTCCTTATTCATATACGTCTGCCACTTTTTAAATATTTTAACTCGGTAACTTTCGGTCCAAGCCTTACTGCCGTTCATTTCGTTCATTAACTTGGTATTTTCTTTTGAAACAAAATGACCCATGTTATAAGGTGCATCCTCACCATAAATTTGTGTTGGTGTCGGTTCGGATGAAACACTCCACGCTGCAGCATAAACATCGATTTTACTTTGCTTTGGCTTTTCCAAAGTATCATAGAAACTATTCATTTCCATCTCTTTACCTGTAGCCAATTTGACATTCAGCCCAATTTTACGCCATTGCTGCAAATAATCTTGATATTCAGCTTGTTGAGCCGAAGTTCCCTGCATTGCACCAAAGTAAATTGTTAATGGTTTTCCGTTAGGACGTACTCTCCATTTGCCCTTTTTCTTATAACCAGCCTTATTAAGTATTTCATTGGCTTTTTTAATATTCAATGGATAACCTTTAGCTGATTTATCATAATATTTACTAAATACTGGTGGAATCAGGGTATTGGCACGCCAAGTAACACCATAACCAAACTTCTTTTCAACCGCATCCAAATTCAAAGCATACATCATCGCCTGTCTGAGACTGCGGTTTGCCATTTTACTGTTTTTATCCATGACATTCTTTTGTGTCTTAGTATCGTAATAGCCGACATTAAAACCAAAATAACTGTAGCCTAATTCTGGAAGGCCGACGACTGAATAGTCTTTAAGACTTTTCAGTTCTTTATAATCGGTTCCATGCATAACGCCAGTAGGCGAGGTGAAATCATATTTCTTTGACTGGATAGCCTTATCAACATTGCTAGATGAAACAACGCTAATTACAATATGCTTGATCTTGGCTTTTTTGCCAAAATAATACTTGTTAGGAGACCAAGTTGTCGACTCTCCTTCAACAACTTTATCGAGCTTGTAGGGACCGGTGAAAATAGGGTCCTTACGTACTTGACTTGATGAAGCCAGTTTGGCGATTGAGACATTTTTGATGTACTCATATGGCTCAACAGAATCCCAAATGAAAGAATTGCCGGCATACTTCATGCTTGGCGACATCTTGGTAAAGTGAATTACAACTTGTTTACCATTCTGTCCATCCGGATAAGTAAATCCGGAAATCGTTTTAGCCTTGCCGGCGTGATAAGCAGCCATTCCCTCGATAGCTGCAAAATCAGATGAATATTGTTGTGAAGTAGTATTCGGATTGGCAATTACTTCGTATGCATATTCGACATCTTTCGCCGTCACGGCCATTCCGTTTGACCATTTAGCATTTTTGCGGATCGTAATTGTTGCCGTCTTGGCTTTTCGATCCAGTTTCAAGTTGGCAAGTCCGCCATTGACTATTTTATAGTTCTTATCAACAAAAAATAGTGTATCCGATCCACCAGGCGAAAACACATCGGCATCTTCTGCATTGGATGCTAATACCGGATCAGAAATTCCCTCAAAAGGCGAATCGTTAGGTTCTGCAACCTTTAAGGTACTTTTATTATTGGCACTTTTACTGGCAGCACTGGTGTTTTTATATACTGACGGAAAACTGAATGTCCCAGAAGTGCTCTTAGCGTTGACCGGATGAGCGGCTAACGCAACAGCCGATAAAACTGCCATTGCCGAAAGGGCAATTTTCTTAGATTTACTCACTATTACCTCCCCCAAATATTTTTTATAAGTAAACTAACTCTTCAAAATTATGTTGCAAATTGACTCATTTTCAAAAAACTTTTCAGCTGGCATCATCTCCTTAAATGACAAATTTTTTTATTTATTACTTTTGCGTTGCGAAGAATCGGCAGCGCGTCTGGCAACCTGGCCGATATAGCTGATCGCCAAACACAAGATAATGATCTCTAAAGCTGCAGGAAACCAGGTCCACCAATATTCAGTAATATTATTTGGATCATTGGCATTCGCAATCAAAGTCCCCAAGGAGGGTGTTTGAGATGGTAACCCAAAACCCAAATACGAAAGACCTGTTTCAACCCCGATATTTTCGGCAAAGGATAAAGTTGTATCGACAATAATCAAAGAAGAAATATTCGGCATCACTTCTCGAAAAATAATTTTCCAGGGATTCGTGCCAGAAGTAATCGAAGCAGCAACGTAGTCTTTTTTAGATTCTGCAAGTGTCCGCGAACGAATCAGTCTGGAAGTCCCCAACCAATAAAAGCAGGAAAAAATTAGTGTCAAAGTAACCGCATTATAGTTATTAATTATCGTTACAATGACAATAATCATCATCGTCATTGGAAGCATCATCATAAAATCATAGACACGCTGCATGCCCCAATCGACAAAACCGCCGAAATATCCGGAAATAAGCCCCCAAGCAATTCCGAAAGTTGAGGAAATCACGGTCAACCCCAAAGCGATTCCGATTGAGTTTCTCGAACCGACGATTAATTGTTGTGCGATCGAACGACCGCCGGCATCGGCTCCTAAAAGAAAACCATCTTTAAAAGGAGCATCGAAATAATCCAAAATATTGGTTTCCATCATTTTTGACGTATTAATAAATAAAGATGCAATTACAACAAAGAGAATAAAGGTCACAACAATTATTAAGGCTACCAAAGCCGGACGATCGGCTTTGAATTCATTCCAAATTATTCGTCCAGCCGAAGGAGCTGCCTCTTTTTCAGCTTGTTTTGATAAGCGTTTTAAATCTTCAGTTGAAATTTCTTCATAATTTCCACCAGTTTGTGTCATCTTCTGCGCCCCCCTTATTCGATTCTGATCCGTGGATCAACTATGCTCAAAATGATGTCCGATAGAAGAGTTCCAAAGATATTAAGAATTCCAAATAGTAATACCAGTGCAGTTATTACAGTGTAATCACGATAAGAAATGGAATTTACAAACAGTAAGCCCATTCCAGGATAGGAAAAAACACTTTCGGTAAAAATAGCGCCATTTAACAATCCTGTGATCGAATAACCGGCAAAAGCTGCAATCGGTAGTAAGGAATTTCTAAAAATATGATGCCGATAAATATCGTTGATCGGTACTCCTTTTGCCCGTGCAGTCCGAACATAATCAGAGGATTTAGCATCGACAACCTCAGAACGCAAGTACTGAACAATATTGACTGTTCCAAACAAAGCTCCTAATATACCAGGCAAAAGCATATGATAGAATCTCGATCCAATCGTTGCTAAAGCACCGTTAGCGGTTGGAGAAATCGATCCGGTTGTAGGGAACCAGCCCAATACATAACCAAAAATCCAAATTCCTAAAACCAAGATTACAAAAAAGGGAATGCAATAAGTTACATAAGTATAGAAACGGATAACCGTGTCCGGTAATTTTCCTTCATGACGTCCGGCATAAATCCCCATCGGCAAAGCAATTAAGTAAGTCAATACAACTGTGAACAAAGATAACCATAAAGTATTGACAGCTCTTTGACCGATTATGCGTGTGACAGGCTCGTTATATTGATAACTTTCACCCAGATTTCCATGGAATAAATGAACAACCCAATTCCAATACTGTTGGTACCAAGGATCGTACAAACCGTTTACTTCCATCAAATGATGAATTTGTGCAACTCCAGCGCGCGGATTAATTGATCCGGTAAAGGGATCTCCAGGCATTGCTTTAGCGAGCAGGAAAACAATAATACTCAATATGATAATTTCCGGTATCATTATTAAAATCCTGCGTAAAATTGTTTTCCACATTATATTTCCACCTCTTTTGCTGAATATTTCTTGGCTTCCCGAGGTGGCAAAGCAACACTATGCAGAGCAGAAACTTTAACTAGCGGATAAGCTAAGCCGCTTTGATCATAATATTTCGAGGATTGCTCCTGATATATTTTTTCGATCTGCAGCCTTTTTTCGCGGTACTCTTCCCGATGATCAACATCAATTTGAGGAATCGCAGCCAGTAGTCGTTTCGTATATATGTGTAAAGGATGATTATAAATATCATCACGACTACCAACTTCGACCAACCTGCCCTTATTCATGATTGCGATGTTATTACACATGTGGCGAACAACGCCCAAATCATGAGAAATGAACAGGTACGTGATGCCGAATTCTCTTTGAATTTTTTTCATAAAATTCAAAACTTGGGCCTGAACAGAAAGATCCAAGGCGGAGACCGGTTCATCAGCGACGATTAATTTAGGATTTGTAGCAACGGCCCTGGCAATACCGATTCTTTGTCTTTGCCCTCCGGAAAACTGATGAGGATACTGATACAAAACGTCTGCGCTCAAACCAACAATGTCGAGCAAACGCAAGACACGCATTTTCTCTTCATTCTTGCTCAAATGTTCAAAATTTCTCAACGGTTCGGCAATGATATCTTCAATCCGTTTTCTCGGATTCAGGCTTGAAAGAGAGTCCTGAAAAATCATTTGCACATCGCGATTATAATTTAACTTTTTTCGGCTTTTAATATTAGTGATATCGATACCGTTATAAAGAATCGAGCCACTAGTAACTTTTTCAAGACCAACGACCGATTTTCCGGTTGTCGACTTCCCTGATCCTGATTCGCCGACCAGACCATATGTCTGTCCCTTTTCAATTTTGAAACTAATACCATCAACTGCTTTGACCGAATCGGTAACGCGATTGAAGAATCCTGAACGAATCGGATAATGAACTTTTAAATTATTTATCTCAACTAAGCTCATTTGCGACCTTCTTTTGATCCGGAAAATAAAAGTTCTTATAACAGGTGCAGCGAACCAAATGGCCACTGCCTACTTTGTGCATCCCTGGATTTTTTTCATGACTGGAAGCTGGAATCCATGGAATTCTGGAAGCGAAACGATCTCCGTTCAGTGGCATTTTCTGTAACGAAGGGACGTTGCCGGAAATTACATATAAATCATCGCTTTCGCCACCCAACTGCGGTATTGAACGTAATAAAGACCGGGTGTAGGGATGTTTTGGTGTCTTAAAAATTTGTTTCGTCGAACCATATTCAACAATTTGTCCGGCATACATAACGGCAACTTTATCAGCCGTTTGAGCAACGACGCCCAGGTCGTGAGTAATCAAAACAATTCCGGCATGATTTTCTTTTTGAATATTTAATAAAACATCCAGAATTTGGGCCTGGATGGTTACATCCAAAGCAGTTGTTGGTTCATCAGCAATTAAAAGATCCGGTTTGCAGGCAATTGCAATTGCAATGATTACTCTTTGCCGCATCCCTCCAGAAAGTTCGTGTGGAAATTGGCGAGCGATCCGCTCAGGATTAACAATTCCCATCTGGCCAAGCAATTCAATTACACGAGCATGCTTTTTTCAGAAGATAAATTAGTGTGATAGTCCATCACTTCTTTTATTTGATCTTCAATTCTTTTTAGTGGATTCAATGCCGACAGGGGATCCTGGAAGATCATGCCGATTTTAGCCCCTCTGATCTTGTTATATTTGTCTTCGGGTAATCCAACCAAATTGGTTCCTTCAAAGTCTATTTCACCGGAAATTTTCGTTTCTGCCGGATCATGCAGGCCCATGATCGTCGTGGCAAGAGTACTCTTGCCACATCCGGATTCACCAACAATTGCAAGAATTTCATCTTTTCTAATCTGTAAATCCACGTGAGTGACGGCATCATAAAAATGACCATCAATCTTGAAAGCTGTACTAACATCCCTTACGTCTAAAATTTTTTCAGTTGCCACATTAACTAATCCCTCCCTTAAATCAAAACTTCCAAATTTAAATCATTAGTGTTGTTTTTACCATAAATATCCAACGCTTGTCAAGTTTTGAAGAAAAAAATAGAATATAAAAAAACTCAAGCGCAACAACTATTCTGAGTGAATAATCGAGATCTTGAGTTTAAATTAGCAAACGTTTAAATGCCATGATATTTTAATTAAAATTTGCAGAGGAATGTTACAAAAATTTAAAAATCAAACAGCAGCCCTTTCTATCATTCTGCCGATATACTTTTTCACAAAATTATTTTTCAGCTGCTGTATTTTCTTCTTGTTGGATAGAAGCTTGGGATCTTTTTTAACTTCCTGCATGATCTTATTGGCAACATAAATTTTTATCTTTTGCTGGGTAGTTTTGGTTTTTAGATTTTTGGCAAGCTTTTTTAAAGCTGCCTTACTTAGTCGATACCAATTGGAGGTTAACTGATATTTTATTGTCTGATCTTTTAATTGCTTATTATTAGTGATACCAGTGTATATAAATTTTGCAAATCGATTGGTGTAACGATATTCCTTGTTCTCGGTTATCTGATAGGCGGAACGCTGCTTTGCACTAAAATTTACATTAATTTGTTTTTGTTTATTCAAAATAACGACAGTCTTTCCGTTACTTTTTTCTTTTGTGCCATAAGCCGTGTAACTCGTTTTTCCTTCTTTGAGTTTTTCCGTAATCAATACTTTATTGCCTTTAATGCTGGTGACAGGATTTATCCTTTTGGTTGATGTCACGATGTATTGTTCCGTTCCAAAATGATATATCGAATCCAGTAGCAACAATCCTTGACCAGCCAATAAAATAATCAATGTAAAAATACCTAAATAAGTACGATTTTTGTAAAATAAGTAAACGGCTAAAACAACTAATAAAACAATGATAATTAGCAACATCAGACAGTCTCCCTTCCAGATTTAACACTGAGAAAAAGAGCCGGTAGCACACCAATTAGGGTTCCAACACCCGTCCAGATGAATGCATGTGAATAAGCACTGCTCATCTCAGCCGTTGTGGCAACATTATTGCCAATATAGCTTGAAATAACAGCCGCTAAAACAGCAGTAGCGATCGATCCACCAATATTTTGCATCATGCGCGTGACAACAGTTCCTTCAGAAATCAATTTTTGATCCATATCGGTATAAGCGTCGCTCATAATTGGAATCGTGATACCGCTGCGGCTAAGACCCATTAAAAACATCATAATGACTACGACCCAAATCGAAGTACTTTTCGTAAAAAAGGCAAATGGAATCGTAGTCAGAGTTGCAAAAATAAGTGAAATTATCACAACCCATTTTGCACCATATTTGTCAGTCCAATTGCCTGCTAAAGTTCGCGTAACTAGCATACCCATGCCTAAAGCAATTAAGTAAATACCGGACCAGATAACACTTAAATGACGAACGTTTTGCAGGTAAAGCGGCAAAACGAACATAACTCCATTCACTAATAATCCAGATAAAAATAATAATACTGACGATGCCGAAAAATTTGCGATATGAAATAACGACAGTGGAATTAATACTTCATTTGGTCGCTTAAATGCATAAATAACGTATGTCAGAAAACAATCGAGTCCTAAAAATACCGGTAATAGGACGCTCATTTTTCCAAAAATGTTATCAGTACTATAGTTAGTGACTCCAACAACCATGCCGGTAAATAATCCGATCAACAGGATAAATCCAATTAGATCAAAAGGGCGATGGGAAGACTCTGTCGGCTTAAAAGCGGGTATTCCCCAAAAAGTTAGCAACAAAGCAATTAAAACTACTGGAATATTTATGTAAAAAAGCCAGTGCCAGTTTAAAAATTTAATTAATGCACCACCAATCGTCGGACCCAAAATTGGAGCAAAAATAATCGGCAGTCCGACCGTCGCCATTAATTTGCCACGATTTTGTCCATTTGCCGATTTGACCATTAAAGTCATCGGTACCGAAACCAATATACCGGCAGCACTTCCCTGAATGATCCGTCCAATTAATAGGATTGGAACGCTAACAGCTATTCCAGAAACAACAGAACCAAATAAGAAAAATAAAAGTGCCAATTCCACAAGCAGCTTACCGGAGACATTATTAACAATCCATCCAGCCAGCGGAACAGAAAGCCCCAAAGCAAGAACATAAGCGGTTGTAACCCATTGCATGATATTGACAGTTGAATTCAAATCTTTCAGAATAGTGTTGATACCAATGTTCGTCATGGTTGTATCCAGCATAGGGGCCATCATAGCTAAAACCAAAATCAATGCAATTTTAGTAACAGATGAGGACGAACTTGAACTATCTAACTTATTTTCATCAAGCATTTTTATCACTCCTTTAAGGTACGTTACGTACGCTAAATAATGCTAGCACCTTTTTCAAAGATGTCAACGAAAGGAAGTAAAATATTTTGGAAAAATCTCATCGGCGTCACGGTCAAGAACTCGAAGACGCTATTTTAAAAGCTGCTTGGCAAGTGATGCAAAAGATCGGCTACGCTAAAATGACAATGGATGATATTGCCCGGGCAGCCCACACAAATAAAAATACAATCTACCGGCGTTGGGAGAACAAGTTTGAGCTTTTAAAAGATGTTACGTTAGAATATAGACCCTTTAAAGAGTTTTTTTCAGAGCTCAAGCAACCCGATAATGGTAATTTAAGAGGCGATTTAATTGGGTTAATGTGCGAACCATTTCCATTAATTAAAATTATTGGAACCGTAAATCTAAAAGCGATGATTCATGATTACTTCCCAGAAGCTTCTCAAAATAGTGCTTTTATCCTACACGATACTTTCATTCAAAAATATTTGAATAATATTTTGCTTCAAGCATTTAAACGCGGTGAAATAAAAAAAGATCCAAAGAAAATTGACGAAACGATTAAATCGTTACCGACTTTGTTAATGATATCCAGGATTATCAGCGAGCAGAAATATGATCGCCAATTTGTTACTTTTTTAGTTGATCAAATTATCCTGCCGATACTTAAAAATCTATAAAAACGCTGCTGCAACGCAATAGCGTTTTAAATATTCACCCGATGATCCGAATTATCTTATTTTGTAAAAAATATTCACTTCGAAAACATATCGGTCAAAAAAGCCCATATTGATTAATTTGCTTTCAATTTATCTTTGAATACTAAGTAGACAGAAATCGTAATTGTCAGACAAACCGAGATAATCGAAGCAAAAAGTACAAAGATATTGCCAAAAGAAATCGCAGCCGCGTGGGATAAATAAACATTCAACTGATTAAAGAAAATTAAGATATTCAAGCCTCCAAAGATCAATAGATAGGCCAAATTATCTTGGTGATCTCTTTTTAAAACAAGAATCAGGAGAATGAATGCAAGACTCGTAATTTCATATCTTTCGTGCTGTTGCATTGTAAAAGTAAAAATCCATAACGAATACATTAATAAAGCTTCATTCAAATCGAAATGAAAACGCAAAATCATTAAGAAAATTATCGCAAGAATGATTAATAAGATCAGAAAATTCAAATTTTTAAAAGTAAGACCGAAAGCATAAACGTCGTTAACTTTTGGCAGCAATTTAACCGAATAAGGATAAAAAACCGACCAAAAATTAAAAGCATGATCGTTAATAGCCAAATAGCGGCCACTTCCGTTTAAATATAATTTAATCGGTAAGAAAAAGTCATGATTAACAATCATTAAGGGCAACCAGAGAACAAGAAAAGTCAGACTGCCGGTAACAAAAGATTTCAAATAATCAAGAAGTTTGTAGTGGATGATTAGGAATAAAACAAAGATTGGAAAAAAATAGACTGCCTGAAGTTTCGATAATAATGAGACTGCCATCCAAAAAGATGCAAGTTTAACATGTTTATTTTCCAAGTAATAAAAAGACAAAAAAAGCGTAATCACGCTAATTACATCAAATTGCCCCCAAACAGCAGTATTAAGAAACAAAGCCGGTGAGCACAAAAACAGTAAGACTAAAGACCAACTATTTCTTTTGAATAATGATCGTTCTTTTTTAAGCCAAGCGACAAAGGCGAAAGTGCCAATCAAGGAAGGCAGTTTTACCAAACCGTTACATAAAAAATAAAAAGGCAATCCCCTTAGGCCCAGCGAAATGTGAACAAAGTTCAAGAAGGAACCAATTGCACCCAATATCAAAGGGATTAAAGGTGGGTAGTTAACTAACGGATGAATTTTGCTGCTGTAAATGTTGAAATAATTTTTTGGAATCTCCAAAGCCCAGGGAATATTAAAACGTCGAACATCCATAACGCTGCTAACAAAAAATATTGCCAACAAATACATAACTAAAAAAGAAAAGACAATCATTCTTTTTTCAAATTCCGACTCGCGTTGAAGTTCGTTTTCTTTAATATTTTTTATAACCATATTATTTTCAGTCACCTTTTTTAGTAGTAAACACGATATTGTCCGAAATCTTTCTTGTGTCTATTTCTCAGCCTGAAGTGAAGTTTTTGGCCCTTTTTAACAATCAGGACAGAATTATTGCTCATCTTTTTAGGTTGCTTAAAATACCACTTGCCATAAGATTTATAATTCGATTCAGTTTTAAAAGTAACATTGGGTTTTTCTTTATTAAAAGCAACCGGACTAATTGGACAATAAAAACGTGGAATCACATATCCACCCTTCGGAAGACAGGTGATATAAATTTTTTTTGCTTTGCTTTTATTGGCAAATCGAATTGCTTTGCCCAAAATCGAGGGTGTTAAAGTTTTTCCTTGTGTTAGCAAAGTTTGATCGGCATGAAAATAAAAGAAAGAAAAAGTAACAAAATAAAGAGAAAAAACTATTGTGAATGCCATCTTAAGGACCGGCCCTCTTAGCGAATAATAAAGGCCAAGTGCTTCAAAATATAAAATTGGCAGCATTAGCGCATTCAGGTGATTCGCATTAATTTTAATAATCATGATAATTGGCAAACAGGATAATAGGGAAATTAACATAAAGTTATCCCAATCGTTGCGCTTACGAAAAGCTATCACAATACCAACAATGCAGAATATAAACATAAAGGGATATAAAATGCCAATCTGGGGTAAAGAATTCCAGATCAAATGGTCGTTCCCGGTCACCATCAGCTTAATAAACTTGAAAATATTATTCGAAATCGAATAAAAAATATTTCCATGACCAATAATTAATTCCGAATTGCTGCGACTGCTTGAAAGTTTTGGAATCGTCAAGGACAATATTCTGAATGTTTTCCCCGAAAAATAATTAATTTCAGCAAATAACAAAAGCGGCCAAATAATTAACAAGATCAAAAAGACAGACACTGACAGACTTTTAAGTGACGCTTTTTTCTTTAAATATAAATATCCGAAAACTCCGCAAACGAAAAACGGTAGCATGAACCAATTGTTCGAATAAGCATAAGCACAAAGAGCAATTAAAAAAGCAAAGATATAGAGATACGTTTTTCCTTGTTTGGGATTATTTGCCTGCTTACTTAAAAAAATCAAAAAAACCGAAACAGCAAAAGTGAAAATAATTGGGAAAAGATTGCTTTCTAAGCCCCAACGGTTAGCCATAATTGACCAAGGGCTAAGAAAAACAGTTGCCAAACTCAGCATTATCAGCCTATCGGGCAATTTATATTTCAACATGCCAATAAAAAGCGAAAAAATCGATCCAATACTGAGAAGCACCATTGGTAAACGGTAAGCGGCTAAACTAAGCCCGATCAATTTTATAAAAGGAACGCTAATCAATGGGTAAAGAACATTCATTCCTGTACCCCAAGCATACAAATAGACAGGATTGCGATTTAAAGCCGAATCAACGCCATAATGGGCCAAGCTCCATGAATTGTAGCCACCCATCGCTTCGTCCAAATTCAATCCCATCACCGAACTATAGCGAAATATTCTAACAAAAGCCGCCAAAAAAATAATGGCCATGAAAGCTATTCGAAAATATTTCGGACGACTTTTAAATAGGCTGAAACGATTTAAAAAGAACATTCCAATAATTGTTAAAACAATAATAAATAGTTGAATAAGCATACTGACTAACAGGCTAGGCTTTAAAGCCTAGCCAATGAATTCCGGTATAAAAATAAAAAAATCTTTGCCGCTAGGAGCTTTTGCTGGTGAAAAAGGCAACATAGAACTAACTGCTTTTAATAAAAAATTATAATAATGAAATCGCGATTTTCCAAGATCTCACTGATATTGAAAAAACTAATTCCTTTTATTTAAAAAATAACTCTTGTCCCTTTTTCATTATACATTTTGCAAATTAAGCAGATCATTTACGTAAAAAACATAGATTAAAATTATATCCTGTCTTATTTGTAAGATTAATTGATGTCGTCTTAAATTTTATCGGATATATATTACTCGCGATACCTAAAATCCAAAAATATCATAGCAATTAAAAATAACAAACCTTTTTCTCTTGGAATTTATATACGCATAAAGATAAATAAAATAGGAATCGATGCAATAATTTTGAATAAAAATAGCAGCATTGTTCTGGTCGGAATACACTACCGATTTTTGTCATAAACAAAATGTATGACTGCTGCCAATAATAATAAAACGACTGCAGCATTCAATAAAATCACAGCTAGCGTAAAAATTCCGTACGGTATAAAATGCATTAAATTACCTAATAAATTTCTATTAGTAAAAGAGCTTCCCAACAAAATTAGGTCGATAATAATCAGCTAAAAAACATATAAGCCAAACGTTAATGTATCAAGAAAATTAATTTGCAAGGCAATGATAAATTATTTACGCAAAACTAAAATCAAATATTGGTACATAAATAAATACAGTGAAGGATAAAAATGATAATGTCTCATATATTTCGTGTACTAAAAAACTGATACATCACGTGGATATATCAGTCTTAATTGCTTATTGCCCTTGCTGGACTCGAACCAGCGCATGATGGCACCAGAAGCCATTGCCTTACCAACTTGGCCAAAGGGCACTAACAAGATATCATTTTAACATGATATCTGATGAAAATTCAAGCATTGTTTTCTTTAATTACCGACTGACTAAATTCACTTTCTTTAACCATAGAATGACGAACTCCGTAAGTAAAATAGATCAGTAAACCAATCAATGTCCAGATACCAAACATTACCAAAGTTTTCGTCTCTAATTGAGTTATAAAAAAGAAACTCGTTAAACCGCCAATAATTGGAATAACCGGATAACCAGGCACCTGAAAACCGTTTTCGTTTGGCAAATCTGTCCGATGACGCAGCGGTATTATACCAAAATTAACAAATGTGAAGGCCGCCAAAGTCCCTGCATTAATTAATGAAGCCAAGTAAGACAGGGGCACAAAACCAGCTAAAATAATTTCAACAACACCAGCAATTAGTAGTGCATTAAAAGGCACATGCTGGCCACCCGAAATTTTCCCAATAAAATTCGGTAACAAACCATCACGGCCAAAAGAATAAATTAAACGAGACGATGCAAATACCAGCGCTAAAACACCTGTAAACATACCAATCATTGAACCGATTCCAATAACGGAAGCAAGTCCCTTTTGACCGACGAAAATAAAGGCAAACGAGGCTGGGTCGCTAACGTTCAATTTTGTATAATTAACCATTCCGGTCAGAACAATCGCAAATAAAGTGTAAAGCACTGCCGCTACGATGACTGTATAAATAATTCCACGAGCTACCTGTTTTTTTGGATTTTTAACTTCTGCTGTATGAGCAGCAAGTGTATCAAAACCAAGAAAAGCAAAGAAAATTCCCGAGGTAGCCATCCAAATTCCCGACAAGCCAAAAGCCCCTGTCTGAAATTCTTTTGGATAAAAAGGAACATAATTATTTGGCTTAATAAAAAATAGACCAACAATAATAAAAATTGCCAAAATAATCAGTTTCACTGCAACAAAAACATTCTCTACCCAGCGAGTTGTTGATAAACCAATAATTTGGATGCCAAGAATAACTAATAATAAAATTACAGCTGGCAAATTAATAATTCCTCCCTGCATCGGACCAACTAAAATCGAATTTAAATTATTAACGTGATCAGTCTGAAGCAAGCCAGCAAGATAAGATGAAAAACCTACAGCAACTGCTGATGTAGCCAAAAAGTATTCAAGAATCAAAGACCAACCCAAAAACCAGCCGATGACCTGCCCAAAAATAACCGAACCATAAGAATAAGCTGATCCAGCGACCGGCAAAGCACTGGCAAATTCCGAATAAGCCATTCCTGATATACCGGAAATAATAGCAGCCAGTAAAAAAGAAATTGCGACTGCCGGCCCAGCATGGGTTGCAGCCTCTGTTCCCGGTAAAATAAATATTCCTGTTCCAATTACCGTACCAATCCCCAAAGCAACCAGATCTTTGGTATCAAGCACCCTTTTTAAATGGGCATCGGCCTCCGTAAATTGTTTAATCGAGCTGTGTCGAAAAGCAAGCTTTAAAAGTCCCAAAAATATCCCCTTTCCCTTAAATGAAGCGAATTGTACAAATTATGCCATGCAAAAAACAAAATGTAAACCAAAAAGTAGAAAAAATCACAATTTTTTTAATAAAAATCTTTTAAAACGCTTTCATATATAAAGGTATAAAGGAAGAAAATAAAAATAAAAAAACGCCATCCAGGCGTCCAAAATTCAAAAAATCATAAAGTAGTTTGATACCAATCCAAAACTTGTTTGGGAGTCAAACGCTCCCCATCCCCAATATGAGAAACCTGTTTCCCATCCTGAAAAAGAACAAAAGATGGAATTCCTCTTAATCCTTGAGCTTTGGCAACTTCTAAATTAACATCTCGGTCCGCATCAAACCAATTAGCAGTCTTAGAAACTTGGTCCTTAATATTCTGGACGAAGGGTTTGATCGCCTTGCAATCTCCACACCAATCAGCCGATAAAAACATTAAATTACGGCCCTTGGCTTCGATATCTTTTTCTAGTTGGTCATCTGTATTTGTTTCCGGTTCATAGAAATTCATACTTACATTTTATCAGTTAATTTACTTTTTCCAAGTCTTTTTAAAAACAATCAATCCAATTGAAAAACTTGACGAATTTGTTTAAAAAACAATTCGATAAACGCTAATAATTTTTCTCGGGTCAAAACAATTTGATCACCATTCTTAAAGGCCAAAAAACTTTCATATTGAAAATCATTCGGAAAAACAATTGCTTTGCCCGACATGATTTCCTGGTTGATTATCCGAAGCTCGATTAGGGAATTAAAAACTCCGGTAATGTTTTTTTCCATTGAATGCATCCGTCCTTCAAAGCGCTCGTCTAAAGAAAGAAGAACGGTCTGAAAAAATATTTGATCATCAATCTGAACGTCGTCTAAAAGCAAATGGGTCTGTCCTTCGGCCCGATCAATATATGCTTTTGTATAAGTAGCTCCGGTCATTTTTTTCTCTACATGGACAATTCTAGCAGTCAATAAAAAACTGTGCTAAGGAATAGCTAAAAGATAATTTTTTGAAAAATTTTTTCCGCTAATTTTTCCCAGGAAACTTTACTCGAGACATTCGAAAGCATAATGACCGCATTGGCACCATTCTTACTAATAAAAACACTTGGTTCATAATTCAAAATATATCCATGTGCCTTGTAATATTGAGGATAATTATAAGCACCCGAGGCATAAGCAAAACCATTAATTTTTGAATACATTTGTTTAACAATTTTCTTCGGAATTAATTTACCATCCAATAATTGAAGGAAATATAAATATAAGTTTCCTGTCGTTGTAAACAGATTCCCAGTTGCAACTTCCCGTTGAAGATAGGAGGGGTCTTTAGAAAACGTTGCTTGATTCGTTACATTGTTTTTATATGAATAAGTATGATTTTTGTTGGCGATAAATTCACTCGGAGACAAAAAATCAAATTTCCTGCCAAGCGCATTTTTTAAATTATCGGCATAACTTTTTTTCGTTAATATTCTTAAAATACCCGCTAAAATTTTGAAATTAGTTGCATCATAATGCCAACTTCCAATCGGATATTTTTGAATAGCATGGTTTACATACCAATCGATATATGCGTTACCATCTTTTAAATTCGTTGGATTACCTTTGGCCGACAGTCCAGAAGTCATCGTTAGCAAATTATGAATGCTGATTTTTGCAGCGTTAGGAATTTTGGGATAGAAAAGATCAAGCTTTGTTTGCAAACTTATCTTACCAATCTGAATCTGTTTCATAATCAACAAAGCTGTCAGGCCCTTTTGAATTGAGGCCATTCCGTAAAGCGACTCCGGTGTATTAAGAGTTTTTGTGTTCTTATCGGCATAACCATAGCCAGCGTTTAAGAGAATTTTATTTTTATGGATAACCAAAATACTTCCAGAAAAATTGCTACGAGTAACCTTTTCTTTAATTAGCACGGCTAAAGGATTTTTCTTTTGAAATTTCGGCCTGTTAAAATTTTCTTTGTACTTAACGGAAAATTGATCAATTTTGTGAAAACGATAAGGGAGAAGGGTCTGTCCACTTTTACCGGTTAATTTATTTTGATCACCAGACCGAAAAACACAAAAAAGAAAGGCACCAAAAAAAGCCAACAAAAAAAGACTTATTTTTGCGAAAAAATATTTCATTTGTCGGTATTAAGTCTCGTCACTTTCTGTATCAACTGATTCATCAACCCTTGGGTCCAAAACTTCATGACCCGTAACTTTTTGAATTTCTTCAAAAAGAATTCCCTCACGAAGTCCAGATTGTGAGAAAATCACTTGATCGGAATCGATATACTGGAAAAGCTTGATTATCGGCAACATTCCACCAACAATAATATCGGCCCGATTTTTAGCCAGACCAGGAAGATCGCCCCGTTCTTTTAAATTACTTCCAAGAACCTGCTCGAATATATGGTTGGCTTCATTTGCCGGCAAATGATAACCGTGGATCGGCAATCCAACGACTTCTCGTTGACGGCGAGAAATTTTCGCTAAAGTTCGGTTGGATCCGCCAATGGCAACAATCGGAAAATTTCGAACTTCCAAAAGCCAGGAAACGTCTCGAAAAAGCTGTTGCAAAGCAGTCGAGGTTTTAAAAAAAGAAACTGCCGAAATTTTGTCTCTTTCCAAATAAGTTTCTGAAATATTTACAGCTCCAACCGGCAAAGAAATTGTGTGAATTTCCTTTTTATCGCGAACCATAATCATTTCCAAAGATGCTCCGCCGGTGTCGAGAATTAAAGCATTGTCAATTGGCAGTGTTTCGACGATTCCCATATAATCATAATGTGCTTCTTGAATTCCGGAAATAACTTCCAGAGGTTGATCCAGCGCGGATTGAAACTTCTCCAAGAATTCTTCTTGATTCGATGCCTGGCGAACGGCTGCCGTTGCAACCGCTCTAACAGTAATTTGATCGTATTTCGCTATTTCTTTTTTAAACCCTTTAATAGCTTGAATTGTTCGGTCAATTGCATCAGATTGTAAGATCCGTTTTCTACCCATCCCGGCAGATAAACGAACCATTTCTTGAAAGCGTCCAAGTACCTCGTATTCGCCATTCTTGCGGTATTGGCTGATCGTCATTCGAATCGAGTTTGATCCAAGATCAATAATTGCAAATTTCGTCATAAACTCTCCCGCTTTTAGTCTACCTTATTCATCGCCAACAAATTTCTCCGCAAATTTATCTGCGACAAATTCTTGTTCCATAAACAATGCCTGGCTGTCGACTCTGCGACGACGCTTGGAATGCCGAGCATAGCTACCATCAGACTTCATCTTCCACATATTAACCGTATCGGCCCACATTGTTTCAAAAATTTCAGCAAGTTGCGCTTCACATTTTGGATCAACAATTAGCACTAAAAGTTCAACACGACGGTAAAGATTTCTTGGCATTAAATCAGCACTCGAAATATATGTTAAAGGATCTCCATTATTGGCAAATCTATAAATTCGAGAGTGTTCAAGAAAACGACCAACAATTGAATGAACCTTGATCTTATTGGTAACTGATTTTATTTCCGGTTTGAGCGTTTCGATTCCCCTAATTAACAAGTGAATTGGAACACCGGCTTGGCTGGCTGAAATAAGGTGATCAATAACGCTGGTGTCGTTTAAAGAATTGGCTTTAATCCATATGCCTGAGGTTTTTCCACTTAATTCTGCCTTTGCTTCAGCATCGATCAGGTCTTCAAGACGATCGGCAATTCCATTTGGTGATATATGGGCCATTTTCAAATCTTTCGGCGCAAAATAACCAGTTAAATAGTTAAAAACCTGAGCAAGATCATCAGCTAAAAGATCATTGGATGTGAATAAAGAAATATCGGTATAAAGACGAGCAGTTACTTCATTATAATTTCCGGTTCCAACATGGATGTAGCGCTTGATTCCGGAATTTTCTTTTCTGATTATTAAGGTCATTTTTGAGTGAACTTTCAAATTAGGCAGTCCGTAAATTACATGAACTCCCTGTTTTTCTAATTCTTCGGCCCAATGAACATTATTTTCTTCGTCAAAACGAGCTTTAACTTCAACCAATGTCGTAACCTGTTTGCCCGCTTCAGCAGCTCTTCCAAGAGCAGCTACAATTGGCGAATGATCGGAGACTCGATAAAGAGTCATCTTAATTGCCATCGTCTGAGCATCATTGGCGGCTTGATTTATCAAATTTACAACCGGTGAATAATCGTCGTAAGGATGCTGCAAAAGTACATCATGGTCAGCAATTGTTTTAAAAATTCCTTTGCCCATTAATGACAATTCGGTTCTTGGCTGAAAAGGTTGATAAATCAATTCAGGAATTTGAACTTGTTTGATTAAGGTATCGAGAAAAGCTAAATCAACCGGACCAGAAACCCGATAAACTCTTCGTTTGTTAAGCGGCAGAGCTTTTTGAAGATGTTTCTCAAGTTTCTTGGACATTTTTTTCTCTGCTATCAAACGAATCACTTGGCCACGTTCACGTTTTTTTAATTGAGTCTGCACTTCCTTTAAAAGATTCGGAGAATCCTCTTCAGCAATGCTCAATTCCATGTCACGAAGTATATGAAAAGCAGTCACTTCTTGAATTTTATAGCCCTGAAATAAGAGATTGATATACTCGCGAATTACATCCTCGATCAAAACATAAGTCTGTCCAACACCAATTGGAAGTTTGATTACACGCTGTAAATTTTTTGGAACCTGGATAAAAGCATAGTCCTCTTTCTTACCCTTTTTCTTTTTATTTGAATTGGCAATGATGCGAATGCCAAGATTCAAACTGTCATTAGCCAGGAAAGGAAAAGGTCGCGTACCATCATCGGCCATTGGTGTCAAAATAGGCAGAATCTCCTGTTGAAAATATTTTTCCAACCAATCATATTGCGATTCTTCGAGTTCATCGATTCCTAAAATATTGATATGTTTTTTTGCCAACATCGGAACTAATGATCGTGCATATAAAGAATGCTGTTTTTTTAACTGGGTTCCTGCAGCAAGTGAAATCACATCCAATTCTTCGGTTGGGGACAGGCCAGTAGGATCTTTTGATTTTAAATGCAGCTGAACCATCTGATGAATCGAAGCCAAGCGCACCATAAACCATTCATCAAGATTTTTTTGCGTGATTGAGAGAAAACGAGCCCGTTCTAGCAGCGGGTGTCTCTGGTCATTTGCTTGTGCTAAAACCCGGTCATTAAATTTCAACCAAGAAAGTTCCCGATTAACCAAATATTTTGAATTTTTATTCTCTATCAGCATTTGCTCTTTCAATTAATTATTTAAAAAACGGCATTTTTTGCTGTTAATCAAATTACCAAAGCTTTACCCGATCTTCGGGAGCTCGGTACATCCCATCATTATCCTTTATATCAAAGGCGTCAAAAAACTCCTGAAAATTTTTAACAGGTTCATTCGCCCGCAGTTTATTTGGAGCATGTTCGTCTATACTGGTTAAAAGTTTTATATACTCGGCATTAGCCTTCATCCGCCAAATGGCGGCCCAAGTCGAAAAGAAAAGTTGCGCTGAAAAATGATCGCTATTTTTAGCAGCTTGCAAAGCAGCACTCATGCCACCCAGATCAGCAATATTTTCAGTCAAAGTCAATTTTGGATTGACTGGAGCTCCATCAACTTCCAAATTTGTCCAAGATTTAACGATTGCCTGGGCTCGACTTTCAAATTTTCTTAGATCGCCTTTAGTCCACCAATTCTTTAATGAACCTTTTTCATCAAAACGGGCTCCATTGGTATCGAACGCATGGGAAACTTCGTGAGCAATAACAGCACCGATTCCACCATAATTAGCTGCCGGATCGCGTTTAAACTCATAAAACGGTAATTGAAGGATTCCGGCTGGAAAATTGATCGAATTACTTTGAGGGTCATAATAAGCATTGACCGTATCGGCAGTCATACCCCATTCGCTTGTATCAACCTTTGTATTCCAACGATTAAGGAGAAAACGGGATTCCTCTCTCGACAAGGAAATATAATTATCAGTCAAGCTAACAGTTTGATCGACTTTCCTTTCCAAGAAACGCGTTGGAACTTTATCCGGATAACCAATTTTGATTGTAATATGATCAAGCTTATTGATTGCCTTTTTAATTGTTTCCGGGCCCAACCAATCATTATGGCTCAGACGATCACGATAAACAGCAATCATTTTGTTGATCATAGATTCAACGTTGGCTTTTGCTTCAGGAGAAAAATGCTTGATTCTGAAATATTCGCCAAGCAAGAAACCAAGCTGACTATGGGCAAGCGCATAAGCTTCTCGATCCGGTGACGGTGCTTGAGCCGCACCAGTTAAAGTTCTTGAAAAGCTACCAGCTAATGTGAATAAATCATAAGAAGCAAAACTTGCGAAATGATCAGTATTTTTGGCAATTAACCAATTCTTAAAAATCGGCCAATGATCCTCGGAATAAACTTTTTTGGCCGCATCCCAAAAACGTTCAGAAGACAAAATAACTTTATCAACCTTTTTACCAACCAATTTTTCAACATAAGCTTTTAAATCGATCGTATTCAAGTAAGCAGAAAATTCGTCAATTGATTTTGGATGATAGTTTTTGTAATATTCCATCTGTTCTTCACGACTAAGAATCAATTTTGGCAACAAAGCATCGAATTTCTTGGCATCTTCAACAATCTTCTCAGCCTGTTTTTCTGAATACCCGCTGGTAACCAGCAATTGTGTTGTCATTTTGGACCATGCTGCTAATAAGGGTTCTTTTTGTGGATTATCGTCAGCGTAATAAGTAGAATCCGGCAAGATAGTACCAGGCTCGTCAACCCAAAAAATATAACGATCGGCCTGCTTAAAATCAGGAGTCACACCAACGTTAAAACTGCTGGTATAACCATTCAAATCCAAATCGACAAAAGCAGCAGAAAAATCCTGAAAACTATTTAAAGCAAGAATTGGCTTCAAAGCTTTTTTAATTGGCTCAGCATCCTCTTTATTTCGCTTATCCCAATCACTGGCAAGCTTGTAAAGATCAATGAAATTTTTTAAATAAGTTGGTGATTGTTTTTTGCCACTCGCAAAAGCTTTTGTATCGGCACGCATATCATCTTCAATTGATAAATATAAATCGGTAAAAGAACTCGCAGAAGGCATGTCAGGACGAATTTTTGCTGTTTTCAACCATTCTTCATTAATTGCTGAAAACAAATCATCTTGTACTCTAACCATTTTTCCTCCTAAATTGTTTCAATTCTAACATAGATAATAATTAAAAAAGACCTTTAAAATTAGGTCTCAAGCCGCCATTCTATGATCAAACCATCTTGCAATCAAAGAAAGACCATAGTTTAAAATGAAATACATAATTGCCAGTGCGATAAAAATCGGAATTGTGTAATTCGAATTTTGTGCATAAATAATCTGACCTCGAAAAGTCATTTCTGCCAAAACAATTCCAACTGCCAAACTTGTGTCCTTAACCAAAGATATCAATTGAGAAATGATCGGTGGAATCATTTTTTTAATTGCCTGAGGAAGAATAATGTTTAAAAGTGCCTGTTGATTCGTCATTCCAACCGATCTGGCTCCCTCGGTCTGGCCAATCGGGATTGCTAACAACCCTCCACGAATAATTTCAGCCAACATGGTCGATTCAAAAACAGTCATTGCGATCACAGTTGCCCAGAAAACTGGTAGATATAAGCCAATTGTTGGCAAAACAAAATAGACAAAAAAGATAATTAACAAAAGTGGCAAATTGCGGATAACATCATTAATAATTGAAACGTATCTCGATAGGAAAGGTATCTCTTCATAAATAATTATTCCTATAAAAGAACCAAAAATCAAACTGCCAATAACGGAAATTATCGAGACCCCAACTGTAATTCCAAGCCCGCCAAGAAGATAGTGGACATTATTTTTTGTAAAAGCGTCAAATATTCCAGCTGCAATAATATTCATAGTTCCTCCTTAAGCCATTCCCTTTAACTTTGTCTCTAAAAATTTCATGTAATAGTTCAAAGGCAAAGTAATAATCAAATAGAAAATTCCTACGATGATATAAGAATTAAAACTATCAAAAGTTGTTGCAGCAATATTATTCGCTGTATACATCAAATCGCCACCGGCAACAAAGGCCAAAATAGAAGAATTTTTAACAAGATTAATGAACTGGTTGCCTAGTGACGGTATGGCAATCTTAAAAGCCTGTGGAAGAACAATGATCCTTAAAGTCTGCCAAAAAGACAGGCCATTAGCACGAGCTCCTTCGGTTTGGCCAATACCCACGGAATTAATCCCGGCACGAACCGTCTCAGCAATAAAGGCCGATGTATAAAGTGTTAAACCAATTGTTCCGGCCATAAAACCGTCTATTTTCACAATCTGTGTGACCACTAAATAAAAGAACATAACAACAATTAAAAGCGGAATATTTCGGAAAACTTCAACATAGATTCTGGCAATAACATTTGCTGTTTTATTAGGGATAATCTGTAAAATTGCAAATAAAGTACCTAAAATAGTTGAAGCGATCAATGCAATAATGCTTGAAAGTAAGGTATAACCAAAAGCCAGTAGGAAAGCATGAAAATTAGAAGTTAATAAGTTGATCATTTTTCAAGCGACCTCCAATCCAGCCCAGGTACTCCACGAAACCACTTTTTAATTAATTTATTGTAGGTTCCATTTGCAATAATTGCCTTTAAGGCTTTATTTGTCTGCTTAACCATTTCCGGTTGATGATTGTCAAAAGCAACTCCGTATGGCTCCGATGTAAAAGTTCCGCCAACAACCGAATAACCGGGATTTTCTGTTGCCAGGCCATAAAGTATTCCATTATCAGTTGTAAGTGCTTGGCCTTGGCCAGCTTTTAAGGCAGCCATGGCCTGCCCATAATCACCCAGGGCAAGAACTTTCGCTTTCGGAGCATATTTTTTAACATTAATAACAGAATTCGAACCAACGACACCAATAATAGTCGATTTGGAATTATTCAAATCCTTAATCGATTTAATTCCAGAACCATTTTTAACCAGTATTGACTGACCGGCTTCGAAATAAGAATTAGAAAAATCAATAACTTTTTCTCGTTCCGGCGTGATTGTTGCTGTCGCAATAAAACCATCGATGTTTGCATTTTTTAAAAGCTGAATACGCGTATTCGAAGTAACAATCGTAAAGTCAGCCTGCATTGGTACACCGGATTGCTTTGAAAGCTGAACTGTTAAAGCTTTGGCAATATCAACATCAAATCCTTCCGGTTCACCCGTTTTAGTATCCATCAACCCAAACAATTTCGTATCGGCTTTTACTCCCCAGCGAATTTTACCAAGTCGTTTGACACGTGCCCAAGTATTAACGTGCTTAGAATTTTTTTCAGCAAGAGCTGATGCGGAAACTGCGCCAAAAATAATCAACAAGGTCAAAATTATGGATGAAATTATTCCAATACGTCTCTTTTTTGCCTTCTCCATAATCCCTCTCTTCTTTAATGGTTTTGAACTTGATCAACAAATTGTTGTGCACGCACACTTTTCGGTTTTTTAAAGAAATCACTTGTCTTTGAATCCTCGAGTATCTCTCCATCAGCCATAAAAATGACTCGATTAGCGACATTCTGCGCGAAATTCATCTCATGAGTAACTATCAAACTAGTCATATCAGAATCTTTTGCAATATTTTGAATAATCCTCAATACGTCACCGATCATTTCCGGGTCCAGAGCAGAAGTTGGTTCATCAAAAAGCAGCGCTGATGGTTTCATTGCCAAACTACGCGCAATCGCAACACGCTGTTTTTGTCCACCAGACAGCATGCTTGGCATCGAACCGGCCTTATCCTTTAGACCAACCCGATCCAACAATTCCAAGGCATATTTCTCGTTCTCTTCTTCGGAAATATGACTAACAATTCTCGGAGCAAGCATGACATTTTCAATAACTGATTTGTTATTGTATAAATTAAAATGTTGGAAAACCATACCTACGCGTTTACGAATTTTATTGATATCGGTTTTTGGATCATGAAGGTCAAAGCCATTAACGATTAAATGACCCTCTTGAATTGGCTCCAAACCATTTATCGCACGAATTAAAGTTGATTTTCCCGAACCTGACGGTCCAATTAAAACAACCGTTTCTCCGCGTTTGATCGTTAAATTAACATTTTTCAACGCATGAAAATGACCGTAATATTTTTCTACGTCCACAAATTGAATCATGTTATCCTGATTATTTTCTACCATTGAAATCCTTTCAAATTTGTTTCCAGTTATTTGTAATTATACCGGGTTTGGATATTAATATTAAACAGAGATCAGAAAAAGAACAAAAAACTGCCTTATTTACCGGCATTTTCCATACTTTGCATTTTATAAAGGTCATAATAATAACCTTTTTTGGCAAGCAATTGACGATGAGTGCCTCGTTCAACAACCGAACCCTTATCCAAAACAAGAATCAAATCAGCATCTTTAATCGTCGAAAGCCGATGAGCAATCGCAATTGTAGTTCGATTCGTACGCATATTTTTCAAAGCTTTCTGAATTGCCGCTTCAGTCTGGGTATCAATATTAGCTGTTGCTTCATCAAGAATTAGAACCTTTGGGTCACGAACAATTGTCCTTGCAAAAGAAATTAATTGTTTTTGACCGGCCGACAAAGATGATCCTCCCTCCAAAACAGGTGTTTGGTAACCCTTTGGTAGGGATTCAATAAAGCGGTCAGCGTCAACGAATTCAGCCGCGGCTTTAATCTGATCATCAGTAATTGAATCTTCATACATTCTAATATTGGAGTTTATATCTCCATAAAACATAAAACTGTCCTGAAGCACCAATCCCATTTTTTTTTCGAAAATCATTCAATTCAATATCCCGAATATCGTGACCATCAATCAAAATACGACCCTTTTGGAATTCATAAAAACGCATCAAAGCATTGATTGTTGAAGATTTTCCAGAACCAGTGTGTCCAACCAATGCGACAGTCTGACCAGGCTTGGCTGTAAAAGTCAAATCATGAAGAATCGTAGTCTTACCATCGTAAGAAAAATCAACGTGCTCGAATTCAATCTTTCCTTCAGTGATTTTTTCCGAAGCTCCTTCATTTTGAGCCGGTTCATAAGTTGTATCATCAAGGATCTTACCAGCTCGATATCCAGCAACCATTCCATCCTGGAAAGTCGACAAATTTTGTTGAACATTGTTCAAAGGATTAAAAATGTTAGCAATCCAGTTGGTGAAGGCATAAATCGTGCCACCAGCAACGGCCGACGAAAAAGACTGATTACCCAAATACCAAAGAATAAAGACTATCGATAGTCCCAATAATAGTTGATTCATTGGACCAAGCAAACGTGAATCCATTTTCACCATTTTAAATCTGGCATCAAAATATTCCTGATTGATAGATTCAAATTCATCCATCATCCGATGCTCTTGACGAAAATTCTGGATCGTTTCAATTCCATTGATTGATTCAGCTAATTTGGCGTTCAACGTTGACAACTTTGCGCGCATATTTCGATAGACCCCGGAAGAATATTTTTGATAAATCCAAATAGTAAACAAAGTAATCGGAATAATCAATAATAAACCAATTGACAATCCGGCGTCGGAAAAATACATAAAAATATAAATACTGATAATAGAAATTACTGCATACAAGAGATTTAAAAAGAGGGTCCAAAAATCAAAAAATGATTCCGTATCATTCATAACCCGAGTAACCAGAGCGCCACCAGGAACCTGGTCAAAATAACGCATGCCTAACGAATGAAGCTTTAAATAAAGTTTTTTTCGAACATTATTTAAAGCCGTTTCGGAAGCTTGAGTGTACCAAAAATTCTGAAAGTATAAAAGTACTGCTGAAAAAATTCGAATCGAACCAAAAATCAATGCAAAGGCAACCACCGCTTTTAAAGGTGTATTGGGATCATTGAGCTGTTTATTCATAAAATTTTCCAGAATATAAGGCAGGTAACCATCAAAAATAATTGTAATAATTACAAAGAAAATTGAACCACTAAACAATAAATAAGAGGGGCGTGCCATTTTAATTAAACGCCAAACAACAGCAAGTTGATCTCTAACCTTGATCGAATGTGCCCAAACACTGGTATTTTCAGTTGCTTCAGAAGAATTTTCTTCTGCCATTAGTCACCTCCTGTCAATTTTGCTTCATAATGAGAAGCCATTTCCTGCTGATGGAATGTTTTAGCATAATAACCTCCCTGAGCCAAAAGTTGGTGGTGAGTTCCACGCTCGATAATTTTTCCGCTCTTAAAAACAAGAATTTCATCAGCATTAATAATCGAGGAAATTCTCGAAGCTGAAATGATTGTCGTTTGTTCGTTGTGCTGGTGCTGTAAAGCATTTAAGATATCCTTTTCAGTTCGCGCGTCAACAGCTGAAAGAGCGTCATCAAGAATCAGGATCGCCGGGTTAACAATCAGAGCACGAGCAATCGCAACACGCTGCTGTTGGCCACCAGAAAGGCTAATACCGTTCTCGCCGACTTCGGTATTATATTGCTTTGGCATTTGCATAATATCATCATGCAAAGCAGCCAGTTTAGCGACTTTTTCAACTTCTTTTTGAGGTAGCTCAGGATTAGAAAAAGCAATATTTTTAGCAATGTTGGTCGAAAACAGAAAATTATTCTGGCTTACATAACCGATTTTTTTAAGATAAGAAGATAATTTATAATCACGAATATCATGACCAGAAAAATCTATTTCGCCGTCATAAGAATCGAATTCACGCAAAAGAAGTCGTAAAATAGTTGTTTTCCCAGATCCGACCGGCCCGACAAGACCCAATGTTTTCCCTTTGGAAACTTTGATATCGATGTTTTTTAAAACAGCTTTTGGATCATCGGGATAATTAAATGACTTAACTCGGATATTCAATTCACCTGGTTTTACATCGCCGACACCTCTTGGATCGTCGTGAATTAGGCTTTTTTCATTCATCAAATCCATCACACGATCATATGAAGCATTACCCCGTTCCAAAACATTAAAGAGTTGTCCGAGAGCAAACATGGGCCAAACCAATTGACTCAAATAAGCCGTAAAGCTGACCAACTGACCAATTGTGATTGTTTTGTGAAGGACAAATTCACTGCCTAAAATAATCATTAAAACATATGAAAAAGTCATAATGATAGTCGCTAAAGGGTCAAACATCGAATCAACACGAGCAACACGCGCATTAGTTCTAATTTGGCGATCTGTCTGCGCGTTAAAAGCTTGAATATCTTCTTTGGACTGACCAAGAGTTTTAATAACTTTCATGCCAAGAAATGATTCTTGTGCATGATCCGACATCTTGGAAAATCCTTCCTGATATTGAGTAAAAGCTCTTCTTAACCGAGGCATAATCCATGAAACACCAATTGCCAAGAAAGGAAGAGGAACAATTGCAATTAAAGTTAAGCGCCAATCAACAAAGATAATCATCGAAGCAACCACTAGAAGAATACTTACCGAAGAATCAAAAGCCATTAAAATTCCACCGGAAGCAACTCTTTGAATCGCAGATAAATCATTTGAAGCATGACTCATTAAATCACCAGTTCGATATTTTTGATAAAAAGGCGCATCCATGTCCATGTAATGATCATAAAGACGCTTTCGTAACGTTCTTTCTAATAAAGCTGCGCCCTTAATAATATGAGTGTTCCAACCATAGCGAAACAAATAAGATGATAAATAAATTAAAGCCAGGATCAACAAAAAGGCTAGCAAGTACATCCAAGTCAGCTTGTGGTCAACAACCTCATTAGTAAAAAGACCAATCATATATGGTGGAATCACATGTGAAAGGTCCGTTAGAAATAGCAGTAGCAATCCAATTGCATACATCCTCAAATTTTCTTTGAAGAACCATTTTAATTTTATAAAAATCCCCATAAAAATTCTTTCCCCAAAATAAAAAAGGCTGAATAGACAACTTTTTAATAAAATTAATTCTATCGTACCCTAAGCCCAAGATGTTTACAAAGGCAATACAGATAATCGAAATCGGGATGGCGGGATTCGAACCCACGACCCCCACGTCCCGAACGTGGTGCTCTACCAAGCTGAGCTACATCCCGAAATTGTGATTACTCACAATAAACATTCTATCAGTCTCTGAGGTGATAGTAATAAGAAGAAATCGTAATATCGTCACGAGAAACGAAAGCGTTCCTTAATCTGAAGGCCGTTTGGTTATGCATAGCATTCTGCCACCAATGTTTCGGAACAAATTGCGGTACCATCACAGTCAACGACCAGTTCCGTTTCGTTGCTTGTTTGCTCATCGAATCAATGAACTCACGAGCCGGTACAATCACTGAACGATAACTTGAATGAATATCGACATAACGAATTCCAGGAAAATATCTTTCAAACTCTTTGGCGGTTTTTCTTTCTCTTTTAATATCCGTATCAAAGGAAACATGCATACCAATAACTTCATCGCCAATCGATCTTGCATAATCCATTGCTGAAATCGTAACACGGGTAACATTACCCATAAAAACAATTACCATCGCGCCGTCATAATCGTGGCGATGGACACGAGCCTTGGCCGGTGTCAATTTCAACTGTTTTGCAATACTTACATAATGAGAATGAACTCCATGAAAGAAACGTAACAGTAAGGGCATAATGATCAAATAAGGCCAGACGCCGGAAAAATGCAAAGTGAACATCGAGATGACCAGGACAAGGGAAATCAAGGCACCAATGAAGTTAATAATTGCTTTTAGAATCCAAAAACCGCCGCGTTCCCGCCACCAATGAATGATCATTCCTGACTGGCTGAGAGTAAAAGGCACGAAAACCCCCGCAGCATACAAAGGAATTAACGCTTCAACTTTGCCATTGAAAACCAACAAAAGAATGATTGCACCAATTGAAAGGCTAACAATTCCATTGGAATAACCAAGCCGATCCCCTTTGTCTTTAAATAGATGAGGCATAAATTTATCGTTGGCCATGTTGTAAGCCAACATTGGAAAAGCAGAAAAGCCTGTATTAGCGGCAACTGTCAAAATTAAAGCAGTCGCTAATTGGAAAACATAAAAAGCAATTCCGGCACGGCCAAAAATGGCTTCGGCAATTTGTGCCATTACGGTTGTCTGACCATTCGGAACTATACCAAGATAGTAACTAAAGAACGTAATCGAACCAAAAAAGAAGCCAAGAATAACAACTAAAATCAAGAGTGTTTGAGAGGCATTACGTTCTTTTGGTTTATTAAAATTAGGTACAGAATTAGATATTGCTTCAACACCGGTTAAAGATGAAGAACCTGACGAGAAAGCTTTCATGAACAATAGAAAACCAACAGTCATCGTTGGCGAGATCTTTTCAGCCATCGTTGGTGCGTGATAAACAATTTGCCCTAAGCCCAGGCGGACAAAGCCTACAAGTAGCATAACAAGCATCGCTGCGACGAAAAAATAAACGGGAACCATTAAAAAGTTGGCAGATTCGCGCAAACCACGAAGATTCATCAACATTAGCAAAATGACAATTACAACCGAAATGAGCAAAGAAAAACTGTGAATTTCGGGAATCGCCGAACTAATCGCATCAGTAGCCGAAGCCGCCGAAACGGCAACGGTCAACATATAATCAACTAATAAAGACCCACCAGCAACTAACCCAATCCAATGTCCCCAATTTTGGGAAGCAACTGCATAAGCACCGCCGCCGGATGGATAAGCGTGAATAATCATAACGTATGACAATGCGATCGCGGCAAGTAAAATCAGAACTAAACCAGCAATCGGCAGCTGTAGCCAAAGAGCGGCGGCACCGCCGGCCAACAGGGCCGTGGTAATCATCTCTGTTCCATAAGCGACTGAAGACAGGGCATCAGAAGACAACAAGGCCAGAGCCTTGAAAATATTTAAGCTTTGGGACCCGGTGTCATTTGTTTTTAATGGCTTGCCAATTAGGACCCTTTTAACGTACTTCCACATAACTACATAATTATAGTAGCTAAATCATTTTTTTTCACAAAAAGTTACAAATAAAATCTTTAGAAAAAATTTATTGTGCGCCTTCCTTGCCGACAATGATTTTTGTGATTTTAATTGCTTTCTTTGGTTCCGATTTTTCAGAAGTAACAGAATTTGTTTTAACAGCGGCAGAGGCAATCTTATCAACAACATCCATTCCAGAAATAACTTGTCCAAAGACAGTATAATTCCCGTCTAGACTTGGTGTACCACCCTTTTTATATGCATCATAAATCTTAGTCGGATAAGAGCTTTTATCAGTGATTTCAGATTGAACGTTAGTACTGCTCTCTTCAACAAAGAATTGAGAACCATTTGTATTAGTACCGGCATTAGCCATTCCAATTGCCCCACGAATAAAGTAAAGGTTAGGACTAATCTCATTTTTAAATCCTGAACCAGAATCGATTTTTTTATTCTTATGAGTACCGGAAGCCCAAATAGATTTTCCACCAAGACCAGTGTTGTCCGGGTCACCAGACTGAATCATGAAATCTTTAACAACACGGAAGAAATCAAGATTATTGTAGTAGCCCTCTTTAGCATGGGTCAAAAAATTTTCTGCAGCTAAAGGAGCGTATTTGTTGAAAATTTTAGCAACAATCGTACCATCCGTCGTCTCGATTGTGACCTTAGTTTCCTCTGATCCAATAGTTGTCGAAAGTTGCGGTAGATCTAATTTATTTAATTCACTTGTTGTATATTTCGCATTTAAGGTACTCGAAGAACTACTTGTAGAAGTTGAGCTGCTCGAACTTGAAGCAGCTTCGCTGGCATTTTCCTGCTTAACCATAATAACGATCTCGAAAACAAAAAAGACCAATATTAATAAGCTTCCAATCCCAATTAAAATTTTATTTCTTTTAGTCATAACCCTTTTATCATACAGATAATAAAAAAATCTTTCATTAAACAAGAATAAAAAAATCAGTCAAGATTTAGACTGATTTTCAAGGCTTTAACAACATCATTTAAATTTTTTTCTTCAAGTGTATCAACGAAATCATGCAAACGGCGTTTGTCGATCGTTCTGATTTGTTCCAACATGATAATTGATGGTTTTTTTAATTTCGTTGCACTAGCTGGAAGCCAAACATGGGTTGGCAATTTTGTCTTGCCTAATTTTGAAGTCATGGCGGCGATTATTACAGTTGGAGAATTAATATTGCCAGTATCGTTTTGCAAAATCAGAACCGGTCGAACGCCCCCCTGCTCTGAACCAATAATAGGAGACAGATCAGCATAATAAATATCTCCGCGCTCAGGAACCTTTTTCCTAACCATTATTCGCACCAGTCACTTCAGCTAAATCGCCGGTATAAATTCTTTTGATTCGAGGAGCCAAAGTTGTCTGAATTTCATCAACGATTGTATGCGAATAATTAGCGACTTCTTCGACAGTGATTTGTTCCCCGCCATCTTTGCCAATCAAAGTAACTCGTGTACCAATTGGGTATTTATGATCCAATTTAACCATTGTCTGGTCCATTGTAATTCGACCGATAATTGGCATTCTCTTTCCATTAATAATTACCGGACTTTTTTGCATCCGTCTCAACCAGCCATCATTATAACCAAATGGCAATGTTGCTACATAACCATCTTCAGGCATTTTTTCACTGGCTCCATAACTTAAAGCCTGGCCCTTTTTAACAAAACGAATATCAGCAATCTCTGAACAAACAGAGAAAATTCGCTCTAAATGCAAATCCTGCGGCATTTCAAGTTCACCATTGCTGACATTAACACCAGAAATCAGCTGTCCAGGACGAATTGCTGCAAAAGATATTCTTGGATCATCACGATGCCAGATACAGGTAGCTGAATTAGCCATACTAAATAACAATGGATTAAATCCCTGATTAGCAGTTAATTCCTGCCAACGCTGAAGCTGTTCCTCGAAATAATTTTTACTATTTTCACCAGCTTCATCCGCAGTGGCAAAATGAGTGTAAACGGAGAATAAATCCAGTTGAGGGTTTTCGTCAATGATCTTTTTTGCAGCAGAAATTTCTTCAGCTTTATCAAAACCAATTCTCGTCATCCCGGTATCAATCGCAAGACTAACTTTTAAAGTCCCTTTGAAATCAGGCAATTCCTTTAGCCAAATAAGACTTGGAATAGTAATGACAATATTATGATCAATGAAAAGTTTTAAATCAGAATAATCCCAAGCGCCAAGTACCCAAATTGGTAAAGTTAAATCCGCTCTACGAAGTTCGAGGGCCTCGTCCAAATTGGAAACAATCAAAGCATCGGCAGCATCTGTTTCCTGAAATGCTTTTGCTAACGGAATGGCTCCCAAACCATAACCATCAGCCTTCAAGACTGCATATACCTTTTCTGCTTTTGTCCACTCTCTAATCTCTTGTAAATTATGTGCGGCCGCGTCTAAATCGACGCTGACCCATGTTGGCCTATGAATCGCTGTTACCATCTTCAACCTCAATTAATACTTCACTAGCTACCAAATCTAATTTTATCTTATGTGAGATGGAAATTTGATAACTTTTCGCATTTAAAAGAAGAGACTTGCCGGAAACCGAAAGTCTCGGTGCTCCATTTTCATCATCCAGGATTTCGATGTCCGTAAAATTAACTTTGCTGCCAAGTCCAAAACCAGTTGCTTTAGCGTAGGCTTCTTTAGATGAAAAACGACCGGCTAAATAGGCATAATATCCATTGCCTTTACGACCAGCCAGTTGTTCTTGTTCAGACTTTGTCAAAACCTTATCCAAAAACTGCCTATGTTTTTCAGCAGCAGAGCGGACATCGCTAATTGATTCTATATCAATCCCAATTCGATAACTCATGACTTTTTGACAATTTTAAACTCACGCTTTTTTGGAGCTGCTTTTGCAACACCCTTTGGACGCGCTTGAATCCGTTGATTACGACGATCTGCCGGTTTATGGCCACGATCAATTACGAATTCTTCTTTAAAACCGCCACGACGACCGCCACGATTACCATTGCTGCGGCCACGATTACCATTAGAGCGTCCACTACGGAAATTGTGACTGTGATCTGATGAACTATGGCGGCGTGGAAGAGGCTTTTCCTGTGCGATATCAACAGGTCGAGTTCTTTCATCGTCTTTAGACAAAGCATGCAATAGTGCAGCTGCTAATAATTTAGCATCGTATTGACTGGCAATTTCAGTTGCTTCATCTTCAACGTTATCAACAGTCGTTTTGCCCAAGACGGCATAAGTCTCTGCTTTAGCATTTTTCAGACGAGCAACATGTGCTTCTTCAGCCGAAGGTGGTTTCAAAGCAGCCATCCGCTTATTAATCAATTTTTCAATTGCACGAAGATAATCGATTTCACCACGAACAACAAAAGTCACAGAAACGCCATGGTGTCCGGCACGGCCGGTACGGCCGATCCGATGAACATAAGATTCAGGATCTTGCGGAACATCGTAGTTATAAACATGTGTAACTCCGGAAATATCAAGACCACGAGCTGCAACATCAGTTGCAATTAAGAACTGCAATTCTCCTTTTTTAAAGGAACGCAAAGTCCGCATGCGGGCTGCTTGGTCCAAATCGCCATGAATTCCAGCGGCTTTATAGCCACGGAGCTGCAAAGCCTTGGTCAACTCGTCAACACGACGTTTTGTCCGACCAAAGACAATTGCCAGTTCGGGCTGTTGTACATCAAACAAACGTGTCATTGCATCAAACTTTTCATATTCGCGAGTATTAACCAGATATTGATCAACCAAATCAATCGTTAATCCTTTAGAAGCAATATGAACTTCTTCTGGATCTTCCATAAATTTAACGCCAATTTTCTTAATATCTTCAGGCATCGTTGCAGAAAAAAGCAAAGTTTGACGATCATCCGGTGTGTAATGAACAATTGTCTCGATATCTTCCAAAAAGCCCATGTTCAACATTTCATCGGCTTCGTCAATCACCAAGGTTTTAACGCCACGAAAATCGATCGTATGACGATTTAAATGATCAATCAATCGACCAGGAGTACCAACAAGGATTTGCGGATGCTCTTTTAGTGCATGGATCTGTCGGCGAATATCATATCCACCAAAAACAACCTGAGTTTTTACATGTTTGTCAGAACCAAGTTTGTTAAGTTCTTCTTCGGTCTGCATGGCTAGCTCGCGTGTCGGACTGATAACCAAAGCTTGGATCTGTGGATTCTTTGGATCCACTTCTTCTAAAATCGGCAAGCCAAAAGCTGCCGTCTTGCCTGTACCAGTCTGTGCTTGGCCAATAACATCAACACCCTGTATAATCAACGGAATTGTTTTTTCCTGAATTGGGGTTGCTTCATCATAACCATGCTTTTTGACCGCAGACAAAAGTTCTGGACTAAGTCCAAATTCTTCAAATTTCAATATTTTAATCTCCTAAATTTGTAAAACGTATAAATGTGCCACTTGCAAAATCCGTTGCTCAAACGTAGCTAATCATTCTTCCTAAGTGTACGGGATTGTTAAACCTTTTGCAACTTAAATCAACGCTCGTTCTACTTTTTCTAAATGAATCCCGTGACTAGCTTTTAATAATACTACATCATTTTTGGATAAACTGTTTTGTAGATCACGACTCAGTTCTGTTAAAAAAAGTGTATCGTACCAATGCGCTTGTATCTGTGCCGCCAACTTTTTCATGATTGGACCAACAAGATAGACTTCATCAAAGGCTGCTTTTTCAATCGGTTTTTTTAAAATCAAATGTAGGGAAATTTCTTTTTCGCCAAGTTCAAGCATGTCTCCCAAAACAAGAATCTTTTTTCCTTGAGCTGGAAAATCTTTCAAAATTTCGACCGCTTTAATCGCGGCGGTCGGGTTTGAATTATAAACATCGGAAATAATCGTCTCTCCTTTGGAGCCGGTTAATACCTGTAAACGATTTTCCGTTATCTGTAAATTATCAAAACCTCGTTGAATTAATTTATCGTTCAGGTTAAATTCCTTAGCAACTGCCACTGCAGCAGCACAGTTATCGGCATTGAATTTCCCCAAAAGATTTATGGAATAAACCTTTTGGTTAACTTTAAAAGACAAGCGCCTTTGATCTTTTATTTGACTGACCCAAAAATTATCGGATTCTTTTTCACCAAAAGTAATTTTCCTACCGGAAAATAAATCAGCTCGTTCTTTTAGCAGAACCTCATCGCCATCGTAGATGAAAGTGCCATCTTTCCTTAAGCCCTTGGTTACTTCCATTTTGGCATCGGCTATTTTATCTCTTGTTTTAAAAAACTCAATGTGTGCTTCTCCAATCATCGTAATCAAGGCAATATCCGGTACAAACATTTTTGATAGAGCTGTTAATTGTCCGGGATGGTCCATCCCCATTTCAATAACAGCAACTTCGGTATCTTCCGGCATACTCAAAATTGTTGTCGGAACGCCAATTTCATTGTTGTTGCTGGCTATAGTTCGATGAACCTTATATCTTGCTGATAAAACAGAGGCAATTAGATCCTTCGTTGTCGTTTTGCCATTGCTTCCGGTAACGGCTACCCGTTTGGGATTGATTTTATCTAAGTAATTTTTGGCTAATTGCCACAGGGCCAATTGAGTATCAAAGACAAGAATCAAAGGAAGTTTGGTCTGTACGGGATGATCAACAAAACTGGCAACCGCACCATTTTTAAAAGCGGAATCAATAAACTCATGACCATCTTTTTCGGCAATTGTATAATCTGAAAATAGTTTATGGACAGATATATTATCATGATCGGAAATTGGCAGAAACAAAGCGCCTTTTTTAATTTTCCGACTGTCGAAATCAAGACTGCTGACAAAAGTTTCGTTAGCTTGTCGGCTGCTAATATTAATAAGTTTTCCATTAACGATCTTACTAATTTCCGCAATTGAATAATGCATTTTAATATATTTTCCTTATCTACTTTAAATTAAACGAACAATCTAAACTTTATATAATAGCCCGGTTACTTGTATTTTTCCGTGAAGCGAACTAACCGGACTAGCGTATAATTATAGGCGCCAAGTGCAGCTGCAACACCTATTTTAATATATGCTCGTTGAAGCAGCGATCAAGCTTTTTTCTTTTCATTCTTTTTAATTTTCGAAAAGACCATTTGGGTTAAAATCCAAGTTAATTTTTAATCAGCCAATACAATACCTGATCTCTCGAATGGTACTGATTTTCATAAATTCGTCTCCGTTTAATAAATATTTTAACCGGCAAGCCTCTAAATTGCATGGAAGTCGACACCAACGTCTCAAGAAATCAATTATAGATAATCCAGAGTTTTTGAAACAAGCGATTCGTCATTGGCTATTGATACTTTTTATAATAATTAGAGGCAAACATGTTCAAAAAATTAAACGACTTGCCAAATTGGCAAAGAAATATATATATTCTGTGGTTCGGAACCTTCATAATTGGTGTCGGTTCCGGCGAAGTGCTCCCCTTCTTAAGCCTTTTTACCGAAACGCTGGGAAATTTTACTAAATCAGAAGTCAATCTTTATTCCGGAATTGCTTTTTCTTCAACTTTTCTAATGACAGCGGTCGTTTCACCGATTTGGGGGAGACTGGCTGACCGGGTTGGCCGTAAACCGATGCTGATTAGAGCGGCATTAGGAATGGCGGTAGTTTATACCCTAACCGGTTTTTCAACAAACGTTTGGACTTTAATTAGTCTGAGATTTTTAATGGGTTTTTTCAATGGCTATGTTTCCAACGCCAACGCTTTGGTAGCTAAAGACACACCAAAAATTTATTCCGGACACGCTTTAGGAATTGTTGTAACCGGTTATACATCAGGCGCGCTGATAGGACCTTTGTTGGGCGGTTTTTTGGCAAATATTTTTGGCTACCGAATGCCTTTCTTCATCACTGGAGCAATTTTCTTCCTTCTAACCTTTTTAACCTTAATTGGAGTTCACGAAGATAAATCAACTCTAATAACCGAGAAGCCAAAAGAAAAACAGCCATCGGCTTTAAAATCAGCTAAATATCCAGTAATGGTCTTTGGACTTTTTATTACTTCGATGATTGTCAATCTGGTGACAAATTCAATTAATCCGATTTTGTCACAATATGTCCGCGAATTATTGGAGCCAAACGTGGGCCAATTATCAATGATTGCCGGTTTGATTGCAGCGGCGCCAGGAATGACGGCTGTAATTTTTGCCCCCAGGTTTGGTCGTTTGGGTGATCGGATCGGATCAGAAAAATTGGTTATCGGTGGTTTTTTGATTGGAATCGTCTCAATGATCCCGATGGCTTTCGTATCAAACGTTTGGATCTTATTCGTTCTACGACTTTTCATCGGTTTAACAACAGCAGCCATGAATCCGGCGATTCAAGCAATTCTGGCTCACGAAACTCCACAGGAATTTACCAGTCGAATATTTTCCTATAATCAAAGTTTTTTGGCAATGGGAAATGTTTTTGGACCTTTGTTAGGATCACTGGTTGCAAATATCTATAATTACCGTGGAGTTTTCATTGTAAGCGGAATTATGATGATGATTAATTTAATTAGTTTCTTTACTTTTTCCAAGCCCCTTCGGATCCGGCACGCAAATAGTTAGCCGCTAAAAAATTATTATAAGATTAAAAAGATTTATGTTATTTAAAGTGATAATTAAATCACAATTCAAATTGATAATCGCTTCAAAAATGCCTAAAATAAAGGTATGGACATTGCATATAAAACAATCTTAATTGCAACCGATGGCAGTAAAGAAGCGGGTGATGCTTTTAAAAAAGCGGTCACAATGGCTGCCCTTCACGGCGAAGAAACAGAATTGGTTGTTGTACACGTGATTGATACTCCTTCACTTCAATCGATGGGAACTTTTGATGAAAAGTTTTTAGAAAAACTTACGAATGAATCCCTGGATAGTTTGGAAAAATTGAAGAAGGAAGCAATAAAAGCTGGTGTTAAGAACGTTAAAACGCATGTCGAGTATGGATCACCAAGACAGCTGATTGCCTATAAGATTCCAGATAAATTCAAAGCCGATCTTTTAATTGTCGGTGCTACTGGATTGAATAAGATTGAAAAACTTCTAATTGGTTCGGTAACATCGTTCGTTGTTAGAAACGCTAAGATTGACGTTTTGATTACAAAATAAAAACCTGCAGTTTTACCTGCAGGTTTTTTATTATGCTTTTAAGGTCATTGCATTGATTGCAACAATTATAGTTGATAAAGCCATTAATATTGCTCCAACAGCCGGAGATAGAATAATACCGATCGGTGCTAGAACTCCTGCAGCCAAAGGGATTGCAATCAAGTTGTAACCAGCCCCCCACCAAAGATTCTCGACCAATTTTTTCATTGTCGACCTAGCCAATTTCAGAAAACGCAAAATATCAAACGGATTGGATTTAACTAAAACAACATCGGCAGAATCAACTGCAACATCCGTACCGGCACCGATAGCAATTCCAATATCGGCTCGTGTCAAGCTGGGAGCGTCATTAATTCCATCACCAACCATTGCCAATTTGTTTCCTTTTTGAAGATAATCTTCAATTATTTTTTCTTTATCATCCGGTAATAATTGAGCATGAAAATCAGTAATTCCCAATTGCTTGGCAACGGCTTTTGCAGAACCAAGATTATCGCCTGTCAACATAACCGGTTTAATATTTAAAGCTTTAATTCCGGAAATTAACCGTTTTGCTTCGGTTCTAATTTGATCACCCTGAGCGACAAAACCCAAAACGCGGTTTTCGAAAATAAGATATGAAATCGAGTTGCCCTGTATTGATAACCGACTATCCTCTTTTTTATCAAAAGAGATCCGGTGATTAGTTAGATACTCGCCTGAGACAAACAAGTACTGTTTCCCATCAATACTGCCTTGTATACCCGAGCCAGAAATATTTTTAACCCGATCAGCTCTTTTAAGTTTCAAATTTTTTTGAGTGGCAAAGGAAACAATACTTTTAGCCAGTGGATGATTAGAATTTTGTTCCAAGCTGGCGGCTAAAGCCAGTATTTGATCATTTGTGTAATCTTTAACGGTGAAATTTCCCTTAGTTAGGGTTCCGGTCTTATCAATCGCTAAAACATTAATTTTTGGTGCATTTTCAATTGCCTGACGATTGCGAACCAGTAAACCGTTTTGAGCTCCAATTGAAGTTGAACGAGCAATTACCAATGGTATTGCCAAACCTAAAGCATGCGGGCAAGCAATTACAAGTACAGTTACCAAACGTTCAATTGAGGTACTGAAATCTTTTGTTATTGCATACCAAACTACAAAAGTAACCAAACCAACAAATAGAGCAATATAAAATAGCCAAGAAGCAACTCTATCAGCCAAACTTTCTGACCGTGATTTTTGTTGCTGTGCTTTAGAAATCATTTCCATAACTTGAGAAACAAAGCCCGAATCTCCAGTAGCGGTAACCTTTATCTTTAAGCTGCCATCCCCATTCAGCGAGCCGCCAATCACTTTGCTATCCGTTTGCTTATTAATTGGACGACTTTCACCGGTGACCATTGATTCATTAACGCTGGATTTTCCATCAATAACCTGACCGTCGACTGGTATCTTTTCACCGGCGTTTACAAGGACGATTTGACCATTTTTCACTTCGGATAAAGGCATTTTCATCTGCATATCGCCATGTAAAACAGTTGCTTCGCCGGGTAGGAGTGCCGCCATTTCTTCAAAAGAATTGCCGGCTTTGTCGGTGGCTTTTTGCTCGACCCAATGTCCCAACAGCATTATGTCAATCAAAGTTGTTAGTTCTAACCAGAAATCCATCCCAACACCCGTGAAGGAAGTATAAATACTATATAAATAAGCAACAATAATTGCCATTGAAATCAAACTCATCATCGCCGGTTTTTTCATCTGCAATTCCATTCGAGCGTGCTTCATAAAAATTCCGCCACCATAAAAGAAAATCACGCTGGCAATAATTGCCGACAACCAGACCGACCCTGGAAAACTGATAATCGGATTACTCAACAAACCCATCAAATCAGACATAAACAAGACCGGAATTGTCAAAACAAGTGAAACCCAAAACTTGTTTTCGAAATCAGCCGACTTCATCATATCTTCATGACTCATTTGCTGGTCCATTTGAGAAGACTTGCCCGGCATCTTCATGCTTTGTTGACCCATCTTCATATCTTTCATGTCATCCATTTTCATATTTGAATGATCATCCATCTTCATATCTTTCATGTCATCCATTTTCATTTGCAATGACCTTCTTCCCCAGGCAAACAGTTACAAGCAACTGCTTCTGCTGCATCCGGTAACTTTTTATTTAAAGTTCCCACCATCGCCTCGATATCTTTTTTAGATAGATCTAATTCTTCAATCAAATGATTCAAAACCATACCGTTTTTCATGGCACACATTGAAGCAAATAGATTATCACCAGCCTGTAACATTGCCGAACTCTCGGAAATAAGAGGAGTGAACTTTCTGCCGCGGCTGACACCGTCGTCAGCCAAGTATCCTTTTTTTTCTAACCGAAATACCAAGGTTTTCACCGTTGAAGGTTGCCATGTCTCTTTGCGGTTCAAATATTTAATTAACTCACTAGTAGTGGCTTGGCCAAGCGACCAAACAATCCTCATGACCTGCCATTCGGAATTAGAAATTTGTTCTTTTTTATAATCTACATTTGTCATCTATAACTTATAGTCTACACATGTAGACTTAAAAGTCAAGAAAAAAACGTTCGAAAAAATCGAGCGCCATAAAAATCAAAAATGAAATTTGTTAATTATTTAATAAAAACTGGGCTTAGCGAAGTTCGTGTTTGGTTCAACGACAGCATTTGATTCATGAACTCCTAATTTTGGATTTTTGATCATATCAATTACATATTGTGAAACTGCCTGGCGAGTGACCTGAGCACCGATTAAAGGTTGACCTTTTTTTTGAGTTTCATAATCAGTATTACCATCTTGATTATAAAGCCAGGTCATTCGCATGTAGGTATAATCCAAATCAGACTTTTCTAATTCAGTAACCGCTTGTTTGTGCGGCAAGTATCCAGAACCGATCATCATATCATTCCATTTACCAAAAGCACCAGCAACTTCGTCATAAACACCTAAAACGCCGGCAACGATAAGACGTTTTTTGCCTAACTGATCCATAACATTAATAACATTTTTAACTGCCTCGGGTTTGTCAAAATCCATGAAAACAACATCGGAATCAGTAATTGCCGTCTTAACGTCACTGCTTTTGCTTGCATCCCCATCAACTATTCGGACTGTCGGCTTGGAATAATTAATTAAACGGCTAGTAGCATTCCGAGCAAACAAAGTTAACTCTGCATCGGTTTGTTCCTGCAACATCGGAATTAAATAATGTGGAATTTGTCCTGCTGCACCAATAATCGTAATTTTCATTTTTTCCTCCTTAATCAGATACGAAAAACGTCGAACAAGACGTTCGACGTTTACAAACTTTAGAAATCAACCTTTGTGGTTTTGAATTTCCTTTTTAGCATCAGTGCTCAAATTATAGAAGGAATTAATTCCCTTGTAAATTGAAACACCTTCTGGTTCGCCTTGATTCAATTCATCTTCAATTCTCATTAACTGATTATATTTAGCAATTCGATCAGTTCGGCTCATTGATCCGGTCTTGATCTGACCTGCGTTAGTAGCAACAACCAAGTCGGCAATTGTCGTATCTTCAGTCTCACCGGAACGATGGGAAACAATCGCTGTATAGCCGGCTTCTTTGGCCATCTCAATTGCTTCAAAGGTCTCAGTTAAGGTACCGATCTGATTGAGCTTAATCAGAATTGCATTCGCAGCACCCATTTCAATACCCCGCTTGAGGTATTCGGTATTAGTAACAAAGAAATCATCGCCAACAATTTGAACTTTCTTTCCAAGTTCCTTTGTTACTTCAACCCAATCATCCCACTCGTTTTCATCCAATGGGTCTTCAACGGAAACGATCGGATACTTAGCAACCAAACCTTCAATATATTTCTCAAATTCAGAAGCTGTAAATTCTTCGCCAGTTGACCACTTGAGCTTGTACTTCTTTGTATCAGCATCATACAGTTCAGAAGCAGCAACATCAGTCGCCAAAGCAATATCCTCACCTGGTTTGTAACCGGCAGCCTGAATTGCCCTAACTAAATATTGTAATGGTTCTTCATTGTTGGCAAAATCAGGAGCAAAGCCACCTTCATCACCGACACTGGTATTTTTGCCATCAGCTTCCAAAAGCTTCTTCAAATTATGGAATGTTTCAGAACCCATTCGAATAGCTTCTTTAACTGATTTCGCGCCAACGGGCATGATCATAAATTCCTGAAAATCAACTTTATTGTCTGAATGAGCGCCACCGTTGATGACATTCATCATTGGTGTTGGCAAAACATATGAATTCGGTCCGCCAAGATATTGATAAAGTGGCAAACCGGCTTCTTCAGCCGCAGCACGAGCTGTAGCGATTGAAACAGACAAGATCGCATTAGCGCCGAGTTTGCCTTTGTTTGGCGTTCCATCTAAGGCAATCATAGCTAAATCAATTCCACGCTGATCGGCAACATCGAATTTACCAATCAAAGCTTCGGCAATCGCTCCATTAACATTAGCAACAGCCTTGGTAACTCCTTTGCCTAAATAACGGTTTTTGTCACCATCACGCAGCTCGACAGCTTCATGTTCACCGGTTGATGCACCGGATGGGACAATTCCACGACCAAAAAAACCGTCTTCGGAATAGACTTCAGCTTCAACAGTAGGATTTCCACGTGAGTCAAGAACTTCACGTGCGTAAATACTTGCAATTAATGACATTTATTTTCCTCCATGCAACAGTTAATATTTTAGCAGACCTAGAGGGGGTAAAATCTAAATGTAAATAAAAACACAATCAATTTAAAAATAGATTGTGTTTTTAAAAATCTACTAATATTTTTCGGAAAACTTTTGTCCTTCCAACGGAGTTCCTTTCGTATTGGCAACATCGGATTCTTGTCTTGTTGGACTTTGATAGACCTCGGTCCCTGAAGGAACAATTGCCAATTCAGTTACCGGATCGAAGAAATGGGCATTTGGAATTTGGAAAGTCAATTCAGCCCGGTCACCAGTCTGAGCAACTTCGCGAGCACCAACCCGGGCAACGAACTGTTGATTATTGATTTCAAAATAGTACATTGTCTCGGCACCTAACGGTTCAACCAAACTAAGTTTTACCTGGACTGTATCTCCGGGATAAGTACTTTTGCTAATCGGTTCGGTGTGAATATCTTCCGGACGAATTCCAAAAACAAGCTCCTTGTTTTCATAACCTTTCTCCCTTAAAAACTTGGAATCCCCTTTAGGAATTGCCAGATTAACTTTGCCGTCCTTGGAAACTAATTGATCACCCTTTAAAATTAGATTTAAGAAATTCATCGATGGGGAACCCATGAAACCGGCAACGAATTTATTGCCCGGATTATTATAAAGTTCCTCCGGAGATCCGTCTTGTTGGATAACGCCGTGATCAATCAAAACAATTCGATCAGCCATCGTCATTGCTTCAATTTGGTCATGGGTCACATAAATGAAATTATTGCCTAATTCCTGATGAAGTTTGGCAATTGTTGAACGCATTTCCACTCGTAATTTAGCATCAAGATTTGATAAGGGTTCATCCAGCAACATCACCTTGGCATCTCGTACCATTGCTCGGCCAAGAGCAACCCGTTGGCGCTGGCCACCGGACAGATTAGCCGGTTTACGATCCAAAAAATCCGTTAAACCAAGTAATCCGGCCGCCTTGTCAACTGCTTCTTTTATTTTCTCCTTTGGTTCCTTACGAAGTTTTAAACCAAAAGCCATGTTATCAAAAACAGTCATATGTGGGTATAGAGCGTAGTTTTGAAAGACCATTGCAATGTCACGATTTTTCGGCTCGACGTCGTTCATGACCTTCCCGTCCATTTTAAAATCACCGGAAGTGATATCTTCAAGACCGGCAATCATTCTCAGCACTGTTGACTTTCCTGATCCAGAAGGTCCAATGAAAACAGTAAATTCACCATCGCTAATTTTCAAACTATAGTCAGGAACAGCTGCTACAACCTGTCCGGGATAAACCTTTCGAATGTGTTCCAAAGACATTTCAACCATAATTTCTCCTTGGGGAAGACATCTATTTGCTAGCTGTGTTACCGCTTGGCAGCTTCCCATTCATCTCAGAGCTTTTTGAATTCAAATTAATTCAAGTTTACAAGACTAAAGCTCAAAATCTCTTTATACTTTATAAAAAGATTTTGTTTGTTGATACAGCTGCTTTTGTAATTTTTACTTAACAGAATTTTCAGTGATTTCAACAAGTTCCCAAAAGCTTTGAAAATCCAATGCAGCCTTGCCAACTAAAACACCATCAATATCCTTTTGTTTAATTAAATTTTTCAAATTATCGCGATTGACTGAACCACCATATAAAATTCTGGTTGAATCAGCAACATTGATCCCATAGAGTTTTCTAACTGTTTTTCTAATTTGTTCGGCAACATCTTGAGCTCCTTTAGTACTGGCCGACATCCCCGTACCAATCGCGAAAGTGGGTTCAAAACCGATAATAATCTGTTGCATCTGTTCTTCTAAAACCCCTTCAAGGACCGGGGCAACCTGCTCTAATTCTTCAACATCGACAATCACATCCATGCCGTTATTTAAAGCTGTCCGAACTTTTAAATTAACAGTTGAATTCGTTTCGTTGAATAACTCGCGCCGTTCAAAGTGCCCAAGCATGACATAATCAACACCGACATTGGCCAAGGCTTTTGGAGAAGTTTCACCCGTAAAGGGACCGAAGTTTTCCCAATGAGCGTTTTGAGCAACGATTGAAATGGGGGTATCTTCAGTCATCTTAATCAAATCAGTTAAAAAAAGATCCTGAGAAGCGATTCCGACTTCAATATTATCTTCGTTGCCAAGTTTTTTTATTAACTTTTTCACGTATAAATTAGCCTGATCACGTAAAAAATTCATTTTCCAGTTCGCAATGATAATTGGTTTTCGCATAATTCCATTATAGTTGAGATATGAATTGGGTAACTCTAACAAATGAGCCATGGATGCCAATTGGAGCCGACAAAGCCAAGGAAGACTTTGCAAAAATCGCTGAAAATCTTGGTTTTGGAATTCTAAAAATTGATCGTGCCAAAAAAACAGTTGATTTATCGATTTTAAAAACCGGTGATTTGATAATTCATCAATATCCTAGTTATTTGGGCGATCAATGGGAATTGGATTTTCAAAAAGAACTAAAAGAAATAGGCGGCAGGACAGCAATTTTAATTCATGATTTTGAAGCGTTCAGAATTCATGGATATGAATCCAAAAAAATTGCTCTTCAAGTTTTATCCTCAGCTGATTATTTAGTTACTCATAATAAAGAAATGACGAATCGCTTATCTCGAATAAATCAAAATATCTTTCAAATTGGGTTATTCGACTACTTAAGCTCGAAAAATCCCGAAACGACAAAAATCCCAACTTCCTTAATTTACGCGGGGAGTCTATCGAAATCATTTTGGATTAAAAATTACTCATTAGAAATTCCAATGGATATTTTTGGTCGGCTGCCAAAGAAATGGTCGTTGCAAAAAAATAATTATCTAACATTGCATGAACCAATTGCTCCGGATCAACTGCCGATATTTTTATATGATAAATGGGGCTTGGTCTGGGATGAAGATCGAGAAAAAAATCGAACAAATTATCAAAACTATCAGAAAATTAATTCCCCGCATAAGTTAAGTCTTTATTTAGCCGCAAATATTCCCGTAATCGTCTGGAAAAAAGCAGCCGTTGCCAAGTTTGTTTTGGAGAACAAAATCGGTATTGCCATCAATAATTTGGAGGAAATACCTGCTGAAATTAAAAAAGCCGAGATTGATTTTGATAATCTCAGCATTTTATCAAGAAAAATTAGAAACGGTTATTTTACAAAAAAACTGTTAGTAAAAATAATCATAAAACAAAAATCAGCCTAGACGATTATCGTTAAGAATTGCTTGCATTTCCTTTTGTATTTCAGGTGGTTTTTTCCATTCTTCCCAACTCGTCATTGAAAAACCAGGATCCGAATAATGATCATTAATATATCTTTCGACTTTTTCGACATGGTTTGAATGGGGGATATTCAATTTCAAAATTCTAACTTGTTTAATAAAATTTTTCTCGGCAGCATATTCGGCTCGGCCATTCATAACGATATTTCCCAACTCATCATAAACCGAACCGTCCAAACGAGTGATCTCTTGGACGAGATCAAAAACCATATAATTAGCCATTATTTCCCTTCTGAACTAGAACTTGAACTGGAACTAGCATCCGTCCGAGCCGTAATCGAAATTTCAACTGCTTTTGGCGTGATTTCGTCGATTCCCTTTGGCAAAGCCGGTTTAACCGTAATAACTCCACCCGATGTACTGATTTCATTCATATCAACAGTCACCGGAATCGAATCGATTTTGTCAACCGAAGTTTTATCACCGGTGATTTGAACACTTGAAGAGCTCAAGGTGACATTATAGTTCGACATCGATTTAGATCCGGTAAACTTAGGATTCAAAGAAACTGTTTTTGTTTCTTTACTGCCATCGTTAACAGCAAATTCGCTAGTAACATCGAGTGTTGCAGCAACTGAACTGGGACTAATTTCTACGGAAACAACCGAACCATTTTTGTCAACGGCTTTCAAAGCAATATTTTTGCTAATACTTGCCTGCGTATTTGCCGGAACATTCAAACTCGTCGAAATATGGTTAACGACTTTAACCAAATCCGAAGGACCGGTAACTGTTGCTTTTGTTTGCGAAATCTTAAAACCAGAAACAACATATTTGCTGGCAATATTATCCCGATTATAAGTCGCAACAATTGGTACGCTCTTAGAAATTTTTCTAGAAACGTTCACCGTCAAGCTTGACGGATCAAGCGTCTTAGCTAACGTATCAGACAAGCCTGTCAACTTAAGAGAAACATTTTGTGAACCGATTTTTGGTTTTTCCAAATTAATTGTCGCTCGAATCGTTTGCGAATTTTGCGCTGCCGTAATTAGTCCTGAAGGCCCAGTTATTTTCACTTTGATTGTCTGTGGAACACCTGATACATAATATTTATTCTCGTTCATGTTGACATTAACCGGAACATTAATGTCGGTTGTTTGCGTTGTAATCAATTCATTTTGTTGGCTTTTGCTGCTTCGGACGGTGCCGGTTGTTCCAGTAACATAAGCAAACAGGACAATTGCCAAAATGAGTGTAACGAGCAGTTGGAACCATTTTTTCCGCAAAAGAGAATTAATGTACTTCATCCGAACCCGAACCTCCCTTGGAATCATCATGGTGATTGTTATCATTTTTCTTTTTTGAAGAACCAGCGACCCAACTAGCTAAATTAGCGAAAACATCACTGCGATTCTTCTCGTTTTCCGGAATTAAACGATCACGCAAAAACTGATCATATTTTTCCGGTTTTAAACTACGATATAAAACGCCTTTTTGAGCAATTGAAACTTCACCTGTTTCCTCTGAAACGATAATAACAATTGCATCGGTTGATTCGGCCAAACCCAATCCGGCTCGATGACGGGTACCTAAGTCTTTAGACGTCGATGGATTGCTTGACAAAGGTAAATAAGCAGTTGCAGCTACCAAACGATCGGCTCTAATAATAGCCGCTCCGTCATGCAAAGGCGTATTTGGGATAAAAGTATTGATCAAAAGAGCCGAACTAACCTGAGCATCAAGTGTTATTCCAGTATCGATTATTTCGGCCAAACTGGTCTCTTGTTCGATTGCAATTAAAGCGCCAATTCGCCGACGGGAAAGATAAGGCAAAGCTTGATCCAAAGCTGTCATGACAATTTCTTCGGAAGGAACCGATGGTCCGGAAGGTCGAAAAAAGGATCTTGTGCCTAAATTTTCCAAAGCCCGGCGAATTTCCTGTTGAAATAAAACAACCAAAGCAATTGGGCCCCAATTAATCACTTGATCCAAAATCCAGGAAACCGTATCAAGGCCAATCCACCAAGCGATTAAACGGACAACAATTAAAATAACGATTCCGCGAACTAACTGCATTGCCCGCGTGCCACGTACCCAATTAGCAATGTTATAAAGGACGAACCAAATAACAAGAATATCAATCAAATGAACAAGGTTTTCATATGTAAAGATATCAATTAAGTTCATTGATTTTAGTATAACTTAACTACCGTTGTCCGAAAGCGTCGATGTCTCGGCGAAATTTATTTCCTGCAATAACTTAATTCCCAAATGACGAGGAATTCGTTTTGCCTCGAATAATTGTTGAATTGAATCTCTTTCGGCATTAATTGCAAGAAGTGACAATCCCATCAAAGAAGCGTCATAGCTCTTATTAAAAGTCTTACTGGCTTTGATTCTTGCCAACCAGCTTCGATAGTTAATAATTATGTTAAAAGCCGCCTGACGGGCGATATTATCAATTTTTTTGTTATCCAAATGAGCAGCTAAAGTTTTGATTCCGGATTTGGCTCTCGCTCGATGGACCATCAAATTTTCCTTCTTTGCCTGAGTTGAATTAACTCTGGTGACCTGCATCTCGACAAGTTGCAAGCTACGTCTGACCACACGTAAAAACCATTGGAAAGAAAAACTGCGTCGATGGCCGATATCTTTTAACGACCATTTGACACCGAGCATATTTGCATGATAAACAGCCGGTGATAACTTCTTTTGCCTATATAACTCCTCGATTACTTCAATTTCTGCATTTAAAGCAATCACTCGGTAAGCCTGTTCTTTAGCAACAAGTTTTTTAGCCCGTCGATGATTGATTTTAACTTGCAAATCATTAATCTTTTGTTGGCGTTCATAGACCAGATCGTAAACAGCAGCCTGGCGAGCATTAACAACCTCATCGCCGGCAGCAAGATCAGTTAGTTCCGATTTAAGAGCTTGAATACCTGATTGCAACTGAAAAATTCTCGCGGCTTCTTCGCTCATAAAGCGGCTTCTGCGTTCCCTTTGGCCAAACTCGTTAATATTAAAATCGGATTCCTGATCAATTAACTGAACATCAACTGGAAGATTGGAAACCGGTCCGCCACGTTTTACCAAAATCGGCAACATAATCGAAGCAACAATCAAAGAAAGAATAACAACAACACCGGCAATAAAAACCATTAGATAATAATCAGGGAAATCATTCCCAGAAACCGACTGAATTGACAAAACAGCTGCTAGAGCAATCGCTCCACGAACGCCAGAAACAGCCATAATGGCTGACCCAATGATCGAAGGGGCATTTGAGTCTTTTGGATTTCGCTTGTAACTCAAATACTCATTAGCATAGGTCCAGATTGCTCTAATAATAAAAACAACGAACCAAACCATAATTCCATAAATAATTCCTCTAAAGAGATCTAGATCGCCATCAATAATTGCATCCTTATACGCATGCGGAAATTGCATCCCCAATAAAATAAAGATCGTGCCGTTAAGGATAAAAGCTAGCGTTCGCCAAATCGTTTCCGATAAAACGTCAAACTCAAAACTAGAATTGTAATCAGCATTATTCCGTAGCTTTGTTAAAATGCCAGCCACTACAACCGCGATAACTCCAGAAGAATGTTCTACATCTTCAGCAATATAAAATATCAAAAAAGGTACAAGAACATTAATAATAACCTGCAAAATCTCATCGCCAGCGCCGTGTTTACGAATAAATTCAGTTCCCCAGTCAAGAATTGAAATTAAAATGAATCCTGTCAAAGCACCAACTAAAGAAATGTAAATGAAGTTGAAAAAAGCATCATGCAAGACAAAAGAACCAAGCATTGTCGCTGAAACAGCATACTTGAAAGCAACCAATCCGGAAGCATCGTTTAGTAAGCTTTCACCCATTAAAACATGCAAAAGATTTTGTGGAATTTTAATTCGCGAAAGAATCGTACCCACAGCAACTGGATCAGTTGGCGACAAAGCAGCCGCCAAAGCAATACTTACTGAAAGGGGCAAAATTGGTATCAACAAATGAACTAACCAACCGCCGCCAAGAGCAGTTACAAAAACAAGAATGATTGCATTGGCAATAATCGGTGCTTTCAGCTGCCAGAGTTCTCTTTTCGGAAATCGCCAAGCGTCATGAAAAAGCAAAGGCGCAATAAATAAAAGCAGGAACCATTCGGTATCCAAACCAATACTGCCCTTAATATAAAAAGACAGCCCAACTCCGAAAACAATTTGGAGCAGGCTTACCGGAATCAATGGAAAAAAATGCGCAATTAAACTACTAATGACAATCAAAGAGATAATAATTGGAAATAACAATAAAAGTTCCATTAATTCTCAGTGAAGCCCTTTCCGATCATTTTTATTTCAAGTTCCATGTCGATACCATTTTTTTCTTTAATCGTATGTTTGACCAAATTAATTAAATCTAAATAGTCTTCGCTCTTGGCATGATCAATGTTAACAATAAAATTAGCATGTTTAGTTGAAAGCTGGGCGCCCCCGATCTGAACTCCCTGAAGTCCGGCATCGGAAACCAATTTCCCGGCATAATACCCACTCGGACGTTTAAAGACCGAACCATTTGACGGTAAATTCAATGGTTGCTTATCAATTCTTCGCAAATTGAATTCGTCCATCCAGCGTCGAATTTCCTCTGGCCTATCACGCTTAAGTTCAAAAGTCGCTTGAATAATATAGTAATCATTTTTCTGAATTCCGGAATTACGATAGGAAAAACCAAGTTTTTCTTTTGTTAGAATCGTTGGTCTGCCGCTTTTGTCCAAAGCAACCACACTCTTAAGACAATCAGCTGTATTCCCGCCATAGGCACCGGCATTCATATAGACGGCACCGCCAACCGACCCCGGAAGGCCGGCCGCCCATTCAAGACCGGATAAAGCGTGTTCATAAGCAAATTCGGAAACGGAAATCATATCAATTCCAGCATCGGCGACAATTTCATGACCGTTAATTTTAACCCTCTTCATTTCGCTTGTAATAATTACCAGTCCCTGAACTCCTTGATCCGAAATAAGCATATTGCTTAACTGACCCAGCACGTGCACAGGAAGTTTCTCGCGACTAGCGGCGACCAATAATTTTTCCATTTCCCGTTCATTCTTGGGAAAAGATAAATAATCAACCACTCCACCGACTTGGGCAAAAGCGTATTCGGCAATTGGCTTATCCTTGTATATCTCAATATTAGAAAATTGTTTAGTAAAGTCTTCGATATATTGATTTTATCATTGCTCGTAATCATGATGGTTTAGACTGGCTTTATGAACTTTATTTCTTGGAATATTGATAGTCTAAACGCGGCAATTCAGCACAAGTCTCCACGAGGAGAACTTACTTATAAGATTCTTGAAAAAATTGCGGCCGCCAAACCTGATTTCTTTTCAATTCAGGAAACCAAACTGCCGGAAAACGGTTTGAACAAAAAACAGGATGAAGTTTTAGAAGAACTTTTCCCCAATTATCTACGCTTTGTCAAAAATAGTACCCCACCAGCAAAAAAAGGTTATGCCGGTGTAATGACCCTTGCAAAAGAAGCCCCGATTTCTTATGACAAACCAGTGATCGATGCACCCGACACAATGGATCAAGAAGGGCGAATCGTCACTTTGGAATATCCTGATTTTTACTTATTAAATGTTTATACGCCCAATTCCGGCGACGCATTAAGAAGATTACCCGAGCGTGGAATATGGGACGACCAGTTCAGGCATTATATAAGCGACTTATCCGAACGAAAAACAGTTATTTTTTCCGGCGATTTAAACGTTGCTCATGAAGAAATCGACTTGAAGAATTCCGCAAGCAACCACAACTCGGCTGGTTTTACAGATCAAGAAAGAGATAAATTTAGCAAACTGCTATCAGCTGGTTTTACAGATAGCTGGCGCTTACAGCATCCAAAACAAATCGCCTATTCTTGGTGGAGCCAACGAAATCGGCTTGCAAAAACAAATAATGCCGGTTGGCGGATTGATTATTATATTGTCAGCGACTCGGTCAAAGACAAAATAGTTCAGACAGGAATGCTTGATACAGGTATTCGTGCTGACCATGCACCAATTTATTTGAAAATGAATCTTTAATTATTTTTTTGATTTCTTGAGTTGCCGGTTGAATTATGATCATCGGCAATTTTCTTTAATTCTGCTTTCATTTGATTCTCTAATTGCAACAGATCATTTTCCGCACTAGCGCGCCTTTGACGGCCGTCATTTTGGATTTGAATCGTTTGCTGGATCGTATCAATTAAATTCTGTTGAGACTTTTTTAACGATCCGATATCTACTACACCGCGTTCACTCTCCTTGGCAGTTTCAAGAGAAGACTGTTTTAACATTTCCGAATTCTGTTCCAATAAATGATTGGTTGTTTCAGAAACAGCCTTTTGTGTATTTACAGCATCACGCTGTTTAAAAAGTGTCAAAGCAATTGCGATTTGATTTTTCCACAAAGGAATCGCCGTATTAATTGACGATTGAATTTTTTCAGATAATTGGCGGTTGGTGGTCTGAACCAATCTAATCTGTGGAGCCTGTTGAATAGCAATTTGGCGGGTTAGTTTCAAATCGAAATTCCGTTTTTCCAAAGTCGTCAAAGTCTGATAAACATCTTGGACCGTCTGAGCATCCAATTGATTTTGCGTCTTGGTAGCTCGTTTTTGCGCCGATGTCAAGATATTGTCGCGAATGTCCTTTTCCTTGACCTCAGCACCAGCAATATATAAATTCAGCTGATTATAGTAATCAAGGTTTCTTTGATAAAGGCCTTCGAGCATTTCATTGTCGTTCATTAAACCTTGACGCTGGTTGGTTAATTGAGCAGCCGCTTTATCGATTTGTTCGCCAACTTTTTCATATTTTGCTTGAATTTCAAGTGCCGAACGGCGAACTCGTCCAAAAATTTTCGAAATCAAGCCTTCTTTTTGCGGCGACAACTCCTCTGGCTTGCTTTCACTGATTGTCACAACTAAATCCCGCAAATTGTCGCCAATAGAACCAAGCTCCTTATTTGAAACCTGATTCAAAACATTTTGCGAAAAATCGGATATTTCTTTTTGAATATCAGAACCATAATTAATAATTTGTTCTTGGTCAAGACCGTCCAACTGTTTAGATAGTTCCCTGGCCTTTGCTTGTTGATCGGGACTTAAACTTGGCAAAATAGGTCTCTTCGGGTCAACTTGATTCGTTTCTCCAGTTCCGTTGTTTAAATTTGCCATTCATCCTCCTAAACGGTCATACTTTTATGTTTGCTATGCGATTTTAAAGTTTGAACTCGCAGGTATAATTTTTTGATTTCAAGTGGACTGATCAATTTATGGCCACTTTCGCTATCAGCAATCAAAAGATCTAAATCATATCCGTTGGCTAGCTTCAAATTTAATTTTAACTGGCTTGGACGCTTTAAATCATCAACTTTAATATCACTTATATTTTCCCAAGGAACTTGCAAAATTTTCGTACCATTTTTCGAAATTATCCAAGGCTTGGAAAATTCAAATCCGTAGGCAGTAAATTGGCCAAAAGCCTGCTTATTTTTTCCATTTTTCTTGAAAATAGCAATCGGTGTTAAATCAATCGAGGTCCCCTCATCAGCAACTCTTGACTGATTCAAATATTCGTCGAACTTATTTTTGGCGCTGCTTAAAACCGAATTTGTCGTGTCCAAAACGGAATCGGCAAAACGATCAATCCCGTTAACAGCACCGACATAATTATCATTTCGATCGTTTTCCCGGAAGATATCCGGATTATTCTTTCCTGTTCCCGACTGAATATAAGAATCAACAATTTTCTTTAACTCAGGAATTGCAATTCCTTTTACATCATTTTGCTTAATCGTAAAAGATCCATCAAGTGTTGCAACATACAGCTGATAATTTAGCCCTTCAGTAGAAACCTCGGTATAATAAACCCGCGACCAATCATAGATCAGCTTGTGACGTAAAAAATATTTGTGGTCAACACGTACAAGACCGAAATCACTGATTTCCAAGTATGTCCAGCGCCGAAAAGCTGTTATCAAGAAATAGCCGGCAATCAGGCAAAAAGTGAATATCAGTGTATAAGAAAGCCAATTTGTTTGAACCTTGATAAACCAATAAAGTGGCAGAACCGCCAAAAAGGAAATTATAAGTTTCCACCAGTCGTGTTTGTAAACCAAAACACCGGTTTTGTTCTTGACTCTTCGGGCAATTTTCTTTGAAATTTGGTTGTGCCTTTCTACCCCGTGATAGATTATATATAAAATCGCCAAAGGTACAATTAAAGAGAAAGCTATCCCAAGGAGAGCCCCAAGAAGGTTAAAAAGCAAATATACGGCAACGATCCAGAAAATGATTTTCCAAAGGTTCTTCATACCTATATTTTATCTGAATTTGCAACACTTTTTTGTATCGTAATAAATAAGAAACCCGCTGTGTCTCAGTGGGTTATATTTATGCTTGTTTCTCTTTTTCGGCAGTTTGTTCTTCCTTTTTCTCGCTTAATTTAATCTTTGCAAAAAGATTGTCCATAATCAAATCATCTCCGTCGACATGAGAAGTACGAATCGACTCAAATTTTTCTTTTTTCTTTTTTGCCATATCAATCACCTGCATCTAATATAGTTTTAACTTGTTGACGAAAGTCGTCCATTGTTTTTCCGTAATATTTCCACCAATGCTCCGGATCTTTGTGATTAGTCGCAAGACCAAGCAAAAAGCCTTCATGATGACTAATAATCTTTGCCGGATCAATTTGAAACTGACGACACAATTGAACCGAAAGCTGTATATCATTCTGCCATACTTTATTAAAATAGACAGCAAACCGTTTTGGATCGTAACCAATCAAGTTAAAGCTACCTACAGCATACTCGATTCCGGCTGGTTCGCAAGTCTCGATACCAATACAATAATTATTTGCTGCTCCGCCAGCATGCCAGCCACGCATTGTCCAAGGAAGATACTGAAAAGCACCTTTATTATCAACAAAAGCATGAACAGCCACTTCTCGGTCTATTTGTCCGGAAGCAAACGATTTATTCCAGATCGAAAACCAATCAGCAGCCATAATTCCCGGTGAAGCAGTGGAATGAATCATAATTCCGGTTGGCTGCATGGGATCGCCCTTTAAAAAACAATCATTTTTGCTCATGTATTCTGTTGTAATTTTTAATGCCATTTGATTACTTAAACTAATTTAACAAAATCTTTAACTCGTTCTTCGCCAAAATGTTCAATTTCATAAATAAGAATCTGTGCCGACGCTTGAGCGTCGTCTGCCGCGTTATGATGATGTTCCAAAAACAGACCCAAATCAGAAACCACCGTATCAAGCTTATGGTTAACCATGTCGGGATGAAATTTGCGTGAAAGCGAAACCGTATCAAGGCTCAAATAGCGTGGAACTTTTAATCCATAATAATTCAACGTTTGTTTTAAAACATTGTTATCAAAACGAATATTATGGCCGACGACAATAGGATAGTCATTATATAGATTCTTGATATCGGCCCAAACTTCCGGAAATTTCGGCGAGTCAAGTACATCATCGGCAGTTAAACCGTTAATTTCCGTATTCCAATAAGAAAAAGCAGTTTCCGGTTTAATCAGTGAATACCAATTTTGAGCAATTCGATTATCGCGGACAATTGTTAATCCTAATGAAACAGCCGACCAAGGTTCGCTGCTGGCAGTCTCAAAATCCATTGCTAAAAAATTCATAGTTTCTCCAGAAGCTTCCTATAGTGTTCTCCACTTGCTGAGATCATAATGTCACGCGCGTCTTTATCATAAGCAAATTCAATTTTTAAATACTCGTTGGGAAGAATATCAGCCATAAATTGCGGCCATTCGATCAGGGTTAAACCATCGCTAGCAATATAATCTTCAAAACCCTGATCAGCAGCACCGATATTTTCCAAACGATAAGCATCGAAATGGTAGATCGGAAAAGGTAAACCGTGACCGCTATACTGCTGAAGAATCGTAAAAGTTGGCGAGTTAACAATGATATTTTTGTCTGCTCCAAGCGCCTGCACAAGCTCGCGCGTAAAGGTCGTTTTTCCGCTCCCAAGATCACCGTACAACAAAAGCAGGTCACCAATCGCTAAAAAACCCGCCAAATGATGGGCGAGTTTTTTTGTATCGAGCAGAGATTGTTTTCTTAAAGTTAACATCGACTAAATTTTAGCTTATTTCAGCCCGCTGTCAGCTTTTCCAAACCATTTTTCCTGCAACAATTTCATTTTGCCATCTTGCTGGAATTTTCTTAAAACCGCGTTTACCTTTTCACGTAACTTCACATCCGACTTTCTAAAGCCGACACCATTTTCATCGGTCGGATAGCCGCCATAAGTAATTTTATAATCTTGTGAATCCGGCAGATGTTTAACATAATAGCCGGCATACATAGAATCAACCAAAATCCCTTGAATACGACCGGCTTTTAAATCCATGAAAGCTTTGTCGAAAGTATCATATTTTTGCGGAGTTCCTTTAACATATTTTTTTAAAAGATTCTTGTATTGCTGAAACTGGGTTTGCGCCGTTGAACCATTTTGAAGGCCCAATGTTTTTCCTTTCATATCAGCAAAAGAACTAATTTTATCCTTTGATAAAGTAACAAGTACCTGTGTTCCTTTTTTATAGGGAATTGAAAAGGCAACCTTCTTTTTCCGAGCTGCAGAAATTGTATACCCATTCCAAATTGCATCGATTTGACCATCGTTTAAAAGCTGTTCTTTGGTAGACCAATTGATCGGTTCCCATTCAACCTTAATTCCAAGTTTCTTGAAAGTTGCATCTGCCAAATCGATATCAAAGCCGATTAATTTACCATTTTTGTTTCTAAAGCCCATCGGAATAAAGGTATCATCGAGTCCGATTTTTATTTTTTTATTCTTTTTTATCCTATACCAGTTATCAGAACTCTTCGTTTTTGGTTTGCTGGTAAAATATATCCAGCTGCCAGTGATTATTGCAATTATCAGAACAATAATTCCAATATTTACAAAGAATTTTTTCTTCTCATTTGTGGTCATTTTGTTACTAGCTCCTTTTTAAAATCAAATATTCGATCAGAAATTTTCTCGGCAAATGGCATATCATGAGTAATAACCATTTGCGTAACCCCTCTTTTTTTTAATTCTTTGATAACTTCGACAACCTGATCTGTCGAGAATTCATCCAAAGCAGAGGTTGGTTCATCGTAAGCAAGAATCTTTGGCTCCATTGCCAAAGCTCTGGCAATTGCCACCCGCTGCTTCTGACCGCCTGATAATTGATAAGGATACAAATCAGCCTTATCTTCAATTCCGAGTTCATTCAAAATTTTTCTGGCTTTTAAAGTTGCTTGATCAGCCTCAACATTTTTAACAATTCGTGGAGCCAAAGTGATATTGCCTAACACGGTATATTGTGGGAAAAGATTGAAATCCTGAAAAATAACCCCAATTAAAGCATTTTGATTTTTTTCGCTAAGATTGATTTCCTGCCGATCGATAATCATTTTTCCAGAATCGGCTGCACAGAGACCAGCGATAATTTTTAATAAAGTTGTTTTTCCAATTCCGGAAGGACCGACAATACTCAAAACTTCCCCATCACCAATCTCTAAATTCAATTTTTTAAAAACGATTTTATCGTCGTAACTTTTTGTTAGATTTTTGATTTTAAGCACTATTTCCACTCCCGATAATTAAATTCAATCCGTTTCATAATCAAAGTTGCAAGGGCTGTGAATATCAAATAAATTGCTGCCACAATTACATAGGGCAATAAAGTTACATCCGCCACCGCATGTCCTTGAGCAATGTACAAAATATCCACCAAACTAATGACATAACCCAAGGAAGTATCCTTGATCAAATTAATAACTTCGTTTCCAAATGACGGAAGGACAATTTTGAAGACTTGCGGCAAAATAATTTTTTGAAATGTTTTCCGGCGATTGATTCCCAAAACACGAGCGGCATCATATTGGGCTTGAGGAATTGCTTGAATTCCGCCGCGAAATATTTCTGCAAAATAACCGGAGTAATTAAGAATAAAGACGACAACGGCTGCGGTCATTTTTGGAAAAACAATTTCGTTGTTCGTTGCAATTGGAAGACCAAAATAGACAAACATCAGCTGTAGCATTAAAGGAGTACCTCGAATTACCCAAACATAAGCATTTAAGAGCCAACGCAAGACAAAAAATTGTGACCGCATTCCGAGAGCCATTAAAATTCCAAGTGGAGTAGCGCCAATCAAAGTTAAAAAGAACAGGCCAACAGTAATATTCAAGCCGCTCAAAATATCCGGTAAAATTGAAAAAATGTAATGCATTTATCCCTCCTCATTCAAATAAATAAAAAAAACGCCCTCAATCAATAAAGATTGAGAGGGCGTTTTGCGCGGTTCCACCTCTTAATGCCAACTAATTACTTAGTTGACCTCAGCGAGTCAATGACTCTTGACGATAACGGTGACCCGGCAGTATTTCGGCTGCACTCGCAGGTGTGGTTCGCTTGAATTGATGGCCGATTTTTCAGCATTGTCGGCTCTCTTTGCATCTCAAACAAGTTACTCTTCTGTTCGTTGTTTTATTTATTCGATTGATTAGTAGGCTACTCCGACTAAAATAATTTGTCAACCGTTTTTAATAAAAGTATTTCAAAAAAATTTCATAATGATTTTCACAACTAATTTATGAAATTTTATATCATGTACTATATTAATCTGCACAAAAATGATTCAAAATAATAAGGACAGGAATAAGTGAATGGAAGAACATGAAAAACAATAGAAGAGCAACAATTAATGATGTTGCTGAAGTTGCCAGAGTTTCAATTACAACTGTCTCCCGATATGTAAACGGAAAATACGGCAAAATGTCGGCGAAAACACGACAAAAAATTCAGCAAGCCATTAAAGACGTCGACTATCATGTTAATCGCCAGGCTCAAATGTTGAAGAGACAAAACAGCCATTTAGTCGGTGTTGTCGTAGCAGACGTTGAGAACTTTTTTTCTTCTTTGCTTTTCAAGGGAGCCGACGAAGTTTTCTCAGATATCGGTTTTCAAATTATTCTAATGAATTCCAATAACTCGCAACTCAAGGAACAAAAACAAATTGAGCGTCTCCTAGAGCTTCAAGTCGATGGCATAATTCTTCAACCAATGGGGCAACAGGCCGTCGACTACGAATTTTTAAAAAAACAGAATTTGCCCACCGTAATCGTTGATCGGCGCATCGAACCGGCAATCTGGCCGGAAATCGTTACAGACAATTACGAATGTTCCAAAAAACTTGGTGAACTAATGCTCCAAATGCAGTATCCTCAAATTTTGATTCTCAGTGAAAAAATCAATGAAAACACAGCACGCCAGGATCGGTATACTGCACTTGACGATCTGCAAAAAAACCATTCTTTCAGTTTGGGCCTAATCGAAGTAAAAATAACAAGCTCCGATGATGATATTTTTGCCTCATTAAAAAACAGAACAAACAATTTCAAAATAAAAACTGCTATTTATGCACTAAAGGGCCCTCTGCTATTAAGGTTGATGAGAATTCTGACACAGAGGCACATAACTGTTCCGGATCAAGTTGGGCTCTCGGCTTTTGATGATTGGGAATGGGCAAAATTAACACATCCATTGATCACAACTATCCAGCAAAATCCAAAATTAATCGGATCGACAGCTGCAAATAAATTACTAGAAGAAATCCAAGAATCAAGAATACAAGCAGACATAATTACTGTCAAAAGCCAATTAATGGTTGGACATTCATTGTGAAATTTATATTTAAATATTGACAGCTCAAAAAATCTGTTGTAATCTTTGTTTGGCTCCTTAGGGAAAACGTTTTCATTTACCTGGAGCAAAATATAAATCAAAAAATCAGGAGGTTCTTCGTGCAAAATAATCAAATAGTTGCCAATACCTTGCTGTTACAGCATCAGCACGATGATGGAAAGACACAAATTGAACTCGTTAAACAGCTTACAGAATTAGGAGTTTGGAACATTGAAGTTCGTAGAGAGTATTTTTTAAACAATTTAAAGGAAATGCAAGCGCTTAACTGTGTAAAATTGGGCAAACGTTTGACCTTATTTTATTCGGTTCCCGACGTGATCTTCAAAAGCGGATATATCAATCCGAAGCTGCTCCAATATTTTGCTGAGGCGGCTCTGTTCGGGGCTAGTTACGTGAAATTGAATATCGGTGCTTTCGATAGTTATCAGGGAAACCTGAAACAAGAACTTGGAACGATTATTCCAAAAAATATTCAGCTTAATGTTGAAAATGATCAAACAGAACTGAGCGGATCAGCAGAGAAAATCGCCTTTTTCCTTGATGCTGCCAAAAAAGCCGATTTAAATATTGGTTTTGTCAATGACTTGGGTAATTGGATTTTTACAAAACAAGATGCTGTTTTTTCAAGCAAAAAGCTGTTCCCCTATACTCGCTATATTCACTTAAAAAATTACATTATTGAAAATCAACAAGTTAAGACGGTCCCAATTAACGATGGCAGTTTGGACTGGAAAAAGTTACTTGATAATTTTAATGGAACATTGCCAATCGCTTTAGAATATCCGGTCAATTCTATTGAAGATTTAAAAAGTGATATCAAAAGCCTTGAAGGGTATCTGGAAAAGCGGCGAATAAAATGACAAATTTAATCATTGGAATTCTTTTACTGCTAACTTTTTTTGCCTTCATTTATTTCGTGATGCGGGGCGGTAATATTATGATCGGTTTTTTCTTTATGGCACTCCTTTGGACTGTTATTGGTGGTATTTCTTACAAAGTTGCGATTAATGATATTTTTTCACAGCCGGCACTCGATTATGGTTCAACAATTGTTGTAATAATTTTCGGTTCCTGGTTCGGCCGCGTGCTCGTTGACACGAAAATCGCTGGATCGATTAGCGAACAAACAATCCGCGTTAGCCATAAGCATCCGATCATCGCAGCGATTCTTGTTTGCATCGTAACTGCTTTTATCTTTACGAGTTCTTACGGCGTAGGCGCTGTAATAGCTGTTGGTGTTATCCTGTTGCCTATTTTGGAATCGCTGGGCTTGCCTAAAAACGTTTCTGTCACAGCCTTTGTTTTATCAGTCGGAGCGCCAATGTATGTCAATATCGTGATTATCAAACAAATTCAATTATTTTTTCCAAAAGTCCTGTATGGAAGTAAATATTTGAGTTATGGCTTTGCAGCGATGATTGTTCAAATGCTGGTTGTAATTCTTTTTATTCTTGTTCACGCAAAAATGATTCACGCCAACGAAGAAGTTGTTGAAGAAAAAAATAAAAACAGCTCCAACCCTTCTGAGAAAAAATCAGCACCGGTTTACAGTTATTTTATTCCAATTATGCCCGTATTTATGAATTTGGCCTTCGGCTGGCAGCCGATTCCAGCCCTGCTTCTTTCAATAATTTTGGCACTTTTGCTAACAGGAAACATGACTTCGTATCGACACTGCCTAGAATTAATTAATAGCACGATTAATAAATCTGTATCGGATATTTCCGGCTTATTGGTAATGCTATTTATTTTGACAATGTTCAGTGCTGCAGCCGTTAAAAATACGGCTCGTTTCAGCGCAATCCTGCACAACATAATCCCCCATAGTCCTTTAACGATTGCAATTGCTTTTGCTATATTGGCTCCATTGGCTTTATTCCGAGGGCCATTAATGGTTTGGGGAGCAGGTTCGGCAACAGCAGCCGTAATCGCCGGAACTGGATTTTTCAATCAATATTTCGGGTTTGCATTAATAATTGTTCCAGCTGTTTCAATGGCAGTTTCGGCCTGTGTCACACAGTCTTGGAATCTGTGGGCTTTAGAATACACGAAGCTAGATCCAAAAAAGTTCTTGATGACAGGCGTACCCTGGGCTTGGGGAACATGTGCTTTAAATTTATTGCTTGCGGTTGTAATGTTTAACTAAATATTTTGGAGGATAGAGATGAAAAATGTTGATGATTTTAATACAAATTGGTTTCGCTTAGACGACAAAACCGCAATTATTACCGGTGGTGCCTCCGGACTTGGCCAATATTATACACGGGCTTTGATGAAATCCGGAGCTAATGTGCTTGTTGTCAGCCATAGCGAAAGAGGTTGGAAAGAAACAAGCGATTTAGTTAAAAATACCGGCCAAAAAATTGAATTTTTTAAAAAGGATATTACCGATCAGGACGCTCCAAAAGAGATTGTCGCAAAAGCAAAGGAATCCTTTGGTCATATCGACATTCTGATTAACAATGCCGGATTGCAAAGACGAAATAAATGGCAGGAATTTGAGGACGAGGATTGGCAGGCGGTAATCAATTTAAACTTGAACGCACTATATTTTTTGTCGCATGTTGTTGCCAAAACAATGGCCGAACAAAAATCAGGCAAAATTATTAATATTGCCTCGATGCAGTCCTATCGTGCCGGCAAATTTATTTTTCCATATACCGCCAGTAAACATGGAGTGGTCGGTTTAACAAAAGCTTATGCAGATGCATTGGCAACGGAAAACATTCAAGTCAATGCGCTGGCTCCCGGATATATCAACACACCGATGACGCAGGCATTGCGTGACGATAAAGAACGAAATACGGAAATCCTCAACCATATTCCGGCTGATCATTGGGCCGATCCATCAGAACTGATGGGAGCAATAGTTTTCTTGTCCAGTTCGGCATCAGACTATATCACTGGTGTTACTCTACCGGTTGATGGTGGCTATTTATTAAGATAAAAAGGAGAATTGAAAATGAAAGTTGTTGTACCAAAAGCATTATCAAAAGCAGGCAAAGATTATTTAAGTGAACATGATTTCGAATTAATCGAAGCGCCTGATAATAAACAGGAAACAATTTTAAAAGTCGGCAAAGATGCTGACGGAATTGTCTTGATGACCGATCCTTTCGATAATCAAACACTGACAAAATTTACAAATTTAAAAATAATTGCTCGACATGGAGTAGGGTTTGATAACGTTGATGAAAAATTCGCCGGTGAACATGGCGTATATGTGACGATTACACCAATGGCTAATGCTTCGACAGTTGCCGAAACAACAATCGCCGAAATTTTGGATTTATCAAAGAGCCTAACTAAAATATCAGACGAAATGCGTAAAGGAAACTTTGCCTACAAACTGGATCATATGGGCTTTGATTTGGCTCATAAAAAAATCGGCGTAATGGGGTATGGACGCATTGGCAGACAAGTCGCAGAAAAAGCCGATGCTTTGGGAATGAATGTTTTAATCTTCGATCCCTTCGTTAAAGAAACAAAAATCGGCAAACTGGTCGATCGTGACACATTGATAAATCAATCAGATATAATTACTCTTCATTTGGCAGTTACCGATCAGACTATTCATGGTTTTGGAAAACGCGAATTCAAAATGATGAAAAAAAGTGCCTCATTAATCAACCTGGGTCGTGGAGCTCTTGTAGACGAGCAGGCATTAATCGATGCCTTAAAAACGAAGCAAATTAACGCAGCAGCCTTAGATGTCTTTGATGAAGAACCGCTACCGCTAACAAGCGAATTCTATAAACTCGACAATGTCCTTTTGACACCGCACATCGCTTCCAACACAAAAGAATGTATGGAGCGAATGGCAGTTGATTCTGCCAGCGAGGTTGTTCGAGTTCTTTCAGGTGAAAACCCTAAGTGGGCAGTGAACAAAATTAAATAATTTTTTAACTTAACAGATATTCAAGCTTATAAAAAACTCAATTATTATTTTTCTGCATTCAACAGTCATAATAATTGAGCTTTTTTCATTTATATAAGATATAGAGAGATTAATAGCAAATTAACAAAATTGGTTACTTTTAAATATCGATGATTAATTGTTATTTTTACCAAGTTCATCAATCAATGAAAAGAAACGATCGTGATTAACTTTTGTAACAAGTGTTATCGGTCGGCCGTTTTCGCTTTCAAAAGTTCGACCTGCGGATTCACCGGCAATAGAAACATCGCTTAAAGCCTCTTTTGTCTCAACAACATCTGGAAACTGGCTGTACAAGGTAGTCAAAACATCCCACATAAAATAGGTCGAATTAGTTTCAAAATGCTCTAGCGGTGGAACCAAAGCATAGCCTTGGCCAATCAAATCAATAATCGGGTATTGACGTTCAAAGGCCCAATGTTGTCTTACAGAGCGGGTTAATGGGACCTGGCGAGTACTTTCCAAACCAACCATATGAATCGGAATCTTGGTGTCCCAAACAATTTTGACAGCTTTTGGATCCCAATAGGCATTCCATTCAATCGTCCCATCTTGTTCAGGTTCGGCAACATTACCACGATTATCCAACGTACCACCCATCCAATATAATTCTTCAATCTTATCAACAATTGTTGGGTCAATTTTGATCGCTCGGGCCAAATCACTTAACGGACCAGTCATTACCAAAGTAGTTTTTTTGGACTCGGACTTTAATTTTTCAATCAAATCAAGGTGAGCCGCATTATCAGCAACCGGCGTTTTAATCTTTCCACTCTCGTTTAAAATCGGAAAGGCATCAAATGAAAAAGCATCCATTCGCCATTCTTTTGGAAAAGGATGAACGGCACGCGAGTCGGAAGCCGCTGGTGCCAGCTTTAAACCGTTGCCAAAACGGTCAATCACCTTTCTTGTGGCCGATAAAGCTGGCTCTAAATATGAGTCTGCACCCATTACGCCAACCCCAGTTATCTTGATATTATCCATCTGCAACAAAAGTAAAAGAGACACCAAGTCGTCAACACCACCATCATGACTAAAATATATGTTCTTCATCTAACTTCTCCTCTGAAAACCAGTTATTATAAGATTACCAAAATGGTGCTGAGGATTTTTATTTTGAAACGGATTCTTACTCTTTTTCAAAAACCGTAATCGATTCAACATGCATTGTCTGTGGAAATTGATCAATCGGCAAAACTGCTTTGGAAATGCGATATCCCTGTTCTTTAATTAAAACAGCATCACGGGCAAGTGTGGCCGGATTGCAAGAAATATAAACAAATTTCAATGGTGCCATCATACCAAGTGCTCGAATTAAATCAACGGTCAATCCTTTCCTTGGTGGATCAACAAAAACCACATCCGGTTTAATGCCATTATTGGCCCATTTAATAAACTGTTGCGGTGCATCGGCAGCAATATATTCGGCATTTTTAATCCGATTAGCCGACATATTCTTTTTTGCATCTTCAACAGCCGGAACAACAACCTCGACACCAATAACTTTTTTAACTTTTTTAGCAATCGAAAGACCGATTGTACCAATTCCAGAATAAGCATCAATCACCAGTTCATTGCCCTTTAATTCGGCCAATTCAGCCGCTTTGGTATACAACACGGCAGTTGTCTGTGGGTTGACTTGATAAAAAGAGTTAACGCCAATTTCAAAATCAAGTCCCAGCAAAGTATCGTGAATGACCTGTTGACCAGATAAAACACGGTTATTCAGTCCTAATTGAACATTCGTCTGTTTGGGATTGTAATTCAATAAAAAACTGGTTAAATCCGGAATCCTTTGATTAATTTTTTTAATAATTTCTTTTTCATACGGTAAAGTTTTTTTCGTTGCTACAATTGCGAGCATTGTCTGCCCACTATGATAACCACGACGAACCATTAAATAACGAACAATACCTTCTCGAGTAATTTCGTTATAGGCAGAAATGTGAAAATCATTCAAAACATCCCGGACAATTCCAACAACAATATCAATTTTCGGATCATTCAAATAATAATCATCAATCGGAACCAATTTGTGGGAACCACGACGATAAAAACCAGTCACCAATTTACCATCCTGAAATTTTACCGGGACAACCGTTTTGTTTCGATAATGAGTTGGATTTTTCATCCCCAGAGTTGGCAAAATTTCGAGATCATCAATACCAACTTTATGGAATAACTGTTTGATTTGTTTACGTTTAAATTCCAATTGAGCTGGATAAGCCAAATTCACCAGTGGAGCAATTCCACTAGCAATCATTTCCGAATGATCAGCTCGAACACGATCTGGGGATTCTTTAATAATTTCAACTACTCGTCCAAAAGCGTAAGAGTTTAAAACTCGAGTGATTGCAAATTTAATTCGTTCGCCAGGAAGTGAGTTAACAATAAAAACCGGAAAGTCATCGACTTTGATAACGCCCAATCCCTCGTAAGTCAAATCAACTACATCTCCGGTTAATTCCTGATTTTTTATTAATTTTGAATAAGTTCTTCTGCTCACTTATCCGCTCCCGTTTTTTTCTTAATTTCTTTAGAAGCCGTTTTGAACTCTTCTTCGGCTTTCTTAGCCATTATTTCATCTGCGGTTTGGGCTCTTGTTCTCGAACCAGGTTTCATCCTTGATGTCATGGCAACAAACTCGATATGCCTCTGTAAATTTTTAAAAGTCATTGGAGCAACACCACCAAATTCACCATCAAGATTGACCTTCATTTTGTCGTTAGACAAAGGTTCGACTTTAACCTTGCTTGTTTTAATATAGGTTATTAGTCTGTCTTTAATGTGAGAACCATTGTTCAATGCCTTTGTAATTAAATTGAAAAGTTGAGCGATATTAGATTTTTCAACAATCAATAATGAAAACTTTCCATCATCAAGCTTGGCATCGGGAACAATTTTTTCAAAACCACCGACCGAATTTGTCAAAGCCAACAAAATAAGGCTAACTTGCCCTTCGAATTTTCCCTCATCGTAAGTTATTCGAACGGGAACCGATTGGATACGCGTAATTAGTTCAGCTCCTTTGGTAATATAGGCTAGATATCCGTACAGAGTCTTTAACATAGAAGGAACTTCATATGTTAATTCAGATAACGTACCAAGGGCGCCAATATTCATAAAGTAGTTAAGGCGGGAATTTCCGGAAGTGATTTCACCAATATCCATTTTAAGCGTTTCCTGCTTGTTGATTGCTTTAGCTGCTTCAACCAAATCGTCACGAGGTATTTTTAAAGCACGAGCATAATCATTAGTTGTTCCCGAAGGAATCACTGCCATTAAAGGACGTTTTTTTAAAGGAGAAATACCATTGACAACTTCATTGACAGTCCCATCGCCACCAGCAGCCACAATCAAATCAAAGCCCGCCTGAGCAGCACGCTTTGCTTCATTGCGGGCCGAAAACACTTTTGGCGTCGTTTCGTAAACAGATGTTTCGTAGCCAGCACGTTCGTAGACTTTCATTATTTCTAGCAAATCTCGTTGAATCGCTTCACGACCAGAGGATGGATTATAAACAATACGGGCACGTTTCATATAAATTTATTATAGGCTATCAAATCGACAAGCCCGGTGAATTGTAAGTGATTATAAAACTAATTAAAAATTAAAAGTTGCTAATAAACAATCAACTTACGATTTAATCAAATAGTTATCTTAACTCCTTTTATTCAAGACTTAAAATATAGGCTTCGGTTTTTGCGATCTTTTTTGGGCAAAACCCGGATATCGTTATAAAAACCCTGATTAACTTTTCGCAAGAAGAAATTGCCAGCCATGACACGGTCTCCGATATAAATTTTTTTCCACTGATCTTCTCCATATAAATCAGGTAAAGAAAAACTAGTCTTTTTTGGTAATTTTTCCAGCTTAAAATCAATTATTTCGAAAATATCTGCGAGATCCTCTTTCATAACCTCACCTCCAAATGGCTAAAATTATCCAGCTATCTCTTTGGTAACATCGACCCAGGCGACCGGTTGAGAATACTTTTCCAACTCGTGCAAAGATAAACGAATGGCCGCATTAAGGTCACCAGCAGCTGGATAAAGCAAATCATGTCTTCTTAATGAATTATCTAAATAAACATTTACGCCATCATTCAAAGCAAAAGGACAAACACCACCAACTTGATAACCAATCATTGGTTCTACCTGATCTCGAGAAAGCATTTTCGGTCGCTGACTGAAAGTTTTTTTGAATTTTTGATTAGAAATTCTTGCCAAGCCGCTTGTCACTACTACAAGTGCCTGACCTTCTAATGAGAAGGCCAGTGTCTTAGCAATTTGGTCGGCTTGAACGCCTAAAGTTTGTGCAGCCTGGTCGACAGTCGCTGTTGGCTTGGCAAATATTTTGATCCGATTAGCTAAACCAAATTGTTCAAAATAATTCTTCACTCTTTTTACAGTCACGATTACCTCCAACTAATTTAGTAATTATTAAAACAATCTTAATACTAATTGGAAAATCTAAATATAAAAAAGAGCACATATTTTGTGCTCGATTTGTTGAGTTAATTTCAGTCTTAGTTCATTTGCCAAGAAGATATCGAGCTTGCCGTTCAATAGAATTGGAATAAAATTAAAGCAGGTTGTAAGTTCTTAAAACTAATTTATAGATGAATTTACAGTATTTTTTGAATTCTTAGATACTTTTTTTAGCTTATTATGTTGTCCTACAAAAAAATCCTTTTTTTGATCTTCAAGTTTATATGCTTCTAGTGTAAGTGGAACTGTATAATCGACGCTTTCTCCGTGTTCTCCTAAATCAAGGCCTTCTTTTTCTTCACTGGCATCAACGCGCATTTTCATGAACAATTTGAGTAACTTTATTATTACAAAACAAATCAGGGCCGTGAAAACAACCGAAAAAATAGTCGCAAACAATTGAATACCGAATAATTTAAATCCACCACCATAAAACAAACCGTTAATACTTATTGAAGAATTGACTGTCCGGCTGGCAAACAAGCCGGTCAAAATACTGCCGACTATTCCACAGACCCCGTGACAGCCAAAAGCATCCAAGGCATCATCGACACCAATTCGAGGTTTGAGGAAACTTATAAAAAAGTAGCTGGCAACGGCCGCAAGTATACCGATCCAAAAAGATCCAGCTACGGTAACATAACCTGTCGCCGGTGTGATTCCAACCAACCCGCAAAGAGTGCCATTACATATTCCTGCGAGAGTAGCTTTGCCCTTTAAAGACATTTCAATTACCATCCAGGTAATCATTGAACAAGCTGTTGCAACCGTTGTTGTTAATACTGCCTGAACAGCGATTTGGTTAGCGGCCAAGGCGGAACCGGCATTAAAACCGTACCAGCCGATCCAAAGAATCGTTGTTCCCAAAAGCACCCAAGGAAGACTATAGTGTCCTTCCTGTCTACCTTTACGATAGCTGTTACGCGGTCCAAGAAAATAAGCCAAAACCAATGCTGTAATTCCTGCATCGATATGCACAACAGTTCCGCCAGCAAAATCAATTACTCCGAGTTTAGCCAAAAATCCGTTTGCCCAAACCATGTGAACTAACGGATAATAAATAAAAATTGACCAAAAAACCGTAAAAATCAGTAAAAATCTAAAACGAATTCTACCAACTACTGCTCCAACAAACAAAGCTGGTGTGATTACAGCGAACATCATTTGAAAAATCAAATATAAGCTAGTCGGAATTTTTGTCGATGTCAGTGCTGTTAATTTGACTCCATGAAGCAAAAAAGCGCTCAAGCTGCCAAAAACACCACCGAAATCACCAACGAAAGATAGTGAATAGCCACAAAGCACCCACAGCACGACTGCAAGTCCACACATCGCAAAGACCGACATCATCGTATTAACAACATTTTTCTTCGAGCCAAGTCCACCGTAAAAGAACGCTAATCCAGGGGTCATGAACAAAACCAGGACACTTGATAAAATTAAAAAAGTTGTATTCGCTGCACTCATTATTTCAATAATGTATATCTTATGACAACTTTTTGGCAATTTTATGTTAACTAATATAACAATGGTTTTTATTTTTTTCTTCAAGAATGGACATTTAAAAAAGATTAATTCTTTTTTTCTTTTTCATAATTTACCAAATAAATCACAATCTTTTCAATTCTTTTATATTCTTCGGTAGTATAATTACTTTTGGTAATTAAATAAATTTCTTCGGGGCAGGGTGTAATTCCCAACCGACGGTAACAACAATTTGTTGAAGTCCGTGACCCGCATAAGCGGTGGACCCAGTGAAAGTCTGGGACCGACAGTATAGTCTGGATGGAAGAAGAAATGAATAATTATTTCGTATTTTTAATGCCGGTTTTATTGGATATTGAATATGGAATTTTATTTGAAGCAGCAGTTATTAAGCCCCGGGTTAACGGAGCTTTTTTTATTGGGTAATTAAATGAAGAGGTTGAAAAAAATGATTAAAAACAGAAAAAAACTTAGAATACTAATGATTACTGTTCTATTTTCGGCTGTTAGTTTTATCCTGATGGTCTTTCCGCAAGTACCGATTATTCCGGGTGCTAGTTTCCTCAAATTAGAACTTTCGATTGTTCCTTTACTTTTATTAGCTCATTTTTTTGGTATCAGATACAGTTTGTTAGGTGTGTTGCTTAGATCGATTTTATTTGCTATTTTACTAAATCAAGGAGCACTTACTTGGATTGGTCTGCCTGTAGATATCATCGCCGTTATTGTCTTTTTGTTGATTTTTACTTACCTGAGAAAAAAGAATATTTGGCTGGCGATTATCGTTTCAACTATTGCTTTAACGATAGTTGAAATATTAGCAAACATTTTCTTTGCAATTCCTCTATATTCAGAATTCATGAACTATAACATTAGTAAAATAATCGGTTTTTGGAAATACATATTATTAATGATTCTTCCTTTCAATCTGATTGAGGGTTTGGTTTGGGGACTTGTCTATTATCCAATTGAAAGAACTTTTGAAAAAATTTTCCCTAAGCAATTGTGACAGAATAAGTAATCTTGTTACTGGCGAATTTATTAGTAACATTTAAAGGTCCATAAAAATAAACATTCATTTTATAAAAGGAAACTTTAACGTTTCCTTTTTAATTCACCTTATAATTTATATGTAGCTATGTATAAAACAAGGAGCATAAAATGGCAAACTATACATTGGATGATTTATGCCAAATGATCGATCATACTAATTTGCACGCGGATGCAACTGCAAAAGATATGGTTAACCTATGTAAAGAAGCTAAAAAATATCATTTTAAAATGGTCGCCGTTAATCAGGCTCAGGCAAAAATTTGTGCAGAAAATTTACAAAAAACCGATATTGATACCGGAGCGGCAATTAGTTTTCCTTTAGGTCAAACGACTATCGAATCAAAAGTGTTTGATACAAAAAATGCCATTAAAAACGGCGCCAATGAGATTGATTATGTGATTAATATTGGCGAATTAAAAAATGGTAATTACAGTTATATTCGTCAAGAAATGACAGAAATTGCCCAAGTCTGTCACGCTAAATCAATTCCCTGCAAAGTGATTTTCGAGAATGCTTATCTAAAAAAAGAAGAAATTAAAAAACTTTCAAAAATCGCCCAAGAAGTTAAAGTTGATTTCATTAAAACATCAACCGGTTTTGGGCCAAGCGGCGCAACCGTTGAAGATGTTTTATTAATGAAAAAAACAGTTGGCAATACCGTAAAAGTCAAAGCCGCTGGCGGAATTTCAAACGCCGATGATTTTTTGGCAATGATTGAAGCTGGAGCTGATAGAATCGGCACAAGCCATAGTATAAAAATAATTGAAGAACTCAAAAAACGTATGTTAAAGCGAGGGGCAACTTCGATTGTGGTTGATTATAAAAGCAGTATCTAATTCAATATCATGAACGGCGGAAAGAATCTTCAAGTTGTTCCAAGCTTCTGCCAGATGTTTCTGGAATAATAAAGAAAGAAATAATTATGCAAATAACGCCTATCGCTGCAAAAATCCAAAAAGTATTTGATAGGCCAAAAAATTCAATCAAAATCGGGAAGAAAAATCCAACACAAAAATCCATCACCCACATGCCAAAAGTCGCAATTCCGACACCCAAACCACGAACATGTAACGGAAAAATCTCAGACAAAAGCAGCCAACAAACCGGACCCAATGTCATTTGATCAACAAACACAAAGAGCATCGTACAGATAATAACAATATAAGGAAGGATCGAAAGTCCGGCAGCATAACGACTCAAAAGAGCAATCGCAGCTAATATGGTTGTCGTAAAACAAAATCCGCCAATCCAAGCTAATCGGCGTTTAATTCGATTGGCAAGGAAAAACATATATATACTGGTACCCAAAACAGATAAAATTCCATTACCAATATTGGCAATTAAAGCTGTTTTTGTACTGAACCCGGTTTTTTCTAAGATAGTCGTACCGTAATACATCATAATATTGATGCCGGCCAATTGTTGCATTACTGCAATTGTGATCCCAACAATTAATATTCTTCTGATCCAGGGAGTATGAAAATCATGCAGGCTCGCACGACCTCTAGAACTCTCTTTTTTAATATTTTGCTCAATATCCTTTAAATCCTGGTCGGCTACTTTATCGTCTCTGGTGCTTTTAAGAACGGCCAAAGCTTGGTCGCTTTTCTTTTCAATCGCCAACCAGCGAGGTGTTTCAGGAATGATATAGGTCCCAATCCATAAGATAACAGCAGGAATTGCTGCCAATGCTATCATAAAACGCCAAATATAGGAAACATTAAAAGCATTTCCTAAAATACCATTCATCACATACGCCAATAATTGTCCTAAAACAATCATCATTTGATCCTGGCAGACCAAACTGCCACGAATATTCGACGGCGCCATCTCTCCTAAATAAACCGGCACAATTCCAGCGACTCCACCAACTGCCAAGCCCATAAATATTCTGCCAAAAATCAAGATGTAAGAATTCGGAGCTATAGAACAACCAAGCGTCGAAAAAAAGAAAATTATTGCTAATGTACGCAAAATTATTTTGCGGCCGGATCTATCTGCTAAACGCCCCCAAATAACAGCGCCAATGGCTGCTCCAAACAATAAAGAACTAGTGACCAGTCCTTCCATGAACGGAGAAAGATTAAGCTGATTCCCCCGAGCCATAAAAGAAAGAGAGCCATTGATGACTCCCGTATCATAACCAAACAAAAAAGCTCCAAAAGTAGCTAAAATAGCAATTTTATGTACATATCTTAATTTTTTCTTTTCTGAAATTGTCTCCATACTTTGTTCCAATATTTCTCCTTTAAAAAATCAAAAAACAGAAAATGATAATTCAAAAAACAATTGAAACATTACTATTGCTTTTAAGACCAACGTTAAAACCTATTGAAGACTTTGTCAATTAATAATAAGACTCCTGCAATTCATACAATGCTTAAAAAATTGTGCTCCCGTTTATTCGTAATAATAGAAAAGATAAAAAACCGCTAAGCATTTAGACTTAGCGGTTTTAGTTTATTGATAATTTTTGATTTGTGGCGATTAAACCACAAATTAATTTTATAACAAAATATCTCATGGTGTGATAAGAATTTGCTTGTCCACGAATTACCCTATTGGTAGAAAATCGAAAAGTCATTGCAATAAATGGACATTATTTCAATGTCGACTAACAAATTTTAAACAATTAATTAAAGAATCTTTTCCTGAAATTTTAGTAATATTTGGACGATATTAAAATAAATATTTAAAATTTTCAATACTTGAATTTTTTCTGGAAGGGTTTACACTTGAAAACTGTTGGACATTTTCATAGTTTTGCAATTAATTGCTGAAAGGAATTTATTTTGAAAGCACATCATTTAAATATATTTTTTATTTTCGTTTTTGGTGCGTTAGGAGGCCTGCTGTTCGGTTTTGATACTGGAATTATTTCCGGTGCGTCATCTTTGATTGAAACTAATTTCAGTTTGAACATTGAACAAACCGGCTTCATCACGTCTTCTGTTTTGATCGGATCATCAATTGGAGCTTTGTCTATTGGTTCTTTATCTGATAAATTCGGTCGTAAAAAACTATTAATTCTTGCCTCGATTCTCTTCTTAATCGGATCCGGACTTTCAATGGCGGCTGTTGGCTTCGTTTCAATGATTGTCGCTCGTATCATTTTGGGTTTTGCTGTTGGATCAGCCTCAGCGTTGACTCCTGCTTATTTGGCTGAATTAGCCGATGCCCCACATAGAGGATCATTAGGAAGCATGTTCCAGTTAATGATCACCCTTGGCATTTTATTAGCATATGTTTCCAATCTTGGGTTCCTGGGTCACAACCTACTGGGGATACGCGATTGGCGTTGGATGCTTGGATCGGCACTAATACCCGCTTTAATTCTTTTCGTAGGTTCAATTGTTCTCCCGGAATCGCCACGCTACTTGGTTGAAAAAGGAAAAATTGATGAAGCTCGTCGCGTGCTTCATCGTCTACGTGAAAAGACCAATGAAGATCCCGACAAAGAGTTGGCAGATATTAAAAAAGTTTCAAATCAACCCAAAGGAGGAATTAAAGAACTTTTCACTTTTGCCCGTCCCGCCGTTATTGTCGCTATCGGACTTATGCTTTTGCAACAATTAGTCGGTATTAATTCTGTTATCTACTTTTTACCACAAGTCTTTATTAAAGGCTTTGGATTTAAAGCAGGCAGTGCTATCTGGATTTCAGTTGGTATTGGTATCGTTAATTTCTTGTGCACCGTCCTGGCTTACAATATTATGGATAAGTTCAACCGCAGAACAATTCTATTGTTTGGATCAATCGTAATGACGATATCAATTGGAATCTTATCCGTGTTGAATTTTACTCTAAGTGTTAAACAAGCGGCTGTTCCGACGATGATTCTCATCGCAATATACATTTTTGGATTCGCCGTTTCTTGGGGACCGATTTGCTGGTTGATGATCGGTGAAATTTTCCCTTTGAATATTCGCGGAGTTGGCACGTCGATAGGTTCGGCTGCTAATTGGATTGCAAACTTTATCGTTTCTCAATTCTTCTTAGTATTGTTAACGGCTTTTCACAATAATGTCGGCGGTCCATTTGCAATCTTTACCTTCTTTGCCATTCTCTCAATATTCTTCGTGATCTACCTCGTTCCCGAAACTAGGGGAAAATCACTTGAACAAATTGAAATGGATATGCGTCATAAGCCATTACCAAATGAAACCGAAAATTAATAAATTGTAAATGATTAGATTTTAAATAGTCTGATCATTTTTTATTGTCTTCTTTCGAATCTGCCTATATTAATGAAACAAAATCAGGAAGTATGTTATTGAAATGATAGTGCCGGCAATTAAGGGGGCCCATTTGTAATCATCTTAAGAATGATAAATTAAGTAAACCTATAACTTCAATAATTATCAGTCAATCTGTTTTTTAAATTTGAAATTCAAGAATTGTTTTAATTCTTCCAACAATATGCATATTCAATATAATCCAAATAGCAAAATTTTTTAGTTTATGTAAAATGGCAATGTTCATTATCCAAACAGTTAATTTCTCATAGACGACCTAATCTTACCCAAGCCTTTGCAGAACTGCTTTTCAATTAATATACAGTTATCATATTTTATGAGTCAAATATTTTCAATAAATATGTATATCCAAAATAAATAGTTATAACTAAAAATTAAATTAATTAAGTAATATTAAAAATATGTATTTGCCTGGATATGTTTGTTATTGATCTTTTTCGACATTTAATTATTCAAAAACCAAATATTTATAAAAGAAAAGCGCAAAATTTATTTGATATATTTTTTTGTTAACAAAATATTGTTTTATTCTTGCGAGGAAAAAAAGATGGCAAAATTTAAACATATTAGATTATGGCAAAGCAGTTTATTGAAGATTTATATGCTGATGTTAATAGCAATTTTATTATTAGCAATAGTTGGTTTTCCAGACGCCTTCCATCAACAAATTATACGTCTAGATCGCTGTTTAATTATTTTAGCTGCCATTACTGCCGGTTTGGGTCTCGTTAAATTAAAACAGTGGCTGCAAATTCAGACACGTCATACGGTCTTATGCTTTACCTGGATCGTTGTCATAATAAGCGTCAGTTTGCAAATCTGGTTGTCCTGGCATATTTTAGGAGACAATATTTACGATGGAATGGATACACGTTTTCAGGCTGTGAATTTATTAAGCGGTTCTCGACAGTGGATTCCCTATTTTCACGATTTAGCAGAAAATAACGTCCCAATGACTTTAATTGAATTCTGGTTATTGGCAGGCTTTAAATACTTGCATTTAAATTATTGGATTGGTCTTAACTGTTTCCTCTTCTTTTGGACAGATTTAACGATAGGTCTCATGTGGAGTTGGTTACGTCAACATTTTAATCTGGCTATTGCAGGAATCGGTCTACTGCTGGCTGCCCTCTATTTTCCGTTTTACGGATACGCATTGTTCTTTTATACAGACGGACTAGCCGTACTTTTCCCAATCTTAACTCTGTGGTTATTAGATCGATATTTCACAGCCAAACATTTGGGACAACGCTATTTATTGGTCGTTGCACTAGGCTTGGAACTGTGGTTGGGCTTTTGGATTAAGGGCAATAATGCTATTTTACTAATTGCTTTATTATTAGTGATGATAATCGAACATAAATTTGGTTGGCGTCAAACCATTTTGTCAATAATTGTTATTACCGCGATTTTCACTGGCAGTCAGATGCTGAGCAAGCCTATAGAAAAGGCCTACGGTTATCAAGAACCGGTTGCAAAAAAAATGCCACTATTAACATGGACCATGATAGGGTGGAATGACAAAACACAGGGCTCCAGCAGCCATACAGATACGGCCATGATCCAGCAGCAAGCAACCTATAAGCAAAAACAGCAATTGGCAATTCAACAAATCAAGCAGCGAATTAAATCTTTGGGCCTAAAGGGAACAATTTATTACTTGATTCATAAATTCAATTTAATGTGGTCGCATGGCGATTTGGATGCAACCGAAACATTAAATCAAGCTCAAACCTATCCTAAAATTTTTCAATATTTATACGGTTCAAGAAAAGCGCTATTAAGTTCGTGGGATCAGATGATCTATCTCATTTTATTAGCTTCCAACTTATTTTTCTCTTATAGTCTTATTAAAAAACGTGTTCATATAGACCCAACACTAAGTTTTAGTTACCTCGCTATTTTAGGAATCGCAGTTTTTCATCTCATCTTTTGGGAAGCCGAGGCTCGATATGTTTATACAATTTTGCCTTTGCTATTGTTACTGGCAAGCAGCGGGATTGCAAGCACGAATCTATCTCTAAACAAAAAATTGCGAACACGCTCGTTTATCTGGTGGAACACCGGCCTTGTGAGCTCAATTGTTTTGGGTCTTGCCATTATCGGTTTTTTGAACTCAAAATGGATTACACGGCCAAGATCGCAACAAGCACCAGTTTTATTGCAGACAAAAGATTATGGTATTTGGCAACTAAATGAGAAAAAACGGTTAGTTGAAACATTTTCATTAAATAAAATTGCTAACAAAATAGTATGGTATGACCCAAATATGGCCACGCAACAAAAATTGAGTGTTAATTTGCAACGTGACTCCGATAAAAAACTTTTGCCACTTAAACAACAGGCAAATAAATATACTTGGAAACGGCTAGGTACTTTAAAAACCGGTACTTATCATTTGATTATCCGCAATGTTGGCTCCAGTACAGCAACGATTACAATTTTACAAAGTTGGCATTATTCAGCCCTTCCACAATTGAAATCATTTACGAAAACTCCAAAGCAAAAACACTATTTGCTGCTATCTGTTGTAAAACAAACGAAATCAGCGTTACTAACTTGGCAAATGTTATTGACGTTAGTATTGCTTCTTGTATCTATTGACTTAATAGCGCTTTTTGGCTGGTTTAAAAAAAGCTTATCCAAACTAGCAAAAAATAATTCTTAGTAACTTAATTGCGACGATCAATCCCCACTCTTTTGATAAGCTGCAATATTAAATCTGTTCGCAAAAGATATAAAAGCAAAGAATAAATCAAAACGCCCAAGATGATTTCGAATATAAAAGAAAGCAATCGTAATGGCAGAAGATAGGTCGTAAACAACAAAATACCTCCCATCAAGGCACCTGCAAGAAAAAATTTGCCGAAATCATGAAACATTAGAGAAAGATTCAATTGATGCCGAACAGCAATAACTTGGTAACTTGTTACAAAAATCTCCGTTAATACAGTCGCAAAAGCAGCGCCGTAAACACCTAAATAATATATGCAAAAATAGTTAGCAATAAAGTTGACAAAAACACCATTAACGATTGAAAGCGTGTAGTCACGCATACGATTAACTGGCAATAAATATTGTTTGCCGATTGTATTGTTCCAAGCTATGAGCAAAATGATTGGAGTTTGAATAATTAATAAAGTACCTGTTACAGCAAATTTCGGCGTTAAAAACCAAACAGTAAAATGCGGCGCCACTACAGCCAAACCAAACATCAATGGAACAGCAAGTGCTGTAATAAATTGAAAAGATTTATACAAGCTTTGATGAATAGCTTCGATTTTGTTATTAGCAAAAAGATTCGTAATCCGCGGTAACAAAACCATACTTAATGATGTTACCAGTATCATAGAAGCATTAATAAAGCTATCAGAATAATCCATAAAACCAGCCGCTTGAACAGATACCATATTTTTGAGCATTATTTTATTAATCATAATGTACAACTGTATCGATACCGTAGGAATAAACAGGATGACAGCAGGTTTTAAATGCCGGCTAAAATGCAGTTGTTTAAAAGGGACATGGTGCACCGATTTGAGCAAATAAGGCCATAAAGAAAGATTACCAAAAATACCGCTCCCCGATACAATTAGAATATATAGCCATAAATTACTTGGTTTATGTATGAATAAAAAAATACATGCAATTGAAAAAACACGAATGATTGCGTCACGCAAGACGGTTTTTCTAAAATCTTCCAGGCCCATGAAATACCATGAGATATCAAAAGCATTGGCCAGCAAAGTTGTCGCTTGCAATAAGAAAAAAAATTGATAATGTGGTTCAAATTTTAAAAAGATCAAAAAAATGATCGAAGCTAAAAACGTTGTAGCAATCTGGAGCAAAGTGATTTCCCAAAATATGCGAGATCGATCTATTAAATTATCACGGTGAAAAGCGATTTCGCGGCTACCGTAAAGCGTAATACCTAAAGAGCCAATTAAACAAAAATAACCTACAACTGAATTTGTATAAGCATTAATACCTACTCCAACAGGTCCAATGACCCTTGCGATATAAGGAATCGTAACTAACGGAGCTATTAATACCAATAATTGATAAGACACATTATAAAAATAGTTATGAATGATTTTCATTATTGTCTCCAATGCTTAACGTGCAAAAACCAAATACTTTATACAAAAATGAACACTGGAGAAATTTCTGTAACCAAATGCTATTTTCGATAATTAACTGATATTTATTAAAAACCAATTACCTAAATGCTATAGATTTATTTTTTAATTGTCTATCGGCAATTCACAAAAAGCCTTGACGTGTTTGGGCTTTTGTTCGGTTTCATCGGGAGTTTGTGCAATATCGCCGTACATGCGTTTAATGATTTCTTGGTATTTAATCGGTATATTCACTTGAAAGCCCGAAAAGGAAATCTTATTTGCCTTACTAACTTCATCAAGATAAACATATTCATATCCCCATTGATACCAAGAAGCATAATTCATATAAATAATTGCATTCATATCTGTCGAATGACGCGTTATAAAATTATAACGATATTGTTTTAATTCCTTTATCGACCAATGCTGAGTCAAAAAGTTTAATGGTAAGTCAACCATTTTTATAAGCAGTGAATATTTAAAATGTTTATTAATTATACGTAAGCAACGTTCTTTAATAATATGATCAATAATATGGAACCACAGCTTATCAGTAAACTGAGTTAATTTATGATTCGATACTTTATCAAAGGGCATGATATCAATAAAAACGGTTCCACTGCTAAAGTCAAAGTCTTCACTAATTTTAGTACTATGATCGATAAACTTAGCCCAAGTCACTCCGTATTCATTATATTTGAGATCACTAATAATGCCATAACGGCTAGTGCTTCCAAACCGCTTTTCAACAGTTGCGACAAAACGATCGTAATCAGAACGCAACATGCCAATATCGATATCATCATCCCAAGGAACCATGCCATGATATTTAATGGCTCCAAGCAATGAACCGCCATTAAGCCAATAATTTATATGTTCTTCTTCACAAATAGTTTTTAGTTGATAAAGTAAATTTAATTCACTTTTCTGCAATAATGCTAAATCCAAAATAAAATTCCCCAAATTTCCTATTTTTTGAATATTGGTTTCTATAAAAATGTTATTTTGATAAAACTATATTGGACAAGAATCAAAGGTACAAAGAAAAAGTCCAGAATTTCATCATAAAACCATATCCCTAGCAAGACTTTAGATAGACCAGTTCTGTTATCGATGAACTCTTATACCCATTGCTACTAAATCTCTTCCTAGCATGAAAATAAAAAGGGATCCTATAATTAATTCTAATTCTTTAGAAAGAAGAAACTACGTAAATTCAAAGCAAAAAAGTCATTTGGAGCCGTCTTTGATTTATTGCGTTGATTTTATTGATTTATTCGCCGTCTCCCACCGAATAAACGAAAATAATCGACCTTTAAAACTACAAATTTAAAAAAATTAAAGAAATAATATCATTCGAATATAAAAATTCCATTTACCAAATCCAATGAAAGATATTTCAATGAAGCAAATATCTAAAGAGAGCTCGTTTTGCTATGTTGAAATAATTTTTTCAGTTTTTAGACACAATTATTTATTAAATATATTTCTCAGCCAAAAACTGTATTGCTTAGTTAAACATTAAAAATTCTAAAAATATATCCAAATAGAAGTATCTTAGACTGTTTAATTTTGCTAACAACTTTAATCTGATTTTAAACTTCAATGCTAGAATAAACTTCTGTAAGCGTTTGTATGAAATATTAACTGCTTCATTTGTATGATATTTTTCTCAACGATGAAAAATAAAAGCTTACAAAATCAAAAGATTGAACGTTAAGCTTGCTCGCAGTATCAAATATGATAGAACTTTTACTGTGAGTTTTTGCGTTTTTTATGCTGTACACCAGAAATCTCGATAACAGAAAATATTAAGCAAAGAGGTTATTAATGGAAAAAGCAGATTTTAAAGTCACCAAATGGGAAGAAAAAGCTATTGAAAACGAAATAGAGCTTTTTCCGATTCATACAGTTGAAGTAGAATATAAAATTTCCGGCATTCTAGAAGGAATTGCTAGTCTGGAATATCTCCTCTATTATCTTGAAGAGAATGTTGACGACCAGCAAGCGGAAGCCAGAGTTTCTGGTTTTTTTCACTTTAAGGGAATTTACGCCGACAAAGAAGGAACCTTCACAGCTTGTGAAAATGGCACCTTCGAAGAAGGAAACTTGAACATTAACGCTCAAATAGTTAACGCAACCGAACAGCTAAAGAACCTGACCGGGACTTATAAATACAATTTTGCAAATCAATCGAGCGAATTATTATTGGACTTTCAACTGGACAATCAGTATTAAAAACTCAGCAAACATGGTAACCTAGCTGGTTAAAAGCTGATTTTCTATAGACATTTTTTGATATGTTCGTTTTAATCAAAACTATTTAATCTTTTAAAAAAGTTAATTACTCCTTAAAGGCAAAAATATAATTATTGAAATAACATGCAGGAAAAAATTGTGAAGAAAAGAAATTGGTAATTGAAATCAGTGACTATGTAACCACCCACTATCGGACCAATCGCGCGACCCAACGAACCTGCCAAACTGCCAAAAGACTGAATTGTTCCCCGATTAGAATCTGAGGAATAACGATTTAATAGCGATGGTATTGCTGGAAAAACCAGTATTTCTCCAAATGTCAAAACTATGATTCCCAGTACAAATCGCCAATATTGTGAAGTGTCGATAATCAGCAAATACGATAGAGAAAAAATAAAAATCCCAATGATAATTCGTAATTTATCATTAAAAAAAGAATTTTTAAAAATTACTTTGGTTAAAGGCTGAAAAACCAAAAGAACAGCTGCATTGATCGTAAAAAGGATGCTATATGCCCGAACCAATATGCCCTTTGAAATCATTAAAGCTGATATATTGCTATCACATTGTTCATATCCAATCCAAGCAACTACCAAAGCAAAACAAACGCAAATTATTATACCAGCATTAGATAAACGAAAATTATCTTTAGTATTTTTAGAAGTTGTCTTTGTCTTTTCGATATGATGAAAACCAATTTTAATAATAATTAAGGTCACAATAAACAAAATTGTCGAGAATCCAAAAACAAGCCTAATATTTATAGCAAATAAAATTCCCGAAAAAAACTGGAAATTCCCGAGCCCATGCTGGCAAACCACTAATTATTATTAAATATCTGCTGATCATCAGATTTAAGAAAAGCAATATAACCATTGATATTGGAATTAAGTATTCCCAAACCTATTCCATAAGCTACAACTAAAAAAGAATAGACTGCCCAAATCGGAAAGAGCGTGATCAAACTTAACGAAATAATTATCAATGTCCCCCCAAGATACATTGATAGCTTTTCTTTCCAATGATCAAATAAAAAACCGCCTAACAAATTGCCCGCCATCATGGCAACTGGGAAAATCATCAAGACAAAGCCAGCGACGACCAAACTTTTATTTAAAGTTTTGTGAATAAAAATGGTTGTGATCGGCATAATTAAAACAATTCCCATATTCGTAAAAAAACTTGCCAATAAAACCAATTTATTTTTAAACATGAAGTTCAAAACCCCTGCTTACACAGTTCTCATATTGGATGGCTAAACCGAACTTGTCTGAATTACTTATTTTTTTCATTTAAAAATACCGGCAATAATATTTGATCGACAATCTCTGTTACAAATTTTTTAGGTAATGAACCATGAGTTGAAATTATTTCGTTCAATAGTAATAAGAAAGGGAGATCCAAAATCCTTTGGGGCAATTTATCGATTTTTAATTCTCCACGTTTCTCTGCCTTTTTAAGAATAATTATAATAAATTTTTGTAGGGCGTTATTTTCGTCCACTCTTCCAAAAACTTTGTCGATAGAGACATCGCGTAAACGGTCAAGTAGCAATCCCTCAAATTTTCCGCTGGTTAAGAGTTCTAACAGATTTACCAACTGTTCAAATAATTGGATAAAATCCTCACGCAGATTTCCGGTATCGGGAATCTGTATTTTTGGTCTAGGTATGAATTTAGAGAAAGTGCTGATTACAAGCAAAGATTTGTTTGGCCAGCGCCTATAAATAGTTGTTTTATTCGTGCCGGCTAAACTAGCAACCTCTGTAATAGTTAAATCTTTATAGCCAACTTTATTTAATTGTTCCCAAGCTGCAGTTAAAATTGCATTTTCTAATTTCTCACCACGACGACGAGTTTGCTTTTGTGTTTCCATATAAAAACTCCTCCTTGTATTTTTAGAAACGATGAGTTATTATTTAAGGGACTTAGGTCCCTTAAATAATAAAGTAAGTGAGGTTGTACTAGTGAACAAAGAAAATAATCGTCACGAGATTGTCAAAATTGCCTTTATCTTAATATTAGGTGCTATCGCACCAATGCTTGACACAACTATGACTAACGTAGCAATTAACACCATTATGAATGATTTAAACAGTTCTGTCGACATCGTCCAATGGGTCACGACTGGCTATATACTTTCCCTTGGTATTACCGTTCTTTTTACGGGCTGGGCTTCAGATAGATTCAGTGGAAAAAATCTTTATATAGCCGGCATTATTTTGTTTTTAATCGGTTCGATATTTTCCGGAATTGCTTCAAATATTGATATTTTAATCATTGGTCGATTAATTCAAGGTGCTGGATCAGGAATAGTTGTTTCCTTGTTATCGACATTGATTGTTCGCGCAGCAGGCGGGAAAAATCTGGGCAGTTTGATGGCGATTGTAGGTTTGCCTGCCGTATTAATACCTATATTAGGACCAACGATTGGTGGATATATTATTGATCAATTAAACTGGCACTGGATTTTTTATGTTAATATTCCAATCGTTGCCGTTTCGATTGCTTTAGTAATTTGGCTCATGCCAAAATTTCCTGCTTCTAAAAAATATGGTAAAAGTTTTGACTGGATTGGTTTTCTGATATTAGGAGGAATGTTCTCTTCTTTAATTCTAGGTATTGTTAAATTCAGTAATTATGGCAATCTATCGTCTGCAAACGTTCTAATACCACTATTTATCGGAATTGATTTACTAGTTGCTTATGTTATTTACGCACAAAAGTTCTCCAAACATGCATTAGTTAGTCTAAGTTTATTTAAATCAATTAACTTTTCTGGAGCTACGGTTATTCTTTTGATGTCTGGAATCACTGTAAATGGCGCAATGTTTCTTCTACCGTTGTATTTGCAAAATGTTCGTGGTTTAAGTGTTGTTTGGTCGGGGACCTACCTAATTTTTCAAGGGATTGGCTTGTTAGCATCGAGGACCCAGATAGGCAAACTAACCGATCGTATTGGAGCTCGTTGGGTTGTTATGGTCTCCGTTGTCATTGCAGTTTTAAGTACCCTACCTTTTGTCTACTTTGATGCTAATACCAGTAAATATTTAATTTGGCTGATGCTTTTCTTTCGTGGCATTGGGCAAGGTGGATTAACGATTCCAGTTATGTCCGATTCCTATAGTGGCATACCAGCTGAACGGGTTCCCGAAGCCACAACAGCAACTAGGACATTACAAAATGTTGGGGGCGCTTTTGGATCAGCAATTTTGGCAACAGTTATTCAAAATCAAACAAACGGATTGGTACCAACGGTTTCGAATTTATCAAATGCTTATCATGATGCTTTTATTTGGTCGGTTATAATAACTGCCACTGCCGCTATCCCCGCTTGGTTCTTGTCCCATCATAAAGACCTGAAGAAACAAGAAAACAATAATGTTGCAAAAGGAGAAAACCAATGATCATTATTATCGGTTTAATCTGTATTATTGGAATTATTCTGTTGGCTTTATTAGGAAACATTCCACACCGAATAACTATTGGAGCTATTTTAATAATTATTTTATTAGTCTCTCAAGCCTTGTTAATCGCCGATACACATTATCACTGGGGAACAGAATTAAAGGTGACGAGTTCTAAAAAAACTATTTATCCATTGGTTAGTTTTCCAGAATCAAATCATATTTTGGTTTATCGAAACATCAGCCAGGGTAAGGAACAAAAACAAATTTATGTCTACAAGAACAAAACTCAATCGCATAAAAACCAAATGACCTATTCAAATGGTATAACTGTTAAACTACTTCTCAAGCAATCACAAAAAAATGCTTTAAGAGTTAAATCAGTTAGTCAATATCGTTACACAAATAAAGCCGATCAAATACTTTTTGCCGGAATGATCAACAATCATCAAATTAAAAAAACTACCATTAGTTTCATTCTTCCCCGAAATTGGTTTGTGATTTCTAAAAAAGACCTAGTTAAAGCAGGAAAAGATATTAAAAAAAATGCAAAAAAAACGGTTTCAAAACACTTGAAGAATTATCTACAAGAGCATCCTAAAGAAGCTACTAATAAATTAGCTATTCAAAAAGAAGAAAACAAGTTACTGAAAAAATATACTAAAAAAATATTAGTCAAATATTCTAAAAACTAAACATATAGTTTTTTAGATTTTTTTATTTGTAAAATGTTATTTAAGAGTTTCAATAAAAAAATATAAATTACGTGAAATAAAAAAATAGAACTTTTAATTTCTTTCCTATTCATTTGATTTCAGTGCTGACACCATGTCGATATTTTTTAATCGCTGATGTGTAATAAACATGACAATCACAGTAAATAAAATCATCAAAAATGTTGTCGCAATATAACCAAACAAATGAATCGTCAATGGAAAAATTACTTGATCGGTTTCTGCCTGTTGCAGAATATACCAAGTAAGTAAATTTCCAACAATATAACCAGTAAAAATTCCAATAACGGTTAAAACAATGTTCTCCCGCACGACATACATGGTCACTTCATTATCATAAAAACCAAGCACTTTAACGGTCGACAATTCACGAATACGCTCGGAAATATTAATATTCGTCAAATTATATAAAACAGCAAAAGAGAGTATCCCCGATAATAAAATAAGAATCAAAATAATCGGAATTAAACTAGATGACATACTCGAAACAGTCTTTTTTTGATCCTCTGAATAACTGACACCCAAAACATTATCTTTTTCAATTAATTCATGAGAAAGCTGGCTGCGTTGTTTTTCCGATTGTGCTTTTAATCTAACTAGAAAGGTATCCCAATCAGCCTTTTGGCCAAATAACGTTGCATACGAAGATTGGCTAATATAAATGAAATTACCAACAAAGTTTTGAGCAACAGCCTTAACTTTAGTTTGAGTCTTTTTACCACTGCTAGTGGTAATTTTGACTTTATCACCAACTTTTACATTTAAAACAGTGGCAATCTTCTGAGTTATAACCACGCCATTTTCCGGTAAAGAAATTTTCTGATTGGAATTAACTCTTCTCAGATTAACGTACTGATAGAATTGACGATTTTCTTTTGGAATATAAATACCAGTATCATTAATCTGTTTTCCGTTTGCTTGAATTTTGCCGATATCAGAAGAAATATCAACACGGCTTTTATAATGCTTATTTTTTTGTAAGGTATCAAGAACCTGACTATTATTTTTTGCATTTTTTAATCTAATAAGTGCCTGATATTTGGTTAATTCGCTAAATTGACGCGTACCGCTGGCAGCAATTGAATTTTGTATCCCAAAACCAGTTAGAATCAAAGCAGTTCCACCAGCAATTCCGATAATCGTCATAAACATTCTCGATTTATATCGGAAAAGATTACGGTAACTAATCTTCTGCTTAAAATTTAATGAAGACCAAAGAGGTTTGATCTTTTCTAATAAAATTTTTTTGGCTGATTTAGGTGATTTTGGCTGCATCAGCGCCGCTGGTTTTTCTGACAATTCGTTAAAGACAACAATTATAGCAGCGCCCATGGTGGCGATTAATGAAAATAAAATTGATAAAGCAAAAAATACCCATTGAAATTTCACAACAGTAACAAGTGGAATGTAATTTTTATACAAAGACAATACAATTCTCGGCAAAAAATTATTGCCAATTAACGCACCAATAATTGTACCGGCCATTCCTGCCATTAACGCATAGCCGATATAATTACGAGCAATTGAAAATTTTGAATAACCTAAAGCCTTAAAAATGCCAATCTGTCCACGAGCCTCTTCAACCATCCTCGTAATGGTTGTAAAAGTGATCAACGCAGCAATCAAGAAAAAAAATGCTGGAAATACATTTGCAATTGCCGAAATTCGGTCCGAACTATCTCCATAAGTGGAAAATCCCGGTAAATCATCACGTGTTTGCCAAGTATAGACCGTTTCGGAATTTTGATTGGCCTTTTTTAGTAACTTATCAAGTTTGTCCTGTTGGATATTTAATTTTTTTGTTTGTTGATCTAACTCAGATGTCGTTTTGACAAGGCCATTGGACTTTTCGACCAATTGTTTTTTCGCCTGATTAACCTGCATCCTTGCCTGATTAAGCCGGCTTTGCTTGTTTTTTATAATGCTGATTGTTTTATTTAAAATCTCATTACTTCGTATTCTTGAGCGGGTTTTAAAAAGCTTTTTTAATCGAGTTATTTTCTCACTAATTTGGTCTTTGTAATGGCTGCTGAAGCTACTATATTTTTGTAAACGGTTAAATCTAATATTCAACAAAGTCGAAGAATCAAGGTTCATTTGATTATCAGGTATATAAGCGAAAAATTGAACCGTCCCGTCGCCGATACTAGTCGTCCCTCTTTCAGTATTGTCGATATACATTGGAGAATCGGCAAAACCAACAATTTTATAATTTCGTTGTTTTAAATTTGCCGATTTAAGAAAAGTAAATGTTTGTCCAAGCTTATAACCGTACTTTGTTTTGGCCCTCTCATCCAATACAATTTCATTCTTGGATTCGGGAAATCTTCCGCTTCGCAAAATTAATTTATTTTGTTTTTGTTGAGACCTATACCCGAATAAAGCTACAGCCGATTTGTCTTTGCCCGCTAAAACATATTTAAATTTAACTGCTTCGGCTTTTGCACCAGAAACTTTCTCGGCAGTTTTAATATCCTTTTCTCCAAAACCGGTTGTTGAAAGAACTTGAATATCGCTCAATTCAGTATTATGTAATGTTTTATTCAGAGAATCATTCAGGCTGGGTCCCGAGGCCTTCACGCCCACAAAAATTAAAACCCCAAGCATAATAATCAAAACAATCGCAATAAATCTTCCTAAAGAATTCTTGATACCACGCCACATATTTTTAGTTAAGGGTTTCATTGAAATTTCCTACCACTTTATATCCGAAATCGGGATCGGTTCCGCATTATCCTGAACCGAAGCCACTTTGGCATCATTGATTCTGATAACTCTGTCGGCCATTTTGGCAATAGCCGAATTATGCGTAATCAGCAAAACAGTTTTATCATATTTTTGGCTGGCATTTTGCAGTAAATTCAGGATTTGTTTACCAGTTTCATAATCCAATGCGCCGGTTGGTTCGTCACATAAAAGTATCTTGGGGTTTTTAACCAAGGCTCGTGCAATAGCAACACGCTGCTGTTCGCCGCCAGACAATTGGGAAGGAAAATTATCCAATCGTTTTTCTAAACCAACATCTTTTAAAACTTCGGACGCATCAAGGCCGCTTTTTACAACCGAAGAAGCTAATTCAACGTTCTCTTTTGCAGTAAGATTCGGTATTAAATTGTAAAATTGAAAAACAAATCCAATGTCCTGACGCCGATATTCGGTCAATTGTTTTTCATTGAAAACAGCAATATCGATGCCATCTACAATCACTCTCCCTTCAGTTGGAGAATCCATGCCACCTAAAATATTCAAAATAGTTGATTTACCAGCACCACTCGGCCCAAGAATAACGGTTAGTTTTCCTCGTTCAGCTTCAAAAGAAAGACCGTCATTGGCGACGATCTCAATTTCACCCATTTTATAACGTTTAAATTCGTTTTTAACTTGAATGTAAGCCAAATTAAGTTCCCCATTAATTATTAAACAGATTGTCTAATAAAAAACATTATGTTAGATTAATAATCCAATCTAAAGATCAAAAGCTCTAATCAAAAAAATTAATCAAGCAGTGTGAATTATGCGAATTTCATAATGTATTCAAATTGGTTTAGACCAAAGACATTTTTATGTTAAAAAAAGATTTGAAGCAATTAAGACCGGTGTTAGAATGATTTCTTGTAAGCGCTTGCAGGATATTTTCATTATTCCATTCAAAACAACTCCTCTTCTTGAAAAAGCAGGCGCTTATACACTACTAAAATCATTGATATAGCTCATGGTAAATGGTCATAACATAACTTTTACTATGAGTTTTTAATTTGACAAAAAAGCGCCAGTTGATTAGCTGGCGCCTTACGTATCAAATATTGTACTGGGAAACTTAAAGTTTTCTCATGAAAAATATATCAATTTCAAGTATTGAAGTTATTTAATTATTCTGCTGCGATTGTAGCCAGCTAAAAGCTGGCTACAAGAAACAAGATATTCTTAATTAGTTAAAGCTAAGTAAATCAAATATTAAATAAAAATAAAGTTCAATTTAATATAGCCTAAAATAATCAAAACCGTTACCTACATTGCCAAGATAAAATTAATCATATTAAAACATAACTAAACAGCATCAATCAAAGGAAACGACAACTTTATCTGCCGCCCCAGGAGTTGCTGCAGTTTTCAAAGCATTTAGCGCATCTGAAAATGGAAAAACATTGCTGATAATTTTAGCGTATAGATCCGGGTATTTAATTATATTGTCAGTTACCTGGAAAATTTCGTTTGGATAGCCTACCGAAAGTCTTATATCCAATTCTCTATCGAGCAAATCACCAAAATTAACAGGGACTTCCTTTTTGTGAACGGCGACAATCGTATAAACAGCGCGATATTGTGCAATTTTAAAAACGGTTTCCGGAACAATCGGAGCTCCAGCTGCATCGATATAGATATCAGTACCAGAACGTTTATTTCCACTCGAGACCTTTTCTTGTCCCTGACCATGAAACTTAATTAATTGGTCCAAAACGTTCTCTTTGCTGGAATCAATAGTTGAATCAGCACCAACATCCAAAGCTTTTTGTAATCTTTCGGGAATAATATCAATAGCTACAACATTTTTGACCCCGAGAGACTTAAGACTAATAATCGCACCTAATCCAATTGGACCAGCACCAAAAACTGCAACTTTACTATCGGCATTAGGTTTAGCGCGATTCACAGCATGCTGTGCAACGGCCATCGGCTCGTTCAAAGCAGCAACTTCCCAAGGAATATTTTTTGGAATAATCCGAAAATTTCTGTTGGATTTAGCATTAATTAGATTTACATAGTTCGACAAAGCGCCTTGTGCTCCGCCATTACCAATAATGCCATCCTCGGCAGCCATTGGATTGATCACAACGTGATCTCCAACGGATACATCATCCACATCCGAACCAATATCCGCTACAACTCCAGCTGCTTCATGTCCCAACGGTGTATGACCCTGTCGTGGTGGAATTCCACCAATTGCAGTGTAAAAAGTATCGGACCCGCAAATACCATTGGCTTTGATTTTTATTAAAACATCATGTGGACCAGCTTGTGGTTGGTCAACATCAACAAATGAATTTTTTCCAACACCTGTAACCTGAACCTGTTTCATACAAATCACACTTTCCTTACTATTGATAAGTTAATTGTACTTCCTTTAGTATAAGAATGAAAGCGCAAACATTTTTCAATTAATCTAAATCCTGAAAATGGAAATATCTATATTAAGAAATAAAATTATAATCAAAAATTGTTTAAATATTTATAATTTACGCAAAACATACAAGTAAAATGTAAAAAACATTCGTACTGACTGATAGTCAAAGAAAGCAAGCTCGTTTAAAATAAACATAAAAGTTATTCAAGAAAGAAAATCATTTATGATCACAGATAATTTAATAAAAACTTTTGCTAATTATTGGCAAAAGTTCAAATGGGAAACAATCGGTCCTAAAATCCTTGATTCAATAATTCAAATAATTATTTATTCAATCATTTTTTGGATAATCAATCGATTGGTTATTTTTTTAGTTGATCGGAGTTTCAACACGTATTTAAAATCACGTCGAATCAATAAAAAACGAGCAAATACAATCCACACACTAGCCCGTAACACTGTTCGTTATTTTATCGTTTTCTTTTATTTATATACAATTTTAAGCGTATTAGGATTCCCGATCGGTACTTTAGTTGCAAGTGCTGGAATTGTGACAGTCGTAGTTGGGTTGGGAGCTCAAAGCATTATTCGTGACGTCATCTCTGGATTTTTAATCTTGTTGGAACAGCAAATGGAAGTTGGCGACAACGTCATAATAAACAATGACATTAGTGGACGAGTAACGGCTTTTGGTTTGCGAATTACCACTATCAAGGACACCGATGGCGGTTTAAACTACATTACCAACAGCAGTATCACAACTATCAATAATCAATCCCGGGCTAACATGCGCATCCAAATCGATATTCCAATCAAAGATGTCCAGGAAAGTCCTTTCGCGGTCAAAGCTATCAAGAATGTAAATGAAAACATTTTGAATAAAAACAATTCAATTATTAGCCAGCCTCAAATACAAGCTCCGATTGTATTAGAAAGTAACAATACTTTTGGCATTACAATTGTTCTATTTGTTAAAAACGGCCAGCAGGCAAAGATCAAAACCCAATTAACAACTAGTTATCTAAAAGCAATTGAAAAAGAAGAATTGAAAAAAGATCAGAAAATTTAAAAAACGAGAAAAATAAAAAACAAGACCAATAAATAGCAAAAAAACAATTCATTGATTTTGAAATTTTTCTCAAATACAAAACAATCTTTAATTTCAAACGAAAACATCAATAAAGAGATTTTTTGCTTTAAAAATAGTTTTCAAAAAATATTATCAGCTATCAATTGTCTACTAAGCAAAAAAACTATATTAATTCACTTTTTTCTGATTAATAAAAACGCTCCAAACGAACCTATAACTGCAAAGCCTATTGCCAAAGACAAAACACTTTTATAGCCCGTATTAAAAGCCAGATAAATAGCTTGATTCATTTGGTGAAAAAGATGGTTGCCATCAGGATATTTCAAAGTGTAGTTTTTAGCGGCTTGAATGACCGTTTTTCCAGAAATAGGGCCAGCAGAATGCAAGGCACTAATCAATTCGTTTTTAGTATTTTTTTGTAAAGCCAGTTTTGCAAAATTATCAGCTACGGCTGGATTATAGCCATCAGTCAGTTTTAATCCCAGCGAAACAATACCGAAACTGACTCCCAATTGTCGAAAAACATTGATTACGCCGCTAGCCATGCCAATGTGTTTTAATTCAACACTGTCCATTGCGACAGAGGACAGCGGCGGATTAATGACCGCGTTGCCAATCCCCATTAGAATAAAGCCCCACACAAAATCAGCGTAGATAACAGTAGTTGAAACTGCTTGATCAATTACAAGAAAACCACCAGCGATCAGTAATAGCCCAGCTGTTATCATCCATTTCTTCGATAAACGATTTGAAAGTATGCCAATGATCGGACCAAGCACCAAGGAAAACAAGCTAATTGCAAGTTGTCTAATTCCAGTCTGGATAGCTGAATAGCCAATATAATTCTGCATCCAGACGGTCAAATAGGTAAAAAAAGCATATAAAGAAGCGCCAAGACAAAAAGCTGCAATAACAGCCCCATCAAAAGACCAAGACTTGAAGATGCTTAGATCGATCATCGGTGACTTTAAAAAATTCTCTAAATATATGAATATGATTAAAAATAAGAAACCCAGTATAAGTGGACCGGCAATATGAATGTTTGTCCAAGACCAAGAAGTATGTAATTCTTTTTGAATTAATCCGATGATCAAAAAGAATATCATAGCAACACTGATCATCATGCCTAACCAATCAATCCGTCCCTTTTCCGATCCGTAACTTTCTTCAATGTAATATACGGATAAAAATAATGCGATTATGCCGACAGGAATATTTATCATAAAAATAGCCCGCCAAGAGATCATCTGAACCAAAAATCCGCCAAGCAGAGGTCCAATTGCCGTTGCAAAACCAATTACCGAACTCCAAATACCAAAAGCAATTCCCCTTTCTTTGCCAGAAAAAGTTGCAGCAACAATAGCCATAGAGATGCTCATCATACCAGCACCGCCGATTCCTTGAATTGCCCGAAAAATATTTAGCTGCATTCCATTTTGTGCCAAGCCTGAAGCCAAAGAACCAAGAGTGAAGACAACAAGTTCAATTAAAAAAACTTTTTTCCTCCCAAATAAATCAGCTAATTTGGATGCTAAAAGCAAAAAGACTGCATAAGATATCGTGTAGGCATTAATAATCCACTGTAAATTACTAAAAGATTCACTTAAATCTTTTTGAATAGTTGGCAAGGCAACATTGACAATCGTCACATCCAAAAGTGACATAAAAACGCCAATACACAAGGCTGTTAAAGCAATCCAATTCCTAGATTCGCGATCTATTTTATTTGTTTTCTGCAAGATATAACCTCCATCGACTTGTGCCAACAGGACCAAGAAAATAGGCCCATAATTCTAATAAAGAAACGGTTTTTAAATACCATTAAATTATGATTAATTTGAATTCTTCATTTTATTCGATTATCTTCTATTTCAAATTACTAATAATAATTGTGAATATAAGCTTCAGCATTTCTTGAAAATTACTTGATGAAAATAATTAAATTTTATCGTACATATATAGAACCGGTATTTGAACTTAAAAAGACGTATGAAATTATTAAACGCCAGCTTTGACATGTAAATCTCAGCAAGCCCTTTTCGATTATTATAAACCTGTCAATTTTTTATCCTTGTTAATTGAACATGCCTGGTTTTATTTTAAATGCTTGTCATTCGTTTAATTTTTCTTTAAAAATATAAAGCAGAAAATATATCTTGTTTAATGATTTTCATAAGCATTGGGCTTCTATCAATTTATATTCAAGGACACATCAAATCATTTATTAACAAAATTTGAAGAAATATCAACAAAAATTCCGACTATCAAAAACAATAGTGCTAAATAGAATAAAAAACTTTTTCCAAAAATAACATTCACTATCATTAATAACAAAGCTATCAAGTAAAGAGCTAAATATGCATAAGTCAGTAAATTAAAAAGTTTCCTCTCTTCGTGATTATTTTTCTTCATTTCCAAACTCCATTTAGAAAATCTCCATAAATTTCTTCTTATTAATAATTGTCTTCGTTTAACGATTAATAATCTAGAGTGATTGAATATGATTTTAACTTTTTCCCTTTAATATCGATTAACCCTTTTCTTTTAGAAAGATCCTTAAATTGAAGACTAAACATAATAGCTAAAAAAGTAAAAGAATTTTGGATTACAAGAAAAAAACCTCAGTTAAACCAAGGCAGTTTCAAAAAATTTTATAAAGTTTTACAAAGAAAATTATGCCATCATCCCGCCATCAGCAACAAATTCGGAGCCGGTGGTAAATTCACTTTCATCCGAGGCAAGATAAGTAACAAGTTTGGCAATGTCTTTTGGTTTCCCCAAATGCTGCATAGGTGTCATCGCTATAACTGTGTCGCGTATATCATCGGGAATAATTTCTGTATCAATCCATCCTGGGTGAACAGAATTTATTCGTATTTTCTTTTTCATTTGCAAAGCTTCCAACGCAGCTGCCTTAGTTAACAAACGAGTACCGCCTTTAGAAGCAGAATAATCGGCTCCTCCCGGCAAGCCCCGTAATCCGGCGACCGAAGAAACATTAACAATCGAACCCGGTTGGGACATCTGATTTAAAGCAAAACGAATTCCAAGAAAGTTGCCCGACAGATTAATCGATTGAGTCCAGTTAAACTCTTCTAAAGACATTTCCGCCAATGGCTTGCCAACTCCGCCAACACCCGCGTTATTCACCAGAATATCAAATTTTCCAAATTTTGCGATTGTATCGTCGACAACCTTTTTCCAATCGATTTCTTTACTAACGTCTTGACGAATAAAAACTATCTCGCCGGCGATTTCGCTAACAGTTTTATCACCCTTTTCCTGATCCCGACCAGTGATAACAACACTTGCTCCTTCAGCAATAAAATCGGCAGCAATTGCTTTGCCGATTCCAGCATTTCCGCCAGTAACAATTGCCACTTTTCCTTTCAAACGATCAACCATATTCGATCCTCCGATTTATGTGAATATTTTTACTAACTAAATCATTTTAACAGCTTTGAACAATATTTGTGAATTAATTAATTTTTGCGTCTTTTTTACTTGGTTTAAATATGTCTTTGATCTAAGAAAGTAATTTCGTTATTATTCTTGTCCGAATTCAATTGAGGTCATTAGTAAATTACATGAATACAAGAAGCAACTAAAAAAATAAAATATTTATTTTGCTAATTTAAGTAAATTTTTAGTTAAAAAAATCTTAGATCTAAGATCTAAGATTTAAAAATGTTTTTATGAATTTAATTATTAACTATCTTTTCTTTAATTCGGTTAATAAAATTTCGTGAACAATCTTTGGATTGGCATTACCGTGGGTTTCTTTCATAACTTGTCCGGTCAGATAACCAATCGCACGATCTTTGCCACCTTTAAAATCATCAATTGATTGCTGGTTATTATCTAATATTTGATCAATTATCGGTGTTAATTTAGTCGGATCCGACAATTGAACCAAACCGTGTTTTTCAACATAAGCTTTTGGCTCTTCTCCATCAGTAATGGCGGTAAAGACTTTTTTTGCCTGCTTGGTCGAAATTGTTCCATTATCGATCAATTTAATCAGCCCGGATAAATGATCAGGCGTCAGTTTGGTATCCTGCAAATCGAGCTGTGTCTCATTCAAATAGGCGTTTACATCCCCAATCAAATAATTAGCAGCACGTTTTGGATCGGCACCATCATCTACGGCTTGATCATAAAAATTTGCCATCTCAAGCGTCTGGGTCAAAACAGCAGCGTCCTTTTTAGAAAGGGCAAATTTATTAGTATAACGAATAATACGATCATCGGCAGTTTCAGGCAAACGCGACCTTACTTTTTTGATCCAGTCATTAGAAACATGAATCGCTGGAAGATCCGGTTCCGGAAAGTAACGATAATCATCAGCGCCTTCTTTGACACGCATCAAAATTGTTGATTTAGTCGGTTCGTCAAAACGGCGAGTTTCCTGACCGATCTCATGTCCGGCCATTAATTCATCACGCTGGCGTTGTTCCTCGTAAGCCAAGGCATTTTTCGCATACTGGAAGGAATTAACGTTTTTAATTTCAACCTTGGTGCCATATTTTGCTGCTCCGATTGGGCGAACAGAAATGTTAATATCAACCCGCATTGAACCTTCTTGCATCTTAACATCAGAAATACCTGTAAATTGAATTAACTGACGCAGTTTTTCCAGATACAGATAAGCTTCTTCAGGACTGGAAATATCCGGTTGAGAAACAATTTCAACCAGTGGCGTGCCCTGACGATTCAGATCTACCAGCGAATAACCCTTACCGGAATGAGAATTTTTTCCGGCATCCTCTTCGACATGCAATTCCTTAATACCAATCCGCTTGCTTGTGCCATCTTCTTTTTTAATTTCAACATAACCATCATGGCCAATTGGTGTTTGTTGCTGGGTAACCTGATATGACTTCGGATTATCCGGGTAAAAATAGTTTTTCCGATCCCAGTGAACATCACGAGTAATCTGTGCATTCAAAGCCAAAGCAGCTGTCATACCAGATTCCAAAGCACCTTTATTGGCGCTTGGCAAAACACCAGGATAGCCCCAATCAATTACATTAGTATTTTCATTAGCCGGATCGCCAAAATTAACCGGTGAAGGAGAAAAAGCCTTTGATTTCGTTTTTAATTCAACATGGACTTCAAGTCCGATCGTGGTTTCAAAACTCGACATTAGAAATTCACCCCCGGATGCTTAGTAAACAACTGACTGTCCTGCTCAAAAGCGTAGGCTGTTTTATAGATTGTACTTTCATCAAAACGCTTGCCAATAATCTGCAGACCAACTGGCAAACCGGCAGTAAAGCCGGCATTAATCGACATTCCTGGTAAACCGGCCAAATTAACCGGAATGGTCAACAGGTCGTTCATATACATTTTGACAGGATCATCATTTTCCGAACCGAGATCAAAAGCCGGTGAAGTTGTTGTCGGTCCTAAAATAATATCGTGATTTTCAAAAACTTTTGTAAAATCGTCGACAATCAAAGTACGCACTTGAGCCGCTTTTTTGAAATAAGCATCATAAAAACCAGCAGACAAAGCAAAGGTACCTAACATAATCCGTCGTTTTACTTCATCGCCAAAACCTTCGGAACGAGTCTGAACATATAAATCCTCCAACGTTTGGTCATCCTTACGAGCAGAAAAGCCATAACGAATCCCATCGAAACGCTCCAAATTAGAAGATGCTTCCGACGAAGCCAGAATATAGTATGCGGCTATTCCGTATTTGGAGTGAGGAAGAGAAACCTCGTCGACTTTTGCTCCTAATGATTCATATTTAGCAATTGCCTTTTTAACGACATCTTTGACTCCTTCATCGATACCACTGGCAAAATATTCTTTAGGAACGGCAATCCGCAAGTCCTTAACACCCTTTTCAATCCCCTTTGTGAAATCAGGAACCGATTGATCTTCACTCGTAGTATCTCGCCGATCCTTCCCGGAAATTGCAGATAAAACACGAGCGTTATCTTTAACCGTTCTCGTTAAAGGACCGATCTGGTCGAGACTGGAGCCAAAAGCGATCAAACCCCAACGCGATACGCGACCGTAAGTAGGTTTCAAACCAACGATTCCATTAAATGCTGCAGGCTGTCTAATTGACCCACCGGTATCAGAACCTAGAGCCGCCGGAATGACTCCCGAAGCAACCGAAGAAGCCGAACCACCCGATGATCCGCCAGGAACTTTTGTATGATCCCAAGCATTGGCAGTTTTACCAAAATAAGAAGTCTCGGTTGAACCACCCATCGCAAATTCGTCCATATTGGTTTTACCGATTGTAACAATTCCCAATTTATTTAATTTTTCGATAACAGTAGCATCATAGACCGGTACAAAATTATCGAGAATATGTGAAGCAGCCGTTGTTTTTAAACCCTTGGTAATAATATTGTCTTTAATTGCGAAAGGAATACCGGACAGAATATTATTAGCATCGATTCCGGCTGCATCGACTTCAGCAGCTCGCTTTAAAGCACCCTGATCATCAATCGTGATAAAAGCATTAATTTCACTTTGAGAGCTTTTCGACTTATTAAGGGCTTCCTTTGTTAGTTCGGTTGAAGAAATTTCTTTATCGACTAATTTTTTGTGCAAACTTGTTAAATTTTCCTTAAAAAAATCAGTCATTTTAGCTTTCCTCGTCAATAATTGCTGGAACTTTAATCTGGTCATCCTGGGTTTCAGGCGCATTAGCCAATAATTCATTCTTTTGATTGGATTTAACAGCGACATCTTCTCTTAGAACGTTGATATTATCAGAAACAGTATAGGTTGGTTTAACGCCGTCGGTATCAACTTCGTTTAATGTTTCTATTAAATCCAAAATATTAGCTAACTGGCCAGTCAAAAGATTTAATTGCTGGTCGTTAAAGTGAAGTTTTGCAAGCTTGGCTACATGTGCTGCATCTTCACGTGGTAATGATTCTGACATAGTTCCTCCTTGATAAAATTTTAACAGTTTAAGTGCTATGCAAAAAGAAAAAGCGGAATTAGATTCCGCTTACGACTTATCACTTTTTGCGTTTTACAAGACTTTTATACCGCGAATACCAAAGATCAACATACTCTTGCGAAAAAGGGCCGGCATTACTATTGATCATTTGAATGAGAATCTTCGTATGAGCTCTTAAAATTTCATCAATTTCCGGAGGATAATTCCAAAGCTGTCCATGAGCAATATATTCATCTGCATCCAAAAGGTGCTTGGTCCCGTTTGTTAAGACCTTAATATCCAAATCATAATCGATATACTTTAAAGCTTCTTTATCCATAACATACGGACTAGCAAGGTTGCAGTAGTAACTGACACCATCGTTACGAATCATCGCGATAATATTAAACCAATACTTATTGTGAAAATATACAAGTGCCGGTTCATGGGTAACCCAACGCCGACCATCGTCTTCGGTAACAAGTGTATGATCATTTAAACCAATAAGAGAATTTTCACTAGTTTTCAAAACCATTGTGTCACGCCAAGTCCGATGTAAATGGCCGTCGTGCTTGTAACTTTTGATCGTGATAAAGTCGCCTTCTCGCGGATTGCGAGCTGCGTCTTTAGTCATAATCCTACCTCAAGACATTTCGTCTTCGATTAAAGTTTATCACAGTAAAAGCAGCTCAATTTTTGGCTAAAGTTTTATAAGAACTTCCGGATGCATTTTCATCCACTGATAACCAATGATTCCAGGTGCAGTAGTAATTTTTCTGGAAAGAATTTTTTCTTCTAATTCTTCAAACGTAAAGAAAACCGTTTTAACGAATTCGCTTGGATCAAAATTCTTGTCCGTCTTTCCTTCCAGACCGCTTAAAAGCATCAAATGGGTAGCTTCATCAGTAAAACCTTCGCTGGTACTAATATAAAATATTTCCTGCGCATCACGATATTTTAGTCCGATTTCTTCACGAGCTTCTCTTAAAGCGGCAGTTTTTGGATCTTCACCAGGATTGATCAGACCAGCTGGAAAACTGGTTCTTTCTTGATTAAGACCAGCCCGGTACTCAGTCCCCAGAGCAAATTTAACTTGATTATCAATGTATACAGGGGCAATGAAAGCAACTGCATTGCCATGTAAAACAACCTGTCGCTCAACAGTCAAACCATCCGGAGTCTTAACCTTCCGGCTGACTACATCGAAAATATAACCGTGAAATTCCTTCTTTTCATTTAAAATCCGGCCCAGTTCAGTCATTTTCTTTCTCTCCAATTACCTGATCAATGATTTCAACCGGAAAACCTTTTCCATATAAATAACTACGAACACGATAAGATTTCTCACGACCATACTTATCGTAACGAGACCAAATATGGTTAATCATTAAGCGCGCATTCTTTAATTGCTGTTGATCATCTTCTTCAAAAACCAATTTATCAATTGTCGACTTAATTAAATCCGAATCATAGCCCTTTGCATAAAGTGCCTGATTGATTTTTTGTTTCTGCTTGATAATCGAATTCTTTGAATAATGTTTTTGATATTTTTCGGCCAAAGAAAAAGCATTATCTGTTTGATCCTCAAGCTGATAAGCTGCTAAAGCTGCTTCGATATCAGTATCGGAAATACCAACCAACTTTAATTTTTGTGAAATAACTATTGGCCCGGCCGCCTGCAAATTAGCCTGTGTGTGAACAAAGTTCTCAGCATAAATTTTATCATCAAGATAATTTTCATCCTTCAAATGCTCAATCGCCACTTTGATAGTTTCATCATCGAATTTCAAACTACGTAATTTATCAAAAATTTCTTTTTCAGTTCTTAAATGATGCGATAAATAAGTTAAAGACTTAGAAATTGCCTGAGCGATATCTTCATACTTTTTTATTTTAATGATTTCTTTTTCATTCAGTTCACGATTTTTCGCCAAACCAAATTTAATCAAAGTCATCTCTGAAATTCCAAAAGCAAATTTCCCGTCTAATTCCAGATTATAACGGCCCTTACTCTTTTGAGCTGAAATTTTTGTTATTTTTTTCGTCATTAAAGTAACGCTAGAAACAAAAAATTATATTTCAAAATTATCCAAATTCTTGATTAAATATTTATCATCAATTGCCGGGTCCTGAGAAGTGAGAATTTTCGGACCATTATGTGTAATAACGATCGTGTGCTCGAATTGAGCCGACCAACCACCGTCTTTAGTAGCAACGGTCCAACCATCGCCTGCATAATCCGTCGTGACTTCCCAAGTACCGGTATTCACCATTGGTTCGATTGTAATTGTCATTCCGGGACGTAAACGCAGACCATGTCCGGCAACACCGAAATGAGGAACCTGTGGATCTTCGTGCATGGTTGGTCCAATCCCATGACCAATATATTCGCGAACGTTTCCAAAATGATTTTCATCAGTTACATAATGATCGATTGCTGCGCCAATATCGCCAATTCGATTGCCGATGAGCGCTTGATCTATACCAATATAGAGTGCTTTATGGGCAACCTTGTATAAACGTTCGATTTCCGGGCTGACAGTGCCGACCCGATAAGTCCAAGCAGAATCAGCCAAGCCATGATTTTTTTCAACCACAGTATCGACTTTAACCAAGTCGCCGTTTTCCAAAATGAGACCCTTGCGTGGAAAAGCATGAGCAACCTCATTATTAACAGAAACAGTCACAGCATATTTGAAGCCTTCAAAACCAATTTGGCTGGCAATCGCGCCGTGATTTTCTATATAAGCCCGTGATTTTTCTTCAATCTCCCAAGTATCAAGACCTGGCTTAATTAAATCACGCAGCATATGATGCATGCCGGCAATCACTTGACCAGCTTGATCCATTTCCTTTATTTCATTAATACTTTTTAAAGTAATCATACTTTCGATTATATGCTTTCTTTTTGACCTACTTGCTCTCTTTCTCGACATAAATCGGCCTTCTCTTTGACTCTAAAAAAATCGCCGAAATATATCTACCAACGACTCCAAGACTAAACATTTGTAGACCGCCGAAAAACATAATAATAACTGTAATCGTTGTCCAGCCGCCAATTGCAATCGCCGGATCAAGCAATTTACGGACAATTACAAAAATACCGCCAACCACTGCAAGCAAAGTTGTTAAAAAACCCAATATAGTTACCAATGTTAAAGGTACTGTCGAAAAAGAAATAAGCGCAGAAATTGCGTACTTAAAGAGTTTCCAAAAACTCCATTTTGTTTGTCCTTTTTTTCTTTGAACGTTTTTATAACTAATATATTCAGTTCTAAAACCAATCCAAGTAAAAAGGCCCTTGGAAAAACGCTGATTTTCCGGCATCGACAAAACAGCTTTAACCATTTGTCTGCTCATAATTCGATAATCGCGTGCGCCGCTAACGAGTTTTGTCGAGGAAATCTTAGAAATAAATTCATAAAAGAGATTGGAGAAGAAACTGATTAACGGCTTCTCTCCTTTGCGATCCAGCCTTCTGGTTGCAACACTATCCAATTGTTCATTGACTAATTTACCAAGCATTTTTGGCAAAAGCGGCGGCGGGTCCTGCAAATCGACATCCATTAAAACAACATAGTCATAAATTTTTGTATAAGTCAGCCCCGCATAAATAGCGGCTTCTTTGCCAAAATTCCGTGAAAACGAAACAAAATGGACCGAGGAATCTTTTAATTGAAGTTGTTTAATTTCAAATAAAGTTCGATCAGTCGAACCATCGTCAATGTACCAAAAATTATATTTTAAATGCTTAAAAGTATCCGGCAACGATACCAGATCTTCGGCTGTTAAATTTTTTTTAACGGCTTCGTAAAAAATATGGATATTTTCCTCTTCGTTGTGAACAGGTACAATGATCGCCAACGAAGGATAAGCTGATTCCCGCATACTTATAGTTTATAAGACTTCCTCAAGTAATAAAGCGGAATTCCAAGTGCAACGATCAAAAGCGAGACCGTAATCCCAAAAAGCTGTTGGCCAGTCGGGTCGTTGAAAGCATTGACAATGGTCGAAATCTCAATGAATAAAGTACCGGCAATTGCCAGAATTGGAAAAAGTGGATGCAGAGGAGCTGAAAAATGTGGTTTTCGTTTTAAATGACTCCGCAAAATAAAGACACCAACAAAAGTTAAAAGATAAAAGAGAAAACTGACAAAAACCAGCCAATCAGAAAGATCCTGAGAAGAAGAAAAGGCATTTAATAAAAGTGCTGCAATAAGAATTTCAAGCGCCGTAGCATAATTGGGTGTTTTCGAATTCTTGCCTAAAGTATGAAAAAAATTCGAAAATGGCAGTTGTCCATGGTCAGCCATTTCAAAAACAACTCGTGGAAAACTTAAAATTTTTGAATTTAAAGTTCCAATGACCGAGATCATGACACCGATATCCATCAGCCGACCACCGATCGAGCCAAAAGCTTCCTGCATAATATGAAAAGGAGCATGATCGCCAAGAGAAACAATTTCTTTTCCTGGCAAAGAGCTGAAAACACCAAAAGAAACACCCATATAAGCCAGCAGAACGATAAAAATCCCGATTGTGACTGCACGAGGCAGATTTTTTTGGGCATTTTTGATCTCGCCTCCAAGATTGGAAATAATTACCCAGCCATCATAAGCAAACAATGTCGACAAAACAGCGACACCAAAATTGCCCTTATCAACCTGTTCGGATAGAACTGAAATTGTGCTTCCAGTCGCGCCGGTCTTACCAAAAAACAGACCGAACAGAATCAAAGCAAAAATAGGAATCATCTTAATAACAGTCGTCGTAATTGCAAAAGTCCGACTAACTCGGTTTTCCAGCATATTCATCAGTGCAATCAAAATGCACGCAAGTATCGAAACAGCCACAACACTTCGCATCGAAAAATAAAAAAACGTTATTTTTGTCGGCAGCTTAAAAAAAGTGACAAACAAAGTCGAAAAAAAGTAAGAGACGGACGCAATCAAAGCCGGTCCATAAAAAGAGATCTGCATCCAACCAGCCAAGAAACCCCAGAATTTTCCAAATATCTTACTAATATATATATAAATACCACCAGTCTGTGGCATTTCCGAACCGAGTTCGGCAACCGACATCGCTGAAGAAAGGGTTAAAACCCCACCAACGAACCAGGCCAAAAGCGCCATTTTAGCGGATCCGGCTTCCTGCAAAACACGTCCTTGCTTAAAAAATATACCGGAACCGATGACTGTTCCAATAACAAGAGATAAAGTACCAAAAAAGCCGAAGTTTCGTTTGAGTTGTTTTTCGTTTTCGATCATGATTTTCGATTAAGTATAAAGGCTCCAGCAACCTCAAAGCAAGTACTTTCTTAAATTATTTTTGCATTACTTATTGTAAGTAAGTACAATGAGAACTAGAGAAGGAGGAATTATATGGCAATCTCAGTATTAAATTCTGATTCGTTTGAAGAAGCAACCAAATCCGGCGTGACTGTGACTGATTTTTGGGCCACTTGGTGTACCCCTTGTAAAATCCAGGCACCTATCTTGGAAAAACTTTCTAATGAAATGTCGAGTGTTAAATTCGGCAAGATTGATGTCGATCAAAACCAGGAAACGGCAAATGGACTTGGAATTAAAGCGATCCCTACCTTGATCGTTAAAAAAGACGGTGAAGTCGTTGATCGGATCGTTGGCGTACACAACCAAAAACAGTTGACTGATATTATTGATAAATATACAAAATAAAGTTTATGAAACTATATACTTTATTGAAGAAAAGCCTGTTTAAAGCAGGCTTTTTGTTGTCAATGAAAATTCACAAGTGTTAAAATACAAAAAAGACAGAGGTGAATTTATTTATGACAGAAAAGAAACGTTTTGGGGCCGATCTGGTTCTTGAGTCCCTATTAAATCATGACGTTAAATATGTTTTCGGCATTCCCGGAGCCAAAATAGACCGGCTTTTTGAAGTAATTGAAAATAATTCCAATGCTCCAAAACTCGTGATCACAAAACACGAACAAAACGCAGCTTTCATGGCTCAAGCGGTCGGACGTCTGACCGGAAAACCCGGTGTAGTGCTCGTAACATCCGGACCGGGAGCATCGAATCTGGCAACCGGAATTTTGACGGCACAGACTGAAAATGATCCGGTTGTCGCAATCGCCGGCCAAGTTCAAAGACAGGATCTTTATCGCCGAACACACCAATCGACTCCTTCAGTACTTTTGTTCAATGGAATTACAAAATTCACGACCGAGGTACAAGATGCAGAAAACTTATCCGAAGTAATTGCAAATGCCTTCGATATTGCCAGCGCGGCCCCTCAGGGAGCCTCTTTCATCAGTCTCCCACAAGACGTTGACGACAGTCCGGTATCGAGTCAAGCCTTGGAAAAAGTAGAAAATATTTCTGCTGGTCCGGCCAGTCCGGAACAAATCGAGTTCCTGGCAGGTAAAATACGTCAGGCAAAATTGCCGGTTATTTTGGTTGGCCAACGCGGTTCCGACGAAAAAACCGTCAAAGCTCTCCATGATTTTTTGCACGTAACTAAATTGCCGGTTGTCGAAACATTTCAAGGTGCCGGTGTTATCGATCGGTCTTTGGTAGAACAATCGTTTTTTGGGCGTGTTGGTTTATTTGCCAACCAAACCGGCGATCAACTCTTAAAAGCTTCCGACTTGGTAATTGCACTCGGTTATGATGCCGTTGAATATGAACCGCGTGTTTGGAACAAGAATAATAAACTGCCGATTGCAACGATCGATTCGATCCATGCCCAGATCGATGCACATTATAATCCGAAAATTCAATTAGTCGGCGACATGCCGGTAACAATTAATCTATTGGCCAAACAGCTCAATAATTATTCGCTGTCAAAAGAAAGCAATTCTTTGCTTAATAAATACCGTGAACAGCTTAAAAGCGAGCCTGGCGGCCCAAAATTTGTCGCAAAAGTCGGTCTGTCCCATCCTTTGGATGTTGTTCACGCCATTCAAAAACAAGTCGACGATAATATGACTGTTACTTTGGATGTTGGCTCGGTATATATATGGATGAGCCGTTTCTTCCGTTCATATCGTCCGCGTCATTTTTTAATTTCCGACGGCATGCAAACCCTGGGCGTTGCTTTGCCTTGGGCAATTGCGGCAGGTTTGGTTCGTCCAAATGAAAAAATTGTCAGTGTATCCGGGGATGGCGGCTTTATGTTTTCCAGCGCGGAATTGGAAACAGCTGTTCGGCTGAAATCAAATCTGGTTCATATTATTTTTAACGATCATGGACATTACGATATGGTTAAATTCCAAGAGGAAATGAAGTACGGCAAATCAGCCGGAGTCGATTTTGGTCAAGTCGATTTTGTGAAGTTTGCCGAATCCTTTGGAGCAAAAGGCTTGCGTGTAGATGATCCTACAAAAATCGACCAAGTTTTGACTGAGGCGTTTAATTGGGATCAAGGACCGGTTTTGGTCGATATTCCAGTCGATTATTCGCACGATACCGAACTTTATTCGGAATTGATCGAAGGAGGTATGGATTAAAAATGAAAGATTTAACAAAAGCTTATCAACATGGCACTTTGGCTCAAATTATGGATGGCCAATATGATGGGACAATACTGCTTAAAGATCTTCTCGAACACGGCGATTTCGGTATTGGTACAACAACCGGAATCGGGGTCGAATTAATAGTTTTGGATGGGGTGGCTTATGGAATCCCCAGCAGCGGAAAAGTCCAAAAAATGGACATCGAGCACGAAAAAGCACCCTTTGCAAATATTAACTACTTCGATCAAAAGTTGAAGAGCGAAAGCCTAATTAATCTTGATTCCGATAGTTTTCAAAAAAAGGTTGAAGAAGAATATAAACTTAAAAATGTCTTTGCCGCAATTAGAGTACACGGAGAATTTACAAATGTTTTGGCGCGATCAGCCGATAAACAAGAAAAACCATACCCGCCATTTTCAAAGGTCGCGGCAGCGCAACATGAATTCCATGCTGATTCACTGACGGCAACGATGGTTGGCTATTATTCAGCAGCGATGTATGAAGGGACAACCGCGGCCGGCTTTCACCTTCACATTCTCTCCGATGATCGTCAATTCGGAGGGCACCTATTAGATTTTAAAATCAAAAAAGCCGACCTCCAGGTTCAGATTTTTCAGGATTTCCAGTTGCATCTACCAATTGAAAATCCCGATTTTCGCCGACGCGAATTAGACTTGGAAACTTTAAAAAAAGCGATTGAAAAGACAGAATAAATAATAAAAACGGACCGTTATTTGATCCGTTTTTTTAAAACTTATTTTTGAAAAATCAAAGAATCTGACAAAATTCAATTGTTTCTTCATTTGGCCCAAGAATATTGAAGAAACGAATTCCACGATGCCAGAACGAAGGGATTGATTGAATTTCATCATTAACCAAACGTAGGCCTTGTTCTTTAGCAGCGCTAAAAGCTTTTTCGATATCCGTTGTATTCAGGGAAATGTGATTAATTGCACCGGCCTTCATAACCGCTGGATCGCCTTCCCATGTTTCAATCGTTAAATTGCCAAAGCGCATAAATGCACAACGATTCTTGCCGTTTTTGAACAATCCGGCTTCTTCAAAACCAAGCGATTTATAGAAATCGATCGTTTTATCCAAATCAGCCGAAGGAATACCCACGTGTTGAATTCCGGTAAAGAAATTTTTTAATGCCATGTTGAAATTCTCCTTTTTATTAATTAATTTGTTTTCCAACATCCAGTGCCTGGTGATGGAAATGGGGAAAGACCCGCTTATCGGCAAAACCGGTAATTCCACCTTGAAAGAGAAAGGCGAAAATCGTGCCCAAGCCCAAATTTGTAAACTGGTGATCGATAATTAAAGCAATGATTGCCAGAACCGTTGGTGGAATATAGGATACCCACATCGCCGCTGCAGCATTGCCTTTGAAATATTTAAAACGCAGAACCTGCATTAAATCATCCGCCGGATGCAAAACCAGATTAACTCTTTGATAAATCGAGATAGCAGTTGCGATCAAGGCAACACCGAAGAAGTTTAAAACGATATAAAGAATGATCATTCCTAAACTGTGGGCTTCTGGCAAGCCTTTGAATACCGGATAAACACCATTGAAAAAATCAGCGAAAACCTGAATCAATGCTGAGAAAGGAACCATAAAAATCATATTTCCGATTGCTCTTGACCAAGACCAATGACCGATCAGAATCGCGTTCAAAATTACTGTTAGAACACCAATAATAATAAAGGCCCAGAAAAGATTCCAATTAAGCGCATCTCCGAAGTTTGCTGTTGCAGCGGTCCAATAAGCAGCTCCTAAATAAGAAGGATGGATTTTGGCACTTGTTACCAGTGTCAAAACATTTCCAGCTGAGTTAATAACCAGCGATAAGATGAAGTAAGCAATTGAGCTCTGCATTGAAATTGTTCGTGTTTTTTGTATTGGTTCTGTTTTTGATGTTGCTGAGATATTAGAAGACATCGATTAAGCACCTACTTTAACAACAGCTTTGCTGACATTTTTAACACTGCCATCAAGATAATCGGAAACTTTATCAAGTGATGGTTCATTACTAATCAAAGACAATACGTCCAATTTCCCGCTCGACAACAATGCCAAAGAATCTTCAAAAGCATTAGGGTTGATAAAGGAACCTTGAATTGTAAGTTGCTTTTGATAAACCTCGTAAGTATTCATTTTGAATTCCTGATTTGGTTTTCCGACACCAAACATCAAGACTTGCGCTCCTTTGACAGTTGCATTAACGGCTTGTTCTTGTGTTTCGGGAAGACCGACTGCTTCGATCACAACATCATAATCAGCCGGAATCTTGTCGCGAGTCGTATTGTAAGTATTGGTAACGCCAAATTTTTCTTTGTTCAGAGCCAGCTTTTCATCGATAATACCGGCAAAATCCACTTGATGAACTCCGTAAGCACGCAGAAGTTGAACAAACAATTGACCCATAAAACCATCACCGATTACCAGAGCCTTTTGATAAGGCGTTAACTTTAACAACTTAACACCGTGAACAGCACATGAAATCGGTTCGGTTGTGGCGGCGGCTTTTAAAGAAACGTTGTCAGGAACCTTGTAAACCTGTGTCGAAGGTGCTGTGAAGTATTGTTCCAAACCTCCGTTACGGGTAACACCGACGGCCGACAAATTATCACAAAGTTCTGGACGGCCAGTCCGGCAATAGAAACAGTGGCCACAGTATATGTTCGGATCAACCGTTACCCGGTCGCCGACCTTGACGCTTGTAACTTTCTCACCAACTTCGGAAACAACCCCGGAATTCTCGTGTCCCAAAACAATTGGTGGAACCGCAGCGGCCGAACCCGGCAAACCATTGTAAAGAGCATGGTCGGTTCCACAAATTCCGGCGTATTTGGTCTCGATCAAAACCTCATTTGCCTTCACTTGAGGCTTGTCGACTTGTTCAATTTATTTTCATATTCTTAACGGCAGTTAATACTAATGCATCCATCGTTGCCATAATAAAATCTCCTTCTTTCAACGATTGTCAATTTAAGAATCAACAAAGGAATCATTATTCAAAATGGGAAATAATCTTTAATTCAAACCCTTTTATGTGAAATAATTCACTTATTGTATTATATCACTATTAAAATAATTTTTTCACTAACTTTATTTACGATATTCCAAAAGTGCCAAAGCAAAATCGCCTAAAGTCGCTGATCCGTTCTCCTTGATTGCCGGCATCACAATATAATCTTCCAGTTTTCCAACATCGACATAATCATTTAACAGCTCTTTAAACTGGACACGAACCTTTTTCAAAAATTCCTCGCTAACGACGCCGCCGCCAAAAACAATCTTTGCCGGGCGAAGTGTCAAAGTAACTTGAATCGCTGCTTGAGCAACATAATAAGCCACTATGTCCCAAACATGGTCAGTCAGTGGAACGTTTTGACCTTTTTTACCGGTTCGCGCTTCAAAAGTCGGACCGGAAACGAGTCCCTCAAGGCAATCGCCGTGAAAAGGACAAATTCCTGGAAAGTCCAAATCATCCGGATGACGCTTTAAACGTACATGCCCCATTTCCGGATGGCCAAGATCACCGATAAATTTGCCATTCACAATCGCGCCGGCACCAACACCAGTTCCGATCGTGTAATAAACCAAAGAATTAATATGCTCGTTGAATAAAGTCGAAATAACATATTCTCCATAAGCCGAACCATTAACATCAGTGGTCCAATGAATTGGTACATCAAAATCTTTTTTTAAACGACCTACGAAATCAACATCGGCCCAACCGGGTTTTGGCGTATTTGTTATGTAACCATATTTAGGCGAATTGCGACGCAATTCAATCGGTCCAAACGAAGAAACGCCAATCGCTTTTACATCGTCAAATTTCTTAAAATATTCGACACATTTTGTCAATGTTTCTTCTGGTGTAGTCGTTGGAAAACGAACAATATTTTTTGTCCGGTAATCCTCATTGCCGACGGCACAAACAAATTTGGTACCGCCAGCTTCAATGCTTCCTAGTAACACTCGCATCCCCCTCTGGTACAAAAATAAGAATTGATATAAAAAAACAATCAATTATTTCACTCTGAAGGATAAATAAATCCAATTCAGAATCAGTTCGATCAAGTTTTTTCCGATCCAACCAGATTTATAAATCCTTCATTAACTTGATGTTAGCGTTTTCAAAAAAAGCAATCAAGTGAAGTTTTCCACAAAATTCAATTAGTTTGTGGAGAGCTTTTTGACTGTTTTTAGGGATTGATTTAAATTATTTTTAAAAGTTTAATAAAGAATTTCATTCTCGATATGTTTGCCTTGAGAAAGGGCAATCGCATCGTTTAAAGCTATTTCAACCATATTTTTAACGGCCAGGTTCGTATAAAAAGCCACGTGTGGCGACAGTAAAACGTTGTCCCTCGACATTAATTCCTGAACATCAGCCGGAAGTTTGTCAGGATTTTGGATTTTGCCCATAAACTCGGTTTCATTAGGCAAAACATCCAGAGCTGCTCCAGCTAATTTTCCGCTACGCAAATTTTCCAATAAAGCCGAAGTTTGAATAATCCCTCCGCGGGCAAAGTTTAAAATGTATGCATTCTTTTTAACTTTTTGAAAAAAATCTTTGTCGGCCATACCATTGGTCTGCTTGTTTAAAGGCGTATGGAAAGTGATAACATCAGCCCTTTTCAAAGCATCGTCAAGATTTGTATAATCCAAAAAAGCTTCATTTTGAGCATGGTAAACCGGATCAACTGCCAAAACCTTCGCGCCAAGTACATGAAGCATCTCAGCCAGAGCCGAACCAATACGTCCAGCGCCGATAACAGCGACCGTTAGATCATGGATTTCTTTCCCCTGAGGGGCTGCAGACCATAACCAATTACCCGATTCTGTGGCCTGATAATATCTCTTGTTGTTACGGATCAGATTTAAAAGTTGTGTCAATGTGTATTCGGCAATCGCTCTTGGCGAATAAGCTGCGACATTTGACGCACGCAGTCCGGCTTTATGAATCGCATCGATATTTAAAATATCGTAACCAACCTGACGGATGCTGATTTGCCTGATACCTAATTCAGCCAGACGAGAATACACCATGTCAGGAATGTTGACCGTCTGTTGGGTAACAACCGCATCGAAACCGGCTGCCAAATCGACATTTTTTTCGGATAAATAATCGGTTTCCTGAACGATTTCATGGCCAGTACGATTGGCAAACTCTTCAATATAAGGTACTTCATCTTCGAAAACAGCATACATTAGGATTTTCATATTGTTGCAATCTTAACAAAAAAAATCCTCAATAACAAACTAAAAGATATCGGATTATGAAAAGGAAAACAAAATCTTTTTCTTGACTTTTAATTTTAATAAAGTTATTATGACATGTTGTCATATGACAACATGTCATATTAAAAACAATCTGTATGCCGAAAGAAACTTTTTACAATTTAAGTGAAGAAAAACGTCAAAGGATTATTAATTCCGCTGAAAAAGAGTTCTTCCGCGTGCCCTTATCAAAGGCAAGTATTGCCAATATAGTTACTAGAGCCCAAATCCCTCGGGGAAGTTTTTATCAATATTTTGATGATTTGAATGATTTGTATCATTATTTTTTTGAAAAAAAATTTCAGGGCTTTCATGAAAATTTCAAAAAAGAACTCGAAAATCACCAAGGCGATTTGATTGAGGCATGGCGGCAAGTCGCAAAAAAAGTCTTGAGAAGAATTGTGAATGGCGAGAATTCGATTTTTTTCGAAAATGCTATTTTCGGTTTGAATATTCAACGAGATCAAAATATTATTGATAGTTTTGCGAATTTTCATCATCCGGAAAACAAAGCACCGGAATATTTCGATGAGATAGATTTCTCTTTTTTGAAAATAAAATCAAAAAAGGATCTGATAACTTTGCGGCACTTAATGTCGGGAATCATCATTCAAGCAGCAACGGCCTACTTTTCAAAATGCGATTCCGGTCAAAAAGTGGATTTAGAAGAGATCCTGGAAGGAATAGACAAACAAATAGACTGGTTAAAATACGGAGTATATAAGGAGAAAGAGCATGATTAAATTAGCCAAAGGAAGAATGAGCATATGGGCAGTTGCAGCATCAGTCGTTTTTATGATCATTCAGGTTTATACGATGCTGCTTTTGCCTGATTTGACTTCTAATTTAATCAATAACGGCGTTATCAAAGGCAATATAAACTACATATATCATACAGGTGTCTGGATGGCCTTATATTCGTTCATCTCGGTTTTAGCCGGTGTGGCTAATGTTTATGCTTCAGCGATTGCCTCACAAAAACTTGGGATGCTCTTAAGACGCGATATCTATAACAAAGTAATGAGCTTTTCCAACAAAGAATTCGACCAAATCGGCACTTCGTCTCTAATTACAAGAACAACCAACGACGTCGTCCAAATTCAAAATGTCGCCATGATGTTTTTAAGGATGATGCTTATGTCTCCGATCATGCTGGTGGCGGCCAGTATTATGGCCTATAGCAAGTCGCCTCAATTAACAAAAATTTTTCTCGTATCGATTCCGGTTTTGGTGATTGTAATCGGTATTGCGATGTACTTTGCGATACCACTTTTCAAAGCAATGCAGAAAAAAACCGACCGAATCAATCTGGTTTTTCGTGAGGGACTGACTGGTGTCCGGGTTATTCGTGCTTTTGGGCGAGACAAGTTCGAACAGTCTCGTTTTAAAGATGCTAACGATGATTATACAGACAATGCCATAAAAGTCTTTACAATTATGTCGGCAATTTTTCCTTTGGTAACCTTGATAATGTCTGGAACAAATGTCGGTATCACTTGGTTCGGAGCAAAATTAATCTCCTATCAGGCAATGCAAACCGGTGACCTGGTTGCCTTTATGACCTATGCAATGCAGGTTATGATCAGTTTTATGCTTCTGTCAATGATCTTCGTAATGGTTCCTCGTGCCCAGGCCTCGGCGGATCGAATCAATGAATTATTTAATTCCAAATCAACAATTATAGATCCCAAAGAATCAGTAAAAGCCCTTGAGAAACCGGAACTGTCTTTCAAAGACGTTGAATTCTTTTATGATGGTGCTGAAGAAGCAGCGCTCAAAAACGTAAACTTCTCTGCCAAAATTGGTGACACAGTCGCAATTATTGGTGGAACCGGCTCTGGAAAAACGACTTTGATTAATTTAATTCCGCGTTTTTACGATATTGACAAAGGATTAATTACAGTTAACGGTCAAAATATCAAAAACTACCGTCAACATGATCTTCGCGATTTAATAGCTCTTACTCCACAAAAAGCAACCCTCTTCACCGGAACTGTTCGCGATAATCTTAAATATGGAAATCCGAATGCCAGCGACGAAGAACTCTGGCATGCCTTGGATGTTGCCCAAGCCAGTGATTTCATTAAAGAACTGGACGGCGGTCTGGACGGCCACGTTGAACAAGGGGGCGACAATTTCTCTGGAGGCCAAAAGCAGCGCTTGGCAATTGCCCGTTCTCTAGCCAAAAAAGCTTCAATTTACATCTTTGACGATAGCTTCTCGGCCTTGGACTTTAAAACCGATGCCAATTTGCGGGCTGCTTTGAAAAAAGACCCAGAAATTAAAAAATCAATCGTTGTTATCGTTGCCCAAAGAATTTCAACGGTTGTCGATGCCGATACTATTCTAGTTCTTGAAGACGGAAAAATGACCGGTGTCGGCACGCATCAGGAATTAAAGAAAAAAAACAAAGCATATCAAGAAATCATTGACTCGCAGATTCGGAAAGGAGATCAATAATGGCCGAAAACAACAAAACGACTCAAAAACATCCTGGCGGCCCGCGCGGTTTCGGACCGCATGGTGGCTCGGGTCTGGTAGAAAAACCAAAACATTTTTGGCCAACCACAAAACGTTTATTCGGTTATATGAAAAAGCGTTGGCTGGCTGTCAGTTTTGTGGTCGTTTTTGCAATCGGATCAGCAATTTTCCAAGCACAAACTCCAAAAATTCTTGGAAAAGCAACGACTCAAATTTATGAAGGAGTTCTCTCGGGAGCTGCCGAAATAAAAGCCGGGATGCACATTTCCACTTTGCCGATGAATTGGGACAAAATTATCAGTATCGTGATTGAAGTTATTGTCTTATATATACTGGCGGCAATTCTTTCTTTTGCACAACAATTTATCATGACGCGTGTTTCCCAGCATACCGTTTTCGATCTTCGACGCGACTTGAAAAACAAAATGCGGAATCTTCCGATCAGCTACTATGACACACACTCCAATGGCGATATTATGTCCAGAGCAACCAATGATATGGATAATATTTCGTCGACTCTGCAACAAAATTTGACCCAGCTGATTACCTCGATTGCAACCTTTTTCTCGATTCTTTGGATGATGATCTCAATTTCGATCCCATTAACTTTATGGGTTTTGATTATCGTACCTGTTTCAGTTGTTATCATCGGAATCGTCGCACCCCGTTCACAAAAATATTTTTCCGATCAGCAACGCCACTTGGGATTATTGAACAATCAGATCGAAGAAACTTATGCCGGATATACAATCGTCAGAGCCTATAATCACGAAGACAAAGAACGACAAAGCTTTGCAGCAGAAAACGATCAAATTTATAAAGCCAGCTGGAAAGCCCAATTTATTTCCGGCATGATTATGCCTCTAATGACCTTTATCAATAATTTGGGTTACATCGGCATTGCAATTCTCGGTGGGATTAAAGTCGCTAATGGCAAAATTCCAATCGGTGATATTCAGGCCTTCCTTCAATATACCGATCAATTCAGTCAACCGATTTCTCAAATTACCAATCTTACAAACCAAATTCAATCAACAATTGCTTCTGCAGAGCGTATCTTTCAAGTTCTTGATGAACCGGAAATGAAAAATAATAAGCAAAATCTTCCGGTCAAAAAAGAGAAAGAAATAATTAATTTCGATCACGTTCAATTCGGATACAATCCCAATGACGAATTATTGATGACCGATTATAATTTGCCGGTTAAAAAAGGCGAAATAGTTGCGATTGTAGGACCAACCGGGGCTGGAAAAACGACTATGATCAACCTTCTCGAACGCTTTTACGATATAAAAGCCGGTTCGATCCGTTTCAACGGCCAGGATACACGTGATATGAGCCGCGAAAAATTACGTTCCCACTTCGCAATGGTACTTCAAGACACCTGGCTTTTCACTGGAACAATCTATGACAATATCGCTTACGGAAAAGAAAATTCATCAAAAGATGAGGTTATTAAAGCTTCAAAAGCCGCCCACGTCGACACTTTTGTAAGGCAACTGCCAAAAGGATATAAAACAATTCTTAATGAAGAAGCGTCAAATATCTCTCAAGGGCAGCGGCAATTGATTACGATTGCGCGAGCTTTTCTTGCCAATCCGGAAATTCTGATTCTCGATGAAGCGACTTCTTCTGTTGACAGTCGAACAGAAGTCCAAATTCAACATGCAATGCAAACTCTGCTAAAAGGAAGAACGAGTTTTGTCGTCGCACATCGTCTTTCAACAATCCGCGATGCTCAGCATATTGTCGTTATGAACCACGGATCAATTGTTGAAACCGGAAATCATGACTCGTTAATGAAGAAAAACGGTTTTTATGCCGATCTGTATAATAGCCAATTTTCCGGAAAGGTGGTTATCTGATGAAGAAGTCAACGAAAATAATTTCAGAGATAATCCTTCTCCTTTTAATAGTTTCCGGTGTCGGATATTATATCTTTCGCCCAGCGAAAGTCGAAGCGGATAAAACAGTTTACAAAGCAAGTGGTTTATCCACGAATATCAAGGGAACCGCAACTAAAAATAAATTTATCAGCTATTCAATTAATGGCGGAAAAAAGCATTCCGTTCGAATCAGATCGAATTCTTTTGCAATAAATATTCCAAGTTCTAATAAAGAACAGAAAGTAACGATTTATAATGGCAACGTATCTGCCAAAATAGTTGTTAAAGCAAGTAAACAATTAGCTGACTACCAAAAATTCGCCAAAAAATATAATCAATCTTTAATTGCCAGTTCCCTACCGAAAAGCATTATTAAAAAAGCAAACGAATTAAAAAAAGCACAAGTGGCAAAACAAACAACGGCCGCCGAAATCGCTCGAATGAGTCGGACCGAACAACTTCAATTGGAAGAAAAAAACAAAGAATTACAGCAGGACGCCAAAGAAGTTCAAGCGGCAACAGCGAAGTCGAAATCAGAAAACAAGGATAAACTTCTGCCGAAAAAGCTCAAAAATGCGATTAAAAATGCTGTTAGCAATAAAAATTATATTATAAGAGTCAACGTCGCTAATGGTCGATTAATCGGAATATCCTTAATCGTCCCGGCTAAATTGCTTTCAAGCGGAAGCGATAAAAAATCAGCTCAAACTTTCGCAACAACTTTCGCCTTGCTGGCTAATTCACTTGGCGCCAATTCAAAAAACGTTTTAGAAAAGTTCACAAAGTTTGCCAAAGAAGCAAAAACATCGCAGACAACCTCTTTGAAGACAATCAGCTCAAAAGGAATTAAATTTGATACCGGCTTTTCAACCAAGAAAATCTATATCTTCATTACTAGATGAGAATTCTAATTTTTAAAATTGGGACTTTTTTCACTTGAAAGGGGTTACCAATTATTCTATAGTTAAAAGGTTGTTTTAAACGTTTTACAACATAAAAAAATAAGAAAGGTATTTTATGGGAATTTTAATTGCCTTGATTCCTGCCATAACTTGGGGATCAACTGGCTTAGTTAACACAAAAATGGGCGGGTCAGCTGCCCAACAAACACTCGGCATGACTTTCGGCGCATTAATTTTCGGTTTGGCAGTAATGCTGTTTTATGTGATTCCAAATCATATTTCGCTTGATTACCGCATATGGATAGTCGGCCTATTTTCCGGAATTTTTTGGGCAGTTGGTACAGCTGGACAATTCGTCGCCTATAAAGATATGGGCGTTTCTTCGGCTTTTCCGCTTTCAACTGCCGGACAAATTGTTTCAAACGCAATAATGGCAGCAGCCGTTCTTGGCGAATGGACAACAATTCAGATGTGGGTTTTCGGTGCAATTGCCATTACATTGGTTACAACTGGCGCGCTTTTGACTTCCGCTCGTTCAAAAGCTTCCAAGTCTACCAGTACCCAAAGACCGGCTGCCTATTCACACGGGCTGATTGCTCTTCTGCTTTCAACAATCGGCTACATGCTTTACTTTGTTTTTCCAAACTTGATGTTCAAAGTCGGCTTTATCAACAAGGCCGTCCATGAAGCTAATAATGGCGCCAGCTACATGACGGCAATCATTGGTCCTCAAGCAATCGGCCAGGTTATAGGTGCTTTTATTATCGTAATTTTTGTTTTCCGCGAATCCGAAAAAATGTTTCAAAAAGCAACTTGGAGAAATATTTTAACCGGTTTAAACTGGGGAGTCGGAAATTTATTTATGTTTATTTCAACGGCCAACCCGGCAATCGGGCAAGCAACGGCCACGACCCTTTCACAGATGGGTGTGATTGTCGGAACCTTCGGTGGAATTTATCTTTTACACGAAAAAAAGACTCGCGATCAAATGGTCAAAATAGTTATCGGCTCTGTTCTTGTCGTGATTGGCGGAGTTTTGATCTCAAATTTAAGCAAACTTTAAAAGTTTTGCAAATAAAAAAAGCATTCTCTACCTGAATGCTTTTTTTATTTATCCAAGTTTCAATTGTTCAACAGTTTCTTCTGGTGAAAAACAAATTACTTAAACATCTTCTTTGTGGCCATTGCAATCACTTTTGGATCTTTTTCATAATGATGAAGTTTGGTTAATTTACTAGAAGGAATACCGAGGAATTTATAAACAGCCACCTGCGCCGCTCGAATCGAATATTGTTCGGTAAAGACCATATCGAAGGGCATTTCAGCAAATTGACTAATAAAGGCTAAATTTTTAGAATTCTTTGGTACAACCGCAGGTCGGTCCCCAACTGCGCGCCGATTAAAAAGAGCACTGGCATAAGGCATATAAACCGGAATCACGTTAACAACCGAATCCCAAATCTGGTCAAGATGATCACCGATTTTATCAGCTGCCCCATCGACTTCATTTAAATGACCAATCAATTCACTAAGAATTTCCCGACCGGTCATTTCAATAAATGGTTTGTCAACATAGTCCCCTTTCTTTCTAGGAAACATTGCATAGCCCCAAAAAACGGTCTCATTTTCTTTTTGAGCTTTAAAGTGTGGCTGATGATGAACAACGATCGAAAGCAAATTATTCGAATCGACCCAAGTATTTAAGGCATTGCCGGGTTCCTGCTGAGTAATTCGGGTAATTTGATTCAACAAGAAATGATTATTGGTTGTCACCGTGAAGCTCATCCATTCGGATTGCGAACGATCGTTGAAAAACTTATCCGGATGGCCAAGGGAATAAAAATGCTCGGTTGCTTGTTTCCACAAAGCTGCTGATGGAGCATATTCTTTGTTTTCGACAATTGCTGTGTCGATATCACCGATACTTGCCGAATCAGTAATCGCACCGTTTGTATCAAAAATAAAATCATCTTTTTCAACGTTGATTTTTGATTTCTTTCCAGAATCAACATTTTCCAACTCCAAGCCGGTCACGATAATGTCATCGCGAAAAGGCGTATCGGCAAAATCAAAAGCAGTAACTTTAGTATCGTTTACAAATTCAACCCCGCTATTTTCCAAATACTTCCGCATTGGCAAAATAATCGATTCATATTGATTGTAAGGAGTTCGCGTAACGCCTTCCAGAGTATTAATTCGGGAAAACTCTAAAATCATTCGGTTCATATAACGGCGAAGTTCCATCGCCGAAGATTCTTTTTTAAAAGCAAAAGTCGTTTCCCACATATACCAGAAATTAGTTGTAAAGATGTGTGGACTTGTCTTAAACCATTTCTCAATCGAGATGTCGTTTAATTTTTCTTCATCCTTTTCCGGCATCAGCATTAATTTGGTCAACAAACTTCGATCGCGCATATTAAACTGCATCTTTTCGTAATCATTTTTACCGTTAATTCTCAAACCATTGATTTTGTCCATCAAACGAGCAACATCGTGGGTTGGATGGGCGTGATCAAAATGTAAAATATCGTCGGTCACTGACTGACCAGGATTATCTAAAGACGGAACGCTTCGCAAAATGTCCCAGAGATTTTCATAAGTCGCCTCATTAAGCATGCGACCACCCTCGGCCAAAAAGCCCTTTGTATTGCTTAATTTAGGTCCCCGGTATTCCTTGGTATATTCTTCAACCAAATTACCATCATTTGCGCCGTGGGTATTTAAACCATACATTGTGATTTGTTTGCCAGACCATTTGCCATCACGAATTAAATATATTCCAGCAGACAGATTTCCAATTCCAGTTCCGATCATATAAGCATGTTGTGTCATAAGATTACTCCTTTAACAATTTCGGAATGAATATTCATTCAAAACTTTATATGAACTATTTTACACCCCTAAAAAAACTTTTTCTTAAATAAGAAATAAGCCAATAAATTCATCAAAATTTCTTCTGTCCACAAATATAAATTAGCAAGATATTTATCTTGCATCATTTGCTCCTAATAAAGAAACGCTAGATCTGTTTTGTGTCTCTCTTTCTTTTTTAAAAATGTTTGACAAAGCAATCGGCCCTTGTTATATTGTGTTACGTAGATTTCAAACGAATTGATCCGGAAAGTACTTTTCCAGTAATGTCTAGAGAGTCGGTACTAGCTGTAAGCCGATCTTTACTAAGAAAAGGAAAATGGCCGGTGATTGGTTGATACGAACGGTTTACCGAAAGTATCAAACGGAATGGTCCTCGTTATCGGACACGCCATTGCTGTTAGCCCATCTGCTAACAAAGATGGTTAGTAAGGTTTATTTGTGCAAGCAAAGAAACAAATCAGGATGGTAACGCGACAAGTCGCTTCTGTATTAATTTACAGGAGCGATTTTTTTGTCGGGAAATTCCGCGAGAAATCACTAAATTTTGGGATCGGAGATTTATTTATTATGAAAAGAGCAATTAAAAAGGCAGCCTATTTTTCACTTTCAAGTCTGGCCGTGAGTACCTTAGCGCTTGTTTTGCCGGCAATTAATTCAAATACAGTTGCATCTGCCAAGACCAAGGCAATCACAGTTAAAGTCGGTGTAATGACGATGGATGACGAAGCCAAGGCTGAATGGAAAGTCATCAGTAAATATGCTAAAAAGCATGGAAATGTCACAATCAAATTTGTTCAATTTACCGATTATTCCCAGCCCAACAAGGCTTTAGAAGACGGCAATATCGACTTGAACGCCTTTCAGCATTATGATTTTTTGGATAATTGGAACAAAGAAAATCACGGTGATATCAAGGCAATCGCTAAAACAGTCATCGCACCGATTCGTCTTTATACCAAAAAAGGATATAAGAGTGTCAAGGATCTTCCAAAAGGGGCACAAATTGCCATTCCTAACGATGCAACCAACGAGGGTCGCTCCTTGGTTGCCTTGCAGACAGCCGGTTTAATTAAATTAAAGAAAGGTGTCACTTTGGCTACTCCAAGTGATATCACAAGTAATCCAAAGAAACTCAAAATAACTTTGGTCGACGCTTCGCAGACCGCCCGTTCTTTAAGTTCAGTCGATGCTGCTTTTGTAAACAACACCTTCGTTTCATCAGCCGGATTAAAATTCAAATCAGCCATATACGTTGAACCGGTCAACAAAGCATCAAAGAAGTGGATCAACGTGATCGCTGCCAAACCAAATTACAAGAAAAACAAAGCCAAATACGCTGCCTATAAAGAAATCATTAAAGGCTATCACCAAAAGAAAGTTAAGCAGTTAATCAAAAAATATTCTGACGGTACTGAACTGGCAGCTTGGGATATCAAAATAAAGTAAGGAGAAATTTAAGATGTCGGAAAATACAAATATTACATTGACAAGACCACCATTCCGGGCTGACATTGTTGGCAGTTTTTTAAGACCTGAGAATTTAAAAATTGCGCATAAAAAATTTAACGCCGGTGAAATAGACCAGGAAAAGCTACTTGAGATTCAACAGAAAGAAATTAAAAAAATTGTTGATAAACAAGTCGAACTTGGTTTAAATGATGTTACCGACGGAGAATTTTCCCGCAGTTGGTGGCATTTGGACTTTCTTTGGGGACTTTCCGGAGTTGGTAAATATGACTACGAAAAAAGTTATAAATTTCATGGTAGCAAAACGAGAACCGATAACGCGGAATTAGTTGGAAAAATTGCTTACAATCCAAACCATCCTTTTTTCGCTGCCTTCAAATATTTAAAATCAATCACACCATCTAATATCCTGCCGAAACAAACAATCCCATCTCCGAGCTTGCTGTTTAGGGATAATCGGAGTGACAATTGGCATCATTTTTACGAAAATTGGATTGATTATTTGGCTGACATCGCAGCTGCCTATCATAAAACAATTCTTCATTTTTATGAATTGGGGGCTCGCTATATTCAACTAGACGACACAACTTGGGCCTTTTTAATCAGTAAATTAAACGACACAAAAAACGATCCCGAAAGTCGTCAAAAATATGAAAAAATAGCCAACGATTCAATCCAAGTAATTAATAATCTTTTAAAGGATTTACCAGAGGATCTAACGGTAACAACTCACATTTGTCGTGGAAACTTCAAGTCGACTTACCTTTTTTCTGGAAGCTATGACGTAATTGCTAAATATTTGGCACAACTGAATTACGATGGATTATTTTTGGAATATGATAACGACCGTTCTGGTGGATTTCAACCATTAAAACAAATTTGGAACCAAGATTCGAATAAAAGAATAATTCTTGGAATAGTGACTTCTAAACTGCCCGCATTAGAGGAACAGACGAAACTAATCGATCGCATCCAAGAAGCCAGCGAATATGTCCCCTTGAAAAACCTCGGAATCAGTACTCAATGTGGGTTTGCTTCAACCGAAGAAGGTAATCTGCTGACAGAGGATCAACAGTGGGAGAAATTAAAACTGGTTATTTCAACTGCTAAAAAAGTTTGGAAGGAGTAAAAATGGTTGCGACAACAAAAATTAGACAGGATTATTTAGAAAAACTGGCACAATTAATTAAAATTCCAAGCGTTTCGGCCAAAAAAACAGGTCTAAAAGAAGCCAGCGAGTTGATTGGCAGTTTTTTTAAAGAATTAAAAGCCGACCAGGTGATTATTGACGATCAATATGAGTTTCCGCTTGTATTAGCTCAATTTAAAGCCACAAAGGATAATGCAAAAACACTTTTAATTTACAATCATTACGACGTCCAACCGGCTGAGCCTTTCGATCTTTGGCATAGCGACCCATGGATTCTGACCGAACGCGACAACAAGTTCTTTGGTCGCGGCATCGATGATGACAAAGGAAATTTGTTGGCTCGTTTAACAGCGTTGGCCGAATATCTAAAAGAAAACAATCATTCTTTACCGGTAAACATCGATTTTGTTGTTGAAGGTTCTGAAGAAACAGCTTCCCGCGGTCTCGCTAATTATTTAAAAAAGCATGCTCAATTTCTGCAAAACGATCTCGTAATTTGGGAATCCGGCGGATACAACAGCAAGGGTCAGCAGGAAATCGGCGGCGGGACCAAAGGAATTGTAACTTTCGATCTGAAAGCAAAAACTGCTGGACGGGATTTGCATTCCAGTTTTGCCCCTGTAATTGATTCAGCTGCCTGGCAATTGGTTGCAGCAATTAATTCCCTGCGTAATTCTGACGGCACAATTGCAATCAAAGGGGTTTACGACACGGTACGCAAACCAAGCGAACGAGAACAGGAATTGGTCAATCAATATTCGACCATTGACGAGCATTTATTAGTCGACAGTTTTCAATTAACAGCTCCGCTTTTAAACAGCCAAACAAAAACTGAATTATTAAAAGCTTTATATTTTTCACCCGCTCTAAATATCGAAGGAATTCAATCTGGTTACCAGGAAGATGGTGTTAAAACGGTTTTGCCAGCTGAAGCAACTGCAAAATTGGAGATCAGACTAGTCCCAGATCAGGACCCACACGATATTTTTCAAAAAGTTGTCGACCATTTAAAAAATAATCATTTTGATAACGTTCAAGCCGAATATACTTTGGGAGAAACACCATACCGTTCCGATCTATCCGCACCAGAAATTCAGCGAGTTATTAAAACAGATAAACAAATCTACGGTAACGATATTTCATTGCTGCCAACGACTCCTGGAACCGGCCCAATGGCTTACTTTTACAACAACTTTAAATCGCCAATCGCTGCCGTCGGAATCGGTTACAGCGATTCAGCCGATCACGCCCCTGATGAAAATGTCCGAATAAAGGATTATTTTGATCACGTCGACTTTACAAAGGAATTAATTAAAAGTTATGAGTGATTCGATCATTGAACTGAAAAACATCAGTGTTCATTTTCAAAACGGAAGCGAGTCGGTTGATGCGGTAAAAAATATTAATTTGGCAATCGAAAAAGGAGAAATTTTCGGAATTGTCGGCTATTCTGGTGCCGGAAAATCCAGTTTGGTTCGTTTAATTAATTTGCTTCACCATCCGAGTAGCGGAGATATGATGATTGGTCAGACAAAAACTGTAAAAAACGGTAATGTTCTGATCAAAGGAAAAGAATTACGTAATTTGCGTCAAAAAATCGGGATGATTTTTCAGCATTTCAATCTTCTGGATCAATCAACAGTCTTAGGGAACGTCCTCTTTGCTTTGAAGCATTCCAAAATGTCCAAAGAAAAGAGACTGGAAAAGGCCAAAAAACTGGTGGAAGAAGTTGGCCTCTTTGACCGCATCGATAACTATCCTTCTCAATTATCCGGCGGTCAAAAACAAAGAGTTGCAATTGCGCGAGCATTGGCTAATGACCCGGAAATTTTAATTTCCGATGAAGCGACTAGTGCCCTTGATCCAAAAACAACCAAGCAAATCCTCGAATTGTTGGCTGATTTAAATAAACGAACCGGCTTGACAATCGTCTTGATTACTCACGAAATGCAGGTAGTCAAAAATATTGCCAATCGGGTTGCCGTGATGAGAGATGGTGAAATCATCGAAAAAAATTCGACTTATAACATCTTTGCCCATCCACAAAAACCTTTAACGAAAGAATTTATCGAATCGGCTTCCGGTAATCAGGAAGCTCTTGAAAAAATTTTGAGACAACCGGAAATCGCCCGATTGCAAAAGAACGAGTTTTTAATCCAACTGGGATTTAGTGGCTCTTCGACTGACGAACCATTAATTTCTTCATTGGCAAAAAATTACGGAGTTTCAGCCAATATTCTTTACGGAAACGTCGAAACAATCGAAAATATTCCAATTGGAACTTTGATTGTCGTTTTGTCGGGTACAGCAACAAAACTCAAACAAGCTCTGGATGAAATCAAAAAACAAAACGTCAAATTGGAAATCATCAAGGAGGGAAAATGATTAATTGGTTAATTAAAGTCCTGCCGAATGTTGTTTCAATGGGCTGGAGCGGCGACTATGGCTGGTGGGCGGCAATATATCAAACCCTATACATGACATTTTTCTCAGCCATCATCGGCGGTGCAATTGGTTTAGTATTTGCAATTATTTTGGTTGTTTCCGACGACGATGGAATTTTGCCGAACGGAAAAATTTTCTGGTTAACTGATAAAATTGTTTCCATTTTTCGAGCAATTCCATTTATAATTCTTCTATTCGTGATTTCGCCCTTTACACAAGTTTTAATCGGGACTACGCTCGGCGCAACAGCCGCCTTGGTTCCTTTAAGCCTCTCGGTCGCTCCATTTTACGCACGACAGATTCAAGTAGTCCTTAAATCGGTTGATACAGGGAAAATCGAAGCGGCCCAGGCTCTTGGTGCAAATAATTGGGATATTCTAGTCATTTACATGAGAGAAAGTTTCCCGGAAATAATTCGCGTTTCAACAGTAACCCTGATCAGTTTGGTCGGTTTAACGGCAATGGCCGGTGCAATCGGATCAGGCGGTCTGGGAAACACCGTTGTGACCTTCGGACAACAATCAAAATACGATGTCGTTTGGATCGGCACGATTGCTTTACTGATTTTAATATTTGCGATCCAGGGAATTGGCGACTGGTTGGCAAAAAGAATTAATCATGCCGACATGCAATGAAAAATAATTTCTTTCAATAAACTTAGTGATCTTTTTAATAATTAAGTGATACACTTGTTTTAAACATTTTTGAGGAGGTTATGAATTATGAATAAATTTATCAATATTTCAATGAATAATTTTTCATACATGATCTCTTTAAAAGCCTTGTTGCTCTGATATAGGACTCTGACAATTATTATTTGTCGAGCCCTATTTTGCTGTAGAAATGGGGCTTGTCGAAAAAAGTATCCCATTTTGTTGGGATACTTTTTTTATTCCAAAAAAAGAAAGGATTATTCAAAATGATTAAAAAAATTCAGTTTTTTGATACAACTTTAAGAGACGGCGAACAAACAATTGGCGTTAATTTCAGCATCGAAGAAAAAATAGCTATTGCGCAACAACTAGAAAAATGGGGTATCGATGTAATCGAGGCGGGTTTTCCGATAGCTTCGAAGGGAGATTTCCAAGCAGTTCAAGCGGTAGCTTCATCAATTAAAAAGGCTCGAGTAACTGCTTTGGCCCGCGCTAATAAAAAGGATATCGATGCCTGTGTACAGGCCACTGCGCCGGCAATTCATAAACAAATTCACATTTTTATCGCTACCAGTCCGATTCATCGTCAATCCAAACTACATATGACAAAAAAAGAGGTTCTTGAAAAAATCAAAGGCAGCATTGAATATGCCCATCATTTTTTTGAAATCATTGAATTCTCACCGGAAGATGCGACCCGCACGGAACGAACTTTCTTAGTCCAAGCGATTGAAACAGCTATCACAGCAGGCGCAAGTGTTATTAATATCCCCGATACAGTCGGTTATACGAATCCCGCCGAATTTGCCGATTTATTCACATATCTTCGAAAGAATATTCCCACTTTTGACGAAGTTACCTTTTCCGTTCATTGCCATGATGATTTAGGTATGGCCGTCGCGAACAGTCTGGCATCAATCGAAAATGGAGCCACACGAATCGAGGGAACAATCAACGGCATTGGAGAAAGAGCTGGAAATGCTGCATTGGAAGAAATTGCGGCAGCCCTATATGTTCGTAAAGACTACTATCATGCGACCGATAATATCAACTTAAAAGATACCCAAGCAACCAGTGAAATGATTAGCAGGTACTCCAAAATGCCTTTGCCAAAAAATAAGGCAGTCGTCGGTAATAATGCCTTTGCCCATGAATCTGGTATTCATCAAGACGGAATGTTGAAAAATCCCCAAACATACGAAATCCTAAGGCCGGAAACAGTCGGCGGAAAATCTACTAGACTGCCCCTGGGAAAACTATCCGGTTCACATGCGGTAATGGAAAAACTAAAAGAAATGGGTTATCCGGTCGATCACGAATCAATGAAAATTATTTTTCCAATTTTCAAAGAAAGAGCCGACAAAAAAGCTCTCATCGACGAAAAAGATTTACAGGCAATAATGCAGCAAATTAGCGAGGTGAAAAGATGAATGGGCGGAGCTTTGAAATCGCTGTTTTGCCCGGAGACTATATTGGCCCTGAAATAATGCGAGCCGGATTAGCTGTTTTAGCAGCTGTTAGTAAAAATAAAAATTTTGATTATAAAATCAAGGAACTGCCCTTTGGCGGTGCAGCAATTTACAAAGACGGTGATCCACTGCCAGCGAATACGCTAAAAGAATGTCAAGATAGCGACGCGATTCTGTTGGCTGCAATCGGCGGCCCCAAATGGGACCAAGCTTCTAAAAGACCAGAGGCAGGATTGCTAGAAATTCGTAAAGCTTTAAATCTCTTCGCAAACATTAGGCCGACGGCCATTAGTCCCGCTATGCAAAAGTATTCGCCCTTAAAACAAATTAAAAAAATTGATTTTTTAATCGTTCGAGAACTGACCAGTGGAATTTATTTTGGAAAACCACGAGAAGAGTCTGAACAAGCAGCTCTCGATACAATGCGTTACAGCGCAACAGAAATAAGACGAATAGTGAAAATTGCTTTCCAAACGGCTGCAAAACGCAACCATCATGTCACTCTAGTCGATAAAGCCAATGTCTTGGCAACCAGCAAACTATGGCGGAGAATTGCCAACCAAGTTGCCAAAGAATTTCCCGAGATTAGCTTTGACAGCTGCTACGTCGATGCCGCAGCAATGAAAATTATCTCCGCTCCGGAAAAATTCGACGTAATCGTAACCGAAAATTTATTCGGCGACATCTTAAGTGACGAAGCGGCCCAAATTACCGGCTCTTTGGGAACAATCCCTTCGATAAGCCGGGGCGATCACGGCCCAGCCCTTTACGAACCAATCCACGGATCAGCGCCCGATATCGCAGGAAAAGGAATTGCGAATCCCTTATCGATGATTAATTCAGTTGCCATGATGCTTGACCACAGTTTTAATCGAAAAGATTTGGCCAAGCGAATCACAGATAGTGTCAATAAAACAATAGAAGATGGCACAACAACTCCCGACTTAGGTGGAAACAGCAAAACAACTGTTGTTACGAATGCAATTATCAAAAGAATTGAGGAAAACTAGAATAAATATGAAAAAAACAATGTTCGACAAGATCTGGCATCAACATGTAATTACCGGAGAACCCGGCGAACCACAATTGATTTACGTTGATCTGCAACTACTTCACGAAGTCACATCGCCACAGGCTTTTGAAGGATTGCGGGAAAAAAATCGTCAGGTCAGACGGCCGGATCGAAATTTTGCCACAATGGATCACAATGTTCCCACGGTCGATATTTTCAATATCAAAGATTTAATTTCCAAAAAACAAATTGAAACCTTAGCTAAAAACACAAAAGACTTCGGAATTCGTTTGGCTGGAATGGGATCAAAAGACCAAGGAATTGTTCACGTTATTGGTCCGCAACTGGGCCTAACCCAACCAGGAATGGTAATTGTTTGCGGAGATTCACATACGGCCACTCATGGAGCATTTGGTTCGATCGCTTTTGGAATCGGAACCAGTGAGGTCGAGCATGTTCTCGCCACACAAACGATTTGGCAAACAAAACCAAAAACAATCGGAATCCATGTCCACGGAAAGTTGTCGAAAGGAGTTTATGCCAAAGACATTATCATGGGTATTATTGCTCGTGAAGGTGTCTCCTTTGGAACTGGTTACGCAGTTGAATTTTACGGAGATACAATTCGGAATATGAACATGGAAGAGCGAATGACTCTTTGCAACATGGTCATCGAAGGCGGTGCCAAAATGGGAAGTATTCAGCCAGACCAAACAACCTTTGATTATATCGCCGATCGAAAATATGCGCCAGGTAATATGGAAAAAGCAATTTCTTATTGGAAACAATTTTACACGGACAGTCCAGAAGCTTTTGATAAAGTAATCGATTTCAATGTTAACGAATTAGCACCCTTCGTCAGTTGGGGGACGAACCCAGGGATGTCCGTACCGGTAGATGAGCCTTTTCCAAAAATTAAAAACGAAGAAGACCAAAAAGCCTATGAATATGTAGGCTTGAAAGCTGGTGAAAAAGCGAATCAAATACCAATTAAATTTGTCTTTTTTGGTTCTTGTACTAATGGCCGATTATCAGATTTAATTATTGCCGCAAAAATTTTAAAAAACAAACATATCGAAAGTGGAATTACCGCACTAGTGGTTCCAGGATCACGAGAAATTAAGGAAAAAGCCGAACAAATCGGCTTGGATCGAATATTCAAAGACGCCGGCTGCCAGTGGCGAGAACCTGGTTGTTCTGCATGTCTTGGAATGAATCCTGATAAAGTTCCAGCAGGAATTCATTGTGCCTCGACATCAAATCGCAATTTTGCCGGTCGTCAAGGAGCTGGTTCAAGGACTCACTTGGCAAGTCCAGCAATGGTCGCTGCCGCAGCAATCCACGGTCACTTCATCGATATAAGAAAGGAAAAAATTTGATGAAAAAAATTACGACAATCACCAGCAGCATTATTCCCTTAATGAGAGACAATATCGACACCGATCAAATCATTCCAAAACAGTTTTTAAAAAATATTCTTAAAACCGGTTACGGCCGCAATTTATTTTATGATTGGCGTTACAACAGCTCAAAACAGCCCAATTCAGAATTCATTTTGAATAAACCTGAATACAAAAAAGCTCAAATTTTAGTCACAGGAGAAAATTTTGGTTGTGGCTCATCCAGAGAACATGCCGTGTGGGCACTAAAAGATTATGGTTTCCAAGTTGTAATCGCTGGAAGCTATAGCGACATCTTCTATATGAATAGTACAAAGAATGGCCTACTGGCAATAGAGTTGTCAAAAAAAGAACGAGCAATTCTAGCGTCGGCTTCATCCAACGAAAAAATCATTGTCGATCTTCCGAAACAACAAGTGCAATACAAAGAATATCGGTTTAATTTCTCAATTAATCCGCTTTGGAAACGCAAATTCATCAGTGGACTCGACGACATTGCAATCACAATGAATTACGCTGAAAAAATTGCAGCTTACGAAAAAAAGATTCCCAATTTTAATTAAGAAAGCACTGAAAATGGAAAATGCATTTAATTTAGAAAAACGTATTGATTTAACAAAAGAATCGCCATTATTTTACAAAATTTTTGGCTTAGTATCAGTTGGTATGCTGCTTGATGCTGCAGACGTATATATGGCAAGTGCCGTTGTTAGTTCTACTTTGAAAAAAGGCTGGTCGACCATACAGGAGGATTCCTACTTTTTGTCTGCTGGTTTCTTGGGACTGTTTATAGGATCGATCATTGCTGGTTTTATTGGTGATTTCAAAGGTCGAAGAACGGCTTATAAAATAAATCTATTAATATTTGGAACTTTTACTTTTATTGCCGCATTTTCGCCTAACATGTGGGTCTTGATTATCTGTCGGTTAATTGCCAGCATCGGTCTTGGTTCGGAAATCGTGACCGGCTATTCAATGATTAATGAATTTGCTCCAATTCATAGTCGTGGAAAATGGTGCGCCAACACTTCTTTAATTGCAAATTGTGGGGCGCCAATCACTTTATTACTTTGTACTGCAATTATTCCGCGTTTTGGTTGGCGTATCATGTTTGTTTCCATTGGAATTATCGCTGGAATTCTTTGGTTTCTTCGTCGAGGAATCCCTGAATCCCCTCGTTGGCTGCTGGCACGCGGACGCTGTCCCGAAGCAGAAAAAATAATTCAGGAATTGGAGCATGGAAACAAAAAAGAAGACACGAAGCAAAAGAAAGCAAAAAATAAAATCATAAAAAATTCTTCGTTGAAAAAAAGTTTATTTGTAGCCATTGTCGCCGTCTCGGCAACAGTTGTTTGTCAATATACCTTTACCTCTTGGGTGCCAACTTTACTGGTAAAACAAGGCATAAATATTTCGAAATCTTTGGGTCTTTCAACTTTAATGATGCTTGGGGCACCAATTGGATGTGCATTTGGAGCTTACTTAATTGACCGGGTTGGCAGGAAAATGACAATTGTCCCAACTTTTTTATTAACAGCAATATTTGGAATTCTATATGCCAAACAAGATAATTTAGTCGGCGTAGTTATGATCGGCTTTTTACTGACGGTTTGCTTTTATGTGCTGATGGCAAGCGTTGTTGCAGTTTATTTAGCAGAATTATTTCCAACTTCTTTCCGCTTCCGTGGCGCCGGAATCGCTAATGGAATCGCTAAGCTATTAACCGTTGCAATGCCAATACTAGTAGCTTGGGTATTAACAGTTACATCAGCTATGACAATTTTTATCGGAATTAGTTTAATTGCTTTATTTGCCGGAATTATAGTTTGGGCTTTTGGCAACGAAACGAATCAAAAAGTAATTCGATGAATTTTTAATAAAAACCACTAATAAATTTTTAAATTTATTAGTGGTAAATTATCACATTAAAATTAAATTTTAGAAAAATATCAATGTTTTTCAAGGTAAAAACGGTATCGATCCCCAGCGTAATAAGTTCGCACAAATTCAAATGGTTTATCATCAGTCAAATAAGATGTTTGACGCAAAAAAAGTGCCGCTTGTCCAAGGGTTAAATTCAAGCGTTTGCAAACAATTTCGTTTGGCACAACAGCTGAAATTTCCTGAACAGCTTTGCCAAAATGAAAACCCTGGTCCTCTAAATACTCATAAAGTCCACGAGACATCTGATTACGGTTAATATTGCCAACTAAAGTAACTGGGATCGTTGTAATTTCAAAAGCAATTGGTTCCTCATCTCCATAACGAACTCTCTCAATTGTGATTACTTCTTCATTTCGGCCAATTTCAAGATTTGATGCTTCAATTGCTGAGGGCTGATGACGTTTAAAAACTATAAACTTTGACCTGGTTTTTTTACCCTGCGATTGCATAATCTGAGTAAAACTGGTGATTCCTTTTAGGTTTTCTGAAACTTCTTTCCCTTGATCGGAGACATAAGTTCCCGATCCAGGTTTTCTAATCAGTTTTCCCTGATTAACTAATAGTGCAATCGCCTGACGCAAAGTCATTCGAGAAACTTTATATTGTTCGGCCAGAACTCTCTCGGCCGGTAAACGACTTCCGCCTTTAAAATACTGTTTACGAATTTTTTCGGCTAAATCATCACGAATTTGAAGAAAAATCGGCATATTGCTCATTGTCAATCAACTACTTTCAAACCGTTCCCGTCGAGAAAGTTTTCCAACAAATCCTGATCAGTGTTCAACAAATTAAAGTTTGCCCGTTTACCAACTTCCAAGCTGCCAACATCATTAAGACCGAATTCACGTGCTTGGTTAACCGAAGTCATCAACACCGCATCCTCAATACTGGCACCGGTAAATTTTTGAATATTCTTAAAACCTAAAATATATTTCAGAACCGAACCGGCCAAATGGCCATTTTCCAAACGGGCTGCTCCGTTCTTAACGACAACTTTCTGGCCACCTAATTCAGAAACTTCATTTTCTTTTTGGCCCTTAGCCCTCATTGAATCAGTTATTACTTCAATATTCTTAGCACCTTTAAGGCGATAAGCTAATTTGATCATTTCAGGAGAAACGTGAATTCCATCAGTAATTAATTCGACTTTAATAGATGGGGTCAACACACCATATCCCGTTACCCCAGGTTCACGGCCTTCCAATTGTGACTGGCGATTATACAAATGAGTTACGTGAGATGCCAATGTCTGTCCTTTATTCATTTTGAAATAAGACTGGTTTGTATGCCCAGCTGAAAGAACAACACCCATATTATGTAATCCAGCTTCAAAAGCGGACCCGGTTTTTTCTGGAGCGTAAGTAACCAATTTGATCAAACCATTGGCATCTTTTTGCCAGCTTTTAAATAACTCCAAATCCGGTGCGATTACATACTCGGCCGGTTGGGCGCCATTCATATCGGCATTAATAAAGGGTCCTTCTAAATGGATTCCACGAATCATTGAATTATTTTTAGCCGCTTGGGCAACCGAGACAAGGGCTTTTTTAATATTCTCTTTTGTTTGTGTAATCGTTGTCGGAAAAACAGTTGTCAAACCTTCGCTTCGAAGATTGTGCAGAAAACGATTCAAACCATCAACATCAGCATCCATCGTATCAAAACCATAGCCTCCATGAGTATGGACATCGACAAAACCAGGCACGAGAATTGCTCCTTGCGGGGCATCAATTATTTGGTCGTCATCCTTGGCAGTAAAATCCTTTGCTTCGCCAATTTCTTCAATTTTATTAGAAAAGCGCAGAAAACCATTTTCAACGACTCCTACGCCAGTATAGATATCAATATTTTTAATTAATTTTGCCATAACTCCATTATAGGTTTGGTATAGCCCAATTCAATAATAAAATTACGAAGCTAATGCTTTTTTAGAAGTGGAAATAACTTTTGGTTGAGCCTTCCCGTCAACTGCAGCCTTTGTAACAATGACTTTGGCAACATCTGGTTTGGAAGGAATCTCATACATTGTCTCCTTCATGGTTGATTCCATAATCGAACGTAAACCACGAGCTCCGGATTTTTTGTCAATCGCAATCTTAGCCATTTCTTTAAGAGACTTGGGCTCAAAATCAAGCTGAACGCTATCCAAAGCCAATAGAGCTTTGTATTGCTTAACTAAGGCATTTTTAGGCTTCGTTAAAATCTTTACCAAATCATCTTCATATAAAGGATTTAAAATCGAAATAATCGGTAAACGACCAAGGAACTCCGGAATTAGACCGAATTTAATCACATCCTGATCAGTCAACTGAGTCAACGGATTTTTCTTGTTAAATTCTTGCTCGGCCTGTTGACCCTCGTGACCAAAACCGATCATCGATTCACCAAGACGATCGCGAATAACCTCTTCAATGCCGTCAAAAGCTCCGCCGACAATAAAGAGAATGTTGCTGGTATCAACTTGAATATATTCCTGCTGCGGGTGTTTACGTCCACCTTGAGGTGGTACTGACGCAATTGTGCCCTCTAAAAGTTTCAGTAGGGACTGTTGAACACCTTCACCGGAAACATCTCGTGTAATACTAACGTTTTCGGATTTTTTGGCAATTTTATCAATTTCATCAATATAAATAATTCCACGCTGGGCTTTTTCAACATCAAAATCAGCAGCCTGTAATAACTTCAACACGACATTTTCAACATCTTCACCAACATAACCGGCTTCGGTTAAAGTTGTGGCATCAGCAATTGCAAAGGGCACATCAAGCATTTTTGCCAACGATTGAGCCAAATAAGTCTTGCCAGATCCAGTTGGTCCAATCATCAAAATATTCGATTTTTGTAACTCGACATCGCTTTTATGCTGCAAGGACTCGTTTACTCGCTTATAGTGATTGTAAACAGCGACTGCCAAAGTTTTTTTAGCTTCTTCCTGGCCAATTACATACTCATTTAAATGCTTAACCAGTTCGATTGGAGTCGGCAAATCATCAAGAACCAGAGCTTGCTGTTCGTGCTCCAATTCCTGGTCAATAATATGCTGTGCAAGAGCGACACATTCATCACAAATATAAACACCTGGTCCTGCGATTAATTTTTTAACCTGATCCTGGCGTTTACCACAAAAAGAGCAGGCTAATGTTGGTTGTATTGATTCTACGTCCATGTTTTTTATTATAACAAAATTTGCATAATACAAGTTTTGCCAAGACAAAAGAAAAACCGTTCTTTAAAAACGGTTTTAACAAATTACTTTTTTTCAACTGCTTGGGCATTTTTAACAATCAATTCGACTGCCTGCTGAACCTTTAGATCATGGCTAAGCATACCAGCAGAAACTGATTTTTCAACTTCAGTTTCCTTAATATTATATTCGGAAGCCAAGCTCTTAATCTCTTTATCAATCTCTTCATCGCTTGGATTAATTTTTTCGACACGTGCAATTTCTTCTAGAACCAAATTAGTCTTAACTCGATTAGGCGCGCCTTCGGTCATTTGTTGCTTAAGTTGTTCTTGACTGGTCCCGGTTATTTGGAAATACATTTCCGGCTTAACACCCTGACCAGCTAAATTATTGAAGAAAGTCTGCATCTGACGAGAAACATCATCGTTAATCATCTCTTCAGGTAACTTGTCGGGACTGATTTTTGCTCCATCAACAGCTTTTTGAATTGCTGCATCTTCAAAAGCATCCTTATTCTTGTCTGCCTTATCTTTTGCCAGCTTTTCTTTGGTCTTAGCCTTTAATTCTTCTAAAGAAGAAACCGAATCGTCAACATCCTTGGCAAATTCATTATCCAAAGCCGGTGTTTCCAATTTCTTCAACTCATGAATTGTAACGGCAAAAACGGCTTCTTTGCCAGCTAAATCTTTAGCTTGATAATTTTTCGGAAAAGTAACTTTAACCTCAACGTCATCTCCGGCTTTGTGGCCAACTAGTTGATCTTCAAAACCAGGAATAAACTGTCCGGAACCAAGACTCAGGCTAAAGTTTTGCGCCTTGCCACCGTCGAATTGTTTTCCATCGACAGAGCCGTCAAAATCAATCACAACGGTATCGCCCTTTTCGGAAACCTGATCTTCTTTAGCAGGTACCAATTCAGCCTCGCCCTTTTGCAAACGCTCTAATTCAGCATTTAATTCCTTATCGCTAACTTCGTCGGATTCCTTTTCGGCTTCCACGCCCTTATAATCCCCGAGCTCAACCGTCGGTGCCAACGTAACTTCGGCATGAATCTTCCATGGGCCACCGTGTTTTAAATCGTCAGGAACGATTTGTGGCTGTCCAACGACAGTAATATCAGCTTCGTTAACGGCCTGATCATAAATATCAGGCAAAATTGCGTTCAGAGCATCCTCATAGAGAGCTTCTTCCCCAAAACGAGCCAAAAACAAATCCTTTGAAACATGCCCTTTACGAAAGCCGGGAATGTTAATCTTATCTTTTTGTTTATTGAAAGCTTGGTCAATTCCACTTGATATTTGTTTTGCTGGAATCTCGAAACTTAAAGTTCCTTTGTTGCCCTTGCCAGCTTTAAAAGTGGCATTGGTCTTAATAATATCTACCATTATTCCTCCAGATACGTACTATAAAATTATAGCGTAAAGCACATTAAAACTAATCGTATCACTTTAAATCTTCAAAAGACGCCGGTAACAAATGATCTAAATCGGTTTTGACGATTTTTCCAGATGTATTAGTTAAAAATATCGGCATTTTTTTGTCAAACCATTCGACCATAACTTGGCGACATGCTCCACAGGGAGCAATCGCACCCTCGGTCCGTCCGGAAATTACCAGAGCTTTGAATTGGCGACAACCAGCAGCAACGGCCGAAAAAATTGCGGTTCGTTCAGCACACATCGTCGAACCGAAAGCAGCGTTTTCAATGTTGCAACCAGGAAAAATCTGGCCGTCAGCCGATAAAAGAGCTGCTCCAACCGCGAAATTACTATATGGAATATAGGCTTTATCGAGTTCCTGATCAGCAATTTTTTTTAATGCCGAGTACTCCAATAAGGTTTTAGTCATTTCAAATATTTCTCCAATTCATTATGGACACGCGTTTTTTCCGCTTGGCTCATAACCTGCATCGATTGGCCATTAATCGTTTCGCTTGTACCAACCATTTGATCAGACTTAACGCTATCAAAGGAAGAACGATACTTTAAAGCAAGATTTTTAAAACTAGTCCAAGACAAGTCGGTCAAAATATTAGAAGACAGTTTTTTAATAAATTTCTGATTGAAAATGGTCGTTGGATTAGAAGCAGCTTTGGCAATAACTGCTTTGATAACCTGTTGTTGACGGAGCTGACGACCATAGTCACCGCGAGGATCCTGGTAACGTTCACGCACATATGATAAAAGTCGGCTGCTTTTCAAATGATAGGTTTGGCCTTTTTCAAAAGAATCGCCATTCTCAGTAAAAGTTAGATTAGAAGTAATACTAACTCCACCTAAAGAGTCCACAATCGACTCTAAGCCACCCATATTGATTAAGGCGTAACCATTTAGTTTGATATTAACAAGTTTTTCAACCTGCTTGATTGAAGAATTAGCCGAACCATATGCATAAGCAGCATTCAATTTAACCGTTTGTCCATCAATTGTAATCGGGGTATCCCGCTCGAGACTCATAAGCAAAGTCTTTTTTGTCTTCGGGTTAATAACCGCAATCATCATCGAATCAGTCCGGCCTTTATAGCTACGATTAAGAGCACCAGTATCAGTTCCTAAAAGCAAAATAGCAATTGGTTTACCCGACTTGGTAAGTGTATCTGCCTTATCGGCCGTCTTGATAGAACTATCCTGATGAATTTTTTGAATTGCCCCATGGGTTGTCCAAACGGCATAAGCAGCCACACCGATAACGCCGACGATTATAATTGAGAAAAGACCAATCAAAAATTTTTTCATTTAAATTTCCTCACTAATACGACAAAAAAATTACTCCGAATCCTTGTCTATGATAGCAAAAAAACTTCAAAATAATAATCTTTATTATCGATTCTTTTCCAGGTCGGCCAATTTCGTCGGACTAACCACTCGTTTGGCCAACTGGTGAGTGTAATCGAGACTGTTCGGCTGAATGTAATAACTATCGATCGCCTGTGTGATAGAAACTGTAAAAGCAGAAGTTATTGGCCGAACAACTGTAATCTGATTATTAGAGATTGTAATCTTTGCAGATAAAAGATCAGAGATTCCTGAAAAACTATCAGCATTTGCTACATAACGATTAATTGTGCCGTTTGAAATCGATCCGGTCATGTCCCAATAATTTTTAGTGAATTGAAACAAATCGTTTGGTTTTCCATTGTCACTTTTAAAAGCCACTTGAATTAAAATCGCGATTTGGTCGGTTAAAGAAATTGAATCCCAATTTATCTGCGTAGCCGAAGAAGTCGAGGAACTTTTCGATGTGCTGGATTTATTAATAGTTGACGAAGAATTTTGAGATTTTGTAGAAGATTCGCTTTTATCTTTTACAGATTTTTTACTGGAATTCTTGTTTGAAATTGTTTTCTTTTGGGCACCCTCTTTTTTTGATTCAGGTGATTGATTCAACGCCTTAACCGCAAATACAGCTGCTCCAACAACAAACACAAAAGCAATAATTGAAGTGATTATAATTGTTGCTTTTTTTGATTTCATTTATTTCCCCCTTCCAAATAATTCTCATAAAAATTACCCATAAACAAAAACCTTCTTTAATTATCTCCTACCCAAATAGACAGAACTTGGAAATTAGAAAAATATCTTGGTCTGTAATATCGCAAATTGAAGTAAAAGCCGTCTTTAAGCTTTTTTACAAAAATAAGTTTACAAAAAAAGCCCTTCGTTGGGACTTTCAATTTAAAGAATAAGATGAAAAAATTAGTCTAAGTTATAAAGTTCATAGCTATTTATAAGATTAATTAGTTTTGTAGAATAATTTGGGTCAGTTGCATACCCATCGACAACAAGATTTTTTGCTGCTTGACTATAGCTTCCAGCCACCGAACGGAAGATATTATGATATAGAGATGTATTCCAAGTAACCCCGTAATTCATCTTATATAAATAATCATAAAAAGAATTAGTTACCGAAGAATAAGTATTAAACGAAGAGTTAACGGTGACGTATTGACTACCGACATATTCAGTGGTCGAAAAACTGGCATAACCACTTATATATGGTGAATAACTGGCTTTTATACCAAATAAATTATTATAAGGAGCAGCTGCCAATGTGCTCGTCCCCCAGCTGGATTCAAGAATTGCCTGGGCCACCATGACAGAAGCATAAAGTCCATTGGAATCAGCAACCTCGGCTGCCGCAGGAGCAATACTGTTTAACCAATTTTTCTGTGCCGTCGTTAGGCCACTCGTACTTATATTCAAAGCCTTTTGAGTTACACCCCTTGAATCGATCCAAAAAGTAGATGAACCGTCTTTTACCTGATAATAGGTGTAAATCAATCCGTTAGAACGTTTAGTAACATCCGACTTGAGAATTGTTACCGAATCGCCATTATAAGTTGAGGCGCTGCCATTGGCTGCCATTGTCGCTGCGCTGGTATATGCCGGACCGTTTGTATAAATTCCGTCGTTTCTTGAACCTTCATAAATCTGAGCAGTTTGATTCATCGTTGTAGATGAAGTAACCGTAGCATAGGTGCTAACAGCCCTTTTATCAATCCAGTAGTACTCCTTTTTCGTTTGATCGTAAACTTCAACGTAAGTATAGGTTGTCCCGTTATAACGCTCTTGAACACTTGTTTTCTCAATAGTAACCGGATCGCCATTAAATTGAGCGGCAGTCGTACTTGTCGCTAAAGTATCAGTGCTCGTATAAGGAGCACCATTATAGTAAACACTATCGTTTCTCGTTGATTGATCAATATAGCCCTGTGACTGAGTAGTGTTGGTAGAAAGAACTTGATCGAAAAGAGCTCTCTGATCAATCCAGTAGTACTCCTTTTTCGTTTGATCGTAAACTTCAACGTAAGTATAGGTTGTCCCGTTATAACGCTCTTGAACACTTGTTTTCTCAATAGTAACCGGATCGCCATTAAATTGAGCGGCAGTCGTACTTGCTTTTAAAGTATCCGTACTCGTATAAGGAGCACCATTATAGTAAACACTATCGCTACGCTTCGTTTGGTTAATATGGGCTTGGTACTGAACGTTATTTGTATAAGATACTTGGTCAAAAAGAGCTCTTTGATCAATCCAAAACGTCGAAGAGCCATCCTTAACTTTTGCATATTCATACGTCGTTCCATTTGAAACACGTTTCGTCGTATCGATCTGTTCTATTTGAACCTTATCGCCATTATAATTGCTGCCTTTTTTATTAGCAGTCATCGTACTGGCACTGGTCAAAGCCGGTCCGGAAATATAAACGCCATCGCTGCGTTTGGTTTGATTTATGTAGGAATAACTATCACTTAATGTTTGCGTCCCTGTAATTGAATCAACTCTCGTCAAAGCTCTTAAATCAATCCAATAAGTAGCGGTGCCATCTTTTACTTGAGCATACTGATATATCATTCCATTACTGCGTTTGGTGCTATCGATTTTTTCAACCTGAACCGTATGCCCATTATAAATGGAGCCTTTAGCACTAGCAGTCATCGTACTGGCACTGGTCAAAGCCGGTCCGGAAGTATAAACGCCATCATTTCTATTGTCTTCAACAACAACAGCCGTGTATGAAACATTAGTTGAAGAAGTAATGGACGCATAATTAGTACTTGTAGAAGTTGCATATGCCCTTTGTTGATGTACTAAAACAGATGGAGCAATCATGCTTGTTTCAGCCAAAGCAGAACTCAATAAAAGGGGTATTAATAACTGATACTTCTTTACATTTTTATTTTCCAAATCAATAAACTCCACAGTTTTAATTAACGGAAAATAATTTTACCGATTGTTTATTATCAAGGGATTACGAGATTATAAAAATATGACTTTAGATTGATTAATCATTCTTTTTTAATAAAATTCATGACAAATTTTATATCGCCGGTTCGCCAAGTTTCAATTAGAAAAACTATTCCAAAAATAAGAGTATTAATAACCAATTGAAAAAAATTGGAACTAGGATTTATTCCAAAAATAATCCAAGCTAGAGAAGCAGCCGTTGGTAAAATCGAAAGCAAAAAAGGTTTGATTAATATTTTAATTGCAAACCAAAGACTTGTATTAAGAGCAAAATGGGTAAGCATCCAAAAAGTAAACAAAAAGTTAATCAAAAAAGTAATTGACAAAACAAAAGCTAATTTAGCAATATCACCAAGAAAAATACCAATAAAAATTCCCGAAACAATTATGATTGTTGAGATAATCCCAGTTCTAAAAAGATATTTTGTTTCGTTTCGAGCTTGAAAAATCGAACCAATTGTAGATCCGGCTATCTGGGTCCAAACTACTAAAGACAAAAATTTAAAGGGAGCAATCGCAGAATCCCATTGGCCACCAAATAGGAAAGCAATTAATGGCGATGCATTGATGCATAAGAAAAATGATAAAGGTACACCAACCAAGAAAAGCAATCTCAAAACTTTGGAATAGATATTTCTAATTAATTCAACGTCTTCTTGATGTTGAGCAAGAACCGGTTGAATAACCGGGGTTATTACATCCGTAAGAATTGAATTAGGATAGGTCAACATTTGGTAGGACTTGCCATAACTTCCCAGTGCTGCCGGGCCGAAAAATTTTCCGACCATAATATTATCTAGATTTCGGGAAAAATAATTTACCAATCCAAAACCAAATTGATTCGATGAAAAATGACGGACCTTCAAGAAAGATTTCTTATTATATCCAGACATAATATGGAAATTAGATAAACGATAATAACAAAAGAAATTAAGAATTGCCGGAACAGTCGAGCCGATAATTAAGGCATAAACCCCCAAACCACTGAAAGCGGAAATGATACCAATAATACTTCCAATAATATAATTCAACAGACCGGACAAATTCAGTATCTTGAACTGTTGGTTTTTGGTCAAAATCGCTACTGGGACAACTGACATAATTGAAAAAACAATATTAATGCTCAATAACCAAGCGATAGGAATATAGATTGCTTTTCCGTAAAACCAAGAAAGACCAAAACCAAAAATTCCAAAAACACAACCAATCAAAAGCGATACGACAGATAACATTTTGAATAAAGAAGACAAGTCTGATTCATCCAAATCGTGATTTTGAATAATAGCCGGTCCGACTCCCAATTCGGAAATCATTTGAAAGAAAGGCAAAAAAACAAGCACAATATTCAAAGTTCCGTAGTCGGCCGGAGAAAGAATCCGCGAGAGAACCATACTAACAAGCAGGTTGGAAACAACGCCAGCGTATTGGCCAATCGCCGTGAAAATAACTCCAGTTTTTAATTGTTTCTTGATTTCTTGCATTGATTAATTATCACTCATTATTCTTTTTATAAAAAAAGCAGGTAGAAGCTTTAAAAAAATGGCCTTGCGCGAGTTATCCGATAAAAGTCTAATTTTAAAGGATTCGTCTTGTTTGGCAAGTTTGGAAGACTGATCTTCTTTATGATAAACGCCGGCAATTGGAATAAAGGCCATTTTCAATGATGCTTTATCAAAAATTATCTTTAATATATTTTCTTCGAAATATAGAAAAGTTTTTGGATAAAAACCTTTGGACCATTTAAGATAGTTCTCTGTTAGCAAAATTGCAGATCCGTGCAGAAAAAAAATGTTATCCCTAACGTAATCTCCTTTTTCAGGACGCGATTGTCGTAAAAACTGGCTGATTTTTCTAAACACATTATATCGTGAATGAAAAATTGGAAAAAAAAGGAAATCCCAGTTCTGTTCCAGTAACCTAAACAAATTAGTCCGTTCAAAAATTGGATTCTGTTGAAGATTTTGACCAGCTAGGATGTTTGTGCCAACAGCGCCAATATTGCTTTCATATTTAAAATGCATTAGCTTGCTCAAATAAGTGTCATCTTGGAAAAGCAGATCATTATTAACTATAAATATTTTATACAAATCATAATTCTTTTTCAGAAAACTAATCCCTAAATTATTCGCCTTAGCAAATCCGAGGTTATCAGAAGTTTCAAGCAAAGTAATCTGTTGGTTGTCCGAATAGAGTTCGGATAATCTTTGAAAAGAATTGTTAGCCGAATGATTATCAACGATTACCATATGGAAAGATTGAAAACTTTGTCTTTGCAAACTTTTAATCATCTCGACTGTATCCTGCCAGTTCAGATAATTAATCGTGACAATTCCTAAAAGCGGCCCTGTTAGTCTCTTTTCCATTGGTCCCTGGTATAAAGTTTCTCTGCCGAATCTTTGATTTCTTCAGTGACCCGGTTGGCAATGATCAAATCAGCTTTCTTTTTAAAATCAGCTAAATTATTATCGACCTCTTTCCCCTGAAAAAGTTCCGTTTTTAAAGTTGGTTCGTAGATAATGATTTCAACATTATTTTCAGCCAGATAATTCATCACATCAATAATCGATGACTGACGGAAATTGTCGGAACCAGACTTCATAGCCAATTTATAGATTCCAACTGTTTTTGGTTTCTTCGACAAGATTTGTTCAACAATAAAACGTTTTCTTGTGTCGTTGGATTTCACGATAGCTGTCATCAGTTCCTGTGGAACTCCTTCATAAGAAGCCAATAGCTGCTTGGAATCTTTCGGCAAGCAATAACCGCCATAACCAAAACTTGGATTATTGTAGAAGTCGCCGATCCGCGGGTCCATGCCGACCCCTTTGATAATCTTGGCTGCATTCAGGTTATTGCTGACAGCGTAGGTATCCAATTCGTTGAAATAAGCTACCCGCATAGCCAAATATGTATTCGAAAAAAGCTTGATTGCTTCAGCCTCTTCACTGTTGGTATACAAAATCGGAATATCTTCTTTAACTGCAGCTCCCTTTAATAAGCTGGCAAATTGATGAGCTTCTTTTGATTGGGAACCGACAATAATCCGACTCGGATATAGATTATCGCTTAAAGCCTTGCCCTCCCGCAAAAATTCCGGAGAGAAGAAAATCTTTTTAAAATTAAAATGTTGAATTGCTTTATCAACAAAACCAACTGGAATTGTAGATTTAATAACAATTTGTGCCTGTGGATTGATTTCAATTGTCTCTTTAATCGCAGCCTCGACACTGGATGTATCAAAATGATTCGTTTGCGGATCATAATTGGTTGGCGTAGCGATAATGACAAAGTTAGCCGCCGTAATTGCTTCTTTAGGATCCAGAGTCGCTTGAAGCTTTAAATCTTTGTGCTCAAAAAAATCCGTAATATCATGATCAACAATTGGACTGACTTTTTGATTAATCTTCTCAACTTTTTCGGCAATGATATCCAAAGCTTTAACTTCGTTTTGTTGAGATAATAACGTGGCTAACGAAAGGCCAACATAACCTGTACCAATAACTGCAATTTTCATAAAATAGTACCTCGACTAGTTAATTATAGACAAGCTGATCAAAGAATCACATATCCTTAATTTTTCTGAAATTTCGATAAAAATAATTAATATAAGTCGATGAAGCCGCTCTATAGGTAATTTTCTCCCGACGAGTCAACGTACTTATGCCAATTGAATCAATATCATTTTTCATTTTTTTGGCAAATTTTCTGCGAATATTCAAAGGAAAATAAAAATTATAAAAACGAATCATTCGGTGAAAATGCCAATTATCAATATATTTCTTGTCAAAAAAATTCAAATAAATTTGTCTCTCTTTGTCTAATGCAAAAAAAAGATCAGTAATTGTTTGTTTTAAATTCTTGGTCCATTTCTCTCCAGTTGCGCTGCTCCCTCGCCGACGATACCAATACATTGACCGGCCCGCTAGAAAAGCAATTTTTGTTGCATGTGAATAAACCGTTGGTGTTGAAATCTGATCCTCAAAAATCATATTTTCCGGAAAAAGAATCTGATTTTTCGTGTAGACATCTTTGCGAGCAAAATAGTTGAAAGGACCAACGAAACGAGAATAACGAATAATTAGGCTGAGTGCTTCCTGTGTTGAAAGCAATTGGGTTTGTTGATAGTTAGGACCATCATTCATTAAAATATGTTCGCCCTTTTCGTTTAATTCGCCAATATCGAAAATAATTGTGTCAGCTTTCAATCGCTGAGAAAGCTCCACCGATTGATTAATCAAATCGGTATCAACCAAATCGTCGGAATCCATGAAATAAACATAAATACCCTTTGCTTTTGAAAGTCCATTGTTCCTAGCGACCGATTGTCCTGCATTAGTTTGATGAAAAACTTTAACGCGTTGATCCGAGTCAGCGGTTCGCGACAAAAAATTTTGTGTTTCCGAATTCGAGCCATCATCAATAATGATTAATTCCAAATTAGAATAGCTTTGCCTCAAAATACTTTTGATAGCTTGATCAAGAAAATCCAGTTGATTATAAACAGGCATAATTACAGACACTAATGGTTCAGGTTTATTTTGCGGCATGAAACCGTCCTTTCAGTTGAGCGATAATAAAGGGCAAAATATGTTTTTTCCATTCGGACTTGCGTTCTTTATCTGGAAAATCCAATAAAATATGACGTAAAATCCAAATTTTTTTCAGCTTGTTCATACTATGGTCGTCTAACAAACCGTTAATCACATTCCCGCGATCAAAACTAGCAGCCACTTCCTTGCTTAAATACTTTTGGTACCGAAGCATCCATTCATGAGAATAATGCCAGGTGTTCCGCTGAGAAACGCTCATTGATCGTCCTGCATACTGAGTTCGATAAATTGTTAAAGGCCGACCAACATAAACAGCTTTAGCATGACAAAAGAAATCGGCTTTAAACAACCAGTCCCAATCCTGATGCTTTGGAAGTTTTTCCGTAAACATATTCTTAGCCAGCAGTCCACGACTCGACATAATCGTCGACGTTGTCATATAACCATTATGAAGAAAAATGTATTCCGCAAAAGACCATCCCTTTCGTGGACCACTTGCAGGCAAAAGATCGTAGTGATTGCTTTCTTCTGATTTTACTTGCGTAAAAGAAAAAACCAAATCATTGGGAGAATAATCTTTCAAAACAGCCAATTGTTTTTCAATTTTATTTTTATCCCAAAGATCGTCGTCATCTAAAAAAGCAACAAAATCCGCTTTAGAAGCTCGGATACCCAAATTTCGTGCACTACCGCCGCCGTTTTTTTCGTTTGATTCAATGATTCTGATTTGATCCTCATGAAAATCAGCCACGATTTCTTTAGCAATTTCTGAACGGCCATCAACAACAACGAACACTTTATTAACCGGATAGCTTTGCTGAAAAACAGAATTCAAAGCATCCTTTAACATATAATTCTGCCGGTCACGCTCTTCGGGGCGCTTATAGGTTGGTATAACGACATCTACTGTCGGATGCTGAATTATTTCCATGTCTTTTCTGTAACCTCGGCACGATATTGATAATCCGAATCGGCATATTCAATTGGCGGATTAAAGAAGAAACCGCTCCAAGTCCCTTTAATAATAATGCTAAGTTTTGCAAACCTGAATTTGACACCAGGTTTTAAAAGAACTTTTAACAAATCAAAGATATTATGAGCAAGTGTTTTTAGATATTTTTGTAAAGAATGGCGTCGGCGTGAAGTACAAAGACGATTTCTAAATTCGTTTAAATAACGTGGCAAACGTCGTTTATCATTTTCGCCAGAAATGTCTCCGGGCAAAGGATTTTGCCCGCTAGCATGTAAAACAATCGAATTTCTAACAAAAAAACCAGGGAAAAAATGGGTAACTCGTTGGCTATACTCGATATCATCTCCCCAAATAAAATATTCCTTCTGTGGCAATCCGACCTTTAAAACAGCCATCCTAGAAACAATTGTCGAGACAAAAGTAGAATGTTTAATTCTTACAAAGGGCTGGTCGCCATAATAAACTTTTATTTTATCATAGAAAAGCGGTGCCGCCATATTCATATTGGCCCATGTGCCGTCTTTCCAAATATCATGGCTAGCCGCCATTCCAGCAGTCGGGTCAAGTTTCCATACTTCCAATAAGCGTTCAAGAGAATTCCCGGTTACAAGGGAATCATCATCCATCAACCAAACAAAATCATCATTTGTTTTTTCCATAAATGCACGAATTCCTTGATTGAAACCGCCAGCACCGCCAACATTTTTCGGTAAATTCAAAACTATGATTTTATCGTCTTTTTTAGCTTCCTGTTCAATCCATTTTTCAGTCCCGTCGGTTGAAGCACCATTGACAATAATAATATGTTTTAAAGTTTTGCTATATTGATTTTGAAGCGCCGAGACAGATTGTTTTAATAATTCCAAACGATTATATGTGACAACAACTGCACTAACAGTAGCTTTACGAGTATCATCGATAAATAATTTAGGCATCTCTATGATTTTACCACCAGTTTTTCATCCATTCGGTATTGAACAAATCTAACGAAAACAAAAATTGAAATAAGGGAATAGTAGCTTAACCAGTTAAAATCAAACAAGGCCAAAAAACTATAAATTATCATCGTATATTTAGCGGCATCTTTAACAAAAAAGGACAAATCATCTTGTACAATCTGTGTACGAAAATCATAGAACAGTTCGCGAACTTTTCTGACAATCGGTAAGAAAAACAAGAGACCATACTGAGCAAAAAAACCGCCCCAATCAGATAAAATCGAATAACGATGACTAAAACCCCATAAATATTCAATATTGAGTTTAGTATTCCTGGGAACATATTCAACTAGGTAATGACCAATGTAGCCACTGCCAACACCAAACAAAGGATAATGAAGAAAAGTTATAATCAAACCAATAGTTCCTCCCATACGATTAGAAGCTGAGAAACCACCCTTGGCGAATAAATATTTGTTCAAAAAACCATGAATTGGAGGGAAAGTAAAATAAGCAGTTCCTAAAAGGAACAGGACCAAAATTGCTGCTCCAATGAAAAATTTTTGTATTGGTCCTCGCAAATCGGAAACTAAAATCAAACCGGTTAGGATGATCGCGACTAGACCGGTTGTTGTTTTTGCTAAAACAAGCGTTACAACAACAAAGATCAGCAACAAATATGCTTCATAAGGGAAATTACCAAATTTATTTTTTAAGAAAGAAAAATTATGTTTAATCGCCGATAATATCCAGGGCAAAAAGACAACTGCCAACTGGCCGGCCAAAAAAGCCGGCTCAATCTCCAATCCGTTTGCACGATGCAACGTAGCGACATAAGAACCCTTTAAATAATCACTGGGAATTTCCCACCTTGGTAGGATTGTCCGATCAACTAAATTAGCCCAGCCCAAAAACAAATTCTTGCCAGCCGCAACCGTTAGCTGTGGGAGCAGAATAAAAATACTCATTAAAAACAAAGTCAGCATTGATCCTCTGACAAAACGCCACATGTCGAAATCAGATTTAATTGAAAAATAAAGCAAAAAATAAACAAGCAGAAGGCTGATAATTGTTGAAATAAAGCCAACAAAAGAACCCAAAACATTAAAATCTTGAGAGTCTGAACCAAATTTAGAATAATTCCAAATTAAAAGTACAATTTCCGATAAAGTCAATAAAGCAAAGTAAAGAACTATTTTACCCTGAAAAATTTTCGCTCTTAGAATTCCCTGCGGATCAAGCGAAATTTTAAAAGCAATATATAAAACAATCACAAAAAAAGGAAACACAGCGAAAGGCTGTGGGATCGACTGAGTAAACGGTTTAACAAAAAGAGAAAAAAATATCAGCCAAGCAGACATTACTTAAGCTTATCCTTTACGTCATTCCAAAGGAGTACTACTCCTGATAGAACCAGCCCAAAAATAGCTCCAATCAAAGTATATTTTTTCGTACTCGGTCCAACCCACTCGATAGTCTCGGAAGCCTTTTGAGCAACAATAACTTTTCCGGCTGCTGGAAGAATCTTTGGAAGAATCTCTTTGGTTGACTTTGATAAGGCGTTAGCAATTTTGACAGCTTTTTTTGGTTCTTTTGCACTTGCGTTAATTTTAATCAAAACACTGTTGTCAGGTGAATTCACACTAACATTATCCGATGAAAAATGAACGGTCTTTTTGGCATTGTCAGTGATAGTCGAATCTTTGATCAAACTTTTAATTGAGTTCTGTAACAAAATGTCGCTTTGAGTCAAATCAAAAGCGTCTTGACCACTGTTTTGTTTATCAGCTTGACTGATTTTTGCATAATTATGCGATATTGTCAGCGTTGAAGTTGCCTGATAAATTTTAAAATGAGTCATTTTTGCAAATCCAAAGCCTACGGCAGCAAAAACAATTGTCGTCAGAACCCAAATCCACCATTTGTTAATTATTAATTTCAATAAATCTAATAAGGAGTATGTCTTCATAATTAATTCCTGGATAAGTATATCAAAGCATCAAAGATTGATAATTATAATTTCTTATTTTCCTAACTATTTATTTAACTTTTTCTTTTTATCTGAATTAATAAAAAGCAGGGGAGCTATCATCATGATTTCAATTGGTACGGCATATCTCGGGTCTCCATTAACCGATCCATCTAAATTAATCAAAAAAGTTAAAATCGATGGCAAAGTCAATACTATCCCTAGTTTATTTCTTTTGAAAATAAAGTAAATGAACATTGCTATCGCTAGCCAATTCCACAAGGCCGTCTTTAGAACAATATTGAAAATTGGGATTGAACAAATTAACGATAAATAATTAACTATCCCTTTTTGGCTTTTAACTAACGGCTTAACATCTTTTAAATATTTACTGCTTAAAACAAAATAGGTATTTCTAGGTCTTCCTGTGTAAATCGAAATGGATCCATAAGGATCCTTTCGGTTAAAATTCCGAGCCGGAATTGGATCCAACGAAAGGAATTGATTATCCAAAGTTGCGTTGACATACTGCAACGGATGTTTAATTCCCATTTTGGCCCAAGTAACTAAATATTGTTTGACATTCTTTTTATAAAGGCTGCCCTTCCACCAATCAGGATTTTTTTGGAATTCTTTAATGCTGATTGGCAAAATAAGAAAGGAATTATACCTGAAAAGATTTTTAGCGGAATCACCAAAAGTTGGATTATAAGTCTTGGAAATTTTATCCAAATACATAACCTTGTTGATTGATTTCCTATCCTCTTTTGTTAATTCCTTTGGATGGTTAGTCACAATAAAAGAAGTTTGCTGGATTGGAGCAACCAACATCTCCGCTGGTGAAGAAGGCATTACATCCAAAGACTTGAGAACAATTTTGGACCAGCCTTCATAAACAACAAAAATGACGGCAAATACTATTAATAATGTGCGTCGAATATTTTTAAGAAGAAAAATAGCTAAAAGAATCGCCGGCAAAACGACGTAAATTCCATTATTCCTAAACAGGCATACCAGAAGCGCTGAAATTATCAAAAACACATAAGAAAAGATGTTTTTCTTTTTTAAAGAAACAACATCCAAAAAGGCTGAAACAAAAAATGCAGTTGAAGCTAAAAACCAACCGGTCTTGTCAAAACAAACTGCATAAGCCGAAAAATGCGGTTCTAAACCAAAAAATAAAATCGCCATCCAGGCACTAAAATTATTAGATAATTTACGTACTCTTAAAATTAACCCCGAATAAGCAAAAATAGAGAACAACAGCAAAATTGTTGAGTGAAGATAAAAAGCTCCTGTATTCGAATGGAATAAAAGCAGACCTAATTTAAAAATTCCCCCCATGACCAACGTAGCAAACCAAGGATGGTGGTTGGTCGGAAAATAAGTAAAATTCAATTTAGGAATATAAACCCTAAAAAATTCATCAAGCTGGCGGGAACCATCATAACCGATCGTGCCCGGAAGCAGATAGATAATCACCGGAAGCCAAAGAAGGAAAACGATCAAAACTATCAAGTAAAAATTAGGAAAACGATAGTGATTAACTTTTTCAACAATTCTTGCACTTGAAATTTGTTTACAAATAAATTTCAAAACATCGATAGATGCATAAATGAAAACGGCAAAACCAGCCCATACAATTATAGAAATAAGAAAAGTTACCTTACTGGCAATTAACAAATCTAAATTAAGTGTGTTTGAAACACTTTCACCCAAAAGTACAAACAAAGAAAGAATAATGCTGGTTAAAATCTGCCAAGATTTATCAACTCGTTTTTGCCTCTTGTTCAACAAAAAAAAGGATAGAAAAGGCAAAACAAAAGCTAATAAAACTAATGGAAAATTCGCTGAAGAAAAACGTTGATTTATTGTTGAAAAAGCCTTGAAATTGGAAACATAATTAAAATTAACCGAAAAAGAAACGGCCGATAAAAAACTAAAGACCCATTTGTAAGGAAAATTATTTTTGATTTTATTTATTAATTCTTTGTTCCGCATCAATTAGCCTATATTCAAAATCCATTTTCTCTTGAGACTGAATGGCATCAAGGATCAAGCCACTAAACAAAGAAACGATTGCTATCAAAAGCACTATCATTGAAACAACTAATGTTGGCATGTTGGCAACCGTACCCGTTTTTCGGTACGGCATAAAAACACGCAGCCAAAAAGCAATCAAACTCATAACCGTTAAAATTCCGGAAATAGTGCCAAAAAAAGCCAATGGGTGGTAAATCCTGAATAAATTCCAAATTTTAAGAATTACTCTCATTCCATCGCCATAAGTATCCAATTTCGATTCACTGCCCTCGGGCCGATCACGATATTCAATTACCTGGTTTTCAACAAACATATTTGTCTCGGCAGCGTGAATACTCATTTCGGTTTCAATTTCAAAGCCCTTTGACAATACTGGAAAAGTTTTTACAAAGCGGTAGGAAAAAGCTCTATATCCGGTAAGAATGTCTTTAATATTCGTATCAAATAAATGATTAATCAAAAACTTTACTATCGAATTCCCAAAATTGTGAAAAGGTCGTTTGTTCTCTTCAAAGTAAGTTGAAGATAATCGATCGCCGACAACCATATCAACTTTTTTGTCTACAACTCGATGATACATTTCAGGAATTGCTTCAACGGGATAAGTATCATCTGCATCAATCATAATGTAAACACGAGCATCAACTTCGCGAAACATCCGACGGATAACAGCACCTTTCCCCTGAACATATTCGTGTTTGACAATTGCCCCGGCCTCATCGGCTAATTGTGCCGTATCGTCCTGGGAATTATTGTCGTAAACATAGATCGACGAATCCGGAATTTTTTCAACAATATGCTTTAGATCGCTAACAACTTTTTTAATTGTTAAAGACTCATTATAAGCAGGAATTAAAATAGCTAAATTTTTCATAGAGATCAACTCTTAACTATTCTACCCTACTCGCTCATAGATGCGCATTCCTCTTAAGCAATGCAACTATTTGCTAGGGACTTTCATAAATCCATCATCTTTAACATAGTGTTTGCCTCGAGTAATATCATATTGGACCATTTTGTAATCTTTCAATAACTGCTTTTGTTTTGTTGTCAAATCGCTGTTGTCAATCTGTTCACCGGAATTGTCCAAATAAATATTCTTATTTTCGTTAGGTTCCCATAAAGCGGAACCATTTTTAGCTAAGGCGTTCGAAGAAGCAGGGATTTGTTCTCTTAATTCAGTAAGTAATGCCAAGAATGGCGAAACTTTAGTATTCATGTGTTCAGCTGCCAGTGCCTGGAAATAATTAGGAGAAGTATAGCTTGTGTTATCGGTCAACTTAGTGGAATGCGATTTACTTGCTTTGTTTGAATATATGAAATAATCGGTTTCATGTAGTTTTAACAAATTCTTGGAGTCATCCATCTCGCTATCGTAAATTCCCGGAAGATGATCGCCATACCAAACAACTGTAATTGGCCGTTTAATTTTATTTAATGCGTCAATGAATTTTTGAGTCGAATTATCGGTATAGCTTAGTCCTTGAACATAGGTTTTTACTTCGGAAGTTTCCCAACTAGATCGATTATAGGTAGATTTAATGTTAAAAGTATATTTTTTATACCAATCGTTATAGCTTAAATGATTTTGGATAGTCGGTGTTTGAATAAATTGCGGTTTTGAAGTTTTATTAAGCTGCCAAAGGATGTCTTCATAAGCAGACTCGTCACTAGCATAAGGATTCTTATCAATTCGTTTTGAATATTTAACTTTTGGGCTATAGAGCGAATAAAAGTGTTGAAAGCCCATTTTTTTATAAACCGTTGAACGATCATAAACCAACGGTAGATAAGGATGGATAGCATTTTTAATCGTCCAGCTGTTGCTAACGTTTGGCACATAACTCGATCCTGGAACTAATTGGACATAAGGAGAAGTTAACGTTGGAAGAAAATTTGTCAGCGATAAGCCTGTCAACGCTTGATATTCAAGATTGGCAGTCCCGCCACCATAACCGGAACTCAGCATTAAGCCTGAAGTTGTTTTTGTTTTTAGAGACCTTATTTTAGGAATTGGATCGGGATTAACCGTTAAGCCGGGAACTCGTCTTGGATCGGAAAAACTTTCACTTAATATGTAAATGACTGTTTGTTGATTCAAATAATTTTTTCGCGTCTTATTTATTTTTTTGGCAATTTTACTGTATTTTTTATCAATTTTCTCGATCGCCGTTTTTGAGTAACCACTTGGCATTGTCATAACTTTATCGTCAAAAAAACGCATAAAGGAATATATAGCACCATTATCTCTTTGATCCAAATTCGTATCCCACGGTTTTGGCGAATCATCAAAATGAAGAGCGACTTTATTTGGAATCGTTCCAGGAGTGTAAAGATCCTGGGCTGAAAAAAGAATCAGGCCGGAAAGCAAGAAGAGTGGTAAACGAATATACCACTTGGTAAATTTTATTCGGGAATCGAATCTTCTAAAAAGAAAATAAAGAGCCGCAATAACCAAGACAGCCGCAATGAAAATAGCAATCAGCTCAAAAGCACTCATACCAATAAAACTAACCAAGGCAAAAGGGTTGGATAGTTGCGATAAATCAGATGGCAGAATGGCTTCGTTCCGGTAAACCAGTTTTTGCTGATCAGCAATTCCAAAAACAATGAAAATCAGATTGTTAAGAATAAAAGTCAGCCAAAAACGATTCGTAACAGCCAGAATTATTCCAAAAAAAGCAAATACAAATATCAAATTTAGAATAATTTGATGTGTTTCGCTTCCCGGCGTAAGACCACCAATAATAAAATTAGTTGCCGCCTCGATTTTTTGCGTCAAAGTTTGATTCATTCCTACTTGAATCATGAACTGAACAAAGAAGACGTCAAAAAGTGAAAATATCAGTGTGATAAGACCATAAAAAAGCCAGCGTGGGAAAAAAATGCTAGCAAGCATTGACGAATTTTTTTTGGACTTGAAATTATTTATCTTACTGAAAGTTTTCCCAAAGGTTTTATTAAATTTCGAGTCCCTAAATTTTCCAAATAAATTTTTAAACATCGTGAGGCATTATACAATACGTTAATTAAAATATAATTAATAAAAATAAAAACCTGAGCTTTTAAAAAATAAAACCAGGATTTTATAAACGTTATTAATTTTTATCAAAACTGAATTCAATCGGCAAATGGAACTCTTGCCTGACAGTATTAAAAGTAGCATTGATCACTTGATCCATATCGAAGTATCGATACAAGCCAAGCCGACCCCCGAAAATAAATTGGTCTTTATTTTCTCGAGCTAGTTTGGCATATTTTTTGTATGTTTCAGTGTTCTTTTCATTGTTAACCGGATAATAAGCTTCCTTGCTACGATCCCAATTTTGAGGATATTCGCGAGTGATGATTGTTTTCCCTTTGTCAGCCAAGCCATCAAAGTGACGCCATTCCATAACTCTCGTATAAGGTGTTTCGGCATCTGTATAATTGATAACCGAATTTCCTTGATAATTGTCGGTATCGAGTGTTTCCGATTCAAATTTTAGGCTTCGGTACTCTAACTCGCCAAATTGGTAGTCAAAGAAACGATCGATCATTCCTGTATAAACAATTCGCGGAAATTCTTTAATGTAATCATCTTTATGTTCAAAAAAATCGGCGTTTGTTTTCACATTGATTAAATCTGAACTCAACCATTTGTCAAAAAGCTGGGTATAACCACCAATTGGAATACCTTGATAACGATGATTGAAGTAATTATTGTCAAAAATAAAACGAACCGGCAGGCGCTTAATGATAAAAGCCGGCAATTCTGTTGCTTTTCTGCCCCATTGTTTTTCTGTATAGCCCTTAATTAATTTTCTGTAGATATCGGTTCCTATTAAAGAAATTGCCTGTTCTTCTAAATTACGTGGTTGACCGCTTATACCGGCTTCCTTTTTTTGTTCCTCGATCTTTTCTTTGGCTTCCGCCGGGGTTTTTACTCCCCACATCTCATAAAAAGTATTCATGTTAAAGGGAAGATTATATAATTCACCTTTATAATTAGCGACAACCTGGTTTTGATAATTATTGAAATCAGCGAATTTATTAACAAAATTCCAAACCTCTTTGTTATCGGTGTGAAAAATATGGGCACCATAATCATGAACGGTAATTCCGTTTTCCGTATGTGTGTACATATTTCCACCAATATGCGGACGTTTTTCAACAATTAAAGATCTTTTACCAAATTTCGCTGCTTCATAAGCAAAAATCGAACCAAAAGGGCCTGCTCCAACAATTAAATAATCATATTTTTTTGTATTGTATTTATTTGCCATTCTTTCCTCCGGCGATCTTCCTTATCAAAAAATTCCCGCCTTTTTTAAACCAGTTTTGTTTCTCTTCAAAAACAAAGGGAACTTCAACATATTTTTTGTCATTAGCGTCCAAGAATATATCCAACAAACGTTCACCTATAAAACCGAAAACCCTTTTCTCATATTGATCATATTCACTTGTATTGATTTCCTTTTCCAGTTTGAATAAAATATTGAACATCCAAGCGGCATATTCATCAAGCTGTTGGCGTGTCATTATCAACATATTAAACAAATGTTGATCGGTTCTTTTCATTATTTTGTCATAACTGGCTTGATAGCGCTGGTCCATCAGTTCCCGGGCTTTATTGATTGCTTCTGCGTGATGGGCATGAATATAATGCGAATAATTTGTTTCTATATAATAATTGCGTTTTTTCGGAAGAATAATCTGATTGTTTTTAAGGAGATCATCTAATTGCTTGCCGTTCAAAATATTATCGAGACCTTTTTTATGGTTAAGGGAAAAATACCTGCGATAATGAACCAAACCAATTACATCAGCATCGGAATTTTTCCAAGCCCAATAGAGAGCCGTTAATTCATTAAAGGCAAAATTTTTATCGCTAATATTGTTGCCACTATCATCGCCAATCCAGCCAGCCGGCAAATCAAAAGGATTGCTTGATTTGCTATGTCCGACCCAAATCGGCTGATACAAAGGATCGGTAGGCATCTGATAAAGTTTGTGGGATGCCACATAGATTTTAGATTGCATCAATAAGCCCCCGCTCGCGAAAAAATAGCTTTCATTGTCAAATAAACAATGTACCAGTCGTACCAAAAACCAATATGCTCAACATATTCAAGATCAATCTCGGCACGTTCGGGATATTTAATATCAGAACGGCCGGTCGCCTGCCACAGTCCCATTGCACCAGGTAAAACACTTAAAAATTTATCAACATCTGAACCATAGTACCGAAGTTCCGGTTCGGTAATCGGCCGCGGACCAACAATTGACATCTGGCCAATAAAAATATTAAAAAGCTGTGGCAGTTCATCAAGGCTTGTTCGGCGCAAAATCCGGCCAAATTTGGTAACTCGGGGATCTTCACCAGCCGGAAATTTATAATCATTTTTAACAAAAGTCTGATAATCTTCTGGATGGCGTTTAAAATACGTGTCCGCATCAGCACGCATCGAACGAAACTTGATCAGTTTGAAATGTTTATGATTTTTTCCCACTCGATCATGTAAATAGAAAATAGGTCCTCTTAGATCATTGATTTTCTGTAAAATAATCAAAATCAAAAAAAGCCAGGACAACAAAACAATGCCAACAAAACTCCCGGCAATGTCAATCAATCTCTTAAATGGTATGTAACGTTTTTGCGACTCTGTCATTCTCTGTTTAATTATAACTAAATATATTAATTCAACATTTATTCTAAATTACTTATTAACAAAAACCTAATCCACATGATTTGGGCTAGAATTAGAAAGTCTGATTATGAAAAATTTTTTTAATAAAAATCATGAAATTATTCTTTATTTAATTTTTGGCGTTTTAACAACCGTTGTTTATTTTATAGCTCGTTTTTTAACTCTTAATTTAAGTAAAGATGCTCTTTTGGCCGTCGCCGTCGCTCAAATATTAGCAATTCTTTTCGCTTTTATCACAAATAAAATTTGGGTCTTTACAAAAGCTGAAAAAACACCCTTGCTGATTCAATTTTTAAAATTCGTAGCGGCACGATTATTCGTCTTTTTACTCGACTTCTTTATTACTTGGCTTTGCATTGAAAAATATGGTAGCTTTTTTATTAAATTTTTCGCTTTAAATAATATTGATTATCAGTCGGGAATTACAGCTTTTCCAATTATCACTGATTTTATCGGTTCGCCGACACTTGCCAACACCTTCATATGGTCGATGTTCGTTCAAATCGCCGCGATTATTTTAAACTATATATTTTCTAAGCTTTTTATTTTTAAAAACAAAAAGCAGTGATTAATTAATCACTGCCCCAGCTTCAACATCGTCAGGTAATTCGCTGACAATAACTTTCCCATCAGAATTTTCGGCACAAAGAATCATTCCTTGACTAATTTCTCCAGCCATTTTTCTTGTTTTTAAATTAGCCACAATTGCAACCTTTTTGCCAACCAAAACCGAAGGATCCGGATACCATTCTCGAATTCCGGAAAGGATTTGACGACCATCTTCGCTACCGTCATCAATTTGCCACTTAACTAATTTTTTTGAATTTTTAAGCAACTCTCCCGATTTGATTTTTCCAGCAATTAATCGTAATTTGGCAAAATCATCGTAATCGATTTCTTCGATAGTTTCACCCTGCAATTCTTCACGAGCTTTTTCTTTAGCAGCTTCCATTCGAGCGCGGCCTTTCCCTTTGGTATCTTTTTGTACAAGTCCAGAGATAAATTCAACTTCTTTTTTAACATCAAGTCTTGGAAAAAGCGGCGTTGGGCGCTCAACAACTTTTACTCCGTCAGGAATACCGGCAAACTTCAAATCGGCAATCGGCTCAACTTCAGGCAGGCCAAGCTGATCGAAAATTTTTGTCGGTGCTTGAGTAAGAACCGGTTGCAGCAACGAACCAACAACCCGCAAAGCGCCTGCCAAGTGAGCCATTGCATCATCGAGCTCCGTCTTTTGATTATTTTTATCAAGTACCCAAGGCTGAGTCTCGTCGATATATTTGTTTGTACGCCGAATTAAAGTCCAAACAGCCTCTAAAGCATCTGCTGTATGAACTTTTTCCATTTCACTTTCAAAATTATCAATTGCTTCTTGGGCAGTCTCTTCAAGTTCCTGATCCTCAGGAATAATATTTCCAAGTTTTGGAATCAAACCGTTCTCATAACGATTAATCATTGAGATTGTTCGATTAAGCAAATTGCCAAGATCATTGGCTAAATCGAAATTAACCCGGTTAACAAAATCTTCGGGAGAAAAAACGCCATCATTTCCAAAGGGCATGCTTCGCAAGAGATAGTAGCGGACGGCATCAAGGCCATAACGGCTTTCCAATGTTTCCGGATAGATAACATTGCCTTTGGACTTGGACATTTTACCGTTTTTCATGACTAACCAACCATGGCCTAATACCTCGCCCGGAAGCGGCAGACCCAGAGCATGAAGCATAATCGGCCAATAAATCGTATGAAAGCGAACAATTTCTTTACCAACCAATTGAATATCCGCCGGCCAAAACTTTCTAAACAATTCCGGCTGATGATCGAAATCTCCTAATTCAGGATCATATCCAAGCGCAGTAATATAGTTTGATAAGGCATCAATCCAAACATAAATAACATGTTTTTCATCCCCTGGAACCGGTACTCCCCAATTAAAACTGGTTCTTGTGACAGCAAGATCTTCCAATCCCGGCTTGATGAAATTGGCAATCATTTCGTTCATCCGACTTTCCGGTTGAAGAAATTCGGGATGATCACGATAGTATTGCAAAAGCCAATCAGAATATTTTCCCATCTTGAAGAAGTAGGTTTCCTCTTTGACAAGCTGGACCTCGTGACCAGATGGTGCTTTACCGCCAATTACCTTGCCTTCTTTATCACGGTAAACCTCTGCTAATTGGGACTCGGTAAAATATTCTTCATCAGAAACCGAATACCAGCCAGTGTAGTTGCCTTTATAAATATCGCCCTCATCCATAAATTTCTTAAAGATGTGCTGGACAACACGTTCGTGGTATTCATCAGTTGTTCTAATGAATTTATCATAGGATATATCCATCAATTTCCAGAGTTTTTTAATGCTGACAGCCATTTGATCAAGATATTCCATCTCGGATTTACCAGCTGCTTCAGCTTTTTGCTGAATTTTCAAACCATGTTCATCAGTACCGGTTAAAAAGAAAACATCTTCTCCCAAAGCACGATGAAAACGAGCCGCTGAATCTGCCAGAACCGTCGTATAAGTGTTTCCAAGCTGCAATTTCCCCGATGGATAATAAATCGGAGTAGTAATATAAAATCTATTTTTTTTCGTCATGGCAAATGAGCCCCTTTCAAATACATATTTCCATTATATATATAAGCCGAAGATAGCTTAATATAAATAATAATGAAAAAGTTAAACGATAGTAAAAATAACATGAAACGAGAATTATCAAACCGCCATATACAGCTGATATCGATTGGCGGAACAATCGGAACCGGATTATTTTTAGGCGCTTCCCGATCAATTGCTTTTACCGGACCTTCGATCATGCTGGTCTATTTAGCAGCGGGAATTTTTATGTTTCTGCTAACAAGAGCCATGGGAGAAATGCTTTATATGGATCCAAATCAGCATACTTTCATAAATTTCATCAGCAAATATTTGGGCAAACCCTCCGGTTTTTTCTCCGGCTGGACTTATTGGCTCTCGATTATTTTTACAGGAATGGGCGAATTAACGGCGGTTGGTGTTTATTTTCAATTCTGGTTTCCAAAAATACCTATGTGGATAATTCAATTAATATTTTTGGCTGCAATTATGTCAATTAACTTAATTACGGTGAAATTTTTTGGGGAGGCAGAATTTTGGTTTGCCATGATTAAAATATCTGCAATCGTCGCTCTGATTTCGACAAGTGTTTTTATGCTTGCTACAGATTTTAAAACACCAGTTGGGGCCGTCGGATTGACAAATATTTCAAAAAACTTTCAGCTCTTTCCCAATGGTTGGAAAAATTTCGTGATGGCCTTTCCGATGGTTTTCTTTGCTTATCAAGGAATTGAATTTGTTGGTATCACGACCAGCGAAACAAAAAATCCAAGGGTTGTTTTACCAAAAGCAATCAATCAGATCATTATTAGAATTCTGATTTTCTATATCGGTTCATTAATAGCGATCATGTTAATTTATCCTTGGCAATCTTTGGACCCAAAACAGTCTCCTTTCGTTTGGATATTCAAATTGTTGGGAATCAGTTGGGCCGCCGGTTTGATCAATTTCGTTGTCTTAACGGCAGCCTCCAGCGCATTGAATTCCATCTTATACTCTTCCGGCCGACACCTTTATCAGCTGGCATCGGATTCATCCGGTAAATTCAATAAAAACTGTGCCGTCATTAGTAATAACGGTGTGCCGGCACGTACCATTTGCCTATCGGCTTTAGCTGTTGCAATTTCCCCGATTATCAACTCGATTCCAACAATTAAAGACGCTTTTTCCGTCATTGCCAGCGTCAGTTCGGGAGCTTACCTGTTAATTTATATTCTTACCTTATTTGCTCATAGAAAATACACCCAATCCAAGGACTATCTTGCCGATGGTTTTCTGATGCCGAAACCAAAGTTTTTCGGCCCCCTAACAATTGCATTTATGGTTTTCATCCTGATATCAATGCTCTTTCAAAAAGAGACCTGTCCGGGAGTCGTCACGACTTTAATTTGGCTTGTAGTTTTTGGAGGTTACTCTTTGGCAAAATATAAAAATGAAAACAGTTAATAAAAAATGACCCTTGTTTGAAATTTCCAAATGAAGCTTTTTAATTAAATCGATATAAAAAAGAAGCACGAATTTTATTACCGATTAGAATAAAATTATGGATCTAAGCGATGAAGAAACTGAAAAATTGAACAAAATTCATAATTTTATGTGTGGCATCTTAGACAGTGATCAATCCGGTCATGATAGTTCGCATATTGATCGAGTAATCGGTCTAACAAAGAAAATTCTTAAAAAAGAACCAACTGCCAACCAATTTATAGTCTTGGCAAGTGCGACTTTGCATGATACCTACGACGATAAATTATTTGCGGATCAGCAGGAAGCTAAAAAGAAAGTTATTGATTTTTTAAAGGCAATTGATGTCAATCCAAAACCGATCATTTATATTATCGACAACATGTCCTGGTCGGCGGAAACTTTTGGCCAAGCAAAAAAATTGGACATCAACGGACAAATTGTCCAAGATGCCGATCGGCTCGAAGCGATCGGGGCAATCGCAGTTATCCGCGCTTTTAAATATGCCTTTAAACACCAACAAATCGATTATGATCCAAAAATAAAGGTACGAGTTTTAAAAAATAAGACTGATTATCGTAATGGAAAGCAGACAACGATTAATCATTTTTATGAAAAATTATTTAAAATTAAGGATTCTTTGAATACAGAAACAGCAAAGCAAATTGCCAAACGACGTGACGAATTTATGCATGAATTTGTTAAGGAATATATTGCCGAATATAATTTGGATGCCTAAGATGAAAGACAATTATTAATAATTTATTTGATTAAAAACACTTGAAAACTCTCTGCTAAAATCTAGTTCAGCTGGTTTGATTAAGACTTTACTTATTCCTTTTCAAAGTAATAGTCATTTAGAGTAAAGGTTTGAACCGGAGTTATATGCAATTGATATTTTTGAACCAAGGAGGCCAGTTTGATGCCATCTATCAAGGTCACCGAATTGTTGCCAACTACTGCTTTCTCTTTCGCTTGATCGGTAAAATAGCTAGTAGTAATAAAAATGCCATATTCAGCATTGAAACTGTCCATAACGCCCTTAAACTTGTCTATTTCTGGTTCGCCAACCGACCCATTTGTAAATCTTTTCGCCTGAATTGCAACTCGGCTTGTCCTAAACTCATCTGATTGGAAATAACCAAAACCATCAATGCCGTGATCTCCAGAACGAATTATTCCTCGTTGTTTATCAATCCTGACTCCCATTTTAGAAATTAAGAGTCTGGAAAAACTTTCAAATTTTCCGGGACTGAATTTTTTTAGCTGGTCGATAAGTTCCGTTTTCCAATCCGAATCGCCAGAGTTTTCATCTATTTCAACTGTCTTGGTACTTGTGGAATCGTCAATAATTAAATTATCTTTTTTTCGAGCTTTTCTTAATTCTGATTTGTTCTTCCAATATTGATCAATTAATCTTTTTTCTTCAAGAGTTGGAAAAAACTTCTCATTAGAGATTCTTCCTTTTTCGGTTAAAATTATATCTTTTCCCCTTTCGGGTTTTTCGATATAGCCGGCAATAAACAAATTATTGACTCCAAAATTAAAATCAAATAAAAAAGGAACATATTGTTTGCCTGATCTGGAGATAATTGGATCAAAAACATCTTCATAACTAAATTCACTATCATTGTCATCAGCAATTGCCTGTTTAATATCGTCTCGAGAAGCGGAACCACCTAATGTTTTTAATTCTTTTAAAATTGCTCTCTCTGCTCCGCGCCTTTTATAAATGTGTTTTACCATTCTTTTTTATCCCCTTGGATCAATTCGATTGCTCATCATTGAATACCATTTTTAATTATAAAAATCTTTTATTTTTCTTGCCAAACTATAAAGGATTGTTTTATCAATATTCTGATTATTTATTTTATAAAGATGAAAGACAATTATTTAGAAATGATCAATAACTCTTTTTGACCGATTATTTTATTTTGCTCATTGAAATCTATTTTTAAAATATACGGCGTAAAATTTCGAATCCTGACAAAATCCAAATATCCGAAATTTGGATTAAAATAGTTCAGAATCGAGCTTAAAGCTGCCCCGTGGGTTGAAAACAGTATATTTTCATTTTTATGCTTAGACAATATTTCAAATAGAACCGCAATATTTCTCTGCTGAAGACTATTCATCGATTCAACGTTTTCTTCGTGAAAATCAAAATTATCCCAGCGTTTTTTCAACAGCTCCTGATAATTATTATTAATTTTTCCTCTGACTCTTTCCTTTAGACGGGGATCAGTATGTAGATCCAAATTCAATTGTCTGACCAGCGGAAGGATTGTTTCAACAGTCCTTTTGTAGGGGCTGGAAAGACAAAAATCAAAATGGACATTATTTAATTTGTTTAAAACTTTTAAAGAATCTCTTTTGCCCTCGGCTGTTAAGGGCATAGTTGCATCATCATCAAAAGAATAGTCAGGCAAAGCATGGCGCACAAAATAAATACTAATCACGAATTTTCTCCTTCGGCATTTAGACTTAATTATATTAAGTTAACAGAAATCAGTCACAAAAAAATTAGTTCCTAAAGTCGAGCAAATAAATAACGTTAATTTAAAAATGAATCTATTTATGAATAGAGATTAGATTTACCACAATTATGATAACTGCCAGTGGCATGAATGCAAAAATCTTGTACCAGCTATCCCTAAATACTATCGAAATCTCACTTACAGCTTAAGAATAACTTAATCATATTAGAGCTGATTTCATTTTGAGAGAAACTACTTTTCTATTCCGATTTTGAGCAATATTCTTAATTTTTTAGGAGTATATTCCGATTTTTAAGAGTTCCTATCCTTCAAAAAATATATGGAATAAAACACCAATTCAAAGCAGCTAAAAACATCAGAATGATATGATATATTTTTTGTTAAGCGTTTGATAATAATTTAACAGGCTTTCGAAAGTTCTTTTTAATGATTCCCTTTGAAATCGTTTCCTGATTCTTATTAATTGCTAAATCAAAACTTAGAAAAATTTTTAAGGAAATTGGAATAGGATAATTCTCTCAAATGATTAAACGCATCTTTTTGGTGTTTGCCTTTACAAACGTCACATTTTTTTGGGATGGCGGCTCAACAGTCAACAAAACCAAATTCGATTTGAAAGCTATTCAGGAGCCGACGTTCTTGGTGTCGATCAAACTAAACAAGCTGTCAACCGAGAAAAATTAACCAGCAGTTTAAATGAATTTGCCAGGCTCCATCATAGTCTGATTGCTCGTCGAATCGTTGTGTCGACAGCTAATCAAAAGACAGCTTTCGTTTACGAAAAATACGGTTCGGGCTTGCTTCCAAGTGGATTAAAGAAAGCAAGCAGAAGTTTGGCTCAAACAAGTGATTTAGCAAACAGTTATTTAATCGTTAAAGGAAATCTGACGTCTGCGGAATTGGTAAACAAAATTCGCGAATTGGGTTATAGCTCGGTAATCGGTTCCAAATTCGAAACTTTATCATTATTTTTGGGGATGATAGTTACCCCGGAAGCTTTATCAAGTCTTGCAATTCTGAATTTATGTTTTACAGCCATGACACTCATCTATAGAATCAAGGACTTGAGGAATGCCGGAATAAAATTAATTGCCGGAAAAAGAAACTTGGGTATTGTGTTAGAACCGGTGTTGCTTGATCTGCGGGACATTCTAGTGATAGCAATCATTAGCAGTGTTTTAGGATCTTTATTTCTCCTATTTTCCGGCTTGGGTCAACTTGAAATAATCAATATTATGCTTGTGGGCATATTTTTACCGGCAATCCTTTTTACCGTCATTTCAACAATTATGAGTTTAGTCTATCTGCTTGGTTTGAATAAGACGCGACTGACACAATTACTAAAAGGGCGTTTGCCTTTAAAATGGTTGTTGCTACTGATTATCTCTTCGCAACTTATTGCCGTGGCGATTGTCGGCTATAGTTTTGAAGAAAGCCTTCATTATAGGGATCAACTGTACGAACAGGAGATCAACCAACACAATTGGCAAAAAAACAAAGACCGCTATACTTTATCTTTTGGAACTTTCATCAACGGTAATTCGGAAAAAGAATCCCTGGAGCGCAATAAATACTGGTATAGCTTTGCCAATGATGCCATTAAAAATCAGGATGCTTTATTATCTGAAAATAATTTGAATATATATACAGACTGCGACAGCTCCGACGGCGTCAAAAAAACCGACTATCTACCAAGTGGAAATACCATTTACGTCACAGCGAATTATTTAGACAAACAACACATCAAGATCGGTAAACAATTAAAAAAACAACTACACCATTTAAAAAAAGGGCAATTTGGTCTTATTCTACCCGAAAAATTAAAGTACAAAACAGCATCATTGACAAAAATATATGCCGAGTACCTGAACAATTTTGGCCGCAGTGCGCTTGAAAGAAACAGCAGTCAGCTTTACACCTTCCAGGCCAAAATCGCTTTTGTAAAAAATAACCAAAAACGCTTTTTATACAATGCTAATTTCAATAACATCGATACTCAATCATTGAAAGATCCGATTATCGTCGTTATGACACCCGAGTCCACGGGAAGCACACCAAATTCCAGAATGTTTTGGTCCTCTGTCGTCGGAAATAATGTTTTATTTAAAAATTATTGCAAAACAATTTCACTTTTGAAAAAAGACGATGTATATCAATGGGTTTCCTATCTAAAAAACACCAATTTACAATACTTGAAAAATGTTCAATCCTTAAGAACAAAACTCATTTCAGCATTGCTGGGAAGCACAATGAGTATTGTGACATCGATTATGTTATTTTATCTGATGAATCTTTTATATTTTGAAGAATTCAGAAAAGAGATTTTTATCAAACGGATTGCAGGAATCGGAAATTGGTCCATTCATCGTTATTACCTGTTTATTCAAGGAATCGCCCTGATTTTTGCCAATCAAATTGTCTTTTCCCTGACCAAAAATTTAACCATCTCCGTACTCACATTTATAGGTTTCTTACTAATCGCCGGAATAACTATGTACCGACAAATTAGTATTGAAAACAATCAAGCTGTTACGATTTTGAAAGGAAAATGATTTATGATTACTATCCAAAATATGACAAAAAAGTTCGATGATCGACTTATTTTTAATAAATTGAACCAAACATTTGAAAACGGCAGAGTTTACGCGCTGATCGGCCCAAGTGGCAGTGGAAAAACGAATTTGTTGAATATCCTGGCTCATCTGGAAACGTATGATAATGGACAAGTCTTTTACGAGAACAAAGATCTGGCTAAAATATCCACTAATTTTTACTTTCGTCATATGCTCGGTTATCTGTTTCAAAATTTTGGCCTTTTGGAAAATAAGACAGTTAAAGAAAATCTTAATTTAGGACTGGTTGGAAAAAAGTTCAAAACAAATGAAGCTTCAAAAATTCAAAACGAAGCTTTGAAGCAGGTCCATTTAGGCTATTTGCCCCCAAGACAAAAAAATTATGCTTTGTCGGGCGGAGAAGCTCAACGCGTCGCTTTGGCGAAAGTTATTTTAAAGGATCCACCACTGATTTTAGCCGACGAGCCAACCGCTGCATTGGATCCAGAAAATGGTCAAGAAGTTATGTCTTTGCTTCTATCGTTAAAGACGAAAAAAAGAACTATCGTTATTGCTACGCATAATTCCAATGTTTGGAAAATGGCTGATGAGATCATAGATTTAAGAAAATTTGCCGATCTTCGTGTTTAGTTTATAAAATGTTTCAAAAATATTTAATTCCAAAAAAATAAACCTCAATGCTGTTTGGATTTAGCACTGAGGCTTATTTTTTATAAGCGGTTTTCACAAAAAATCGAGCAAGTGCTTTATTAATCAACGCCCTTTAACAACTTATTAACGAGCTGCATGAGCGTCTGCCATTCATCTTGGGAGAGCTGGCTGTGACTGCGTAAAACATCAGGAAGGTCCTGGGCAGCTTCACGCTTTTGTCGGCCTTTGGATGTCATGCTGGCATAAACGATTCGTTCGTCGTTCGAATCTCGGTGACGTTTAAGCAAACCGGCTTTTTCCATTCGTTTAAGAAGCGGTGTAATCGTGCCACTATCTAATTTCAAATATTCACCTAATCTTTTAACCGTCAAATTATCGTGCTCGTACAAAATGACCAGAACTAAATACTGTGGGTATGTTAATCCCTTTTGAGTTAAGTTCGAATGATATAAACGCTGAATTGCTCTCGATGTTGCATAAAGCATAAAACAAAGGTGTTCATCCAAAGGAAGTAATTCATTTTCTGTATTATCCATAATTATTCCTCCTTTAACCCGGTTCTTTAATAAGATACCGCTATTTTTGGTTTTTAACAAGTCACTTGTCAAAGTTTTAATTGTTGACAAAACACTTGTGCACAACTAATATAGTGAATGTAGCAAACAAATATTTAGGAGGATTTACCATGACGAAACGAATTTCTTTAGAACAAGCGGCAATCGAATTTAGTGATGCCAATGCACCGCATCCAAGGATTTACGAATTAGCTCCAAAGGATGGACGGGGCTTGTTGGAGAAAGTCCAAGATTCACCTATTACTAAGTACGAGGCTGAAATCGAAGATATTAATGTAGATACTAATAAATGGGGTCGGATCAATGTACGCTTCGTCCGCCCAGCGGGAAACCAAGAAAAGTTACCGGTTATCTTCTATATTCACGGCGCCGGTTGGGTATTTGGCAGTGCGAAAACTCACGACAAGCTTATTCGCGAATTGGCTAATCGAACCAATTCAGTGGTTGTATTTCCAGAATATTCCCTATCTCCGGAAGCTAAGTATCCAACGGCCGTTGAACAAAACTACTTTATCTTGCAGAAACTGGCAGATCTTCAAACCGCAAAAAAAATCGATCTTAGTCGATTGACTGTAGCTGGTGATTCAGTCGGAGGAAACATGGCTACGGTTATGACAATTCTGACTAAACAGCGTGGTGGACAAAAAATTAACCAGCAGTTACTTTACTATCCAGTAACTGATGCAAACCTCGATACTGAATCATATAAAGAATTCGGTGATAACTATTATTTGACTAAAGAAGGCATGATCTGGTTTTGGGATCAATATACGACCGATCCAAAAGAACGTGACGAAATAACTGTCTCGCCGCTTCATGCAAGCAATGAAGAATTAAAAGGTCTTCCCGATGCCTTGATTTTGACCGACGAAGCAGATGTTTTACGTGACGAAGGCGAAGCCTACGCACGAAAGTTGCGTGATGCCGGCGTCGAAGTGACCCAAGTTCGTTTCCAAGCCATGATCCATGATTTTGTTATGTTGAACGCATTGGATCAAACCAAGGCAACCCGGGCAGCAATGGACCTATCAACAGACTGGATCAATAAAAAGAACCAACAGTAAATAGATCTAATTTCGAAAAATTTCTAGTTACAAAATAAAAAGGAAACTCCGGCTAGAGGGTTTCCTTTTTTTCGCACGGAATAAGTTGACTAATAATGCTGCTAAAACATCGATTTATAGGAAAGCAAGCAGTAATTGAAATAAATACGTACATATTAATATGAAAATACTTTTTGCTATATTCTTACTTTTCATATATATCATCAAGCCCAAAAACAAAGAAGCAAGAATATTCGATGGTGATAAAAATATTTTGTAGGTTTCTGCTCCTAATAGCGAAAATAAAGGTTGAGAAGAACTAATAATCAAATAACACGAGAAATAAAGTTGTAAATCTTCTTTTGATATCTGCTCTTTTTTCAAAAAAAACTTAAAAATTGAAGCAAATATATTAGATAAAACAAAGGCAAGAATGCTGGACACAACTATAATCGAAAGCAAAATAATTATAGCAATCAGCCTATAATTATTGGTTGATAAGGCAGCGTGAACGAATCTTACGAATTCTTTTTTCGCATAAAAACGATAAGCCAAGACGGCCATTGTGGCTTGGAAGATGGAATAAAAAATAATTAAGTAGTATATTTTCTTGTTTTTATCTTTCATTATTTTTCCTTTACAATCTTAAATTTTTTGTTTTCCAATGATATTAAATATCCGCTGATGAGATCGTCTCTAATCTGTTTTGAATGTGTACTCAACAATATTGTTTTTTTCGATTTTTTTAACCAATCACTTATAATCTTGTAAGATTGATCATCGAGGCTGGTAAAAGGTTCATCTATCAAAAACAAATCAATTCTCCTTGATAAACGCAATAAGACGAATTTCAGCTTTTCGATAGTACCAAGAGAATAGTTATATATAGGTGATTTCATCGTGTCTTCATCTATGAAAAACTCGTTTGCAGCAATAATTATTTCTCTAGTACTTTTGTGGCTTCCATTTGAAAAAAGAGCGAATTGAATATTACTTAGACCGCTTAAACTTTTTATGAAGAACGCTGTATTTTCTAATATCATAATGTTATTTGGCAAACCTAATATTTTCGTATCTGAACTACTTTTGCCGGCAAATATTTTCATCAAAGTTGTTTTGCCGGAACCATTTCTGCCAATAAGAACATTCGTACAATTTTTCTTGATATGTATCGATTGATGAAAATATAGTTCTTTTTTTGAAAACTTTTTAGATATATTGTCGATTTTGTAATCTTCTTCAGCCAATGTTTAAAACCTTTCTTAACAAATATTCATCAAGTTGTCCTTCTATAAAAGCGGATAAAAGTAGAATGACCTCGCCGGTAATAATTAAAAGCATTAAATGTTTAGTTTTTAGCTTTCGATGAAAAATAAAAAAATCAGAAAAAATAAAGGACATACTCATCGATAATGAAATTACCCATAATTCCATTAATGAATGTGGGATTATTGATAATAGAACACCTTGGCATTGCAAACCATAAAAATTACTTATTTGGTTTAGTTTCAAAAAAAGATGAAAAAAAGTAACTCCAGAAATAATTATTGTAGATATTCCGACCGTTACATTCCCAATGAATATGTTAAAGATAAAGACCTGACTATTATGCAGAAAAATTTGCAAAACATTCGGATTTTTAGTTATCGGGATTTTTACTTCCAGACCCACTCCATGTCCACTTCCAAAAAAACAATTCAATGAAAGTACAACAAAAATAAAAATGGAGAATAAGTAGATACAAGTTGTTCTCCTCAAAATATTTTCGATGATATAACTCCTGTTAAATAAGTTATTAAATTGATTGTCATTGTGCTTACGCTAATAACAATTATTTTTTCTTTCAAAAAAGGTAGGACGAAGTTTTTTCGAAAAAAAGCCAGGACTTTAAAGAAAACAATTGTTATAAAAGGTGTTAAAAAAATTGAATAAAAAATAATATCAATTTTGCGCGTAGTAAATAAAATTAATGGAAATAGAAATGGTAAAAAATTAAACGTAAAAATAAATAGAGTCATAGGAGAAGGTTGTCTGCTATAAATCTTTTGTAAAAAATTTATAGCAGAATACTTGATCATCGAAAGATATAAAACAAAACACAATACAAATATTTCTATAAAAGAATCAGCGTTAAAAAAACTTTGGATTATAAAAATCGCTTGACCGGTTATTATGAACTCGAGTATTCCGACTATTTTTTCGATCCTGAAAGCAACATTATTTTTTATTCGGCAGTGTTTCTTTATATACAAAGACAAAACATATTTCTTTGAAAATAAATATGTAAGAAAGCTTAGAAAGAAAACTAAAAACAGAAATAACAAAATAAATAGTTGGTAATTAGAAGAAAGCTTTTCTATAAGAATTGTTAATGAAACTGTTATTTTTTTGATTGAATTAAAAGACAATAGACATATTTTTTCTTTAATTTTATTTCTCTTCAAAAAAATAAGTGTTTCCATGAACAAAAGAAAAATTATTTTTAAAATTAAGAATAAAAATCGATCCCTTTTAATATTATTTATTAAACTCATCAACTTTGTGGATTCTTGAAAAAAATATGTTGCAGCAAAAGTTATTATTATCAAAAAATCGAGCTTAAATCCTATCCATGGAATCGAAATTATCATAGGCAAGTAAACTGCCAACAAAAAGAACAGACGAATTATAGAGATAGTATTAATCAGATGAAGCAAAGACTTAAAGGACTTGTTCTCACCCAAATTTGCACCAAAATTTAATATAAGTTCGTCCCCTGATTTTTCTATCAATGAACCATTAGATATTATTAAAAAGTTAAAAAAAGATATTAATAATACAAAGGCAAATCCTTTGTCGGTATGCGATATTCCAATAATAAAAAGTCCGACGATTAAAGAGCAAACAGAATATATGAAAGATATAAAAAAAATAGGGATTTTTTCAAATTTAAAAAAACTCCTATTTTTATAAACAAAAGAGTTTTTAATCAGTTCGAAATACCATCGAAAAGGCTCGTCAAGTTCAATCATGTTACCAATTAGAAATCGCCCCATAATTTCCCTTAAGGATTTCACCTACAAGCCAATCCCCACCCCAACTGATTAAAAAACTCACAACATTCCACGAACCGAAAACTTTTAACGCGTGGCGAATATCTTTAGTTTTTTTATAAATTTGGGCCGCTCTTTTTATTCCTACTAAAGCAGCCGCAACCGATATACCCGGTATTAATCTGTGTATAGAAAAACCAGTCTTAAAACTATAGGAAAAACTAACTACACTAATTAATAAAAAAACAATAAAAGTAATTATAGATAGCGATCCTAATATAAATTTTGAAAAACTGTCAATCTTAAAGTTCAAATTGCAATGTTTTGCTTGAAAATTACTCATTTTTTCCTTTCAGCCAAATAAACATTTTTTAGACTAATGTAATTGTAAAGTGATATTTCAATTTTGGGAGAAAGTCGATTTTTATTCCGATTTTTGGGAATATTATTGATTTTTAAGAATATATTCCGATTTTTTAAGGTGATTGATATTAGTTCACTTAAAAGAAGAGCAATTTTTGCTTTCATATATCTCATCAAATCCAAAATTAAAGGGTGGCAAAACCAATAAATTTGGAAATTTTAATAGATTAAAAATATAGATCGAAGCTATATTTCTTTTAAATGAAAAATCTCAATACATAATTTTTCTTTTGAATAATCAGATAATTTGTTTATAGGCATTTTGAAAAAATATTAGTTAAATACACAATTTATTAAATAGTCTTTAAAACTATTTTTCAAAAGAAAAGACAAACGGAGAAGAAATGGAAAAGAAATTAATGACATCCGACGGAACTAAAATAGCTTATGATATCAACGGAAAAGGCAAAACAATGCTGATGATTCACGGTGTTACCGATTGCAAAGAAAGTTACGACAGCGATCTATCCTACTTAACAGAAAAATATCAGGTATATCGTTACGATCTGAGAGGACATGGAAATTCCGATCATTCAAAAAAACAATTTGATTTAGAAGATCATATTAACGATGGCATCGAATTGATAAAACAATTAAAATTGGAGGATTTTGTTCTCTATGGTGGCTCATTAGGGAGTTATATAGCCCAAGGAATAGCTGTCAGAATACCTGAAAGAATCAACAAACTTATTTTGAATGTTTCTGCGGCCAAAAATCCGGCCTCTGCCTTAGCAGAAACTGCTAAAAAGGACAACATCCCCGAAAAAACCTCTGAAAGAAGAGAATACTGGATTAAACATTTAACTCATGATCCAAAAAATATTGCTTCGATAGAAAAGTCCGGATTTCAGAAGAATACACTTGACGCCGAGGACGAATACCGCGCCTTAAAATCAATCACGGCTTTTGATTTCCGCGATCAATTGAACAAAATAGACTGCCCGACTCTGATTACCAGTGGGATTTACGATCCGGTTAATCCACCAGCAAAAGGCGAAATTCTTCATAAATTGATTAAGAACAATCAGTTTTCCAAATTCCCATCCGGTCATCTTCTGCGACTGGAATGTGCAGCCCAATACAAAGAGACGGTTCTGGATTTCCTGCGTAAATAAAATAAAAGATACTAAAAAACGCATGTTTTCATTGATCAAACAGCGTTTTTTATTTTAAAAAGGAATTACGAAAATGAAAAAATATCGAGAAATAAAACTGATGGCAATCGGCCTATGTTTGGGAGTCGCCATCGGAATTTTGCTAGGCATTTTAATCAAACATCTGGATATCGGTATTGGACTGGGAATTTTAGTAGGGGTAGTTATAGGCCATATCAGTACTTTTAGAAATAATTGAAGGCGATCAACGAAAGAGTCAAAAAATTAGTCGACTAATCTACCGGGATTACCGACGATCGTTCGATGGGCCGGCACGTTATTCAAAACGACGCTTCCAGCCCCGATTTTTGCGTACTCGCCAATTTTAACAGCTCCCAAAATTTGAGCGTTGGCACCGATAAAAACATTATCGGCAATGTGGGGATGACGCAAACCAGGTATTGGCCGCCGCGAGCCAAGAGTTACATTTTGTAAAATCGTAACCTGGTTACCAATTACAGCTGTTTCACCAATCACTACACCCAATCCATGATCGATAAAAAGGTTTTTGCCAATTACTGCGGCAGGATGAATTTCAACACCGGTTGCTTTTTTGCCCCAGTGAGAAATCAACATCGCGAGTAAACGATGTTTGTGCTGCCAAAAATAATGGGCAATCCGATAAAAACCGACGGCATGAAAGCCGGAATAGGTTAACAAAATTTCCCAAATACCAGGATCAGCCGGATCGTGTTGCTGAATAAATTTAGCGGCAGTAAACATTTATCATTCCTTTCAAAAACTAAATCTTGCTGAATGACTGTTTTAAGTCGTCCAGTAAATCCTGACCATCTTCCAAACCAACCGATAGACGGATCAGCTCGTCTTTAATACCGTTCTTCAAACGAATATCTCGAGGAATCGAGGCATGTGTCATCAAGGCCGGAATTTCGATCAAACTTTCGACACCGCCCAAGCTTTCCGCTAAATCAATGATTCGCAGGCTCTCAACAAATTTCTTCGGGTCCAAGCCTTTTTTTAGTTCAAAGGATATGATGCCGCCAAAACCACGCATTTGTCGTTTTGCAATTTTATATCCTTGAGAAGCAGGATCTCCGGGATAATATATCCGTGCGACCTTGTCATTGCGAGAAAAATAATTATAAATAAGCTGAGTATTTTTATGATGAATTTCCATTCTGGCAGCTAAAGTTTTAATTCCCCGCTGCAATAACCAACTATCATCTGGACCTAAAACACTACCAATCGAATTTTGAAGAAAAGCTAATTTTTCGGCAACTTCAGAATCGCTGGTCACTGCCAGACCGGCCACAAGATCACTGTGCCCAGCCAAATATTTCGTTGCGCTATGAACAACAATGTCTGCTCCCAAAGCCAATGGATTTTGATTATAAGGGGTCGCAAAGGTGTTATCGACAATTGTGTGAAGTTGGTAGTGTTTTGAAATCTCAGCAATTTCTTGAATATCAGTGATTCTTAATAAGGGATTGGTCGGCGTTTCCAAATAAATTGCCCGGGTATTTTTTTGAATGGCCTTTTCAACCGCGGACAGATCTCGGGTATCGACAACAGTGAACTCCAAACCGAAACGTCTTAACACCTGGTCTATCAAACGGAAAGTACCGCCATAAATATCATCACCAACAACAATGTGATCGCCGGAAGAGAATAACGAAAAGACGGCATGAATCGCCGCCGAACCGGAAGCAAAAGCAAAACCAGCTTTCCCTTCTTCTAAATCGGCAATCAATTTTTCCAAGGCCGCGCGGGTTGGATTTCCACTCCGCCCGTATTCCCACTTTGCATTTCCGGCGACCTTGTTTTGATGAAAAGTCGAAGAACGATAGATAGGGATTGAAACTGCCCCGGTTGATGAATCTTCGCTAATGCCGCCATGAATAAGTTTTGTATTGAATTTCATTTAATTCACCTCATTTTTTTGTCGTAGATACCTTTACTTAAATAACGTTCGCTTGAATCCGGAAAAACAGTCACAATCGTTGAATCGGACGGCAACTCCTTTGCCAGCTGTAAACTTGCTGCTAAAGCAGCGCCACTTGAACTGCCGGCGAACAGGCCGACGTGCGCAGCCAACCATTTAACATATTCAAAAGCCTGATCGTCACTGATTGTTTTAACCTGATCCACATGAATCTGATCGAAGAAAGGCGGAACAAATTCAACGCCAATTCCCTCGATTCGGTGGGGATGTTCTGGTCCCCCGTTTAGAATTGAACCTTCCGGTTCGACAGTAACGGCCTGCATTTTCGGATAATGTTCCTGCAGGAATTTTGTTGTGCCGACAAAGGTACCACCGCTTCCGGAACCGGCGACAAAAGCATCGATTTTCTGCCCGGACAAATCCTGCAAAATTTCCGGACCCAGAGTTCGATAGTAGATATCGGGGTTGGCTGGATTTTGAAACTGTAATGGAACATAAGAATTTTTGATTGTCTTCGCCAAGGATTGGGCTTTGGCAATCGCCCCTTTGATCCCATCCTCAGCCGGTGTATTGACCACTTCAGCCCCTAAGGCCCGCATCAAGGTTTGCTTTTCAAAGCTGAATTTTTCTGGCACAATCAATTTGACCGGCAAGTGATATTGTTGGGCTGCCAAAGCAAGACCGATCCCGGTGTTTCCGGCGGTCGGTTCGATAATTGTTGTGCCCTCTTTGACGGCGCCGATCTTCCGCCCATAAGCGATCAAAGCAATTCCCAATCGGTCCTTGATACTACCGCCGGGATTGAACATTTCCAATTTGGCATAAATTCGACTACGGTTTGGAACGTCGATATTCAGGCGCAGTAGTGGGGTCTTGCCGATTAGTTGGTAAAGATTATTAATTAACATTTTTTATACTCCTTGTGAAATAAAAGCAAATAAAAAGACGCGAATTTCGAATTGAGAATTTGCGTCTTACGGACTGATTTTCTGATTTTAAATTGGTCTAGAGAAATTTTTTAAGATCGGTTTTTAGACACAACAACCAGTGAATCGCGTAAGACGCGGTTCACAGCAGCAACTATTCAGATATGCAGGTGCCAAAATCATTAAAAAACTCCTTATTCCATATTTTTTATCTATTCGCCAGTTATCTTATCCAAAATTCGCCTATCTGTCAATCATCGTTAATTAACTACCAAAGAAAATTTTCAGAAAAAACATAAATTATAAATAAAATCAGCCTTTTAAATTTGAATAATACGATCAAAATACCGGTCATATTGATTGGAGTGAGTGACCGTGATGACAATACAGCCTTTTTTAGCAAAGGAGCTTAAAATATCCATTACCTGTTCGCCATTTTTTCTGTCCAACGATCCGGTTGGTTCGTCAGCCAAAATTATGCTCGTCTTTTTCAGCAGCAGCCTCGCTAAAGCAACCCGCTGTTGCTGACCACCGCTGAGTTCATAAACAGGCATCTGATAATAGTCTTGATTCAAACCAACCTTAATCAGTGCCTTAATTGATTCGATCTTTTTTCTTTTGTTGGAAAAAGGGAGAAATTTTGTCGATAATTTCAAGTTTTCAAGAACTGTCTCGTCCAGCATCAAACCATAATCCTGAAAAACAAATCCGAAAACTTTGCGGTAATAGATTCTTAATTTCTTTGCTTTCATCCCGATCATCGGCACGCCGTCAATGAAATACTCCCCGTCATCCGGTTTGATTAAAAGGCCGATAATATCAAGCAAAGTTGTCTTGCCTATGCCGCTCGGACCTTTAATCGCGGTAAAACTTCCGCTTTCAAATTTGTTGGAAAATCCATCGAAAATAATTTTATTATCATAAGATTTACAAATATTTTTAAGTTCTATTAGCATCGATAACCCCTAAGTTCATGTTTAAAAATCATTTTGAAGGCAAAAAAAGTTAGGAAAAACTCCAGAAAAGCGGCTCCGAGATAATATGGAGCGAGCCAAGTTCTAAAATAAATATTTATTGGAACCAAAACCAACCAAGGCAACGAATTAATCAAAGAATATTCAATTGTATCAAGATTCAAATTAAAACCAAAAATATATTTGAGAATTAGTTCTCGTTTTCGGTATGAAATATAGCTGTACAAAAATAGACCGGAAAAATAAATATATAAAACAAAAAGACAGGCAACCACACTTATGCAAAGAGTATAGTATTCAATTTCGCCGTGATTGTTCTCCGCAATCAGATCATTGCTGTTAACCGGATCGGAAAAGTATTTTTGTAGTCCTAAATCATGGATTGCTTTTTTAACATCTCCACCATGACTTTTGAAATAAATTCCTCGATAATCAACTAATGAGTTATAGACATAGTTGGAATAATTTTTATTTAAATTGCTCGATGTGATTACCCTAATAACCGGATATCTGATGAAAGCGTAACGTAAATATGGATTAACAAGAGTCGTATTCTTTATATAAATAAAACGGATCTTTTGTTTTAACTTGGGCAGGTGCTTATGATACAAAGAAAAATAATCTTCATCGGATTCTTCCCAGTTTTGGGCATAATTATCACTCTTAATATTCTTTTTGATTGTTTTGATATTCTTCTTTTCAGTAACAGGAACTAAAACAATCATATCTTTTTCACTATCCTTCACCAAAATTCTTTTTCCATTCTGTCTATATATTGGGAAAGAATGTAAATATTCAGGCGAAACCTCGGCCATATTTTCATTTTCAAAATAATCGAAATGATTGGACGACGGATCGTGATAAGCCTTAATAAATGCATTGTTATCGGGCTTGGAAATTATCAAACCGTTATCCTTAAAAAGTTTTTTGAATAGTTTTGTCTCTTGACGGACAATCCACATATCTTTTTTTGCTGAAGTGCTCTTGGCAATTAGTGGTTCAATCATGATTGTCTGGTAGTTTGAATAGGAATTCTCGAGGAAATTATTTTTTAAAAATTGACCAGCTAAATCCAGAGTAGGAGCCATGAACTTTTGTAAGAGAATCAGAAGAAAAAAAGCAACAATTATTTTACCAAAAAGACTAATCCGATAAAGGAAACGCGCATAACTAAATCCTTTGATATTGATAACTTTAAAAGATGAAAAACTCAATATCGAAAGGAAAATCAAAGCAGCAAATGTAGTTGTCAGCAGTAACAAACAGATTGCGATTACTGCAACATACAAAACCGGAAAAATGATTTTTCCTAATTTAATCGAGAGAGCAACTGTAAGCAAAAAAATGCTAACCAGGCCGTAAATGAGTGGTTGTTTAAGATTGGTCAATAAATCAAAGAAAATATCTATTTTCCCGTAACCAAACAAAACCTTTAAATTTCTGCTTCTCAAGCTAAAAAGATAGTCGAACCACATCAAAAGAATTATCGTAAACAAGGACCCAGTCAAAAGAAGATTTAAATAATTCAAGGGCGCAAGATCATATTTGTAATTAGAATTTTTATGAAGTGTAAAAGAACTATCGTGAAAATATTTTTTTAAACTTTTACGAAGAGCTGATAACTGGCGTTTACTATTGGGATTCCTTAATTGAATGAGATACTTTCCGATTCGTTCATGGCAAACAGATAATTTTTTTATGTGAATATTTTGGTTTAATATCCAATGGTTACGATTGCTTTGAAAAAGTTTTTCCTGATAGTGGCTGACTGTTTTAGAATCGAATACCCCGTAAAAAACGGTACCGCCATTTTGTTGATATACCCGCTGGTAAATATTAAGACCCAAATTACGGCTCAATCTGCTTGCATATGTGAAGAAGTTTTGGTTATCCAGTTTTTTATCGAAGTTCAATTGAAAAGTATTATTGCCGGTAATTTTATCAATATCGATGTTTTCTTTGTTTTCGGCATAAGTAAAGCAAATAAAAAAAGAAAGTAAGGATACTACAACAAAAATTAATTTCCCTACTTTTCTCATAAGTTATAACTTAAGCCTAATATGATTTTTCAATTTTGGGAAAAACTGACACTATATTCCGATTTTGGATCATTTTTTAAGCTTTTAAGTAATATATGATCATTTCTATCTGGCAACCGATGAAACGACTATGTAATTTAAGAAAAATATATTGAATAATGTTTTTTACAGTTTGGATTAAAAGCGTGCCCACAGTATGGACATTTTCCGGTTGTATATTCGTCGAAGTTCATTTTATGTCGGCAAACACCGCACAATACCGGTGAATCATTTTTATCGCTGGCCATAAAATGATGATCTTCACTTGCGTCATGACATAAATAGCAAGCATAATACTTGCCACACTGAGCGCATTTTAAACAGGCAACATCGTTCTCTTCGTGATAATGAACACAACGTCCTTGGTTATCTATATCGATTCCGTTAATTAATGCCAACAACTCCACCTCGTAATTATTTAAATTCTCAACTTGAACACTAAAAATTAATCTGTCGCAATTAAAGCCTTCAAAGAGTTTCTTGAATCGGTTAAAGACAAATTAATATGAATTCCTATGGAAAATTATAATGTATTCTTTTCGTCAACTGCTCTGCCAACGGAAAATTTCATGACACCATAAAAACACGGTTGGAACAAGTTTTACTTTAGATAAAAGCGTTCGAGAACATATTTTGTTTTATCCAAAAAGATAAAAATTAGCGTGTAAATGTTATTTAAATTATTAATAAATACAGTAGGAATAACTTATAAAAATGTTAACTCCTTTATGATTAAAATGATACGTTATTGGAATAAAGTATATTTATTAATTCAATTTTCACAATTGAATTAAATCATTTTAGGAGACCCTTGTGTTCTTAAACAAAACTATTATCAAACGCAGAAAAGAACTAAAGATATCTCAAATCTAATTGTCCAAAGGTGTCTGTACTCAGGCAACTATCAGTAAACTGGAAAAACAAGGATTAGCTCCCTCCTCCGATATATTAGTGCAGCTTTGCAAGCGGCTTAATCTAACTCTTAACGACGTTTTCTCTGATTTCAACGATGAAGTTAAAGAAAAAATGCAGAAAAAATAGAACAATCTTTTAAATTGATGGCATCATATCATTTCGATAAGGCAGGAAAAATAATCAACTCAATTGATGAAAAACAGGCGCAGGAAAAAGATCTGCTCGGTCTGCTTTATTTTCTTAAAGGAAATTTAGCGTTAAATTCGAAAAAATATTTTGATGAAGTTCAGTTTTTCTTTAACTGGATTTTGGAAAAAGAAAGCAAGCAGGACATCACCTGCCAACGGCTACTGGCTCTTAACGGCCTAGGAATTATTTACTTTAAAAAAGACAAATTACGACTGGCTGATTATTATTTTGATCAAATCAACAGAATCCTGGTCTTAGATAAAAAAACAATAAACGACAAAAGAGCGGCTCACTTACTGGCCAATCTGGCTAATTTTTATTCTTCAAACCAAGATTATTCAAAGAGTCTACAAGCAATCAAAAGAGCCCTAGAAATAGTTAAAAGTAGTAAAGATTTCTCTTACACTGAACAGTTGCTTTATCTAAAAGCCTATGATCTCTTTCAAATTGATAAGCAATCAAGGGAAATCGAAAAAATTCTAAGACAGGCACAGGCTTTTGCCCAGTTTAATGAAAATAAAGTCGTCGAAGAATACATCGATTACTATTTCCAAAAAAACATTTTTAAAGCAAAAAAAGACATCGGATAAAAATCATATGAAACCAATCCCTTTTATTTGTTTATTGGTAGCTTAATCAACAAGACTGCACAGGGAATATAACAGTAAGACTTTACTTAAAGAATTAAAGATGAATAGAAGTATCAAAAGCAAAATTTGAATCAAGTTCCCGCAAAAACCGCTCCTATCTAGATATAAATGCTTAAGTTCCTTTGATTCTTGAATACGAGTTTAATAAAGAAAAAACAGACGATTAGCACTTATATACAAGAGTCCCATGATTTTTAATTAATTATCAATTCTTTTTAATTATTATATATATTATATTTACTTAAATAATAATTATAATTATTAACTTTTTGTAATACTAATTTTTATTTATCCAGTTATAATTTTGGAATAAATAAATTGATGTAATAAATGACCTGTAATTCAAAGGATTCAAAAAATAGTATGTAAATTTCCTCACATAGGTTATTCTAAAATTATGGTAGATAAAGATTCAAAAATTATCGGTTCGACTTTTAAAAATTTAAGAAAAGAGAATAGATACAAAGGGCCGGATCTAGTTAAAGGAATCATGTCTGTTTCCTCTCTCACCAAATTTGAAGCAGGCAAACTCAATCTATCTTTCATTAAAATCGTCCAACTCCTTGATAGGATGCATGTTAGCGTTGACGAATTTATTCAGCTGGCAAAGCCGGGATTATGCCAGGAATATCAAATTTTTGTCAAACGTATATACGCTGCTTATTATCATAAAGATTTGCGAACATTGAATAGCATTCTGCTTGATGAACAACAGAAATATAAAAAGTCCAAAAATATTTTTCATTTACTTTTGCAGGCAACAGCGGCTTCTTTAATAAAGGAATTAAATCCATCTTTTGAGGTCGAACCAAGTATCAGAGATGGATTGTGCGACTATCTGATGGTAATTGAAAATTGGGGCAATTTTCAGATCGGCGTCTTCAGCAATTGTTTGGCGCTGCTGAACCCTCGACTTATTTATTCAATTACAAAAGAAATATCCTTTAAAATCAGTAAGCTGGGAAACATTCATAACAACAAACGATATGCTTTATTCGCGATTGTCAAGGCAATAGAAGTTCTAACCGACCACGGCGAAATAAATTGTGCCCGTGGACTAATTACTTTTCTTGATAACATCAAAATTAGTGAAATACAACAATTGACGCGTTTTAAACTGGCATTTTTTAAAAATATTCTATTCGACGATCAGCAAAAAGCAATCCAGGACAATAACGTTTTAATTGAAGCCTTAAGAATTACCGGATCCAACCGACTAGCCTCTTCTTTCGAGGAATATCAAGAAAATTATTTCAATTCGCATAAATCCTAATTCACAAAGGCAATAAATTGATTGCTTTTTACTATCAAAAAACCGGCTTAAAGAGACTTTTTAGTAATATCTGACGATTTTTAATTGCAGAGGAAAAATAGTTATTAAATAAAGAGCAAGGTATTTTGTTTAACGAGCAGTGCCTTAAGTTCGCCTGTTGGAACTGATATTTTAGCCATTTTTAATAAACAAAATTCGAAGGATATTATTATTAATTTTTAAAAAATAAAGATATGTTGAAATAAGCAGAGCTTATGCCTATTGAAATGCAAGATAAAAAGGAATTAATTATTTAATGAAAAATGTTTTAACAAAATTAACCAGTAGGTCTTTGATACATTTTATGGTCGCTATCCAGGCTCTCACGATACTGATGATGACGATCTTTTTTTTAGGCAATCGTTATTCAGCAGATTGGCAAAATTACTCTTTTGATCGTAATTCTAATAAAATTTACCTATCGAATCTAAGCGAAAGCAAGCAAGATAAAATTAAAAAATATATTTTAGATAATGCGGTTAGGGATCATGTCTTTTTAATTAAATCACAAACTACTTTATCTAATGATGGTTCAGCCTCTGAAAAAATAATTGGTTTTTATGGTGATCCAAATAAAAAAGATTTATCGATGAGTTATTTAGGAACCAAAGTAATTGATCAAAAATCAATTCGTAAGTTACTCAACAGCAATAATCCTAATGCTACGTTGGGTATTGAGCAGGGTTCGATTAATTCTGTCGGCAGTATTCCCTCCTTCAATAATGCTGATAAAATTGTTGTTAAAAAATTAGAATCATTGATCGATAAAAGTGATGGAGTACAGGGTACTTATCAGATTGTCGGCAGCCACAAACAAAGAAAAAAATTTATAACAGGCCTTGTCAAAGCCAGTGGAAAAACATACGACGAACTTCTAGCGGAAAAATTTGGTTCTTTCGAATATGATAGCTTGTATTTTACCGTTGCTGCAGTCGTTCTAGCTTTAACGAGTTTTCTTATCTTTGTATCCCTGTCTTCTCTGATAGTTAAATCAATTGATAAATTAGGGAAAACAATGTTATTGGGTTGGTCGAAACTTGATTTCTTTAAAGCATTGTTAATACCTTTTTTTAACGCCTCGATTTTAATGATTCCTTTGTTGGCTTTGGTTGGTTTTTGGATTTCAGGGTGGCCAAGTTTTTCAATCCCTTTAATTAGCTATCTATTTTTGGCAGGTGTATGCAATACATTATTATTATTTATAATCTTTCTTTTTGCCAGTTTAACGATATTTATCATCAAACCACTTGATGCTATTCACGAAAGGATTCCAAAAAAATTTCTTTACTTTTTATCCGGCACATTTTATTTAATTTTCAGCGTCTTGCTTGTTTATGGAGGCTGGTCGTTCGATGGTCCGCTTAACGAGCTCTCATATAACGCTCGTCTCTCACTTCACTGGCAAAGCGTTTCTAAAATGCAGGTTTTAAATGATGTTTCTGTCGGTCAGGACAGTCAGTCTTTTACTGGCCAGTCAAATCAACTGGACCAGAGCTTTTATGACTGGTATAAATCAATTGCCAATAAAAAAAGGTGTTTATCTAATCAATAGTGATTACTATAGTAAAAAAATAATTAATGAAAACAATGCCAACTTTCCAAAAACACAGATCAGTAACTAACCTTTTTGGAAGATGACTTTTTCACCCAACTATTTGAGCAAAATTGGAATCAAAGTTACCAAAGAACAATTGTCTTTGGCCAAAAAGGGATATCGTTTATATTTATTGCCCGATACACTCAGCAAAAATGATCTTAAACAAAAAGAGCACTGGATTAAAGCCAACGATACCAGCGGTATTCAAAGTGACGATGTTAAAACCATCTTCAACCAAAAGAAACAGTTTTTGTTTGCTCTCTATCACCCTGAAAAAAAGATCTTTACCTGGAGTACCCAGGAAAGCTCCAAAAGAACTTCGACTACAACGACACCGATTATCTATGTAACGACTCCCGAGAACGTGAGCTATGTGCAAGCCGGCAGTCTTCGAGCTGCTGGTCTTGAAGGCTATATAAAGTTTGAAAACCACGTAACCATGAAGAAATTTACCAGCAACAAATTGTTCAATAAGTTTAATTTATCCGATAATCAACCAAAGTTTCTTTCCGTTAAAAACTATGTTGACGGACTGGAGAAAGATATTTGGAAAACAATCAGGTGGTTCGGAACTGCTTCTGTCTTTTTGATGATTGTTTTGATATTAAATCTTTTGAGTTTGGCAACGATCTTCAGAATCTCTAACGAAGAGCGAATATCGATTAAGAAATTTCTTGGGTACTCATACTTTCAATTGTATTGTTGGCCAATTGCCTTTATTTCGACAATCTTTGTCTGTCAATTGATTGCTTCGATTCTAATCAGATCAAAACTGGCGATAGCCGAAGTTATCCTGTTGTTCTTAATTCAAATGCTGATCTTCTGGAAATACATGTCGAAAAACGAATTTAAACAAATACTGGAACTATTTAAAGGAGAATAAGAGATCATGGAAAGTTTCGTTGATTTACAACATGTCAAAAAAAGCTACGCTTCGAGAGCGATCATTAAAGATCTGTCTTTTCAGGTTTTTGAAAAAGAATTCATCTCAATCATCGGTCCTTCCGGATGCGGAAAATCGACCCTTTTGAATATGATCGGTCTATTAGAAACAGTCGACGGCGGCTCGATTATCCTTCAACAAAAAAAGCTGCCAAAAATTAACAGCCGGAAAGCAACTTTAATCCGTCGCAATACAATCAACTATCTCTTTCAAAGTTTTGCTTTGATTAACGATATTTCAGTAAAATCCAACCTGATGCTTTCAATGCGCTTTAGCACTTTATCTACTAAAGAGAAAGTTGAGCGGATCGAAGACGTTTTAACTAAAATCGATTTGGCCGAACTGGCTGAAACGACCGTTAACAGCCTTTCGGGAGGCGAACAGCAGCGGGTAGCTTTAGCCAGGGCCATCTTAAAACCCGGCCAATTGATTTTAGCCGATGAACCAACCGGAGCCTTGGATAATCGACATGCCAATGATGCCTTTAATTTGATTAAGAAACTTAGAGACGATTACAACAAGACAGTTATTATGGTGACCCACAACTTGGATCTGGCCAAAAAAAGCGACCGGGTCATCGAACTTGGGTAATTAACCTGAGATGATTTAAACAACAATATTAACAAATAATTTATTAAAGACAAACAGATTATTTTGAAAATAATCTGTTTTTTTGGCTACTGTACTACATGTTGTAGTACAGTAATCATAAATAGTGAAAATTTAAATCGGGAGGACGGATCGCTATGAAGAGAGTCACATCGGCATGTTTATTGATTGCGTTGATTTTTGCCAGTTTTCTGGTGATTAATGTCTATGAAACCAAAGATAATATCCGCGTTAAAAACTTAGGAAAGACGGATCATTCCTTTCAGTTTTATATTACCAATACAAACAAATCGGCCAGTTCCGAGTTAACTTTCTTTAAACAGCTGGCTAACAAGGAACATATTTCAATCTTTCGGACTGACACCCAAGGAAAAAAGCTAACATTGTCGTCAAATCAGTCGTCTTCAATAAAGGCAGTTTCCCTTTTAAACAGTTCAATTTAAAGCAAAGCAATTTGTTTAAACACAGTCAAAATACCTATGCCAGTTCTAAAACTCTCAGTGGAAATCAGATTGGTTCGATTCCAGTCTTTTGGAAACAAAATAAAGTTCTCCTCCAAACAATGGATCATTACTATCGCCACGGCGATAAAACAATAAATGGGACCTATACTATTTCATCAACTAAGCAGCTCAATAAAAAGGTTATTGTCAATCAGTTAAGCCGATTTTTTTCCGTTAGTCCAAAGAATCTTTTAACATCCAAATACAATAGTATCACTGGATTTATAAATATATATTTAATGCTGTTTGCCCTAATTATTGTGATGTTTTTTCTGGTCTTGGCAATTGTAATCGTCTATGCTCCATTGGCACAAGTAAAAGAAATCGGTATTAAAAAATTAAACGGCATTAGTAATAGTTTAATTTTCTGGGATTTCATCAAAACAAATACATATTTGATTGTCATTACCAGCTTTATTATTGATTCTGGCGTTTGTTTTTACTTTAACTATCGACCAGCCGGATTTATTTTAATTTTAGTTTTGTTTCAATTAGCCATTCTAGCTCTGTTTCTGGCTTTAAACAGTTTTGCCTACTTAATAATTAAGCGAGTCACAATCAGCAAAATGTTAAAGAATTTTCTTAATTTCAAGCTTGGCAATGTCCTCTGTTTAATCATGAAAGCTTTTATGACCTTGTTAGTTACTGGACTAATAATTTTGCTTTCGGATAATATTCAGGCATTAATCAAGCAGAACCAATTAAATAATAATTGGCAAAAATACGGTAACGTTCTAACATTGAACCAGTTTCGAGAATCAAATCAAGAAAGTCAAGATTACCTGCTGGGAGGTCACAAAACCGCCGACAAAATTTTTTCATTATTTACCAGGCTGGAAAAATCAACCAAGGCAATGTATATAAATGGTGAAGTTATTAATCCAATCAAAAATCTGATAACTCAAAAGGGTTATTCTTCAATTTATAAATCTAAACAAACTTTCCAAGTTATGACCGTTAATGAAAATTATTTAAAATATACCCATAATAAAAAATTAATACTAGCAAGAAATAAAAATAATGTTCGCCAATTTCTCGTACCAAGTTCTTATAAAAAACAAAGTAAAAAGATTAAATATCTTTGCCAAAATTTGATTTTTAATGATCTAACTACCAAAGAACAAAAAATATCAAAATCACCGATATCCCAGTACAAATAAATTACTATAATGCCTCTAAGCTTTCTGTGTTCACTTATAACAGTGATAATGAAAACAATTTCACCAAAGCGATCTTTCAGGTTTTCAATGATAGTAATGTCACTTTTTATGAAAAAACTCTGCTATCCGACAATGGGGTCGGTAATCCCATCAAGATAAAAAATACAGCAAGCAACCGGAAGAAAATCAAAGCCATTAGTAATTTAGAATCTTTTGTCACCATGGAACCACAATTTGTCACAGACAACTCGCTTCTAGCTGACAATGCTTCAACCGATCAAGAATCAATTACAAGTTTAATGGAAGTGGCCATCGCCGTCTTTTTCTTAAGCTTGATATCTTCGGTATTTCTTTTGGCCTGCATCATTAGAAGCAGAGCCAACGAGCTGGCCGTTGATCGCTTGTTAGGAGTTAAGTTAATCGATCGTTACAGAACTGAAATCACGATTTTAATCGGCTTATATATAATTCAGTTGATTGCAATAATAGTATTTGGACATTCGATGCTGGTAATTCCTTTCGTCCTTTTGTTGATAGCAATCGACGCTACCCTATCAGCTGTCTTTATTCTCATCCAGGAAAAACAAAATTTAGCCTCGGCATTAAAAGGAGAACAATCATGACCGAAACAATAATTAAGATTAATCATTTAAATAAAGCTTTTGGCAGAAAGGTCGTTTTTCATAACTTGAATTTGGAGATTAAGGCCGGAGAACTATTAGCTGTTATTGGCCCCAGTGGCTCGGGTAAATCGACTTTGTTAAACATTCTCGGTTTGATTGATAATTTTGATAGCGGCAACTATCAATTCTTTGGTAAAAAAAATATTAAAGCCAACAGTGTTGTCGCTTCTAAAATGATCCGGAACAAGATTAACTATTTGTTTCAAAATTTTGCTTTGATTGAAACTGACACGATTGCAGAAAATCTATTGATTGCACTTAAATACTATAAAGGTAATAAGCAAAAGAAAATGGCTTTGATTACAGAATCTTTGGATAAAGTCGGTTTAAAGGGCTACGAAAAAAACAAAATTTTTGAACTATCCGGCGGTGAACAACAACGAATTGCTATTGCCAGGGCTTTAATCAAATCAGGTGAAATCGTCCTGGCCGATGAACCAACCGGTTCTTTGGATCATAACAATCGCGATGAAGTCTTAAAACTTCTAATTGAGATGAACAAACAGGGCAAGACTGTTGTCGTCGTGACCCACGATCCCGAAGTTGCAAAACAATGCTCGAGAATTGTTCAAATCAATTAAATAATTTGAGTTGAAACAAGTCTATTTTTATTTATGTGGTTGCTAAATAATATTTTCACTCAATTATTTATCCAGTTTCTAAAAGTCGAAGATAAGTATCCATAAAAACGCATTTAAGCGGATGCATTAAAATAGATAATTAATAATGAATAAAAATTATGTCAAAACTTCTCGCGGCGTCTTTACTTGTTTTTCCAGTGAAGAAATTAAACAAAATAAACCAACGCTTGTTTTCTTCGCCGCCATGGGCATTAATAGTGCTTATTTAGACTTTTACAATTTATTTACTTTCTTAGATGAAAGTAAATATAATCTGATCAGTGTCGATATGCTCGGGTCTGGTTTTAGTAGTGATCCTGTCTACCATCAGCGTACATTGGAGAATTATTCAAAGGAAGTTTCGGAACTACTAGCTAAAGTAGGCGGTTCTAAACTATTTATCGTATCGCATAGCTTTAGCGCAGTTTACCTGCTCAATATTCTTCATCAAAAACAAAAAGACTTTCAAGTATCGGGCTTGATTGGAATTGATCCAACTGCTCCAAAAATAATGTTGCACGACACAGATCAACTGAACAGTGGTCTCAACGAGGCCAAACAAAGCCAAAGTTCCGGCCAAGGAATGGACGCAGATATTAATCCATGGCTCCCCGGTTCCTTAGTTAAGCAGGCTAAAAAGATCTATCAAAAAAAATCAGGTAATCTCTTTGAAATCGATGAATTAAAAGAAGCCATTAAAACACTGAAAAAAACTCAGGGCATGAAAATTGGAACTGAGTTACCAACATTGTCAATTATATCAGCTCTCAATTATCCCGATTATACTAAATGGGGTAATCCATATTTCAATGAAAACAATGCTTCAATTCAGCTTGTTTTAAATGGTCACCATTTCTTGCAGTGGCTCCATCCACAATTAATTGCCAGTTTTATCAGCCTTTTTGTCGATAATTTAATTTGATATTAGTAGTATTGCCCAACAAAAAAGACCTGTCTTTTAAACAGGCCTTTTCCATAATTAGTTTTTGAAAAAAGTGCAGCCTTTAAGAACTGCAGTTAAAGTCTAACAAAAAATAAAGGAATTCTGCCAATTGATTAACTTCGATTTCTTTAATATAAAGCACATATAGTTTATAAATTTCAAACTCTTTTTCCTTGATATAATGATTTTTAGAGAAGCTCATAATTTAGTCTTATCAACCAAGGAGAGTTTTATGCGGATCACGATCATCTATTCCTATCCAAATAATAAGGGTTTCAATACCAGTATTCTTAAACAAGTTAAGGACAATTTGTCCACAAAGCATCAGGTAACAATCATCGACCTATACGCTGAAGGATTTGATCCGGTACTGCATTTTGATCATATACACCAAAGACGTTTTCTAAAAGATGATCCTAGTCTAGAAAATTATCGTAAACAAATTAATGATAGCAATCTGCTAATATTTATCTTTCCAATTTGGTGGTCGGGAATGCCGGCTATTTTAAAAGGATTTATCGATCGAACGTTTGCTAAGGGCTACGCTTATTCATATAAGGGTCTGCTTCCTATCGGACATTTAAAGGGCAAAAAGGCTTGGATAATTACGACGAACGATACTCCTTTTCTATATGTTCATTTAGTTCAAAAAGATTATGGAAAAATTCTCAGCAGGCAAGTACTGAAGATGTGCGGTATTAAAACAATCAAGCGATCTACCGCTTACTATTTACGTGCTTCTTCATTAAAGAAACGTCAATCCTTTCTTCGTAAAATTGGACTTTATAGCCAACGAATATAAAGATAATAATGTAAGTGAAATGAAAAATCTACTTCTACAAAATTATTATTTATTGTATTTCTCATTTATGAATTAATTATATTTTTTAATGAATTAGCGGTTGAAATCCAAATTGAGGAAAAAGGATCGATCAAATTAAGATGGTCTGCTTCTGGATATGATATCAAACTAACATCGTCTCCCAATTCCAATGCTTTTTGGTAGTAATCAATAGTTAATTCGATTGGAACTTCACGATCAATCTCGCCATGAGCTAAAATCTGTTTAACATTCAAAGGCAATAAATCGTAAGGTGAAGCTAAATGATATCGCTCAGGTACTTCCTTTGGAGTTCCGCCAATAAAAGAAGAAATAGTACCGTTTGTCCCAAGCTTTGCTCCTATTTTCCACATTTCTTCTAGGTTTGCGACTCCCGCCAGACTTACCACGACCTTTATTGGAGTACGTAAAACATTTCCCAATTCGTCTGCTTTATTTTTAACAATTCGAGATGCCAGCCAAAGAGCTAAATGCCCTCCTGCCGAATGTCCCGCGATAACCACACGGGATAAATCGATCGGAAAATCTTCTTTAAGAAAAACCAAATAATTAACCGCATCAATGATATCGTTGAATGTTCCAGGCCAGCCCCCTCCCTTTTCTCCAACACGACGATACTCGATATTCCAAGTAGCGTAACCACGTCGAACTAAATCTTCATCAAGCGGCGTCATTTCTTCAAGACCATATTCGGCTCTCCAAAAACCTCCATGAATAGTAACGACTACTGGACAATTTGCAGCGTTCTTCGGCATCCGAAAAATCCCAAACTGCGATTGACTTTTACCATATGAGAATTTACTTTGAGAAATTGCCATTTGAATAATCCTTCCTTTTTTGACCAGTTTAGCTTATTTAGCATATATATAATTGCCTGGACTGAATTTTATCTGACAATATTTTTTATATTGATTAATAGTTAAAAGCAACTGATGCCTATTTGTATTTAAAAGATTTTAAAATAATAAAGAAACCTACAAATATTAAACAAATTCCAATTCCGATACCGAATAACCCAGTAGCAGAAGTTGCGCTTGAAGAACGTTCCATCGACAAAAGAGAATATTGAGTAAAAACAATGGCAACTAAGCCATCGGCTATGTTTAAAGACTTCAAAAATAGAATGATCGGACTTTTAAAATTTCTTGATTTAACCCAACCGACAACTGAAGAAATCATCTTCGTAAAGCCCATCAGAGCAATTAGCAATACAAGGCTTTGATTGTAATTTTGTTCCCGACCGTAAAAAAGCATGTAACAGGAAAAAGCAGTGAAAGTCATCCCCAGAAAGCTATATAAAGCGCCTCCTTCTCTAAGACATCTATTTTCAACAATTAGTCTTTCACTCGTTGATAAATCTGATTTTCGGACTTTTGTGTATTTATGTAAAAAATAAACCCGTATTGAAAACAAAACCATATAGTAACTACCAAATATCAAAAACCAAAGGGAGAAAAAAATCAGACCAACGAACAATTTAAAAACAGCAAAAATAAAATTAGTAAAAGTTGATAAAGCATTGTATAAAACCACTCGATCAGATTTATTTTCAACATGCTTTTGCAAATGTAAATTATTTACAATCGATTTTAAATAACCCATTACTTTGTCGTTTAGACTTATTCTCATGAACTTGTTCCTGTCAATTTATTTATAAAAAAAATCCGAAGATTAATAAATTAGCCCTTTATTCTCCTTTTTTATGTAGATCGAAATGAATTTAATTTTGTAAGGTTAGAAGCTTGTGCGCCTGCTTGCAGGTATCGTAAAGCAAGTCGTATAATTCATTAATTTGTGGAGATAGTTCTTGCGAACGACGAGTCTTGATATTTGTGTAAACCCGGTAAGGGAGAATCCAGCCGATTAATCCCGGTATCCCTAAAATAAAAGATAAAAAAGTATTATCGTGGAAAAGCATTACAGAAGCAGCTAAAAAGACTGAACCAAGAAAGCCAATCGTTAAGGCTGTTGCCGATGCTCGAATCGTTTTTTCCCGCTCAAGTTTATCAACCTGACTTAACTGAGCCTCGAATTTTCTTTGAAGCCTAGTCAACTCCTGCTTATTTGCAATATGTCTGTTGCGCTTCAATTTAATAACCATCTTGCTACTAACTGGTTGTGCTTTTTCGACTGATATTATCTGCCAACCGAAATTAGGATAATTATCCAGATAGAGATCAACTAGTTTATCATCGACATTAATCTCTCGATATTCATAACCGATGAAATCCGGTTTTTCTTTTTTAATATTGGGCATGATGATCTTGTCCTTTCTTAGAATCTTAAATTTGAATCAATAAATAAAATTGTCAGTCCGAATCATTTTTTTGATTGATAGGCAGCCAAACGGAAAATGTCGTTCCTAAATCAACTTTGCTTTGTACACTGATCGTTCCATTTGAAAGCGAAACTATCTTTTTGGCCATTGCCAATCCCAAACCGTTGCCGCTATTAGAATGTGATGTTTCTCCCTGATAAAACTGCTCGAAAATATGATCAATAACCGAGCTTTTCATACCGATGCCCGAATCAACAACCGAAATAAGGACTCCCTGATCCTGTTTTTTTTGTATAAGAGAAACTTTACCCTTCTCATGTGTAAACTTAATTGCATTATTTAGTAAATTATTCCAGACAATTGCCAGCATATTTTCATCAGCCAAAATCGGACAATTATCCAACAGGTCGGCTTGAAAATCAATTTCCTTGTTCTCCCAATTAGGCTCCAATTGCAAAGCACAATCAGCTAATTGCCGGCTTAAATCAAAATAGGAAAGTTTGGCAGGCATATTTTGATTCTCTAATTTATTTAAACGAAGAATATTAGTTACCAAAGACGCCAGATTATTGGTTGCCTCAACAATAGCTCTTAAATATTTTTGCCGTTCCTTTACGGATAAGGAATCATCATCAAGGCTATTGGCATAGCCTTGAATAACCGCTAAAGGAGCTTTAAACTCATGGGAAACATTGCTGATAAAATTACTTTTCAATGTTTCGGTCGATCCCAGTTCAGAGACCATCAGGTTAAAATCTTCGAATAAGATATCTAAATAGTCATAATGCTCGGCATCATGAATCACTGGCAAGTAAACTGAAAAATCGCCATTTGCGACTTGGTTAGCAGCCTGGCTCAACTGTTTGATTGGTTTATCGAAGTCACTATATCTTCGAAAAGCAGCAAAAGCCGAGAAAATAGCAGAAAAGATAACCCAATAAAGCAGATACCATCCGGTATAACCGCTACTCAAAACATCTCGCCAATTTTGAGCATTAGAAGTATACAAAATACCAGGAAGGCCGCCAATAATACTGAATAATAATAATGTGAGAATATAATTACGCAAAGAAAAATAAGATGATTTATTTTTTCTCCTAGTACCGTGTCTTGTTTTCATGATGGAATAACAGCTTTATATCCTAAACCATGAATTGTTTTAATTTCAAAAGCATTCGTTGATTTGAATTTTTCCCTTAACTTCGTGATATAGACGTCTACTGCTCGAAGACTGGCATTACTTTCAGTATCCCAAAAATCATCTAATAATTCAGCCCTTGAAAATGCTCGTCCTGGAAAGGAAAGCATTTTGAATAAGATATTAAATTCTCTAACAGTCAGTGGAACGGTCACATCATCTATGCTGGCAGAAATTTCTTCAGAGTTGAGTGATAAATTTCCAATCTCTATTTTTTGATTTTGCGAGATATTGGCTCTTCTTAAAACTGCACTGATTCTTAATTTCAATTCATCCAGATCAATCGGTTTAACTAAATAATCATCTATACCTACTCTGAAACCGGCCTTTTTTGTCTTGATATCATCGCGAGCAGTTACAAAGAGAATTGGAATATTTTCGTTAAGCTGCCTAACCGTCTTGGCAAATTCAACACCGTCGATTCCCGGCATCATAACATCAGTGACAATTAAATCAAAAAGATTATTATACAAAGTATCGTAGGCTTTTTGACCATCAGCACAACTGATTACTTCAAAACCATTCGAAGCGAGGTAACGGCTGACTAGTGAATTAAAATTTTCATCATCTTCAACTACCAGAATTTTAACCATTTGTGCCTCCAAATACTATCATCATTCAATAAAACTGTTTGATAGAATCTTATCAAACAGCTATCGATAAAAACAATTAACTGGCTCTTAATTTTTTAAAATATTTCTTGCTTAGATAAAATCCATAGATAGAAATCAATGGCAAGACAATCGAACCGGCTAATAATGGAAGAATAGAAATTCCCCAAATTGAAAATCCCCAACTAAGTAATTGGTCTGCCGATACAGCCCCTAGAGCTCCGAAAATCGAAGTCGTGACAAGTAGTGCCCTGCTATGACGATCGGCTAGGACCAAGAAAGCCCAACCGGTTGTTAAACCTAATAAAATTCCGATGATGACAATAATAATGATCATTTTAATAATTTCCTTTCTTTTTTTAATTAATTAAATATTTTCCACGCTGCTGTGAGTAAAGCAACAACGATTACAATTGCGATTGTTCCTGCGACCATTTTGATAACTCCTTTTTAAATTAAATAGAATTTTTTTGATAGTGATAATGATTCCAAAAGGCGACAGCCAAGACGCCTAAGCCGCCAGTCATAATAACGGCGATGATCGAGATTAATATTTTCATACTTGCCTCCTTTTAATAATTCTGTAAATATCTTTTGAACATCTATAGAATAGAAAAGTTTTGTTTATGAAATGTTTTAAAAATGTTTATGAAATGTTAATTGACAAAAATCAATTATCTCAAGCTTCTTTAATAAATTCGCTTTGTTTTAAAGCATCATAAGGCGTTTCAAATTCAATAGGACCGTTAACAGAAAAGTCGATGTTTCTTTGCTTTAATTCTTCTACAAATGATTCCAAATAAACTTTGTCGGCAAAACTTTGTATGAAATCAAGAGACAAAGTCTTATTAACTGCCGACATTTGGATTGTTAAACTCTTCGAACCACTGATATAAGAATGAATGTTATCGATAAATGATTCATAAGCACCAAGCTTGAACTGTCCAATATAACTCAAAACAAACGTATCTAGAATCAAATCATCGTAGAAGGAAAGCATTTTTTGTTTGGCTAAAAATCCTTTTCGTTTGTCAAGTTGATTGGATAAAGCTGTCATCCGGCTAATTGAGTCTTTCAGCTGTTGTTTCTGTTTGTTTTGTCTAATCGTATTTCGATAATTCTCAACCTGATCAAGAAAAGGAATTTCATCAAGATGTCGACTGTAAGCTAATTCAATATTGCCGACACAGTTACGAAAAGTATTTTGGCAACTGCTTCCAGCGCGGTCGTCACTGGCCAGATTACAGATTATTTCTTTTTCATTTGGATGAACGTTTTTGATTGCTTTAGACATTAACAAGGCAACAGCGATCGAAGGCGTTGCATGCTTTGATCGTGCCCATCTCACAAAAGAATCTTGATCGATATTTAATTCGTATCTGGTGCTTTTATCAAGATATTTATTAGCTGCCAATTCCGGGAGCCTAAAAGCATCATGTTTAAATACAAGTAATGTCTCGGTTGCTTTTTTCTCCGAAACGAAGGGTTCTTGTAATTCGCCAATTGACATATTTTCAGAAACTAAACCCGAATCATCAATATCAATCGCAGGTTGATATTTTTTTAAGCAATAATAATAAATTAAATTCCTGATAAAGGGCATAATTCCCCGGCCATCACAAAGACCATGATGATAAGCAACATAAATCTTTTTCTCAAAAAAAGTTATGTCGATTAAATGGTAATTTGTTTCCAAGCTCCCAAGTGATCTTAATCGAGGGGTCTCAGCAAACTTCATCGGCAGATAATTTGCACTAAGATAAAAATCGCCATCAACTTTAATAAATTTACTGGTCAGATAAGGATATCTGGATAGCGATTGCAAGAATGCCTTTTCCAATAGATCAGCGTCAACTAAATCATGCATCGATAATTCCATAACCATACTTTCGCTGCCATTTTTACGGTATAAAAAAGATTGTCCCGAACAAATTTTTTCTAAATGGGGTAATTGCTCTAAATATACCCTGCCGTTTATCGATTTAAAAATATCCTTGTAAGTTTCGATTCCCATTTTTATTGATTGCTCCTTTGATATTTATGGAGCAAAGCATATCCAGTAAATGTTTATAAAAAGTTGTCGAATAGTTAATAAAATGTTAATCGAACCAAGAATTATTTTAAAACGGCTCAGTTGCTCGTACAGCTAATTTGTTTTATCATATTTTTAAATTATTTATCATTCTTTAAATTTTCGATCTTAGGTGGCTTATTAAAAATAAGTGTTAGAATGACCCCATATTATTAAAAAATAGTAAAAATGCTAAGGAGGCTTAACATGTTTTCTGTCGTGCAAACAAACTTCAACGGAATTGATGGAATAGAGTATCGGGAGCAAAAACGTCCACAAATCACAGATAATGGTGTAATAGTAAAAATGAAAGTTTTGCCGGTATTACCTTCAGATTTCAAAAAGGAAACCAGTCCCAACGCAACTAGTGATAAATCAACAGCATTGCCGCGCATAATCGGTATGGGCGGAGTCGGCCAAGTTGTCGAAGTCGGAAAAAAAACGTGATCAAAATTTATTAAATAAAAGAGTATTGGTGATGACTCCTACAGGTGCATACAGCCACTATGTTTTGTCAGAAAAACCTGATTTATTATTCCTCTTACCAGCCACAGTCGACGATCAAAGTGCAGCTGCTTTATTTGCCGGTCCCGGCATAGCATTAACTTTAAAGAGAGAGATAGATCAAAGCGAGACTAAAAACATTATTATTACAGGCGCCAATTCAGTCGTTGGATTATATTTGTTACAGATGTTGGACAACAAGCAAAAAAACATCTGGCCGCTTGTCACTCCTGCTAGCAAACAATATTTTCAAAAACAATTGCCAAATATCCGAGCTTACACGATCGAAGAACTGCCTAAAATAGAAGCAGATGGATTAATTATAGATATTGCTGGAAGTCAGTTATTGTCAGAAGCTATTTCGAAACATTTAAAGAGTGCGGAAATTATCTCAATATCTTTGACTGGTTGTGATAAAACGACCGATTTCAAATTTATACATGAAAATTTCGACCCAAATAACTATCGACATTTTATTGCGCAACTTGAAAAGGGACAATTAAGGGTGCCCATTGATCGCGTTCTTTCAGTTGAAAAGACAAAAGAAGCGCAACATTATGTCAAAGAATCACATAGTCGAGGCCGGGTACTGGTCTCGTTTGAAGAATAACTTTTTAAATCCTTATTCTTCCCTTGATTGAGAAAGTATTTTTACTTTTCCTATAAAAAAATTAATCATCAGTGAAGATTCTTGCAACAGATAATTATCAGTGGAAAAAATTGCTGCTTGATTAAATATTTTTTGGCTAAAACGTACAATTTATTTTATAAATAAACTGATACCAAAATAAGCTTACTGCCACATTTCAATTATTGCGTAGAATAGTAAAGCCACTAAAATAACATTCGATAAAAAGTTGTATTTATTAAACCATTTTTTGAAATCATGTCCCTAATAAGGCCCACAACAGGTTACCTACTGATGTGATTAAGCACATAACAATCCCCAAAAAGATAATGATGGTTGTTTGTTGGCTAAACATCGGCAGCAAAAATGAAATATAGCCAATTAAAAAATAAAGAATAACTTTAATATTGGTCATATTTAGTACCATGCCCGCCAAAAAAGGTTACCAGTTTCCTACCCTTCCCGTGATCTGTTACCAGAATTAAACAGAAAAAAAACTAAATAAGCTAAATAGATTGAACCAAGGTTTTTAAGGCCAATAAAGCAATCGGAGAAACAGTTTTTAAACGATCTGTAAACAAAAATGCCAGTGAATCTAGAATAAAAAAACTAAATAAACAAGCCACTTAGAAAAGAGATGATTTTTTTAAAACCGTGGAGACGACTTTCTTGTAGAGCCATCAAATTATTAGGGCCAGGCGTAATTACCATAATAATGCTATAAGAAAAAAATCCAAACATTCATCCCTCCTATGCAATTATTCTATCTTCATAACAATAAAAATATTTAGAAATTTGTTATTCGCTTTCATTTATTTTACAATCTAATCACTTTAAAGCTCCAAAAGGCAGCAACGAACAGTATCTTTACAAAAAACAGAATTACATTTTATCAAAAAAAAGGGGGTGCTGGATTATTTAAAAGGAGATCAAACGATTGTAGAGCAAAGCACAAAAGAAAGCATGGATGTTTTTCAGGTCCTAAATTCTCCAAAGCTTGGCGAGTTATATAACTGCCGTTGGCAAGAATTTTTAAACAAACAAAACCTGAATGAAAATCGATTTCCTTTTATTAATATTGGAACTTAAATTAACGGTTGGTTTCTGTATTTTTTTGTAATTTTATTTTTTATTACCAATTAAATTATTGTCAGGAAAACGATCGCGATATTTTTCTTTAATTGTTTGAGGATTCCACTTATCAACAGTTTGACCGTTTAGAACCTTACGATACCAACCAATTTTTTGGTCAATTACCTGCTGTTGCTCTTCTAAATTATGTTGCTGCCGATCCAAAGATTTTTTGACATCTAATAACATTTGATAACGTTCGGGTACTGAGGTATCACCTTCCCTGGCAATTTCGACATAGTGTCGAACAGCTTTTAAAGGCATACCTGTTTTGCTTAAAATATCAACCAGATAAACCCAATTCAAATCCCATTCGTTAAAACAACGCTGATTATTTTGATCGCGACTAATTGTTGGATATAATCCAAATTTAGCATAATAGCGTAATTTAGTAGCTGGAATTTTCAATATCTCAGAAACCTGTTTAATCGTGTATAACATTCGCCGACTTCCCTTGCTTGATAGTTACTATCAGGTAGTATGATACTTTTTAGAAACAAAGACAAATTAAAGGAGGACATACTTATGTCAAAAAAAGTTTGGTTTATAACTGGCGCTTCCAGAGGATTAGGCAAGGCATTAGCGGTAGAATTACTCTCGCAAAATTATTGTGTCGTAATGACTGCCCGCAAAAGTACCAGTCTAAAAGAATTCTCAAATAATGAAAATGTCCTGCTCTTGGACTTAGATGTGACTAACCAGCAACAGGTTCGTCAGGCTGTAAAAAAGACCATTGACAAATTTGGTCGAATTGATTATTTAGTTAACAATGCTGGATATGGTTTGTTCGGTTCTATCGAAGAAACCAACGAAGCCGATGCACGGGCATTGTTTGAAACGGATTTTTGGGGGCTTAGCGATCTGACCCGTGTTGTTTTACCTGTTATGCGCAAACAAAAAAGCGGACATTTTATCAACGTTTCTTCAATTGGCGGTTTAACAACATTTCCGGCCTTTGGTTATTATCATGCAGTTAAATTTGCAGTAGAAGGATTTAGCCAGTCTCTCGCGCAACAAGTAAATCCGCTAGGAATTAAGGTAACCTTAGTTGAACCCGGCGCTTTTCGTACTGATTGGGCAGGCAATTCAGCAGTTAAAGAAAGTGTTAAAATCAACGACTATCAAAATACTGTCGGTGCCAATATTGCCGCTTCAACAAGAACTGTCGATAGCAAACCAGGGAATCCAGCATTGGCGGCTAAGGCAATAGTCAAAGCTGTTACAGCGGATCCTTCCCCACTGCATTTAGTTTTGGGCAATGATGCACTTGCCAACGCACATACACAAATCGATCAAGAATTAGAAGACCTGGATACTTGGAAAGATCTTTCTCAACATACTGATTTTGGCAGTGAGCCCTTTTGGAAGTAAATAACTTTAAGTTTAATATTTTTCATTATTAGACAGCCATCATTAATCCAATTGATAATTACATGAAAAATAAATAAAAAGATCCGTTCTGATTTCATTGTCAGAACGGATCTTTTATTATTGTTTCGTATCATTAACCAAATCAACGAGACCAATTCGCTTAAGAAAATCAGCTCGATTAATATCAGCTAAATCAGACACTTTTTTAGAACCATCATCTGCAGGATCAACATGAACCCGGTATGGGCGTTGACCAACCGGAGCCTGAACGATTTTAACAATCGCATCGGCGACCAGCTGAGCTGAAGCATCGCTAGGAGCTAGTTCAGCTAGTTTTTCGCTTACCTGATTCATTAAATCAGGATATTTGCTTTCATATTCGGATTCGATTTTTTGATCATCTGGATGACCAGCATGTTGGAAATGATTGGTACCAGAAGTGAATGATCCAGGAACAACAATGGACGTTTCCACCCCAAAGCGCACTAATTCAGCAGCATAGGAAACAGCCAGAGCATCCATACCGGCTTTCGCAGCAAAATACGGTGCAAGATAAGGTGGAGTTCCGCCTTTAACACTCGAGCTTGAAACCCATAGGACTAATCCATGCTGCTGTTTTCTTAAAAGAGGCAGTACTGCGCGATTAACACGCTGTGTTGACAAAACATTCACATCATAAAGCGCCGCCAACTGTTCTGGAGTAAAAGCCTCAGCCGGACCAACTACCATATGCCCGGCGTTATGAATCACGACATCAATATGTTCTTGCTCGGCAATAATAGTTTTGACTGCCTGGTTAACGGAATCCTCATGATTAACGTCCAACTCGATTGGCCTAAGATCAACTTTGTTGTTTTCGGAAAATTCCTGAGCTGCAGAAACTTTTGCTTTGTTACGGCCATTGGTCTCCCGCATGCCGGCGTAGACTATATGTCCGGCTAAGGCCAAGCTACGAGCACTAAGGGCTCCAAAACCGCTTGAAGCGCCAGTAATGACAATAGTTTGTTTCATATTAATAATTCCTTTCTAATTTTCCCATTTTTTAATTGCTGGACTGATTAATTGCCACATATTTTCTTGCCTAATATTTATTTTCGGATTTGACCAATGTTCTTTATAACGTGGGTCGTAAAAGAAAGTAAAAGCATCCAAGACAGCTTGGGAAATTGCCAAATCATTTTCATTTGGCTGTTTTATTTTAAAGATTGATAATATTTGTATCTGTAATACCTGCAAATGCTGAGCTTCGAGTTCCGGATGAGTCCTAACCATGTCCGTATATAAACTGAATAAGGCTGAGTGCTGTTGATAGGTTACTTGTTTTGCTTTTGTTAAAGCCGTTAACCAAACATGGAGCTGATCAACAGGATTTGCAGCGGGACTGGTTGCTATTTTATTTAAGTCATTTTCTGTTGTTATTAACCAGTGTTTAGCAAGAGAAAACCAGAGATCATCTTTATTTTTAAAATGTCGATATAAAGCAACGTGAGTTATGCCCAATTCTTTAGCAATTTCGGTTAACGATATTTTGACGGTATTTTTTTCAAATAATATCTTCTGTGCTGTCGCCAATATTTCATCCTTACGCTGTATTTCGGCTTGATTGGCCATGATTAATCACCAACCCTGGTTAAAGTAACCGTTAAATTATTAGGTTTGCTTTCGTGAACCGCTTGGATACCATGAGCCGTTGCAGTCACTGTCTGGCGGTCACGCACGGCCTTTTGATAGGCATTAAAAAATTTTATCGAAGACCAGCCCATGCCTTGTTCAAAACCCTCAAAAACTTCGTCCCAAGCTTGATTACCATCTTCAGAACAATGAATCGTAATGATCGTAACCTGTTGATTTCTGACCATCATTGTAATCTTGATAGGACGATGATCAACTAATACATTTTCACCGTCTTGTGGCGTCTTAGATGGTAATTGATAATTTTTTGAGACCAATTGATTATAGTTTTTCTGAATTTTTTGGTAATCTGCAATTGGGTTTTCCATTTTTAAATATCTCCTTAAATAAATCCACCGTTAACACGTAAAGTCTGGCCATTTATCCATTTAGCTTCAGGTGAAACAAGCCAATTAACAACTTCAGCAATATCGTCGGGCTTTCCCAAACGATTAAAGGCATTTAATGAGGCTAGCTGATCAATTTGTGTTTGTGATTTACCATTTAAGAATAGATCAGTACCGGTTGGTCCTGGAGCGATAGCATTAATATTAATCTGTTTAGGACCAAATTCTTTTGCCAATTGCCTTGTGAATTGTTCAACAGCACCTTTGGTCCCGGCATAAACACTATAAGTCGGAAACATTTGTCCATTGACAGAAGTTGAAATGTTAACAATCGCACCATTATTAGCTAATTTATTAAAAGCATTTTGCAACATAAAATAGGTGCCTTTAACGTTAACCTGAAATTGACGATCAAAAATTTCTTCAGTGACTTCATTAATCGGCTGCGTAATCATTAATCCGGCGTTATTAACCAAGACATTAACTTCACCAAATTTTTCAATCGCCTGATCAAATAGTTTAGCAGTATCGGTAACGTTACCGACATTAGCTTGTACAGCTAAAGCCTTTTGACCTAATTTTTCAATTTCTTTAACTACTTCGTTAGCGGAATCACTATTTGAATTATAGTTAACCACTACATTAAAACCAGTTTGAGCTAATTTTAAAGCAATTTCACGGCCAATACCACGAGATGCCCCTGTTACAATTGCAGTTTTAGTCATAATATTTTTCTCCTTTGGTTACATAATTTTTATCTTTGTAACTAGTTACACTGAGTAGTATAATACATGTAGTTACAAAGTCAATATAAATGTAACTATTTCTTATTTTTAGGAGGTTTGATATGAAAATCGGATTCATTGGTAGCGGCAAAGTTGGCCAAAGTCTGGCCAGTTTAATGGCGGACGCTGGTCACACAATTGTCTTATCTAATCGACATGGCGGCAGTAAGTTACAAGAAATAATTGATAATTTAGATAAACAAAATATTCAAGCTGGGGATATTTCCACTGCTGCCAGCCAAGAGTTGGTGATTTTGGCCATTCCATTCAGCACACTAGAGGAATTAGACCAACAATTATTAAAAAACAAATTGGTTATCTATGCGACTAATTATTTTCCTCAACGCGATGGTGAATTAGCTAAGTTCATCAATCATCAAATTGCGACATCGCAATTTGTAGCTGATTATTTTCAAGGCAGCCGGGTTGTTAAAGCATTTAATAGTTTTGGGGTTATTGACCTTCCAAAATTGGCAAAGAAAAATGGGAGTTCCGATCGAATTGCTTTACCGATTGCAGGTGACAGCGCAGACAAAAAAATCGTCGCAACTTTGATTAACGAAATAGGATTTGATTCCTATGATGCCGGCAATCTTGCCGATAGTTTTAAGATTCAAGCTGATTCGAATATTTTTGGTTTTGAAGGAAACCGTGAAGCCTTACAAAAATTGATCAACAGCCAACACGATTAGCAACAAGCTATTTCTTCCACTAAAGACATTTTGCTTTTGTCCATTTTTTTGGTAATAGTTGATAAGATCATAATGTATTAGTAAATGAATAGATAATTAAAAATTCCAACGATATTTGTTTTATACACAATATCGTTGGAATTTTTTGAATTTAATTATTTTAAAGACAAAAGAAAATCGGGAGCATTAAATATCTTTTGTATCAACCTGATCTTCAATTAAAATAACTTGATCATTTTCCTTTATAGTAAAAGTCTTTAGAGTGACATTAGCAGTTAATTCCGCAATGTCTTGGCCATTGGTTGAAGTTCGAACAATTTTGATTTCATTTTCGTTTGTTGCGTTTACCTGAATATCACCTTGAATATCGAAAGCAGCACTTTGGTTGCGCCAAGCCAATAATTTCAGTAAACAAGCGACAACCGGTCTCTGCACTTCTTTGGCGACTTCCTCTTTACTGTAATAATGACGATTTATATTTCGTCCCTCTTTAGTCTTTTCCAACAAATCCAAATCGTTTTCGCCAGCCAACAATCCTACATAATAAATTTGTGGAATACCTGGAGCAAAGATTTGTATTGCACGAGCAAGCAGATATGCTTTATCGTCATTACCGAGGGCCGAATAATAGGTCGAATTAATCTGATAAATATCCAAATTATTATAGGCAGCAGATGAATAAGTCCGTTTAACGTTTGCACCAACTTTATACAGTTCATTAGAAGTATAGTCGATTTCCTCATCGGTTAAAATATCGCGAGCATCAACAACTCCGATTCCATCATGGGTATCAAGAGTCGTAAACTGTTTTTTTGGTGACATTTTCAGCCATTTGGCTAACTGCTTGGGATTTCCGGAATAAAGAGTGTACAAAATAACCAAAGGCAAAACAAAATCATAAGTAAAATAACCATGCTCATTGATTTTGGTCGGGATTGTGTAATGCTCATGAATTTCCGGCAAAATTTCGGCATGCAGTGGTTCAAGAATCTGTCGAACCGATTCAAGCAAATCCCAAATTTCCGGTTCAATAAAGAAATCATTGGTATCAATCTTTTTTATCGCATAAGCAAAGGCGTCCAAGCGAATTAGATCAGCACCATGTTTGACCATTGATTGCAAAGTATCTTTAAAAAATTCCTGAGCAACTTTGGATTTCACATTAATATCAATCTGTTCGTCACCAAAGGTATTCCAAAGATGTTCTTTACTGCCATCTGCAAAAGTAATTTCCTGAATCGGTGCCTTATCTTTTCTTTTGTAAATTAAATCAATATCAGCTTTAGTCGGACGTCCTTTTGGCCAAAACTCTTACCAACGAATAAAAAAGTCCTTATACTTTGAAGCATCTTTTTTTGCTTTAAAATCTTTATACATGATTGATTCACGAGAAATGTGATTGATCATGAAATCAAACATCAAATAATACTTTTTTCCAAGAGTCTCAACGTCTTGCCAATCACCGAAATCCGGGTTGACGCGGGTATAATCCGAAGGGGCGAAGCCACGATCTCCAGTTGACGGGAAGAAAGGCAGCAAATGGACACCACCAATTGCATCACCGATGTATTTCCCCAAAATTTCTTGTAATTCTTTAATATTTTTACCCATCGAATCTGAGTAAGTGATCAACATTGCTTTATTTTGGACTGGCATATTTTCTCCTTTTTAAAAGTTTTGAAAGGCCATAGAAACATTATAAAGGATTAACAATTACCCTTGTGAAGCAATCCAAGCTCAAAAAGCAGCTTCAATATTCAAAACGGCTTTGTTGGTTCTTATCTTACCGGAAAGATAATCATTCATTTCAACAGCTTTTAATTCCTTGCTTACTAACTCGGATGGATCAATTTTACCAGCCGAAATCATTGCGATGGCTGCTTTGAAAGTATAAGGATTAATAAACGATCCCTGAACCGTCAACTGTTTTTGAAAAATTTCATAAGAAGAAATAGAGAACTTTTGTTTTGGTTTGCCAACACCAAACATTAATACCTGTCCGCCATGAGCAGCTGCTTTAGCTGCCTGTTCTTGGACGTCCACTGATCCGACAGCTTCGATGACGATATCATAGCCCTTATCGAAATCGTTCGACTGAGCATCGACAACCTCGTCGGCGCCAACAACCTTTTTAAGAAATTCAACGTGTTTTTCATCATCCAGATGGCGGGTTGAAATAGTAACTTTTGAAACACCATACGCTTTAAGTGTTTTTACAAATAATTGGCCGGTAAAACCATCACCCAAAACAATTGCTTCTTGATAAGGCTTGATACTTAACAAATCAACACCATGTACAACACAACTCAGTGGCTCTGTTAATGCAGCTTGCTTAAAGCTGACGTTATCAGGTAATTTATAAGCAACCTCCTCAGGAGCTGTTACGTATTCTTCCAAACCACCATTGCGAGTAACACCGACAGCTGATAAATTAGTACATAATTCTGGACGATTCGTACGGCAGAAATCGCATTTATGGCAATAAATATTTGGGTCAATTGCAACCCGATCGCCAACTTTAAAGTTCGTAACATCCCCACCAACTTCAACGACAGTTCCTGAATCTTCATGCCCCAAAACAATTGGCGGTACAGCGTCAGCTGAACCAGGAAGACCTTGGTATAAGGCTTTGTCGGTTCCACAAACCCCAACATAGGCAACCTTAATTAAAACTTCATTATTTTTTGGAGTTGGCTTTTCCAAGTTCTCAACTTCCAAATGATTCATCTTATCTAAAACTAATGCATTCATATTTTTTATTTTCCTCTTTATTAGTCAGCGTTTCTGTTAGAATTTGTTAAACCTTTATCAAATAATTGAAAAAGTCGCCGAATATCATTTAGAATACTTCACTTCGAAAATTATTTGATTAAAACCAAAATATTTTTTTAAAGACAAGCAGCCACAAAATTAATAATGATAATCCAACCACTTCTTTTATTTTAAATTAAATTATTCACAAGTCAATAAAAAGTTTATCAATAGACAAAAAAGTTTCCCCAACTTGGGGGAACTTTTAATTATTTGCCTAAATTAACTCAGCTGATATTTTTAGCGATTTTCAACCTTGATCCATTCTTTTAATCGAGAAAATCAATTATCCACTTGAAAATAATCAACCCGGCTGGTCCAATCCGCTAATTTAATTGGCATATCATAAAGACCAATATTCATTAATTCATCGCCACCATATCTTTTTTTGTTATCGGCTAGATAAATTTCATCAGGATTAAGACCGGCCAGCTTTGTCAAAGTAAATTCCGGCTGAGCTTGAGAAATCAGCTTATAACGATAAAGCAGTAACTCTCTTTTATCAGCCGAAACAAATTCCCAAGCAGTTTGATTATTATCAAAGGGCGACTTCAATCTGATGAAATTTCCATACTGAATTAGTTGGCGATGTTTTTTATAAAAATCAATTTGAGATTTAACGATTTCTTTTTCTTTATCAGTCAAATCGGCCAAATTTAATTCATACCCAAAGACAGCCGACATTGCTACATCACCACGCATTTTAAAACTCGTTTGACGACCGGTTTGTTGATTTGGGGAAACAGAAACATGAGCTGTCATGCTGGATATCGGATAAGACAAAGAAGTTCCATATTGAATCTTCAAACGGGCAACAGCATCAGTGTTATCGGATGTCCAGGATTGTGGAAAATAGTAAAGCATTCCGGCATCAAAGCGTCCGCCACCCCCGGAACAACCTTCAAAAAGTATATCGGGATAACGAGAAGTCAGTCGTTGTGCCAAATCATAGACACCAAGTACATAACGATGGCTTACTTCTCCCTGCTGATCGGCCGGCAACTTATTTGAATAGACTTCTGTCAAATGACGGTTCATATCCCATTTAACGTAATCAATATCAACATTATCAAGAATCTTAATTATTTGATTGAAAATATTATCAACCACTTCTTTTCGAGAAAAATCTAATACATATTGATTTCTTGAAGGAGATATTCCCCGACCGGGAACCTGCAAAGCATAATCAGGATGTTTTTTATATAAGTCGGAATCTTCGGAAATCATTTCCGGTTCAAACCAAAGACCAAATTTCATTTTCTTGTCATGAACTTGTCGACTTAAAGCTTTCAGCCCTCCCTTTAATTTGGTTGCATGTTCAAACCAATCGCCAAGGCTGGAATTATCATCATCTCGGTGCCCAAACCAACCATCGTCAAGGACGAACATTTCAATTCCCAAAGGGGTGGCATTATCTAAAATTTTTTGGATTTTATTAGTATCAAAATCAAAAAAAGTGGCTTCCCAATTGTTGATAACAATTGGTCGCGGAGCAAATTGATGTTTTCCACGGGCAACACGTTCGCGGAGCAAATGATGATAAGTTTGAGACATTCCATTTAAGCCGTTATCTGAATAAACAATCAAAGCTTCCGGCGTTTGAAAGGAATCGCCCGGTTTTAGTTTCCAATCAAAATCCTGTTGATTAATGCCGGCAAGCACCCGCGTTTGGTCAATATAATCACGTTCGAGCGTTTCCTGATGATTACCGGAATAGACCAATTGAATACCAATTGCTTCATCATTAAATTCAGTTGTCGATGGATGGACCAAAGCAATAAAGGGATTCATATGATGGCTGGAAGTTCCCCGACGGCTCTCAAACTGAGTAAGTCCATGACGAAGCGCTTGTCGTTCGATCTGCCGTTCACGGGCATGAGCTCCTGGAAGAGAAATAACCTGAAAATCGCTTTTCGGAAAATCAATCTGCATACTGGCGATTTTTTCAATGTGTAAAATATGTTGCCCTTTATTAATCAATTTTGCACTGCGGGCAACAACGGATCGGTCGTTGTAAATGCTGTAACTTAATTCAACTTCGCATGCTAAACTTTTATCCAATAGATTTACAATCAAAGTCTGAGCTTCAGTGTCATCCTTTACATAAGCATGGGGAAGATTTTTCAAGCCGGGTTTTCCATCAACAATTTTATAAGATTGAAAACGAAAATCGGTTTGTCTTGCTCCGTTTTCATCGCGAATAATCACGGCTGGGACTCGATAATCACCGGTATTGTTTCCTGACCATTCTTGCAGCAAAGTATCTTTTGAATAGGAACGATCCAACGATCCAGGCAGATTACCGGAGAACCCACGGTCAAAACGGGGATTTAATCTCTCCCCAGAGTAGCTTCGGACTTTTTTGCCAAAATAAAGATGAGCGAGCAAATTACCCTCTTCGATTGACATAATATAGGAAATTTGCTGATTAGCTAAGTGAAATACCTGTGTTTTTTCATCAAATGTGATCATCGTTTAATCCTCTTAATTTATAAATATATTTTGTTCGTTAGAAAAAAGCATTTTCCTGATCGAAAATGCTTTATCTTGACCACATATATCAAGGAATTTTATAACCAGCAGCTTGATAAAGGTCATACCACTCCTGGTTACTCAAATGAACATCATCAACCTCAGTCATTTGTTTGATATGAGCAGGCGAAGTACTTCCAAGAATTGTCTGAATGTTTGCTGGATGTTTTAAAATCCAGGCTACAGCTACAGCACTTTTATTCGAATGATACTTATCAGCCAAGGTCTGTAACTGATCATTCAACTCTTTATATTTGGGGCTATCAATAAAGACGCCAGCAAACATACCATACTGGAAAGGCGACCAAGCTTGAATCGTCATTTTGTGCAAACGCATATATGTCAAAATATCAAAGGTCCGAACGTGAGTATCAGAATCAGGGCTGCCATCGATATTCATTTGAATATTTTCGGAAATCATATTTGCATGTGCCAATCCAAATTGTAATTGATTGACTTCCAACCGTTGACTAACGGCCTGCTGTACAAGTTCAATATCATATGGAGTAAAATTAGACACTCCAAAATGCAGAACTTTTCCGGAAGCTTCAAGCTGGCTGAAAGCTTCAGCAATTTCTTCAGGTTCCATTAAAGTGTCAGGACGGTGCAAAAGCATAAAATCAACATGATCGGTTTGTAAACGTTGCAATTCAATGTCAACAGCCGAAATCAAATGATCACGTGAAAAATCATAACGAAGACCGGTTAAACCATCACCGTTAATCTGACCGTTTTTCGGGATAATGCCAACCTTTGTTTGTATATAAATCTTGTTTCGATCAATTCCGGCATCTTTCAAGGCCTGACCAAAAATCGTTGATGATTTTCCAGCACCATAAATGTCGGCTGTATCATAATAGTCAATTCCCGAATCAAAAGCGGTCGAAATTGTCTCAGCAGCTTCTTGGGCATTTTTTCTATCTATTCTCATAACACCTAAAGCAATCTGACTCGCATTCAAACCAGATTGTCCTAATTCGATTTGTTTCATATTTACCTCCTTTAGGCAACAAAAAAATCGAAGCAGATGCTCCGACTTAATTTTACTATGATTAAAGCAAGTAATTGAATTATCAGTTATCACTTCGAGCAAACTTATTGTTCATTAAATTAGAAACGGTAAAGAGAACCTGGCCCAAAAGGTCTTCAGTTTCTTTTTTAATCTGATCGGTAATTTTTTTATTAGCTGCTTCTAAGGCATTAGTCAATTCCTGACCATTTTTATCAGTCACTATTTTATCGGTCGCAAGCAGGTTTTTATGACCAATAGCAATGGTTTTTTGTTGATAACGTTCAAAATAGGCAATTACATCACGATAATGCGGATCGGCCAAAGCAGCAATAATTCGATTGATCCAGTAATAATTTTCTGAACTTACTCGATTCGTTGTATCTCTTAAATAACTTGGTGTATCTTCAACATTTGTATAAAAAGGAACCAAGGTATTAAAAGGCATTGAGCCAAAAGCAATCCATTGAACAGCTTGATTGCCTTTTGACTGATCCGGTCGAATTTGCAAAATCGATAATTCACCCGTACGGTTAATTCCGATTGGGCGGAACATGTGTTTCTCAGCCTCGGTTCCGCTCGTTCCATATGGATCATAAACTGTATCCTGATAATGGCCGGATAAAACATATTTAATATCTTCGATTGTGACTTTTCTAAATGGTTTTTGTGCAAACGGAATCGTATCACTCATAGGATTTTGTTCAACATCCGGTGTTAAAAATTTCTGCATAAACCAAGCACGAGGGGTGTTGTAATGATGATCAATATCAGCATGCGAGCCAAAAGTTAAACGACTATTTACCTTACCGTCGAAGGATAAATTCAAATGATTGTCCTGAATGAAATCTTTTAAATCAGCTGAATAGATAAAATTATCGCTATCGTCAAAATCGATCTCCTGAATTCCAAGTTGGTTAGGAACCGTAACATACGAATCATCGGGAACACGTTGAGCAACCCAGTGATGTCCACCAATCGTTTCTAAGAACCATATTTCATCAAGATCGGAAAAAATAACACCATTTTGTTCGTAAGTACCGAATTGTTCAAGTAAAGAACCAAGTCTCTTTACTCCATCTCTAGCAGAACAGATATAGGGCAGAACAATTGTTAAAAAATCTTCCTCTCCAATTCCACTAGCAACCATTGGATCGGCGCCTAAAACACGTTCGTTTGTCGTGATTGTTTCAGTTGCACTCATTGCCGAGTTTTCTGAATTAATTCCGGCTTCGCCCCAAATTCCATCAGTTAAGTCAGCATTTGGAACAGCTGTATATCGGAGCGGATTATCCGGCAGATCGATTTCAACTTTCGAAATTTTGGAAACATAATGTTTTGGTTGTTCCTTTGGGCTAACAACAATAAATTTTTTTGCTTCAAAACTACCATCACCCGAATCTTCTGTCCTTGCAACAATTGTCGATCCATCGTAGCTAGCTTTTTTACCCACCAAAATCGTTGTACACGATGTTCCTAAAAATTGGTCTTTCATATTAATCTCCTTATCTATTTCAGCATATAAAAAAAGCCGCATAGCGACTTAAACTATTAGTACTAGTTAAGTCCATACTTTTTGTTGAACTTATCAACAGCACCATCGGCCTGATTGATTTTTTGTTTTCCAGTATAGAACGGATGTGAATCCGAAGTAACTTCAACACGAACCATTGGGTAAGTCTGGCCTTCGTATTCAACCTCGCCTTGCGCTTTAGCGGTTGAACCTGATAAGAATTTAGCACCAGTTGTCGAATCAACGAAAACAACTTGGCGATAATCTGGATGAATATCTGCTTTCATGTCTTTCTCCTTAGTGCCCTTTAACCTGAGGTCAAAGAGTCAGTAGTAACTTTAATATAATAACAGCTCAAGCCGCCCTTTTCAAGGCAGGCAAAGACCTTTAGGGCATTAAACTCGGTATACCAACTCCTAAAACTGCCACCGAAGCACCAAGCCCAGTTAGTTTTTGTTGAATTTGTTCATATCCTCTTAGAATATGCTCGGCGTGATCGATAACAGTTTGTCCGTCAGCCATTAAACCGGCAATTACCAAAGCAGCTCCGGCACGTATCTCAGCAGCTTGGACGTCGGTCCCAACCAATCTTGGAGATTCGTTAACTTGGATAACACCGCCCTCTAAAGAAGAAATGTCGCCGCCCATTCGCCGCAATTCAACAATATGACGAATTCTCTGAGGGTAAATTGTGTCAACGATCGTCGAAACGCCATCTGCTTTCATTAATAGTGGACTAATCGGTTGTTGCAAATCGGTTGCAAATCCAGGAAAAGGAGCCGTCGTAATCGTCACAGGTTTTAAATGGCTAGTCGCCGGAACATAAATTTCATCTTCGGAAATCCGTAGGTGTACACCCATTTCAATTAATTTAGAAGTAAATGACTCCAAATGTTCTGGAATAACATTTTTGATAGTTACACCATCACCGATTGCTGCTGCTGCCGTGATATAAGTACCAGCCTCAATTCGATCAGGGATAACTGCATGAACAGCCGAGGAACGCAAAACCGGGACACCCATAATTCGAATCGTATCAGTTCCGGCTCCACGAATATTAGCTCCCATATTATTCAAAAAGGTCGCCAAATCAATAATTTCAGGTTCACGAGCAACGTTCTCTAATATGGTCAAACCCTTAGCTCGAACAGAGGCCATGATCAGGTTCATTGTTGCGCCAACAGAAACCTTATCAAAAAAAATCTCGGCACCGTGAAGTCCCTCGGGGCCGGTTGTAATATAAATTGTGTCATTTTCTTCACGAACCGAGGCACCAAGTGCTTTAAAACCCTTAATATGCTGATCGATCGGGCGTGGACCGATGTTGTCTCCACCAGGAAAAGTAACAGTTGCCTTGCCAAATTTTCCAAGTAAGGCTCCCATGAAATAATAAGAGGCCCGTAAAGCTTTTATTGCATTTTTTGGCAAAGGAGCATCAACTATATGCGTTGGATCAATTTCCAAAAAACCATTTTCAAAATTAGAAGAAACATTCATTGATTGAAGAATTAGCTGAAGATTCTTAACATCCAAAATTGCTGGAACCGTGTCAAAACGAACCGGGGTTTCTGCAAGAATCGAAGCCGGAATCAAAGCGACAGTGGAGTTCTTTGCCCCACCGATCGTAACTTCACCATGCAGGCGTTTTCCGCCATTGATTAAGATTTTGGTCATTACCATTAATTTTAACTTATATTCCGTTAGATTTCAGTCTTTTAGATTCGTTCCATAAGCCAGGGCGGCCCGAATAAAGGCAGCATAAAGTCCCTCCGGACGCTCGGGACGGCTTAAAAACTCCGGATGATACTGAACGGCAATAAAGAAATCATTTTGAGGATATTCAATAATTTCTATCAGAGAGTTATCCGGTGATGTACCAGCAAAAATCATTCCTGCTTTCTCAAACTGTTTGCGATAATCATTATTAAATTCATAACGATGACGATGACGCTCAGAAATCTCCGAAACATTATTGTAAGCAGCGGCGGTCTTGGTTCCGGCTTTTAATATTGCCGGATAAGAACCCAAACGCATTGTACCGCCGATTTTCGTGATTTTCTTCTGTGAATCCATCAGGCCAACTACAGGATAAGACGTATCGGGATCCATTTCCGTTGAATTGGCATTCAACATTCCAACTGCGTCTCGTGCAAATTCGACTGAAGCCATTTGCATCCCCAGGCAAACACCGAAAAAGGGAATGTTGTTTTCACGAACATATTTAATTGCCGAAATCATACCTTCAGTCCCACGATGACCAAAGCCGCCCGGTACAATTACTCCATCAATTTTTGCTAGTTTTTCAGCAACATTATCATCTGTGAGCGTTTCGGAATTAACACTTCTCAAAATAATCTTAGAATCAACGGCATATCCGGCATGTTTTAAAGCCTCATGCACAGAAATATAAGCATCCGGCAAATCGGTATATTTGCCGACCAGAGCAATATTGATTTTTTTAGAAAGGTGACGAATCCGGTCAACCAAGGCTCCCCATTGAGAAAGATTGGCTTTCGGCTGGGCACCTAGTCCCAACTTTTCTAAAACAACCTGGTCCATATTTTGAGCGGCCAAACTCAAAGGAACCGAATATAAGACATCCGAATCAATTGATTGAATAATTGCATCGGTCGGAACATCCGTGAATTCGGAAAGTTTTTCTTTCATACTGTTGGTAATCGCTTTTTCAGAACGGACAACAATCATATCTGGCTGGATCCCCATACCACGCAATTCATGAACGGAATGCTGTGTCGGTTTCGTCTTTAATTCACCGGCAGCCCGTAAAAAAGGTACTAGTGAAACATGAATGTAAAAGGTATTATCGGATCCAACTTCTTTTTTCATTTGCCGAATTGCTTCAATAAAAGCCATTGACTCAATATCGCCAATAGTTCCACCGATTTCAGTAATGATCACATCAGCTTCGGATTCTTTTGCTCCACGAAAAATCTTGTCCTTGATGGCATCAGTAACATGGGGAATAACCTGCACTGTTCTGCCCATATAATCACCGGTTCGCTCGCGATCAATAACCTCTTGATAAATTTTTCCTGAAGTAACATTCGAATACTTATTTGTATTAATATCCATAAAACGTTCATAATGGCCAAGATCGAGATCTGTCTCAACGCCATCTTGAGTCACAAAAGTTTCGCCATGCTGATAAGGCGACATTGTGCCCGGATCCGGATTCAAATAAGGATCGAACTTTTGAACGGTAACCGCTAGTCCCCGAGATTTCAACAAGCGGCCAAGACTCGCAGCAACAATTCCTTTTCCAAGCGAAGAAACAACCCCACCAGTTACAAAAATATATTTAGTTTGTTTCTTGTCTGTCATAAAATAAAAAACTCCTGACTTATTAGGTTAGGAGCTCGGCTCTATCTATTAGAGCGCCCTTATTCACATTACAGGTATGTTTAGCAATCGTCAAGCGCTATTTCTTTAAAATAAAATCCAGGAAACTAAGGTTAAAAATGCGTCTCAATATAAAAATCCCACTTAATTCAGTGGGATAAATATTTTGTTAAACTTCTTGGTCTCCGTCACTCAGATCATCAAGATCATTTTTATCTTTCAAGACGTCAAGACTTTCGTCATTTGTATTTAATTTAATTTCGCCATCGTCGCTGTCACTTCCAGCTGCTGAATCATTTGAATCAGAACCGTCGGTATCGTCGCTGTCGTCATCGCTATCATCAGAATCGTCGTCATCGTCGGTATCAATCACATCGTCGTCGTCATCGTCGGTATCATCAATACCGATTACATCGTCTTCAACTGCAGCGGTTTTCTTGCCGCGCTTTTTCTTTGGTTTTTCATCTTCTTCATCAAGATCTTCATGGATTGATTCGTTGATTGAATCAATTGCAAACCAAGAACGCAAAGCCCATTCATTTTCGCCCATGCTGATAAAAGATCCATCAGCATTTAAATCGGTGTAAATCTGAACGATCGTTTGTTCATCAAATTTTTCGCTGCGAATCTTTTCAAGGGCAGCTAACAAATCAATGAATTTTGTCTGTTTACGTTTTTCATTCAATATCTCACGAGCCAATTCAATGTTGCTAAATTCCGCAATTTGTTCTTTTGTGTAATCTTTTAGTACCATCTATATTCCTTTTTCCTGTCTAGGATGCTAATCTATCTTACTAACCGTTGGTGAAAATTGCAAGGTTAAATCGAATTTTCCTAAAGAATCCTTATTCTGGAACAATTCATACTTTATATGTAAGAAACCGGTCGCATCCACCTGATCGAAATCAACGTTTTCTGTTTTAACAAGCATATCTATAATTCCTTGATCAGAGGCATATTTCGATTCAGCCAAATCGATTTTTTCATCATATACAAGTACTGTTTTACCACCATTACCAAAATAAATAACTCGGGTCTTTTCCGGGGCAATTTCCAAGCGTATAAGCTGATTTTCCATTTTATAAAGAATTGTATAAGAATGATCTTCGTTTAACAGCAAATCCCCTTGAACCGCTTGATTGACAGTCTGTTGTTCACCGGCTTGATCAATTTTTGAAGCGATTTTAATATTAATAACTGATTTAAAACTATCTCTCATTAATAAAATTATACAGTTGTTCAACAATAGTCTAAAATCTAGTTAATGACAACTCTTAATTCTGAAAAAGTCTTTCGCGATCCAATTCTCGGTTTTATCCATGTTGATGATTCGATTATTCTGGATTTAATCAATTCCCATGAGATGCAACGCTTGCGTCGGATAAAACATCTCGGAGTGGCAAATTTGGTTTTTCATGGCGGTGAACAATCACGTTTTCAACATTCATTGGGTGTTTATGAAATATCTCGACGAATGATCAAAGCGCTTGATGATAACGAGAAATTTGCCAATGAAAGGCACTGGGACCATAAAAACGATTTATTGGTTCAAGCCGCGGCTTTACTCCATGATGTTGGTCACGGAGCTTATTCCCACACTTTTGAGCACTTATTCAATACAGTTCACGAACAGTTTACTCAAAGAATTATTGTCGATCCAAGTACTGAAGTGAACGCTATTTTAAAGACCGTCTCAAATGATTTTCCGAAACAGGTTGCAGCGGTGATTGGAAAAAATTATCCGGATAAGCGAGTTGTCCAGCTAATAAGCTCACAGTTGGATGCCGATCGAATGGATTACTTATTGAGAGACGCTTATTATACCGGAGCCGAATACGGTCGGTATGATATCGAAAGAATCCTTCGTTTGATGCGACCAATCGAAAATGGTTTTGCCTTTGATATCGCTGGTGTTCATTCAATTGAAGATTATGTTATTTCTCGTTACCAAATGTATTTACAAGTTTATTTTCATCCTGTTTCACGCGGAATGGAAGTTGTTTTGGAAAATCTGCTTATTCGTGCGCAGGAAATATTCGATAAAGATCCAAATAGTTCGATTTTCTTCCCCATAATCAGACCTATTTTCGCTTTAAAAAACAAAATCGATATTCAAGACTATATCTCTTTGGATGATTCGGTTTTTAATACCGCTTTTAATATTTGGCAGAAAGTCGATGATAAGATTTTGGCTGATCTTTCCAAACGTTTCTTAGACCGCAAGCCTTTAAAATCAATTGTTCTAAATGAAAAAACAAAAACCCTCATCCCTAATCTTAAAAAAAAGATCAAGGCTCGTGGGTTCGATCCGAAATATTATACTGGTGAAAATGACGCAACCGATCTTCCTTATGAAAGTTACTCGCCAAAAACCGGTGAAGAAGGAATTAAATTTGTTTATCCTGATGGCCAGCAAGCCGAGCTTTCAGAATTAAGCCCATTAGTTGAGGCAATCAACGGAAAAGAATCAATCGATCGACGCTTCTTTTTTCCAAGAGAAATGCTTAGCGATCCAGAAATTAATCAGCTTTATCTAAAGTATAAGAAAACTTACTAAAATTCCAAAGAAACTAATTAATTCAAGAACCAATTATTCACGATTCAAAAAACCGATTTTCTCTTCGTCTTCAGCCGTTTTTTTGTCGCGAATAATCGTGACCGATACAGGAGCCGTTCTGGCAATATAGCTTGCTTGAGAACCCAAATGACTTGACCATCCGGTTCTTGAATGTGCCCCAACAACGACCAAATCAATGTCTGTGTGCGGCAGGACATCTTTAACAACAGTTTCACCGGCGTTATCGCCTTGGGCAAACATTTTTTCCACCCGATCGGTTTTCAAACCGGAATTTTTAGCCATTTGTTGATAATCTATTAATGCTTTATCGATTCGATCTTGAAGTTGATTCATTTCATTAGCGTCCAAACGAGTCGTTACGGGCAGTTCATCTTCTTCAAGAACAGATAAAATTGTTAATTTTGCATGATCTTCCTGAGATTGATGAATAGCAAAGCTTAAAGCAGATTGGCCTTGTGGCGAATCATCGACAGCGGCAAGAACATGTTTGAATTGTTTTGGTTCGAATTTACTAACCATGAGTGCTCCATGTTTCTTTACGAAATTAAGAAATACAAATTTTCTATCTAAACCCGGTAATAATCTAAATGGTCATAAGCCTGCTGTAAATAAAGGGCTCAGTGCCTGTAGAAAAAACCTGTGAGATCATTATAGGCTGTTGGAGCCCATATTACTTCCCAAGCTAAATTATCGTATAAGCAGGCCCGAGAATCAAAAAAGTTTTCCAATATAGTAATGAATTGCAACAGTTATCAGTCCAATGACGATATTTCGGATAATCGCCGGTCGTAAACGAAAGTGGCCAAGTTTGGCAGCCAGACTTCCGGTAATCGCAACGGCACAAGTCGTTGCGGCAATTGTCCCGGAAAACTTGAACTGGTTGGGCAATAAAAGCATGGCCGACAGTGGAAACAGGCCGCCCAAAGCCGCACTGATCAGGGAACTAAAAGCCGCTCCCCAGGGGTTTACATATTGGCCGATCTTTAAAGTGTATTTACTATAGACAAGCGACTCGATCTCGTGCTTTTGAATTAATTCATCAGCGATCGAATAGGCCGTTTGTTGATTGACACCCCGGTTGATATAACTTTTGGCAATTGTTTTACGAGCATAGCCTTTATCGTGGGCGATTTGTTTTTCTTCGATTTTGATAACCGCCCGTTCGATCTCGCGCTGGGCGGAAACCGAAGCGTATTCCCCGGCGGCCATTGAAAAAGCACAGGACAATAAATCGGAAAAGCCAGCCACGAGAATTAAAAAATTATTACTCGTAGCCGCGGCCGTTGAAAAAAGCACGCCGACAACTGTTAGGATCCCGTCGTTAGAACCCAGGACCCCGGCTCTGATCTTGTTTAGACGCTGCTCTAAAGTCTGCTTGTTTTTTGAATTTATCATCGATGCAAGAGCCTCCCGATCAAGTAGGTCGTCGTCATGGTAAACAAGCCGGAAAGGACATTTCTGATCATGCTCTTTTTTCGATCGTTGTTGCCGATTAAAGCAGCCAGATAGCCCGTGATTATCAGGGCAATCAAGACACCGAAATAAGTTGAAGCAACCTTATAGGAGCGGCTGACCAGTAAAATCGCCAGCATCGGCAGGGTGGCACCGATTGGGAAACTGATAAAAGAGGCCAGGGCCGCATGATAAGGATTGATTTTATCGCGGATGTTAAATCCGTGTTTAACGCGCACGGCCGTTTCGATTGCTTTGGATCTCATCATTTCATCAGCAGCTTCTTGAGCAAGCTTTTGGGAAATATCGTCTCTAAGCAAGGAATCCTTTACTAAAGAAATCTGTTGATCAAAGGATTCCTGATTAGCAATCCTTTCTTTTTCAATCGCCGCATTCTCGGCGTCACGCTGGCCGTGGACCGAGACGTATTCCCCGGCGGCCATTGATATCATACCGGCGATCGTCCCGGCAAAACCGGCAATAAAGATCACCCAATTGTCATTATCACGACCCTGGGTTGCGGCAAAGACACCCAGGACAATCCCGGCGACCGAAATAATGCCGTCGTTTGCGCCCATGACACTGGCCCGGACGACATTGATCTTCTCAGCTAAATTCATATTCCTCTCCATATAAATAAAAATGGATATTTAATCCATTTTTATTTTAAAAACTTAATCTCTATTTTGAATCTTATCTGATAATTAAGACAGAAATAGGTGCATATTTAGCCATATAAGCAGCTTGTGAACCAAAATATTTACTAATTCCTTTTTTTGAAAGCGAACCGATAATCAAAAGATCGGCTTTTGTAGCCGGAATGACATTTTTAACAATCGTCTCTCCGGCATCACCTTCATCGACGATTGTTTTAATGTCTTTTACGCCGGCTTTTTTAGCAATATCTCGATATTTTTTTAAATGTTCGACTAATTCGTCGCGTTCGCCATGAACATAATCTTTGGTTAAAGCTTGGTAAACATTCATTTCATCGTTCTCTAAAATTGAACTAATGATTAACGTTGCATCATCTTTAACGGTTCTTCTGACTGCGTATTGAAAGGCTAATTGTGCATCGGCCGAATCATCGACACCAACAAGAATCCTATTAAAAACTTTATCTACTGGTTTTTCAGTCATTCTAGTATCCTTTCTTAGACAATTTATTCAGTTTTGTATCTGCCGCATCCGCTTACAGAAATAGAATCATTTCTCGAGTTGTCGAAAAGATCTTAATCTTCGACACTAACGATTGAGTGATTTTTCAGTTGATAACGTTTATTACCCTTTAATATTTCAACGATTGTCCACGCCAGCAAGGCTACGATAGCGATAATTAAAGCATAGGCAATAAGATTGGCTAGAAATAATTGGGATTTGGTCGCATTATCACCAAAGAAAGCAGCTATCTGTCCGTTAGCTCCAGGCAAATTGTACAAATTTAGAAAAGTCAAACTAATAACTGAAACCCAACCCAGGATTTTAACCCACATTGTGTTTTTAAAACGATTGCCCATTTCAATATCACTATCTGTAAACATCAGCAGAGGCAGCATTGAAAATGGCAACGCAAAGGCTAAAAAGACCTGTGAATTATTCATTAACGTATTTAGAGCTTCGTGTTCGGCAATAGCACTTTGCCCGCTCGTCATCGAAACACAGATTAGAACCGGAATTACGGAAATCAAACGAGTCACTAAACGACGCAACCACAGAGGCATTTTCATATGAACAAAACCTTCCATAATTACCTGGCCGGTTAAAGTACCGGTAATTGTCGAATTTTGACCAGAAGCAAGTAATGCAACGGCAAACAAAGTCGATAGAATACCGGTCTTTGCGACACTAATTAAAATTCCATTACTTAAAGTAGACGTATCGGATAAAGCTTCGAATAGACCAAAGAACGAAGGATCTTTAACAGCTCCGGACTTAAATACAGCAACACCCATGATTAAAAGCAATGCGTTAACAAAGAAAGCAGCTGTTAACTGAATATTAGAATCCCAACTGGAAAAACGTACTGTCCTGGCAACATCTTCTTCGTCATCATGATCAATTTTTCGGGTCTGCGAAATAGCTGAATGCAAGTATAAATTATGGGGCATAACCGTTGCACCAATAATTCCCAATGAACCAGTTAATGGTGTTTGGCCACCAATATACGGCGTAGTTGAAAATGCCTTGGTGCTGGGAACGAGTCCTGCAATAACACCGCTCCAATTTGGATCAGAAAGAGCTACTTGATAAACGAAAACAAATAGGATTACAAGAATCAAAGCGACAACAATTGCTTCTATCTTTCGAAAACCGATTTTCGTCAGTAACAATAACAAAAGAACATCAAAAACCGTTATGAAGACCGCAATGACCAACGGAATATGGAACAACAAATATAACGCAATCGCAGCCCCGATAACTTCGGCAATATCGGTTGCCATAATTGCCAACTCGGTCATAATCCATAAAACAATCCCCAACGATTTACTGGTCCTGGCACGAATTGCCTGAGCCAAATCCATTTGAGAAACAATCCCCAACTTTGCTGCCATGTATTGCAGCAGCATCGCAATCAGACTTGAAATCAGGATCGTCGACATCAACATATACTGAAAATTCTGACCACCGGTAATGGAAGTCGACCAATTACCTGGATCCATATAGCCAACCGCTACAAGAGCTCCGGGACCCGAATAAGCAAATAAGGTTCGCCAAAAACCGCGCCCTTTGGGTACCTTGATAGTGCCATTAATCTCCTCTAACGAAGGACCATTCGCATAATGAATTAAGCCATGATTTCTGCGAGCTTTTCCTTCAGTATTTTCGCTCATGATAAATATAACCTCTCATTTCTGAAAGAATCAATTCAAAAGGACTATCAAAAAGGCTGAAAAAGTTCTTTGATAGAAAAGTTGAATCTTTCAATAAAAAATAAATCTGGCTATTTCCTGTTTATCATATCTGTCAATCCACTTGAATGTGGGTAGCTGATAAATAAAAACTAACCAATTTCACTATACAATAAAAAACGCCTTTGTTAGGCGTTTTTCCGTTAAATCATCTATATTTTTGATTCTTTATGTTTTTTATCGCTGGTTTCCAATTGCAAAGTAACATGATCAATATCGAATTTCTTTCGTAAGCCATCAGTGGCAGCATCGAGAATTTTCATATAATCAGCTGGTTGATCACATTGTAAATGAGCTGAAATAGCAACTTCGGTCGTTGATAAGGCCCAAATATGGACATCATTAATTTTTTCAATTTCTGGAAAACTTAAGAGATATTTCTCGACTTCGCTTTCATTAATATTATCGGGAACACCATTTGTTACCAAACCAAAAGCATGGCACAGCACACGCCAGGACTCAAAGAGAATAAAGACGGCAGCAAAAATTGAAACCAACGGATCAAGAATTACCCAATTAGTAAAATTAATTATCAAACCAGCGAGCACGACACACAGGCTGATCAATGCATCGGACAAAAAATGCCAATAATTAGCCTTTTCATTTAAATCCCGCTTTGAGACCGTATGAAAAATATAAGCAGTCAGACCATTGATGGCAACACCGATTAATGCCACTACCACCACAACCCAACCGTCAACGTGACTTTCGGGATTTATTAAACGCAAAATCGCTTCCCATATCACAATTGCCAAACTGGCGACCAAAATCAAAGAATTAGTAAAAGCAGCCAAAATAGTTGTGTTATAAAAACCATAGGTATGATGTCTGGTTGGTTTACGCTTAATTAAAATAACCGCCACAAAAGCAATTGCTAAGCCGAGAACATCCCCTAAGTTATGAATTGCATCGGTTACAAGTGCCAAGGAACTAGCAAAAACACCACAAATGACTTCAAAAACAATGAACAACAAATTGATTGAAATACCAAACCAATATTTATTGCTCGACTTACCCCTTTGAAAAAAACTCTCCTGATCCATAACCTAATACTAATGCAAGATCAACTCAGAAAAGAATTTTGTTGCATCTCCAATAATTTGTCGAATAGGGGCAGTTGTATTAATTCGCTCCATATTAATAGCAATTTTAACAGCTCCAGCCGGTGCGTAATCGATTAAACCGGCAAAAGGATAAACCTGGAAGCTAGTTCCAACTACAACAACCAAATCAGCTTTGGAAACAGTCGCGATCGCTTCTTGGACATGTTGAGGCATTTCTTCGTAAAAAGTTATAGCAGGACGCAAGATCGCATGGTCAGAAGAACGATACATCGATTTTAGATAATCATCGACATTGGCTGTTTTATTATCAATCGGTGCATAAATTCGATATAAAGAACCGTGAAACTCAATAGTCGAAGGATCAAGCTTCGTATGCAAACCATCAACATTCTGAGTAATAACACGCGCTTTCCCAGCCTTGACAAATTCAGCCATTTTTTTGTGAATTACATTTGGTTTGGCGTCAGGAAAATACATGTTTTCTTTCATGAATTTATATTGTCTTTTCGGGTCTTTTTGAAAGCAGGTATGACTCAACAAATATTCCGGTCTGTCCAGGGCACTTGTTGTATAAAGTCCCCCTTTGCTCCGATAATCGGGAATTCCCGAAGCCGTTGAAACACCGGCTCCCGTCATAAAAACAATACGTTTTGAAATATTAAATAAATTTTGAATTTCATCAGTAAGCATTAACCTAAAAAGTTCCTCAAGACAGCTTGTTTTTGAATCAAAAGTGTTCTTGTTGTTGGATCAGAGATTTTAACCAAGTCGGAAGCCAAACGAGAATGTTCTTCTTCCTTCTCGTTGCTTGGACCGATCTCGAATTGGAGAATCGATTGTAAATCCTGAATATCTTTTTTAGCTTCCGACCAGGCTGGATTTTTGGCAATCAAGCTCTCCAAGGCATCCACACTAATATAATGAGCCAGGAAAGTAAAGTCGTTTTTCAAATTTGGATAATGGCGAATAAATACTGCTAATTCTTCAGCATTCAAGCTCATCAAAGCACGACCAAAACCAATAAATTCCGGCGGAACACCGACCGAGTACAAGCTCCCGGTAAAAGTGATTGCCCGTGGCATCTTATATCCGTCGACTTGTCGAGAATAACTGAGAATGCCAACATGCTGCCGACGATCACGCCGCTTTGGAAAAGCATCGAAAATTTTTTGTAAATCGTTAATAAGTTGATCAAGAGTCTCATGATAGCAACGAGCCGATTTCTTAGCAACACTAATTAAAATACTTTGTTCCTGATCAGTCATTGAAACCGGTTGGTTATTTTGGAGACCAGAACGAAGTTCTTTAATTGCCGACTGTACTTGATTAAGCGGATAATCATAACGAAAGGCGGATTGAACGGTTGCCGTTTTTAAACCAGGAAATTCTTGTAGATAGCGTTTGATCCATTTCGGCGATAAACCACCGCGAAAAATTGTCGAACCAGTTCCGGCGATCGGAAAAATCGGTACACCACTTTGATCGGAAAACTCTGACAAACGCGTCAAGGCAAGTTTGTTGCCAATAATAGAATTCATAAATCCATTGCTTAAAGCGGAATCGGAACCAGCCAAAAAAACACGCAGATAAGGAAGAGACTGTCCGGTGCGTTTTTTATACAAGCGCAGATACTCTTTTAAAATTTCCGGCGAATGCAGTTGGGTTTTAAATCCCTCAAATAAAGGAATCATTTCAATATGATCAGTATTATTTGAGCCACTTGTAAATTCGTCAGATTTAAAATGAGCTAATTTTGAGAACTTATCTTCGATTTCAACTAACTGTTCGGCTGTCTGAGCCATTGGCAGAATTGCTTCAAACAAAGGACGCTGTTCAAAAGACAAGTCTCTGGCAAAATCCTCAGCTGAGAGCATTGTTGCCATTGCCTGCATCAGACTATAACCTTTTTCTTCCCAAATATTCGGCAGACGAAAAGTTAGAAATTTATCACGACCAAGTTGGTGTTTTTTAAAATAATCGTAATGTTCAGAATATAAACGATCGATTACAGCGGCATCGGCATGTTTGCCTTCCCAATCCCACATATACTCATCGGTATCCAAAACAGCAAAATTATTAAAAGCTTCATCGACTTCTTTATATGCAGTGATAAAAGGATTTTTACTCTGATCACTCTTAAAAAAAGGAACTCCTGCATTGTCAGGATGTTGTGTACCCATAATATTAGGAATTTTTCTATCAATTTTCTGCGTGAACGTCTCCTTCAGCGCGATGCTGCATTTTCATATGTCCTTTTTGGATTCCCTCGGTAACCAAGGTCTTTAAGGCAGCAAAATTTTGTACCAAACCGGTTGCCAAAACAACTTTCGCAAGCTCGTCAGCCGATTTAACATCAAGCAAGCGTAAGGCGGCTTGTGCCGTTTTTAGGCCACTAATCGTTCCGCCAACAATTCCCAAACTAACCGGTAATTTAACACGGGCAATCAATTGATTTTTGGAATTAATCTTCCAAGAAGCAAAAGATTTATAATTGCCGTCAACGGCTGCATAAGCATGGGCACCGGCTTCAAAAGCCCGCCAATCGTTTCCGGTTGCCAAAACAACGGATGAAGCACCATTAAGAAAACCTTTGTTGTCAGTTGCTGCACGATGTAAGTCAAGCAAACCAAAGTGCGATAATTCGGCAATTTTTTCAGCGGTTTTCCGATCAATACCTGAAACGGTTGCCTTTAATTCGGTCATGCTTGTCGTCGGTAAATTAGAGATAATCGCTGCAATTACATTAACACCTTTATTGCGTAAAAACTCGGCCAAGCTCTCAAGAATGGTATTAATAATGTTGGCTCCCATTGCATCCTTTGTATTAATTAAAATATCAAAAGAAAAATGATCTCCGTCCAGCTGCCGAAAATGGATCTGCTGGAGGCCACCACCTCGTTTGACAATTGAGGGATAGGCAGAATCAGCAATTTCTTTGAGTTGCTTTTGATTGTTTTGATAAATCAGATTTATTTGATCGAAATCACCAATTACCAAAATCTGTCCAAAACGTAAATGAGTCTGATAAACAGTTTGAATATTTGTTAAATATTTAGATCCATTATTTGCTGCTGCAACAACACTTGGTTCCTCGATTGCCATCGGAACGACATATTTTTTTCCATCAACTACTAGCTTTCGCAGGATACCAACCGGAATAGAAAAATCTGTCAAATAGTTTTCAATTAAATTTTCATGACTAAAAACAGCTTGTTCCTGGAAGCTTTTCGCTAAACTTGAATCACTGATTATTTCGGCAAGACGTTCTTGATAGTTTTTTTCATAAAATTTAGTCATTTTAAATCATCAAAATAATTTACACCGATCGCTTGACGAACTTTCGTCATCGTTGCTTCGGCAACCTCGTTTGCATGGTCGGAACCGCTTTTAAGCATCTGCAAAACAGCCGGAATATCTTTTGCAAACATTTGTCGCCGCTCTCTAATAGGTTTGAGTTCAGCTTCAAGAACGTCAATTAAATACTTCTTGAGTTTCATATCGCCAAGTCCTCCATGTCTATATTGGTCCTTTAATTCAGTGACATATTTTTTGTCTGAATCAAAAATATCCAAATAGGTAAAAACAACATTTCCTTCAACATGTCCCGGATCTTCAACACGGATATGTTTGGGATCGGTATACATTTGTTTAACTTTTTTTGCAACAAGGTCTTGATCATCAGACAAATAAATTGCATTACCCAAAGATTTGGACATTTTTGCATTGCCGTCGATACCAGGAATTCGACCAAGCCCATTCGGAGGAAAAACACCTTCCGGTTCGACAAGCGTATCAGTATGATAAACAGAATTAAAAGAACGAACCAATTCGCGAGCCTGTTCGATCATCGGTTCCTGGTCATCCCCAGCGGGAACTTTTTGTGCACGAAAAATGGTAATATCGGCCGCTTGGCTGACCGGATAAGTAAAAAATCCGGCCGGAACAGATTCGCCAAAACCTTTTTGCTGAATCTCGGCTTTAACAGTTGGATTCCTTTGCAGGCGCGCTACTGAAACCAAATTCATATAATATTCGGTCAACTCAAAGAGACCCTTAATCTGTGATTGAACAAAGATTGTTGTTTTTTTAGGATCCAGGCCAACCGCCAAATAATCCAAAGCAACTTCCGTCAGACTGTTACGAATTTTTTCCGGGTCACGCGCATTATCCGTAAAAGCTTGTGTATCGGCAATCATAACAAAGGAATCATAATTACCGGAATTTTGCATTTCAACACGATTTTTCAAAGAGCCGACATAATGTCCAATATGAAGTTTTCCGGTTGGACGATCACCGGTCAAATATATTTCTTTTGTCATGTTTTCAATTATAGATTTTTAATCAAGCAATTTTATAAGGAGATAATAATTCTTCGGCAAACAACCGCAAGTTCCAGCTTAATCAGACAACAAGACAGACTTTTTTGATTAAAGGTTAAAAAATAGAATCGACATTTTCGCCAATCCTATTTTTAATCAATTAATAAATTTTTACCGGGTTCTCTTTTTTAAAAACCAGAAACGTTTTCCAAAAATCAGCCACCAGGTAAAGACAGTGATTCCGATTCCCCAGGCAATCCACCAGATCGTTGTTGATAAATTACTTGTAATTGAAAAGAAATAAGACGGGGAAAACAAACTAGATATTATAGGCAAAGCGAAGTCCCAAAAAGCCAATAGAGCTACAAAAATAAAGAAGGGTTTCTTAAGCTTTGGGGAACGAATGTATTTCGTATCACTTTCAAGTGAATAATGTTTATAAAAATACATGGCGAGAATAAATAATGGAATTGAAATTATAAAGAAAAGCGTCGATAAATAAATCGGAGAAAGTGAAAGTTTACTTAAAAACAAGCGCAAATTATCAGCAATTTCAAAATGCCATTTATATTGATAAGTCAAAAAGCGCATAATTTCTGTCAAAACAACCGCAGATAATATAAGTCCGAACCAGGCCGAAAAAAGTGTGTAGAACTTTCCAAAAATGGTCCCAATAAAGGAATCGATTAGCAAACCAACTGTAATTAAAATTGTCGCAAACTCCAAGACTATTATTTCATTTTGCAGCAACCAGGAAAAATGGAATTTGATAAATTCCCTCGGCAGTAAAAGGTTTTTTGTCATATATTCGAATATCGCCCAGAAAACGGCTAAAACAGAGGGAAGGCAGAACAACCAAAAAGTTTTTGCCAAGGCAATCTGAATACCATTTTTTGTACGCTGCAGCATATATGCATTAATCCAATGTGTCTGATCAATCAAGAAAAAAACGGCTCCAATTAAGATAATCAATAAGACTGAACTCATTCCATCCGACTGATTAAACGTAAAAGTTTGTGTGTAAAATCCATCTTTATTGAAAGGTCCAGCAGTTTTTGAACTTTTCCCAGTTATCGGAAGAATAACAGAATTACTAATACTCGATCTTCCAATTGAGGTTACGTCGCTTCCGCTTACAGATACACTGCCGGACAAGAAATTATCGGAAGATCCCTCCTGATTACCATAATATTGGAGAACTTCTTTTTTAAATCCGGCAAAAGTCTTTGGAAGAATTTTGATCATTTTTCGATAACTGTTAGTAGAATTATTAAAATCAGGATTGATAGTACTTAAATAAAAATATAATTGGTTGGATTGGGAATTTCCCTTAAATTTTTCCATATTGCTATAAGATGCTTTGTTCTGCCAATTATTAACTATTTTTTTGGCTTTTTCTGTACCGACCAAACTATTGGCATAGTCTTGAATCTCGTAATAATGGCGGGCGTCGAAATGCCTGTCGAAAGTACTTCTTGCCTGATACCAATTTGCATCATTTAAAGCCAGACTACTCAAGCCGAAAATAGTGACAATTGCCAAAATTGTCCAAATCCATACCTTACGCAATTGATAATAAAGTTCGATTGAATGTCTCATTATTTATTGATCCTCTTACCTGCCGATTGGCGTAAACGATAGTCCTCTTCAAAAGTGGCTCGAAAAATATCATCGGAATTAACCGGCAATTGTTCAATATATTGTGCTTTGGTTCGCTTAATCCGAGTTGCTATCTTGCTGTTGTAATCTTTAAAAAGAACAACATATAAATGTCCGCGTTTTTCTAAAATATGTCCGCATTCCGAAACAACTTTTGGTAATTCGCCTTCAATTACCATCTGAAGTTTAGCGATGTTAGCAGTTTTTAATTCTTCACCCGGCAAATAATCTTTTTCAATCTTCCCATTTTTTAATAAAATAATTCGATCGGCCAAAAAATCCAATTCCTCTAAATTGTGGGAGGCAATCATAACCGATGTATTGTTATTGGAAACAGCGGTAATCAACATTTGCTTTACCTGGTCTCTAATAATTAAATCCAAGCCATCTAATGGTTCATCGAGGAAAATATATTTGGATTTACTCGTAATAGCAGAAATAGCCAAGATTAAACCACGTTGTCCTTTTGACATACCTGAAATTTTTTTGTTAAGAGAAAGACTGTTTGTCTTAACCAAACTCTTAAACCAACCAATATCAAGTCTTGGATAACTGACTTTAAAAATTCGTGCCAACTGATTTGCAGTAAAAGCATTCGTAAAATTATCCGGGGAATCGAGATAAAAAATTTCCGAGCGAGCATCAGCGGATTCGTCAGACGCAACCGTGCCACGATCGGGCAAATATTCTCCGCTAATCAAGCGAAAAAGAGTTGTTTTACCAACTCCATTACGCCCGATCAAACCAACAATTTGACCAGGTTTTAACGAGAAACTAATATCAGAAATAACTTTTTTATCCTCTAAAGTTTTCGTTAAATTCTCAATTTTCAGCATTCTTCCCTCCCAGTATGTTGTTGACAATTTTTTTGATTTTCTCTCCCTTGACACCGTTTTTGACTAATTCGTTAATCACTTGAGATAAATCAGCAAGCAAACGATTTTGATTCGAATTTTTGACACTGGCTGTATTGCCGGTTATAAAAGTGCCCTTTCCAGGAATTGTTCGAATTACTTTTTGGGCTTCAAGTTCTTTATAAGCTTTCGCCACAGTGTTCGGGTTAATTTTTTCCTGTAAAGCTGTCTCGCGAACAGACGGAAGCTGGTCGTTGGCAGATAAAACGTCAGTTGCAACTTCATTTTTAATTCGATCAACTAATTGTAAATAGATCGGTCTTTTCTGAGTTATTGCCATCTGACCTCCGTGAATTTACAGGTTACGCCGGTTGAAAACAACTCCAGCAATAACGAAAAATACTAAGGTCCAAACAATTGAAGCGCTAATAATTCCCGTTTGACTAAGATGCGAGAGCTGAACCATAGTTTTAGAACCGTCAAATACTTGAAGCTGAATATAAGTGCTGACATTAAAGGGATTCCATTTAATTAAGTGGAAATGTTTGTAAAGAAAAGCTGATAACAAACTACTAACAACGCTGCCGCCCAACCAAATTATAAAAGCCGAAGCTATGGCAATCGAATTTGATTTCAAAAGACTTGAAAGCATTATTGCTATTGAACCAATTAAGAATATATATAGAAGATAAGTAACAAAATTTTCCAAGATATAAGTGATTTCCCCGTGTCCGCTTGAAGCGAATACAAGTCCTTTATTGGCAAATGTTATCGATTTGCCAAAATCTTTACCGGCAAATGCGATCAACCAACAAAGAAGATAGCTTGTTGCAGCAAGAAAATACCAAAGAATATAATCGAAAAATAATTTAATAATTTTTGCAAAGAAAATAATCGCTCTTGAATTACCACGCGAAACAATCACTTTGATCGTATCGAATTGAAATTCTTCGGCAAGCGTCGAACCAAATGAGACAAGCATGAAAATAAAAATAAAGGCATCAAAATAACCATGATGATAAACAAAATCTACTTCAGCATGGCTTGGGTCGACTAATAAATAAGCAATCATAGCCAAGATTGGAGTGAAAAATATAATCAGACTATAAACCAAATAATTCAAACGATGAAAAGATTTAAAAAACTCTTGTCTAACTGCCTGCATTATTCTTCACCTCCATTAATCAAATCAATAAATGAATCTTCCAAACTTTGTTTTTCCTCTCTGATACCTTTGATTTCAATCTTATTCATAACCAATTGCTGCAACAATTTATTTAAATTGTGCTTTTCATCGGTTAATACCTGCAAATCTTCTGTAATATTTGTTGTTTGAAAACCTGAAGTCTTTAAAAGATCTTCTGCTTTGGAATCGTTTCCGGTTTGTAAAACAATCGTCGAACCTTCATTCCCATGTGATTGACTGGCAAAGAAATCAGTTTTTGTCCCATTAAACAAAATATGTCCATGATTCACTACAACTAAATCGTCGGCCACTAACTCTAGTTCGCTTAAAATATGAGAACTAATCAAAACAGAAACTCCTTGATCAGCAAGGTTACGCAATAAAGCACGCATAGAATGAACCGATTGTGGATCAAGACCGTTCATTGGTTCATCCAAAATTATCAATTCCGGATTATCAAGCATTGCAATTGCAACGCCAAGACGTTGCTTCATCCCCAATGAATATTTTTTTGCTTTTCTATTGGCGAACTCGGTAATCATTGTTTGTTCCATGATTTTGCCCAATTCTTCGGCAGAAGTTCCCTGAGCATATAATTTCAGATTATTATATCCGGACATATATGGGTAAATTCCTGGGGTCTCAATTAGAGAGCCGACTTTTTTCAAAGATGTCGTGTGCGACTTAGAAACTTTTTTTCCGTCAATCTCGATTGTTCCTTCATAACCAGTCAAACCTGCAATCGATTTCATAATCGTTGTCTTCCCAGCTCCATTTGGTCCAATTAATCCAACAATTCGACCTGGTTCGATATTAAAAGAAACATCAAATAAGACTTTCCGGTGACCAAAGGTTTTATTAACTGCTTTAACGCTTAATAAACTCGCAGTATTCTCAAGCATTTTCCCTCCAAAACTTTATCATGTGTACTATATTATCTAGTACAGTTAAAAAATGCAAGTTTCCGTAGTTTTTGAAGTTCAATAAAGTTTGTTAGAAAAACTAACATTAGAATTATATTTTACTTATTCTAATGGTAAAATTTCGAAGTGTATAAATTTTTTTCAAAATTATTTAGTTCTATTTTTATATTATTGTTGATTTTTCCTATTTTTGCAGTCGGGGCATCAGCAAAAAAAAAACATTACAATATTACAACTGATGTGACCTATCCACCTTTTGAATTTCAAAAGAAAAACGGAAAATATACCGGAATTGATGTTGAGATTATTAGAGCGATTGCTAAACGCGAAGGTTTTACAATGACTTTAAAACCAATATCATTCAACTCGGGAGCTCAAATGGTTCTTTCCGGGCAAATGGACGGTATCATCGCGGCCATGACTATCACGTCTGCAAGAAAAGAAGTTTACGATTTTAGTAAACCCTATTACCGAACCGGAATTATTTGGGCAGTTTCTAAAAAATCGCATATTACAAAACTTTCTCAACTTAGAGGAAAGACGGTTGCCTTAAAAACAGGAACGGCATCGGCGGATTATGCTAAAGCTTTACAAAAAAAGTACGGTTTTAAGGTTACTTATTTTAATGATTCCAATACTATGTATAACGACGTTGTAGTTGGAAATTCAGCCGCGACTTTTGAGGATCAGTCTGTTATGAAGTATGCAATAAAAAATGGTCTGCAGTTAAAAATTCCAAGTAACAAGATTGGAAATGCCGGTTATTATGGTTTCGCCGTTAAAAAAGGAAAGAATAAAGCGCTTTTGAAAGCTTTCAATCGTGGTTTGGCTTCAATCAAAAAAGACGGTACTTATGATAAAATCGTCAAAAAATACCTTGGTGAGAGTCAAAAAAAGATCTCTGGCAATTCGGCCAGCACTAAAGATTCATCTTCGATTTGGTACTTATTAAAAGAGAATTGGCCGAGTTTTGTCAACGGAATAATTGAGACATTAAAATTAACAGTTGTAGGAATACTTTTGGCATCAATTTGGGGAATCCTTATGGGAGTCTTGGGAGTTGCCGAATCAAAGTTTCTCCGCGCTTTTTCCAACATAATTATTTACATTTTTCGTGGTTTACCGCTCTTGGTTCTGGCTTTCTTTATTTATATTGGCCTTCCGCATCTTTTAGATGTAAAAATTCCAGCCTTCATCGCGGGTATTTTGACACTAACTCTTAACGAAGGTGCCTATACAGGTGCATTTGTCAAAGGAGGTTTTTTGGCCGTTGACGAAGGACAGATGGAAGCGGCCCGTTCCAACGGGCTAAGCTATTGGCAATCAATGCGCTATGTCGTTATGCCACAAGGAATGAGAATTATGGTACCTAGTTTGATTAATCAATTTATCATTACCCTTAAGGATACTTCGATTCTTCAAGCAATTGGTCTGGTTGAACTCACTCAGACAGGGAATTTAATTGTCGCTAGAACACAACAGGGTTTTCAGATCTGGGCAATTGTTGCGGTCATCTACTTGGTCATGATCACGCTATTGACTTGGCTTTCTAATTTTGTTCAATCCAAAATAAAAGCTTAGAATGTTTTTATGAAGAGAATTCTCGTTTTAGCAACAGGTGGAACAATCAGTTCTACACCCCAGAAAAACGGTTTGGCGCCAGGAATGACGATTGATCAATTATCATCGTTTTTTGATCAAGTCGATAATGAAATTGAATTTATTCCAGTCATGGATAAAGATTCGACTAATATTCAACCGGAAGATTGGTTAATAATTGGTAAAGAAATTTTAGAGCATCCAGAATTCGATGCCTATATCATCACTCACGGAACCGACACAATGGCTTACACGGCTTCTGCTCTTTCTTATTTGCTAAATGATTTAAAAAAGACCGTTGTTTTGACCGGTTCACAAATTCCTCTATCCTTTGAACATACCGATGCCAAAAGAAACATTGCCGACGCTTTAACCGTTGCTTCAAAAGCGGATTTTCCCGGAGTTTATTTAGTTTTCGACGGTCAAGTGATCGCCGGAACAAGAGCGGTAAAAGTTAAGTCTCATTCCTTTGATGCCTTTGCCAGCATTAATTTCCCGGTTGTTGCAAAAGTTGAAAATAATCAGCTGGAGAAAAAATATAATCCCACTTTTAATCCCGCAGCCTTCAAAACAAAATTCTCTCTCGATACAAATGTGTATTTATTAAAAGCTTTCCCAGGCTTATCAGCCAACTTCTTTGATTTTGCTTTGAAAGAAAAAGCAGGTTTAATCGTTGAGAGTTTTGGAAACGGCGGTTTACCGGATATCGGACGCGACCTGGTTTCTGGTGTAAAAAGCCTATCCAACGCCAATTTGCCGGTAATTATTACAACTCAGATTATGAACGAAGGTCAAGATATCAGCCTCTACGAAGTTGGTCAAAAAGTAGCGGCGGCCGGAGGAATTACATCCGGGGATATGAATACCGAAGCAATTGTAGCTAAGCTGATGTGGGCCATGGCACAAACCAAAGACCTATCTCAGATCAAAAAAATCATACAAACGCCTATCGCCCACGACCTAGATAGACTATAAAGTAAAAAAGGAGCACTTTCGTGCTCCTTTTGAGTTAACGAGGGCTATATTGGCTAACATCAATTACTTGATCGGCCTGTCCAGCCACAAAGTGATCATGCGTAGCCACAATCACAATTTTATCCATATCGGCCAAGTGACGCAGACTTTGCACAACGATTTCTGTGTTTTGAAAATCAAGTGCACCAGTCGGTTCATCAGCTAAAACAATTTTTGGATTTTTTAAATAAAGACGTGACAACGCAACCCGCTGCGCTTCGCCACCCGATAGCGTAAAAACCTTACGCTTCAAATAGGATTCATCTAATGAGAAATAAGCAAAGGCAGAGACCAAATCTTGTTTAGAAAAATGTCTGCTAATATTGAGATTACGCTGAACACTGTCTTCTTCAATCAGTGCATAATTTTGGAAAAGATAACCTAAATAATTCCTGAAATAATCTAGGGGCTTAATGTCGTCTAAATTGATATCGTCAACCCAAACGTCACCCGAGGTAAAATAATTTAATTTAGCTAGGCAATCAAGAATTGTCGATTTTCCAATACCGGATGGACCGGTAAGTGCATAAAGATTACCACTATGAAAATTGCAGTTGACATTCGTCAAAAGACTGTGATCACCTTTATACTTTTTTTCTCCTCGTTCAACTCTAATCATCAGTCTTCTCCTTTAATTGCTTGGCTGATTCTATGATCAGCACGTAAAGCTTGTATGATTAACAATAATAATTGAAAGATTGTCATGGATGCGATTACGCCCGAAATTAAAACCCGGTCGTTGTAACTACTATATAAGGATGTAGCAAACATTCCTTCCAAAACTGTTATCGATAGGCAAACTATCGCAAAGAAAAAATGAATACGCAACAAGCATCTTCCAGATAGTCTGCGAATAGCGATCTTTCTTTCATAATTCGCAAAATATATTTGGTTGACCAGGATATAATTTATGAGCAGCATCAAAATCAAAATAACCAAGATAGACAGCAACAAGATTAAATGCTGCCTAACTTGCTGATAAGCCTGTAAAGCATGGCTTCGAATATTCAAGTAACCACCAATTTGACGACTAATATTCCGATTTTGGGCTTGTTCGGCCAAAGCATGATAGTTCGATACAACCAATCCCTGTTTTGAAATCAACGAATCCCAGTAATGATCGGCATCTTCGCTATCGCCACCAAGAGAAACTGTGGACAGTACCAATATAACCGGTTCGTTAACGTAACCATCGTAAAAACCGAAATCGATACCTTCAGTGTTATAAGTAAACGCGCGTTGTCCATTTTTAATCATAATTTTTTTATAGCTCAGTTCCTTGCCGTATAGTTTGGAAATTTGAGCCATTGGCAGTTGGTCAAAATAATTTTTTGAGAGACGATCGCTTTGAGACTTCAGTTTTTCAGGAAAAAGAAAGTAACTGTTTGCACTTTGTGCGGATATGCTTAATCGATGACCACTAGCAGTTAAAATTTTATTTTTCTTCAAATATTCGGCATTAACAATAAGGACATTACCAAAATCGACATCATCATAATCGTTAGAGGTTTTGCCTGCTGATTCGTAAGCCCCATAACTCGCAATGATACCTTTGTGCTTTTCTGACCAGTTCACCAGCCGGTAAGCAGCCTTGTCCTCCTGGTCCTGTTCATTATCGAGCAAGGCATATGGCGAAAAATACGGCGTGTAATAATTTCCCAAATGCTGCCAGTTTGATAATTGTTTCTCCATACGACTGTTAATTGCAAACTGGCCTAGCAGCAGCATTAGCGTGACAATAATCGATAGCTCCGTAACGGCCTTAAAACAAATACTGGCAACAAGTATTAAAGTACTTTTTCCATCACCTTTAATACTGCTTTGCAAACTATTAATACTATGTGATGCCATGTGGAATAAAAAGGCAAAGACACTGACAAGAATTTCAGCAAAAATTAAAAGAACAGCAAAATAGACTGTTAACGGCATAACACCCATTACTCGATAGGAAATCATCGTAATCAAAACAATTAAAAAACCGGGAATGAAAGTAATTAAAAAAACAATTTGATCATGAATGAAATATTTCCAAGCATCCTGAAATTTTGAAACGCCTTCTAAGTAAGCAATATTAGAAGCACGCAAACGTTTAAAATTAGCTACGATGAGAGCAACCAATAAAATAAGCAATAATAAGATTAAAAAAACAGCAAAATAATTATCACTTAAAAAATTATAAATAATTGTATTCCAATTGCCACTATCACGTTTATAGTGCAGTCCCAATCTGTGAAGTTCTTTAGCAACAGCGGTACTGGAAATATTGCCGAAGAAATAGAGTGGATATCTTAAGTCACTGGTTTCAAATTCTTGTTTGCTTGCAATTGATTGCTTCGAAATTAAAGACTTCGAAAATTTTCTTGTACTGCCGATAACATAAAATTCGGTTCGAGGAACATTCTCAGTTGTTGGCACATTAAAAGCCTTCACAATATTAATTTTGTGTTCATTAGCAAATTTAGCTAAATGGTGATTTACCACATTAATCGAAGTTCCGGCATCGAGAGAAGTGATATTGTAGAGACGCGCCAATGTAGAAATATAGTTTCTACCTGTCTGTAAGGAAAATATCACAATCAACAAACAAAATGATATTGCGGTCGCAATAATTGATAAACGTCTGACTTTTTGCAAAACAAGAAACCCTTTCTTTATAAAAACAACCACCTCGAAAGGGGACTGTTCAACATTAACAGATATTAACGAACTTTAGCATAATTATAATGAGTCTCGTTACCACCGTTAGCTCTTTTGGCAACTGCAAGCAATACCCGAGCCTAATCTCCAGTCACACTAATTGAATTTTAGTTGGAAATGATGCTTTATCCATTCCCACCAAAAACCATCGTATCAAATATATAGAGAGATATGTAATTGACAAAATGTGACTAAATTAGCAGCTATCAGGGCCTGAGTGCGCATATTTTATCAATGGTATCGGGATTTCTTTTAGCTATCCAGCCAAAAAGGAATCCATGAATTTTTGAAAGAACGATGCAAACGATGAGTAGCCTATTTCTCTTAAAAAATCAATTAAAGAGGCATTTTTGTAGCGTGCGCTGCTAGCGTCATATTCAATTAAATTCTCAAAAAAGTCATTTTGAACTTGACTACCATGGCGTCCACCGGGATTTTAGCATGAAGTAAGTGCCGCAAAACAAATTTAGCTGCTTGGATCTGTTGTCTACCAAGCAATGTTTCAACAGCATTAATCAACGCAATAAAAAGAGTTGCCGTATTACGATGATTCGCCTCAAATTTCGTCTCCATTACAATGAACAATTTCGATACATACAGAATAACCTGAGATGGCAAAATAGCAGTACAATTGGAAAAAATAAATATCTCATAGCTTCCCCAATTATTAATTCTAGTCAGGTAATCGCAAATAAAACTTGAAAGGGTTGGATCAGTAATATAAGCGGGATCAATGCTTTTAATCAGCGAAGCAATTATCGCTTGATTAATTAAATAGAACTGATCTGTGGTTTGCAGATAAAGAGTTCTTTGCTCTGCCAGCTGTTTTCTAAGTGTTAAAACATCTCCGTTGTAATAAGGTTCTAAGGTAACTTTGATAATTGCGATATCATCATATGACAATTCCGGAACAGCACATTTAAAAAAATCTGTTTGGTTCACTTTTAGTTTTTTTAGAATTTGTAACAAACTGATAACCGAAACTCCTGTTTGACCGGCCTCTAGTTTGCGCATAAAAGAGGCGGACACAATGTTTAGAGACAAGTTATCAACAGACAAGCATCTTTCCTTGCGAAGATCCCTAATTAATTTTCCAATTCTTTGATTATAATTTGGCTTAGCAGTCATACTCCCCCTAGTGAAATAAATATTATGTTAACATCTTTGAATCGGAGACTCTTAACGTAGAAAACAAATATGCAGAATATTAACCGTTTATATTGGTATCATTATGATCAAATAAGAATAAACAATTTTCAAAAAGGGTCTTTGTGATTTTAAAAATTCAAGCATAGGTTGAGGATTTCAAAAAAAATAGTAATTTATTACTTTTTTAAGGCTTTTTTCGCGAAAATTAGTACTATATGACTAGTTTTTTACTTTTTATGAAAATTATAGTAAAATAAAAATGTTAAACGTTAATAAATAATTGTAGTTTTTAAAAAAATTGTTATGGATAACTTTGCAATTCTCAAGACAATTCTGCTCATCTTACTAATTTTGTCAGTACTACTGAATAAGTATTATTACCGCGAACACAAAGAACAATTAAATCGCTATAGAATTTATCTAATTTCGGCTTATGGAATATTAATTTTTCTAATTTGCAATCAAGTAATTATGTTCGATCTGTTAAATTCATTAATGTGGGCATCAATAATTACTGGTCTTTATTATTTAAGTTTAAAAGTGTATTTAAAAAAAGATTGAATATAAAAATAAGGATTCGCTTTCTTGGCCATTAAAATTTTTGGGGTTAAATTAATTAATGGCTTTTTCGCATTATCCAGATTCCACAAACCTTGGAACCATTGTTTCAAATGACTTAGTTTTTTAAATTTTTAGACAAAGAAAAACCACGAATTTTTAATTCGTGGTTTTAATTAAGTGATTTAATACTAGATTATTACTGTAAAGCAGTCCAATTCCAGTCAGTGAATTCTTCAATATCGCGACCTTCATTACGAGTAACTTCAAAGTGCTTATCAAGAATTTTATTCATGTCATCGATAAAGCTATCAGCTTTTTCGCCATCAACAACGCCTTCGTCTTTCAATGCTGAAACAGCATCGATCGCTTGGTGGAAACGATCCAAATGGGAATAAACACGCATATCGTATTGGGTAGTAATATCACCATCTTCACGATAACCATGGGCGTGAAGATTGTGATGATTACGCTCGTAGAAAATAGATTCAATCAAATCTTCAAAGCCGTGGAAACCAAAGACAACTGGTTTGTCAGATGGGAAGAACTTATCAAATTCTTCGTCGGATAATGAACGATCATCATTCAAAGGTCCAACTTTCTTCTGTAAACGACCTAATTCAACAATGTTGACATAATGGAACTTTACATCTGGGAAGTTCTGGTTAACCAACCACAAAGCGGCCAAAGTCTCGATTGTTGGTTCTGTTCCAGCAGACGCGAACGTAATATCAACATCACCATCAGGAGCAGTCGAAGCCCAATCAATAATGCCAAGACCATCATTAACCAGTTTTTCAGCTTCTTCAGCTGTGAACCATTGTTGACGAGGTTGCTTGGAAGCAACAATATGATTAATTTTTTGACGATCAACCAATGCACGAGAAGCAACGGCTAATAACTCATTACCGTCAGCCGGCAAGTATTGACGGATATAATTCTGCTTCTTCTCAGCCAAGTTGGTTAACATTCCAGGATCCTGGTGAGTATAACCGTTATGGTCTTGTTGGAAGACGGTCGAAGTTGAAATCAAATTCAATGACTGGTACTTGTTACGCCATGGTTCAGCATCAGCTTGACGAATCCACTTGAAGTATTCGTTGATCATTGAGTCAACAACACGCAAGAATGATTCATAAGAAGCAAACATACCAACACGGCCTGTTAAAGTATAGCCTTCAAGCCATCCTTCGGCTTCATGTTCAGATAATTGGGAATCAATAATCCGACCTTCAGGTGCCAACAAAGCATCATTAGGGAATTTAATCTTGCTCATCCATTGACGAGGAGTCTTATCAAACAATTTCCAAAGACGATTAGACATTGTTTCATCAGGACCAAAGAAACGGAAACGAGTTGGATTTAACTTAGCAACGCCAGCCAAGAACCCGGATAATGTAACCATATCCATGTTCATGTTAGCGTCCTTCATTTCGTTTCCACGATTTTCAGGAGTAACACCAGTGGTATATTCTTTCCAATCCGGGAGCTTCAAATCTGAATTATCAACACCGGCATTAGCTAATGGATTAGCGGCCATTCTCTTGCTGCCCTTAGGAGCAATTGCAGAAATCTCAGCCTTCAAAGAACCATCTTCATTAAACAGCTCTTCAGGCTTATAAGAATTCATCCATTCTTCGAACTGTGGTAATTCTTCCATGTGGTCCGCTGAGAAATTCAGTGGAACTTGATGGGCACGGAAACTATTTTCAATAGGGTTACCATCTTTATCAAACTTTGGACCGCCCCAGCCCTTTGGCAAACGAGCAATAATAACCGGCCATGCAGGAATTGTACCGTCTTGATATTTGTTGTTTTCGCGGGCATCTTTTTGGATTTGCTTAATATCTTCAATCGCTTGATCAAAAAGCTTTACAGCCTTCTTGTGATAAGCCATAAAATCATGAATCTCATCATTTTCAAGGAAGCGAGGAGACCAACCGAGTCCTTCAAAAAACTTGGTGATCTGTTCATCGCTCATACGGCTAAAGATTGTTGGGTTGGAAATCTTCCAACCATTCAAATCGAGAATAGGAAGGACAGCACCATCGGTCTTAGGGTTAATGAATTTAATACCATGCCAAGCGGTCATAGCCGGACCGGTTTCAGCTTCACCATCGCCAACCGTAACAAAACCAACTTGATCGGGGTTATCAAGGATAGCTCCGATACCATGAGAAAGTGAATAGCCTAATTCACCACCTTCGTGGAACGATCCAGGGGTTTGAGCAGTAGCGTGAGATCCGATTCCGCCAGGGAATGAGAAACGCTTGAACAATTTGGCCATACCCTTAAGATTTTGAGTAATCTCTGGATAATCCTCAGTATAAGATCCATCAAGGTATGAATTGGTAACCATAACTTGGCCACCATGACCTGGTCCTTCGACATAAAAAGCATTTAAACCATATTTATTGATAAGACGATTTTCATGAGCATAGATGAAAGTCTGTCCTGAAATAGTACCCCAATGTCCAATTGGCTTGAACTTGACATCTTCTGCCTTTAAAGGAGTCTTCGTAACGCTAAAGAGCGGGTTGTTCTTTAGGAAAATCATTCCGCCTGACAAGTAGTTGGTTGCACGCCACCACTTATCGACGAGTTCTAGATATTCAGTTGAATCATAATCAACTGCAGGTGCATTAGCTGCCATGTATTTAATATCTCCTATAATCTTTTTGTTCTAAAGCACGTGTTTTAGACGCACCCTAACATGATCCATTATACAGCAAAGATTTAGCCGGTTAAGACCGTAAAAACCCTTAGTATAACTGATAACGCTTACATTTAATAAAGAATTAAAATCTAATTATGAGCAAAAGAACAAAGATTAAAAAAACACAAGTTGAACAACTTTTGGATAAAAATAAGATTCCTTACCAATCATTAGAACTTAATGTTTTAAATCAAAGCAGTACAGAAATTAAAAAAACTTTGTCAAAGGCGGGTATCCCCCGAGAGTCTTTGATTTATAAAACGCTGGCCTCAAATGGTGACAAAAGCGGCCCGGTGATTGCCGTTTTACCAGTCACAAAACATTTGGACGAGAAAAAACTGGCAGCTGTTTCCGGAAACAAGCGTACAGAAATGATTCCCTTAAAAGAACTGCAAAAAACGACCGGATACATTCATGGGGCAAACAATCCTGTCGGTATCTGGCATAATCATCATGGTAAGTTTCCAATATATTTCGACAAAACGTCCTTAAGCGATGAATTGATTTATGTTTCTGCCGGAGAACTGAACAGAAGCGATTTAATTAATGCAAAACAGGTTGCCGAACTAATCGGTGCTTCCTTTGCTGATCTGTTAGCCGATTGAATTTGATAAACTTTTTTCAACAAACAATTGAATATTTCCTTATTATGTTGGGAATTGCTATTTTAATTCCAGCTTTTTTCGCTTGGCTGATTTCCTATTTAATTAATCGCGCCGGTTCGGAAATTATCAGTCGCTTTGGCACTGGTTTTTACTTATTTATAAGTTCAATCGGCGTAATCGTTCATGAATTATCTCATTTGCTTTTAGCTTTGTTTTTTGGTCATCATATTGAAAATTTTCATTTATTACAAGTACCGAAAAATGGTCAGGTTGGTTTTGTCGCTCATTCATCAAATCCAAAAAATCTTTGGCAGGCCTTTGGCAATTTATTAATTGGATTTGCACCTATGATCGGGAATTCCCTGGCAATTTATTATTTGACTCTATGGCTGCAACCGGAAATTTTTTCCTTTAGAGTCACATTCAACTGGAGCCTGCTTGTTTGGTTTTTGATTAGTTTTTCTCTGGCCTTGGGAATCGGATTGTCTCACGAAGATTTTCAAAACTCGCTTCAAGGACTGTGGCCTGCTTTATTAATTCTTTTAATTCTTGCTTTTCTGTTCGAGATAATAAATAAGATTTCAATTAATCAACTACTAGCCTTCTCTGAAAAAGAAACAACTCTCTTTGGCTTGGCGTTGATAATCGCTCTGATCGAATTAATAATTGCAAAGATTATTAGCGAAATTTGAACTTGTTTGTTATAATTTAAGCAATCTCGGCTGATAGTAATGGATTGGCGGTCATACAGAAAGTTGGTGGAGCTGAAAACCAACCCAGAAAATTCATGAATTACACAGCAAACTTTGAGATCCGTCTCGATAATTAAGTTGGTGTTTTCCTTAAAAACACAATCCGGGTGGTACCGCGGAGAAATTCGTCCCGATTATATCGAGGCGTTTTTTATTGTTTAGGAGCAAATAATATGGATATTATTGAAGATTTGAAATGGCGTGGCTCGATAAAACAAACGACCGACGAAAGTGGTTTAGCCAATTTATTAAAACATAAAAAAATCAGTTTATACGTTGGAGTCGATCCAACCGCCAAATCAATTCACATAGGAAACTTAATTCCGCTCACAATTTTAAAACGTTTCCAAATTGCCGGCCATCGTCCCGTGATAGTCGTTGGAGGCGGAACCGGAATGATTGGCGATCCATCAGGAAAAGCATCAGAAAGAAAACTTTTGCCAAAAGATGTTTTTGATGAGAACGTTAGTCGAATTACGCAACAAATGACCCGCTTATTCGGCAAAGATGGCTTCGAAATTGTGAATAATTACGATTGGCTTTCGAAACTGGATTTAATCAGTTTCTTACGTGACTATGGAAAACTCTTTTCAATTAACGTTATGCTTAAACGCGATGTGGTCGCCTCACGTTTACAGGCAGGCATTAGCTTTACCGAATTTACTTATCAAATTTTACAAGCAATTGATTTTTATACTCTGTTCAAAGAAAAAGCTGTCCAATTGCAGGTTGGCGGAGCCGACCAATACGGAAATATTTCCAGCGGTGTTGAATTAATTCATAAATTAGTTGGTCCGGACGCCGAGGCTTTTGGTTTAACAGTCCCGTTGTTGTTGAAATCGGATGGTACAAAATTCGGCAAATCAGCCGGTGGAGCTATTTGGCTTGATCCGGAATTTTTATCGCCATATGAGTTTTATCAATTTTTCTATAATCAGACTGATGCCGATGTGGTTAAATTACTGAAAATTTTCACTTTTCTGAACCGCGAAGAAATTGAAGAATTGGCCGAGGAAGTTAAAAACGAACCGGAGAAACGAGAAGCCCAGAGACGTTTAGCCGAGGAAGTAACAAAATTTGTTCATGGCCAAACAGCCGTCGAAGAAGCAGAAAAGATTTCTAGAATTCTATTTAATGGAGACGTTGAAAACTTGACAGCTTCACAGGTTGCCGTTGCATTTTCAGGAGTTCCAACAATCGAAGTCGCAGATCAAAAAACAGATGTAGTTGAATTATTAGTGAAGGACAAAGTAATCGAGAAATCTCGCCGCCAAGCCCGTGAGGATTTAAAGAACGATGCAATCACAATTAATGGCGAGAAAATTTCCAATGTTAATGAGGTAATCGATCCAACAGAAAAATTCGACGGTAGATTCATCATCATTCGTCGTGGCAAGAAAAAATACTTTTTGGCTAAAGTGCAATAAAATAAAGTTATTAGTAATGACAAGATTTATTTCTTGTCTTTCGGGCGTTTAGCTCAGTTGGGAGAGCGCTGCCTTCGCATGGCAGAGGTCACGGGTTCGAATCCCGTAATGTCCAGAATGGTATAAAGGAAGAATCCAAATTTATGGATCATAAAAGCCAGAAAAAAGTTATTCAAAGAAAAAGAAGTCGTTTCATACTCTCATTTGTCCTGGGATTATTTATCTGTATTTTTGCAAAATTTTGGTTCAATTGGGAAATATCTTTATTGATTGCTTGGGACAGTGGAGCTTTAATTTTAATTGCTTTAATTTATTTAGCATTTCAGCCGGATGATGGTCAACATACTAAACAAATCACTTTAAAAGAAGGAGTTCGTTACCCAATTTTAGATATCTTGATTATCGTCGCCTGCTTGGCCAGTTTAGTTATCGGGATTATTATTTTTACCTATAGTAAAGGAAATCCCATTGAAATTATTTTTTGTATTGCCAGCATTTTCTGTTCTTGGAATTTGATACATATTCTATATGCAGTCCATTATTCAGAAATGTATTACAAGAAAAATATCGGTAAAAAAGAGGGCGGAGTCGATTTTAATAACAAGGAGCTGCCTAATTTTTGGGATTTTATTTACCTGTCTTATACCATTGGCATGACTTATCAGGTCTCAGACACTAACTTTTCAACAACCGAATTTCGAAAGGTAGCATTGGGCCAAGCTTTAATTTCCTTTTTGTTTAGTACGGTCCTTATTTCCACAATGGTTAATTTCCTAGCCAGCATAATGCGATAACACATTTTAAAATTAATTAGCCATGATATAAAATCATCAATTAAAGTAGAAAATCATTAATTCTGAATATATAAAAAACGAGTTCCCAAAGAACCCGTTTTGTAGTCGAAAATTATTTTCAGAAAAACTGTCTCAGAATATCTTTGAATGGCGGCAATTCTGGAATCTTCCAATAATTTTCTAAGTATTCCTGACCAAATTTAGCAAAACCTTTTGCCTCGTCAAGTACGATTTTCCCAGGTAATGGTGCGTTATCTTCTACATACGCATTAATCAAGACCGGTTTGTCCTTGGTTTGGTAAGCCTGATCAAGGGCTTCCTTAAATTTATCATTGCTTTTTACTGTAATACCAATTCCGCCGGCTGCCTGAGCGAATTTTCCGAAATCGATATCTGCGAGATTTATTTCGTAATTGAGTTGTCCAGCAGATTGCTGTTCATATTCTATAAATGCCAATTTTTGGTTATTAATAATTACAAAAATAATTGGAAGTTTGTACTTAACAGCTGTGACAAAGTCCTGCATGACCATTGAAAATGCACCATCGCCAATTAGCGACAAAACTCTTCTTTTCGGAAATACTATCTGACCAGCTATCGCTCCTGGAAGACCACATCCCATCGTTCCCAACCAAGCCGAGATAGCGAACTTTTGGTTCCTTTTCACATGCAAAAATCGTGCAGCCCAAGAAGTCGAAGTGCCAACATCTATTGAATAAACTAAGTCATCGGGAGCAGTTTGATCGATATAGGCTACCATACTTTCTGGAGAAATCGGAGTAGTATCAAGTTCTCTCTTTTCTTGCATCCATTTGTTCCAGTTATCCATATTCTTTTGGCAGGCTTGCAAAAAGCTTTTATTATCACGCAAAACTCCTTTTTTATTGAGAGCGTGAACCACATCGTAAACATCGGCTTGGATTGCCGTCGTAACGCTATATCTCTTACCAAGATTTTCAGCTTTTAAATCTACTTGGATACATTTTGCCTGGCCCTTATTTGGCAAGTATGGTAGATAAGGATAATTGCTTCCTAACAAAATCAATAAGTCGGCGTTTTTCATCGCTTCATAGGCCGGTTTCGTTCCTAGCTTACCGACGTTGCTCAGAGAATTTGGATGATCATCGGAAATTGTGCCCTTCGCCGGAAGAGTTTGCACAAATGGAATATTATTTTTTTCTAGAAAGGAAGTAACTTCTTCTCCGGATTCTTTAGCCCCCAACCCAATTAAGGCAATTGGCTTCTGAGAATTTTTTATTAGTTCCGAAGCCTTGTTAATCTGCTCCTCGTTTATTGATGGTTTAGCTAAAGAGAAAGCTTTAGCAGAGGAATGATAAATTGTTTTTAACTCTTGATCAGGTATATCATCAGGGATAGTTAGAACCGCAACTCCTTTGTTTTCGTAAGCACTCCGAATAGCTTGATCCACAATCTCAGCCAGGTTATCTACTGACGAAATCGTGCGGTTAAAGACAGCAACATCATCAAACAATTTAGGAGTATTAACCTCTTGGAAATATCCTTCATTTAACGACTGAGAAGTTACTTGACCGAGCAAAGCCAAGACAGGAACATGATCCATTTTGGCATCGTAAAGACCATTTAGCAGATGAATAGCACCAGGCCCACCGATTGATAAGCAAACACCTATCTTTCCAGTATACTTTGCGCTGGCAGAAGCAGCTAATGATGCTACTTCTTCGTGCCTAACTTGAATAAACTTAATTTTATCTTTTTGTCTTCTTAAAGCATCGACGGTTGTATCTACGGAATCTCCAGGAAGACCGTAGACTTCTTTGATCCCCCAATCAGTTAATACGTTAACCAACAGATCCGAACCTTTTTTACTAGTCATATAAATTCCCCCTTCGAAATGATTAGAATTAAGAAATCTTTAAGACTATTCTAAGTCAGAAAAAATTTTTAAAGTTATAAACTGAACTATTGAACTTTAACTGCTTCTGTATCAGGTATATTTTTATAAAATGGAAGTACACTATTAAAAATGACAATTTAGAATTTTAAAAGTGAATAAAATTCAACAACAAAAAAGCGAAAACATTTCTTTCAACTATTTTTCACTGTTATCGCTAATGTTTGTTAAAAAATATAATATCCAAATAAATCAAAAAAACGAAAAAAATATTTTATCTTTTTACTCTTGATCCCGTTTGCTTTTTAAAAACGGGTTCTCTTCTTTGCCTTTATGGTGGTCACGATACCATTTTTCCGCTTGTTCGGTGGCAATCGAAATGGCTCTTTGATCACTATATTTTTCTTCCTTTAAAGCATTGGCTATCTCGATAGCCTTATCGCGAACAACTTTCTTCATATTTTTCATTGAAACCGGGTAATCTTTTTCATTCCAAGGCATGATATTATTCCCTTTCGTTTAGAAAATCAGAAAATTATTAAATTAGGTTCTCTATATATTATGAATCATTTTGAAAATCTTTTCATAAGGTCTGAAAAAATTACCCGTTAAAAAATATAAAAAAACGATTTCCAATAAATCGCCTCATCATCTTAAATGTTAAATTTTTGACCAGTTTATTTTTTTGTTTCGCAAACCAGTGACAACGAGTGAGGGTCGGTCACCGATGTAAAACCGTTTTTAAAATAGAAATGCTCGGCCGGCGTATCTTTGTTTGTTTCCAAAATTATATTTTCAACTCCGATTTTATGCATTGCACGTTTAATTTTTTTTAAAAAGTCGGAACCAAAACCTTGACGTTGATGATCGGAGGATATGAAAAAATTATCCAGTTGATACTCAACTCCTTTATACCACGGCTTAACAAATCCCAAAGCAACGCCCACCAGCTCATTATCGTCTTTATATAAATAACAACGATTGGTATTCATTTGGAGCAAATGAATAATGTAATTGCTGATATCGTCATATTTATTATCTTCATGCCAGGGATATTGAGAAAATACCTTAATATATAATTTCGTGACCACATCGACATCATTAACACTTAATTGGCAAAATTTTGAAACCATTTTTTATTCCTTTGTTGATTGCAATGTAATTATAATTTACACCAACATCGGCAAACTGAAAATCAGTAATTAATTAAGCGAATTAAATTGCCTTGGAGGCGAGAACTCCAATACCGATAACAATACAGTAAATCGCAAAAGGAAGCATCGTATTATTTTTCTTATGATTAAACCAATGCATTAATATATATACACTCAGAAAAGCTGCTAATCCAGCAACAATTCCCCCAATTAAAGACAAACTCAAAAGTCCGGGAACATGATTTTTGATCAGTTTTGGAATTTCCAAAGTGGCTGCACCAGCAACCATTGGTGTGGACAATAACATAGAAAATCTGGCAGATTCCTCATTTGAAAGTCCCATCCAAAAACCAGCGGTTATACTTGATCCGGAACGAGAAAATCCCGGAATCAATGCTAGAGACTGAAAACATCCGATGACAAGTGCCTGCCAACCCTTTAAATCTTCGATACTTTTATTCCCTCTTTTTTTAGTTTGTTCTCCAAAGAAAAGTAGCAAACCATTAAATATCAAAAAAATCGAGGCAACGATGACATCACTGAAAGCATTAGTAATTGTTTGTTCAAAAATTGCCCCTAAAATAATTGCCGGGATCGTTCCGATAACAATTAAAGCAAGATCCCTTTTCGAAGTTTTTTTATTGAATAACGACTTAAGTATCTTTTTCCAATCTTTGCGAAAATAAACAATTAAGGATATTGTTGTTCCAATATGCATCATCACCACAAATTCCAGAAAATTTGTTTTCAAAAAAAATGGACTAAGTTTCCAGCCGAATAGATAGGGTATGATCACCGAATGGGCCACACTACTAATCGGAAATAGTTCGGATACGCCCTGTGCGATTGCTAAAATTATTGCTTGAAAAAAATTCATAATTAAATTAAATCCTTAAAAAAATAATTAAAAACAGGAAACAGTCTGCCAAAACAATTGCTTATCTTTCTTAAAATAGCCGTATAAAAGAAAGAACTAAAAAATCATTGTCCCAAAATATCGGTGACATCCTCCGGAACATTTATTTCCTGAGTTTTTCCCATTAGAGACGAACCAGTAGTTGCCTTGGACAGACCCAGACTTCTTCTGATGATATTAGTGCCTCGCTGTTGATTTGTTTTGGAAACAACCTGGAATGATACCCCGTCTTCCCAATCGGATGTTCCATAGATTGAATAAGACTTTATATGCTCTTTTGCTTTTTTGTAATTTTTGGCTATTAGCAAAAGGTCGTTAAGCGTTAAATTAGTCTTGACATTCTTGGAAAGCGATTCAAAAAATGAGTTACTGAGAAAAATAGTTGGATTTTTAGCTTTATTCAACAAAGCCTGCATTACCAACCTTTGCCTCAACGTTCTACCATAATCTCCCAAAGGGTCATCATAACGCATACGGGTAAAAGCTAGGGCCGCATTGCCAAACATCGTCTCATGTTTCGTCCAATCAACACCATTAGTCGTGTGATAATAACTCGTCGAACCCTTAATAAATTTATAAAGATCGTTTCCGGTATCATGTGCTGTATAGGGATTATAGGCAAATGATAAAGGAGATTTGACTTTTACTCCGCCAACTTTGTCAACCATTTTAATCAGGCCACCCATATTAACCAAGGCAACAAAATTAATCGGCACATTTAAATATTTAGAGATGTCGTTAACCGTTTGGTTCAAGTCTGTAAAAGTATAGACAGCATTGATTTTTTGAGGGAAAGTATCTTCCAGACCGGGGATGGCTACCATTGTGTCTCTTGGAATCGATACCATCGTAGTAGTCTTTTTTTTCGGATTTACCGTTACAATCATAAGTGTATCGGTTCGTCCCTTATCTGTGCGTCCTAAATCGCCCGTATCCGTCCCCAGTAACAGAACAGAAAAAGGTTTCTTGGAACTCAAAGTACTGTTGTTTTTGACTGATTTGCTTTTATCGCCGATACTTATGTTTGTTTTTTTTAATAGACCGGAAAGGCTTAAATATTTGTAGCCAACAAAAATCAGTAAGATCAAGATAACAAACAATGAAATTTTTCTTATTTTATGCATTTTGTTCCCCCTTTTTTTAATTTAAAAATCAATGAAATATCAAACAGTACATTCATCAGAGCTTTTGTTTAAAAAAATAATTGACAGATATATAATGCGTTTAAATATTTTTTCTAAATCGATCAATCATCAACATGAAAGATTAAGGTGCATTCCTATGAATTTAAAACAATTAAGATACTTCGTTACAATTTGTGAAGAAGGGCAAATTACTGCTGCTGCCAAACGTCTCCACATTAAACAACCACTATTGAGTTATGAGATAAAACAATTAGAACTGGAATTAGAAACAAGTTTGTTTATAAGAGGCCCTCGAGGAATTTCTCTGACGGATGCTGGTAAAGTACTAAAACCTTACGCCGAACAAATAACAGAACTGTCGGATGTCGCCAAAACGAAAGTTAAGTATCTCGATAAAGGAATTTCTGGTTCGCTCTCAATCGGCAGTATTTCTTCTTCAATAAACAAACTACCGAATCAAAGATTATTAAAACTTAAAAAATATTATCCTAATATCGCTATCAATGTCATCGAAGGGAATACCTACAAACTTTTAGGCTACTTGGAAAAGGGCCTGATCGATTTGGCGATCCTGAGAACGCCTTTTTCCAGTAAGGGAGTAATCGGATATTATTTCGACAAGGAACCGATGGTTGCAGTTTCCGCAAAGAACAATCAAAAAGATACTGTCGGCTTACCGGATAAATATTTAAAAATTGACGATTTATCGAATAAACCACTGATAATCTATCGCAGATTTGAAGAATTAATTGAAAATACTTTCAGAAATCTTGGTTTTAATCCTTTGATAGTGGTTCGTTGCGATGATGCAAGAACTGCCCTCGATTGGGCAAAAGTTGGTTTCGGTACTGCAATTGTTCCAAAATCGGCCATTCTCCAAGTCGAAAACGAAGGAGAAAAGGACATCGAATTCAGAGAAATTAAAGAGAAAGCTCTGGAAACCCAATTAGCGATTATGTGGAGAAGAGATGACTCCTTCAATCCATTAACGGAAAATTTTTTAAAAATGTTCATAGGAAAGTAATTTTATAAACAGTTCGTTCTATTTTTTTACATAATGATCCAAAAAACAGCTTAATAAAATTGTCTAAGAACTGTCGAAGTCTTCGCCCTTAAGGTTTTTAATATAAATTTTCTCGAAGATTTTTTTCGATATAGATATAAACGCGATTGAAGAAATTAAGCTGAAAGTTATCTGCGTAATTTCAAAACAAATAATTTTGGAATTAAGAATGCTCGAAATATTATATTTGAAATCGTTTAAAAAAATTAAATAAGAAATATTCCCTGCCACAAAAGAGAAGATCAGTGTATTAATATTGATACCAAGAATTTTTTCAGAAATATTTTTTTCCAGTTGCTTTAACAAAGAAAGCTTGTTTGTCTGAAGATCTCTATCGACCTCTTCTAATGACACTATGTAACTAATGCCGATATCAAGAGATATGCAAACGGAAAGAAACATAATAATAATCGTGGTGAGCTTGTAATAGTTAAGGTCAAACTTAAAAGAATATCCGTCTAAATATTGGAGCATCAAGGGATCGAAACCTTGAACCTGGAATATATGTTCGTTGATCTTTAAAATTAAAAAACAAATTGGATAAACAACCAAAGAAGAATACAAAATAGTTTTCGAAGCAATTTTATCCAGTTTATTGACAAAAATGAGTGAAAAAACTAGAAATAAAATACCAATAATTCCAAAAAATAGATGCCATTCTTATAAGCCATCAAGACGATTAAAAAAATTGTGATGGCAATAACCGAAAAAGCATAAAGCAGAAAAGCAAATGCTCTTTTTCGAAAAACAAAAAGAGATGCTAGAATTACGAAAATAAATAAAACCAAGTCGGTACTCATAACTTTGGCCTACTGCTTTCTTTATTTAAACCAAATTTTGCATGAAAATAAATTGTGATTGGTACCGTTAAAAGCATTGCCAATATGGAGCTGATAGTCTCTGTAATCGCCATACTGAGGTTAACCGAGACAGAATAATTTACACTATTGTTGTTTTCCAGATATAGAACCAGCGACGGTACGCTCATTACCGCATATGAAATAAATAACGTAACTGACATTGTTGATATTGTTTTATAGGCAACATTGGTTACGCCTTCTTGTCTAAACAAATGTTCCTTGGAGAACTCTTTTTCACTAAAAATATATGTTGAAATAGTGGTTGATGTTTCTATCACACCAGCTGATACACCCAACAAAATTTGCGAATAAAGAATTTCGGAAACCGGCCGGGACAAAAAAGAAATCGATTGTAAAAACAAGCCTTTTTCGTTAGTCGATATAATAGTGAAAAAAATCAAGGATAAACTAATAAGGATCGTCACAATCGATACAGAGAAATCCGAAATAAATTTTTGATTAATTCCATCAATGAAAAATAACGATACAAAAATGAAAAACAATGTCATAATCGACGACGCAAAACTCAAACTCAAACTTGGATAAGCCGAACAAATGACGACCATTAATACAAGAAGCGATCCATTGATGAAGAAAGGCAAAATCGATTTAATAGAGCTGGCATATGGTAAGAATAAAGATATGAAAATCGCAATTGAAAAGAAGAATAACCAAATTTGATCATTCTTAGGTTGCAACTCATAGCCACCCGCTTCTTTTGCAACAAATACTATATTTCCGGGAACATAATAATTCTTGTTTGAATAAGATTTATTTTCAGAAACTTTCAAAGAAATCCTTGAGCCTCTTTTTTTCGAGTTCAAATATTCGACTCTGATTTTTTCTTCACTGCTTTTCTTATGGCTGACCTTGATAACCTTCGCAATCGGTTTTGAATATAAGTTGTAATCTCTCACGGAAAAATTGACAAAAAACAGAAAAACGGAAACCCCAATAATGAGTAGAAACCTTGTTTTATTTTTCATCTTTAAGCTCCGGAGCATCCGTATGATATAAATGCACAGTACTTTTGTCCTTATTTAGATAATAAATACTGTTTTTGCGTTTGTCCTGTTCCCTATTTAGTTCCTTTATTGCGTGTGCTTTTTGATAATTGAAATGATCTTTATCGATATGCTTAAATCCTTTGGGGTGATAAAACCTAAGCAGATCGCCAGTAAGTACATCATCGGAATACGATAATTCCCTGTTCACTTCGGACTGTTGCTGATCATAACTTGTTTGTTCAGTTTTGCTCATTTTTTTAATCGTAAGTCCATTAGAAGTGTTGTATATGTTTCCCAGATACTTCATAAATTCCGGAGAAACGAAATCACCATCTCTAAAAGCAACAGTTTGATCGTGATCTTTTGACAATAAATCTGTGCCAAAAAACAGATAACGGTTAGGATTAACTCCCAAGATATTCAGCAAGGTTGGAAGAACATCTATTTCGCCTCCATAAGTATGATCGGTGAAGCCTTTCAAATTACTTGCGTGGATCATAAAGGGAACTTTTTGGAAATTGGCTAAATCATAATCAGTTAATTTCGACTTGTTAAGAATTTTAGAAATAGCCGCGCGGTGGTTATTGGATATACCATAGTGATCTCCATACAAAACAATCAAGCTTTTGTTGTACAACCCACTTACTTTGAGGTAATTTATAAATTCGCCGAAAGCTTCATCCAAATAATGAGCAGTCTGAACATAATGATCTACGGAATTATCGCCTGTATGCCAGGAAGAAATATCCTCATCATATTTATTTAAATCATATGGATAATGATTGGTTACGGTAATTATTTTTGCGTAAAAGGGTTGCGGAAGTTTTTGGATATAGCTGACACTATCCTTCATAAAGATTTTATCTTTCATACCATAACCGGCATTAAAACTGTCTTTGTTATTATCCGGATAATAGTTTTTGCTGAAGAAATACTCATAACCCCACGATTTATAAGTGTTATCTCGATTCCAAAAAGTGGGAACATCCCCATGAAGAGAAGCAGTCGTATACCCTTTTTCATCAAGAATTTCTGGTGCAGCATCAAAGATATCTTGAGTGCCGTAACTCACCATGGCAGAACCTGTAGGTAAACCAAACAGAGAGTTTTCCAACATCATTTCCGCATCGGATGTTTTCCCTTGTGCGACTTGATGATAGAAGTTATCAAAAGAAATTGTGTGTTTATCATGATAAAACTTATCTAAATTTGGTAAAACCTCTTTCCCTTCGTACTTGTAGTCAATCATGAATTGCTGCAAACTCTCCAAATGAATTATGAAAACATCTTTATTTTTTTCTTTACCAAAATATTCAATGTCATGCGTCTTTTTGCTTTTGATAAATTTAAGGACTTTTTTAAGTTCTTTTGGCTTGGCCTTTTCCTTCATCGAAGACTGTTCTGAGTTCTGATATAAGTTATCTATAAAATAGCCATCCATTCCTAAATATTTAACTAAATAGTTATTATCAAAACTTCTTGTCAATAATTGTGGTCTATCGACATTGGCCAAAAACAGTACCGCAAAAGAAGCTATTAAAGATAAAAAACCAGCTAAAGAAAATAACAGATGATTTGTGTAGTTGGAAACTACAATTTTTCTGTAGTGGATGAGTAAAAACAGAATTAAAACATCCAAAAACAGCCAAAGATCCGGAAAGTGAACGATTTGAACCAGGCTTTTGCCTATATTATTGCTTGCAAGGCCAAAAGATTCGATTGTTTGTATGGAAATAAAGTCAGAAAATTCTCTGTAATAAATAATATTTACGAATAACCAAAAATTTTGAATAAATAAAAAAAGAAGATTGGCCCAAATATATAATCTCTTCTTAAGAAAAGAGATTAAGCAAATAATAATGGCAGAAATCGGCAGTGGATTTACTATCAACAAAAGAATTTGAAGCGGGTCGGTTTTAGTTATATTCAGATTAAAGTATGTTAAATAGACTATTTCCGTTTCAATCCAGATCAAAAAGAGAATAATTATTGAAAAATGTCTTTTAGATACATTGATTACTGGAAAATATTTCTTCATTTCTTAAATTCCTTTTGCTGACAAAAATATTGGAAACTCTTTTACATCGATTATCCAAAACAAAATTATTGAAAAATAAAAGCTGGAAAAGAGCACAACGGATATTCTATATCTAAAATTCATTAAATATAACTATGATTAATATGTAATATTCTTATATCTAATTTGATTTATCTACTCTTCGAAGGAGTAATCTTCGCTAATAAAGAGTAATCATTACTATAAAATTGTCGATAAGCGATTTTGTTGTCTCATATACGAATTATTCTTCTCAAGGAAATTTATTCGTTCGTATTTGACCAATTGACAATTTCATAACGCTTTTTTGTCGTGAATTAACATTTGTATAAAGAAAAAGCCCAGTCTATGGGTTTTTATCCTTTTAATTATGATCTTTTAATGAAATAAATTTTTTTAAAATTAAAATGTAATTACCGTACTTTATAACAACATCCTCAATATCAAAACCGTTAACTTTTTATTAGAATGAGTGTTTCTTTCAATGAATTAATTCTAACTGCAAATAATTATAAAAATTATAAAGATATTTTTTTATTAGTTTATTTTCAGCAATCGAAAATAACGATCAAACAGTTCTTGAGTCTGATGATCGCTATTTTGATTTTTAAAAATAAAAAAATGATGAGCGTTTTGTAATTTAAAAAAATCTATCTAATAGATTGTTCAAAAACCGTAAAAATCAATCATGGCAAGTGAAGGCAAATTAGCTTGTATTCATGCCTTTAGTAAACCTGACGAATATTAAGCATATAGAATAAAAGTGCTTTATTATAGTCAAAACGGCATGGCGTCTTAAGAATGGTTTTTAACTTTTGCGGATAATCGGTAATAATACCATCAACGTTCATAACACTTAACCAGTGCATTGATAAAGCATCATCCGAAGTCCAGGCAAATATACGTTTCCCTTGTCGGTGGACAGTACCAACAAGTTCGTTATCCAAAGTGCTGTATTCAATCGTATAAAAATTGTTCCCTTTGTATGGCAAAGACTCGGTATTATAAGATATGATAAATCCAACTTTTAAATTTGGATCTTTTTTATGAATGCTATTAATCAGGCCCTGATTTAGAGAATGAATTAAATCATGATGTTTAACTAAACTTTTGCCATACTTACTCAAAAATACTTTTGATAGAGACTCATATTTATGACTTATTGACGGTGTTTTTATTTCCACAAGTAATTTTTGTCCATGATTCCAAGCATAATTGGCGTATTTATGAAAGGATGTCATTTTTGTTTGGTGGTCAACAGCTTTTATCGTTATTTTTTCAAGTTGTTCTAAAGTTGCCTGCTCCGGTTTCAGGTTTTTTCCGGTTAATGATTTCAAATTATAATCATGCATGACAACAAATTGATGGTCTTTGGTATATCTAACGTCTACTTCAATATAATTTGGCTTAAGTCGACTGGTGGATTTTAAACTTTGTAGACTGTTTGGGACGCCGTTATTGCCGTTCGAACCCTTATGAGAAATTATTAAAACCCTCCTATTGATAACAGGGAAGAAATTGTTAGTCGATATAGAAGATATTAAACCTATGCAGATTATGGAAACTATTGCCAACAGGATTTGTTTTATAGATATCTTATGTTCAAAAAATGGAGCAAAAATCTTTTCCTGATCTGAAAATGAATTTCGGAAAATACATCTCAGCAGTTCATAAGTCGCTCCATATAAAAGACCCGTGAAAAAACAATCAATAAATTAGCAGAAACTCTGGCAGAGAAGAACGGCACCCGGTCAACCAAAGTTTGAATACAGAAAACTAGTCCGATTAACAACAGTAGAACTATCAAATTTGTTAAAAAAACCAGAGTCAGATGACGAATTTTTTTAGCAGACATTTCAAACCAACTGTATCGGACAGCATCCGAGAAACTTTTGCCAGACATAATTGCTGGAATTGTTTGAAACAACTTAATAATCAACAGCCAAAAAAACATAACGACTAATAAAATTACGATCAATAGAAAAATGTTTTTAATAACTGTCTGAACAATAAAATAAGGCAGCTTAATAAGAGTTATCAAAGGCAGTTTGTAGCCAACGTTGGCCAAGGGCAAACCGGCTATCAGCAATAACAAGCATATTAAGTGAATCCCCGGATTAAAAACTTTCAATTTCATATCCGACCAATGATCACGATGATCTCTGATCCGAAGGAAATAAAAAAAGAACAGCTGAATCAACAGCACAAAAGCAAACCAAATCAGAGTATAACAAGCAAGAGCTGCCAATAAATCAATCGCCTGTTTTGTAAACAAATCGGACCAATCAGGGAATGACCAATTCAATATCGATGATATTTTGAGCATGAACTGATTCGCCAATTCATACAAAAAATTTTCCAAGTAATTAAAAACAAGCAGAATAATCAGTATCGGTATCAAATGTTTATTTGTGACGGCATTATTTTTTATTTTTTCCTTCTTCCAAAAAGTGAATTCATCTCTAAGGATATTGTACCTTCTAAAAAACAAGCAATTGGCAACCATCCTGGTTCAAGTTTGTTAATAAAAAAACCGATTGAGAAAATTTAGTCACTTTTTCGACGTAATAGATAGGATACGATGATTGCGATTATTAGCACCCAATAAAGTCCGGAAACTGATGAAAAGACAAGTTGATAGCCACCATGGGTATTTAGAAATGCTCCGATAAAAGGGCCAACCGCAACTCCAACCGATTGAGTAGATTGAATATAGGAAAAAGATCTATTTAATTGATTGGGTTTTGTCATTTTTGTAATCTGAACTTCAATTGCCGGATTAACTCCGGCATCAGATATTCCAAAGATAGCTCGGCTCATAATAAAAATAAATAATGAATCAGCTATAGAAGATAAAAATAAACTAAATCCAACTAAAGTAAGCATGGCAAACAAAATCAAAGCTGCTGAATATCTATCAACCAGTTTTCCCAATGATCGAGCAGTCAAAAAAGTCATGATCCCCGTAGCGGAAACTGATAAACCAATCGATAATCCTCCGGTGTTTCTACTAATTTCCTGTACAAAAAACGCAATATAAGGTGAAACAGCGTTATTAATAGCCTGCACTAAAAAAGTTGCAGTCAACAAAAAGAATATTCCTAAATTCCATTTAAAGGTTTCTGGTTTTTTGTCTAAAGATTTTGTTTCTACTTTTGGATTCGGAAGATTTTTACTCAAAAATATACAATTCAAAAATAAAATGATCGCACTAGTGGAAACCAATCCTCGAAAAGTTACCAAAGGAACTAAACCGCTACCGATAACCGGAGCAATTATTGTTGAAATACTGCTTGTTGTTGCAACAAGGCCTAAACTTTTTTCAACTTCTTTTTTGGGAACTATTTGGGCAACGATAGCACCAGAAATTGTCATTAAACCAACAAATAGTCCTTGAGCCATTTTCAAAATAATCAGTTGAGTCACATTTTGAACAAAAGTCATCAACAAATAAATTATTGCCGTTCCCCAACTTGCTCTCATTAGTCAAGGTTTAGCACCATATTTGTCAGCTAGCCTTCCCAAAAATGGTGATAAAATTGCGCCAATCAAATATGTCAGAGATACACATAAACTAGTAGCCCAATTGCTTAAATTACTAGATGCGTGTAAGGTGTTTTTTATAAAAAGAGGTAGAAAAGGGTTAACCGCGCCACCGGCAACAGCACTAACAAAAATTGAGACTATCATTAATATAAAAAGTTTGTCACTTTTATTTTCAATTTTTTTATGAGCTATTTTTATCATTTTTTTATACTATCTAGATGATATTTAAATTAATTTATCATAAGATAATATAAAAATATGTATAACTTAGAAATATATTCGAATCTTTTTCTTTGTAAGTAGTCGATGACTCAGTCCTATTAAGTTTCGGATTTTATAGCTTGATTAAGCTATCCAATTTATTTTTAGTATTAATTATCATTCTCTAAAAGCATATGATATAAAGCCCCATAAAGATTGGCGTCATTATGAAACCTAGCTTCCATAATTTCTGCTTCTTTAATCGTTGAATTCAAAATAGGAATCTGTTCTCTAATATTTGTATATTCTTTTTCTATTGTATTGACAAGGATTTTTTGAGCAGAAATACCGCCGGCAATAACGAAACGTTCGCCACCAATAACCATCTGAACATTATTTATTAAAGCTGCAATGGTTCGACAATAATTTGTAAAAATTGGCATAATTCTTGAATCAGATGCATTAATTGCAGAAAAAACGGCTTTACCATCTTTTTTGTTTGGAAGGCCAAGTACTTCTGCAATCTCTTTAATCATTAAAATTGCAGATCCGCTTGTTCCCAACATATCTTTTTCGTTAAAACTCTTCCAATCAACCATAAAACTAAGTTCTCCGGCCTGAAAATGTTTACCATACACTAACTTGTTATTTACGATTATTCCGCCACCGATGCCGGTCCCAAGGGTGATAGCTGCACCATTTTGTACTCCTTTCAAATTACCAAGCCATAATTCGGCCAAGGCTGCTGCTTTCCCATCATTTTCGACCGTCACCGGAATTGAGTCATCTAAATCCAGTAGTTCAGGAAAAGATTGATGATCCAAAAAAGTTAAATTGCCGCCGCCATAAATCATTTCATTTGTGTGGTCTATTGTACCAGGCACACTGAAACAAACTCCTCTAAAAAGATTTTTATTATCTCTTATTATTTTTTTGATCGTTTTTAAAAAAGAATCCAATCCATCGTGCGGCGTTTCAATCGCTTCTTTTTTAATCAAATTTCCAGAGTGGTTGAGCAGACCATATTTTATATTTGTACCACCAATATCAAATGCTAAAAAATTTCTAGACATCATTTATATATTCTTCTGAATTTATATATCAAAAAAAGGATTCCAAATGAATCCAAATTCCTGATATTTAAGATTCTTCTTTCTTCAAAATATTTTGTTCCTGGGAATACAAGATAGCATCATACTTTTTGGCGAAGGGAAAATAAACAAAGAAAGAAGAAACTAATACAATTGTTTGCCAAACGGCTATTTTCCATCCTCCAATCAGAAAACCGGAAATAATCGGTGGTGTTGTCCATGGAACCATGACTCCTGTCAAATATGGCAACACATGAATTTTTATAAGAAAGTATGTGGAACACATTGAAAGAGCGGGCATCAAAACGAAAGGCAAGGCAAAAAGCGGGTTCAAAACAATTGGAAGACCAAATAAGGTTGGCTCATTAATATTGAATATTCCGGGAACAGTAGACAACTTACCAATTTCCTTCATTTGAGCCGATTTTGCGAAGAATGCCATAAATACTACCAAACCAATCGTCATACCGGAACCAGTAACAGTACCAAACTGATCAAGAAGAGGTTGGATAAATATATGGCCTCCATTAGCTGCAGTAACAACACCATGAGCCTTGAAAATTGCAGCGTTGGAAAGTGCATTTGCCTGCAAAATAGGTGAAATAATTCCACTCACGATCACAGCGCCATGAACTCCAAAGAACCAGAAAAACGGTACCAAAAGAGCAACAATCAGAACTCCAGTAAAATTATCAGTTAATCCCTGCAAAGGTGTTTGTATAGCTTTATAAATCCATTGAGTCATTGTCAAGTTTTGAGAAGCATCGAAAAATATATATACAAGCAACCAACCAACAACGATCACAAAGGCAGGTATTAGAGCGATAAAAGAATTAGCAACTGCCGGTGGTACCTGTTCCGGTAGTTTAATAGTTATTTTGTGTTTCAAAAACCACGAATAAATAAAACCAGTAATCATTCCTATAATAATGGCCGCTATCATTCCCTGTCCACCGAGCCAGGTTCGATCTATAAATCCCGATAACAGAGTCGGTGCCTGAGAAGAAGTTATAACCGTTTTCGTGCCATTTAAAACAGCGGTTGTTGGATGCATTACAAGGAAGAAACTTACCAAGGCTGTCATACCGGCAGGCAACGGTTCAAACCCGTCATTTTTAACCCATGTATAGGCAATTCCAACAACAGCGAAAACTGCAATGATTCCAAAAGACGCGTTATATGCTTGTGTAAAATAACCAGCCAAACCCGTTTTGGTCATCCAATTAGCAACCGGCGCATATGGAACTGCACTCAAAAGAAGAAACACCGAGCCCACCATAATAAATGGCAAACTGACAATCATTCCATCTTTCAAAGCTCTAATTGCTTTTGTATTAACAAAACGCATGACTGGTGGAAGAACTTTTTTATTAACAAAATTTTCCATTTTTTCTCCTAATAGACTAAAATCATTTATCCTTGATCCTTTTATACAGCTCAACTATCTCACCGGCCAGATCACGAAAGGTAATCGCGGTCATGACATGGCCCTGGGCATGGACCATTAACAGACTCATTTGGGCGTGTTCTCCGTTGGCTTCTTTAGTCAACATATCAGTCTGGGCGTTATGGGCCTGGGCTAGAAAACGATCGGCTTCTGTTAGTTTTAGCTCGGCTTCTTTGAAGTCTTTTTCTTTTGCGGCCTTAATGGCTAAGAAGGCTGCTCCTTTGGCATTGCCGCCGGCGATGATCAGGCTCATGATGACCTTTTGGTTTTCAATCTCTTCACTCATCTTAGCCGATCTCTTTTAAAGCCTGGTTTAAAACCTTTTCTCCGTTCATCAGCCCATAGTCCTGCATGTTAATTACTTCAACCGGGATTTTGACCTTTTCTTTAAACTGGGAGAGCATATAGCTGACCTGGGGTCCGAGCATTAAAATATCCGGCTGTTCGCTTTCTAGTTTGTTATCGGCATCGGAAGCGGCCGTGGCAAAAATATCAACATCCTCGCCATGTGCTTTAGCCGCCTTTTGCATCTTGCTTACCAGTAGGCTGGTCGACATCCCGGCCGCACAAACCAACATTACTTTTTTCTCTGCCATTATTGTTCCTTTCACTATTAATCTAATTGACTGCCGTTTGACTTAATAACCTGTTGATACCAGAAAAAGGAATCCTTTTTCAGTCTTTTTAAGCTACCTTTGCCCTGGTCGTCTTTATCGACATAGATAAAACCGTACCTTTTGGACATCTGTCCGGTTCCGGCGGAAACCAGATCGATACAACCCCAGGGCGTATAACCAATGACCTTAACCCCGTCTTCTTGAACCGCATCGATCATTGCCCGGATATGAGCTTTTAGATAAGCGATTCGATAAGGGTCATGGATCTGTTGGCTATTTTCGACTTTGTCATAGGCTCCCAGACCGTTTTCAACAATGAACAAGGGCAGGTCATAATGATCACTAAACCAATTCAATGCATACCGCAAACCGATTGGGTCAATTTGCCAGCCCCAATCAGTAGTTGGCAAACTAGGATTACTAATTAATTCCTTTCTTTCTTCATATTTATATGATTTTGGTTCATCTTTTTTTGCTTTGACGGTAAAGGACATGTAATAACTCAATCCAATATAGTCGACAGTTCCCGCCTTTAAAACATCAAGATCTTCCAAAGTAATATCCAAATCAAAGGCTTTGTTTTTCTGATAGCTAACTAACCAATCAGGATATTTTCCTTTTGCCTGAATGTCGGAAAACCAATACCTGGACTGCATAGCTCGTTCCGCTTTGAAAACATCTCTTGGATCTGAAGAAGCAGGATAGATTGGTACCATCGCAATCATCGCACCGATTTTAAAATCAGGATTAATCTGGTGACCAATTTGAACAGCTAGAGCACTGGCAACCGTTTCATAGTGTCCGGCCTGGTACATAACTTTTTCAGCATTCTCATCAGAACGAGGAATAATACCAGAATTTGTAAAAAGTGCCCAGTCGGCAATAGCAGTCTGATTATTGATCTCATTAAAAGTCATCCAGTAGCTAACTTTGTCTTTATAACGTTTAAAGACCGTCTTGGCAAAGCGAACAAAGAAATCGATTAGTTTTCGGTTACGCCAGCCGCCGTAGGCTTTAACCAAATGATAGGGCATTTCAAAATGTGAGAGGGTAATGACCGGTTCGATACCGTACTTGTGGCATTCATCAAATAGCTGGTCGTAAAACTTCAAGCCAGCTTCGTTGGGTTGCTCTTCGTCTCCATTGGGAAAGATCCTCGTCCAGGCAATCGAGGTTCGAAAACATTTAAAACCCATCTCGGCGAATAACTTGATATCTTCTTTATAGCGATGATAAAAGTCGATGGCCTCGTGATTGGGGTAATACTTGCCTTTAACAATTCCATCGGTAATCTCCCGTGCTTTTCCATTGGCTCCGGCAGTCATAATGTCGGCTACACTGAGGCCTTTGTTGTCTTGGTCCCAGCCGCCCTCTAATTGATGAGCTGCAACTGCTCCACCCCAAAGAAAGTCACTAGGTAAAACTGAATCATTTTTTCTTTCCACTAAATTACCTCCTAATTGATTTTGCTTTACGATTCGAATTATATAAGAAAACGCTTTCATTAAGTTGTTGTATCCTAGTATTTGGAACAACTTCCCATTTCTGGAATTTTTTGAAAAGAATTATATTGAACTTATATACGGAGTGTATTTAATAAAAATGAAAAGAAATGAATCAATAAAAAATCTAACAACTTCTGAAATTAGTATTTATAAATATGTCTTAGACAATATTAACGATGTTTTATCAATGAACATTCAGGAATTGTCGAAAAATGTGCATGCTTCTCCCTCTTCAATCGTGAGGTGCATGAAAAAAATTGGCTATGACGGTTTCAGAGAATTTAAATATTCTGTTTACAATAGAAATAGACTAAATGTATATGATTTGAAACCTGATTATATAGTTACAGAAGAAAGAAATTTTTTTAATTTAGATATCACAAAAATATATGGGCAAGACATTGAATCGGCCAGAAAAATTTTATTAGCAACTAAAGAGATAATTTTTTTTGGTATCGGGACATCGGGTATTTTGGCAAAATACGGAGCAAGGCAATTTTCTAATTTCGGATTTAATTCCAAGTCCATAGAAGATCCATTTTACCCATTGAGTTCAAAAGGTGTAAATAATTCATCCGTTGGAATAATAATATCGGAGAGCGGGGAAACGCAAGAAACAATAGTAATTGCAAAAAAATTTAAGGAGCTAGGAGGAAAAATTATAAGTATAACGAACACGCCTTTTAATTCTTTAACAAAAATATCGAATATTAATTTTCACTATGATATAAAAGAAGAAAAATTAGATAGCAGTTTAAATATCACAACACAGGCACCGGTAGTATTTTTATTAGAACTAATAATCAGGAAATTAGCCAGTTCTCAATAATTCATCAAACAAACTTTTTCAAATGCAGCCAATTATTTCCATCTTTGTCATATTTCTTATAACGACTTTTATCATTGCTATGCAACGAGTAGTCACTCTAAAAATGCGTAATATATTCCGAAAAACAATCAATCCCAATAAAAATACGCATATAAGGCAAGTTTTCCAAAAGTAAAAATGAGTTACGTTTAACATATAATGGAAAAGAGGAAGATAAATGTAGGGGTTTAAAAAGTATACAAAAACAGCCCTCGTTTATGTCTTATTCTTTTTCGTCATTGATCTTATTTTTTTCTTTGTGCCAAGGGAGTTATTGGCTTAATTTTCGGACATGGATATCAATGGTTGAGCTATGTCAAAATTACTGTCCAACAAGCTCTGGGAATCTTCATTGCTTTTTCCTTTACTGGATGGCTCTTTTGCAGCTCATAAAAATCATAAGAAAAATGGTAACGAAAAAGGCGAATGACTATTGGATTAATTATTAAACCCTCAACCTACAAAAAATATTTATGGATGTGAATTTCTCTAACGCTTATTCAATTCATGTACTTAAAATAGATGAAACAAATAAAAAAAAAGAAAGGAGCACAATATTATGATTAATTATTTCTTGGCGGTTGTTGGACTTTTACTCGGTTTTTTTACTCTCTTTATTGTCCTTTACATAAAAAAACTCGAGTAATGAAGTTCATAATCCCTTATAGAGGGTGCGTTGTAATGATGATAGGTGCGTTGATGATTATTATACAAGTTACTAATTTATTCCCCGACTACTTTCCCAACGGCAATGCGCTTTTTATAATTCCAATTATTTTCATTCTGATTGGTATTTACTATCAATTTAAAGATAATAAATCTGGTCATGGATATAAAAAATGAAGTTCCAGAGTTGAATAAGTCTTTTTAACTCCATATTTGTCCTACGCTTAACATTTATGCTACGATTGACATGTTCTAGCAAATAAGAAAAGAATAAAAAAATAGAATTTTTAGATTCGGTATTAGTGATTACTAGCATAGCAATATCAATTGAAGCAGTTACAGTGTTTGTGAGTTGACAGCCAATGCAACTTGTAAATCAATAAAACCGACTTTTTTGTGGAGAAAAAACTAATTCTCAGGTATCAACATCAAATCCATTATTTGATGTCATGGGTTGCTAAAAAAATAATATTGTTTGAATACACTGATAAAAGCTAAGGAGGGTTGAAAGCATGAGTGTTTTTTCAAAAAAGAACAAAACAAATAAAACTTCTAAAGAGGACAAACTATTCGCTGATGTGCAGAAAGCATTAGCTGGTTCACCGACAAATGAAGAAGTTTCAATCCTACAAGAAGCTGAACAGGCATTGCAAAAGAAAAAGTATCTGCCAAAGATCACCAGCGACTTAAGGACTGCCTTGACTCCTTTGGCAGTAAAATCGTCTTTGTCACCAGACGTCAAGATAATCTATTTAAAAATTGTTGCTGAAAAATATCGTACTAGCAGTACTGGCACAGGCATTGGTTTGACATTTGGTAGAATACAATAAGACTGAAGCAAAATAAAAAAGACTAGAAAATCCTATGAGAGAATTTCTGATTTCTTTAATCTTCTATCGTTCGTTTTGGATGACAAAGCTCATCATTCCAATGATCATATCTAACATAAACTGATCAATTAAAGGATTACCAGTATTCATATTAGGTAGGTCATCAATAATTAATCGAATCTTTTTTTGTTTCTTAATTGAGAAACAATTTGTTTAATATCCTGGTAGTTTCTAGATAAGCGATCTAAGCTAAGTACTTCTAAGGTATTGTCTTCTCTTAGATAATTAAGGCAGGCTTTAAAAGCAGGTCGCTTAGTATTTTTTAACTGATAACTTGTTAGTAAAAACTTTATCGGACTGAACTTGTTTGGCTCTGGCTAATTGACGAGCTAAATTTTGATCGGTGGAACTAACACAACATAAAAGACTAAACTCATAAAATCTTTTATTTCTCTTTATGATATATGTTTATGGAACAAACAAAAAAGCCTTGATAACAGGCTTTTTCTGATCTTTTATTTTGGATCGTTAGGGTGTAGATTTATGAGACAAATAAAATCAGTTAAAATATGGTGGTAATCTTGTATCCAAAACTGAATGTGTTTAGTATGTATACCAATCTCTATTAGCAATATACTAATAAGACACTATCACGGAGTATAAAATGAATCTACATATTGATCCTTTATCTGTTTCAAGTTCTAAAATTGATGGTTTCTTCTAAAATAACCAACGCACTCATTTCTCTTTAATGGATCCCACCAAGTCATTGTTATTAGCTGGTGGGTCAGCTAACAGTGATCTTACATCATCAAGATCAACCGAAACATTCCAAATCAAAACTCCAACAAGTTTGTCTTTATCCAAAAAATAAATAATGTATCCATGATTCCGTTGATCAAAGACAGACTGGAGGACTGGGTTTATGTTACCAACGGCTTTCCAGGAAATATCAAAAATCATTGAGTAGAAGTATGGTGTGTGTTTGTAAACTAAATGAGCACCCGCCATATTCTGGCCCACTAATTTACCAGAAAAGCGCGCATGATCAACATGTTCAATCCGCTGGCGGCCTAAAATTTGATCCGGATAAGAAGCAATATCACCGGCAGACCAAATTGATGGATCACTAGTCTGTAAATATTTATTAACTTTAACACCCCCATCAGCTAAAATTAATTTACTGTCCTGGGCTAACTCAATTCGTGGCGTAACACCAAGTCCAATAATAATGGTATCCGCCGTGATCTCTGAGCCATCTTTTGTAACAACTATTAAATGGTCGCCTTGGCGTTGATAAGATTGAGCTAGTTGGTTACTTAAAATTTCAACACCATTTTTCTTAAAAGTTGCTTCGTATTCAGCTCTAATGTCTTCGGGAAACTTACCCTCTCCAAGCTTTTTTTTAGGAAAAATCATGGTGACCTTAGTATTGTTTTGAGTTAATGAAGATGCTAGCTCAGTGCCAACATAACCACCACCGATAATAACGACGTGCTGATTTTCACCGCTGAATTTACGTAATTTTCGGTAATCTGACCATTTCCTAAAAACCAGAACATGAGGATCAGCTGGTCCCTTAATGCTCCGCGGTTCACTACCAGTTGCCAATAATAACTGTTCATAATGAATAGTTGGATTATCTGTCAATATGATCGTCTTGTCTTGACGATTAATTTTATTAACAGTTGTATTAAACTTAAAAGTTACATTCGGATGATTTTCAGCACCGATTTTAATATCTTCTTCAGTAAATTCGTTATCTAACCATAGCTTTTTGGTTAAAGCTGGTCTTTCATAAGGAACATCAGCCTCCTTTGATATAACCAAGATTGAGCCACTAGGATCCTTCTGACGAATTCCTTTGATTGCATAACCAGCAACCATTCCACCACCAACAATAACGTATTTGTAACTTCTGGCATCACCCAATTTATTGCCTCCGTAGTCACCCTTTATTTTAGACTTATTGTAATATAAAATTGATATTGAATAGAAAATAATACTTAACTAAACAAACAGTTTAATTACATTTATTAGACTATCTCTTAATATGATAAAGGTCTTTTGTGTTTGCATTGTTTTCATCTCTTTGGCCTATTCATTTGGTCTTAGCTGTTATTTGGGTCTTAATCCGTTAAAAGTACTTTTAGTGGCGCTTGATTGAAGCTGCAAGTACTCTAATCGTTGTGAACATGGCTTTCCTTGGTCCAGAGATATTTGTTGTCCATGGTAAAATCCTGACTGGTCAGAATTTTCGGCCCGTCATCGGTAACAACTAGAGAGTGTTCATATTGCGCACACTGCGAGCCATCTGCCGTCACATAATACTCCCAATTGTCATGTGGAGCCTGTTTAGTAACAATCTTCCAAGTACCTGTGGTGATCATCGGCTCGATTGTGATCGTCATACCAGCCCTGAGCCGCAAACCACTTGCGGGTTCGCCATAGGACAACACATCCGGTGCCTCGTGCATAGTTGGCTGAATACCGTGGCCCACCAGTTCACGGGCATCACCATAACCTTTCTCGTCTTCGGTAAACCGCTGGATTGCATAACCAATATCACCCAGGCGGTTTCCCACAACGGCTTGATCGATGCCCAAATAAAGAGCCTTCAAAGTGTCATCCATTAGCTGTTGTTTTTCATCACTAACTTTACCGATAGCATAAGTCCAACAGGAATCACTGAAATAACCATGGTAATTAACAACCGTGTCGATTTTCACAATGTCCCCTTCCCTTAAAAAGAGATTCTTGCGCGGAATTGCATGGGCGACTTCATCATTAATGGACACACAAGTCGCATATTTATATCCTTCAAACCCCAGTTCCGCTGGAATGGCACCGTGACTCTCGATGTACTTGCGGCCGACCTTTTCGATTTCCCAACTGGAGATACCTGGTTTGATAACTTCTGAAACTGCTTTGTGCATACCGGCCAAGATAGCGCCGGATTCGAGCATACCTCTAATTTCACGGTCTGATTTTAATGTAATCAAATCAATACGTCTCCCATAAAAACAAAACGGACTGCACAACAACAATATCAGCTTTTCATGGTTATTTTGCTTTGTTCTTGAAATCTGATCTCTTTGGCTGTTCGTAAACGCCGGCCATGCTTGGTGTATAAATATAATTACTAAGTTCGATTAATATTTCTCGACACTGAACACCTATTGATTGAAAATCTTCAATTTCCTTATCAGTATCTATAAACAGTGCAACACTTTTTAGTTTTCTAAAAAGCTTGGGTGCAATTTCTATATCCAGAGTGATGGCGTGTACAAAATCTTCTGGATTATATTTTTCGTATGATGAACGCATTCTTTCCATCAGACCCATACAAAAAGAGTAGACTTCATCTATTCCAAAATAATATGCCCCTTGTGAGTATAGATTTATTGAAGCATTGTCTTCCTTCAATTACCCACCAATCACCCTTGGTATCTGTTCTGGACAAAGTAGCTTTATTATCTGCGAACGCTTAATTGTTTTTTAGCTTGCATAGATTTAAAAATGCCACCAAAGAAAAGGCCAATAGTGAAACCACAAATACACCCGCAAAAAATATTAAATTGAAAATCATTGTAAAGTATTGGTCGGGTAGCAAGTATTACATTCAATAAATATTTAATCAAAAAATTAATTAACATAACTATTAACGGTATAACGCTGCCTTCTTGCATCAGTAACCCATTTTTAATATAGAATGATTTATTTTTATATAATAAATAACTGAGGAAGAATCCCGGAATTAAGAAAAACACATAAAAATCCAAAAGTACGTTAGGGTTGCCAAATTGGTTAACAATGGTATCTAAGCCCCAAATAATGAAAATAACAGGCATTATGCACGACCTTTTTAAAGAAACAGGACTTTCTACTGTCAGCGCAGTTCCTCGCTTGATTAAAATCACTAAAACGACCCATACCCAAAAGGGGGTTTTATGAACTATTTGAAAAATAATCTTAAGTACGTCAGACACGGCTTTGTTCTCCTTTAAAAATATTTGTTTTGTTATTCATCAATTGATATGCGTAAAGATAGCATTACAAGCCAAAAAACTAGCGGAAATTACCAAGTTGGAATTACTACCTTTATTAAAAAATGCAAACCATTCAGTAATTGCAAAGATTGCAAAAGCGATTACGTTTAATCTCAAGTAGTGACTTGATTTTTGTTTGCTTAACAACAGTTGTAAACTATGATGCCAGGACATAAAACGTCCCGGTAAGACAAATTTTTCAATGCAATCAATCAGGTAAGAAAATGGTGTCGTTATAGCAAGTATCTTCATAATTTCCATTATTGTTTATTTATTTTCCTAACATAATCATTTAGTTTATTAGTCGTAACAAGTAAATTGATATACACAATAAAGTAAGAAAAAATATATATTAAAGCGCTACTAATAAGAACAGCAATAAATGAAAAATTCAGGTGCCATATCAAGTCGAATACAAAAACAAACAACAGAATAGCAATAAAATGTATACTAATCGCAACCAAAAGGCTGATTTTTTCTATATCGAATATAAAGGTCATTAAACCAATAAACCCCGAAAGCAAGAAAACGAACAAAATCATTTTTGCATTAAGGTAAGTTGGTTTATTAAAAATTCTTATTAATAAAAAAATGAATGATCCAGTACCTAAACCTTGAAAAACTCTTTTTAATATCATTACTTTCAGCTCCATTAATATTTTCGAATCACTTATTCGACCAATAATTTCAATATAAAGGTATCTTGTCTAAAATTTAATAGCCTACAACACTTCATGCTATTTTTTGTACACATTAGGAAGTAAGGCTAAATGCCTTTAGCTGTTTTCGCAAATGAGTAACAAATTTTCGGCTAACGATTTGTTGCTCACCAGTATTCAAAGTAACCAGTAAGTTGCCATTTATTTTTGTCTCAAAACTGGAAATCACATACAAATTAATCAGGATGGTTTTAGACACTTGAACTAAATAGTTAGGGGATTGCTGATTAAATTTAGCCAAGGAACGCCGTACATAATAAACTTTATCGGTAGTATAAATAAACATCTGCCGATTTAAGTATTCAGCGAAAACAATCTTTGCATAATCCAACTGCTGTTCTCGAGCGGAATCCATAGTGTTTGCAAAAAAATGCTGATTACTGCTTTTTAAAATACTAATTGCCTGTTGTATGTTTCCAGTAATTTCATGTACATGGAAAAGCACTTCTTCATCCGAATTTTCAGGAATTTTAACTACCTTTATTTTTATCATTTCTAATCATTCCTTTTTGTTTTTCGTTTAGCAATCCTTTAATAAATGGACCGGGACAATAATTCAATCACAATTATTTAGACTTTTAAATCTGTAAGATTCCTTTTAATTTAGTTTTTAATAATTAAGCAAACTGTGAATTCAAACACAGTTATTAAAAACTTTCAATGTATTTAAGTTGAGCTCGGCCTGCCTTTTTAAAACTTCGATAAGCTAAATTGCTTATTTATAAAAACATTATATTTTTCAAGTATAGAGTTGTCATTACCCTGTGACTAAGCTTGTGCATATAATGGCCTTGCGTGGATAAGGATCTTCAATTAAGGATAAGCAACAGCAATTGTCTTGGTTAGTTTTAATATAAATAATATTAGTTATCCATTTTTGATTTGATCATGTTTTTTTGAATTAAATTGAGACAAATTTTACGTATACGAAAATAAAATACAACAGACTGAATTTTTTATAATAACCGAACGTAACTTTATACATTTTATCTGGAACTGGATTAGTTTCAAACTAACTTTGACTCCATAAATTTTCAAAAAGGCTAAACTCCAGATGACCATAATAAAATGGCTATCAAAAAAGATTGCTTTGATTTGTGTATCGATAATTATTTTATGCAAATCTAAAAGGAAGCCGCTTTGAAGAAATATAGTTAAATCCTTTCAATATTATTCTCGGCCTCAGGTTTAACCATTTGTTTTATGTGCTTGACCTTGACGTAACGTCAAGGTTTAAACTTTGTTTTGCAAGTGAGGAGACGAAATTAATGACAACGTATTCGATAAACGCATTGGCAAAATTAGCTGGTGTTTCAACACGAACATTGCGCTTCTATGATAAAAAAGGTCTGTTAAGAGCTCGACGAGATTTAGACGATAATTATCGTTACTACGATGAAACTGAAGTCGATCAATTACAGAGAATTATGTTTCTAAGATTATTCGATTTGCCGTTAGACCAAATTAAGAAAATCTTGGATAAATCTGAAGCGGAACAGTATCAAGCCTTAAGTAATCAGCGCCAACATATCATTGTCGAACGAGACCGTTTATCATCTTTACTTGTTAATTTAGATAAAACACTTGCAACTATGAAAGGAGCATCAAAAATGAAAGATACGGAAAAATTTGCAGCCTTTAAGACAAAAACAATTAATGATAATGAAACACAATACGGGAAAGAAATTCGTAAAAAATACAGTAATTCAACAATTGATAATTCCAATCAAAAATTTAATTCCTTATCAGAAATCGACATGACACACTTACAAGAACTGAAAAATCAGATTTTAACAGTACTTAAATCATTGATAGGAACGCATAATTTAAACCAGCCAGCTGGAAAGCAACTTTTTGAACTGCATAAAGAATTTTTGCTTATGACTTGGCCAAAGGAACAGTATTCACCCGAGGCCCATAAGGGCTTGGCTAATATGTATGTTTCTGATTCGCGTTTTACGAAATATTATGAAGAAGGCACCGGAGAAAAAGATGCGGCCGAAACGTTAAAAACCGTAATTGATTATTATGCTTAATTGGTTTCAAAAAAATGTGACTGATGAGTTGTGTTTCCCTTGATTCAATATATTTTAAAAAAAATAGTGAATTCCATTTTAAATGAGGTTACCCTGTTAATACAGGGCGCCCGAGTATAAGAATGGAGTAAACAGAATTGAAAATTGAACACTTACCAGCTACAAAAGTAGTTTATTTTAGACGAGTTGGAACTTACGGCGTGGAAAACATGGTTTTAATGCAATCTTTTAAGCAGTGGATTAAAACAGAAGGACTATTTCAAGGATCGACTATTCTCGGAATAGCTTTGGATAATCCGCAAATTATCCATGCAAAAAATTGTCGCTATGACGTTTGCCTTATTACTGATAAAACAAGCTTTAAAAACAGTGTCCAGCAAAGAACTTTAACAGCTGGAAACTATGCTGTCTTTAAGTTGGCACATACCGAAAAGGTAATCAACGAATTCTATACGAATATAACGAAAACTATCAACAAAGATCAACTAAAGGTATTAAATCGACCAATTATTGAGCGATACCAACAAAAATTTATCGACAATGGATATTGTGAAATATTAATTCCAGTCAAATAAAGGAATAAATACCGCTTGTACATGCCAAGTGGTATTTATATTAATTATCACAGTCAAAAAAACTTTCAAGTCGTGTCGTGCTCATAAATTATTTACTTCTCGACGACTTCCAACACCGGGTTTTGAGACTCCAATTAAAAGCTAATTGTTTGAGTTCAGCTCATCGAGAAATAAATCAAAATGAAAACCAACTGCTTCGCGTTGATCAATCATTAAATTATGACCAGTTCTGTTTAGGAGGACAATTTCACCATTTTCGTTATGATTAATTAATTTCAATTGTTCCTGGTAACCGACTACTTGATCATTTCTACCGACCATAATTTTAAATGGAAACTGGTAGTTAATATTTTTAAGCTTTTCTTCAAAAGTAAAGGAATAATTATTTTGAAGTCGGTCTATAAAAGTCTTATCTTCTTTTTGAAGCCCTGGAATGATTAAATTTTGATAGTCATGCCAGGCTTGGTTATTAATAATCACGTCCATACTCAAGAAATCAGCAAAATATTCCTTATTTTCTACAGGATTAATATCCTCCTCAAAAATATTAATGTGTTTCCCGGTTAGTCTTTTAGAATGATCGGCCGTAATTACAGGACAGGTCAGAAACACTCCCAATGTTTGATCCTTCAAATGAAAAGCAATCGCTTGAGCCAAGTATCCGCCATATGAATGCCCATACAAAATAAACCTTCTGGCTCCAATAATTTCTTCGATTGCTTCAATGAGAGTTTCTAAAACATTGTCGCTAGTGCTTGGAGAAATCGGATCATTGTTTCCCATCCCCGGCAAATCCAAATAAATTCTCTGATACTGACCAGCATTTGATAATGGTTCAAAAAACAGACAGGTAGATTGTTTGTCCAATGATAGACCATGCAAAAAGATAATCGGTGTTCCACTTCCAATCGAAAAATAGCTTATATTCGACCTTGTAAGATACTCTTTCATTAAGAAGAACTCCTTTTTTCTTTTGTTTGCAAAGGCTAATTATCTCTAAAGCAGGTATTTTTGGCAAGATTGGATAATCAATCCGGATGATATTTATAGTTGATCGTTTTTTTTGAATTAAACAGATTAGACATAAAAATATATAATACAAACATGAAAAAAACGAATAAAAAAGAACTTCTGAAAAGTTTTGCCTACAGCCTATTCGGATTAATATTAACACCTTTAATTGCTTCTTTTTGTATTGAAAAACTTAAACTCAGTTTGCCGCTTTCGATTATTGTGGCCCTATTAATCGTCTTCTTAATTGCTCTTTTAGTCCCCAGACAGTCCAATCGTGACAAAAAGAACAGATAAAACCGTAAAAAACTTCAATCAAAAAACAGAAAATAATTCAAAGCAATAAAAAATGTCAAAGAGCTACGAGTTGCTCCTCATTAAGTCATAAAATTGATTTATACCAACTCTTATTTATTTGAAGCTGGTCTTAAAGAGAAGTTAAAAGATTACATAATTTTTTACTTCAGGCCTTATATTTAACGCTATCTTTAGTGCTTTTGTTTAAGAAACACTAAAATATCAGATATTAGTATCTTAAAAGAAAGTAATAATCTATTTCTATTAAAAAAGAAAAAATTTTACGCGCCGCGCGTAACTCAAAGAGATTTTTTAAGGGTGTTTATGTGATTTACACCATTCTTTTTGTTCTTCTGATAATTGCGATTTTTGCCGGAACGGCTTTGACTAAAAGCAGTTTGATTTGGAATGCAGATGGCATTTCCCAACATTATCCCGCCCTTCTTTATTGGAGAAAAATCCTAAGAGCATGGATTTTCTATCATCATTCCCTTCCTTCTTGGAACTGGCACATCGGATTGGGCCAGGGCACCATCCAAACCTTCTCCTACTATAATTTGGGAGACATATTCACGTACCCGTCAATTTTTGTTTCTCAGACTCATTTGGGAATTTATTACTCGATAATGATTTTGGTAAGGCTCTACTTTGTCGGCTTCAGTTTTCTCTGGGCAGCAAAACGTTTTATACCAACTGCCAAGAAAAATTCTTTGCTTATTGCTTCATTTACTTACATATTCACCGGCTACAGTGCATATGCGATCTTCACTCATCCATTCTTTTTAAATCCGTTAATTATTTTGCCGCTCCTGGCCTATGGATTATATGAATGCCTCTTAAAAAACAAGGGTTGGCTCCTAGCTCTAGCGGTTGCCTGGACAATCTTCAATAATTTTTACTTTGCTGTCTTGTTGGCTTTTGGTATGTTTGTCTTCTGGCTTTCTTTATTGCTTTCCAACAAGCATTTCAGAGTCGTAAAAAATAATATTAAAATGGTTATCAGCATTTTAATCGGGTTTCTTTCCGGTTCAATTCTTTTTTTGCCGAGCTTTCTGCAATTATTAAATTCATCCAGAACGAAAGTCCCTTTTGCAAACGGGTTATCTTTTTACCCGCTTAAATATTACTTGTCGCTGCCTGGCGTTCTTTTAACCGATCAAAATACTTCTTATTGGTTTAAAGGCGGATTCTTAGCCATTAGTATTATTTCAGCACTGTGGACCGTTCGACGTTTTAAAAAATATAAAAGCTTAGCCTATGTTCTAATTTTTTCTTCTTTAATCCTATTGAGTCCTATCTTTGCAGCAATCATTAACGATGGCACTTCGCCAAATAATCGCTGGTCCTTTATGCTCTCGCTTCCATTAGCCTTGGCAACAATCGTTTTTTTGGAAAATCTTGATTCGGTCGACAAAAAGGATCTGCGCATCCTCGCCATCTTGGGTTTTGTTATTGCCATTAGTCTATTTATCAAAGCCGGTTTTGCTTTCAAGCTGGTGAGTGTACTCGCTTTTTATGCCGGATCAATATTGTTAATTTGTCTAATAAAAGGAAATAAAAACAATTTAATATCTCAAAAATCAATTGATATCTGGCTAATACTGCTAACTCTTTTAAACGCATTTATGATTGTAGAAAACCTTCGTTCCTCTGACCTTAACCCAAAAGAAACTACATTAATTAATTACGCAACTCTCAAACAACTCACCAAAGAACAAAAAAACTATCAAAAATATATCAACAAGAAAAATGGTTCTCGTTCTTTAATCGACGATCAACTAAAAAATGTCCAAGGAATTTCTCCTGCCGACAATTTATCGATCATCTCCCCAGCTGGGAACATTAATAGTTATTGGTCGCTTCAAAATAAATATTTAGAAGAATTGAATCAACAGCTTGAAAACAATACCAGCGATCCCAATGACGTCGTAAGCACGATCGACCATCGTTCACTGTTGATGCGTTATTTTGGTGTCTCCGTTTTCTTTAAAAACACCAGTGATCAACTAGCTCCATCGGAATATATCAATACCGGTGAATTGGTTAACGGGCAAACTGTTTATCAAGCAAAATCAACCGTTCCTTTAATCTATCAATCCTCCGGAACGATAAGTAAAAGTAATTTTTCCAAATTGGCTCCAAGTCAAAAAGAAGTTACCTTGATTAACAATCAAGTAAAGGACAGTGGTAATACCATAAAAAGGAAGAACTCTACCGACACCCAGCTATTGTCCAAAACGTTTTCTCTGCCGCTTTCTTTGGATGGAAAAAAATTCGCAACAAAACAAAAAATTACAAACAAGGATCCGCTGATTAAGCCAGCTGTATCATTCAAAATACCAAAAAAATTACTAAACAAAAAATATGAGTTACATTTGCAAATAGATAATATTAATTACTCGAGCGGAACATTCAAGGAAAGATATTCGACGGCTGTTAATAAATATATTATTAGTCATAAACAACTGATCTTGCGAACCACAAATCAATTTAATAATGATTTGAGATTCAATACTGCTTTATTTAAAATAGACTGGTTTAAAACTAATTTTAGTGGTCTGGGAATTAATAATAAAGGATTCTCAATTGATGCTTACTACAACGGCAAAAATAACAGCTTTTATCAAGCAGGAGAAAACGATCTTTCTTTCTACAATCCAAGAACAAAATCAACACTTAATCTTGGACGACTAAAAAACAGTTCGAAAAATAAATTTGTTACTTTAAAGCTTCCGTTAGTCGGACAATATTCATTCAAAGTCAGCTTGTGGGCTGTCCCAACTGGAAAAACAACAGATCAGGCAATTTCAGCAGATAAAAGTGTCAATAATCTTGTCTTAAAAAAGGATAGTGTTAGTTTTACTTTCAATGCGGCAAAAGCCGAAATTTTAAGCACGACGATTCCTTATTCTACAGGTTGGAAATCAAACAATAGCCAAAAAAATCTTCCGAGAATTAATACAGCTTTTATAGGGATACCAGTTAAAAAAGGTTTTAATAAAATTACTTTGTCATATAAGACACCATATTTATCTTTAGGCGAGGTACTAAGTGGTATTGGCCTGTTAGGCTTAATTGTAATTGCGCTTTTCGATCTTTTTAACCTTCAAACAAGAAAAGAATTCACTAAATAATTTGAATTTATTCATCATATTAAGTATTGCTTGTACAAATCAAAATATAAAAATTTGATCATTCTATTTATTACCGATATTTTTTTGGAGAAAGACCTGTCCATCTCTTGAATTGACGACTAAAATGAGTTGAATCAGAGTATCCAAGTACTAGTGCAATTTCGTCTACATTATATTGTGGTTTTGCTAGCATTTGTTGAGCCCATTTTAACTTCAATTTTGACAGATATTCACTAGGAGAAAAACCATATACTGAACGAAAAACCCTATTACCATAACCGACACTAATTCCAGTTGCTTCCATTATATGTTTAATTGTCGGCATTTCCGGTATTTGTATTTTTTGGTTATCTGAACCGCCTAAAGAACGTGCAGCAAAATATAGTACATGATCATTAAATTCATTTTTAATCATCTCAGATATGGTTTTCGCATATTTGGATTGATTGGAACTGGCAATGTCGGAACGCTTATTAATCAAACAATTGAATGTTAATAACATTTTGGACAAATAAATTTGCAAATTCATTTTGTCTTCAAAAGAATAAACCCTCGAAGAAATCATTCTATTCATATCTTTGATAATTGGTGTAATTTCTTGGTTTATGAAAGAATTCTTAGGAAAGTATACTGGTGAATTTTGGATTAAACGGACAACAAAATTAGGATCATCAATATCAAAATGGAAACAAAAATAGGTCAAATTTTTTACTGCTGCAACCGTATGAATGAATCCTGGCGGAATTAACACAAAATCTCCACTGTTTAAAACATAACTGTCATGCTCAAAATTAACAATTTCTCGACCGCTAAGAACGAATATTAATTCAAATGCTTGATATTTGTTTAAAGGAACTACCCAATTATCATCGACTTTTTGAGAATGACCGCCAAAAAAATTTAAATTCCAATCCAATACCGGTAAACGATGAGCATTTTTTAGAATATTCATTTTTTCCTCTTGGAAGGTTCGATTAGGGTCTTTTTCCCAAATATTATGGTATTTATTAAAAATATTTCTAATTTAGAATTATAGTCGTAAGCGCTTACTAAAGCAAGACAAAGGAGTGATATGAATAAGATTTTATATGGAACAGCTTACTATTATGAGTATCTACCAACCGACAGATTATATGAAGACATTGAAATGATGAAAAAAGCCCATTTAAATATCGTTCGGATCGGTGAAAGCACTTGGGGTACTTATGAAAAACAGTCTGGAATATTTGATTTTTCACCACTGGATAAAGTCCTCGACGCTATGAGCAAAGCAGGTATAAGCGTCATTGTTGGTACTCCAACATACGCCATCCCGACTTGGTTGGCTCGGGAGCATCCTGAAATTATGGTTCAACAAAAAGGAGAACGTCTCCCATACGGTGCCAGACAAATTATGGATATTACAAGCCCTGCTTATCTTTTTTACGGCGAGCGCATTATTAGAAAAATGTTGGAACATGTTTATAGACATCCAGCAATTATTGGCTATCAGGTTGATAATGAAACAAAATCTTACGGTACTTCAAGCCTAAATGTTCAGGCAGAATTCGTTAAGTATATTAAAAAAGAATTCAATAACAATCTGGAAAAACTCAATCATGAATTCGGCCTGGATTATTGGAGCAACCGCATAAATAGTTGGGAAGATTTTCCATCTATGGACGGCACCATTAACGGTTCGCTTGGCACAGAGTTTGCTAAATATCAAAGACAACTTGTAACCAATTATCTTAAGTGGCAAGTAAATATTGTTAATGAATATAAGAAACCGGAACAGTTCGTAACACACAACTTTGATTTCGAATGGCGTGATTACTCATATGGAATTCAACCAGACGTTAATCATTTCGATGCAGCAGAGGCACTCGATATCGTTGGAACAGATATTTACCATCCATCACAATCAAAACTGACGGGTGTGGAAATTTCTTTTACCGGGGACCTAATTAGGAGCATCAAACACAAGAATTATCTGGTTTTAGAAACTCAGGCTCAAGCTTTTAAAGATAGGGTACCCTATCCAGGTCAACTGCGTTTATCAGCTTACAGTCATATTGCTTCAGGTGCCAATATGATTGAATATTGGCATTGGCATTCGACCCATAATTCTTTTGAAACTTATTGGAAAGGAATTCTGAGTCATGATTTTCAATCTAATCCAATCTATGAAGAAGTCCAAAAAATCGGTAGTGAACTTGAAAACGTTTCCTCTTCGCTTGTGAATTTAAACATCCATGCGAATGTTTGCATCCTGGTCTCTAACCAATCGCTAACTGCAATTAATTGGTTTCCATTTTCCGACAACAAGAACTATAACGATGTTTTTCGCCGTCTGTATGATCAGTTTTATAAATTAAACATCAGAACAGATATCAGTAACGAGAATCATATTAAGCTAAACGATTATAAATTAATCGTTGTCCCTTCTTTATATAGTGCCAGCGATGAACTGTTGGAAAAATTAAATGATTACGTCGAAAACGGCGGACACGTCATTTACATGTTTAAATCGGGCTTTGCCGACGAACATGCTAAAGTCCGGACGTCGATTCAACCGGCAATTATCGAAAAAACAGCCGGAGTCCATTACGAATTGTTTGTTACTCCAGACGATCTGGATGCCAAATTAAAACCATCGCTTGAGGGACCAATCTCCAGTGGCGATAACTTCCATCTTGATGATTGGATGGAGCTGCTTATTCCTGATTCTGCAAAAATCTTAACTAATTACGATCATCCTGTTTGGCATAAATATGCAGCGATCACTGAAAATAACTATGGCAAAGGACAGGTTATTTATATAGGCTGTTTGCCATCCGAAAGTGTTATTAACGATTTAGTTAAAAACCAAGCTGAACAGTTATATCTTACAAATAAGGATTCACCAAAGTATCCAATTATTGTAAAATCCGCAAAAAATACGAAAAATGAAAATCTTACATTTTATTTGAATTATTCAGATAAAAAACAAATTTTGCCTTCACAGATTAATAAAGTTGACATTTTTACAAATCAAGATGGAAAAAATTCTGAAAATATACCACCTTGGGGTGTAAAAATTTTTAAAGACAAAGAAAGAGAGATTTGAAAATGAATAACATCGAAATCAAAATCAGTAAAACAAGTCGTATCCGTTTCTAAATTAGTTTCTTTATTTTCTCACTTTTATGGATGAGTGGCCTTGAAATTGTTGCAGCCGTATTGCTCCCACAACATTTAACAAACCTTATGGGAGCAACTTCAGCAACTGCACTCTTCGGTATTCTTAATGCCGTAACTGCGGCAGCGTCACTGATAGCCAATCTTATGTTCGGAAACTTTTCCGATCGAACCCGTTCCGTTTTCGGTCGTCGAACGCCATGGATTGTTGGTGGTGGTATTGTTGGCGGCATTTCTTTACTATTAATGGGTGTTTTAAATAACTCATGGGCGATTGGTTTAAGCTACTGTGTTTGTATGTTTGGCCTAAACATGATGATTGCCCCAGTGGTAGCTACCTTGTCAGACCGTATTCCCAACGGCATGCGGGGAACTATGTCGGCCTTCATGTCTGCCGGAACAACAGTTGGCGCTTCACTTGGTACCCTGATCGGTGCTCGCTTTATTAGTATTCAAGTCCCTGGATTCGTTACTGCCGGCGTTCTAATGGGTATTGCCGGTATCTGTACCGTTATTGTTTGGCCAAAAGAAAAATCATCTAAAGATATGCCAGCAGTTAAGGGTGGCTTCGGTGATCTTGTAGCATCCTTTCGCCCACCGGTTAAAGGAGCGCGTGATTTTTGGTTAGCGTTTGTTGGCCGCAGCCTCCTGATTTTTAGTTACTATATGATTCTTAATTATCAGTTGTATATTTTGGAAAACTACATTGGCCAAGGCAAAATTGCTGCTGCCGCGACAATTTCCGTCATGTCTGTAATTACAATGGTCGTTGGTCTAATAGGCTCAATCGGTTCTGGTGCAATTTCTGATTGGATTGGTCGCCGTAAGCTTCCTGTAATTATTGCTTCAATCCTGCTCGCGATCGGTTACCTTCTTCCCTGGATTATGAAATCCGCATCTTCAATGATGCTGTTTGCCGGTTTTGCCGGTCTAGGTTACGCCGTATATGGTGCAGTTGATCAGGCACTAAATGTTGATGTTCTGCCATCCAAAGAAGAAGCTGGTAAGGATCTTGGAATTTTAAATATCGCTACTACCCTTGGACAGATGGTTGGTCCAATTGTTACTAGCATTCTTGTTATAGCTGGCGGCTACAATCTTGTCTTTCCAACTGCGATTGCATTCGCCATTATTGCTTGTATCTTTATTCAACTCATTCGTTCTACCAAGTAACGTTTTGATAATTTTTAAGAGGATACAATTCTCATGCTGAATGATTACCTATTTTAAAAAAAGGAGATAACATGGCGATATGGGTTGAAAGTACTCCAACTGAACATTTGAAAACCAAGACACCTGAAAGCATCAAAACATCAGAATCATCAGATCTGCAATTGACTGGAAAAAAGTTACAAAAATTGCGTGGTTTCGGTGGCTGCTTTAACGAATTAGGATACCTGCCACTTAGTAAACTTGACAGTGATGAACAACAAGAAATATATCGAGATCTTTTTTCACCAGAAGAACTGAATCTTTCTTTTAATCGAACTCCAATTGGTGCCAACGACTTTGCAAAAACTTGGTACAGCTACGACGAAAATGATGGTGATTACAATCTCAAAAATTTCTCGATTGACCATGATAAAGAGACATTAATCCCATATATTAAGAACGCACAAAAGTATCAACCTGATTTTCAATTATTTGCCAGTCCCTGGAGCCCACCAACATGGATGAAATTTCCCAAGGTATACAACTCCGGTCGGATAGTTAGTACTCCAGAAAATCTACAGGCATATGCGAATTACTTTGTTAAATATATAAGAGCGTATGAAGAACAAGGTATTAATATCAAGCGAATATGTCCGCAAAACGAAGTGTTTGCTGATCAAAAGTTTCCGTCCTGCTTATGGAACAGCGAGGACTTGCGGACCTTTATTCGCGATTATCTTGGACCAACATTTGAAAAAGAAGATCTTGATACTGAGATTTTCCTTGGAACATTGAATGGACCTGAGGATATGTCTTTTACTGCAGCAGGAATTAAGTTAGATAACTATAACCGTTACGTCGATAATATTTTATTTGATGATAGAGCTCGTAGATACATCAAAGGAATTGGCTATCAATGGGCTGGCCAACACGTCATTGAGCGTACACATGAATCGTGGCCTGAAATTGAGCTGATCCAAACTGAGTCCGAATGTGGTTTTGGTGAAAATAGTTGGGAATATGCCGAGTACATTTTCCATTTATTCAATCATTACTTTACTGCAGGAGCAACTGCTTATACCTACTGGAATATTATTTTGGGCGATTCAGTCAGTACCTGGGGATGGCAGCAAAACTCATTGTTATCCATTGATTCCAAGAGTAACAACAAGATAATGCGTAACCCTGAATATTATGTAATGCGCCATTATTCGCATTATGTTAAGCCCGGTGCTCAGTTACTTGAGACCACTGGCCACTTTAATTCAATGGGAATTGCATTTCGCAATCCCGATGGCCAAACTGTAGTCGTGGTTCAAAATGCATTGGAACGCAAACTTCCATTTACCTTTGCCGATCCCAATAACCCTACTAAGAGTATAAAAGCAACGCTATTGCCGCGTTCATTTAATACCTTCTCCATTGACTAAATTCACAGAATAGTCAATTAAAGACAAATTCGTCTCGTTTGAGATCTTTTATAATAAAACCCGTTGCTTTATAAAGCAACGGGTTTTTAAATGTAAATTTATAAAAAATATTTCTGACTAATCTGACTAATATGAGAAGTATTTGAGAAAATTATCCGTTTAAACTTTTTAAGTTCTTCTAATCATAAAAATTAATTTTAAATCAAAAATGTAAAAAAACACCAATTGCGACTGTCAAAGTCTGAGCAACTGAAATAAGTAGTAAATTTTTAATTGACAAAATAAATGTCTCTTTCTTGACTTGTTTTTTATGAAAAATGACTAGATTATGCCAAATCAACGGAACAATCGCAAAGGTCAATAAACTTGCAATAGGTTGAAGCTTCAAAACAACTGCAAATAATAGTAAAAGAAAACCAATCGCATAAAAGCTGTCATATAAGATCAATGATTTGGACCGGCCAAGATAATAAACGATAGTATGGCGCTTTAAAGTTTTGTCCTCTTCTTCATCACAAATGTTATTAGCTAATAAGAGAGCCGAAATGGCAAACGATATTAAACCGGCAGGTAAAAGAGCTTCAATTGCGATCAACCAATTAAACGCTATCTTAGAATATAAATTTAAGAAAACATTGATCAAAAAAATCATATAGCCCATCGTAAAACCAGCGAAAAATTCTGCTATTGGCAAAGAAGACAGGGGCCATGGCCCACCGGCATATAAATAACCGATTGCGAAACAGAAAAGTCCCATGACGAGGATAATCCAATTGGTTCTAATTGTCAGCCAGACTCCTAAAACAGCACTGACGAAGATCAGACCAAAAACTAACCAGCCAATCATATGGATATTTAAATGGTTGACTCCGATCACGTTCGTCTTTGAAATAAAATCGTTCGTTTTATTTCGCTGCGCTCTTTTATAATCTTGATAATTATCATTTGCATCAACTGCCATATTAAATAAAAGCATTGCAACAAAGAAAATTAACATATTGGTAAAATTTAAATGGCCAAAGCGATAATAAGAATATAAAGCGGCCAATAAAAAAGGAAAAATACTTGCTGTTTTAGCTTTAATTTCAACTAACTCTAAAAATATTTTTAAATTCATTTCTAAATTCCTTTAATGGTGTTAAATTAGAACCCTAATGATTACCCTGTTAAAAGATTTGTTCGACAACGCATATCTTTGTTAACTATGAGATATTAATAATTGAAAAGGAAGCGATATGACTGAATTTTTTGGGGAAACTTATTCTTACAAGCAGGATATTAAAAAAGTCAAAGAAATTCTCGCACAACAACATTTTAACGTAGAACCATATCGAAAGAAGACTGAAGTCCTAATTCAAAATAACGGCAAAATGATCAGAGCCTTAATTACAATCCTTTTTGGCAGATATACTTTAAATGTTGGTCAAGAGAATTACGATCAGAAGATAGTTTTTTCAATTGATCAGTGTGCAGCCGCGATCGAATTGCTTCATTTAGCGACTTTGGTTCATGACGATGTCATTGATAATGCCGAAAAACGTCGTGGCTTAACAACTTTGCAAAATTTTTTCGGTAATAAAAACACTATTTATTTAGGTGATATTTTATTTACAAAATATTTCCGTCTCTTGACGTCTTTGGCTCCCTCAAAAGAATTCGTTGCCTATCATGCAGCCGCAATGGAAGAGGTCCTAACAGGAGAATTGATACAAGATTCGCTCAAATTCCATAAACAAACGACTCTTGCCGAATACTATCAAGCAATTAAAGGAAAAACGGCTACTCTCTTCAGTTTATCGGCCGTCTCGGGGATTTGGCTTGGAAGAGCAACTAAACAATTCGACGAGGATAATTTAGAATTTAAAAACGCATTTAGCTTTGGCTATAATTTGGGAATGGCTTTTCAAATGCTTGATGATTTAAAGGATCTGAATCCTTTAGTTAAAAACGGAAAGCCCAAATTCGAGGATTTGAAGGCCGGAATTTATACTTTGCCGGTTATTTTGGCGCTCAAAGATAGTGATTTTCAAGAAATTCTAAGTAAGGGCGAATCCAATCCTTTGATTATCGAGAATTACTTCATTGAAAATCCTGATTACTTAAAAAAATGTAAAAACATTATTGATCATTTTTTATCTGAAGCAAAAAAAGCTTTGAACTTTCTGCTTGATAGTCCGGAGACTTATCAATTGAATTCGTTATTGGAACAGCTTAGACTAAATTTGGAAAATTATAATATTTAGGGTTGTTTACATAAAAAACTATTCATAAAAAATAGTAAAAATAAATATTATTAATCATACTAAGAATCAGTGCGTCGATTACGCTGAATCCAATAACTCCAAAAGAAATAAAGTAAAACAATTGGTAAAAGAACCACTAAAATTCCTGTCATTATTTCCAAAGTAAGTTTTGAAGCAGATGCGGTTTTAATTAATAGATCATACTTGCTGTTGTTTGAAATCAATACTCGAGGGAAAAGTCCATTAAAAATGAAAGCAATTATAAACACGAGACTGAATCCACTAGCAAAAAAAGCTCGTCCGTTATGACCAAAATGGATCGATAGATGCCCCCACAGAGTAAGAGCAACAATAACAAGTACAATCAACAAACTACTGAAAAGATGTTTTTCATAAAAATCGGTTTTAAAGATCGAAAAAATAACAAATAAAATTAAAATCGGATAAAGCATCCAGTATAGTTTATCGGCCATATTCATAGCACGGTTATGCAAACTATTTTCTGTTCTCAAACTGAGAAAGTGAAGACCATGTATTAAAGAAAGATAAGCAACCGCTAATCCGCCAATGACTGAAAAAATATTAACAACGACATTAAAACCCGCCCAAACATTTCCTTGAGCATCCATTGGAACACCTTGAATCAGGCTGGTAAACATCATCCCTAAAAAGAAAGGTGAAAACAAAGAACCAAAAAAATTAGACCAAAGCCAAAGCGAACGTTGAAAAGAATTTTCGGCATGTGTTACAAATTCAAATGAAACACCACGAAAAATCAGCGCAATCAGTGTTAAAAAGAGCAGGATATAATATCCCGAAAATAAGCTTGCATACCATAGTGGAAAAGAAGCGAACATTGCTCCACCAGCTGTAATCAACCAAACCTCATTTCCATCCCAATGAGGAGCAATTGCCCCTAAAACAGTCTGGCGCTCACGATCATTATTAGCCAGAAAACGTGTTGCCATACCGACACCGAAATCAAAACCTTCAAAGAACAAAAAACCAGCAAAAAGAATCGCAATAACAACAAACCATAAAAATTGAAAAATGGACATTAGTTATAAGCTCCCTTCTTTGAAGAACCAGAAGAATATATATCTTCTTCATTGTCCTGATCCGCCTGGTCGGGACCAGCTTGAAGGACTCGACGGGAATAATAAAACATAAATACACCGATAAAACTAAACAAAAGAAAATAAACAATGTTGGTGAAAAGTAATCCGGCTACAGTACTAGTCGGAGAAACGGCATCGGAAACAGTTTGCAGGCCGTAAACTACCCATGGGTAACGGCCCATTTCTGTAATTAACCAACCACAACTATTAACGATAAATGGCAGAAAAGTTGAAAAGCCTAGGCTCCATAGTAACCATCTCTTTTTCAATAAAGTATTCTTCTTGGGTCGACTGAAAAACAAACCGAGTAAGCATATTAAAGCAATAAATACTCCGCCACCCGACATAACACGAAAACTCCAGAAGAGTGTTTTAACAGGAACATAATAATTCATGTCTTTGCCAAATTTTTTGTCATATTCGGCATGAAGTTCCTTATTAACTTCATCCATACCTTTCACAGAACCAGAAAGCTTATGATAAGACAAAATTGACAACAGATAAGGTACATCGATTGATTCAGTAACTTTTTTATCCTTTGTATCAATCAAAGCAACCAAACGCCAAGACGCCGGACTGGAAGTATTTTTATAAATTGCTTCAGTCGCAGCGAATTTCATTGGTTGATCATTCATAATATAACGAGTTTGTAAATCTCCAGCGGCAATTGTTGCTACAGACGAAAGTAATCCAACCAATAAGGCAACTCGCAATGATTTCATATGAAATTCACGGTTCTGTTTCCAAATTAAACCAAAAGCCGCCATGCCGGCAACCACCATTGCTCCAGTTGTGAAAGAACCAAATAATACATGAGGAAATTCCCGCCATAATTGAGGATTTGCCAGTACAGACCAAAAGTTGGTTAATCGTGCCCGACCGGTTTTTATGTTGATCATAAAACCAACTGGATGCTGCATAAAAGCGTTGGCTGCAAGAATCCAAAGTGCCGACAATGCCGAAGCAAACCAGGTGAGCCAAATAAAAATAACGTGAATAGAAGGTTTAAAAGTATCCCAGGTAAACATCCAAACACCCAACATAACAGATTCTAAAAAGAAAGCTAGAAGTGCTTCTATTGCCAAGGGTGCTCCAAAAATGTCTCCCATAAAACGCGAATAATTAGACCAGTTCATTCCAAATTGAAACTCTTGGATAATTCCGGTAACAACCCCTACAGCAAAACTTAATAAAAAGATTTTGCTCCAGAATTTAGTCATCTTTAAATAAATTTCTTTTTTGGTGAAAACATAAGTTGTTTCCATAATCGCCACAACCAGACTAATACCGATCGAAAGCGGAACATAAAGAAAATGAAATAAAGTAGTCATCGCAAATTGGAAACGCGAAAGTGAGAGCACACTCATCAATAATATAGGCATAGTAACCTACCTCCCCAAATTAGAATCACTTGCTGCTCATCATTGCTTTAAAACCAGCTAACTCAAAAACAGAGCGATCATTAACGATACGTTTAAGCGGCGCAACTTTATGGCCCTTTAATTTCCAGTGACCCATAAAGGACAATTCAGCAACTCCGTTGGTTGGGCCCAAAGAACAAACAGTTCCAAGGCTATGATAGACAAACGGACTTGTCTTTTGATTATTCAACTTAGCAATAATATTAGCAGCCGCCAAGGTAGCTTGTGCAATCGATATTTGTCCAGTCGTTGGATAAAAACGTCCATCAGGACTTGGGACAGCAGAAACATCCCCAATAATAAATTCATCTGGATCATCAGAAGAAGTTAAATCATTTTGGACTGCAACGCGATTGCGTTTTTGTGTATATCCAGAATCGTTGATTACATGGCTACCCTTAACACCGGTCGTCCAAATAATCGTATTAGCATTGAAAACTTTATCTTTACTAATAACGGCACCTTTTTTAACTTCTGTGATGGGAGTTTCGATATAAAATTCAACACCTTGATTTTTCAAATATTTAACTGCATAAGCAACCAATTCCGGATCAAACATCGGCAGCACTTTTGGCGCTGCTTCAATGCAGTATATTTTTATTTTTTCTGCTGGCAAATTAAATTCCTTAATAAAGTCCGGTAAACGATGTACTAATTCCCCAATATATTCGATCGAAGTAAAACCGGCTCCGCAAACAATAATGTGAAGATCATTTTCATCATGACTAGTTTGAAAACGAGCCAGAGTTTCTTCTAAGTGCTTTTTAGCAGCTAAAGCAGTATCAATATCAATAATCGGTAAACCAAACTCTTCAGCACCTTTAATGCCAAATGTCTCGGATTCAAAACCCAAACATGTAACCAAATAATCATAAGAAACAGCAGCTTTATTTTTCAGTTCAACTTTTTTGTTATGACGATCTATTTTGACAACTTCGTCTTCAATAAAGTTAACTTGATCACCAATTGCATCACGAATACTCAGACTTATATCATTTTGATTTTTACTGCCGATTGCAACTTCATGAAGTTGAGTTGATTCATAATGATAAGAGTTTTTGTTAATAAGAACAATCTTGGCATTAGCTTTATGATCAATGAGTTCTTTAACAACTCGCAATCCAGCATAACCGGCACCTAAAACAACAATTGTTTTCATAAGAATCTCCTTAATAAAAAATTTGCATACGCTTTTAATTAATATTCAAACAGAAAACCAGTTTAATTATTGTTATCAAATGAACAATAATTTGTGAGATAATCGTTTCTTATTGCATGAATACCAACTAGTAAAAATAATCTCAGCACCTTCTTAACTCATACATAATTAGAGGATTTAGAACCGGATTTTTACGGGTCTGGTTCTAAGACAATTGTAAGGCCAATCACAGATATTCTAAATTTGATAATAAAATCCAAGCAGAACGTCAGTACCCTTTTAAAAGTCAACGAATAAAAGAAACGGACGAACGCCAAAACAAAGTAAAGACACGTCCATCATTAATAAATAATAACAATCACTTTAATAAAATTCATATCAAAATCGAAAAAAACGTATCAATTATAATTCAATCCAAGTTGAAAAAATAAAAAAACGTCTCCAAATGAATTAGAGACGTTTTGAATATAAATATTATTTTTTTACCAACCACCAGTTGTTGGAACGTTTTGCCATCCACCGTAGCGGGAATTAGCATACCAGTTAGCAACAGCATCTTGGTGAGCAGCACTAAAATCAGAAGTTGAACCACCGACAGCAGCAACACCAGCTGCCCAAGTCGAAGCAGAAAACTGATAAGCTCCCAAATAACCGTTTCCAGTAAAGGTATTATAGTTATTTCCTGATTCAATCTCACGACGCAACAATGCTGCGCTACCGCCAGAAGTTGTCGAATAACTACTTGTGTTGCTGGTAGTCGCTACACTTGTAGTGGTACTGGTCGTAGTTGTTGCAGCTGCGGTTGTTGTAGTAGCAGCCTGTGAAGTTTGTGCTGTTTCGGTGCCATCAACTGTTAATTGGTCACCGCTATAAATTAAATTAATGTTAGATATTTTGTTTTCTTGAGCAAGTGAATCAACACTTGTATCGAAATCACTGGCAATTTTTGATAAAGTATCGCCGGATTTCACAGTATAGGTTGTGTCTGCACTAGCGCTGACAGCCGAAAAAGAAATTGCAGCTATCGAAGTCACAAGTACAGTACTTAGGTTTGCTTTTAAATTGAACATGCATATAGATTAACTTAGCGATATTACGAAGACTTGTGATCAATATTATTTTAATTACTATCTATTTACGAGTTATTAAATTAATAGAGTTTGAGAGCCATTTGATGTAATAAAGTAACCTTAGCTTAATAAAAAGGCCTTTAATTAGTAAAAAAGATGGATATTATCATCCATCTTCGACATAACTAAGGCCTTTAAACATCCTCTAAGAGTACTTGTGTTGGCTCCCAGTCCCACGGGGCGATTGTTTCCTGCACGCGATCCTCACCTTGAAAAGTCGAAATATCATGCGTTAAATTAACACGAACCACTTTTAATAACAATTCTTCTTTAAATTCATCAAAGTTTGTATAAACTCGTTTATTAGATGCACCAGCCGCAACAGCAATCGCATTTAGAGTCGTAAAACGGTATTCTGGATTTTTTTCCGAATTCCAAACGGCTGTGAAGAAAACCCGCCCAGCATATTTACCGTTAGTATCGCTTAAATCTTCTTCATTATCTAAACCACGTCTAACTTCAAGTTGAAAGCCGATTCCCGAATTACCGGTCGCCGCCTGTTTTTCAACAATATCTTTAATAATTACTTCATAAACTCCAGTTGGTAAAGCATCATAATTATTGCTCTCCGGTAAATGATCATAATCTGTTTTCAAAAAATCTGTCATCTTTTCTCCTATATTCTTTATTACGTTTTTTTAACTTAAATAAGAAAAATTGACGAGTAAAAATATAAATGCTTTAATGATAGAAACTTATGGTAAGAAAACTAACGAAAAGCAGACTAGCAGTTAAAACAGTATCAATTTTCGTTTGGACCCTTTTCAGCATTTATTTAACAAGTCTATTAATTGGCAAACTTGCCCAAGAATATTTTTTAAAAACGGAAAACATTAACATTTTTTCTAAAAGCTTTACTAACAACTCCTTAAATACAACGACAAGTCTTGAATTGAATATAATTTCTGAAAGCCTGTTTTTTATCCTCTTATTGTTAGGAAATTTATTTTTCTTCCATATAAGGATTAAAATAGCAACACGACGTTTTGCTTGGGGCTTTTTATACGTTCTGCCACTGGGTGTTTTCTTGATTGGAAACATCGTTCAGGCTATAAGTACTTTAGTAAACAAACCAATCGACCAGACTGAAATAATTTTGGCACTTATTTTTTCTATGATTGTCGGTGTAACTGAAGAATTTGCCTTTCGAGGATTGATACTGGGAAATTTGTTGGCTTATCCAAAAAAAGATCTACTTTGTTACTTTTCAGCAATACTGATTCAAGGATTTTTCTTTGGCGGATTACATTTGGTTAATCTAGATCGTCAAACTTTTTCAGTTACCTTTACACAAATTATCTATGCCAGCGCAATTGGGATAATTTTTGGAGTTGTTTATGAAAAAAGTGGAAGTATTATTATTACAATTCTGGCACATGCTTTAATTGACGGATTGGCATTCATTGCAGATCCAACAGCCATAATGAAAAAAAATCTTGAGACCCTGCCATCTTCGACCTATGCTGTAATGACTGGAATCTTACTTTTTATTATCGCTTATGCAGCTTTGACGATTCTTTTGGCTAACAAAGCAAAAATGGACAAAATTTGGCAATAAAAAACAGCAAAATCAATTGCTGTTTTGAAAACTGTCCAGGCTGGGTTCGAACCAGCGACATCCGCATTAACAGTGCGGCGTTCTACCACTGAACTACTAGACAATAGTAAAGCTAGTATAACCGCTTTATTAGATTTTATCAAGTTCGTTGATGTTGAATCGATAAAATAATCACAATTATGAATATATAAAGTTCATAACAAAAAAATATATTTTTATTAATCTTCAAGAAAAAAATAATAACCCTGCTATCAATTTATCGCTAATATAGTAAATATGAGTTTTACTTTACTTGTCGTCTACATTTTAATTGGTGTTCTTGCTGGTATTTTTGGCGCTGTTTTGGGTTTGGGTGGCGGAATGATCGTAACCCCAATTCTTGTTTTGGGCTTTAATTTGCCGATTCATTATGCAATCGCTGCTTCAATAATAGCTGTGATCGGAACTTCTTCAGGTGCTTCGGTAGCTTACTTAAAAGACGACTTGTTAAACATTCGTGTCGCAATGTTTCTGGAAATTTTTACAACAACCGGGGCTTTGATCGGGGCTATCTTAGTTGGAATCTTTAAAGCATCATGGTTAAATGCTTTTTTTGGTCTCCTATTACTGTATCAAGGTTTTGCAATGTGGCAAAAGATACATAGTAAAAAAGCCGATAAGTTGGCCTTGAAAGATGACGCAATCGCAAAGAAATTAAATCTGGACTCTTCTTATTATGATAAATTGCAGGGAAAGGAAGTTACTTATCATATTCAAAAAGTACCATTTGGTGCTCTGGTAATGTTTGGAGCCGGATTCGCTTCCGGTCTATTGGGAATTGGTTCAGGTGCATTTAAGGTCTTTGCAATGGATACCGTTATGCAGATGCCATTAAAGCCATCAAGTGCTACCTCTAATTTTATGATGGGGGTTACAGCGGCCGCTTCGGCTTTAATTTACTTTTTTAACGGAACCATACAGCCATTGATAGTCGCCCCAATTGCAATCGGAATCATTTTTGGGTCAACTTTAGGATCAAAAGTAATGCCTTATTTACCGAATAAACTATTAAGAGGGATTTTTATTCCAGTTGTTGTCCTGGCTGGAATTCAGTTGGTTATTAAAGCTTTGGGAATTAATTTATACTAATGGAAAACGAAAATAAACAAGAAATAAAAAATGAAAGCAAAATAGAAGAAGGCATCGGTTGGATCCTTAGAATAGGGGTTTCCATTGCTGTTATTATTATGCTCGTCGGTGTCATATTATTCTTTATTCATGGAAATACTGGTTATAAAAATGCAATTCCTATCAATCTAACTTTATTAATTAAAGGATTAAGAGAACTAAAAGCCGGGGCCTGGATTATGATCGGGATTTTTATTTTAATTCTTACACCAACTATTCGAGTTTTCGCATCGATTTTCGCTTTTCTGGTTGTTAAAGACTATTTGTATACAGCGATTACAGGACTTGTATTCTGCATTTTATTATTTGCTGCTTTTATCGGATTAAAAGGTTGAACAAAAATTATGTCAAAAATAAAACTAATCACAATCGATGTTGATGGAACTTTGTTGTCAAGTGAGCAGCAAGTTCCCAAAGAAAATATTCAAGCAATCAGACAGGCTATTGGTCAAGGAATTAAGATCGTTATTGCTTCTGGTCGACCATTATCCGGTATTTTGCCTTGGTTGAAAATTATTGGTGTTCCTGAAGCTGATGATCAATTTGTAATTGCTTTTAACGGTGGAATTGTGCAAACAACGTCAAGAAAATTAATTGCCAAAAATACGATTGATTATAACGGTTATAGAACATTACAAACTTTTGCCGATAAACAAGACGCCTATTTTCAAATTGAGTCTCTAGATGGATCACATACTATTTCCCGTTTAATACCCAAAGAAGCACAAATGGAAAATTATTTAATTAATTCTGCTTTGCATATCCATGATCAAATGCCAAAGAATGTTGAATTTATCAAACCAATGATCAACGGGAACCAACAAGAACTAGATCACTTAATATCGATAGTTCCTAAAGAAATAGAAGAAGATTTCAACGTCGTTAGAGGTGCTTGGTATAACTTGGAATTTATGTCAAAAAAGGCCTCTAAAGGCAATGCTCTAGCAATGCTGATCGGACATTTAGGAATTTCAAATGAAGAAACAATGGCTATCGGAGATCAAGGAAACGACTTATCAATGTTTAAGATAAGTAATTTAGCTGTCGCAATGGGTAATGCCGCAAATGAAATAAAATCAAAAGCGGATTTCGTAACAAAAACAAATAATCAAGCAGGAGTGGGATTTGCAATATCTAAATTCGCTATTAATTAACTTTTTCCAATCAAAAAAATTATTTTTTTTGAATTTATTCAATTGACAAATTTAAAAGGCGGAGTAATAATATAGGCACATCTAGGAAAGGAGGCGATCCGTTTTGAATTCAATTACATCTGAAATTCTTAACGGTTTCGCCGCTTGAAGGAAGAGCGGCGAAAGCTGTTGAGAGAACCCGAGCAAATTTTAGTTAGATGGCTCGGGTTTTTATTTCTCTTTTTTTGAAAAAATACTTGATATTCGTATCATTTTCCCTTAGAATAATTTAGTCAATGTGATTGGGAGTGTAGCGAAGTGGTTAAACGCTGCGGACTGTAAATCCGCCCTCTTACGAGTTCGTAGGTTCGAATCCTACCGCTCCCATTAGTAATAATGTTCGCTTGTTCGTCACGAATTTATTACTAGTATATTGCCCCATAGCCAAGTCGGTAAGGCAACGGTTTTTGGTACCGCCATGCGCTGGTTCGAGTCCAGCTGGGGCAATAATTAATTAAAGCCGGTATATCCAGATGTTGATATATCGGCTTTTTTAATTGCTAAATTGTATGAAATAAGATGAGGTATTATCGTTTTGAACGTATAAAATAAATAACAATCGAAACAATATTCGATAAAAAGTTTACTTTTTATGCCAAAGAAAAAGATTCCATTAGATACAGCCTTAACCAAAACTGTTTAACTTAAAATATTTCTAACAAAGAAGTGTTTTGGCAATAACAGGCATGTCCAGGACCTATCTTGATGATATGACTGAACAATCAAAAAAATAATTTCTATTATAATAGTGATACATTACGGTAAGTAAAGATAAGTTACGAAAATTTTATGCCCAGGCACCTAAGTTTTTCTAAAACCACTTAATTTTAAAAATGTCTTTAATTAAGCTAATAGTAGACTTAGGAGGAATCTATATGGCATACATAGTTAATTTTAAAGATGTCTCAACAACAGGCCTTGAAAGTTCGCCGGTTGCTAAAACTCTAGCCGGTTTACGAGCAAATGAGGCTCGCTATTTTTGGAATAAATATAAACATCAATTTGTAACGCTTCATACAGCAGAAAATCCGGAAACTTTAGTTTGGATCGAAAAAATACTAGCTGAACGAGATATTAATTTTCCATATAAAGCTCTGGAAGTGAGCCATTTCGAAGTTGAAGGAATAAAATTCGCTTATGTATTTTACGAAAATGGCTTAACAGTTAATGTTATGTATTCATTAACGGATTCCAAAAAACGTGCGGTTGGTTTCAAATTGGCAGAAGGAATGAAGATTCCTCAAGAATTTGAAGGAAAATTTAAATTTGCCCAACAAAAATCAAAATTAGCCGGTATCATACGTGGCTCGTTTTTTGTAATCAAAAAAGAATATTAGCTTTATTAACTAATTAATCAATAATATGTTTAAACATCATAAAAGCACCGAAACCGACATTAATTATAAAGAATTAGATATTAATCTAGTCTATCGCCTTCATAGTATTGGTGCTTTTTATTATAGATAGAAACACTACTGTTACTTATATTAACTATTATTGTCACATCCGGAAAACGGAAAAAATTTCAGATCGTAATTATTAGGTAGGCATAGAAATAGTTTTTTATTTTTGACCTTGTTTTAAAAATAAAGAATATCGAATCAGCCAAGAGATAGAAGGCTATTCTCAGTGAATACTATATTAACTGATCAAAAATAGTGTTTTTTGTTGCACCCAAAGGAAGAATATGGAACAATCTTTAAAAAATAATCGCATTGGCTGGATCGATATTTGCCGTGCAATCGCCATTGTATTGGTCATTATCGGCCATTCTTTAGGTAATTACTGGCCCGGGAATTTTGGAAATTTTATTTTCGCTGTTCATCTACCAATTTTTTTCGTATTAAGCGGATATCTATATAAACCAAAGAGCTTTTCATATCGCTTTAAAACCGGAATTAAAACTTTGATAATTCCTTATATAACGACAGTAATTATAGAAATTATAATCGTTTGTTTTGTCAAAGTTTTTCCAAATAACAAATTATTATTCTCTCGGATAGGGTCAATCAAAGGAATTCTTCTGGCAGCAGCTTACGGATCAGGGAGTCAGAGCGTCACTCCTTTTAAAACCTTTATTCCCTGGATTGGCGCAATATGGTTTCTACTAGCCTTTTTCTGGGGATCATTAATTTTTAATCAAATTATGAAACTAACTTTCAAAAAATACGATCTATTATCAAAACTTGTGATATGCTCCGTTTTATCCCTATCGGGATACTATTTATCAAAAATTATAACCTTGCCAATGTCTTTCAATTCTGCTTTAGGATCAATGTTATTCTTTTTTGCCGGATATCTAATAAAGAAATATAAAAGAGTTTTTGACAACTTACCTTTCTATATTTATTTAGTTCTCTTTGCTTCATGGGCTTATGTTTCAACTCTGGGTTTGTTTTCAATCGAAAATATGATGGCACCTAATATTATCCTTAATTTAATGTCCTCAGTAGCAGATTGTTTATGCCTGATAAAGATCTCAATGATTATAGATACCTGGCTTATTAAAAAAAATAAATACAGATTTAGACAGGAAATCTTGTTGGTTGGTTCAGGATCTCTTGCAATTCTTTGTTTTCATTTGATTGATTTAGACAACATTTCCGTTTGGATTATTTTATTAAAAAAATTGAGCAATAATGTGCCTTATTGGTTTGCTATTGTAGTTGGAAATACATATCGTATTATACTTGCATACTTAGTTGTAAAAATCGTTCCTTTCGTGCCGGTTCTTAGGTCATGTTTTTTTCCACGCAAATTCTTAAAAAAAACAAAAACACAGTAAGAATTTTTATATAATTATTCTTTCGCTCATAAACAAAAGACAGGCAATAACCCGTCTTTTAAATTTACAAATCTTATAGTTTAAATTTTTTATTTGGTATTAAAGATTTAGAAGAAACTTCATATTTGGTCTACAGCTTTAACACTTACTTCGATATTACCCTTAACAGCTCGCGAGTAGGGACAGGTCTCGTGAGCCTTATCCAATAAAGCCTGCGCTTTATCTAAGGAAATTCCCTCTATTTCCCCTTTAATTTCAACACCTAAAACAACATCCGGTATCTCGTTTTGGCTCTGATTATAAAGAGAAACTCTTACTTTAACCGTTGACTTCCCGTCTACTCCGTCACTTTTTTTAATATAATCCAAAGCACTATTAAAACATGCGCTATAACCAGCTGCAAATAATTCTTCTGGATTAGTTCCTGGTACTTTACTTCCAGGCTGTTCAATATTCAATTCAAACGGATGATTTGGAGAATGTGATTCTCCTGAACGTCCACCTGTATTTATCATAGTAGCTGCATAAATTTTTTGCATGATATCACTCCTGACATATTATCCTTTAAAATTTTCCTTATTATTAATAAGTTAATTGTACTTCGTTTTATGATTAAATGTAAGCGTATACATACAATAACGTTAATTACATTCCTGCGTGATTTTAAATTATCTTTAATAATAAATAGGTAATAAAAAAAGATACAAAAAATTAATGAAAACAAAAACTATGAATTTCCAACCGATTTATTATTCTTTTTACTAAAGCAAACAACTTTCGCTATGATTATAAACTCAATAAAAGCAAGTATTAATAGAAAAATAAAAGCATTTTTGGATCCTAGTGCAGTTGATATTTTTTCCTTTAAATCGGTTCTGTCTTGACTGAACGTGATAATTGCAGCAACAACGGATGTACCAACAGCACCGGCAAATTGCTGCAAAGTATTTAAAATTGCATTACCGTCAGCATTTAATTTACTTGGTAATTGTTTTAGGCCATTGCTAATCAAATTGCCAAGTGTCAGACCAACACTAGCCATATAAAAGATATAAATAAAAAGAATTAAATTATCAGTTAAGTACAAGCTAAAGATCGAAAACAAAGACAAAGAAATAGATGTTAAAAAGGCACCAGTCATCAATGGCTTTTTTGCACCAAAATTATCCAATATTTTGCCTCCTAAAGGCGCTAAAACTGCTCCCAAGGCAGCTGCAGGAAATAAAAGCAATCCAGAAACAAAGGCCGATTTTCCATTCACGATTTGAATATAATTAGGCAAAATCAAAGCCAAGCCCAAAGAGACCAGTTGCAAAAGAAATAAGGCAGTAGCATGGCCGGTAAAACTCAAGTTTTTAAAAACATCAAAATTAATTAATGGTTGAGAAATATTTTTAGAACGCCAAAATAATAAACAAAAACCAACAAAACCAATTAACCAAGCACCTAAGACCGATAAACTAAATAATTTATTCGTACCAACATTGCTAAAGCCAATAATAAAACCACCAAAAAGAAGAACGATTCCGAAAAAACTTAAAAAATCAAAAGTAACCCTTTCAGTTGAAGAAATTTGCTTAATCGTAGCCAATCCAAGTATCAGAGAAACAAACAAAATTGGTAAAAGGAATATAAAAATAAACCGCCATCCTATTGTAGCAACCACAATTCCACCAAATGTTGGACCAATCGCTGGTGCAATAGCCGTAATTAAGGTTCCAATTCCTATCATCATCCCAATTTTATCTGAAGGAACCTGCTCTAAAATAATGTTAAACATTAAAGGCAGAGCAATCCCTGTACCGATTCCTTGAATGAATCGTCCGATCAACAAAAATAGAAAATCCGGAGAGATCGAATCCAAAAAAACACCAAAAATGAATAATAGATTAGCAGTTACAAAAAGCAGCTTAACTTTAAATCTTTTTTTTAAAAAAGCCGACAACGGCATAATGGTGGCAACGACTAAAAGATAAATCGTTGTCATCCATTGAACCGTCGCCGTTGAAACATTAAATTCTTTAATTAAAGTTGGAAAAGTAATGTTCATAGCAGTTTCCACAATGACACCACAAAAAGACATAATTCCAATAGCCAAAATACTTGCCAATAATTTTTTTGAAATTCTTTGTTTATTTTCTTTCAATACAGTTGACCCTTTTCTATTTTTTAATTTGATCCAATGATTTGTCTCAAAATTTTTTCAAGAAAAACAGCTTCCTCACTACTTATCATGGAAGTCATTTGTAATTGGTCAGAATCCATATAACTTAAAATAGTTGTTTCCAGCTTATTTGCTTTTTCAGTTAATTTAAGGCATTTTTGCCGAGAGTCTTTGTCACTTGGCTTTCGATACAAGAGTCTTTTTATCTCCATCCGTTGCAATAAAACAGTAGCAGTCGAACTTTTAATATTAAATTCGCTTTCCAAATCTCTTTGTAAAACTTCTGTGTTTTTGTTTTGAGAAAGATAATCAATAATCGTCATTTGAGTTCCGGTCAAATCATATTTTTTGGCAAAAATATCAAATCTGGTAGACATTTGATTTGATGCAATTTTAAGTAGTCTTCCTAAATTACGTGACAATTTAGTTCTCCCGAATCGCTAGTTAGCTAACGATTATTATATTAGCACAACTTTTTTAATCTTTTTTAAAAATTTTTTTCGTGAGAAAAATGCCAAGAGCGTTATTAAGAGAACTTGATATGATTTATTTTTCGTTATTAATTAAAGTTAGTTGCCACAAAAGTTTTTGCATAGAAAATTTCACGCTTATCTATTACGAAAAATAATTTGTGTTTCGAAAAATATTAATCATTTGCCTGGATTTTAACAATCGTGTCAATTAATTTAGGAAATTTTCTATTTAAATCCTCGCAACGTAAATTTAAATAACTATGCAATCCTTCCCGTCTGATTGATATTAGGCCATTTTGACGTAGATTTTTATAATGTTGTGACAAATTGCTTTTCTTTCCTAAAGATTCAAATCTCGAACACGATAATTCCGTTCCAGTCTGAGCAAGGGTTAAAACAATTTTCAATCGAATAGGATCACTTAATGATTTGAGAACCTGAGTGATATCAATATAATCAATATCAATATTTGGAAACTGTTTTTTTATCATCGATACCTATCCCCCTCAACTAAAATTCTTCTTTCAATAGTTTAGTATATACTAAACTATTGAAAGAAGAATTAATTATATGAATAAAAAAATAGAAATCATCAAAAAATATTTCAGGCTATCAGATATAGCTTCTAATAATAATTATGCATTAGAAGAAATTATTGATCTTTTCTCAGAACAAGCGATTATTAAAAACGAAAATGGAAAGGATCTTAATAAGCATTCAGGTATTATCAAATTTTTCAAAGACTTTTTTAAAAGAAATCAGGAATTAAAGCATATTTGCAATATATCAACTATTAATAATCAATATAAAGCTGAATGGTCAGTCGCTGGAGAAAAATATGATCAATCTCTTTTTGCTTTGCATGGATTTGATTACTACAAATTCGATAATGATAACAAAATTACATTTCTTCAAATAAAAATTATCTAATTATTCATAATTTGTTATTTATTATTCAATTTCATCATCTGCTTCAACTGAATCAATAAAACCGTTTGGATATCTTTGCGCCAGTCTAGACCCGGCTGCAGCTGCAATTCCACCAATGATATCGTCGGCAAAAGTAGTCGTAATATGATCATTAGTTTTTCCTAAACGATCCAGCTTTCCAATAATCCCTGGTTTAACATTGTCAACGTATCCATACCCAGTAAAACCAATTGACCCAAATGAAGCTGCAATTGCGTTTCCTAATAATTCGTCAACACCAAAGAGCCCAAAATCCTCTTTAATAACACCATTAATTGGATCTTTTAATTTATTCTCTTCCGTTAGGCGATCAAGTTCCAATGCAACCCAGACAACATGCTGAACTTCTCGTTTTTGAAGGACTCTCTTAACCGAATGTAAAGCAATTTCTTTCGTGAGACCTGGTAGATATTTTAGCTGAAAATAATAAGTAATTTCAGCAATATCCGATAATTCAATTTTTCTTTCTTTTAATTTTTCAACTGTATTTTCGTAATTAACGTGTTCATCCATAACTACCTCGATGTAGACAATAATTATAGTTTAAAAATAAAAGCATAGAATTTTTTACATCATACCTTAATAATAATTCCAAGAAAAATTCCAATTATTAGTGAAAAACAAATTATAAAATAATTTTGAAGGGCTAAATTGACTGTTTGTTTAAGAAAAGGTCGAGCAACAAATTTTAAAATATTATTGAAAACCGGAAGCAAAGAAACGAAAATCAAAAAAGAGGTCCAGGGGAGAAAATTAAATAAAATTGCTCCAGCAACTGCAAAAAAAGTAACTCCATAATCACTTGAGAAAAAAACAAGGTCTTTGCGTAATTTCCTTGAATCAATACTACTATCTCTTCCATTATTTGAAATTATTCTAGCAAGTTGATAATTATAAATTGCGGTAACAACCGGTAATAAAGACAAAAACATTAATAAAGAAAACTTGAATGAAATCTCGTTGGAATTAAAATAAAAAATAATTAAAGGTAAAAAATAACCAAAAATTAAAGCATAAATTATAGCGGTTAATTTTGTGTATTCAAAATGTTCAAAAAAAGAAAAAAGGAATGACAATACTAGATAAATTACTATAATGATACTGGAAATAGACCAATTAATTCTTTGAAAACTAAACTGAACAATTAATAAAGTAAGAATGATTGGCGGAATTATCAATTTTATTTCAAATAAATTTTTTTTCATTATTAATTATCTTTTACATATAAAGTCACAGTAGAGACCGTTGTTGCCTTGCCAACTCCGTCAACATAGGTTTTGACAGACCACACTTGTGTTGTTCGACCACGATGTTCCGGAAGAGCAACTGCTTGTAAAACATTTCCGGTTTTCAAACTAACAGGACGTATTTGATTTGTATTAACGGAAAGTCCCAAGACTGCTTTGTCTTCACCAACATTTCGTTTTGTTGCAATCGAGGCAGCTGCTTCAGCCATAAAAGCGTTGATACCACCATGAACAATTCCAGCAGGCTGCAAAATTGCCTCAGTAATAGGAATTTCCAAAATCGTTTCATCCTTATCGAGCTTAACAAAACGTATATTTAAAGTGTCATAAACATTCATAAATAATAGTTTACTCTCTACTTCTATATAATTAATAACGTAGAGAAAAAAGGCGAGCTCATTACTCATTAATTGAATAACTCATCGCTGTTTGAGCATTAAAAAATAATGAAATCCAAATTATCCGGATTAAGAAAGGTCTTCAATGAAAATAAAATCAAATAAATTGACTGATACTTACACATTAAGTAACAACGTTCAAATTCCGGTTATCGGTTTTGGAACTTGGCAATCAGCTGATGGCGAAGAAGCCTATAATGCCGTTAAATGGGCGCTGGAAGCCGGATATCGACATATTGATACAGCGGCAGCTTATGGTAATGAAGAATCTGTTGGTCGAGCAATCAAAGATTCCGGGGTAAAAAGAGAAGATTTGTTCGTAACAACAAAACTTTGGAATTATCAGAGAGATAATTACGAGAATTCCTTACGTGGATTTCACGATTCAGTTACCCGCTTAGGACTTGATTATGTTGATCTTTATTTAATTCATTGGCCGGAACCAATTGAATATCGTGATCATTGGCAATCTTTAAATGCTGATTCATGGCGAGCAATGGAAAAAATTTACAAAGACGGAAATACACGTGCAATTGGTGTTTCTAATTTCCGTGGAAAACATATTGACGAATTAATGAAGACGGCAGAAGTCGCTCCAATGGTGAACCAAATTTTTCTAAATCCTGGTGATCAAGAAAAAGACTTAGTAAATTACAACACAGAACATGATATTTTGACAGAAGCCTATTCCCCATTGGGGACCGGCAATCTATTGAGTGAGGAAGGATTGAAAAAGATTGCTGAAAAACATGGTGTTGACGTCGCACAAATTCTAATTCGTTGGAATTTAGAGAAGGGATATTTGCCATTACCAAAATCGACTCATAAAAAATATATTGAATCCAATAAAAAAGTTTTTGATTTTGAGTTAGATAACGATGATCATAAGATCTTGAAAGCTTTTAACGGTCTAGGAAAACAACATACAGATCCACATGAACATGCTTTTCACAAGGTAGTTCCCTTCCTAAATAATTAATTTCTAATAAAATAAATGCAAAATACTTACAAAAATAGCCACAGTCGAATAAAACTGCGGCTTTTTCTTATAATTGAAGTTATGAAAATTGCAATCATTGGTGCCGGTCCGAGAGGAATCGCGGTCGCAGATCGTTTAGTTGCTCGATCAGAAAAAGAAAAAGTAAATGTAGAAATAAAAATGTATGATCCTTACCCACTTGGAGGCAAAGTGTGGAATCCTGTAAATAAACTTAATCATTCCTTGATTATGAATACAGTTGTTAGTCAAGTGAGTTTTTTTATTGATAATTCAATTGAAAATCCTGGTCCAATTAGGAAAGGACCTAGTTTTTATGAATGGATTCAACAAATTGCACCAGAATATTTAAAAAATAGTTCAATCGGTCGCGCTTATTTAGATAAAATAAATTTAAAAGAAAACGATTTTGCTCCTCGTGGTTTGGTTGGTCTTTATCAGCAATGGTTTTTTGAAAACATTAGGAAACAAACCGGAAAAAATTCTTCGTTGGCCTATGAGCAAACAGAAATAAAGGCAATTTTACCAGTAGACCAGCAATACCAAATAGATTTTGCCGGTACTTCAGAAAAGTTCGATTTTATTTTTATGGCACTTGGATATGGTGAAAATAAGTATAACGATGAAGAGAAGACTTTTGCGGAATTTGCAAAAAGAAATAAATTGTCTTATTTCGGACCAGGTAACCCATCGGAGACAAACTTAAAGGAAATTCCAGCTGCTCAAGCTGTGATAATTCGTGGTTTGGGTCTAACCTTTTTTGATTATATGATTATGCTGACAGAAGCCCGTGGTGGAAAATTCGTTCAAGATGGAAAGCGATTAAAATACCTTGCAAGTGGCCAAGAACCAATTATTTTTGCTGGTTCTTATAGTGGCTTGCCCCTGCACGCACGAGGAAGCAATCAAAAGGGACCAAGTGAAGAATATAAACCAAGATTTTTTACTGAAAATAATTTGAAAAATTTGAAAAATTCTAATGGAAATATAAATTATGATGAATTTTTTGAACTCTTCGATAAAGAAATTCAATATAAGCACTATGAAAATTTAATTAAAGATCCTGATTATAGTAATATTATTCACAAAAGAATAAATCGTTTTTTGCGTGAACTCAGACGAAATTCAGCAGCAGATTACGAAAAGATAGCTACGGAATATCACATACCGAAAAATCAAATTTGGAATTGGGATACGATACTAAATTCCGCCTATAAAGCAGATCCACATCGAAGCTTAAAAGATTGGTATGTTAAGTATCTTGATCATGATATCGAAGACGCCAGCAAAGGAAATAAAAATGCACCTTTTGCAGGAGCCTTTGATATATTGAGAGATATTCGTAATTTGATTCGTGATGTGTTCGAGAATCAAATTTTTATGCCCGATGATATTGAAAAATTCTTAACGAAATTTAACGCAATTAATAGTTTTTTAAGCGTTGGCCCGCCATTAATTAGAGTCAAACAACTAAGAGCATTGATTGACTGCCATATTGTAAACATTCTTGGACCCGAAATGAATGTTGAAAACGATCCTAGAGATAAATCCTTCTTTGCAAATAGCCAAAAACTAGAAACAATTAATGCAAAAAGTTTAATAGAAGCACGCTTGCCAAGTATTAACACTGATTTAGCATCTCAGCCATTAAGATTAGTCCTTAATAAACATGGGTGGTATCACAAGACTAGATATCAAAAAGGCCAACAGCAGCTTATTTTAAACGCTGCACAAATTAATCCAAAAACATATCGAGTAATTGACAGAATGGGTCAAACTGTTCCCGGTATTTATTCTGCTGGAATTCCTCATGAAGGTATCAGTTGGTTTACAACAGTAATTCCCCGTCCAGGAGTCGGAACAATTATCTATAAAGAAGCAGCTACCATTTCTCAAGAGATAATTAGTGAAATAAAAAAAAGAACTGAAGAATAATCAGTTCTTTTTTTAATGTTCCACGTGGAACATATTATTCATTTAAAGAAACTTCGGCTAAAATGATTTATTTTAGCTATTTTTCCTTCAGACTCCCAGAAAAAAACTTTAACAACTCCTTTAACTTGATTCTTTTTAATAAGACCATATTGTCGACTGTCAACAGGATCAATACGATTATCAGCTAAAACAAAATAGGTACCTTTTTGAACTTTTTTTATATCTCTTTGTGTTTTCGGCCAGTTTTTGTTTAACGACAATGAATTAATTGACCAACCTGTATCGACAGACATACCGGTTTCATTTATAGCTTGTGAACTAATATAAGATTGATTAATTTTCTTACCATTAACAAATAATTTATCATTTTGATAATTAACACTATCACCAGGCAAAGCAATGACTCGCAAAGCAATATCTTTAATCCCAGTATCTTTTTGTTGTGAACTGTTAGTTTTAACAACTATCACTGTTCCACGTGAAACATTGGCTTTTTTCTCCAAAAAAACAATCTGATTATTTACTAAATTAGGTGACATAGATTGTCCAGATATTCTAACAAAAGAAAAGAAATTTCCTTTAAGAAAAACCGCAATCGCGATACCAGCGATTGCGGGAATTAACCATATTTTCAAAAAATATTTTAAATGTTTATTCATTTAACAAAAAAACTCTTCCAAACATCATTAATCTGTTTATGCCTGCTTGACCAAGGAAGGACCTTCGCTACACCAAGCACATGAACTTTCTTAACAAAACCGAAATATCGACTATCCTCAGACTTTGACCTATTATCTCCAAGAACAAAATAATTACCTGCAGGGACCTTAATCGCTTTCCCATCAATCCAATGAGAACTTCCAGAAACAAACGGCGAATTTCCCGAAGACAAAGTCTTTAGAGTCCAGTTACCGGTACCGGTTGTCCGATTATAGAGAGAAATATATTTTTGCGATATTTCTTTACCGTTAACATAAATATTTCCGTTCTTAGCTTCAATTTTATCACCAGGAAGTCCAATTACACGTTTAACATAATCTTTTTCCCCTGGTTGTATTCCAGGATCCTCTTTTTTTGCATCAAAAACAATAACAGAACCACGGTGGACCTTAGCAGTTTTAAAAACCCAAATTCGCTCACCGTTCTTAAGATTATTGAGCATTGAATCGCCGTTAACGGTCACAGGCACTAATAAAAACGCTTGAATCAACAATGCTAAGAGCAAACCTACAGCAATAGGAATAATCCAAGAAAATATTGATTTAATTTTTTCCATTATCATTTCCTCCGCTTATGCGCCTTGTGTAAAGTTTTTTTGATCGCCTTTTTTCTTTCTACTTCAGCGAGTTCTTTTGCTTTTTCTTCAGCGCGAGCCTTGAAAGGATTCTGCAAAAAGAAAGTTTGTACAACCTGAAAGGCATTTGTAGCAACCCAGTAAAGGGATAGCGCAGACGAAACCGCCAAAGCAGAAAACAAAATAATAAAAGGAAAAATATAAGGCATTGCCTTCGCAAAACCAGGCTGATCTTTACCCATTGAAGCAGTGCTCATCCAAGAACTGATAAAGGTAAACAGAGCAGCTAATATCGGCAAAATAAAATAAGGATCAGGATTTCCTAATTGAAGCCAGAAAAAAGACCCGCTTTTAAGAGCAGGTGTAGAAGAAACCGACTGAAACAAAGCCCACAAAACCGGTAATTGAATCAAAACCGGCAAAAGAGAAGCATATGGATTAACACCGGCTTCCTTATAGATAGCAGAAGTTTCCTCCTGAAGTTTTGTCATTGAATCACGATCACGCTTGCCTTTATACTTGGTCTGTACTTTTTTTACCAATGGTGCAACCTTTGCCATGTTTTTCGATGATGAAATCGAATAAACCATTAAAGGCAAAATCAAAAAGCGAATCAAGAGCGTGAAAATTATAATGCCAAAACCATAGGAATCGCCACATAATTTAGAAACGCCAAGAATCGAATTGGCAAAAAACCCAGTGATTGATCCAAGCAATCCTTTATAAACTGTTGAAGCATCATTTGGAACAAAAGCGAACGCAACAATAGCAATTAAAGCGGCAACCGCTACTACAATCGAAGGCCAACCGACTTTTTTAATAAAACTAGTTTTTTTCTTTTCCATTTAAAATTCCCGCCAAATCTAGTACATGTATTAATTGATCCTGAATTATTTTTTGTTCTTGTCCCTTTACCAATGGCCGAGCAACAACAACAATATCCAAATTATTCGGGATTGAAGGAGAAATATTGTTAAAAGATTCACTAATACGACGCTTAACCCAAACTCTTTCATGCGCTTTACCAATTTTTTTTGAAACGGACAAACCAATTCGCCAATGCGCAACACTAACTTTCGTTGGTTGAGTATCGCTATATACAACAAAATAACGGTTAGCAAAAGATTTGTGCTTAGCAAAAACTCTTTGGAAATCGCTGGTTTTTTTTATTCGAAATGGTTTTTTCGTGCCCATTTTACAAAAAAAGTCGCATAAGCGACTGAATTAAGCGGCTAATACCTTACGGCCCTTGGCACGACGTCGTGCAAGTACCTTACGACCATTGGCAGTACTCATCCGCTTACGGAATCCGTGGACACGTTGTAAGTGTCTCTTCTTTGGTTGATAAGTTCTTTTCATGTTTTACTCCAATATCATGTCTTCACAGACAAAGTTACTGAAATATGGTAACACAAAAACCCTAATAATCTCAATAGTAGCAAGCTTTTAAAAGAAATTTAATTGTCCACATTACCACGGAACGTGGTGTGGAATTATTAAGAAAGTTTAAAGAGAAAAGCACCGTTATACCTGCTTTTCCACTAATTAACAACATATCCACAACTTGTGAACAAATAACCCTGTATTTTATGTGGATTCTGTGGATAAGCGGTTAAATTGTGGAAAGATCAGGTATTTGTGGATAACTTCGCTTGTGGAAAAGTTTTAAAAAAGTGGAAAGAGTTGAAATTACCCACAAACTTGGGGATAAATTAGTTAACAGACTGTAAATATCTCGGAAAGTTATCTACACAGACTGTTGAAAATAACGTTGTGTTCCCGTTTAATTAGTCTAGTTGGGAAAAATATGAAAGACTCTTACTTTGATTTAAATACTTTTTGGAAGGGAATCCAAGGCCGTTTTGCCGCTAATATGGGCGAAACTGCTTATGAAAACTGGATTAAACCTGTTCGCGCAGTTAACGTGGATCTAGCCAACAGGACTGTCGAGTTGCAAGCACCAAGCGACATTGTTATGCAGGCTTGGGACAATGGCAATTACACAGCAAAATTTATGGAGTATGCCTACGATGTTGCACACGATTTTTTTAAACCTGAGTTAAAAGTCGTAAAAGTGGTTACCAATCCCGTTAGCAACCGCCAGAAAAATCAATCAAATAACGATTTTGTTGCAACCGACTATCAGTTGAATCAAAACTTTACTTTTGATACTTGGGTAATCGGCGATGCCAACGAATTGGCCACTAGTGCAGCAATGGCGGTTTCCGAACAACCTGGTCGTCAATATAACCCCTTACTTATATATGGATCATCCGGTTTAGGAAAAACACATTTAATGGAAGCAATCGGAAATCGTTTGAAAGAACTGCAGCCCGATGCAATTGTTCGTTATATAACCACTGATGACTTTATGAATGATTGGGTTAACGCGATTAGTAAAAAGACAACAGCCGAGTTTACTAGTACTTATGAAAACGTTGACCTCCTATTAGTCGACGATATTCAGATGCTACAAGGCAAAGATCGTTTTCAAGAAGAATTTTTTAATATTTTTAACAAAATTACCAAATCTCAAAAACAAATCGTTATGACTTCCGATGTGCTACCAAAGGATATTCCCGGATTAAATGCCCGCTTAGTTTCCCGCTTTATGCAGGGCGTCGCTTACGATATTCAAAAACCGGATTTTCCAACGCGATTAGCGATTTTAAAAAACAAATCAGAAGAAGCAGGCATCAGCATTGATAATCAAACATTAACTCTGATTGCCGAACAAATCGATACAAACGTTCGTGAATTAGAAGGAGCATTCAATACGCTTACATTAATGGCTCGTGCCGGAAGGCCGATCAACGTATCAAATGCTCAAAAAATTCTCGAACATTTAAATATTACAAGACAAAAAGTAATCACACTGCCGGATATTCAAAAAACTGTCGCCGATGATTATAATGTCAGCATTAATGATTTGATTGGAAAAAAGAGAAATTCGGATATTGTTTTGCCAAGGCAAGTAGCCATGTACCTAATTAGGACTTTAACTGATACTTCTCTTCCGAAAATCGGTCAGGCTTTTGGCGGTCGTGACCATACAACAGTCATGCATGGAACGGAGAAAATAGCCGATTTAATTGAAACCGATTATGCTTTAAAGCAAAGAATTGAAAATCTTTCAACAAAAATCAAAGAAAAGTCATAAAGACCAAACAAATTACGTATTATTAAGTTGTAGAAAAATATGGAGTTATAAGTGAAGTTGTTCCAAGATTTTCCACCTCACTATTAGCGGAAACTTGCTTGATGAATTTGTTTATCCACAGCTTCCACAGACCTTATTATTATTACTAACTAAAATATTATTTAGGACAAGCGATGAAATTTTCTGTTAAACGAAACGAACTAACAAATAAATTAAATATTGTAAGTCGAGCAATTTCCGGAAAGGTAATCATTCCGATTCTGACCGGCATCAAAATTTCTGTTTTAGATAATGAAATGACATTGATCGGTTCTAATTCAGAAATATCCATCAAGACGGTCCTGACTGCTGATGACGATAAAAAGAATTTGATAATCGAAGAACCGGGCGAAATTATTGCTAACGCCAATTTCTTCAGCAATATCATTAAGCATCTTTCCAGCGAAAAGGTAGAAATATCAACTGAAGGTTCTCAAATTAAAATTGTTGGCGGAAGTTCGGACTTTACAGTTTCGGGTCAATCAGCTGATAATTACCCGCAATTGCCAAGACTCGATGATGCAAATACGATTACTATTTCTTCTTCTGAATTAACCGATATCATTGGCGAAACGATTCGAGCAGTTTCGATTCAAGACTCAAGACCTTTGTTAACGGGAATTCATTTTACGATCGGTGATAATCAAATAAAGGCTGTTTCTACTGATTCACATCGCTTGTCTCAAAGAATTACTAAAATTGGAACCGGCAATCGAGCGGATGTTGTTGTTCCAAGCAAAGCCTTAATCGAATTACGTGGATTACTTGAAAATATCGATAATTTAAATTTACAGTTCGATCGTTCTCAATTGCTGGTTGATCTTGGGAATACAACTTTTTATTCACGCTTACTTGAAGGACAGTATCCAGCAACAGATCGATTAATTCCATCTGATTCAACTACTAATTTCACGATTGATGCTGCCCAGCTTGCGCCTTCTTTGGATAGAGCCAGTTTGGTTGCACATCAGTCGGGCAATATTGTTGCCGAATTTTCGGTTAGTCAGGATAAGTTGATATTATCGACAGCTCAAAGCGAAGTCGGTAAAGTTCTGGAAGAATTATCAATCGATAATTTTAGTGGTGAAGATTTAAAGATCAGTTTTAATCCTGATTTTGTTCGCGATGCTTTAAGTTCAATCAACGAGAATAAATTGGATTTTTCATTTACAACAAATTTGCGTCCTTTTGTCATTAGACCCAATGGATCATCTAATGATAATAAAGTCCAATTAATTACACCTGTGCGTACGTTCTAAAATTATTGCGTTTTAAGCAAAATTTATTAAATACAACAAAAGTTACCAAAACGTCAAAAAATTGCTTATATAGTAAAATTTGGCGTTTTTTGCTACAATGAAAAGAGTAATCTTGGGGGTGAATATTTGCAAAAAGTTCAAATCAACACCGAATTTATTACGCTTGGTCAACTTTTAAAGATTGAAGATATTGTTAGTTCTGGTGGCAGTGCAAAATTTTTCCTTAAAGAGAACGCAAACTCTTTTTTTGTAAACAATAAATCCGAAAATCGACGGGGACGGAAACTTTATCCAGGAGACTTAGTGAAGATTCTTAAAATCGGAGAGTACGAAATTGTTTCTAAATAATCTCAAGCTCAAAGATTTTCGTAACTACAAAAATTTAGAAGTCGATTTTTCTAATTCGATTAATGTCTTGATTGGAGATAACGCGCAGGGAAAAACAAATTTATTAGAAGCAATTTACATTTTGTCGATGGCACGTTCCCACCGTGATAACAATGACCGTGATTTAATCAATTGGTCATCTGATTTCTCAGACATTACCGGGGAAGTCCAAAGCAAAATGGGTAAATTTCCTTTAGAAGTTCGGATTACAAAAACCGGTAAGAAAGTTTTTGTTAATCATCTGACTGAAAACCGTTTATCAGATTATATTGGTAACCTACATACAGTTCTTTTCGCACCGGAAGATCTTGATTTAGTTAAAGGATCTCCGGGAGTACGCCGAAAATTTATTGACAGCGAATTCGGCCAAATGTCGGCAAATTATTTATTTAATCTTTTGCAGTACCGAAACGTTCTTAAAAATCGCAATGCTTATTTGAAAAATATTAAATGGATTGGCAATAACCCAAAAATAGATGAAGACTATCTAAATGTTTTGAATGATCAATTAATTAATTTTGGAAGTGAGATTATTTTCCAAAGGTTTGTTTTAGTTAAAGAACTTGAAAAATACTCTCATAAAATTCATAAGGCAATTTCTAAGAATGAAGAACTGACAATCAAATATGTAAGTTTTTCTGGAATTGACGATCAATCGACCAAAGAGGAAATTTCAAAAATTTTTAATAATCAGTTACTCAAAAATCGGACACGCGAATTATTTTTAAAATCCACCAGCGTTGGACCACATCATGATGACTTGAAATTTTCCATTAACGAAAAAGAGGTTGGTTCTTTTGCTTCTCAAGGACAGCAGAGGACAACCGCACTGTCAGTGAGGCTGGCAGAAATTGAGATGATGAAATACGAGACCGGTGAATATCCGATTTTGTTGTTAGATGATGTTCTCTCTGAGTTGGATGGCGATCGTCAGACCCAATTGCTGAACTTTATTCAAGATAAAGTACAAACGTTTTTAACAACTACGAGTCTTTCTGACGTGGAAAGAGAATTAATAAAAGACCCGAAAATTTATCAAGTGAAAGGCGGAACCCTCGTTAATGATTGACTTAAAAAATAATAATCAAATAGCCCCCAATGACAATAATTCTTATGGTGGATCTTCTATTCAGATTCTAGAGGGACTTGAAGCGGTCCGCAAACGACCAGGAATGTATATTGGTTCAACTGCAAGTTCAGGTTTACATCATTTGGTTTGGGAAATTATTGATAACGGAATCGATGAAGCACTAGCCGGATTTGCCCATCATGTTACTTTGACAATTGAAAAAGATAACTCGATTACTATTACCGATGACGGGCGTGGCGTTCCAGTCGAGATCCAGCCGAAAACCGGTCGTCCAGCCATGGAAGCAGTTTTTACGATTCTACATGCCGGTGGTAAGTTCGACTCGAAGAGTTATAAAGTTTCTGGAGGACTTCATGGTGTTGGGGCTTCGGTTGTTAATGCTCTGTCAAAAGAAATGGACGTCAGAGTATATCGAAACAACAAAATCTATTACATGGATTTCGAACGCGGTCATATCAAAACGGAAATGAAGTTGCTTGACGAACCAATGCGCCTTCAGCGAGGTACAATCGTTCACTTTGCTCCGGACCCGGATATTTTTCGTGAAACAGTCGTTTTCGATTACCGAACTCTCGCAAGTCGAATTCGCGAACTGGCCTTCTTAAATAAAGGACTGCGTCTTTCGATTACCGATAAAAGAGTCGATCCTGTAAAAAATGAATCATTTATGTATGAAGGCGGAATTGCCGAGTATGTCAAATTTTTAAACAAAAATAAACAACCACTTTTTCCCGAACCGGTTTATGTCGAAGGACAAGAAAATGGTATTCAAGTAGAAGTTGCTTTGCAGTATACCGATGCTGTTGCTGAAACCTTAATGAGTTTTACAAACAATATTCATACTCATGAAGGCGGCACGCACGAAACCGGTTTTAAAATGGCTTTAACGAGAATTATTAATGACTATGCCAAGAAAAAAGGTATTTTAAAAGATTCCGATGATCCGTTGAGTGGCGAGGATGTGCGTGAAGGAATTACGGCGATTGTTTCAATCAAACATCCTGATCCACAATTTGAAGGACAAACAAAAACCAAGTTAGGCAATACAGATGCCCAACAGGCCGTAAATCATCAATTCTCAACGATTTTTAATCGTTTTATGATGGAGAACCCAGAAACTGCCCGGGCGATCGCTAACAAAGGATTAATCGCTTCTAAAGCACGTGTTGCTGCCAAGAAAGCACGTGATTTGACCCGCAAAAAATCCGGTCTGGAAATTAGTGCTTTGGCTGGGAAATTGGCTGACAATACATCCAGAGATCCAGAAATTTCCGAACTATTTATCGTCGAGGGGGATTCGGCTGGAGGCTCTGCCAAACAAGGACGTTCTCGTTTGACACAAGCTATTTTACCGATTCGTGGAAAAATCCTGAACGTTGAAAAAGCTACTTTGGATAAAGTACTTGCCAATGAAGAAATTAGGTCTTTATTTACGGCGATGGGAACTGGTTTTGGTGAAGAATTCAATATTAGCAAGGCTCATTATCACAAAGTGATTATTATGACTGATGCTGATGTTGATGGTGCTCATATCAGGACTCTGCTTTTGACCCTATTCTTTAGATATATGCGTCCTTTAATTGATGCCGGCTACATTTATATTGCTCAACCGCCCTTGTATGGGGTCGCAATTGGAAATTCGGATCAACGTGTTTATCTTGATTCCGATGAGGAACTTGATCAATATGCCGCTACACTTCCCGCGAGTCCAAAACCACGTATTCAGCGGTATAAGGGACTTGGAGAAATGGATGCTGTTCAGCTTTGGGATACAACGATGGATCCGAAGCACCGTCGCCTTTTACGCGTTGACCCAGAATATCAACCGGAAGTTGATACAACTTTTGACATGCTGATGGGTGATCGGGTTGAGCCAAGGCGTGAATTTATCGAAGACAATGCTCAATTTGTTGAAGATTTGGATGTGTGAGGTAATTTATGTCTGATGAAGAAAATAACAATTTCACACCTGATTCGAGAATCAAAGACACTGATCTAAATAAGACGATGCGGACAAGTTTTTTGTCCTATGCAATGTCGGTTATCGTTGCCCGTGCCTTGCCGGACGTTCGTGATGGTTTGAAACCTGTTCACCGCCGGATTCTTTATGGCATGAACGAGTTGGGTGTTACACCTGACAAACCACATAAAAAATCGGCTCGTATCGTTGGTGATGTTATGGGTAAATTCCATCCCCATGGAGATTCAGCGATCTATGAATCATTAGTTCGAATGGCACAGCCTTTTAGTTATCGCTATCCATTGGTTGATGGACATGGAAACTTTGGTTCGGTCGATGGCGATCCGGCAGCGGCAATGCGTTATACCGAGGCACGTTTATCGAAAATTGCCTTGGAGATGCTTCGCGATATTAACAAAGGGACCGTTGATTTCCAGCCAAGTTATGATGGCGATAATCGTGAACCGGTTGTTTTGCCTTCGCGTTTTCCTAATCTTTTAGTTAATGGGGCACAGGGAATCGCTGTTGGGATGGCAACAAATATTCCAACCCATAATCTTCGCGAAGTAATTTCGGCGATCCATGTTTTGATGGCAAATCCGGATGCAACGGTTGCTGATTTGATGGAAGTCTTACCTGGGCCCGATTTTCCAACTGGAGCGATTGTAATGGGCAAGTCGGGAATTCGCCGAGCTTATGAGACTGGTCGCGGTTCAGTAACCGTTCGTTCCAAAGTCGATATCGAGACATCTTCAACTGGTCATGAGCGAATTGCCGTTTCCGAACTTCCTTATATGGTTAACAAAGCTAAACTGATCGAGCGAATTCGTGAATTGGTTCTTGAAAAAAAGCTTGAAGGTATCACCGCAATTCGTGATGAATCCGATCAAAAAGGTTTACGAATTGCGATCGATGTTGGCCGTGATGCCAATGCCAACGTAGTTTTGAATAATTTGTATAAGCAAACACTGCTCCAAACGAGTTTTTCTTTTAATATGATTGCTATCAATCACGGCAAGCCGGAAACCCTGAGCTTAAAGCAAATTCTCGTTGCCTATCTGGAACATCAACGCGAGATTATTCGTCGTCGGACGGAATTTGACTTAAAAAAAGCTCAAGATCGTGCTCATATTCTTGAGGGCTTGCGTATTGCTTTGGATCATATCGATGCGATTATTGAATTAATTCGTTCCAGTAATACTGCAGAAATTGCTAAAAACGAATTGATTAATCGTTATCAATTATCCGACAAACAAGCTCAGGCAATTTTGGATATGCGTTTGGTTCGGTTGACTGGCTTGGAACGTGGAAAAATTGAAGCTGAATATACCGATTTATTAAAATCAATTGAAGACTTCAAAGATATCTTAGCTAGACCTGAACGGATCGATCAAATTATTTATCAAGAGCTTTTAGACATTGCAAATAAATTTGGTGATGCACGCCGAACAGAACTGCAGGTTGGCGATGTTTCTTCGATTGAAGATGAAGATCTTATCGATGAAGAAGAAGTTCTTATTTCTCTTACCCATAAGGGCTATATCAAACGTCTTTCAACTAGCGAATTTCACACACAAAATCGTGGTGGCCGTGGTGTTCAGGGGATGAATACCCATGACGATGACTTCGTTGAGCAACTTGTTTCTACCAGTACTCATGACACTTTATTATTCTTTTCCGATCAAGGAAAAGTTTATAAAATGAAGGGATATGAAGTACCAGAATATGGCCGCCAGGCCAAGGGTATCCCAGTTATTAATCTTCTTGGACTTGATGCTGGCGAACGTGTTCAAGCTGTTATCAACGTTCGCGGTGATGCAGCAACGTCAAAAGACTTTCTTTTCTTTACAACTAAGTTAGGGACTGTTAAACGCACGGCTGTTTCTGAATTTACAAATATTCGTCAATCGGGATTAAGAGCGATTAATCTTCGTGATGATGACTCTTTGATTAGTGTTTTATTAACTAATGGAAAACAAAATATCGTAATTGCATCACATTCCGGTTATGCTGTTTCTTTTGCCGAAAGTGATGTTCGAGCAATGGGACGAACAGCATCCGGAGTTCGAGGAATGAATTTACGTGATCAAGATTATGTTGTTGGAGCCGATTTATTGATTCCTGGTGATAATGTTTTGATTATCACTGAAAAGGGTTATGGTAAGCAGACCGCTGTCGAAGAGTATCCGATTCGCGGTCGTGGAGGAAAAGGTTATAAAACTTCCAATATTTCATCAAAAAATGGTCCGTTAGCCGGATTGACAGTTGTTTCCGGAGACGAAGATATTATGATTACAACTGATTCGGGAATTATGATTCGTTTTGCTGCGGCAGATGTTTCGATAACAGGCAGAGCAACTCTTGGTGTTCACGTAATTAAAATTGAAGAGGGCTCGAAAGTAGCCACCTTGGCCAAGGTTGAAAAAGAAGACGACGATGAAATTCCAGTAACTGATCAGGAAGAAAAAATACCACTTGCAACAAAACAAAATGATGATCAAATTGCAGAAAAAATTAAAAAACTAGCTGATAATCAATTAAAGAATTCAGATGATTCCGATTCTGATGCTGGTAAATAAAAAAGTTATTCAAAAGGCTTGATTCTCAAGCCTTTTTATTTTTCTTTTTGTTATGTATGATTAACGTTAGTCAATTTAAAACTATAATCAATTGATTGATTGATTGATTATTATTTAAATTAATTTGTTGAAAGAATAATTAAGGATTTCAAATTTTAGGGAGGAATTATGATGTATTCAAAATTAATTACAGCAATTTTTGTTGTTTTTTATGCAGCTTTACTTTGGGCGGTTTTCTCGATGCACAATATGTTGGCAATGCAGATGATGGCAATCGGAATGTTTGCCGAAGCGGTAATTTCTTTGATTTTTCTTTATCGAAAAGATAAAAAATAAATCTATCACAAAAGATTTAACGGTTAAAACTAATTAAAAAAAGCACTTAAGTGCTTTTTTTAGTACCACCAAGTATCGTAAATTGTTACTGGCAAATGCCGCTTGTGTTTGGTATTTAGATAAAGTTTTTCAATTTGTTTAGCAGCTTCTTCGGAAACTTCCCGCCCCTCAAGGTAGTTATCTATATCCTTATATTTAACTCCTAAAGCGACTTCGTCAGGCAATTGTGGACGTTTATCTTCCAAATCGGCTGAAGGAATTTTATTGTAAAGTGATTCTGGAGCGTTCAAGGATTTTAACATTTGCTGTCCCTGACTTTTGTCTAGACGCCAAAGTGGGTCCAAATCGGTTCCTCCGTCACCATATTTTGTAAAGAAACCGGCAAAGGCTTCAGCTGCGTGATCAGTTCCAAGAACAACGCCGCCATGTTCACGGGCAACTGCGTATTGAGCGATCATCCGCATTTTTGGTTTGATTGAACCGCGGCTCATATCATCGACTGCCAGTCCGGAAACCCTTAATGTTTTTGTTAAAGCATCAGTTGCTTCCTTTATATTGGTTGTTATTGTCTGGTCTGGCGCAACAAATTTCAAAGCGGTCTGAGCGTCGACTTCGTCTGCTTGTTTCCCATAGGGCTGGCGGACGGCAATAAATTCATATTGATCATTGCCGGTTTCCTGCCGTAGCTGGTCAATGGCAATTCTAGCTAATTTGCCGGTCAGAGTAGAATCCTGACCGCCTGAAATAGCCAAAACATAACTTTTGTATTGTGGATTTGCAATCAGGTAATTTTTTAAAAAAGCAATCGTTCGATCAATCTCGTCTTTGGCGTTAATGACCGGTTGAACATGTAAATCAGCAATTATTTTAGCTTGTAAAAGTCGCATTTGTCCTCCAATAGTCCATTTAATTTTACCTCTAACTGATTTTTGCTAACAATTTTAAGCTTTAAAAAATGTTTTTTAAAGTTTTTTATAACGCTGCGTATGTTTTGCTTTAATCGCTTTTAAGATCAAAAGAATCTCAATCGTTACAATCATATTGGTTGCATGTTTTAAATACTAGTGATTTGCTTGATAGTGAAGACCTGTTAAATAATATTAGGGAGGCCTAATGATGGAATTAATCAATAATTATTTTTTTGACGAGGGTGCATATGATTATCACGATGGAGCTTACAAGCACTTAGTTCGTCCGAAAACAAAAATGCATAAACTTATCATTCCTGAGGTTTTGAAAGCCGACAAAATAGAAGGGAATACGACCTATTACACGATTCATGCCCAAGAAGGGGAAACGAATATTCTGGATGGCAAAGCCACTCATACGTGGGGTTACAATGGCTCACTGCTTGGACCCTTGATTCGTTATCAGTCTGGCAGACATTATCATTTGACCTTGGTTAATGATCTACCGGAAGTTACCACCTGGCATTGGCATGGACTTAATATTCCCGGACCGATTGAAGACGGTGGTCCGCATGCCCCGGTCTTGCCGGGAAAGTCCCGAGAAATAGAATTCGATGTTAACCAGCCGACAATGACAGCTTGGTTGCATCCACATCCCTGCCCACATACCGCCGAACAGGTTTGGAAGGGGCTGGCAGCTCCGGTTGCTGTTGTTAATCCCCTGGATGATTTGCCTCAGCTTCCGGATACTTGGGGAGTCGATGATATCCCGCTTGTTTTTCAGGACCGGACTTTTCATGGCAACCAGTGGGATTATCAGGCTGATTACGATATGGACGGGACACTGGGCGATACAGCATTGGTTAATGGGACGGTCAATGCCGAATTTACTGTTACCCGTCCATGCTTGCGTTTACGAGTTTTAAACGGCGCCAATCGTCGCGAATTGCGTTTAAATTCTGATCAGAATATTGTTATGACGCAGATTGCTTCTGATGGAGGTTTTTTGCCGCATGCTGTTGAAATGACGAAAATCATGTTAACGAATGCCGAAAGAGCAGAAATATTATTGGACTTTTCCGATTATAAAAAAGGTGATCAGGTTGTTTTAAAAGCTGATGATGTGCCGATCCTGACTTTAAAAGTAGGCGAATTTACTGAAGACAATCGCCGTCAGCTACCCAAGACCCTGAAGCAAATTGAACGTGATTTCACTGGTAGCCCTGCGCATCATGTAGTTATGGAAGGGATGGACGATTCGGTTAGAATTAATGGAAAACTTTATGATATGACCCGAATCGACGATCGCCAGGAAATAGGCAAAAACGAGATTTGGGATGTTTCCAATACGAATGATTCTATGCCGGGAATGGGGATGATTCATCCTTTTCATATGCATGGAACGGAATTCTTGGTCTTATCGAGAAATGGTAAAAAGCCTTATCCGAATGAACTGGGTTTCAAAGATACGGTTGCTGTTAATCCTGGCGAACATGTCAAGTTGCTAGTTAAATTCAATGTTCCGGGAATTTTTATGTATCATTGCCATATTCTCGAACATGAAGATACTGGGATGATGGCTCAGATTGAGGCTGTTGATCCAAATAATCCACGTCATTGGAATTTAAAGGATCTTTGTGATAAGAATATGTCTGATTCGAATATGAAAATGTAATTTTAAATGTTATTTTGTTTTCTTGATTTTGACTTTGTTTCCCTGTATCATGAGTATTCGTGATGAAATATCACTTTCCTTACCGCTTAAGCGGTCAGAGACCATAAGGAGGTAAAAAATGGCTAATTATGAATTGACTTATATTGTTCGTCCAGACCTAGACAAAGATGCTAAAGCAGCTTTGGTAACGCGTTTTGATTCTATTTTGAGCGACAACGGTGCCAAGATTGATAAATCCGAAGATTGGGATACCCGTAGATTTGCTTACGAGATTAATAACTATCGACAAGGAACTTATCATATCGTTACTTTTTCTTCTGAAGATGAAAAAGCTGTCGACGAGTTTGATCGTTTGGCAAAGATTTCAGGAGATATTTTACGGCATATGATTGTTGCTGTTAACCTAGAAAAACTTGCTGATGCTCATGCTAAACAGGCCGCTGCTACTCAACGTGCAGCAGAACGTCGTGCACAACGTGAGGCTGAACGAAATGCCGCACAAGCACAATCTTCTGTTTCCAATCAAGCTAGAACTGCCGCGACTACATCTGGAAAATAAGGAGTTTTATGATCAATCGAGTTGTATTAGTTGGTAGATTAACCCGTGACGTTGAGTTGCGTTATACAGGAAATGGTGATGCAGTTGGATCTTTTACAATTGCTGTTGAACGGAATTTTACAAATCGCGCCGGTGAACGTGAAGCTGATTTTATTAGCTGTGTGATTTGGCGTAAACCAGCCGAAAACTTTGCCAATTTTACTGGTAAAGGAGCAATGGTCGGTGTTGAAGGTCGAATCCAAACCAGAACTTACGATAATAACCAAGGACAAAAGGTTTATGTGACCGAGATTGTTGTTGATAATTTCCAATTATTGGAGACACGTGCTCAATCCGAGGCGCGTCGTTCACAAAATGGAAGTACTGGAAGCACCGCTCCACAAAGCCAAAGTAATTTTAATATTCCTAATCAGCAATCAAATCCATTTGATTCGCAATTTAGTAATAATGCGAGTTCTGCTTCAACTAATAGTAATCAAACGAGTTCTTCCAGCAGTCCTTTTAATACAGATGCTGGAAATGATTCGCTTGATATCTCGGATGATGATCTTCCGTTTTAAAATCTAAGAAAGGATATCAAATATGGCCGAAGAACATTCAAATCAAAGAAGTCAGACCTTTAATGGCGAACGTACTAATCGTCCAAACCGTAACCCTCGTGGTGATGGTGAAAGACGTGGACGCCGTCAAGGTGGACGCCGTCGTGTTGATTACTTAGCTGTTAATCATATCGATTATGTCGATTACAAAGATACTGAATTACTTCAACGTTTTATTGCCGACAATGGTAAGATTTTACCTCGTCGGATTACTGGTACAAGCTCTAAAAACCAACGTAAAATTGCTACTGCAATTAAGCGTGCACGAATTATGGCTTTGCTTCCATTCGTTGCAAATAATTGATTTTTACACTATATGTTTCTTGGTACTTCTTAGTTGAAGTACTTTTTGTTTTCCTTAAATAAAGGATAAGAAGAGCTGATCGTGATAAAATTAAATCCTTAGATGAAGAAATATCATACTTTACCATCGTTTATTAAAAATTATCGCGTCATTTACTTGATCGCGGTTTTTAGCATACTAGCAATTTTTGGTTTTGTTTTTTCTCTGCATTTCGGTCCAATCGTCGCAGTTGCCTGGGTTATTGTTGTCGCTTTAGCATCAATTTTAATTTACAGTTTGATTAATTCACTAGGTGTTGATTTTCAAACATACATGACTAAATTAAACGGTCGAGTTTCAATCTCTCAAACTAGTGCACTTGACCAAATGCCAATTGGCGTTATGCTTTTAAGCTCACATGGAGAGATCGAGTGGATTAACGAAAATTTATTAAACATAATCGGTGACCAAAAGATTCTTGGCAAAAGTTTAAAAGACGTCGACATCGATTTATATGAATTGGTTCAATCAAATAAGGACAGTGGAGAAGCTGAAATTGATTGGCATGACGGTAAGTTTTCTCTGCAAATTCAGCAAAATGGCCAAGCAATTTATTTGTTGGATCTGACTGATGTTTCCAGATACGAATTACTTTATGAGAAAGATCGTCTTTTCTATGGATTAATTAGTGTTGATAATTATGAAGAAATTATTCAGGATGCTACTGATTCTGAATCGAGCCGTTTAATTGCATTTATTTCTGGACGTTTGGATAATTGGGCTAAAAAATATCACTTATTTTTGCGGCGAATGTCGGCTGATCGTTATCTTTTCTTTGGCCGCCTACCTGAATTGAAATCATTAGAAGATGATCGTTTTTCGATTTTAGATGCCGTACGTGAAGAGTCCTTAAAACAAAATATGCCATTATCTTTGTCGATTGGAATTGCTTTTGGTGTTTCCGACTTAAACGATCTGGCGGAACTTGCGCATCGAAATCTCGATTTGGCCCTCGGCCGTGGTGGAGATCAAGTGGTAATTCGCGACAATGACAATCCGGCAATCTATTTTGGGGGTACATCCAACCCAATGGCCAAAAGAACCCGTGTTCGTGCCCGAATGATTGATCAAGCATTGTCCGATTTGTTTACAAATGCTGATTCTGTTTTTATTTCCGGCCATAAAAACGCTGACATGGATTCACTCGGATCTGCCTTGGGTATTTGGCGTATGAGCAGACTTCACGATTTGACTGCTTATATTATTATTGATGATCAAAATCTTCAACGAGATGTCAAATTGGTTATCGGAAAAATAAATGACGAAGTTGATGCAGCAAATGATAAATTAAGAAGTCAGGCTGATGATGGGAAAACACCAAAATTAATCGAACAACCCTTTATCACCGAAAAAAAAGCCCTGTCCTTAGCGACTGATCAAAGTCTTTTGGTTTTAGTGGATCATTCGCGTCCAAGCATTTCGGCAGCTGGTCAGCTGCTTGAAAAACTCAAATCATCATTGATTGTAATCGATCACCATCGAATTGCTGATGAAAGTTTTTCTGAAAAACCAATTCTCTTTTATGTTGAACAATATGCTTCTTCTACTTGTGAACTTGTAACTGAATTGCTTGGTTATGAAGACCGTCGCAAATCGTCATTGACCAAAGTTGAAGCAACAGCCTTATTAGGTGGAATTCAATTGGATACAAAAGGATTTACTTCTCATAGTGGGTCACGAACCTTTGATGCTGCTAGTTTTTTGCGGGCTGCTGGAGCAGATGGACAATTACTTAGTAGTTTTGGCAAGGAGTCCAAAGATGATCTGTTGGTCAAATCCCATTTATTTGAATTAATGGAGTTAAACAGCAATATTGCCATAGTTGTTGGTGAAAATGAAGTTTTTTACAATCCTGTGCTAGCTGCTCAGGTAGCTGATGAATTACTGAAAATTCAAGGTGTTTCAGCAAGCTTTGTTATTACTAGACGTCCTGATGAAAAAGTTGGTATATCGGCCCGATCGGATGGATCGATAAATGTACAATTAATTATGGAAAAAATCGGTGGCGGCGGATCGTTGTCTAACGCAGCCGTCCAAATGGAATCCGATGATATTCAAGAAGTTAAAAAAGTTCTTCAACAGGCTGTTTTGCAAATAACAGACAATAATAAAGAAAAAGAATAGGAGTATTTATTGTATGAAAGTCATTTTTCTGCAAGACGTAAAAAATCAGGGCAAACGCGGGGAAACTAAAGAAGTTCCCGATGGGTATGCCAATAATTTTCTGATCAAAAATAAAAAAGCGGTCTACGCATCTCCTGAAAATATTGCAAAACTTAATGGCCAACAGAATCTTGAAGCAAAAAAAGCTGCTGGAATTCTAGAAGAGGCCAAACAGTTAAAAAATAAACTCGCTTCTACAAAAACAATTGTTCAATTTTCTGAGCATGTTGGACCAGATGGCCGTTTAAACGGTTCTGTTACAGCTAAAGAGATTGCCGAGCAGTTGGCAAAACAATTTAATTTGACGGTTGATAAACGTAAACTTCAATTGCCACAACCGATTAAAACAATCGGTCTCCATGAAGTTCCGGCGAAATTACATACACAAGTTTCAGCCATGATTAAGGTAAATGTTTCTGAATTAAGTTAAGTAAAATGGAAGATTCAATTATTAACAATCATATTCCTCAAGAAATTCAAACAGAAAAAGCATTGCTTTCTGCTTTTTTTTATACGAGTGGTTTAAGCGAGCAGCAGGATGTTCTTGATCGAATGCTCGGAATTATTACAGCTGACGATTTTTACGATTTGAAGAATAAAAAATTCTTTCAGGCAATTAACGAACTTTTAACCGATGATAAAATTGTTGAGCCCTTGACCGTTTCCGATCAAATGAAAGCTGACAAAAGCCTTGATTCAGTTGGTGGCGAAGGCTATATTTCCGAAGTTCTCTCATCTGATGGAACAATTGCCAACGTGGAAAACTATGCGAAGGCCGTTCATGAAAAAGCAACTCAGCGCCGTTTGATTGATTTGTTCAATCAGGGAAACGGGCTAGCTCATGATCCTGCTTCACAATCACAGGATTTAATTTCCGAAGTCCGTAGCAAACTTGATTCAATAGAGGACCAGTCGGAAAACACCGATTTCATCGAACTAAAAAATTCTCTGAGCAATACGATTGATAATTTAAATACTGCAGCAAGAAGCAATTCAATTTTGCGTGAGGGAGCTTTACCAAGCGATTATCCATACTTAGACAAATTGACCAAAGGATGGCAACAAAATAATTTAGTTATTTTAGCTGCCCGCCCTGCTGTTGGTAAAACCGCATTTGCTTTAAATTTAGCAATCAATGCGGCAAAATCAAAGGAAATCGGCAAAAAAACGGTTGTTATTTTTAACATGGAAATGGACGATCAATCCTTGTCAACACGTATTTTAGCTGCTAATGCCAGAGTACCAATGGATAAATTGATGACTGGTCGAAACTTGACCCAATCTTCCAATGGACAAGTTGATCCGAATGCCGATTGGACTCGCATTATGTTGGCAAATGAAAGACTGAGCCGATTAAACATTCACCTTGATACGACACCCGGTATCAGAATCAATGAAATCCGAGCCAAACTTCGTAATCTGCAGTCACAGTTACAGCGTGAAGATTCTGAGGGCGGAATCGGTTTGGTTATCATTGATTATCTTCAACTAATCGAATCAGATGTGATGGAATCACGACAGCAAGCCGTTGCTGCGATTTCTCGTTCCTTAAAGAAGCTAGCCGGTGAATTAAATGTCCCAATCATCGCTCTCTCACAGTTATCTCGTGGCGTTGAAGGCAGAACTACTAAACGACCTATGCTGTCTGATTTACGTGATTCTGGAGCGATCGAACAAGATGCTGATATTGTCATGTTTTTGTATCGTGATGATTATTACGACCAAGATGGACACTCTGAAGATGATGATGATTTTGATGAGTCAGCAATTCCGGATCGAGGGCCGGTTGAATTAATTATTGCTAAAAACCGTCAAGGAGCCAACAGCACTGTTAAATTGATGTTTGATAGAAGTATTCAATTTTATGGTAATTTGGATCCGCGTCAGTCATAATGCTTTTTATCAAGTGGCAGAACACCGATTTTTGGTGTTTTTCGTTATCTGTTATTGGTTTATTGATTTGGTTTTCGACGAAGGGTACTAACTACAAGTGCTTGGTCAGCCTACGGGATATTTTCTTATTGTTTTAAAATAAATATATGACTACTACGGTGAAATTTTTGAATAACCTGACAATGTTCGGGAGTAAGATTGTCAGTTTTTCGGATAACGAAACAAGAATTTTGATGGTTTTTGGTGCCCCATCTGGTCCTAATAAAAATAAAACAACTGATGAATTAATGGATAAAAAGCTTCTCTCACAAATTCCTGAGTTATTTAAAGAAAATCCAGAATCAACTTACAAGAACCAGGCGATTTTTATTTCTAATCTCCATATCGATCATATCGATGCTTTGAAATTTTTAAAGGCGGGAATGCCAGTCTACCTGTCACTCCAATCAAGAGATTTATATAATGCTTTGATTGAAGCTGGTGAGAAAACGGCTATTTCTAATTTAAAAATATTTGATTATGAAAAAGCAATTGAAATCGGTTCTTTTACAATTACCTTTTTTCATTCTACTCATGATGTAATTGATGCCAGTACGATTAAAATCTCTGATAGCGAAGGGCACATTTTTGGTTATTTTGGTGACCAGAAATATGATGAATCTTGCCCGGAACAAATTACTCACCGGACAAGGAAATTGATAAATCCTCAAATGGATCTTTTATTGATCGAAGGGGCGGATTTTTCTCTTAATGTTGATCAAAGTGGCCATAAAGAAAAGAATTCATCATCGGCCGAAACAAACCTAATTGATAATTTTATTGATAAACTTGGGTCCAATCACTTGGTTGTTGTTAATGCAGATCTGCAAAATATCGAACGACTCAATGCTTTGGAAAAGGCTGCCAGAGATTTTGGCCGACCAATTGTTTGGGAAAAATCTTATTCAAGTTTATTGAAAAAATTCTTTCCTGATAGTAATCCATTGACTTTGGGCAAAGACTTTGATTTGCCGGAAATTATTGCTTATCCAGAAGATTATGTTCTGCAAAATAGCTATAGCAATCTTGATAATTTAAAAAATTTCTATAAACCGATATTTTTGCAAATTGATGGCGAGCCGCTTGGTGATCATGATCCAAGCTATGAAATTCAGCAAAATAAATTAAATGACTTTTCAGCTGAATTCTTTGATATTGGTATTTTCAAGCGCGCAAACAAAGAAAAACTTTTAAAAATTGCCAAACAGATTAATGCAAAGATAACAATTCCTTTGCATTCATTCAATTTTAAAGATGAGGCAGCCTTATTAAAAGCTGAGGGATTAACTGTTAAGTTGCCTGAAAAGAATGAAAATATCGAATTTTAAAAAGACGAACAAGTAAATTCGTCTTTTTAGGTTATTTAATTCATTTTTTAGTGAATTTTTTTTAAAATGTATTTTGCAACCTTAATATCGTATTTTGTAATGAAAGATGTTTTCTGAATTGAAGAATTCATTAGAGCATCACCGTTAATATGCTTTAAACCGATTACGTGTCCCAATTCATGCTCGAAGACCGGAGTAATCAAGCCTCGATTTTCACTTTCACTCAAAAAACTAGCATTCATGTAGATTGCTCCAGTGGTTGTAACACCCAAAATATGCTCCCCATAATCCGCGTCTTTTGAAAGCTTATTTATTTGTTTATTCGACAAATCGGCAATTAGGATTGTCGGATTTTGCTTTTGAGTAATTATAAAAAGTTTTCTGTGAAGATCGCTGTTCCAAGAATTAATTGCTTTTTCGGCCTGCCCTTTAAATTCAGTTTGGGACAGATTGATAGTAACTTTCTCGTCTTTCGGAATTTGCGATTTCATGACCGAGTCCTTGATCGGTGGTCGATACAAGTAAACGACAAAAGTAAAACTGCTCATAATTAATAAAAGAACCGCAAAAAGAGAAATAATCGGAAACAGTACTTTTTTGTGTTTGTTTTTTGGCATTAGCCAAGAAATTCATGTAGAATATCGGCAATTTGAGCTGCGGCCCACAAAACAAACAAAAAGTCCACTAATAAGCTAACCCAACTAAAGTACTTACTGAGTGGCAAATAAGAATAAGCTGGTAAATTATGATTACGCCGGTATTGGATAATCCGTGGATTGGAAAAGATATTGATAATAATTGCAAAGAAAAACAAATTACTAATAATCTCCGTAAAAGAATTTTGAAAGTTGTTTGGCAGCATAATAATGATTAGAGCAATCCACTGAAACGATCCGGAGCTTATCCATTGAATAAAACCGCGTAGAAAATTTGAATAAATAATTTTTTCGTACCATTTTCCACTAGTGACAATGGACAATGAGCGTTCGTAACTTTCATCTTTTAGTCTAAACCGCGTTTTAAAATCATATACCTTATCTGGGTGGCCAGCGGTCCAAACATCTGCCAAATAGAGATAAAGGAAGAAAAATGCAATCACTATGATAATAATAGAAATCCATAATAGGAGATCGGCAATTAATTTTAGTGATGGAAAGAGAGTGGGTAGGAAAAATAAAAAGATTACAAAAATAAGGATCGGCAGATATAAACGTCTTTGAATGATGTTTTTAAAAACGTTAAGTATTCTGGAAAATCTTTGATTTACATCCGTCTGATTATTTAGAGATTCGAATATTTTTCTATCTTCGATGCTCTCGTTTGATTGAGGCAAACGCAGACCTTGATTAAGTATCCAGGACGATAAATTACGGTAGGACTCTTTAATTTTTTTTATTTTCTTGAACATTCATCTGTCATTGTATAATAACGGCATTAATTAAAAAGATCATAAACATTATAATTTTTTTATTTGGTCTAAGGAAGTTTTATTTATGCGCATAGTTTTACAAAAAGTTAGTTCTGCCAAGGTGTTAGTGGATAAAAAAATACTTGGAGAAATTGGAATTGGATTTGTTCTTTTGGTAGGAATAGAAAATAGTGATGGACAAAAGGAAATTGATTATTTGGCTCGTAAAATCTCGCAGTTGCGTGTTTTCGCTGATCAAAATGACAAAATGAATCTTTCAATCACTGATGTAAAAGGTTCTATTTTATCGATTTCACAATTTACTTTATATGCCGATACAAAAAAGGGTAATCGGCCAAGCTTTATAAATGCCGGTGATCCCGAACATGCAAAAACAATCTATCAGGCATTTAACCAATCATTAACAAATCATAATTTAAGAGTTTCCACTGGTGAATTTGCTGCACACATGGAAGTTAATCTAATAAATGACGGACCGGTCACAATTATTTTTGATACCGATCATAAGTGATTTTGTTTATCGGAGTTTGTATTTTTAAATCATTACTTCATTCTGGATATCTTCCTAGTTTTTAAGAACAAAACATCATTTATCGTCTATAAGCGATAAATTTTTTCCGGTATCGGGATCGAAATAAAATAGTTTGCTGTTTGGAATTGCAATTTTAAAACGTTTATCGGTATTTCTTGAAAAAGTTTTTTCGGTTTGAATAATAATCGTTTGGCCGAACATATCAAGGGATAATAAGCTATGGCCACCGAGATATTCGATAAAATTCAAATTCCCCTGTAAATTTAGATTATTTGATATTTTTTTGTTTCCTGCTTCTTTCTCTATTTGGATACTTTTAATGCTTTCAGGCCGAAATCCAATTAAAATTGGTCCCTGATATTTTTTTAACTTGTTAGGCAGAAGCTGAGTTAAATCCAAATCGCTGTGATTGATAGAAAACTTTCCGGAATTTAATGTTCCCTTTAATATGTTCATACTAGGTGAGCCGATGAATTGAGCAACAAATAAATTAACCGGTGCATTGTATAATTCAAAAGGCGTTCCAACTTGTTGAACTCCACCATCGTTTAAAAGCAAAATTCGATCGGCCATCGTCATTGCTTCGGCTTGATCGTGGGTTACATAAATAGTTGTTGTTTTTAATTGATGATGCAGTTCGATAATCATACTACGCATATCAACTCGTAATTTAGCATCAAGGTTGGATAATGGCTCGTCCATTAAAAAGAAGTCTGGATCGCGAACCATTGCCCGTCCTAAAGCGACACGCTGTCTTTGTCCACCGGAGAGTTCGGCTGGTTTTCTGCTTAATAAATCATGAAGTCCCAGAGCATTGGCTGCCTTTTGAATTTTTGTTTCAATCTCTTTCTTTGTTTTTTTCTTCATCTTTAAATTAAAAGCCATGTTATCGTAGACCGTCATATGCGGGTAGAGAGCGTAGTCTTGAAAAACCATTGCCATCTTCCTTTGTTGAGGCGGAACTTTATTAATTATTTGATTGTCAACGGAAATTGTTCCGCCACTAATAGGTTCCAAGCCGGCAAGCATTCTCAAAAAAGTTGATTTACCGCATCCTGAAGGTCCAATAATTGCCCAAAACTCCCCATTAGTAATTGTGAAGTTTAAATCACTCAAAGTTTCTTTATCAGCTTTTGGATATTTTTTGGTTAGATGGCTAACAACTATATCTGGCATAATCTCACCCTCTTTCTTTAGTTAAAAACTATTTACCAATCTACTAAGTTATAATTGAATAAAATAAATGTAATCGCTTTCTTAGATACTGTCAACCTAAAGGAGGTGAGTCTCAATGCGAGTTAGGAAGCTATTTATCTTATTTGCTGCTTTAGCCTGTGTCCTTATTTTTGCTATTTATAAATTGAGACAATCTTCAAGTGGCTCACGGCACATTACAACGATTAATTTTTTTAACCAAAAACCGGAAGTGGCAGCTGGTTACCAAAAATTAGCGAAACTTTATGAAAAAGAGCATCCGAACGTTAAAGTAAAAATTACCACGGTCGGGAATGGCAGCGGAGCTTCTTCTTTGCAGGCCAAATTTGTTTCTGGGGATGCTCCCGATGTTGTGATGCTGGGCGGATTACCAGATGTTGATCGTTATCGCAAACATTTGATTTCTTTAAATTCGATGTCAATTCAAAAAAAGATCGTTCCGTCATTAAAAACAGGAGCCGAAATTGGTTCGACTTTATATGGTATTCCAGTTGATATTGAAGGATATGGTTGGTCCTATAATAAGCAGATATTTAAAAAAGCCGGTATCGACCCGAACAGCATTCATAATTATGCGACTTTTAAAAAGGCTGTTGAAAAACTGAATTCAGAAAAGAAAAAACTTGGTTTGACAGCTGTTTTTGGTTTTAACGGCGGCGATACAACGACTATTGCTTCTTATGCAGCTCAGTTTTTATCTCAACATTTTAAAAATAACCTGACCAAAGCTTATTACAGTGAACATTTGAACTGGAAATACAGTAAGCAAATGCGCGCATATACTAATTTGATTAAAAAGTATAATGTTCAGCCGATTCTTTCGGTCAAATACGACCCTTCGGTCCAGGATTTATTCTTTAATGAAAAGGTCGCAATGATTCCTCAAGGCAACTGGATTATCCCAACTTTAGACGAAGCCGATAGCAGTTTTGTAAAGGATAAATTAGGAATGTTGCCTTTCTATGTCGGCAATAATAAACAAATTATGACTGGATCGTCCTGGTATATCGGTATTACCGACCAACATCCGGCCAAAGAGAAGGCAGCAAAAAAATTCGTGACCTGGCTGTATACCTCTCCAGAAAGTCAAAATATTACTGTTAACGAAATGCGCTTGGTCCCGGCAACAATTAATTATCCGTTAAGCAAGCTGCCTGACCCAATCTCGAAACTTGTTTATGTTGATGGAACTTCCAAAAACGCCTTTGTTCCGGTCCATAAGGAGTTTCCAAACGGTTTTACCCAGGAGGCCATAGGACCGAATATGCAGCGCTATTTCGCCAATCGAATAACTTGGAAGGAGTTTCAAAAACTTACCAGTAGGCAATATTATCAATTAAGACAAGTACAGGGGGATAAATAGATGTTCACCAGAAAATACAATTATTGGTTATTTGTTGGACCGACGTTAATTTTATTGGGCATTATCATTGTTATTCCTTTTATTATTGGAATTTTCTATTCTTTTACCAATTCGAATGGGTTGACCGCTTCTTGGATTGGTTTAAAAAACTATCAGCTTTTACTTTCCGATGATAATTTTTTGGAAAGTTGTTGGTTGACGATTCTCTTTTCTTTGCTTTCAGTAGTCGGAATTAATGTTATCGGTCTTGGTTTTGCCTTATTGGTAACGAGAAGTGACAATTACTTTAATCGTTTGTTAAGAACAATTTTCTTTGTTCCGAATTTAATTGGCGGAATTCTTCTGGGTTTTATTTGGCAATTTATTTTTATTCAGATTTTTCAAGCTTTTGGTGAAAGTCTTGACTGGTCTTGGTTGAAAGGTTGGCTCAGTACACCAGCGACTGGTCTTTGGGGACTGGTAATTTTGTTCTGGTGGCAGATGAGTGGATATATTATGTTGATTTATATATCTTTTTTAAACAATATTCCGAAAAATACAATCGAATCGGCTGAATTGGATGGCGCTAATAATCAACAAATTTTTTGGCACATCAAATTTCCTCAGTTGGCACCTGCGTTTACGATTAGCTTGTTCCTGACGCTGGCTAATTCTTTTAAAATTTATGAGCAAAATCTTGCCTTAACCAACGGAGGGCCTTACCGTTCCACCGAACTTATTTCAATGAATATTTATAATACGGCTTTTGTTAATTATCAACAAGGGTATGCCCAGGCCGAAGGAATCGTTTTGTTTATCTTTGTGATGCTTGTTTCTTTTGCGCAACTATATTTCTCAAGAAAGCGTGAATCATAATGAAAATCAAACTTACAAAATTTTCAATTACTCTTTTTGCCCTCATAGCAGGAATTGTATGGATTTATCCTTTTATTATTATTGTTCTTAATTCAGTCAAGACAAAGAACGGTATTTTTGCGAACCCGATTGGTTTTAATAGTTTTACGACTAAAAATTACTATCAGGCTTTTCAGCAACTCGACTTCATACATAGTTTTTGGAATTCTTTGATTATTACCGTTGGCAGTGTTTTTCTAATTACAATTTTCTCTTCAATGGCAGCTTATGCTTTAGCTCGGACAAGCAGTCGATTAAATTCGTCTATCTATTATTTATGTGCTGGAACGATGTTGATTCCCTTTCAATCGATTATGATTCCTCTAGTTTCGATTTTTGGTAAAATCGATTTTCTTGATCGTACTAGTTTGATATTAATGAATACAGGATTGGCTTTGAGTTTATCAGTGATTTTATTTTATGGAGCTTTTCTCGGGGTTCCTAGAAGTATTGATGAAGCGGCTATTTTGGATGGGGCAAGTACGATTAAAACTTTCTTCATGATTATCCTCCCAAATGTAAAATCGATGACCGGCACGGTGATCATTCTGAATGCGATGAAAATTTGGAACGACTATCTACTGCCATCGCTCGTGATTAATAAAGACGGAATGTACACTTTGCCGCTGAAGATGTATTACTTCTTTGGAGAAACAAATAGTCAATGGCAGTTGGCCTTAGCTGGTTTGGTTTTAGCTATCATCCCGGTCATAATTTTGTTTGTATTGTTGCAAAAACAAATTATGCAAAGTGCAATCGAAGGTGCTGTTAAATAGTTTTTTCTATAAAAAAATTGCCGGTTAAATATTTCTTTGGCAATTTTTGTCTTTTTATTATTGAATTTTAATGAAGTGGGTCCCAAACAGGTAATTCCTCTGCTGGTTGTTTTAATATTTCTTGGAGTTCTTTGCTTAAGTATTTTTTGTGGACAACAACTTCATAGACAAAATTTTCGAACCAATCTTGGCTCATAACAAAATATCCGTCTTTTCCTATTTTGTCGCCCCAACTATTTTCAACCTTCCATTTTGTCGGCTGCTTATTGATCAAATCGACACCGGTTAAAGTCATTGCATGGGATACTTGGCCTTCTCCGGTTAATAAACGCTCTGCTTTTGTCATTTTAGTATTTATTGAAAAGAGTTCTTCTGTCTGATACAAATTGCTGTCAAGGAAACCAGCTTGGCGATCAAGTTGCTGTAAAACATCATTACCAAACCAAACCGTTTCGCCATCTTTCAATTGTTGGATTGAAAGATCAGCTAACAGTTTCATGTCGACATTTAAAAATTCAACTGTTCTTCCTTTAAGAATATTGTTTTCGCATGGTAAACTATAAAGTCTGTTTAATGGTTTATCCGGTGAGTTAGTGACAACCACATAATTGTCAAAATTTTTATCAAAATATTTCTTATAAAATTCTTTGGCTGTCAGCTTTGCTTCACGGTGATATTTTTTGTTATCGTCACGATATTCCAAATCGAATTTCTTTGGTGGCTCGCCAAAAGAATAAGCCGTGATTCGATAAACTTCGGCCAACATCTCATTTTCACTTGCTTCGATTTTTTCTTTTGTTGCTCCATTGGCAATCAACTTCCGTATTGCTAAAGCATCTTTGCGAAGTTTTTTATCCATTACTTCTGCAAATTCGTCAGTTTTGTTTGTATTATAGCTTTCCGGCATCGCACTGGCCGGCATTAGGCCATACTTTTCGATTAAGCCGGCTGCCATTGCCCATTGGCCTCCGTCCTGGCCGGGAGTATTGAGGAAAAATTCGACTTCACGATCATTAATTGGTTTTTGAGCGGTTCTTTCGATATTTTGATAGAAAATGTTTGCTCTCTCGATTTTGTCCCAAAAAAATAAATAGTTTTGTGAGAGCTGGAAATCTTTAACATGATACTTTTTTGCAAATGTGTGTCGCAAGGTATTTAACATTGAAAATTCCCAACAACGTCCACTATGTTTTTGATTGGTGACTTTTCCAGTATCCAGTTCAATTGAAAAAGTGCGATTTAAATGAGTGACAGCCGTATTATCGTAACTTGCAGCGTGAATACCATTTTTTGTGACCGTTCTCGTTAGAATTGATGCCTCTTTATTTTGCTTGAACTGATCTCTTAAAGACGATATTTTTTCTTTCGTTAATGCAGATGCCATAACCATTCCTCCAAAGTTAATTAACTTCTAATTTAAGGTTATGTTTTGTTGCTTGTCAACTTTGTTTTTGATTAAGATATGCGATAGGCTAGTTGGTTGTTTGAAACAACGAGTTTAAATTATAATTGAGATTATGGCTGCTTCGATTAATCACAATGAAATGCGCAATGCTAACGAAAAACTGGTACTTCAACAAATTTTTAATAACCGTTTAATTAGTAGAACGCAAATTTCAAAAAATTCCGGATTACATAAATCAACAATTTCTTCTATCTTCGACAGTTTATTTGATAAAAACTTGATTGTTGAAGTTGGCGAGGGCGAGTCAACTAATGTTGGTGGCCGTAAACCGTCGCTAATCAGTTTTAATAAAAAATATGGTTATATAATTACTTTTGATATTGGTCGCAGACATTTAAGAATGGCTAATTTTTATATGAACGGCCAGTTAATTAATTATAAAAGTATTCCAATTACCCAGAATAGCGGGGAAATAATACTTTCGCTAATTAAAAAACTTGTCGTTGAAAATGCAATTAACGATACTATTTTTGGTTTACAGGGAATCGGGTTATCGATCACCGGCGTAATTTATAAAAATAAAATTACATATTCACCCTTTGTTGATTTTTCTGGAATTGATTTAGCGACCGAACTTTCAAATGAATTTAACGTACATACAATCTTGGAAAACGAAGCTAATTTATCAGCGATCTATTTAAGAGATTTTATTGAACCGAATAACCCACAGACATATGAAAATTTCATCAGTGTCGATATTCATAATGGCATTGGAGTTGGCATTATTATCCATAATGAGCTCTACCGAGGTATATTTGGTGGTGCTGGAGAATATGGAAGATCAATTCTTATTGATCGGGAAAATAAAATATTAACCGAAGAACTTTTTTCTGAAGATGCTTTGATTGCTCAAGCAGGTGAGCTTTCGCATAATGATACCCTTGAACGAAATGAATTCTTAGATATGTATGAAGAAAAAAACCCGGAAATTATATATATAACAAAAAAATGGGTAAAAAATATTGCTCAGATTCTCTACAATCTTTTTCAAATTTTTGCACCTGAAGCAATTTATGTTAATTCACGCATCATTTTTCATGAAGCAGAAATATATAAAGATTTAAATTCGGAACTGGTTGCTTTGAATTCACCAATACCGACAAATTTAATCGAACCAAAAAAAGATATCGAATATTCAACCCTTTATGGGGCTTTGGCATTAGTAACAAGATCAATTCTCGACCTAAGTGATAATTTCGAATTAACTTTTTCTGGAGATTGAAAATATTTCCTAATATTTGATATTTATTTTTTGGCAAGAATTTAAAATATTGTTACCAAAAAGTAATGACAGCGCTTTCAAAAAGTACTATTATGTTTCTTAGGTTAGTTTGGTGCTTTAAACAACTAACCTAATGGAGATAAGAATGACAGATTTGTTAAATTTTGACAAAGTAAAATATGTTGGAAACTCTGGATTCAAAGCCGGTGATGGTTTTCATTTCTATAACCCTGAAGAAGAGATTCAGGGTAAGAAAATGAAGGATTGGCTCAAATTCTCAGTTGCTTATTGGCACACAATGGACCAACGTCTTGTCGACCCATTTGGCGATGGTACTGCTGTTCGTCCTTGGGACAGCGTATCAGATCCGATGGAACAAGCATTAGCGAAGGTAGATTATCTATTTGAATTCTTAGACAAAATGGATGTTGATTACTTCGCCTTTCATGATCGTGACTTGGCTCCACAAGGAAATACTTTGCGTGAAACGAATGCCAACCTTGATAAAATAATTGATAAAATTGAGCAAAAAATGCACGAAACTGGCAAAAAATTGCTTTGGAACACGTCGAATTTGTTTACTGATGTTCGTTTTCTAGCTGGAGGTGCTACTTCGCCTTTTGCCGATGTATTTGCCTATGCGGCAGCAGAAATAAAGCATAGCCTTGAAATCGCTAAGCATTTAGGATCTGAATCATATGTTTTCTGGGGTGGCCGAGAAGGATATGATTATATCGAAAATACTGATACGAAACGTGAATTGGATCATATTGCAGCATTTTTCAGATTAGCTGTTGATTATGCTAAAGAAATTGGTTATAAAGGACAATTTTTAATCGAACCAAAACCGATGGAACCGACGAGCCATCAATATGATCGGGATGCTCAAACCGCTATTGCTTTTCTAAAGACCTATGGGCTCGATAAAGATTTCAAATTGAATTTGGAAGGCAACCATGCTTTTCTTGCCGGCCATACTTATGAGCACGAAGTTCGTTTTGCTCGCGAAGCCGGATTGCTTGGTTCTCTAGATGCCAATATGGGCGATAAGTTGATCGGATGGGATATTGATGAATTTCCTAATGATATTTACGAATCAACTCTCGTAATGTATGAATTTCTATTAAACGGAGGATTACCAACCGGTGGATTGAACTTTGATTCAAAGCCACGTCGTCAATCGTTTGAAATGGAAGATCTTCGACTTGGCCACATGGCAGGAATGGATACTTATGCTGCTGGTTTACGAGTAGCTTCAAAACTTTTTGATGATAAATACTTTAAAAATATTCTAGAAGATCGTTATTCGTCTTTTGATTCTGGAATTGGTGCTGACTTTGAAGCTGGCAAAACTAAATTTGTTGATTTTGAAAATTACATTATCGATAAACCTGAGTCGGAAATTTTCAAAAATGTTAAGAGTGGACGCCAAGAGCAGATTAAATCAACAATCAATAACTACATTTTTAATGTTCTTGGTGGGAAATAAACTAGAAAATTGTAAATTAATAAAACCAATTTAATCCATTTTGTTTTTCGACTAGAAAGGAAAAAAATGACTGTTGTATTAGGAGTCGACTTGGGCACATCAGCTGTCAAAGTCTCAGCTGTGAACAAAGCAGGAAAAATTGTTGCTCAAGAATCTTTTGATTATCCATTGGTACCGCAATTAAAGCCGGGATATGCCGAACAAAATCCAGAAGACTGGGTAATCGCTACAACTGTTTCAATTGTCAGGCTTATTTTAAATGATGGAATTAACGCTTCTCAAATTGAGGGCATTAGTTTTTCTGGCCAAATGCATGGCCTCGTTTTACTTGATGAAAATTATAAAGTTTTACGTCCGGCCATTCTGTGGAATGATACAAGAACCAGCGATCAGGTTTTGGAAATTAATCGAAAGCTTGGATCGAAATTTGTAGAAATCACTGGTAATAAAGCGCTCGAAGGATTTACTTTGCCGAAAATTCTTTGGGTTAAAGAAAATGAGCCGGAGATTTTTTCAAAGGTAAAAGTCTTTTTACTGCCAAAAGACTATCTACGCTTTAGAATGACCGATAAAATTTTCACTGATTTTTCAGATGCGGCTGGGACGGTGGCTCTCAATGTTAGAAAGAAAATATGGTCAAAAGAAATTATCGATGCCTTTGGTCTCCCACAAAGTATTTTTCCTCCCCTGTTGGAATCAATCGCTTTTGCCGGTAATATTAGCAATAGTTATTCGGAGTTTTCCGGTCTTAGTAAACAAACCAAGGTTTTTGCCGGTGCTGCCGATAACGCTGCTGGGGCGATTGGTGCCGGAATTTTAAAAACAAATATGGTAATGAGCTCAATTGGTACATCCGGAGTTGTGCTAAAAATTGAACAAGACAAAAATATTAATTATCATGGGAAAATACATTTCTTTAATCATGGAATACCTAACCGTTTCTATTCCATGGGCGTTACTTTGGCCGCAGGTTATTCGTTGAGTTGGCTAAAAAATACTTTTGGAAAAGCCGACAACTTTGATGATTTTGTAAAAAGTGCCAGTAATTCAACTGTTGGTGCCAAAGGCTTGATGTTCACACCCTACATTGTTGGCGAAAGAACCCCCTATGCCGATGGGGATATTCGTGGAAGTTTCGTTGGAATCGACGGAATTCATCAACGCAGCGACTTTGTTAGGGCAGTTTTAGAAGGAATTGTTTTCAGTTTTAAAGATATTTTTGTTTTGTATGATCAAATTGGTGCAAATTTTGACACAGTTGTTTCAATAGGCGGCGGCGCTAAAAGCCCTCTTTGGATGCAAATCCAAGCCGACATCTTTAATAAGAAGGTAATTAGTTTAAAGAATGAGCAAGGCCCTGGGATTGGTGCAGCTATTATTGCAGCGACCGGGCTTGGCTGGTTTGGCTCTGTTGAAGAAGCCGCCAAGCAATTCATTTCTTTTGGCAAAGAGTATCAACCAAACCCAAAGAACGTTGTAAGATACGAAAGTTTATATAAAATTTATAAACAGATTTATCCGGCAACTGCCAAGATCAGCCACGAACTTGTTGATTATCGACGTGGCTTGTAATTGAAAGCTTGATTTATATAATAATTAATTTTTATTTTTAGTTTGTTAGATTTAATTTCGAAATAATTTGAAAAATGACTAACCAACAAGAAGAATTGGTCATTTAATTCTCATAGGCAGTTTTTCATTTCTTTGGTGGCTTTTATTAATTTTTATTGAAAGCGCTTTCAAAATATAAACAATTTATGTCAATTAAATATTGAATAATTTTATGTTTTGTGAACTTTGTTTTATATATTTAGGCATCTAAATTAAAAAAAGGAGTACAAATTGAAAAACAAATCAAAAATTTCAACTGGGTTTATTTATTCTTTTGGTGCACTTGGTGGTTTGCTATTTGGCTACGACACTGGAGTTATTTCTGGTGCTATTCTGTTTATTCAAAAACAAATGTCACTTAACGCATGGGCCGAAGGATGGGTCGTTAGTGCAGTATTGCTAGGTGCGGTATTAGGTGCAGCTTTAATTGGCCCGTCATCTGATAAATTTGGTCGTCGCAAATTATTATTGTTGTCGGCTATTATATTCCTTATCGGTGCTTTAGGCTCTGCTTTTTCGCCTGAATTTTGGACCTTAATAGTTTCACGGATAATATTAGGAATGGCTGTTGGAGCTGCTTCAGCGCTAATACCAACGTATTTATCTGAATTAGCACCCGCTGATAAACGTGGGACGGTTTCAAGCTTATTCCAATTAATGGTTATGAGCGGGATTTTGCTAGCATATATAACTAATTATTCTTTTTCTGGGTTTTATACTGGATGGCGTTGGATGCTTGGTTTTGCGGCTATCCCTGCTGTAATTTTATTTCTTGGAGGTTTACTACTTCCCGAGAGTCCACGATTTTTGGTCAAAATTGGAAAAATCGATGAAGCTCGATCAGTTCTTGATAATATGAATAAGCATAATACTCAAGCTGTTGAAATTGAATTGAAACAAATTCGAGAGCAAGCCGCAATTAAGTCTGGACGATATAAAGAACTTTTTAGCAAGACCATTCGTCCTTCTTTAATTATTGGTGTTGGCTTAGCAATTTTTCAACAAGTAATGGGTTGTAATACTGTTCTATATTACGCGCCAACAATTTTAACTAAAGTTGGTTTTGGTGTTTCCGCTGCGCTACTGGCACATATAGGTATTGGTATATTCAATGTTATCGTTACTGCTATTGCAGTTTCCATAATGGATAAAATTGACCGTAAAAAAATGCTTATTTATGGTGCTATGGGTATGGGCATTTCCTTATTTGTTATGAGCTTCGCTATGAAGTATTCTGGTTCTTCGGCTGCCGCGGTTATCGCCCTTGTGGCTCTCACGATTTATATTGCTTTCTTCTCCGCGACTTGGGGTCCAGTAATGTGGGTTATGATTGGAGAAGTTTTCCCATTAAACATTCGCGGATTAGGCAATTCTTTTTCGAGTGTCATTAATTGGGCAGCCAACCTTGCAGTTTCGTTAACTTTTCCTTCACTACTTGATTTCTTTGGAACAGGTAGTCTGTTTATTGGTTATGGAGCACTTTGCTTTCTTTCCATTTGGTTTGTGCACAGTGAAGTCTTCGAAACTCGGAATCGTTCATTGGAAGAAATCGAAGCAACTTTACGTTCTAAAGCTGGTAAACCAGAACCAGGCTTTGAAAATGCTCAATAATTAAATTATTTATCATTTTAAAAATAAATGGTACTTAAAAATCTTTTTATTTAAATATTCTTCCTTAAGTATCTTTGAAAATATTCATGTTATTCCGTATAAATTGATTTTATTGTTTATACGGTTTTTGTAGGCGGGCTTCATCCACCAAGGAAGCCTGCCTACTTCCCCTTGTTCTATTTCAATCATTCAAAGGAGTTCACTAATGCGTACACTAGAAACAGATTTCGGCCAATACAAAAAACAAAGAGTCGTCAAATATACTTTAGAGAACCAGTCCGGCACCAGGATCAGTGTTTTAAACTTTGCCGGCATCTGGCAGGAGTTTTCGGTTTTAAAAAAAGGACAAAGAAGACAACTATTGTTACAGGGCGACAGGATTAAAGACTATATAAATAACGACTTGTATTTAAACCGGGTGATTGCCCGCACGGCCGGCAGAATCGATCAGGCCCGTTTTGTTTTAAAGCAAAAGTTGATCCAAACGCTGCCAAACGAAGAGGCTAATTCCCTGCATGGCGGTCCAAAAGGTTTTGCTCAGCAGTTCTTTAACGTAACCGTCAATCAAGAGCAGGGACAGATTATCTTAAAAAAGACTTTAAGCGAAACGGATGATTCCTTTCCTGGTACTTTAGAATTAACAGTCAGCTATACTCAATTGGTCGCGTGCAGACGCCAACCTTGTATATGGTCTATCAAAGAGACCAGGCAATCAAAAACTTTAAGCCGGAGCCCTATTTTGAACTAAATGCTGAAATTCTTGCTAATCAGCAAAAATTCGTCGCAAAATTAGACCCCTATCAGCGATTTAAAGACGAAGCAGGGCTAATGACATTCATGCGAGCTAAACACGTTCATAAAGGCTCGCAGGACGGTTTAATCAAGGACGTCCAAAAACAAGGCAAAAAGCGTGCTAGTCCCCAACTATTCTCACTATCCAGTCTCCAAAGTGCCATGAATAAACGTTATCACGCCAGTGCCAGCCAAACCTTAGCGGCCATTCAAAGTTTATATGAAGCCAAGTTGCTGAGTTATCCCCGAACGGATTGTGCTTATATCACTGATGAAGAATTTGATTATTTAGTGGCTAATCTGACGAAGTATCTGGGTTTGGTCTCTAAGCCAGTCGCTTTAACCAATACCACTCCGAACAAACGCTATGTTGATGGGAAAAAAGTTGAAGAACACTATGCCATTATTATGACTAAAGTCGTGCCGACGAAAGAGAAACTAGCCAGCTTGCCTAAATTACAGCAACAAGTCTATGACCTGGTTTTAAGGACGACGTTAGCGATGTTTGCTGACCCGTACGAGTACGAAGAAACCACCATTGTTACCCAAGTCGGCGATGCTAATTTTAAAGCAACCGGTAAGGTCCCAACTAAGCAAGGTTAGCAAGCATTATTTGATGAAAACAAAGCCGACCAGCAAGAAGCAGCCACCCTACCGATTGTTCACCAAGGCGACCAAGTTCCAGCGAATCTGCAAACGCCGCAAAAAGAAACGACACCACCGGTGCCCTTTACCGAAGGAACCCTGATTACGGCCATGAAGACTGCCGGCAAAACGCTTGATGATGAAGCAGCCATTGACGGTACAATAAGAGCTCTGTTTGAACAGGCTTAAGGTACAAGGTATTAGGTTTAGCAGTTTTTCGGTCATGAATAAACGCATTTTGTTTAATAGCATCTAGCAATTTACTACCAATACTATATCCTTGATATTTAGGATCTACCGCAATCGTAAAAATTATTTAATTGCCTCCTTCGGACAAATTATCCGGGGTCTTTTCATACATCCAATCTTCAACGTATTTTTCTTTTATCGCTGGTCCTACAACAAAACCCGCTACTTGATCATCAATTCTGGCAACTAGAAAAGTAGTCGACAATTTATTAATTCGATCCTGATATTGTTCTTTAGTTCCTGCTTCTTCAACTGTGAAACCTAAACGTTCAATCCTTAGAATCTCTGATAAATCTGCTTGTGTTGCATTAGTTATTTCCATTTAAAAGCCTCATCTCTTGTATAGTTTGATTATATTAATCCAAAAACAAAAGTCGCCCTAAAAAGGACGACTTTTGTTTTTTTATAATTCTTTACCATTAGTAGCAATAACGTTTTTGTACCAATTAAATGAAGCTTTCTTATATCTATTAAGTGTTCCGTGGCCTTCATCATCTAAGTCAACATAGATAAATCCATAACGTTTACTCATTTGACCTGTTGAAGCACTGACTAAATCAATGCATCCCCAAGGTGTGTAACCCATTACATCAACGCCATCTTCAACAGCTCCACCGATGGCTTCAATGTGTTTACGCAAATAATCAATACGATAATCATCTTGAACAAAATTATTTTTATCAGGTTTATCAATCGCGCCTAATCCATTTTCTACAACAAAGACAGGCTTTTGATAACGGTTATATAGTTCATTCAAGGCAATTCTAAGACCAGTTGGGTCAATCTGCCAGCCCCAATCTGAAGCCTCAAGGAATGGATTTTTTACACCGCCAACAAGGTTCCCTTTGGCTGTTGCTAACTTCTTGTCAGTAACATTAACAGCTGTTGACATGTAGTAAGAGAATCCAATGTAATCTACCGGATTTTCTTTCAAAACCTTCAAGTCAGCATCAGTAACCTCAAGATCTTTAAAACTGAATCCATAACGATTCATGACTGATTCTGTATAAGCTGGATAAGTACCACGTACTTGAACATCTCCACAGAAATGATTAAAGGCTTGATTTTCTTTCAATGCAGCTAATTGGTTAACAGGATTAGCATCATACGCATAGGTCGTAGCGTAAAGTAACATGCATCCAATCATAATATCTGGTCTAATTTCATGGGCAATTTTAACTGCCTTAGCACCAGCAACAAATTGATTATGCCATGCTTGATAAATATTTTGCATGTCATCTGCACCATTAGATTTGACCAAACCCTGGCCCATAACTGGGAAATGAAGTGCTGAATTTATTTCGTTGAATGTCATCCAATATTTAACACTCTTGGCATAACGATGTAGAACAACCGAAGCATATCTTTCATAAAAATCAATCAACTTACGATTCTTCCAACCACCATAATTTTTAACTAAATTCAATGGCATTTCATAATGACTAATTGTAAGCACTGGTTGAATATCATATTTCAAACATTCAGCAATCACATTATCATAAAACTTCAACCCTGCTTCATTGGGTTCTTTATCGTCTCCATTTGGAAAAATTCTACTCCAAGCAATTGAGAAGCGATAACACTTAAATCCCATTTCAGCAAAAAGTTTAATATCTTCCTTGTAACGGTGATAATGATCGATTCCTTCATGATTTGGATAACGATACTTATTTTTATCGATAGTCCAATCAAAATCAGGTTGGTTTACAATTTCAAAACGCTTGGGTCCACCTGGTAAAACATCGGCAATTGATAATCCCTTGCCATCTTCATCATAGGCACCCTCAAGTTGATTAGCAGCAGTGGCTCCACCCCATAAAAAATTCTTTGGAAATTCAGTCATAATAATTCTCCTTTTTAAACGACGTAGAATGAAACAGTCCCATTATCAACAGTTGTTTTTTCATTTGGAACAATTTCAACAAAATCCTTAGTATTTGTAACAATAAGTGGTGTTACTGTTTCATAGCCGGCCTTTTTAATCTTATCCAAGTCAGCATTAACTAGTAAATCACCCTTCTTAACTCTTTGATTTGCCTTAACTTTAACATCATAAGGTTCACCTTTAAGCTCAACAGTATCCAATCCAATATGCATTAATAATTCAATACCACTATCACTCTTTAAACCAATAGCGTGTTTTGTAGGGAAGACAGTTTCAACAACACCATCAAATGGTGCATAAAACTTACCATCTTCTGGAATAACTGCTACTCCGTCACCTAACATTTTTTGAGCAAAGGTTGGATCATTTACACTATCCAAATTAATCATTTCGCCTTTAACGGGACTGAAAACTTTTTTAGTATCTTTTGCACCTGACTCAATATTTGATTCTGGTGTATCAGGTGTCTTAGCATCATCAACTGCTAAAGCTGGTGTACCATCATCAAAACCAAAGACCAATGTCAAAACAAAGGTAATAACAAGTGAAGCAACTAAAACAATCAAAGCATAGATAAAGTTATTAGGTATAGCTTTATTTACAAATTGTGGAATAGCTAGAATTGATGGGACGGCGAAAGCAAATGCCTTTAGATTGACAATTCCCATGAATAAACCAGTAATAGCACCCGAAATCATTGAAGCATACAATGGTTTCTTATATTTCAATGTAACACCATATAAAGCAGGTTCGGTAACACCAGCCAGTAATGCAGAAACAGCAGCAGCTGAGGCAATTTGACGAGTATTCTTGTTCTTAGTCTTAACGGCAACAGCTAAACTAGCTGCACCTTGTCCAATATTAGCGGCAAGCATAGCAGGTAGAATCAAACTATCTGGTGAAGCAATTGAAGCGGCCAAAAAGATTGGTGAAAAGGCCCAGTGCATACCTGTCATAACAATCAGTGGCATAAAGGCTGCCATCAACGGCATTGCAAGCCATGCAGCGTGTTTTTGAATAAGTAATACGATTCCTGAAAGTAGTTCTCCGGCCCATGTTCCAATAGGTCCAATGATTACAAGTGAAACAACACCAACAATAAATATTTCAAGTAATGGTTTCAAAATACTCTTAAAACTAGATGGCACAACTTTTTCCAAGAAAGCCTCTAAATACTTCATAGCCCAAACAATTAGTAATATTGGAATAACAGAACTAGAATAACTAGCTGCTGTGACTGGTAGCCCCATCAAATGGATCGCCTTACCGGAATTTACCAATGTAATGAAATTAGGATGAATCAAAATGGCACCTGCAATAACTGCCATCATTTGATTGACCTTGTGATACTTAGAAGCAGTAATGGCTAATTCAATTGGCAAGAAGTAGAAAGGAGCATCGCCAAATACACTTAGAATAGTATATGTTTGACTCTTATCACTCATCCAACCAACTGTGGTTAATAAGATCAAAATAACTTTGATCATCCCACCACCGATAAGAGCGGGAATCAAAGGTGACATACATGATGAAATGAAACTAGTAAATTGATCGAAGAGATTTCCCTTCTCCTCTTTGGTATCAGTTTTATTGGAATCACCACTTTCATCGGTTGGAAAATCACCCAATTTAATAACTTGATCGTAGTAATCTGATACGGCATTACCAATAATTACTTGATATTGGCCATTTTGATGATTTATTCCCATAACACCAGGAATCTGTTTGACCTTTTCATCATCAACTTTACTTTCGTCCTTTAATCTAAATCTTAAACGTGTTACACAGTGAGTTAAATAATTAATGTTGGCTTCTCCACCAACTGTGTCATAGATCTGCTTGGCAGAATCCTTTATACTCATGATCACATCTCCTATATTTTTCAGGCAAATTCTTAATATAAGCGCTTTCTTTTATGCAATAAAAAAAGACCCAATCCGTTTTCCTTGTAGAAAACTAATTAGGTCATGCTCGTATTTACGATAACACCCTTTTATAATTTAAAAATTCTAAAGATTCTTTACTAATCTACTAATATGAACTGTTAAATACAACAATTCCGAACCCGCGATAGTAAAGTTATATTTTTCTGAGATATATTCTTTTATCTTTTTAGAACACTTATATGGTTCAGCATATCTATGTTCCAATGTTTCTAATAGATCATCGTCGTCTTCATCATCATAATGCTTACCTTGTAAGATTCTTTGTGCAAAGAATTTTAGATGAGTAATGAAACGATAATAATTAAGTGACTGCTCATCAAACTCGGTATGAAAATAATCTTTAACAATATCTTCGCACTCTTTGATTATTTTGGTAATCTCATATGCTTGATTCTGTTCTGAATTATCCTCACTTTCTGCATTAACAAAATGAATAGCGATAAAAGCAGCTTCATCATCAGCTAAATTAACTTTCTGAGATTCGTTGATTACCTCAACCGCTTTACTACCAACTGAAAATTCATCCGGATAGAAACGTGCTATGTCCCACTTCAATGGATTACTCAAGAATATTCCATCACGGGCACGCTTCACAGCCATATGAATATGATCTGTTAAATTAACATAAACAATCTCATTTAGCCTTTTACCAAGTTTCATCTTGGCAAGATTGATAATTCTTTCAGCAATTTCAATTTGATCCATTGGTACATCAATGACCAAATCGGTAAACTTATTCATTACTTCTTTATTCTTGAGAAATAAAGTTTTTTCTACTTTTGAAATCTCAACTGAGTCACCAGTTTTTTTCCCAAAGGCTATTCCTGGACCCATTACAAGAACATCAACGCCATCATGATTCTCTGCAATCGCTGCATTATTATTAAGTGTGCGTTTGATCTTCAAGTGGTCACCCCTATTCAAAAAAATAACTTAATAATCTCAAATATTTAGGAAATAAGTCATGCTCAATTAGTAAATCGATAACACCTTATTTATAATACCTATTATTTTATATTGCTAATGCTTACTAAATGTATTACACGCAATACTGAAAGTTATTGTAGTTATTAATGTATGCGTTGTCAACTAGAAAAATAATGGACCCATATCAAAAACAAATTTTATTTGCACTAAAAACTGGTTTATGGTAGATTGCAAATTTAATCCGAATTTTTGGACAAATTTGTCAGCATAACCCGATAAGGTGTTTGCCAGTCAAGTATTTTAAGTGGCCTCTGATTAATTTCGAGTAAGGTGGTTTTCAAGCCTTGAGCACTAATGTGCTCAAAATAAGTCCCTTTAGGATAAAAATAACGTAAATTCCGATTAAAGCGTTCATTACTACCACGTTCAGCTGGCGTATAAGCATGGCAGTAATAGGTCTTAATACCATATTGTGATTCAAGTGATACTAGCCCACTAAACTCAGTGCCACGGTCCACAGTAAAGCTGTGCACCGGACCATTATTAGGAACTTAGTTAGTGCTTCATTAACAGTCGCTGTCGTCCGATCTTTTAACCGGTATGCCCAAAGGAACCGTGATTTGCGATCGATTAAAGTTAATAAAACTGCCTTACTATGCCCACGAGGACCAACGACTGTATCTAGTTCAAAATCGCCGATGCGATTACGTTGATTAATCATCATGGGACGCTGTTCAATTGATCGCCCCAAAGATTGATTATATTTGGATCGTTGGTCAACGTTACGCCGTTGGCGTACGCCATGTTCAGGTAGATCATTCAAGGAGAAACCAATTCTCCCCTGATTTAGCCAATTATAAATAGATTTAGTAGCTAGTTTAAATTCGTGAGCAATCATTCCTGGTGACCAGCTTAGACGTAAATGGTTGAGAATTTTTTGCTTTAACTCATCGCTCAGCTTAGTTTTCCGACCACATCGTGATCGCTTGTATTCGGCATCTGTTTGTGCTAATTCAGCCTGATAAGGTTGACATCGAGATAATTCATAAGAAATTGTTGACGGTGATCGGTTCAGCCGAACGCCCATTTGGATATTGGACAGCCCTAGTTCACAAAAGGTTTCGATTTTAATTCGTTCGGAATAGGTTATACTAGACAAAAGATCAGCTCCTAAAAGATGGGTTTTGTGGTAAACACCATTTTAAAGGAAGCTGATCTTTTTTGTCCGAACAGCGTTCGGATTAATTTTACAATCTACCATGAAATATTATTCAGATGAATTTAAAAACAACATCGTTAAGCTTTATCACAATGAAAATCGTTCAAAGAAATCCTTAGCCAATGAATATGGGGTTCATCCAACCACCATCAGTCATTGGATCAAGCGGGCCAAATTAGTTGAACTACCTGACGGTGGCGTAACGAGTGTTGAAGCCCTCAAGCAACTACAGAAAGAAAACCAGCAGTTAAAAGAAGAAAATGAAATTTTAAAAGCAGCGGCGGTGTTACTGGGAAGGCATTAGGCAAAGTTAAAGCCATAGACTTTATCAACGAACAATTATGTAAACACCGCCTCTGGATAATCTTGAAAGCCTTAGGGCTTTCTAAAAGTACGTATTATCATTGGAAACACTATCAGACAAGTCGTCATGATAAACAAGATACGATTTTAAAAAGCTAGATCTTTGAAATTTGGAAAAATAATTATAAAGCCTATGGGTACCCTCGGATCACAATTGCCATGAGAAGACTTGGTGTAGTCATTGGCCCCAATCGTGTCTACCGATTAATGCAGGAGTTAGGCATTCGATCACTAATGGGGCGGCGTTTTAAGAAGCCAGGCACTCATGTAGATTATTCTCAACGGCCTAACTTGATTAAGAACCATCCAATCGGAACTATTTGGCGTGCTGACATAACCTACCTAGAACTAAGACCAGGCACTTGGGTTTATCTAAGTACCATCTTTGACCAAGCTAGTAAGCAAATCATCGCTTTCAACATTGGCAGGGAGATGGCATCGAAACTGATTATTAAGACATTGTTGCAAGCCTTGAGCAGGGCTTCTAAGCCAACCTTTTTGCACTCTGATATGGGTTCACAATACACCAGTATTGCTTATGAAGGCCTGTTAAAGCGGCACCTGATTAGGCATTCATATTCCAAACAAGGTTATCCATATGATAACGGTCCGCTCGAAGCTTTCCATTCGCTACTTAAACGAGAATTTATTTTTCAAACACGTTTTACTAGTTTTGAGGACTTAGTCCTCAGAGTTGAAAATTACATTAACTGGTATAACACCGAAAGAATTAGGATAAACGGCTAATTTTTTTAGTACCAAAACTTGACGTAGGAGCACTTTTTAACAAAAGCAGATCCCGCCATACCTGTAGCACCAATAACAAATACTTTCATAGCTAATACCTCCTAATATCTTATTTAGTGTCTATGATGTTACTACAAAAATAACACTTTTTACAATATTTAAAAACATCAACAAAATCTTGGAGGCATTAGAATCTTGTTCAAGTGTGCCTAAATTCGGCAATAAAGAGTGTAAAAAGTCAAAATTGTAAATTTTAATTATTTTGAAAATAAAGGTTATGACCATAAAGCTTGACTTGGAGTCCAGTCTAAGGAATAGACTGAAGTTGGATATGAGGAAGTAGTAGTTATATCTTAATTATTAATTTCAAGGAGGAGTAGTTGTGAAAATTTTAATTCTAGGTGCTGCAGGACAGATTGGACAAATGGTAACTAACAATATAATAAGTCAAACAGATTATGATTTGGTGCTTTACGGTCGAAACGTTTCAAATAGATTAGCTGATAAGGCGGATGAACGTGTGGCGTTTGTCGATGGGGACTTTGAAGAATTTGATAAAATCAAGGCTGCTCTTGCAGGAGTAGATGCTGTTTATTTAAGCTATGTAGCAGGAGATGACTTAATCAGTAAACTTGTTAAGTTGCTTGAGGAAAGCGGGAAGCCTCGATTCATTGCTGCAAATATTCCAGATATTTACCAGGAAGTTACAGGCCCGTTTCAAAAATGGTATCGAAAAAATACCGGTGAAACATGGAAACTTCCTATGCACAAGGCGGCTGAAATTATTGAAGAAAGTGATTTAGATTATATTATCTTACGAATCACGTGGTTATACAACCAGGATGGAAACAAAAATGTTCACATTACAACTAAGGGTGAGCCATTCGTTGAAGCCCAAGTAACACGCCAAGCAGTGGCGCAAGTAGTTGTTGATCTATTAACTGGTAAACGTGATTATCATCGTGAAAGTTTAGGTTTGGGTGAGCCTCATACTGATTTTAAGAAACCAAGTTTTTATTAAAAAGTTACAAGAAGAATAATTTTTTATTTGACTTGGAGTTCACTTCAAGGTGTTCAATTAACTTGTATAAAAAAAGAAGGAGTTGTTAATTATGGAATTTAAGAAACTTAATGATGGTAACAAAATACCAGTGCTCGGGTTTGGAGTTTTTCAAATTGCGGATTTAGAAGCAGCAGCACAAGCAGTCGTTGATGCTATTGATGTTGGGTATCGTTTGATCGATACAGCCGCTTCATATGGCAATGAAGAAGCAGTCGGAAAAGGTATCAAGCGTAGTGGAATCAAACGTGAGGACCTATTCGTTACAACAAAATTATGGGTTTCAGATACAGGGTATGAAGCAACAAAGAAAGCTTTTGAAACCTCACTACGTAAACTTCAATTAGATTATCTTGATTTGTATTTAATTCATCAACCATTCGGTGATGTTTATGGATCTTGGCGTGCAATGGAAGATCTGCAAAAAGAAGGCAAGATTAAGTCAATCGGTGTTTCAAATTTTCAACCAGATAGAATTATGGACTTGTCTTTATATAATGATGTTAAACCATCGGTTAACCAAATTGAAACAAATCCTTGGATGCAACAAAAAGAAGCTGTTTCTTTTCTTCACGAAAATAATATTCAACCTGAAGCATGGGCACCATTCGCTGAAGGAAAGCATGACATCTTTAATAATGAGACTTTAATTGCAATAGGCCAAAAATATAATAAATCAGTCGGTCAGGTTATTTTACGCTGGTTGACTCAACGTGGCGTGGTTGCACTTGCTAAGTCCGTTCATAAAAATAGAATGGCAGAAAATTTTAACAGCCTTGATTTCAAATTAACAGATGATGAAATGAAAAAAATTGCAGCACTTGACAAAAATGAGAGTCAATTCTTTGATCATCGTGATCCTGCTGCCGTTAAGAGAATTCATGGTTTGGTTAGACATGTAGATTAAGCTTAATTGTCTATCGTGTTGACTGTACTAAAAGGAGAAATAGATGACACAGAATAGTGACTTGAGAAATGGTGTCATTTTTCCATTAGGTGATAAGAATGACACTTATCAGAAGTTTTTTGTTGGGCAAAGTTATTTAAAGAGCCTCGTCAATGATCCCCAAGTGAATGTTTCAGTTGGGGTTGTGACTTTCGAGCCCGGTTGCCGTAATAATTGGCATATACATCATGCTGGTTTCCAAATCTTACTGGTTACTGGTGGAGAAGGTTGGTACCAAGAAATTGGGCAAAAGCCACGTTTGTTAAAAAAGGGTGATATTGTTGTGACTCATGACGGCGTTAAACATTGGCATGGGGCCACCCAAGACAGCTGGTTCGCTCATATAGCAATCACCGCTGGTAAACCTGAATGGCTAGAACCTGTTTCAGATGCAGATTATGCAAATTTGGAGGAAAAATAAATGGTAGAAAAGCAAACAGCTGGACGTGATCGTCTTGGAGATTTTGCGCCTAAATTTGCTGAGTTAAATGATGATGTTTTATTTGGAGAAGTTTGGTCGAGAGAAAAACTTCTTTCCGCGCGTGATCGAAGTTTAATAACAGTTGCGAGTTTAATGTCGCAAGGTCTTTTTCCTCAACTAAAAAGTCACATGCTTCTCGCTAAGAAAAACGGTGTAACGAAAAAAGAGATAATTGAGATTATTACTCAACTGGCTTTCTATGCAGGTTGGCCTAAGGCATGGTCTGCTTTTAGTCTAGCGAAAGAAATTTGGAATTAATATTTTAATAGTTTGGAAAGAAGGTTCCTTTATGTCAAAAGTTATTGTGATTACAGGCGCTTCTTCTGGAATCGGCGAAGCAACGGCTAAGTTGTTAGCTTCAAAGGGAAATAAAGTAGTCCTTGGGGCACGTCGGGAAGAACGCTTGCAAAAAATTGTTAAGGATATTGGACAATCGGGGGACAAGCAACTTACTTGGCAACCGATGTCAGTGAACTTGAACAGGTTAAAGCTTTAGCCCAAAAAGCTATCGACACTTATGGTCGGTTGGATGTTTGGATGAATAATGCGGGATTAATGCCACATTCTGAATTTATTAAAGGGCGGGTTGAAGATTGGAATCGGATGATTGATATCAACTTACGCGGCGTCCTCTATGGAATAAATGCGGCTCTTCCGCAGATGCGCAAACAACAATCAGGCCAGTTTATCAATATAGCTTCCGTTGCAGCACATGCAGTTCATTCTGGTGGTGGTGTGTATAGTGCAACTAAAGCTGGCGTTTGGATGATTAGTGAAGCCTTACGTCAGGAAGAAGTTGCTGCAAAGAGCCATGTTCGAGTGACTGTTGTTTCACCAGGTGCTGTATCGACTGAATTAGTTGATCATGTAACTGACCCAGATACTAAAAAGGCAATGGAAAATTTTTATGCCAGTGTATCGATGCCTTCAGAACGTGTAGCGCAAGCAATTTCATTAGCTGTTGATTTACCAGAAGACTCTGATATAAATGAAATTGTTATGAGACCATTAAACCAGCAAGGTTAGTGTGTAAGAATAAAATTTATTTTTTTATTTTGCAATTTCTTAAATGGCTAAACTCTAGCATTGAGTTTAGCTTTTTTAATAATATTAATTGACAGTGGAGGTAGATTTTGAAAATAAATGTATTTTTGAACTCAAGTCAAAACACTAATGGTGAAACTGCTAAACTGGCCCAAAAATTCTTTGATGGAGAACCATATCAGACCTATAATTTAATTGATTATCATATTGATCAATTGGGTCAGGTGACTAATCAAGACCAATTTACTGAATTAGCTTTACAATTAAAAAAAGTCGATATAATTGCAATTGGAACGCCTATTTATTGGAATGATATGACAGGTTCATTAAAGACTTGGCTCGATAGACACCGCTTAGTAAGCGATATCTATCGAGATAAAAAGACGGTTATTTTAGCGCAAGGAAGTAATCCTGATAATTCGGAAGTATTTAGATCAATCAATCATGTTTTTGAAACTTTTACTAATAGATTTTCAATGCGCTACTGTGGTATTGTTACTCCTACAAAAGTAGCAAACAAAAATATAACTACCATATAATATATAGTTTATGTATTTGCAAAGAGAATGATAATAATGAATATTAAAAAAGCTAGTGAATTAACTGGAGTAAGTTCAGATACAATCAGATACTACGAAAAAATTGGATTGATACCACATATCGATAGGACCTCTTCGGGAATAAGGGATATTGGTACACGTATTATCGGTAGAATTAATTTTATTAAACAAATGCGTTCAGCAGGTATGTCTATTGAGAATCTTTCTAAATATATGAATTTAGTTGATTCGGCTGAAGGAAGCATTGCAGAACAAAAACAATTGTTGAAAGAGCAGTTAGAAGTAATGGAAGAACGAAAAGATGACCTACAAGCTGCTATTGACCATTTGCATTGGAAATTAGAGCATTATGAAGATCACATGGCTAAGTCTGAAGCAGAATTACGCAAACTTGAAAAAGAGCATAAAGATCAACCAAACAAATTAGTTCGAAATAAAAAATATACAAATTAAATTATATTTGTAACTCGCATGCTGTGGTGTAAATTTTTAAAATTATTTAGGTAATAATTGATTTTCATTACACCAAGTCGGGATAAGAGGGTGGATTGAAAGTTAGCTTTTAGTCCACTCTCTATTGCTATGAACTTCTAAAATGTTTTTTTATGTTTGAAGGAGGGGTGGTTATTTTAGTATATTTTGGATAAAACTTTCCTCTTAGCTATTTCAAAAATAATTGAAACATTTAAACAGTTTATCAGAATGAAATATTACTACCACAAGAAAGAAGATCTTGTTTTTGAAGAGAAAATCTTATCGTGAGCCTTTGTGGACAAGAAACTTTGTTCTACTTTTAATTACTGCTATTTTTATGTATATTACAACATTTATGTTTATACCAACTCTTCCTCTGTTCGCTCGCAATCTTGGTGTTACTGATCCTTCAGTCGGTGGAATTATTATTTTAGTATATACCATAAGTTGTCTGGCTTCGCGTGCAATATGGGGGGATACAGCTGACCACTGGGAACGTAAACCTGTTTATCTCGTGGGCGTTATTATAATGGCAACAGCGGCTCCTTTCTTTGGACTTGTTTCATCTTTGGGGGGATTTTAATCATTCGAGCGTTGCAGGGGATAGGGTTCAGTGCATCTTCTACTTCTGGGAGTGCCATAGCTGCAGACTTAGTACCTGCTTCGCGGCTAACCGAGGGTATAGGTTACTATACTTTGGCTAATACTATTGGTATAGCACTTGGCCCCGGCCTGGGACTGAATATGTTTCAGCGTGGTTCTTGGTGGCTATTTGGAGCAGGAACGTTAATAGGAATTATTAGTTTAGTAACAAGTTTATCATTAAATTATGAAAGAAAGCAATCTTCGGTAAAAAAAGTTCCTCTGTTTCTCAGACCGCCCCACATGCTAAAGCAAATTCCAAACTAGATATGTTATTTGAAAAAAGTGTTATGCCTACTTGTTTAGTGATTCTATTCACTATTATGCCTTATGGGGCTATTATGGCATATATCGCCAGTTACGGTATCAATCAAGGAATTGAAAACATTGGTCTATACTTTTCAATGTATGCTTTATCTTTGTTTGTAGTACGGCTGGGAGTTGGACGGTTATCAGATCGTTATGGGATAACTGCTATAATTATTCCTGGTATTGTGCTGATGTTCTGTGGCCTAATTGTTTTAGGTTGGGCATCTAATTTAACTATTTTCTTGATATCAGCGATTTTATTTGGACTTGGTTTTGGTGTGGTTTTTCCTCTATTACAAGCAACAGGCTATGTATTTAGTTCTGATTGGATTTTAAATCGCTGATAGGGGTCTAATTTTGCGACGAATTTTTGCTGATTAGCCAAAATTTCAGCATTTAGTTCAATGGTTGATAATGTCCGATATTTGCTTTTCGGTATTGATCGTCTTTATCTTGTTGCTCTTTTAACTGCTTTTGGATTTTTTCAATCTGGCTGGTTTTAATAGTCGGATCGGCTTTGCATTCTCCCAGAAAGATTTGTTTAGTTCCGTCATGCTTTAAGACCCGTTGCAAGTTATGATTTTCTAGCTGATCTAAGCTAAGCTGCCCCGACAAATAAGCTAACCCTAATTGATGTTCTTGGGTACTGAAAACCTTCGGCGGGTTTTCTTGCCACTGTTCCAGTGTTTCAACCTTGCATGGCTTTAAAGTTGGATCATAGTACATCACGGCGGTATAAGCCTGTTCTTGTCTAACTAGTGAAAGATCATCTAAATCACCATTTGGAAAGGCTCTTTTCAATACTTCATGGTATTGCGTTTGAATGACTTGCTTAACGGCCATGATTGTCCGTAGGTCTTTGACTGCCCTCGTAATCTTTTGTTGTTCTGCTGGTGAATACTTTTCTAGCAGTCCTTGATCGACGTTTTCTAGACTTTCTAAGCTATCAGAGTGGATCATCAGCGTATATTTCAGATCGATTTTGGCTTCTTTTTCTTGTTGCATTAATAACTTAAAACTAACGTATGGCCGCTTAGTAAAGGTCAATAATTGTTGGGTCAACAAATCATCACGAATGTTCATTAAACGTTCGTTTAATTCACTACCCTTGAAGACTGTTTGCTCGCTATCGGTTTCCTTAATTAATTCTCGTCTTTCCGCTTGCGTGGTCTGTGCAAAATTAAGCTCTGGATAAAGTTTTTTCGTAGTGCGATCGACCACTTTATTTAAGAGTTCGTCTGCTTTTTTGAGTGAGCTTTCTTGTTGGTTAATTGTCAACAATTGCTTAGTTACATCTTCACCAACTGCATGTTTAATTAAGGTACTATTCTTCCAATTAAATAGCATGCGTCGTTTATCATCTAAACTCTCCAAACTGATATAAGTTTTCAGTTCATGGCTTAACTCTTTAACTATCCGTTTTTCATTAAACGAGAAGTGTTTACTTAGGCTATACCTTAACGGAAAACAACCAGGTCATAGTCAGCTTTTTAGGCCGTCAGTCCAAAGCCGACGGTGTCTTTAACCCGACTCTGCATGCCTACTTTAATCTGGGCCAGTCCGATGATATCTTGGATCACAGTCTCTTGATCAACAGCCAAAAGCACCTGCAGTTGAATGCTGCCAAGATTCCGACCGGGCGCTTAGTTGATAACCAGGGTCCCTTTGACCTGGCCCAACACCCGAACTTAAAAGCACCCTTAGCCCGGTTAAAAAAGACCAGTAAAGAACAGGGCTTTGACGATGTCTTTGTGATTAATTGTCCCCACACCGGACCGATTGCCAGACTGAAAGATCTAAACAGCAATTACGAACTGACGATCACTTCCGACCGGAATGCTTTAGTCGTCTATACGGCCAACCAAATCGATCCCAGCCTGCATTTGAACCATTCGGCTAAGCCTTGGTCGGCTGTGGCCCTAGAAGCCCAGACTCTCCCCAACAGCGAGAAGCTAACCTCTTTAGGCGATGTAACTTTGCTTAAAGACAGTTATCGAAAGGAAAGCATTAGCTACCAGTTTCTAAGGGGATAAAACTGGAAGGGGATTGTATCAATTAACGATATATTTCGGTTTTTCGCCATTTAACACTGATACCACATTTTTGGCGACGACTTCAGCCATTGCGTTACGGGCTTCGATGGTTGCATTGCCGATATGGGGAGTTAGAATAACATTTTTCATCTTTTTAAATTGATCATCAACTTCTGGTTCATGTTCATAAACATCTAAAGCAGCTCCAGCAAGCTGCTTTTCTTTTAGAGATTTCAGCAATGCATTTTCGTCTATTAACGGTCCACGAGCAGCGTTAATTAGGAAAGAAGTTTTTTTCATAGTTGCAAATTCTTTAGCACCCAACAAGTGATGGGTATTTTTCGTTAGTGGCAAATGCAAGCTAATTACATCGCTTTGTTTAATTAATTCGTCTTTTTCCAAGAAAGCAGCATGAAGTTCTTTTTCCTCATCTTCTTTTAAGTGATGCCTTTGTGTGTAAACAATTTTCATATCAAAGGCCTGCATACGTTTGGCCAAAGCCTTGCCAATCTGACCCATGCCGATGATCCCTAATGTTTTTTTAGATAGTTCATGGCCTAAAAAGAATAAGGGACTCCAGCCATTGAATCCTTGATCGTGCATTAAATTATCTCCTTCAACCAAACGATGCGATAGGGAAATAATTAGTCCTGCTGTGACCTCGGCGACTGAAGTAGTCGAAACAAAAGGAGTGTTTGTAACAGATATTTCTTTTTCTCGAGCACTATTTATGTCAATGTTATTAAATCCGGCTCCAAAGTTTGCGATTAATTTTAATTTTGGAGCTGCATTTATTGCGTCTTCATCAACATCCGTCGATAGAGAGGTAATTAAAAAATCTTTATCTTTGACTTTATCAAGTAATTCCTTCTTTGTAATTAATTTATCACCCTTAAAAATTTCGACATTTAGGCCGGCTTGTTGAAGTATACTATTTGCAACTTGAGGAAGCTCCGCTGTGATGAGAACATTTTTCATAAGATTAATCCTCTTTAGCTGGATTTATAAAAATTGAATTATAAATCCAATAATTGATATTTCAGATGCGTTTTAAATTGGAAACGGTTTTTTCATCTTTAACGTTTCCGGTATTTAATGTTGTTGCTGGTTCGAATAACAAAACCTCCGCTACTCCATTTGCGACGGGCATATGCTCAACGCCTTTAGGAACAATAAAGAATTCGCCTTCTTTTAGTTCATATTGTTTTTCCTGATCGTTTTCCTTGAGATGGATTGTAACTGAACCTTTAATAATCAAGAAAAATTCATCTTCGTTATCGTGATGATGCCAGACAAATTGATCGTGAAACTTTGCTAATTTGATTTGGTATTTTCCTAGATCGCCAACGATTTTGGGTGACCAATAATCGTTGAATTGTTTGAATTTATCTTCTAGATTAACTTTTTCCATAATCAAACCTTCTTAAATATATTTTTTTGTTGCCTGTCTAATATAATAGACAGTATGAAAGTTTCTTTCAATGAAATCCATTATCTTAAATGATTATCGTTTAAATAGTAAATATATTGTACGGAGGGAATAATTTGCAGGTTAATCAGCTTGGAAAAACTTTATTAAACTATCGTCAACAAAATAAATTAACAATTCGAGAATTGGCCGTTCAGTCGGGAATAAGTGCCTCTTTGATTAGTCAAATTGAACGCGGACGGGCAAATCCATCATTATCCGTTCTAACGATTATTGCCAATACCTTAAATGTACCTTTATATACACTTTTTATTAACGATGTCGATACTGACAGTTTGATATCACGGAAAAAAGATCGCAAGATAATTTATCGGCAGGATAGTGCCCATACCGTTCAGGATATTTTGACTCCTGATTTTATGAGGACTCATATCAAACTCTTGATGATGGATCTAAAACCTCATTCTGTGACTACCAAGTCTTATTATGTTCATGAAGATAAAGAGGAATTGGCAGTCGTTATGTCCGGCACCACACAAGTCGAAATGAACGCTAAGGAATATTCTTTGCAAGAAGGCGATGTTGTGCGAATTCCTCCATATGTCAAACATCGATTCTTAAACCGATCAAATTCGATCGCACATGTTTTGTTTGTTTTGACTCCAAAAATATAGTTTATTGAGTAAGCTGTTTTTTACTTAATAATCAAAAAATGATTAGTTCAAAATTTTAGTTAGGAGAAATTTTTAAAAATGGATAACGAGAAATATCGAATCGAAAAAGATACTTTGGGAGAAGTTAAAATTCCTGCAAGTGCCCTTTGGGGACCTCAAACTGAAAGAAGTCGACAAAATTTTAAAATCGGGCAAAGAATGCCTTTTGAAATAATTGAGTCTCTATTGCAGATTAAAAAAGCAGCTGCAGTGGTTAACGAAAAAAATGGTGAAATTAGTAAAGAAAAATCTGATTTAATTGTTGAAGTAGTTGATCAACTTTTGGCGGGAAAATATCAAGATGCTTTTCCATTAGTTGTTTATCAAACAGGTAGTGGAACGCAAACGAATATGAATGTGAACGAAGTGATAGTTCATTTGGCGGCTAAAATTAATCCTAAGGTTTCGTTACAAGCAAATGATGATGTTAATCACTCGCAGAGTTCCAATGATACTTTTCCCACAGCGATGGCAATTACTGCTTATGATGCTGTAAAAAAATTGTTATCTGTTTTGGAACATTTGGAAAATTCATTGAACGATAAAGCACTTGATTTTAAAAATGTTGTAAAAATTGGTCGTACCCATCTTCAGGATGCCACACCAATTACCTTTGGACAGGAAATTAGTGGTTGGTCCAGTCAGATCAAACACAATTTTGATTATTTGCAAATTAATAAAAAAACTTTACTCGAATTGCCAATCGGAGGGACGGCGGTCGGTACCGGTTTGAATACTGTCAAAGATTTTGATCAACAAATGGTTAAACAACTATCGATTCAAAAGGGAATAAGTTATCTCGTCGCGCCAAATAAATTTCAAGGTCTGGCCGCACACAGTGCTATTAATTTTATTCATGGTATTTTTAAGACCCTAGCAGCTGACTTGATTAAGATTGGCAATGATATTCGTTTTCTTGCCAGCGGTCCCAGATCCGGATATGGTGAGATTAATATTCCAGCCAACGAACCGGGTTCTTCAATCATGCCCGGCAAAATAAATCCGACTCAGATCGAAGCATTAACAATGGTAGCTGCCCGTGTAATGGGAAATGATACAACAATTGTTTTTTCATCCAGTCAAGGCAATTTTGAAATGAATGTTTATAAGCCGATTATAATTCAGAGCTTTCTTGAAAGTGCAAAGTTATTGACTGAAGCAATTGATTCTGTTGATAAGAATCTAATTCAAGGAATTACCGTTAATCAAAAAAGAATGAAAGATCTAGTCGATAATTCGTTGATGACTGTTACAGCTTTAAGCCCACATATCGGCTATGAAAAAAGTGCCAAAATTGCCCAAAAAGCATTGCGTGAAAACACCAGATTAATTGATGCTGCTTTAGCTAGTGGATATGTAACTGAAAAAGAGTTTAGAGAATGGGTCGATCCTTTTAAAATGACTTCACATAAATAATGCTTGTCAGTAATTTGAAGTTTAATGATTTAAAATATCCAAATTCAGTTCACTATAAAGCCTTTATTTAAATAGTTCGTAATTTTCGATTAGATAAAACTTAATCATGATGTTCATACGATTCCAATACTATTTCTTCGCTATTAACATCTTTTGCGTTATAAGCAATAATTTTCTTTTCGGAAAATAAATAAATCATGTCGGCAATTTTTTCCGATAATGCCATATCGTGACTGGTTACGATAACTGTTTTTCCTAATTTTTTGTAATTTAAAATTTGTTTGCGCAAAAAATCGACGTGGTAAACATCAAGCCCTAAACTCGGTTCATCCAATAAAATTATTTCTGGAGCAATCATATCAAGAATTGCGAGATCGAGTCTTTTCTTCATGCCGGTCGAAAAAGTCACAGAAAAATCTGTTTCTTCAAATAGATTATAAGATTGTAAAATATCTTTTATCTTGTGATCAGAAAGGTTTAATTTAAATAGCTCGCTATAATAAAGAAGATTTTCTTTAGCTGTTAAATACTCCACTGATATATTTTCAACGGGCAAAGAGAAAATTTTTTTGCGAAGTGATTTGGAGTATGGAATACTGACATTTTTATTATCAATCTGAATGCTGCCATGATTTACTTTGTTCAAACCGGCTAATATATCCATCAGTGTAGTTTTACCAGAACCGTTTTTTCCGACGAAAAAAGAAATTTTATTAGAAGGAATCTGTAAATTCACCTTATCAAGGACAAGCCTGTCCTTGTATTTTTTTGTTAAATTATTAATTTTAATCATTTTAATAGTGTTCCTGAAAATATTAAGGACGCAGAGGTTATGATTCCTAAACAAGCTGTTAAATACAGTTTGCATTTTTTAATTAAAGGTATATAAGCAATAAAGATTTTTCCCAAGAGCATGATTGCCAACAATAGGGTGTAATTGTTAAGACTTATCATAGGGAGCGCCTTGCCTAAAAAAATGGTTGTTATTGCCAGTACTGCAAATGTAATTAAAGTGACAAAAGCTAAATTATAGGCAAAATCGTTTATGATTTTGGAATCAACCCTTGTTTCTCTTCTAATCGAAGATTCTAAATTTGCAATCAGCCTCGTGATTGTAATTACAATCCAAATATTAACAATCAGAGTCAAAACTCTAAAAGCAAACTGTAATATGACGTTGTTATATGTAGCAAAAACGCTATTGAAAAATGTTTTTGTTGCCTCTTCTTTGCTGCTCATTTCCTGAATTAGTTGTCCAAAAGGATTTGGAAAGTTAACATAGACTATTGAATATAGAGCTAGGACCGCGATAGCAAAGATCCAGAAAGTTTTTTTGTTGACTATCATTTAAATTCCCTTCATTTTATTGATAAATTTGATTCTATGTAGGCAGACACAATGCTTAGCATTAAACAAACAAAAAATGTTTTTGTTGCTAGTTTTAACAATTCATCGTCAAAAATAATTTTTTTATTTGTAATTTTTTGAATCAATAAATAAGAACCGAATGCGCTGGCAAGAAGAATCTCTGGAATTTCAAATACTCCATGCAACAGGACCTTATGGATCAACATTCCAAAGCCGTATTGTTCTAGTAATGCTCTAATTTTAATTCCGAAAATCAAGAAATTATATGCTAAAAGTATATTTGAAACTACACCTATTGTTAAGATTGATATCATTAAAATTACCGTTATAAGCATATTGTGCATAAAAATTTCTTTTATCGACAAAACCTGAATTTTCAAGTTAATTTTTATGCCGGTGATGTTCAAACCTATCAAGGTGAAAATAGATACGATTGCGGTGGATAACATTATTGAAAGAACGAACGGTTTTCTAACAATTTTATCTAATAAAAAATCGATATTCGCCATAAAAATTTCTCCTAAGTAAAATAAACAATAATATATTTATAAAAAGTGTAAAGATAATATAAATTGACATAATCACAACAACTGTATTTATTGAAACTTTCAGAATTGTGTTCATAAGAATGGTCATTTCTTCAATCATGACTTGAATAAACAATACGGATATTGTTACAGGAAAAGCCATTGAATTTTCAAACCTCTCCTGGCCTTTATATCGAATGCTGATATTTGAAAAAATCTGTACTGTTAACGCCAATGAGATTCCGTTTATGAATAAAAGAAAGGCACAGTAGGCGGCAATTTTTAAATCAATCAACGATAGAGAAAGCATTGTTATGACAGATATGAGAATATTTGCAATCGAGAACAAAATTGATACAAAGGCTTTCCTCAGTAAATATTTTCTTAAGTCGTAGCCAGTTTGTATAATTCCCTTAATTATTTTTCGATCTGACGATAAATTTAAAAAAATGAAATTTGCAAATAAAATTGCTTGTGATAACGTCAAAATTATGAAAGTACTCTGTAAATTTAACGATTCCATAGATATGATTGACAATAAAAGCAAAAGTTTAATCATTAACCAGGCAAGAGGAAAAATCAACAAATTAGATACGAAATGAAATTCTCCCGAGTTAATCATTTCTCTTAAAAATTTTTTATAAAAAATATTTGAAGGGTTAATCCTGTTTTTTAAAAAAACTTCATCATTTTTAGTGTTGTGTCTTATGGATACTATTACTAAAGTTTTATATAAAAGTAAATACAATAAAATACCGGCAACACTGTAAATCAAAAGTTCTAGATTACTTATTTTGAATAATTTCCAATTAAATATTCTATTGATATTGATAGAAATTTTTACTCTAAAAATATTTAAGAAATAAAAAATTATAATTGTTTCGGAAATAATTTCTCCAATATTCTTTATTAGTTTTATCCATTTAGTGTAGAAAACAAAACTTAAAACTTGAGAGCTTTTATTCGTAATTAAAAACAGCACCCATGCAGCGATTATAGATAAAATTATTCTCATATTTATTTTTGTTAGCAACAAAGGAAAACTAATAATTGTTAGCAAAGTTATAAATGATATGAAAGTGAAAACCTCGTATTTGACACTTTTTATAAATATTATTTGTTGGTATTTAATTGGAATACCTTTAAAACGGCAGGAAATGTTTTTAAGAAATTTCGTTAAGTTCTTATCGGAAGAACCAAATCCAATTAAACCAAAAAACAATAATATCAAACATATAGAGTCGTAATGATTTTCGATAAAACTATTGGCAAAAATAGAAATAGCATAACCAAGTAACAAATAAGCCAAAAGAACAATGGAAATCATTTTCGCAATTTTTTTATCATAGAATTTTTCTCGAATGAACGCCAATAACTCAAAATAAATAATTTTTTTCATTGAACAAAATAAGGCAGAATAATTCTGCCATAATTTAAACCTTTCTGAATTTTACCAAGCAGTACAGGCTCTTTTTCCGGCCCTTAATTTCTGCAAGATATAAACCCCGCCAAGCCCTACAATTGCTGAAACAATCAATGTAGTTCCTCCTGTAATTCCTGCTAGAGCAATTAAACGTCCAACGCTTAAGTTGGTACCAAATCTAATTAATGCTGTATAAATTGCTGCGGCCGTTCCAGTTGAAATTCCAAATGTTCCAGTCAATAAAAAAAGACAAAAATTAATTTTTTTCATAATATCATCTCCAAATGATTAATAAGATTCATTTTCTAAATAAATGATTTAATTATTATAATTCAAGAAATATATCACATTAACGAATTTGCTAAATTAGCTATTTTTAATAGGTGTAATCGCTTAATATTTCTTATATTCTTTTTTTTAAAAAATTATGTCTAGTTTTGAATAAAATTGGCTGAATTTAAGGCAATAAAAAAAGCTTTCGATTTTTGTCGGAAGCTTTTTAGAATAATTTATTCGATATTTTAATTATTTATATCTTTTATCAACTAAAACGGCTAAGATACCGATCATTATACCGGCAATTATAAGTAGAACGCTAACAAACTTAGAATAAGGGACTTTAAATATATTTACTAGAGATAATATTAATAAAATTAATATCACTAAAATCGAGATTGCTTGGACAAGGATAGTTTTTTTCATAGTTGTCTGTACTCACTTTTAATTTTAATGAAAATAAAAATTGGCAAGACAACTAAGCTTATTTTATTTTTCATTTTTAGTGAAAACCTTCGGCCTTTTAATGATTGGCCGAAGGATTTATATACATCAGTCCTTAAAACCCTTTAAAAGTATCATCGATTTGTTTATATTCACTGTCGTTTAATTTTATGCCAAGCGATTTAGCATTGCTTTCTACTTGAGAAGTTTTTTTTGCACCGGGAATAACGACACTGATGTCCGGGTTAGCAATATACCAGGCAAGAATAACCTGAGCAGTTGTTGCATTGTGGGAATCCGCAATTGATTTAATTGATGAAACTTTACCTACTATTTCGGAAAAACGATCACCCTTGAAATCTGGATTATCATGACGAATGTCGTCTTCGGGAAAAGCTACCGTTTTAGAATATTTTCCTGTCAAAAGACCGGAAGCCAATGGGAAGAAAGGCACAAAGGAAATTTTGTGGTCATGTAGATAAGGGAAGACATCTTTTTCCGCATCGCGATGTAACAAACTATATTCGTTTTCAACGACATCGACATAATCATCTTGATTGGCTTCTTTTATTTGAGCTAATGAGAAGTTCGAAACACCGATAGCGCGAATTTTTCCGGCTTTTTTAAGGTCATTTAAAGTTGCTACGGCTTCATTCTTTGGTGTTTTTTCATCAGGAAAATGGATATAAAAAATATCAATATAATCAGTTTGTAAACGGATCAAACTATCGTCGACAGCTTTTTTTAAAAAATCCGGACTGTTGTTAATAATGATATTACCAGTGGATGTATCCTGAGCTGCTTTGCTGGCAATTACGATCTGATCACGTTTATAACCTTTGATCGCTTGGCCGATTAATTCTTCTGAGTGGCCCATTCCGTAAGCAAAAGCTGTGTCGAGTAATTTTATTCCATTATTAAGACCTGTTTTGACAATTTCGATTCCGGTATTATCTTGTAAATTTGGAAACAGATTTGTTCCACCAACGGCATTAGTACCAAGACCGAGTGGGGTTGAAACCACATCTGATTTTCCAATAGCAACATTTTCCTTATCCATTTTTGTGCTCCTTACTTTTTGTAATAACAAATACATTGTATTTCGAATTTTGTCGAAATACAAATTAAGAATATTTTACGTACAGCTATTTTTTTAATTTGAAACAATTTAGGATCAACTATTTTTTTCTTTATCGCTGTTTTCAGTAAAATTATTTTTACGATTATTGGATTTTAATTTTTTAGATAATCTATTTTTTGCCTTTTCGATTATTTCAACCGATGCTGTTTTTATCTTTTTATTCTTCTTTTTCTTCATTTTTACTTCTCTTAACAATTTAAATTATACGAACTAATGTTCTTAACAATTGAAATAATTTACTAATTGGTAAAGTCCAACGCATAAAACTTCACAAAAATTGCGTGTATGGTAAAAACGATTTAGAGTCTTTGAAAACTTTATTAAAAAACTCATAACAGAAGGTCAGCAATAACCATTTGTTATGAGCATGCAAAATTCTTTCTTTGTAAGCGCCTGTTTTTTTGGAAGAGAAGTTATTTATAAAAAGAATAATAAAATTATTATTATTCTGCAATCGCTTACAAATACTATTTTATCACCGATCTTAATTAGTGCAATAGGTAACAATATCAAAAATTACTTCTTAGCTTTTTCAAGTAATTAAAAAATAAGAGGGCATTATTGCTTCTCTTTATCTATTAATTGGTGCCTAATAAATAAAAGTTTTAAGAAAGTAGGTTTCTCAGCAATCTTTTTTTAAATTATTGACGGGATTTATTTTAAGATTTTAAAATTTTTTCATATTGTATATCGCAATATATTTTCTTTGTATGATAGATAAGGGCATACTGATGGATCTTTCGAAATTAACAACTGAAATACGTAATAAAAAAACAATGAGTTTAGATACGATGACTGTTCATGAGTTTGCCACCGTGATTAATCAGGAGGATCAAAGCGTCCCGATTAATGTTGGCAAGTCATTGCCGGCAATTGAAAATGCTATAACCGCCATTACCAAACAATTCAATCAGGGAGGACGCTTATTTTATATAGGAGCTGGGACCAGCGGACGCTTGGGCGTATTGGACGCTGCCGAATGTGTACCTACTTTTGGAATTGAACCGGAAATGGTTCAAGGATTGATTGCTGGTGGAGCTTCCGCAATGACAGTTCCTGTTGAAGGTGCTGAAGATAATCCTGAACTTGCTTCCTTTGATCTTGAAACTCATTCATTAACGGCTGCTGATGCAGTTGTCGGAATTGCTGCTAGCGGCCGCACTCCGTATGTTATCGGCGGTCTGGATTATGCCAACAGTATAAGGGCCACGACTATTAGTTTGGCATGCAACCAAGACTCTGAAATATCCAAGCATGCGCGAATCGCTATTGAAGTGCCCGTTGGGCCGGAAATCTTAACTGGTTCAACCCGCCTAAAAGCTGGCACTGCCCAAAAATTAGTTCTGAATATGCTTTCAACCGGCGCTATGGTGGGCATTGGAAAAGTATATGAAAATCTTATGGTTGATGTGCGTCCGACTAATGAAAAATTGTTGGCTCGCAGTAAACGAATTATTTGCCAAGCAACTGGTTGTGACGAAACGATGGCCACTCAATTTTTTCAATCTGCTGATCAAAACGTTAAATTGGCTATCGTTATGATTCTGACAAACCTTCCCATCACCGAGGCAAAAAATCGACTTAAGAAAGCCAATGGCTTTATCTCTAAAACAATTCCGAAATAAAAAAATATAGAAGATCGAGTACCCGGTTTTATGAAAATCGATGTTTTGGCTTCTATGAAATAGCTGTTATTTATAAGCTTGAATAAAAAGGCTAGCTGATAAGATAATTGCTCCCAAACCGACGGCTATTTTAAGAATTTTCTCAGGAATTACCCTGACTATCTTTGGCCCGATATATCCGCCTAAAAACAAACCGGCACCCAACGGAATCACTAACAGCCAATATATATGTGACTTGAAAGTATATATTATTGTGGCAACTAAATTCGAGAAACCCAAAGAAACATTTTTTAGAGCATTGTAAACAGGAAATTCCGACTTACTGGTAATTGAGAAAATTGCCAACATGATGACTCCAGCAGCAGCTCCGAAATATCCTCCATAAGCTCCGACCAAAAAAACAGCACTTACGTAAGCCATTTTTTTTAAAATGTCGGAGTACCCGCTATTTTTCTTTTTTAGTGTTCGATTTTCAATTTCTTTTCTTTCTTTGCTAGTTGGAAACAGCAATAACAAACCAGCAAAAAGAATAAAAAACGGCACGATATGAGTAAAAGAAGATACAGGCTCTACTAATAATATAATCGAGCCAAAAGCACTTCCGAGTATAGTAAGCGGCAGGATTTTCAGAAGTTCTTTTTTATGGTTTTTTAATTCTTTTTGAGAAGATATACTGGAACCAAAACCAGTCAAAACTAATGCAGCTGTATTAGTAACATCGGCAAAAACCGGTGGTACGCCAATTGCTAGTAGAGTTGGATAAGATACCAACGAGGCTAATCCGGTCACAGAGCTTAAAATCCCTGCCAGGATTCCGGCGGGAAACAGGATCAACCATGAATTTAAATTTTCTAACAAATTATTTCTCGACTTTCCAAGATTTTTTAAAAATAAACAAGGGGAATTAAAGAGATTCATTTTCGTAATTCATAGTTGAATCGCAGAATCTTTTAGTAGATAAATGTAGAAAAATCGATAAGTCTTTGATTTTATGCTTAAATTATGCCTTCTTTTTATATTTAAAGGCTGAATCGAAGCTTATTTAAAACTTTAGGTGGAAAATTTCGGTATCTTCAAAAAAGAAGAACCTCACTTGATTTGATTATAGAACAATAAAATTGACATCGGTATTGAAACTTGGAAAAGGGATTTTTAAAAACCTCAATTTGTAATATAACTACATAAAAATACATTTACTACAAAGCCAGCATTTTTGTATAAAAATAAAAATGAGTTCAGGATCAAATCGGTTTTGATACCAGAACTCACTAATTATCAAACAGGAAGTTAAATGATCAGAATCTATAGCAGGTTCAAAACCAATAAACTTAATCAGTTTTATATTTATATTATTTTCTAATAGTAAATATTGTTTTATTTAAATAAATAGGCTTTTGCCTCATACGGCCTTAATTCGGTTATTTTATCATCATCATAATTGTCAATAAGTAAAGTTGAATCATTAGACTGACCATAATCACGACTTATAATTTTGTCGGTAAAGTTGCTTATAACTAACAAGGTGACTCCTTCATAATGACGACGGTATGCGTATACCTGGTCATCATCGGGATCTATTTCCTCAAAAGTTCCATATTTTATTATTTTATTATCATGACGAAGCTTAATTAATTTCTGATAATAATAGAACACGGAATCCTTGTTGGCCAATGAATCCTCAACATTAATCAATCTGTAATTGTGATTAAGAGCAAACCATGGTTTAACGCTTGAAAATCCTGCATTGTTTTTATCATTCCATTGCATTGGTGTGCGGGCATTGTCACGTGAAATATTTGATAGATACTTTAACATTGTTGACTTGTCGACAATTTTTTCTTGGTCAACCAATTCATGATAAGCATTGATTGATTCAAGATCTTCATATTGATCAAGGTCAGTATAATGCGCGTTTGTCATACCAATTTCTTCGCCTTCGTATATATATGGCGTTCCTTGCATTAAGTGAAGAGTAGTACCTAACATTTTGGCTGATATAATACGATATTCATCATCATCATTTCCAAAACGAGACACTGCACGTGGCTGGTCATGATTGTTCCAGTAAAGACTATTCCAACCTTTACCGTCCAATTCTTTTTGCCACCTATTCAACGCTTTTTTTAGTTCGGTTAATTTAACTGGAACATTATTCCATTTACCAAGACGTTGATCGGGATTAGGACTCAATGAAACATGTTGAAATTGAAAAACCATATTGAGTTCGTTACTATCTAATCCGGTATATTTAATGGCATCTTTGGGAGACGAATCTGGCATTTCGCCAACAGTCATAATATCGTAATGAGAAAGGACTTCTTTATTCATTTCTTTTAAATAATCATTTAATTTAGGACCATCAGCGACTATTTTTCCAGGGTTACCAGACTTTACTCCGGGAATATTAGGTAAACCGTTTGGTTTGGAAATAAGGTTTATAACATCCATTCGGAAACCGTCTACGCCCTTATCGAGCCAAAATTTCATTAACGAATATACGTGTTGCCGAACTTCAGGATTTTCCCAATTCAGATCTGGTTGTGCGGGGGCAAAAAGATGAAGGTAATATTGTTTTCTTTCGGGAACATAAGTCCAGGTGCTTCCGCTGAAGAATGATGACCAATTATTAGGCTCGTGGCCATCTACCGGATCTCGCCAAATATAGAAATCAGAAAATGGATTGTCTTTTGATTTTTTACTTTCTTGAAACCACTCATGTTGATCAGAAGTGTGATTAACAACCAAATCCATTAATAATTTCATACCATGAGAGTGGACATCGCTTAGTAATGAATCGAAATCGTCCATCGTTCCATAAACATCCTGAATTGTTTCATAATCGGCGATGTCATATCCGTTGTCCTTGTCTGGTGAACGATAAATGGGGTTAAGCCATAAGACATCGACTCCTAATTTTTTTAGGTAAGATAAACGACTCTTGATTCCATTTAGATCACCAATGCCATCATTATTACTATCCTGAAAACTTCTTGGATATATTTGATAAACCACGGAGTCCTTAAACCATTGTTTTGACATTCTATATTCTCCTAAAATTAAATACTCTTATTATTTTATTTTCATTTTGTTAATAAACTAAAATTCATACAAGTATATTTATTTTTTCATTAATTGAACATTCTCTTAATTAGCTACCGTGTCTTCTTTATTCTCTTTTTCATGTTTGGCTTGAAGATCGCTTTGCATTTTGCCTTCAATGTGATCAACCCGATAGAACAGTAAGGCGATTGCAGAAAGTCCAAAACCAATAATTGGTACCCAGACATAATTGGCTTCGATCGCATTCAAAGATTGGGCAGTTTGGGTATGATTAGCGACATAACCACCGGCAGTTAAAATAAAACCAGTAATTACCCCTCCGAATCCCATGCCTAGTTTTGCACTAAAACTTGAAAACGAGGTAACCATTCCTTCAGCACGAACACCGTTTTTCCATTCACCATAATCAACAGCATCAGCCAGCATAACGGCAATCAATCCGGAAACAAAACCAGTTCCCAAATAACCGACAACCGTTCCGACGATGATAATTAAGACGTTTAAGGAATGTGCACCGACATCCAAAATCAATTGGCCGGCAATTGCCAACAGCATACCCATCAACATGGTATTCCGCTTGCCTATTTTTTTAGAAGTCCAAGGCGTTGCGACGATCGCCAGCAATGAAACGATTTGGATTCCTAAGATCAGCGAGGCCAAATCAGCATCGTGCATATTGTATTTGAAGAAGTAGACAGTTACTTGCGAGCGGGTCTGCATACCTAACCAATAAATAAAATTAATAAAGATAATAATTGCCCAAGGCCAATTCTTCTTTAAGGCTTTAATAGCGGTTTTAACCGGAATTGACTTTTTACTTGACCGAGTCTGGACCCGTTCATGAATATTTTTAAAGACGATTAAAAGTAAAATAAGAGCGATAACACCAACGGTTAGGGCTGTAAGAAACCAGCCTTTAGAAGCGTTACTGCCACCGAACCAAGCAACAAGCGGCAGGACGATAACTGTTACTATCGTTCCGCCGGTAGTCCCCATAAATTGTCGGATCGTGCTCAACGTAACACGTTCTTGAGGGTTACTTGTCAGGGACGGCAAAACCGACGTAATCGGGATATTGACGGCTGAATACAAAACATCTACACCGATATAGGTAATATATGCCCATACGAGTTTCATGCCCATACTCATCTGGGGCGCAGAGAAAACCAAGACACAAAATACAGCAAAGGGTGCCGAGAACCATAAGAAATATGGTCTGCTCTTACCCCATTTCGTATGTGTGTGATCAATCATAATGCCCCAAAAGGGACCATCAAAAGCATCGATAATTCGAGCAACCAAAAATAAAGTTCCAACCGCCGCCGCCGCAAGACCAAAGACATCGGTATAGAAGAACATCAAATAGGTTCCAACCATTTGAAATGACAAGTTACAGGCGAAATCACTCAGACTATAGCTGAATCTTTCTGACCATGGAACTTGGTTTTTGGTTGGATCGTCAATGACCTCGCCAATTTTAGGAACACGTTTTTTTGTTTGTAACTTTAACTTGTTCTCCATTTTTTCTCCTTGTTTATTTTTAACCAAGAGCTTGATTAAATTTTTAAGAATTTAGTAAATGATTTTCTATTAAGCAACAGATATTAATTCTCTTTTGTAAACGTTTACAGCTGGAATATTATCACATTAAGTAAGCGTTTACAATGCTTATTTAGCAATAACACAAACGTTTACTTTAATAATGCCGTTAAATCGGCATATTAGGCCATATACAATTTATTAATAAGATTTTTTTAATGTCTAAAACAATTAAATATATTGTTTTTAGAACAAATTTCTGAGTCTCTTTTTTCAGTATTATTGGCCAATAAACATTAATATTATTCCGGAAAAAATTAGGAAAATTATTTAAGATTTAGGGTATAAAAAACAGAGTTATTAAATAGCTCTGATATCTCATAATTATTTAGATATTAATCGCTTTATACCGGTATAAGACTCTCGAAAGTTTATTAATCTGTCATTAGAAGATTATCGGGATAAATGCTGCTATAAGAATAATCAATAGAAGAATCCAGATTGCCAATCCAATCGGGCTTTGCGGATTTATCGTCAAGCCAATCCCAAAACTTTTAGGAATCAGAATCGGTGCCTGTTTACTGATTGGCCCTGGATAGGCCAGGTGATAATGCCATAAAGAAGCAATCATAATATACATAATCAGGATAAACATCAGGCCGCTCATAAGATGACTATTCAAAATGTTTTTATCGCCAAAAAAGTTCAATAAGACCGGGACCAGGATTAAGACCACGATCACAATGGCTAAAGAAACATCGAGCACTCTTAATCTTTTTTGCTTCCTAAAATTTTGAGAATCTTCCTGAACTTTTTTCATGACCTCTTTATCTCCTTTAATCAATAAATCTAAAGACAGGTCGTATAATTTACTTAATTCAACTAAGGTATCCAGGTCTGGATAATTTTTGCCTTTCTCCCAGTTTGATAAAGCCTGGCGGCTGACATGCAAAAGTCCGGCCACTTGTTCTTGAGTCATACCTAATTCTTTTCTTTTGCTGGAGATAATTTCACTGAATGCCATGGGCCCTTCCTTTCAGCATCATTTTAGCCAGCCAAGCAGACGATTACCAGCAAGAATTTATTGCATTAAAAAAAGTGCTATTTTGAGATACCTTTTAAGCTTTAAAAATTTCTAAATAGACTAATCTCTGATCACTATATATTCTGAGTCTATCCATTAATTAGTACCATCGTCATAGTTTTTTATAATTCAACACCTGAACTGCCCAGATAATAAATATGCTTGCAAGAACTAGCGTCGCAGCATAGGCTGGTATCAGCCGAGTAAAATGCTCTGTGCCTTGAGTGATAGCCATGTTGTCTGAAACAAGACTAATTGGATTCCAACGCTTAAAATGTTTAATAAATCCAAGTAATGTCAAAAAAATAGCAGCGCCGACAGCTATAAAAAAACCAACAAAATCACTGCGTGTTAGGGTTGATCCAAATATTGTAATTGCCATAAACAAAAAACCGAATAACAGAAGTGGCAAGACCCCCAACCAAACATGCGGCGTGTAGTGATCTGGAAAATAGTATGCCGTATATACCCAAGTAACTAAAAACGAAAATAAGATAGCGCCAAACCATAGCAGCATAGCCATCACATATTTAGCAATAATGATTGCATACCGTGGCAGTCCTTTACTGATCAGATTGACTAATGTGCCACGGCTTACCTCTTGGCTGACTGTATTACTTGTTATTGCAGCCAAGAGGTAGATGCCGATCTGAGTCATATTTTTGAAGAATTGTTGCCAAGCCTGAATACTTGTGGGATTAGGAAGGGAAAACTTCAGTTGGCCACCAACTGCCTTCAGCAGATCCGGTGTAATTTTAGCGATTAACGGACTTTCTATGCCAAAAAGTAAAAATACTAGTCCTAGGATCATGACACGATAATGCCGCCATGATTCCATTAATTCCTTTTTTAGGAAATACAAAACATCAATCATTGAACAACTTCCATGAAGATATCTTCTAAACTTGTTTCTTGACGCTCCACAGCCAATGGAATAAGCCCTGCGTTGAGTACTAAGGTTAATACGTTTTTCATTGCTGCTTCAGCATCACCTGTGTAGGGTACACTGATTTTAGTATCTGTTGCACTGCTTTCATGCCCAACAGTCTCAGAGGCCTGGTTAGCCAACTGCTTGGAGCGAAACTTTAAGATGATTCGCGGTTTTGTATATTGGAGCTTAAGTTCAGAGAGCCTTCCCTGAGTTTGCAAGCGTCCATTATTTAAGATTCCTACACGATCACAAATCCGTTCAACATCTGCCAGAATATGTGTTGAGAAAACAATTGTGGTTGTTTGCTTAAGACTCTCTAATAGATTTAGAAAATCATTTCTGCCAGATGGGTCAAGTGCCGATGTTGGCTCATCACAAATTAATAAGCGTGGGTGGGCAAGCAAAGCTTGTGCAATGCCTAGACGCTGTTTCATACCTCGAGAAAATCCATGAATTCGACGGCTATTTTCCGGTAAGTCGACCGTCTGCAACATTGAATGAATGCGTTCACTCAAATCAATGTTAGGAATTCGAGCTAATTTGCCACATAAGGTCAGGTATTCGGTTGACGTCATATAATCATAATATTCGGGCACGTCGGGTAAATACCCTATACTATGCTGAGATGCGGATTGGCCATACTTAACTGGAACACCCCCAATTTTAATTACTCCACTATCTAGTGTCTCCAAACCTAAAATCATTTTCATTGTCGTTGTCTTACCGACTCCATTTTCACCAACGAAACCATAGATTGATCCTTCCGGAACAGACATATCAAGTCCTTGTAAAACCAGTTTGTCGCCGAAACGTTTGTTAACTCCGGACAATTCAAGAAGTGCCATTATTCGTTTTCCCGTCCTATTAAAAAATAAACAATGGCGCCAAGTGGCTGAATCAACAACACTAGGACGATCCAGATAATGCGATTGCCATGACGATAATGACGATGCCGCAATATGCTGATTAGTGCACTAATCAGCAGGACTAATTCAACAATAGCTAGCGGGATAAGAAATGGCAGATTATTCAAGAAAAGCTGTTTATCTTGCATTTTTCATAATCTCCTTTAAAAATTAACCATTTTAAGATAGCTTGAAAATTCCGGTTACCCTTGAATGGGTTGAACATCGCAATAATAATTGGAAATAATCTCACTCGATGTCATATATTTCTCCTTTAGAAATAAGTCTAGCGAGGGAATTATACTTTTGCTAGCAAGAATTTATTGCATTAAAAAAATATCCCTTTCGAGATATTTTTATCTCATGTTTCGAACTCAATAAACGTTGAGGAATAAATTGGTGTGCTGTTAATTTTTTCAATTGTATCGTGGATGGACATACCTGTTTTGGGAGTACAGTTAGATTGTTATCAAACAGCTAATTCTGGGATTTGATTTTTGATTTTCTCAATGATTAGCGCACAGTTGACCGAGTCGCGAATTGGCATAATGCTGCTTTCAATTTTATTTTTTTCATAACACTGAATCACATGAGCGATTTCGCCATGAAAATCATCTTGTTCATAAGCTATATGATAATTTTTTGTCCCACTGGATGTCTTTACGATAAAGGATTCGGCTCGATGAAAATTTTTGATTTCTATTTGACCTTTTTCTCCTTTGATCGTAGCTTCGGTTTGTTTGTTCCGGTCAAAGGCACACTCAATGGTCGCCGAAAGGTTTGGGAACAGAAGCTTTGCCTTGGTATATGTTTCAACACCGCTGATATCCATTTTGTTCTCCAGCACTTCGACCTTAGGCAGCGTTTTGGCAAAGTCTTCGGTCAGGGCAACATTATAAATTCCAATATCTAACAAACAGCCGCCTTGAATTGGCTGGAAATGATAAGTTGCTGTTTTTTTAGATATTTCCCGACAAAAGGAGCTGTCAATACTGATTATTTTGCCGATTTCGCCATTGTTAATGATTGTTTTTATCTCTTGATATGCTGGTGTAAAACGGCTTTTCATTGCTTCCATAAAGAAAATATTTTTTGCTTCTGCTAATTTTTGAACCGATTTCATCTGCTCGGCGTTGAGCGTGGCAGGTTTTTCGCAGAGCACAGCTTTTCCTTTTTTAAGGGCCTTTGATATCCATAAATAGTGAAAACCATGAGGTACAGCGATATAAACAATATCGATATCTTTATTGGACAAGAGCTCATCATAATCATCGTAGATTAATTGGCAGGGATGCTTTCTTTGGAAGGCAGCTGCTTTTTCAATTCCACGACAAGCAACGGCATATAAATTAGCATCCTTAAAATGGCTCAAACTGTCTGCAAAGCGGTTGGCAATATTACCAGCGCCAATGATTCCGAAATTTATCATAAATTGCCTCTTTGGTCGCTTTTATTTTTTGACAATTGATCTCCTTCCGAGATGGCTCTTTTTGCTCAGAATGGATCGAGTTCTTATAGTGACCTACCTGCCTCTAATTATATTTCTAATCCATTATCGATAGTGCAGCATAGAATGTCGAAATATATAAAGAACGATTATCGTAAAGTTGCTTTTTGAATATTTGAATTGAGGAAAAACTAAGAAAATATATCATTGAATGAAAACTAGGAATTATTTATGAAATTTTATATCATATTAAATTTATGAGTTGACAGTTTTCCGATTCGTTCGAGAATTAGTGTCAAAACCAGAGCAATTAGAACGTAAAGCGACCCAATAGGTGCGATTTTATTTAAACCGAAGTATTCAGTTACAATTCCACCGGTAGCCGATCCTAAAGCAATCCCGAAATTAGCAAAAATGGAATTAAGCGATGAGGCTAATATCAAAGATTGCGGGTAATCGGCTTCAGCAACCGTTAGAAAAAAGATTTGGATTGGTGAATTTAGCAGATACATACTAACTCCTAAAAGCATAACAACAATCATTCCAATAAAGGGAACGACTGCTAGAAAAGGAAACAGTACTAGTAACAGGAATTGACCTATGTATATTTCCGGCATTTTTTTCAGACCGGAACTGCTTGCAATTTTTCCGCTTAGTTGATTACTAATTAATGCCATGAGGCCATACAAAAATAACGTTAATGTTAAAAAATTTTCTTTAACAAGTAAGATATGAGAAAGAATCGGTTGTAGGTAAGTATAGAAAACATAAATTCCCGCTAAATTGAACATTGGTAAAAACATGCCAATCTGAATTCTCCTGTCACCAAAAATTCGTAGTTGTTCTTTGAAGTTTTTGCTGGCCTGTTGATGAATATTTTTAGGAAGAAGCAGAATCGAAAAGAATAGAATAATAATGCTGACTAAGATAATTGCATAAAAAGAATATCGCCAACCATAATTTTTACTGATCCAGGTTCCAAAAGGGACTCCGAAAACCGAAGCGATGCTAAAACCGGAAAAGACCCACGAAACTAGCCAACCTCTCTTTTTAATTGGTGCAATAAAGTTGGCAAAAGCCAAAGCAACAGCGATACAGGCCCCGGAACTGGTTGCCGTTATAAGTCGAGAGACGGCCAGAATTATGTAGCTATTGGCAACGGCTGTCAGCAAGTTTCCGACGATAAAAATCGATAACAAAATCAAAAGAGCCTTATAAAGACTTTTTTTACCAATTGCCAGTGTGATTAAAGGCGTGCTAATGGCGTAGACTAAAGCGAAGCCTGTGACTAGATAACCCACCTGACTAATTCCAATTTGAAATTGCTCGGCCAAATTGTCCAGAATACCGACAATAATGTATTCGCTGCAGCCAAGAACAAAAGCAATGGCAATTAAAACCATACTTTGCAATTTAAAAAGTTTCATCCCACTCTCCCAAAATTCTGAAATGTTTTCTACTCATAAGTGATTTTACTTTTCTTATTTGTATTAGCGTTTATCAGCCTTCAGTGGTTTAATTAATTCTTATCAAATTTTATTTAACGAGGACCTTACAATTAATAGGGAAATAATTTTATTTTAAATTACTAAATTATTTCGGGAGGTTTTCTAAATGCTCACTATTGCTTATATTGGGAACGGCAAAAGTACCAATCGCTATCATCTGCCCTTTTCCCTGAAGTTAAAAGACAAAATTAAAGTCAAGACAATTTTTTCCAGGCGGCCGGACAGCAGTTGGAGCAAAATTGAGGGAATTCACTATACCAACGATATTAACGATATTTATAGCGATCCCGAGATTCAGCTCGTCGTTGTTTCCACGCCGGGCAACACCCATTACAAACTAGCGAAAGACACTTTGCTCCATAATAAAAATGTTTTGGTCGAAAAGCCTTTTACGGAAACATCAGCTGAAGCAAAAGAACTTTTCAGCCTTGCTAAAGAGAAAGGTTTGTTTGTCCAATGCTATCAAAACCGTCGTTATGATTCAGATTTTCTGACAACGCAAAAAGTTATTAATGGTGGTGTTTTGGGTGATTTATTAGAGGTCGAGATGCATTTTGACTATTACCGTCCTCAAATTCCGGAAAGCAGCAGGGAATTTTCGGTCGGCAGCAGTTATCTTTATGGTCATGCCTGTCACACATTGGATCAAGTCATTTCCTTTTTTGGCAAACCTGAAAATACCCATTATGAAGTCCGGCAATTACTTGGTAAGGGCCATATGAATGATTATTTTGATCTTGATCTTTTTTATGATGGACCGCTAAAAGTATCGATAAAATCAAGCTACTTTAGATTGAAAGCTCGTCCGAGCTTTGTTGTTTATGGCAAAAAAGGTGTTTTTATAAAACAGGAAAAGGATCGCCAGGAAACAGACCTTAAACATTTTTATATGCCTGATCATGCTGATTTCGGCCTTGACAGACCTGAGGATTATGGAACTTTAACTTATCTGGATGATAAGGGACAATACCACGAAGAAAAAGTTGTTTCCGAGATTGGCGATTATAGCCGTATGTATGCCGGCATTTATGATGCGATCGTCAATCATAAAGAAAAGCCTGTTAAAGATGAGGAAACGATTTTACAACTGGAAATGTTAGAAACGGCTATTAAACAAATCAAGGAATAGGTTTGATCAGAAAATAATTTTTGATTTTAGAAAACAACTAGGATAGAGCTTGTTATTACTCCAGTTGTTGATTTTTCGAGGTGAATTAATATGGGTTTATCAGTCGATTTAATCGATGATATTTCGGAATGTATAAAAGGACCAAAAAACTTAATAACAGATGTTGATGGCGTTGAAGTTGGCCAGATAACAATTGATCAAGACGACTTTCATAGCGGGGTGACAGCAATTCTTCCTCATCCGGGAAATGTTTTTAAAAGAAAAGTCCCGGCGGCTTCCTATGTGATTAATGGATTTGGTAAAAGCGTTGGACTGATTCAGATTGATGAGCTCGGGACAATTGAAACACCGATTATCTTAACGAATACTTTTGGCGTTGGAACGGCTATCAATGCACTCACAAAATATATGCTGAAGCAGAACCCTGAGATTGGTGACACGACCAGTACGGTAAATCCGATTGTCGCCGAATGTAATGATGGCAATATTTCAAATATTCGCGCAATGAAAATTACTGAGTCTGATGTTTTCTCTGCATTAAATGCTGCTAAGGATACCCTTGAAGAAGGAGCGGTTGGCGGCGGCCGCGGCATGGTCTGTTATGGTTTGAAAGGTGGAATTGGTTCATCATCCCGAATTGTAAAAGTCGATGATGATCATACTTACACGCTTGGCGCGTTGGTAATGGCTAATTACGGTTTTCTTGACAACTTTATTGTTAACGGAATCCCCATTGGCAAATCATTAGCAGAAATGCTTGTTATCGACAAACAAAAAGAAGAAAAAGGATCGATTATTACTATTTTGGCAACAGACGCTCCTTTAAATTCCCGACAGCTCAAACGTTTGGCAAAGCGGGCTACTGTTGGTATTAACCGGACTGGTGGATACATTGGCAACGGCAGCGGCGAAATTGTCTTTGCTTTTTCAACAAGCAACCTGGTTAGCCATTTCACAGAGCGGAATTTTGACACGGTATCTCGATTCAACGACAATCATATCGATTTATTTTTTCGAGCCGTTGCTGCTAGTGTCGATGAGGCTATTTTAAGTTCCATGGTTCATGCAAAAACAGTTATTGATCGAAAAGGTCATTTGCGTTATGGACTGGTCGATGCTGCCAAGCAATTAATTCAACAGCAACCCCGATATGCCGCTATGGTTAATCAGCTTTTTAAGCAACTTGGAGTTAAACGATAATTGATCTTCCATCAAAACCCCGGCTTAAATAATAAGCAGAGGTTTTTTGTTTTCGTTATTTACTGACCTGTCACAATTAATAAAAATAAATAATCAGCTTTTGAAAACCGTTTATCATTTAATAACAACCAATTGTTTTAAATAAATGATTTGAAAGGTATAGCTCACGTATTAGTATTATGTAAATTGAAAAGAAGGAGGACTATAGAGACAATAAAAGAAGTGCACAAAAACACTTCATCCAATACAAGATTATGTCGTCTGTTAGTTCATCTATTCCAGTTAAATCTATACCTGCATTCTTTTGTACTTTTAATTTCAACGCTTGAAATAAAACATTCAAATTAATGGCATTAAAAGCATAAAAAAGGTCCTAACATTTTCCAACCAGCATTTTATTTATATATAAATTATTATATAAATGTGCCCCAAAGAAATCGTGACATATTCTTTGGGGCACATGAACAAGCGCAGGGTTTTGATTGAACATCTTTCTGTAGTTTATCTCCGATATAAATACAAAAAAACAAGTGTTACAAGACCGCCAAGGTTTACAGCATCCTTGGCGATTTTTGACGAAAAGCATGTTTTTTTAAAAGAAAGCAACTTTTTTTCTTTGAAAAAACTGTTTGTTTAGTTTTTTTAGTGGTTTATACATTTCAAACGAAATATCAAAGGGAGACAATGTAATAATACTAAAAAACAAAAGTTTAGTTAGAAAATTAACAGAATTATTGAAATTTAACAAATACAGGGATGGCTAATTTTATGGACAAAGCGGAATATGAAAAAGAGCTCTGTGCAGAATTTGAAGATCTGGTTCAACGAATTAAACATAGAAAACAAAGTGATGAAAAAAATTTATTAAGACAAATTAGAACACTCATGATTTCTTTTTCCAAGTTAGAAAAATTTGATTCTTCCGTGACTTATATCGCTGGTTTGGCTTATGACATTAGAGATATTTTAGGCATTGATTTACAAACTTACGCCAAAGATACCGCAAGAGCACTTTATCAAAATAGGCCCCAGGAAACAATTGAAGATTTTTATTATGCAGCTGCTGCATATCCTTATTTCCTTAGTAAATGTCAAGATAATGAAAAAGACGATGATAAAAAAATCTCTCGCCTTAACAATTTATTTCTCAATTATCTCTTAAGCCAATCGGAATCAAGCAAATCTTGATTCTTTTTTTATAAAAAATAAGCCTCTTTAGATTCATTTATCTAGAGAGACCTTAAAGATTAATCGTTTTTATTAAAGCTTTTCTTAATATCATCTACTTTATCGCTGATTTTGTATTTGGTGTTTTGAGCAACTTCTTTTGCTGTCCCAAATGATTCTTGTAGTTTGCCTTTATTTTTTTGCATTGTTTCTTTATTCATTTTATTGATATATGCTTTAATGTTTTCGGGAATTTTATCTTCTAAATCATCCCCGGATTCATCTATTTTTTTTGCAGCAAATACAGTTCCGGCGACAATTAAGCCACCAGTTATTAATGTACAAGCTACTGTCATCTTTAAAATATTTTTTAATGTATTTTCCATAATTACGCACCTTTTTTATTATTAAAACTTTATTTTCTTAAAAAGAAGGAAATCATCAGAACCAATATTAATGCTCCGATAATAGAGGGGAAAATAGCTACGTCGTAAAATTGTGGTCCCCAGGAACCAAAGAAAACTTGTCCAATCCAGGATCCAACCAAACCAGCTGCGATATCGCCAATCCATCCCATTGCTTCTTTCTTATTAATTGTTGTTCCAGCAATGGTTCCAATTAGAAAACCAATTATTAGAACCAATAACCAATACATGCTTTCTACTCCCTTAGATTAATTTGTTTTTAAAACTAAATTATTTATAGCTAAATATTCAACGAAACTTCATTAAAAGAAAGCAAGAAACAAAGGCTAATGTTTTTATTTTGCTGTTCTGTTTGACCTGGTAACAAACCAGGAAGCTATCAAAACAATGATAACTGCACCGATAATCGAAGGAATTAGTGCCATCCCGGCAAGCTTCGGCCCCCAGTCTCCTAGCAACGATTCACCTAACCAAGAGCCGATTAAACCAGCAACGATATTGGCAATCCATCCCATGCTTTTTCCTTTGCTAGTTAAGGCACCCGCGATGGCACCAATGATTGCTCCAACAATTAACGCCCATATTAAATGCATAATATTCCTCCTTTTTACCTATTAAATCTAAATAGAAATGATGATTAATTTAATTCCACAGTAGTATAAATTACAGGTTTATCATTCAACTCTTGGTTCAGAACTATTTTCAGCGTTCTTTTTAACCTTTTCTGCTGTATTTTTCATTTTCCCCGATAACTTATTGCTCTGTTCGGAAATTGTCTTATTTGCAGTGCCTGCAGCGGATGTCGCTCTATCTTCTAGGCTGACTGCATCTTTTTCATACTGCTCTCTAGTCTTGATATCCGTGACATCAACATTGACTTCAACTACTTCTAGTTCGGTCATTTGGCTAACCTGTTTGGCTACAATTTTTTTAATTTCTTCATAAATTTCAGCTATATTTTTGCCATATTCGGCCACAATCGACAAATCGATTGCAACTTGTTTTCTACCCACCTCAACCCCGACACCGGCAGTTTCGTCGTTCGTATTTACAATTTTTTCAGCAATGTTGGAAAAGAAACCTCCATCTACAGTCAATAAACCATCGATGCTGCCAATCGACAAACCTACGATTTTTTGAATAACCTTGTCCTCGTATGTTAGAGCTCCTCTGATATTATTGTTGTTATTCTTTATTTCGGTTTCTGATTTAGAATTTTGTTCTTTTCTATTAGAGTTTTCCATGATACTTCTCCATCCTGCCATATTTTTTTATTTCAATATTCCATGGGCTTGAAGATAGAAACCCAGCACACTTCCGGCGATTGTTAATATTAATATCAACATGGTCTGCAAGAAGCCTACAGTAAGGAATAAAATTGCTAGAATGAAACCAGCTGTGCCGATAAGTATCGGCCATTTGTATTGATTAAAAATCTTTTCCATCACCTTCCCCCCCTATTCCACCCGGTGGTGATTAATTTCTTCTTTATAAAGATTATTTAATTTCAGAGTAATTTTAATTTTCTCTCGAGGTGCGTTGAGAAGCTTTGTCAATTTATGTGTTAAATCTTCTTGAAACTTCTGATTTTCACTAGGTAAAACAACATTAGGATCAAAGGATCCGTTTAAATAAATTTTTAGTCTGTGCCTTGTTATTTTTATCTTTGATTTCGGATCTTTAATAAAAGAGTCTTCTTTTGCATTTTCATTTACAAAGCTTTCAATAGCTTTTTTTTGAATCTGTAATTTACCTTTACTCTTTTTGAAAATCAATTCATGTTTTAGGCTGGACCACAAAATTATTGTGATAATAAATAATATGGTTAAAACTCCTAAAACGGCGCTCAACCAAAATAAAATTTCCGGCATGTATTTGCCTATCATAGGATAATGTTCTAACTGAGTTAATCTAAAAGGGAAAGAAACCGTTGATTGAAAACGCAACAGAAGATCCGTCAAAGGAAGCAAGAAGGCAATTGCTATAACTACATATAATAATTTTGTTATTTTTGACATGTGACCACCTCATTTAAAATAAAATAATTGTGGAGAATGTTGCTGTAACCTTTTTACTATTGTTTATAAATTAATCCTAACAAGCTTTAGAAATAAATACTTCTTGGTAATTTTTGAACAATATAGATTAAGTACAGATCCTTTTTTGAATTAGTATTTAAAAGATATAGTGAGGCTACGACGATACTTAACCTGATATTTTAATGTCATTAATCTATGAAGAAACAGTAAAAAGTCAGCAAGAGATCAGCTAAAATTAGAAAAATACATGGTTATGAAGATTCTTATGTAATGCAATCCAAAAAAGATATTGAATTAAGGTAAAAAAATACAAAGAAGCAGAGGAATTTATAATGAATGCAATCATCTTTCACGGATCGGCACCGCATGCCACGGCTAATAAGTTTTGGTATCAAAACATCGCCAACAGTCTAATTGAGCAAGGAGTAAAAACAATTATTGCTGATTTACCAAAACTCGATCAAGAATCTTTAACTGATACGCTATCCAAGATCAAAAAAATGAATTTAGTAATTGATAAAAACACCATTTTAATTGGTCATTCAGCCGGGACGAATATTATCTTTGCTTTACTTGAAAAACTAACAATGCCAATTAAGGCTGTCTATCTAGTCGCTGGTTATAGCCAGCCGAATGGTATGAAACATACCACTTTAAAGAGTTCTTATGACTGGGATGCTATTAAAAAGAACGCAAAAGAGTTTTATATTTTTAACTCATTCAATGACCCCTTTAACTGTAATGAAAAACAAGGAAAGATCTTATTTGATCATTTAGGCGGAACGCTAATCTTACGAAATGATGGACATTTTACAAAACAGCAGCAACCGCTACTGCTTGCTTTATTGAAACAATATTGATGATATTTTAATTATTTTCACAATTTTAAGACAAGTCAGCCAAACAGTTTATTCCCAGCGCTAAAGCTCTTGTATGAACACTGAGCCCTCTATTTCAGGCATTCCATTCCTTTTGATTAGTTAGGCAATTAGCTGTGAATATCGCAAGGACTAATTTAAATATTTTTTTTTGAAAAAAATAGTTGATGATGATAATCGAATAAGTAAAAAGATAATTAAAAAACGCAGAGAAATATTATCTAAATATAATCAAAAAGAAATCCAAACTTTGATGCTTTTTACTCTTATTTATTAAAAGTGTCAGACGAAACAAAAGCCTTAGTTTTGCCTCAAAAGAGGCGAAACAGTATTTCAACATTGATCGGATGAAGAAAAGGATTGGTAATAATAGTTCCAGTGCGGCATTCATTTACACTAAGGAAGAACAGATTTTGGGTTTGGCACAAGTTGATCTTCGTATAATGCCACGATATTCAAAACAAGTTTCGCTTTCTGTAACAGTTGCTAAAGATAGTTGGGGACGGGGAATAACGAGCCGATTAATTAATAAATGCATTGATTATGTTCACGCTGAGTGGAAAGCCCATGTTATCTATCTTGATGTTTTTTCAGATAATAAGCGAGCGAGCAATCTGTATACGAAACTTGGATTTGTCGAATCAGGAGAATACCTACTATTGTTAACAATAGATGAAAAGGATCATCTTGATTTTATGATGTATAAAAAACTCATTTAGAAAACAAATGGTCTATAAATTAAATTGCAATGGTAATTATATTAAGAGAAAGAGGCGATGCTGGTGCAGCAAAATCAATTGACGCCGTTTATTAAAGTTTATCAGGTGCTAAAGTTTTGCTGAATCTTAAGTCATTTCATCCTCTGGAGTACCTCATAAAAATTATTGACTCGCCAGTCAATAGCGACTATACTGCAAGTGAAAAGGTTGATTAGACACTGGTACATCAGGCGTGTCTCGGGTTTAACCCTTTAGGAGGATGATAAAATGACAACAACTATCATCAAACTTGACCATCTTCAAAAAAAATTTGGCAAGTTTGCGGCATTAAAAGATGTCAGCTTTACGTTGGTGTCTGGACAGGTTCTAGGTTTTCTGGGACCCAATGGTGCCGGTAAATCAACTACCATTCGGGTTATTTTAGGCTTATTGAAAAAGAGTGGCGGGTCAGTAACCGTCTTTGGCAAGGATGTTTGGCGGGATGATGCAGCGATTCATCCACGAATCGCGTATATTCCTGGGGACGTTTATTTGTGGCCAAATCTTTCTGGTGGTGAAATTATTGATCTATTGCTGCGCCTGAACGGTCGCGAGCATAATCAAAAAACCGATGCGTTAATTAAAGCTTTTGAATTTGATCCGAAGAAAAAGGCACGCACCTATTCGAAGGGTAATCGTCAAAAAGTGGCATTAATTGCTGCCTTTTCGCAAGATGCTGATCTGTATATTTTCGATGAGCCTACCTCTGGACTTGATCCATTGAATGAGCAGACTTTTCAGCAAGAAGTTTTAAAGTTGAAAAAAGCCGGCAAAAGTGTGCTGTTGTCCAGCCACATTTTGTCCGAGGTCGAGCGGATGTGTGATTCAATTGTCATCATACGCGACGGCAGTGTGATTGAAAGCGGCAACCTTGACCAGTTGCGGCATTTGTCTCGGATCAAGATTGAAGTCACGACTGCTACTCCGATGACTGATTTAGAAAAGCAAGTCGGCATTCACGGCCTAACCTACAGTAATTCCGAGCATACCAAGGTTGTTTTTACCGCTGATAGAGATGAGCTTGGCACTATCATGACAACTCTTGCTGCCAGTACTGTAGTCGACATGCAATCAACACCGCCAACGCTCGAAGATTTATTCCTGCGTTATTACGGAAAGCAGGGTGAGACACATGTGGCACAATAATCACAACGCGGGTTATCTGTTACGCGCAAATCTCAAGCAAAATCTAAAGTTTTCACTCATCTGGCTTGTCGTTTTGGCCATGATGGTCGCTAGTGGTGCTGGGAAGTTGGAAGCAGCGTTTTCTGGTGGGGCCTCTGGCTCTAAAGAGATTGTCAAAATGTTGCAAGCCCCAGGTATGGCGGCGATGTTTGGTGCCATGCCGAAGGTGAACACTTACAACACGGCAATTGTGTTTGCTGGCGTGATGGTTGTGTTCATGATTATTTTGCAGGCTTTATGGGTGATGCCACTGATGATTCGCAATACGCGTGGCCAAGAAGAAAGCGGCTTGCTTGAAATGGTTCGTGCCCGCAACGTTGGTCGAACTGCCGCCATCACCGCTACCTTATTTGAACTCATCATCGACAGTGCCATTATGGGCATTATCTATTTTGCTTCGTTGGCCACTGTCAACATGGGAGGCACTGACTTGTATGGAGACTTTTTGTTTTCACTAGGAATGATCATCGCCAACTTTCTGTTCGGGGCAATTGCATTACTGTTCGCACAGCTGGCCAATAACACTCGCACGGCCAATATGTTGAGCTACATGGTGCTGACCGCCGCCTACTTGCTTCGACTGGTCACCGATATCAATCATCAAAACTTGACGTGGTTGTCACCGATTGGTTGGTTTGAAAAAGCCAACTTCTATACTGATAACAATGTCTGGGCCTTGGGCTTGGGATTGCTGGTCAGCGTTCTGCTTGCGGTCAGTGCCACCATGATTGCTCGTAATCGCGATCTGGGTGCCGGTGTAATTTCTGAACGCACCGGTCGGGCCACGGCTGCAAGTTGGCTTCGTTCGGTCCCTGCCTTGCTGTGGCGAACTGAACGCGGCTTATTTGCTGGTTGGTTAATCGGCGCCGTAGTATTTGATGGTGTCATGGGCAGCGTGCTCGGCGGTGTTGGCGATATTCTTAAAACTGATCCGCTTTATCGCAAATTACTGGATGTCAGCCAAATCAATGCTGCCAATCAGACTATGGTCCTGTCATTTTTAGGTATGTATCTCGGCATTTTCGTAGCATTAGCAGTGACTGCTGGCGTCCAAGTGGCATTCAGGCTCAAGCACGATGACAACCTTGGTTATTTGAGCGTCATTCATGCTGAAAAGCCAACGCGAATCGCGATTAGTACTAGCTACTACTGCTTTGGCCTGCTTGTTGGCACGCTCGTACTTTCCGCCGGTCTGCTGTCCCTGTTCTTCATCGGCAATATGGCACTGAGTCATCCACTACCGCTCAAGTACCTTGGCCGCCTATTTGTAGCCAGCGTTCCTGCCGTGGCATCATTTGTCACTCTCGGCATCGCACTAGTTGGTCTGTGGCCGCGCTTAAGTAGTCTGTTCTGGCTGTACATGGGTGCTGGTCTGATTGTTCAAATCTTCCGCGGTTTGTTTGATCTGCCGAAGCATTCCGGCAACTTCACGCCTTTTGGCTGGATTGCCAATGTGCCACTTGATAACGTTGATCAGACATGGTTGATTGTGATGATTGTTTGCGCAGTGGTGCTATTTATCCTGGGCATTGCTGGTTATCGTCATCAGGATTTGAGCCTATGAAAAATGTTGTGACGGATCCTGAAAAGGTCACCCGGATTCTCAAAGCTGCGACGGAAATTTTTGGTCAACAAGGCTTCCATAACAGCAAAACCGACCAGATCGCTAACCAAGCACAAGTATCAAAAGGCTTGATCTTCCATTATTTCGGTAATAAACAAGCGTTGTATCTTGATACTTTCAAATATGCCTATAACCAAATTTATGATCACATGGACCCACACAAGTGGCAGGATGCCCCTGGTCTGGCTGCCATGATGACCACTGCTGTTAAGTATGAATTGAAGCTGCAATTCCAGTTTCCGGCCGAATATCGCTTGATGATGCAAGCCTATGCCGATTTGCCGCATTTTTCCGAACCGCTGCGGCAAAAGGTGCAGCAAGAAACCACTGCCATTTCTGCCGAAGCCAATCGCATTTTCCGCGAGAAAATTGAACAACTTCCTCGCCGAAAAGGTTTGTCAGTAGATGACGTTTTCGGTGTTGTCTCTGCCATAATCGCACAACAAACAGCTGTCACTACCCGACTTATTGCCAGTGGTCATTATCGAAAGTTCGAGGATCTGCAGTCGGTAGTTGAGACGATGGGTCGCCAGTTATTGATTGTTGAACATGGTTTTTTACCTAATGAAAGTTGAAGCCAATCGATAGATTAACAAATTCATCTGGACTGAATCAGAGCAGTCTAGATGAATTTTTGCATCACTAGTATGAAACAATTTAACTTATGCGATTCTCTTACCACATGTGGACTTGAACAACCGGCCGCCATACATCCAAAGTTCAAGATTTGGATATTAGGTTGATCAGGATCGGAACCATTCAGAGCTATTTAAAGTTATTTTTTTAAGTAAAATAATATTGAATTTTATTTAGCTGGATTCGAAAGGGAAAAATTGAATAGTGGAGAAAAGATTAAATTACTAATCAAGCTTATCCGTCGATTAAGAAACAAATTCAAATGGATATCTTTTAAATGCCTAGACCGGTTGTTAACTTTCAACCAGTGCAAATTGAATAAACCTAAAGAACTGAAGAAGGTCTATCTTCAAAAAAATGTTTTGTTGATAGGGGTTATTTATAATAAAGAAATAGTGAATTCCATAAATGTATCATCAATTGTTTGTATGTGGTTTGAAAAGGGTTTTATCTCAAAGGGGTGAATGAGTTCTATCTCTATATTTAGTTTCTAATTAGTATTGTTATTGATTAAGTCGACAATATCTTAAAGATCATTAACGCCTAAAACTAAATGAGTATACTTTTCATCTTTGTTTATTTTCTCTTTTAATATTGAAAAAGCTTTCTTTTCCATCCTTCTTAAAACTGCCGGCTCAATATCTTTGAAGAGATTTGCCCGGTGCCCCCTAGACCCTTGCTGTCATTTAAAATTCCTGTATCAATAGAAGCTCCAATCACGTGTTGTGTTGAAATTTCTATTTTATTTTTCAATTCAGCTATTTTTTTTATTCCTTGTGGTACTATTGATAATTTGTGATTTTCTATTGTTACTATGTTTAACATTTCGACTACCTCAATCTATTTGAGAATGATCAAAAACCTGTAAGAAATATAAAACCGTATTTAAAAGTCTCCTAATAAGGAAATAAAAAGTCCTATTCAATTCTCTATTTGTAAATGTACCTTCACAGTAAGTCGCCAAAAAACAGTAAAGAATATGATTTAAATTAATTTTATAGAGCTGTTTTAGATCAACAGCTTTCTCACCTCAACAATATAAAGAATATACACGAATTGAGGTAATTGTAAATATCTTTAACATAATTAAAACTATGTGCTAATGCGTCAGCCTGTCTAATTGCCTGGTAATCAATGACATAGATTACGGCGCCAAGATTTCGTAAATTCTCGTCGATACTACAACCAATTTTTCCATAATAAATAACCAATATACATTTAACCAATAAAGTAATACTTACAGTCTGTTAAAATATTTCTGGCTTAACAACAATTTCATGACTGACTAAATAATCTTCTTCAATTTCTAGTGCGCCTCTAGCAACAGATATTATTGGAAGAAGCTTTATATCTTGCAGTTTAAACAGTTGATCATACTTTTGATAACTGTTTTCTGTGTCTTCAGTAACTTCTAATAACTGATTAGAGAATTATTTTTTTATATTTACAATTTGTGGTGCAAAATATCAGCCAATATCTATGATGGTGAATCTATCCTAAACAACTATTTTTGAGAAAAGAAATTACTGATGTTTTCTTTAGTTCCTCTCTTGATATTTTCAGAAATAAACATTTTTGTTCTAGTGCGGTAAGTACTTTGTCATCAATGATTTTTGATTTTGGGACTAGAAAAACTTCGCAATGGTCACAAAGATAATCAATAAAATCAGTACTATTAATAACAACATGTTCAACAATAATTATTTTTTAGGAATAACTTTAGTATTTGAAAATAAATTTGCCGTTTTTTCGAAAAATTATTTTGAATTTAAATATTGGCTATCCCTCATAATCGCGCCCACGGATTCCTTTTTAATCTCATTTAAAAAGTTACGCATATAGATGATTCTGAGTTGAGCGATTTCCCTACTGGCCTGGGTGTTCATTCATTCTATTTATTAATTCCAAGATATTCTCATAAAAATATTTTTCCAGTGTGTTAACCGAAATATTTGGTCAATTAATTTCATTGCCAAGATTTTTGTTATTATTAAAAAACGTGCTAGTCCAACCGTTCCCGAGGATTCACAAACAATACGATAGCGTCCTGAACATATCGGCCCTCTCCTCTATAGAAAGTTGTGAAGCTATTTTATAATATGACATGTGCTGAATTGTATTTAAAACATTCTTTTGCTTACTTTTTAAAAGTTTTTCTTTTTCTAAAAAATGTATGATATCCTTTACTTTTTTGGAATATCAGAAAAGATTCACGAGGGGGGAAGATTCTGACACAAAATTTTGATTTAACGATTATTAATGGCAATATTTTTTGTGATAGATGTTAGATTGTGATTAAAAAAACATATTGACTTTATGAAATACTATGAGGTAATATTTTATTCAAAGGAAGGAGGTGTAATTATGTCGAATGAAAAAGAATTAAACGATCCTAAAGAAGATCAACAGGTTGATATTCAATTGTTGGATTTTGAAGAAGCGTATGCAGATGTCATAGCGACTGAACGGACCTAATAATGACAAAATTGATTCGAATATTAGGTGCAATCTAAATTGTTAAGCATTATATTTTATAAGAAGGTTTGAGAGTATAGTATTGTCTAAAATGTTAAACGTAGGACATATTTATTTAATATTAGGTGCAATCTAAATTGTTAAGCATTATATTTTATAAGAAGGTTTGAGAGTATAGTATTGTCTAAAATGTTAAACGTAGGACATATTTATTTAATGCAACGTAACTCTCAGTGGGGCACAAGCCCCACCTTTTTGTTAAGATGTGCTATTAAGGTAAACGGTGTTAATCATGTATAAAATTGCAGACTTCGTTAGAGTCGTTGATGTAAATGATCATTTTTTGGTTGAGTATAGGAAAATATGGAAAATTTCGAAAACTCCGGAATCAATCGATGTTATAAATGCCGTATGTTCTAGTGGACTTAAAAAAGAAGACTTACTAGCTAAGACAAAAACGTTTGCGTTTTTGAAGAAACAAAAGCTTGTTAAAAGCAATCCGCCGTTGGATACGCATATAAATCCCAGAACGTATTACTTTATCGAAGGATTGGTAGGGAATCCAGACAAGGCTTTTGTTTCTTTGGACCGTCAGCGAGTTTGTATAGTTGGATTGGGTGGAATTGGAGGATCCATTCTTCAACACCTTTGCGGAAGCCATATTTCAAGATTTTTGTTGGTAGATTTCGACCGAGTTGAGGACAACAATCTGAACAGACAGTACTTATATTCAAAAGATGACATTGGAAAATATAAGACTGATGTATGCCGTGAGTATGTAAATAAACACGCTGACTATCCCAATAATGTCAGTGTTTTTAGGGCACGAATTGAGACTGCAACTCAACTCATCAAAATTGCCAAGAGTTTTGATCCTACTTTGATCGTTTGTGCTGCCGACAAGCCGTATAACATTTCACGTATCGTGGGAACTGCTGCCTCGACACTAAAGTCGAAAGCTATCCAGGGAGGTGTAGGACCGGATTTTGCCAGCTATTCTTTCTATGATAAACCCACAGCGGGTACATTCACTCAAGTACCACGAAAGTCTAGAAATACTACTGTTATTCATGAAAGGCAAGTATCTTATGGTTCTTTTGGGCCAACTAATTCTATTTTAGCGGCTATGATGTCAAATGACATTGTTATGAGCGTAATTAAGGGCAAGTGTTTTGGACAGGTAAGTGGAAGAAAAAATGTGCTTGATTTTAGAAGATTTTCTTTTGAAAGCATATAAGGGATAAATCATGAAAATTGAAATCGATGATGTTTTGTATGCTAAACCAGTGTTGCAATCTTCATCATATGCAGGACTGCTTGTTCGAGATTTATGTTCGCCGCATTTAGTGCCGGGAAACAACTGTGAAATTTTTGTTGCTCAAGACCACATTGACATTCATCTTAAGACGTATCTACAGGAGTTAATGCCGCCTATATTGATACTTAAGGCAATTCGACGGTGCATGACAGATAAACGTTTACGTCTATATTTTTACCCCGTTCTTTCTGCGAATATTGTTAAAAAGGATGTGATTGTTTTAACTACTAGGTTTTATGCACCTATGCTAGTTGATGTATTGGGGCCCCATGGTTGCTAGAGGGGTTCGTTCAGGAAAGAATTAGGGATATAGATTTCGTTCTTGACAGCTCTGGAAAGCACCGAGAGGATAATTTGTCTGATCGTTCTCTTGATCTGACTTGGCCATCCAACGGAGATGCACGAGAGAAAGATTTGTTCTCTAAAAATATTAGAAACCATTACACATTTTCAAATACGCCTGGAAGAAATATTTTTTTCATCAAATCACCTAACCAGCGGCTTATCTCACTAATCATGTTCAACAGGCACAATATTCAGTCAACCTTTATTAGTAATTTTCCTTTACAGGTAGATAGCTGTGATAGTTTTGTTGTCAATCAGTTGCCAAATTTGGCGGATGAAAATGAATTTACTGGGAGAACCAACTGCAACATGGAACAGAATATGAATAAACATTTAACGCTTGCATACTCTGATTACTTTCCGAACAAAGAGATTTGTCTAACGATTCAAACAGTCTTGGCTCCTTTCTGCTATCTGTCACTTGTATGTACAGGTAATATAATCAACCATAACAAATTGCGATCGCTTTACGATATGAGCTTGGAGATTGGCGCGCCAACCTTTTTTTCAACACTTGCGTTGCCATTGACACATTTTTTTGATTTGTTTGTAGGAAAAAAAATGTCAACGATAGAAGCACTCTTTAGGAATGAGCAAAGTTATGTTGCTTCACTATATACTAGAACAATTCACAGAGTCCCCTTATTCTCTAGCAGAAATATCTATTGGAAGCGTCGCGAACTGGAGGAAATACACGTTGACGAATTTGGAAGAATTGAGCTTGGAACCAATGGATTTCAAACGTAATGCAGTGACTGAATTAATGTACCTGAAATCGTTAGCTCAAGAAACAAATTTAAAATTTGATGAAGTCGGGAACGTTGAATTGTTTGGAAGTTATTCAGATGAGGTCGTATTACATCGGATTGAACAAAAGCTCCGGCGGAAGATTATTCAGAAGTCACTTTCTGATTTTGGTTTTTGGAACTATAGATCTCCAGATAAAGTCATGCTTACGTCTGATGATTCCTTTCGTGCAACCTATGATCGAGCCCTTCCACTTGTGGATATTGAACATTTCTTTGAACACCAAGACCGTGTCCAAAACTGTGTGTGCTTTAATTCAGGTAGTGCGGCGATTAATGCTGCTGTTACAATATGTCAGCGAATCATGAACGTACCTATAGTTAATTTATGTGGATACTTTGAAACAAATACATTACTGAAATATCTAATACCAAACAATATTAAATGCAAGACTAAGAAAGAATTTTTGATGAAACTAAAGGCATCACATTTTGGAATAGTGGAAAAACCGTGTGCGTTTATGCAAGAGACTGAAATCTCGCGACAGGACATAATCAATACCGTGGGATCTCGTCATGAAAGAGGAAGACTGACGGTTTTAATAATTGATGATACTTTGGATACACAACGTACGAGCGATATAAATAGTTTTGCAAATGTGAATTTTCCATTAATATTGCTGAAAGTAAGATCGGGAGTAAAACTTGATCAGTGTGGCCTAGAACTTTTAAATCTTGGAATAGTGGATATCATAACGAATTTAAAGATGAGCCATGCAACTTATATTACAGAAATGTTAAGAAGCTATAGAGCGGTTTCTGGCTTGTCCATAGATTATAATTCTTACCTTCGTTTCTCCCCTGTATTATTTGCATCTTGTCACGTAAATTCTTATAGAGAGTTGATTGGTGAGAATACTCGCAAGGTGGTAAGACTCGTTAATAGTGTGAGCCACTCTAGATTCGAAATTGGATACAACACTGGTTGGCCATTCTTCTATTTAACTCCATCCTCGGAGAATGTAGACATAAGAGGTTGGACAGAAGGACTTTTGAATCACATCAATCATTTAGGTGGTTATTTACCATTTGGAACCAGCTTTGGCTTCAGACAGACAAGGACAGATATTATAGACAGCAAATCGCTCAGATGTATCAGAATTGCTCCGGGAGCATTTCTTGGTCGCTCTGTAAATACATTAATTGATGCCATTGCTTCTACAAACTAAGGAGGAAGCTTTTTGTCTATTCATCAAATATTTTCGGAGGAACTCAACAGAACTTCCTTTATTACAAAACTAAAAGAATATACATATCCGACGATTGTTTATAACGAAAACATACTTAGAAGAGTCGCGAACTTTTATCAAACCGAAGAGAGAAAATTTGCAATTAAAATTCTATACTCCATCAAGGCAAATCGAAATTTAAGAATCGTACAAGAATACTCATCAATATTGGACGGAGTTGATTGCGCTTCGAGTACTGAACTAGATATCGCATTAAAGTCCCATCCAAGGACTATTTCTATAACGGGACGCGGATTTGAAGAAACTGAAGTTCATCGGCTGGACACACAGCATATATTGTTTGATTGCTGCACTCAGGATCAGGTTGATTGGTTCTTAAACTATCATTTTTTAGATGACTTAGGTGTTCGCATTAAAGGACAGTACAAGATTGGGATTTCTATACATGAATTGTCACTGAGGCCATTGGTATGCCAGCGTATTCGAAGAGTACATTTTCATGGGGATTCACTTATCGAAATGACGAGAGCACTCGCAAATCTAAAAGAGTTATTATCCGGAGAAAAAATAAAGGTCATAAATCTCGGAGGCGGAGATATAGCAAGGAAAATCCTGACACAGAATAGTGTAGATACAAAACTTTTTTTAAATAAGGTAACTCAATGGTATCCGAAAGCTGATCTTTTTGTTGAACCAGGTCAGCTATTAGTTGCACCAGTTGGATTCTTGGAAACACAAGCAATTGGGCAAGCTGATGGACAACTAATTCTAAATACTTCTCCATTTAATTTATCTTCTTGGTATAAACCCATCTTAATTTGGCCCATTGTGGCCAAGGGCACTGGTTCTATAGTTGGGAATACCAATATCAGCGGAGATATCTTTGCTGAGGGAGTAGACATTTCCAAATATGTATCAGGATCGAAGTTTATATTTGGGATGGCTGGAGCCTACTTCTCAAGTACACATAGAGAACTTCACGGAAATAAATTTCCGGCAGAAAACTTTTGGTCGATGTCATAGGAAGATAAAAAGAGCACTTACAAAATAACGAGCCCATATGTTTTCAGTGCGTATACGTATATAAAAAAGAAATTTGAAGGGATTAAAAGAATGAGCGAGTACGAATCTAAAACGAATTATAATCGGAATTTTGCACCTTTTTATAACTATGCTCTTACTAATCAAGCGCGGGAGTATGGAAAGTTCATTATGGAATACGCTCAGCGTAAGAATATTGAACACTCAATTGTAGATTTCATGTGTGGAACTGGGACTCTTTTGAAGAGGTTTGAAAATGAGGGTTGGATCACTACAGGGGTCGATCTTTCTAGTAATATGCTAGAAGTTGCTAAACAACAACTTCGACATACGCCGTTATTTCAGGAAGATGTGAGTTTAGTTAAACTTAATCGGAGATTCGGTTTGGCTGTATCAACTGCTGATGCGGTAAATCATCTATCTAATTTGAAAACCATAGGGGACTTTTTTGAAAGTGCGTACAATAGTTTATCGGATAATGGCATTTTTATTTTTGACTTAAATACTGAAAAAGCAGTTAAAAATAATTGTTCGTTCTTAGTAATAAGTAACAAAGATTATATTTCAATCCGGGAAGGATTTTATGATGACCTGCACAAGATTGGCTTTACAAGATTTCAAGGAGCCTATAGGAAACCAGGGACGGATTTATATTTACGTTTTGATTCTAAAATTATAAATTATATTTACTCACTTGACGAAATCCGACAGCTATTACTTGATAAAGGATTTCATAAAGTGGTAATAAGGAATGGATACTCTGATGAAAGCTATGATAAAGATCGAGCAGAAAGAGTAGTTTTTATCTGTGATAAAAAGAATGCTCTTATGTCTAAACACAAGTGATAATGAACATGGATAGGAGAATTAACTTATGTTGAGAGTGAACAACAACCTTAGCAGGATTCTTATTGCGAAATTTTTTGGAACGTTTGGCAGCGAAATGCTTTCTTTTGCAATTGGTCTTTATATCCTGCGGAGAACAGGATCTGCTTTGGGTATGGGAATCAGCTTGGTCACTGGACCAATCGTCAGCCTTTGTATTACGCCCTTTGTTGGATATGCCGTTGATACGTATAGCCATAAAAAAATTATGATCGCCTCGCAACTTGGAACAATTGTCTCCCTATTGTTATTTGCTCTTTTTTTCATTGAGTTCCCTAGCATATATTTTGTAGAGCTGGTGGTATTGATTACGTTGCTTGCAGTTTCTGATGGATTTTTAACCACCGCGGTACAGGCAAGTCTCGCACAACTGTTTGGTAAAGACGATCTCCAAAGGGCGAACTCGCTCAATCAATCAATTTCATCACTCGCAGAGTTTTTGGCTCCGGTTTTAGGGGCGGTCGTCTACACTTTGATTAGCCTAGACATGTTCGCATATATAGAAGTAGGTTTTGAAACAGTTGCCTTAATTGCAATCATATTTCTCAAGTTTTTGAAGAACAGCAAAATTTCAGATGCCGAGGATTTGCAAGTTGCCGACACAGAGAGTCATATTGTGTCTAATTTTATCGAAGGCCTAAGATTTTTGTGGGAAAACAAATTATACCTAGTGTTTTCGGGATCGTCTGGCGCTATCAACTTCTTCTTTGCGACAATCAATATCGGCCTGCCTTTTTTTTCTGGTCGATAAACTTCATCTAACAAACACACAATATGGTTTTACAGAGTCTGCGTTTGCGGGAGGTATGTTCCTTGGCGGTTTGGTTCTGAGTAGACTTAATTTTAAAACGCAATCATTGAAAGTGGCTTACTTTAGTTTGAGCATATTCTCATTAATTGTTTCACTGATTGGGCTTCCGAACCTGATCGCTTTGCCAAAAGGTGCATACACCATTTTGTTTATCGCAATTAACATTGTCCTCGGATTGTTACTTGTGTTTTCAAACACACCGGTTGACGTTTACATGCAACAACACATCCCGGAAAAGATGCAGGGACGCGTCTTTTCGATGGATGAAACTGTAAGTTCGATTCTAATGCCTGCCGGAACGATAGTATTTGGGATACTGTTTGACCAATTTAACACTTTTGTTGTCTTTGCATTCGGTGGTCTGGTCATGCTGGTTCTATCATGCTGGGTTCTTATTATTGTAAACAGACGCAAAGAAGCAGTTGTCTCAATCGACGGTTAGAGTTCTATTTTGGCTTTGTGTATCGGTAATTATAAAGGTTATTGTAGATATAACTATTGCAAGGAAAATTTAATTAATAATCATAAAAGAAATTAAATATTTGTATAAATATGTGAGCTATCAATGGATTTATAATAAACATAATCAAGGAATTCAAATTTCTTATTTTGGAGAAGCCCAGAGAAAAGCGGATGCATAACTATTCTTTGATATCTTAAACGGTAAAAGTTCTTTTGACGTTAATGCAAGAACCCTGTACCGTTTGTTCTCTAATGAATCAAAGTTAGAATCTGATGGCATCAACCCAATGAATGAACGATTGAAGAAAATTTGATAAATGAATACTTTATCCGAGTTCTTGCATAATTGGGCTGACTAGGCAAGGTGACTTTTCCCACTACCATTTCAAGTTGAAGTTATTCGCGATTTTGAGAATAATAATTCTTATATTTTATCGTAAAACGTGATTGATAAAATTTTTGAAAGTGCATATACATATAATCGGAAAAACATACCATCAAAATCCAATAGTTCGTGGCGACATATATTATTAAAAAGGCCTTTGGTGGGGAGTGGTCTTTCTGCTTAGCAAGCGAACATATATATATATCAAAGATTCTCTATCTTTCGATAAACTAGCAGGCGAGTTCATAAAATCGCGTGCACAGTGGAACGATATAGTAGCCGAAACAACAAAGAACCTGTTGCCAGGATTGCAAATGAAATGCATACTATTTGCTTCTTGGAAAGTATTTACAATTTGTTAGGTAAAGTTCCGAACGTTGTTAACGTTACAGAACCAGCCTATTTCACAAATTTTGGTAGAATTTCTTGTGCAAAAACCTTTTGTCTTTATAAACATTGGGCGTACATAAATGAAGTGATCCGTGACACAAATCTTCTTTCGGATCGTTTGCGAAGATTAGGAATACTTTGCCTTGACTTTCAAGGAAGAAAACCCTTGTTTATGCCTCAAAGTGAGTTTTCTTTAAAGGCAACTTTAAGTAATATGGTGGAGCCTCTTACAATGGAACATGTATAGAACAACCTGCCTCGTAAAACAATAATAGCTATTGAAGAAATGATCGAAGACCTACGTAGAGAAATTTATTACCAAGGTAAACAATTCCCATCTTTCTTCCGGATTCAAGGCAATAGGAATTAACAATATTAGAAATATAAACTCTAGAGTTGGAGCTCTTTTAATGGTTAGATCATTTTATTATTATTTCTTATTCTCGGATAACTCCTCGCCTTTCACCAATGTTATAGTTTTCTCCATTAAGCAGTTCGATTACCAACTAGATCTTTTACGCCAACATTCAAAGAATCCACATACATACTGGCATACTGGTCAGTGAGCTCTCACCTAGCCACAGCTAGATATATTTTTAAAGAAAATAGTATTTTGATACCTGCAGCCATTCTTACGTTTCCCTTCTTTTCGCTCAACGGATCAAGATTTTCCAATTATAGTTCCATTGGAACCATAATCTTACATGAAATGAGTCATGCTCTCGACTTGAACAGTAGTCAATTTGATGGCCGAGGAAACTTGTCATCTTGGAGCAATCACAACGATACTATCGTGTATGAACATATGGTACAAAGATTAATCCAACAAATTTGTCTCATAAACAAAGGTTTTGAAGATGTTCACGGACATGCAGAAATAAACGAAATTTTTACCGATACGACTGGTCTTCAAATTGCTGCTAGCGCCGCGAAGCTAACTTCTACACATACTGCAAGACAATTCTTTTTTGCTTGGGCTAAAATCTGATGAACATCTCAGTGCGAGAAAACAAATAAAAATCAGTTTGATATTCACCCACTCCAAAGTTTCCGCACTAACTTTGCTGCATATCATGTGCTTGAATGGCATAAGTTGCTCAACAAGAATTAGTGGCAATAACAAGTTCAAGAATACTTCCTTTGTCTCTTGCTTAAATTAAAATTGGCAGGTAACATTAGACTAATTATTTATGTTGGATATTTGGACATGGTATAGATGAATTTATTGGAACCTCAAGTAATATAAGTGGAGTTATAAAAGATTATGCCAATTCGATTTATCTAAACCACAAAATACCAAAAGGAGACTATGTGTCTTATTACTACGGTTATAAAATTACTGTATTTTTAACTTAATATCATTATCTACTGTAATAATAATTTTATTAGTATCAACAGTCGTAATAGTATATAGAGGAAATAATGAGTCTAACTTCGCTTCTTAAAAAAGATGGATACAAACTTTATATTGACCGGCTAGATGATCCTAATTTTGGAACCGTGTCACGCCCAAAAACATTGAAGCAATATAGAACAGAATTAATCAATGCAAGTCTTTAGCATAATATGTACTACTAATATCAGTCATCCAAAATGGTGTCAATGGGAATTAGGGATAGGACAAGCAATGAGTGGTCGAAATAATTGTATTTTTCGAATACTTAATGAATCTAGTAAGTTTTTAAGGGAAAAGAATATTTGGACCTATACCCATATTTGGTATACCAACCCGAAGTATTGGAAAAAGAAAAACATTTTCGTGTCGTTGACCCTCAAAATAAAAATACTTGGAACGTGCCAGATAAATGTTTCGAGTGTTGGCCGTTAATTAGGCATGATCAATGGCTAATTACTAGTCTATACCCAACATGATTTGATCAATAAAAAATGTGTTATTTACTTATTTATTTAATTCGTTTAGTCCATCTTGTCTAAGGCTCTCAGTCGTTTGATAACTTTCTTTTTCCCAATCGTATGTTAAATGATCGAAAAACAATTGTCTATATTGGATATATTGATCATTTTGACCTTCTAACAGGCAAGAAAGAGATATAGTGGCGGATAACCAATAATCACAATCCGAGGATTCAGATAATTGCCTTTCATATTCCCGTTCCGCAAGTTTGAGGACTTCCTTATTTACGATTTTGATTCGGTATTTTAAATAGGCCTGCTCCTCAGTGCCATTAGATTTTGATAGTTTATAAAGCAGGCAATTAACTACATTTTCCCCATTGTAATAATTTCTACTGAGTACAAAGCTTCTATTGTAGGATTTTATTGCGTTTTCCAAATAAGGCGTACTTTTGGTACAGATAAACAAACGTTTTTCAATGGCACCATAAATTCCCGTAGTTTCGGAATCAAGAGATGCAAATGGATTTAATTTTTTAATAATTTCTTCCGCTTTCGTTAAAGACGTTTTATCGGGATTGTGATTCGCATCTACCACTTTGCTTAGAAATAAGGCGCGTTGTTGTTTATAATACGGATTATTTGGATTATCTAGAGACAATGATTTATAAATATCTGATGTTTCTAAATATTTGTCCTCTTTTTTTAATTCATTAGCTTGATCCGTCAGGCTTCGAATTGTCAAAGAATCATAATGTTTAGCTCTTATCTCTTCTAATTTGGCTTGGGAAATTTTGGGTGCATTTATATCTTTGACATATTCGTAAAATGGACTGTCGCAATTTACGTGGCCTTGATCCAAATTATAAATCGTGTTTTTCAATAATTTTCGTAAGGATCGCCGCTTCTTTTGCAAAAGTTCTTCGTTGTTTATGTCGCCCCAAGAATACCTAAAAATACGATTATGACTAAAATCAAATGGTAACTCATCTTCGTTTAGACCAAGTATGATCGTGGAATAAGGCTTTAAGGCGTGCCTTATTCCTAGTTCGTAAATTGCATTAGGATTCAAGGTTGTGATATCTGCCACCACAATATCAGCACTGAGCAATAGTTCGAACATGTCTGTGTCGATTATTTCAGAACTGGATATTTCATCTCCACGCACGTTATCAATCTTTGAAAAACTTTTTAAACTAGATTCAATTAATTTGGTATAAATTTTATCCAAATCTATTGACTTACCTAATTTATAATCTACTTTCTTTCCGTATCCCATCACAGTAAAACAATGGTATGTCATAGTTTTATTTTCTCCTTCTTAATTATTTTGGATAAACTGTTATTTTATCCGCAATAGGAGACTCTCTTTTATTCCAGGCTTGTTCTATGAACTCTTTTGAATTGGAGACAAAATCTTCCCATTTTACTAATACACAATAACGTTCATCTTCTTGCCATGCACATGAATTATGATCTTTTTCAATGTAATAATTTTTGCTTAATTCTTTAATTACATTTTCGTCATCAATAGCCACATAATTATGTCTTTTTCCGCAAATGTTGCAAATGTATTGTCCCTTGTATATTTTTTCGTACATTTCAGGAAGAACTATTCCTAGTATTCCATTTCGTCCGTGATTTTGTGAATGGTACAGGGAAGCTTGTAATTCCTTTTTAATATAATACTGTTCGTTTTGGCCCAACGATTCAGCACTATAACTACCGATTAAAAATAATGTAACACTAGAATCCTTTAAGTTTTCATCTCTAATTTTTTGCATAACATAATCAGGGTTATCGGAATTAATGGGGATATCCAAAGATTTATCAATCATCTGTATATCTTCGATTTGCTGTATATCTTTTTTGTAACCCTCATCTTCCATTTTGAACGAAATAAAACATTTGTGTATTGCCATTATGCCTCACTCTCTTTAAGCACTGCTAGTCATTTCTTTTTATTTATTATTTATATAACAAATTTATGAATAAAGCCATTTTCTCACATTGTCTGTTATGACAAAAAGCTAAGAATTCTAATCCATTTTTTGGCATGAGAAAAGTAGGAATGTGATGCGACATTTTTTTAATAGTATCAGGTATTTAAAAAGCAGGATAAAATAAAATCAATTTTTGAATTGCTTCAGAATGATCGGCAACTACCAAAGCAGAGACTAATTCTCCTTGTGAGAATCCTAAAAGAATAATAGTTTTAATTATCAAATCTGTCATCAGGAACAACGCTGTTGGTCACAATATCTGAAGCTGTTTTTTCGTTTAGCGAAAGTTTTCCACGGATCACAA